>NZ_VOBK01000001.1:0-1299156 GCF_008369345.1 Microbacterium sp. ANT_H45B
CCGCAGCCGCCTCAGCAGTCGCATCCGCAGCCGCCGACGCCGTCCCCGACGCATCAGCTCTCGCCGCAGCAACCGCCGCAGCATTCGCATTCGAATCCGCAGCCGCAGACGCCGCCGCATTCACATTAGAAACCGGGTTACGTTCGATGACGACCGGGTAGTCCTCAGTCTCGCCGAAGCCATCATGCCCTCCCGTCGGAAGCGGGGCGAGCTCTACTCGGTCATATATACGCAAACGCAGGTAAGTTTCTTCCGTGCCGCTCGCCGCCGCAGAGGGAGATAGTCCCTCCGGGAAGTTCCACGAGAAGTTCACTGACTGTTCGCCGGAAGATGCTGGCACACGCGCGGTCGCGCGCTCGGAGTCCTCGAAAACCCCGTCTCCGTCGAGATCGAGCCACGCGGCGACCGTTACTTCCTGGGCCACTCCAACGTCCACAGTCGGGGCGATCGTAAGAGATGTGGCACTCTCATTCACTACCGGCTCAGTTCCGAGCGCGTCATCAGTGTCGCCGCGCCCGTTGTACTCACCTGACTCAGACCCGCCCGGCAGCAGCGGACGACGCGCGTCTGCCTCAGCTGTGATCCCTGTTCCCAGCGCCACAGCGCTGGGATCCACGAACGAATAGGGGCCGCCATCTTCGAGTGTGGTGCCGTAGGACCTCGGTGCATCACCGAAGTCGTACGAGACCACATAGCCCGCAGCATCTGTAATCGGCGCGCTGATGACCGAGATGAGTTCACCCGACACAGTCCGCGAGCGCTGCAAGGCCTGCAGGTCGTCTCTTTCCGAGACGCCGTCAGCGCGCGGGATCATATCACCCAGGCTGTACTTGTAAACCTCTGAACGACTCGAGCGCCAGTCGCGAGACGAGACGATATAGAGGTTTCCATCGATGTCGAAGAACATGCCCTTGTTGTAGTCATCATTACGGATGACCTGGTTGGTTGACAGTTGCCACCAATCGCCATCTTCCGAAGATGTGCCCTGCAGGTACACGTACCCGTTATCGACGTAGTACGTGCGCCCATCTCGGGGGTTGACCGCCCAGTCCCACTGGCCTCCTGCTCCAACACCATTCGGCGTTTCCGAAATGGAAGTGCCGGAGATAACCCCGTAGTTGTCAGCGCCGGTGGCGGGATTGACATCGATCCGCGACATGTCGATCGAGTACGCGCCGGTCCGACTCGAGGTTGATCCCACCACGTACTGTTGCGTCTCGACATTGTAGGATCCGAGGACGAAGTAGTTGTTACCCAAATAGGTTTCGTCCCATATGTCGGCAAGATTTGCCCTTTTGAACACCTCGCCCGTATTCGGATCGATGATCAGCAACGTATACTTGCCAGCGCTGCTGGACTCGAAGGCGTAAAGCACCTTTCGCTCCGGGTCGTACGCCAGAGCATCGTATCCGTTTGCATACACGTCCCCGACGGACTCCCGCAATCCAGTCAGTGGATTGATCCGATAAAGCTGGGTGTTGGTGTACTGACTCGAGGGGTCGACCGGCCCCGATCCGAAGAAGTACTCTTTCGCATCGAGTTGCGTCGCTCGGTCACCCGGCGGCAGATCCCACACGGCGGCAGATGCAGGCGGCACAACACCGAGCCCAAGAATAGGGACCGCAATCGCCACGCCAATCGCCTGCTTGAAATACTTCCCGCGTTTCGAAAAACTCATCATCGTTACTTTCTTGTTTAGTTCCCGTGGGCACAACCGCGCCTGACGCACCAGCCCAGGGCGGTCGTCATTGAGGAAGCGGGCATGCTCCAAAACGCCGCCACGCCGGTTTCACCGAGTCTTGGACGACGCCAAACAATCTCCCCAGACTGTTCGAGAAGTAAAAACGTATCGCGCCTCCAGCGCCCATAGTGGCCCCCGTGACGGAGCGAAAGTTGCTGCCTAGGGCGGGGGACCCAGAGGTGTAGTCACATTGGCCGGCCGGCCGGCCGCTCAAGACAGCGCGCGACAGCACGGCCTATATCGCGGTCCCGACGGGCCCTCCCGTGCTGCTGAGCCGTCGCGGCCTGGCGGCCTGACCGCGACCCACCGGGACCAATCGATTTATGATCTCATCCGGCGTAGTCCGGGTCGCGCAGTAATTCAGCTTCGGCGTCATTGTCCGCACGCCACGAAGATGGACGGCGCGAGTAGTCAGTGGGGAGATCTACCCGCGCCGTCCAGACGAACCGCCGTGAGGCGACTCGCGGGCCCGCTCGAAGGGGAAACGGCGGGCTCTGGGATGAGAACTCAACTCCAAGGTTGATCTCGTTTGTGTAATTTACACTTGCTTGCAGCAATGGCGGCTATCCCACTGCCGCCCGTACGACCAGAGGAACTCGGAGTCGTAGTCAGAGCACTAGCGATGGATTTGCATAAATGCGCGTCCGCGTACCCCTGCCTCTCACCCAAAGGCTGTTTCGAGAGAGTGGCGATGATTCACTATCTCCTCCGACGTAGACCCCATCTGGAGCGACAGCCCCTTGCGCTGGACTGGCGGGTCCAGACGAAGAATGACGGGTGACTGCGCGATGACACGAGCCGTCCACCTATGCACCGCCAATCTCCCGTATATCAACGCTCGGAGAATCTCGGCGTGTTTGCCGAGCACACGAGGTGCCCCCCGATTCCAGCACTCGATCTCGCGATGACCGTCGTACCGTCCAAAATCACGGAGCACTCGAGAGGCACTGGGGCCGCTTCAACCTCGACACGTGCCTCCATGCCCGCTCCGACTACAGTGGCCATCGTCCAAATCTGGCCCGAGAGCATCGCACGATCCGACTCAGTTCGCGGTGCGTGCTGCATCACGCTTTGCCTGAAAGTGCTGTGCCAGTACTGGAAAGAGATGGAACGAACACCAATTAGATTGACCGCCGAAGTCTCGACGCGGTATTGAACCTTCCAGCGATCAGAAAAAGTCTCGCGCATCACGCCACAGCCCGCGATCGAGAAGAGTACTGCGGCGAGCCCAATAACAGATGCCGCCAACCGCAGCATCAGGCGTCGCCTCGTGACGGCCCTCAATATACCAACTCCTTACGTAATTTTCACCCTGCTTTAGGATGATTCACCAGTTACCCCGTACTAGACACTCGGATATGACCATCGTTGCTGAGCGGACTGTCCAGAAGTGATGTTCTATCATCGATTCCATGAGCGTGTGGGCATGGCAGGGATGGGTGGGAATCTTCGGTGGTGCGTTGGTCTTTATTGCCACATTAGTGCCAATCTTGCTCCTGCAGATAAGGCAGTTCGGACGCGTATCTTTGCGGCGGGTGCTCGGGGCGGCAGCCGTCAGTGTCTATGCGGTTGCCCTTGCGGCCTACACACTGCTCCCTCTTCCTGCCCAACAGAGAGTTTGCTCACCAGGCGGGACCCCAATAGAGCTCACCCCGGGCCATTCGCTCAGCGACATTGCTCGAGAGACTTCCGGGCTGACGTTTATCGAGGCGCTTACGAGCTTTGCAGTGTTGCAAGTTGTGATGAACGTCATTCTGTTTGTGCCACTTGGTGCGATCGCCAGACGTTACTGGAATAGAGGGATTGTTACATCGATCATTATCGGCGCTCTCCTGTCTGTGCTGATCGAGGCCACGCAGTACACAGCAGTCTGGGGGATCTACAACTGCGCCTATCGGCTGGCGGACGTCGACGATGTGATTGCAAACACTGCCGGAGCCGCCATCGGCGCCCTGATTGCGCCCCTGCTACTATTCTGGATGCCAAGCGCGGGAACTCTGCGGGCTCGAAGAGATGCACCCCGTCCAGTCACTTCAGTACGGCGCTGGTTGGGAATGCTACTCGACGCCGTACTCGTGCAAATCTGCCTCGGTGTCATCAGCCTAGTTATCGCCGCCCTCGGCAAGATCACCGGGGACGCCATCGCTGACGGATGGGCAGCTATGGCGAGAGGCCTCATCACTCTCGCACTTGTCGTGCTCTTGCCAGCCTCTATCGGATCGGGCGCGTCTGTCGGTCAGCGCTTCCTCTGGCTGGAGCCGAGTTGGCCGAATCATAAGGCCAGCACGCTGAGGCGATGGACTCGCGCTTCCGTGATAGGGATCCCATACGTTCTCTTTGAATCACTACGAACACTTCCCGACGGCGCTCTGCAGTCAATTTCCTTCGCCTGGGGCATCATCTCACTGATCACGTTCTTCACGGTTCTTGCTGCGGTGATATCAGTTCCCCTCACCAGCGAGCGCCGCGGCCTCTCCTACCTCATTTCTCACGCGAACATCGTGGATGCTCGCTCCACATCCGGAGCGTCGAGTACCCGACGGGCCGCCTCGCCGCCCCGTGTCGATTAGCCGCAGGGACAGATGGGCCAGCGACACTCGCATCGCGCCGGGGCCACCGATCGCAGTGCACTCGTCATCCACGAGCACGGCCTTTGGCCGTGTCTGCCTGCACCGCGTGCCTTGTCCAAAGCGACGTCGGGGTCTAGCCTGCTGTTGGCGCCCGTGAAACACAGGTATTGCAAAGTCCTGCAAGATTCATATTGTTGTACATATCGCGAGAGCACTCGCCTTGCATTCCCCACGTCGCGACTACAGCGAGGTTGCGGGGCGTTGTTGAGAACATGCTGCCGGAGGGGGCACAATGTTTCGGTCGTTGCGGCTGTTGACTGACAGGTGGTATAAAGCTGATTGGAACAGTCACCGATCTGTCTCTTACGGCAGTCTCCAGTTACGACATAGAGCGGCACTTTTTCTGCTTTTCCTGGGTGCGTGGACTCTAGGACTCACAATCTCACTGAGATGGATGGCGACGTTACCTTCACCCTTGGCTTGGGGAACCCTCGCGGGCGCGCTTTTAATCACATTTTCAATTGCCACACTCGGGTTATCAAAACCCTTCTCCAGGGTCGATGGCGCGAATCGCGCTACCCTATGCCTCTGCCTCGTCGTCATATCCATACTGACGGTGGTGGTCAGCTACTCCTTCGTCTTGGTATTTTTTCCTGTGATGCTGATAATGCTCATCGAGCTACCCCGCCGATCGGCTCTCATCGTAAGCGGTTTTCTCATTGCCCTAGGCACAATACTGTATTGGCCGTATTGGGCATGGGCGCCCCCTTTGTTGCCGGTCGTGACTGCGCTGATTGTCGTTCTCACGATTCTGTTGGCAGACGCCACTATCACAACTACTCGAAGATCGAGGGATCGCTTGATGCGCGTGCTCCAGGATCTTCGAGTAGCAAATCAACGAGTCACGGATTCGGAGGCACAGGCTGCCGTTGCCTTGGAGCGCATCAGAATCGCCGCCGACATACACGATTCAATTGCTCAGCAATCCCTTGCTTTGTTAATGCTCCACAAACGTTATCGTGAGACCGGCTCTCCGGATGAGCAGCTTCTAAGAACCCTGATCACCGAATCGGAGTTGCTGACCACACAGACATTGCAGGATGCACGTCGTCTGGTCCGCGAGCTTGGGACGGCGGGTCCACCACGAACAACTATTTCCGACATGACGTCTGAAATGCACGAAACATGCACACTGTTCGAGAGGCGTGCAGAGCTACTCGGGATACCTCTGACTTGGACTGTGTCTGTCTGCGCCGAAGCGGGCGAGCTAGACTCCGAGGAATCTTCCGTGCTGCTTCGAGGTCTGCATGTTCTCCTCTCGAATGTCATGTACCACGCCGAGGCAACGAGTGTTTCGGTGATGTTCACTCTCGTTCACGGCCAGCCGACTCTCGTTGTTCAAGACGACGGTGTCGGCATTCGAAGTGATTCGAGTCTGGCACCCACGCGTATCGAATCGACAGGGTCGGGCCTACAACTGTTGCGGGCCCGACTTCGCACGGTGGGCGCGGATCTAGCCGTCAACTCTGAAGTCGGAGCTGGCACGACAGCGACTATTCATCTTCAGTCGCGTGTCCTGGACGAGCCGGCCAGTTGATTCTGGAGAGCGAGCGTGCCAGCGATACGAACACGCGGTCCCTATCGCGAGGGATGGACGACGGCCACTCGAAACTGTGAGTATCCATGCCCGGTCGGTGGTGCCGGCGACGCGGTCAGCCCTGGGTCCTCGGGTCGGCGGTGGGGTCGTCGTACATCAGCGGGCAGCCGTTGGCGACGGCGGCGGGGCGCAGCTCGAAGTGCCAGCGCTCGTTCGCGTAGATCTGGCAGAGGCCGAACTCGGCGCCTCGCCGCGCCAGCCAGTCCTGCGCAGGGAGTGGTCCTAGATCGACGGCGTCTCCCGACACGTGCTCGGAGTTCTCGGGCGGCGCCACCCACCGAGCCGCTTCCTCCTCGGAGCCGTACTCGACCACCGCGTCCTGTCGAAGCACCTGCTGATAGGCCGCCGAGCGCCAGCCGCTGTTGACCTGCATCCGCACCCCGTCGAGCTCGGCGGCACTCGCGGCTGTGCGCACCGCGGCGAGAAGGGCCGGGTCGAGGTTCGTCACGGCAGGCACCTCGTCGAACACCGACACCGCGTCCTCCTCGCGGATGACACCGTCGGCGTCGGTGAGCGAGTCGGCCGAGAGCTGCGGCGCGGCGGATGCCGAGTCCAGCGACTGCTGACCGATGAGGAAGACCGCGCCGACGAGGGCTGCGGCGACCAGTGCGACGCCGAGCAGCGCCGTGAGACGATGACGACCGAGGGTGGAGCGTGTGTTCATGCGACTCAGTCAATGAGCGCGGCTGTTGCGACACCGTATGCCGTTTTGCATACGCTCGCGATATCTCCGGATGCGTAAGCTCTGAGCACATGGGAGTCCTGCCGTGCGCGTGCTGATCGTCGAGGACGAGCCGTACCTCGCGGAGGCCGTGCGAGACGGGCTGCGCCTCGAGGCGATCGCCGCCGACATCGCCGGCGACGGCGACACGGCCCTCGAACTGCTCAACGTCAACTCCTACGACCTCGCGGTGCTCGACCGCGACATCCCCGGTCTCTCAGGAGACGACGTCGCCCGCTCGATCGTGGCGTCGGGCAGCGGCATCCCGATCCTCATGCTCACCGCGGCCGATCGCCTCGACGACAAGGCCACCGGGTTCGAGATCGGGGCCGACGACTATCTGACCAAGCCCTTCGAGTTGCGCGAGCTCGTGCTGCGGCTGCGCGCCCTCGACCGCCGTCGCCACCGGGCGCGACCGCCCGTGCTCGAGGTCGCCGGGCTGCGGCTCGACCCCTTCCGTCGCGAGGTCTTCCGCGACGGAAGGTACGTCGCCCTCACCCGCAAGCAGTTCGCCGTGCTCGAAGTGCTCGTCGATGCGGGCGGCGGCGTGGTCAGCGCCGAGCAGCTGCTCGAGCGCGCCTGGGACGAGAATGCCGACCCCTTCACCAACGCCGTGCGCATCACCGTCTCGTCGCTGCGCAAGCGTCTCGGCGAGCCCTGGCTGATCCTCACGGTGCCGGGCGTCGGCTACCGCATCGGGGCGGATGCCGATGGCTGACCGGATCCGCACGCCCAGGCGCCGCGGCCTCAGCGCGCGCTGGAAGCTCACCCTGAGCTACGCGGCCGTCGTCGTGGTGTCCGCGGTAGGACTGCTCGCGGCGGTCGCCGCCTATCTGCTGCGCTACGTGCCGGAAGTGGTGAGGACCGAGTCGTTCGTGCCCAACCGCTCCGATCTGATCCGCGCGTTCGTCCCGGCGGCGATCATCATGCTGCTCGTGCTGCTCGCCATCGGCCTGCTCGGGGGCTGGCTAATCGCGGGGCGGATGCTGGCACCCCTCGACCGCATCGGACGCGCGGCGCAGCTCGCCGCGCAGGGATCGCTCTCGCACCGCGTCGCGCTCGAGGGACGGCGGGACGAGTTCCGCGATCTCGCCGATGTCTTCGACTCGATGCTGGAGCAGCTCGAGGCCCACGTCGCCGAGCAGCAGCGGTTCGCGGCCAACGCCTCGCACGAGCTGCGCACGCCGCTCGCGATCTCGCAGACGATGCTCGAGGTCGCGCGCAACGACCCCGAGCGCGATGTCGATGCGCTGATCGACCGCCTGCACGAGGTCAACACGAGGGCGATCGAGTTGACCGAGGCCCTGCTGATGCTCAGCCGCGCCGAGCGGCGCATGTTCACCCGCGAGCCCCTGGAGCTGTCACTGCTCGCGGAGGAGTCCGCCGAGACGCTGCTCCCCCTCGCCGAACGGCGCGGGGTGACGATCGATACGGGCGGCGACACGGCGAACGTCCTCGGGTCGCCGGCCCTCCTGCAGCAGCTGATCACCAACCTCGTGCACAACGCGATCGTGCACAATCTGACCGCCGACGGCACCGTGACCGTGCGCACGCACGTGCTGCCGGAGGCCGTCGCGCTGGTGGTCGAGAACACCGGGCAGGTGCTTCCCGCCCATCGGGTCGCGATCCTGGCGGAGCCCTTTCAGCGGGGCTCCGAGCGCACCCGCGACGACGATCACGGAGGCGTCGGGCTCGGGCTGGCCATCGTGCACCGCATCGCGCAGGCGCACGACGGATCGCTCGTGCTCACGGCCCGCAGCGGCGGCGGGTTGAACGCGACGGTGTGGCTGCCGCATCCGTTCCCCGGTTCGCTCGCCTGATCCCGGCGGCCGAGAAGACGCCCGGCGGCCCGCACCGGATGGCTGACGTCCGCACGCCTGGCTGCCCGTTGACGCCTGCGGGGTCAGCCATCCGGGCGTCGGTCCGCCATCCGGCCGGTCAGGCGACCCGGTCCCGCAGAGCGGCGAGTTCGCGACCGTAGACGCGGGCCGATTCCTCGGCGTTCTCCTTGAGCTCCCGGGCGGTGTCGGCGAAGGCGTCGAGCGCCGGGTTGACGCCGACGAGGGTGAACGGACGCTCGACGACGCGCAGGTCGAGGCCCCAGACGTCTTCGAGCACGCGGCGGAGCCACCCGGTGGAGTGGTCCCAGCCCTCCTTGGGTGTTCCGGGCGCGTAGTTGCCGCCGAGAACCGTGACGAGGGTCGCCGGCTTGCCGCGGAGAGCCGTGCCCTGCGGATCGATGCGCGGGTCGGTGTAGGCCAGGTCGAACCAGGTCTTGAAGTGCTGCGACACGCCGTAGTTGTAGAGCGGCACGGCGAACAGCAGCGCATCGGCGCCGATCAGCTCGTCGGCGAAGGTGGTGGCGAGGGCACGGGCCTCGTTCTGAGCGGGAGTGCGCTGGGCCTCGTCGACGAAGCCTCCGGTCACGGCATCCGCCCAGGCCGTCGCCGGCACCGGGTCTGCGGCCAGGTCGCGGCGCGTGACCGTGGAGTCCGGGTGCGATGCGGTCCACTCGGCTTCGACGAGGTCGGCGAGCGAACGGCTGGCGGACGACGCGGGAAGGATGCTGGCATCCAGGCGGAACAGGGACATGAGACTGCCTTTCGTTTGCGTAGTCACTCTGTTTTTCTTAGCAACTTGCGTTAACCTAGCACAGGTAGGATGGTCACATGGCCGAGATCGACGAAGAGCGTCACGTGTGCGACGCCGCCGTCACCCTGGCCTTCAGCGTGCTCGGCAAACGCTGGAACGGCATGATCGTCTCCTCGCTCGGCGGCGGCCCGTCGACCTTCGTCTCACTGCGTCGCGGAGTCGCCGGCATCAGCGACACCGTGCTCTCCGACCGCCTCGCGGAGCTCGCCGATGCCGGCCTCGTCTCCCGCGCCGTCGACCCCGGACCGCCCGTCGCGGTCTCGTACGCCCTCACCGACAGCGGGCGCGGACTGCTGCCGATCCTCGATCAGCTCGGCACCTGGGCGTCGGAGAACCTCGAGATCCGCGAGCGATGACCGCCCCTCAGGCACGACGACCGCGCCGCGCCTGGTGGATCCTGCCGGTGGCCGGCGTGCTGGTCCTCCTCGGCGCTGCCGCGCTCGCGTTCAGCCCCGGTCTGCGCCTCGCGCCGCCCGTCGCCTTCGGTGAGGAGCTCACGGTCGATCTCAGCGAGGGCGATCATGCGATCTACGTGACCCCGTCGGACCGGTGGAGCGACATCGAGTGCACCGGCACATTCCCCGGCGGCGGCGAACTGATGCTGAGGCCGGACATGCTGCAGCAGGCGATCGCGGTCCCCGAGGCCTGGGATGCGCAGGGCAGCTTCTCGCTGGGCGTCGCCTCTCCCGGCACGATCACGTGCGACGGCCCCGTGGCCGACGGGCGGTTCACCGTCGGACCGGTGGTGTCGTTCTTCACGGTCGTCGGCGCGGTGCTGCTGGCCATCCCCGGCATCCTCCTGGTGATCGCCGGCGCAGTCGTGAGAGTCGTGCAGGCTCGGCGCCCGTAGGTCGCACCCCGCGCCTTCACATGGCTGGCCGATTCCCGCCCGGCTGACCGATGCGCCCCGTTCAGTCGGCCATCCGGGGAACCGTCAGCCAGACGGCCGCGCTCAGACGGCCGCGCTCACGCCGCCACCCTCACGCCGCCGCGCTCACCAGGGGCTGGGCTCGTAGTCCTTCAGGAAGACGCCGTGGATGTCGTCGCCCGCCTCGCCGCGCACGATCGGGTCGTACACGCGAGCCGCTCCGTCGACGAGGTCGAGCGGGGCGTGGAAGCCCTCCTCGGCGAGGCGCACCTTCGTGTAGTGCGGCCGCTCATCGGTGATCCAGCCGGTGTCGACGGCGGTCATCAGGATGCCGTCGGTCTCGAGCATCTCGCCGGCGCTCGTGCGCGTGAGCATGTTCAGGGCGGCCTTGGCCATGTTCGTGTGCGGATGCCCCGGGCCCTTGTACCGGCGCGAGAACTGGCCCTCCATGGCCGAGACGTTCACCACGTATTTGCGATGCGCCGACGACGCGGCCATCGATGCCCGCAGCCGGCTGATGAGCAGGAACGGCGCCGTCGTGTTCGCGAGCTGCACCTCGAGCATCTCGAGGGGATCGACCTGATCGATCGACTGCACCCAGCTGTTCGTGCGGTTGACGTCGGGCACGAGCCCGCCGGCGTCGATCGCGGTGCCGTCGGCGTGCTTCTCGAGCGACGACGACCCCGGGGCCATCGCGAGCCGGGCGAGGTCTTCGGCGGTCAGCGCCTGGCCGCCCTGCTCGGCGACGGTTCCGCCGAGGGCTGCGACCGACAGCAGCGGATGCGAGTCGACCGAGGCCTGCAGCGCCTGCGGGTGCGGGTCGACGGTGTGACCGAAGGTCTCCATCTCGGGCAGCGGTCCGTCGGGAAGCGGCTGCAGCTCGGCATCCGCCAGCAGTGAGTACGAGCCGGGCGAGCGGCGCACGGTCTGCGCGGCGTTGTTGATCAGGATGTCGAGGGGCCCCTGCGCGGCGACGGAGTCGGCGAGCCCGATGACCTGGGCGGGGTCGCGCAGGTCGATGCCGACCACGCGCAGCCGGTGCAGCCAGTCGGCCGAGTCAGGCAGAGCCGAGAACCGCCGCACGGCGTCGCGCGGGAAGCGCGTGGTGATCGTCGTATGCGCGCCGTCGCGCAGCAGCCGCAGCGCGATGTGCATGCCGATCTTGGCGCGGCCTCCGGTGAGCAGTGCCCGCTTGCCGGTGAGGTCGGTGCGCGCGTTGCGCTTGCCGTGGCTGAAGCGCGCGCAGTCGGGGCAGAGCTGGTGGTAGAACGCGTCGACCACCGTGTACGGCTGCTTGCAGATGTAGCAGTTGCGGGGCTTGAGCAGCTCGCCCGCGATCGGGGCGTCGACGACGCTGGTCGCCAGGTCATGGCCGCGGGTCTCGTCGTCGATGCGGTCGGGTGCACCGGTGGCGGTGCGGGCGACGACGGCCTTGTCGGCCTCGGCGATCGCATCGCGGATCTCCTTGCGGCGTACGCGCTTGACGGCCTTGAACATCGCGGCGGTCGCGTGGCGCACGGCGACGAAGTCCGGATGCTCGTCGTCGATCGCGTGAAGCTCCGAGAGAACCCGCAGCGTGGTGGCGAGGTCTTCAGGGTCGATGCCGGCACCCAGGTCGGAGGTGGCATCGGGTGCGTCGGTCATTGTGCTGATTTTACGCGAGATCCCGGGGTGCGTTCCTGGGAGCCCGGGGCGGCTCGGCCGGTCGCCGTTCAGGACTCAGCATGGATGCGCAGGCTCGTCGGCCAACACTGCGGAACGGCGGGGTCGACGAGCCCGGACCTGCCCGGTCGTGCTGAGTCCTGAACGGGGCGCTGCCGGGACTGTGCGGCCGTGGCGTGCGGTGAACGGCGCCTGCGGCGGCCGGATGCCGGGAATGCGGCCGCCGCAGGCGCATTCGACCTGCCGGCGCACGCGCGAGTCGACTTCGCGGAAGGCCCGGGATGCCCGCGCGAACGTCGGTTCCCCGGCGTAGGGTCTGACCATGAGCAGCCACATCGCATGCCCCGGAGTCGTCCCGTCCTACCTGCTCGCGCGTCTGGCCGAGTCGGGCCGCTACCCGCGAGCGGCCGCCGCCGCCCGTCAGACCCTGACCGCGGGCAGACCCCCGTTCCGCGCCCGCATCGATCTGTCGATCGACGAGAACGGCGACCTGGTCGCCGAGCTCTCCGACGCCCCGAACCGCACGATCAGCGATGCGGGCAACACGCAGACGCTCCCCGGCGCGATCGTGCGCGGCGAAGACGACGAACCGGTCGCCGATGCCTCCGTCAACGAGGCGTTCGACGGGCTCGGGGCCACGTTCGAGATGCTGCTCTCGGCCTTCGGCCGCAACTCCCTGAACGACGCCGGAGCTCCGCTCGACGCCACCGTGCATTACGGCGTCGACTACGACAACGCCTTCTGGGACGGCGAGCGCATGGTCTTCGGCGACGGTGACGGCGAGGTGTTCGTGGGTTTCACGGCCTCGACCACGGTCATCGGGCACGAGCTCGCGCACGGCGTCGTGCAGTACACCGCGAACCTCGAGTACCAGGGCCAGCCCGGCGCGCTGAACGAGTCGATCGCCGACGTCTTCGGCGCTCTCACCGAGCAGTTCCTTCTCGAGCAGAGCGCGGCGGAGGCCACGTGGCTCATCGGCGCAGAGATCTTCACCGATGCGGTCGAGGGCAGCGCTCTGCGCTCGATGATCCAGCCGGGCACCGCCTACGACGACGACGAGCTCGGCAAGGATCCGCAGCCGGATCACATGAGCGGGTTCGTGCGCACGACCGAAGACAACGGAGGGGTGCACATCAACTCCGGCATCCCGAATCGCGCCTTCGCCCTGTTCGCGATCGACCTCGGCGGCAATGCCTGGGAGACGGCGGGAACCGTCTGGTACCGAGCGCTCACCGGCGGTCTCTCGAGCACCGCGAACTTCGCGGAGTTCGCCGATGCGACGGTGGCCGCGGCATCCGCCATCGACGACGCCACCGGCACAGCCGCTCGACGCGCGTGGACGACCGTGGGAGTCTATGCAGATGAGCGAGTCCCCTCCACCGACTGATGCGCAGGTCGTGGTCGCGGTCGTACGCACGGGTGGCATCGCCGGCATCCGGCGGCAGTGGCGGGTCCAACCCGATCCTCCCGACACCCACGACTGGATCGCGATGATCGAGAGCTGTCCGTGGGATGCCGACGACGATGCCGCGTCGGGAGCAGACCGCTTCGTCTGGCTGATCCGCGCGCGCACGCCCGCAGACGAGCACGAGCGCGAGCGCGAGCTGTCCGACTCGCAGCTCGACGGCCCCTGGCGAGCGCTCGTCGATGCCGTGCGCGCGGCATCCGACTGAGCCCTCGGCGCGCGTCGACAGCGGCGACCCGCCGCGACGACGCTTCATGGAACGACACGAAAGGGACCCCATGCCGACGACCGAAGAGGCCACACGTCTGCTGCAGCTCTCACGCGACGCGTTCGACCGGGGCGATGCGCTGCTGCACCTGCAGACCGAGGTCAGCCGCCTCACCGGCCAGCCGTCGTCGTGGGGCTCCGCCGAGAACGACTTCGTGAGCGACGAGCACGTCGGCTACTTCCTCGGCGAAGTGGAACGCATCGGCTGGCGTCTCGAGCACACCGCCTACACCTTCGTGGAGTCGGGCGCGACGACCTCGGCGCGCATGCTGAGCACCGGCACGGGTGTCGTCAATCACGGCCACGTCGCGGGGTACTTCACCTTCCGCCGCATCACCCCGTCCGCCTGAACCGAGCAATCCGATGTGAATCGCCGCATCGCACCGCGGCACGGGTCAGAATGGGGCACATGGGACTTTTCCAGCAACGACCCGAAGAGCAGGAGAACGAGTGGGCTCTGCCCTCGGAGCCCCTCGAACGTCCGGAATCCGAGGTGCTGGACGCCGCTCCGACCGTCGATCCCCTGTCGATCGGTCTGGGCCTGGGACCCGGCGCCTCCGTGAGCTCCGTCGCCTTCCCCGTGGCACCGCCCGCAGCGGAGGCCTCATCGATCGAGAACCGCGAGCCGGAGCCCGAACCCGACTCCGACGAGGACTGACTCCGCGGCCCGCGCGTCGAGTCAGTCGGCGTCGCCCGCAGCGCCCATGTCGACGCGCGTGCGAGGCAGCGCCTCGGGATGCTCGCGCTGCAGCCAGCCGATCATCTTCTCCCGCACCTCGCAGCGCAGTGACCACTGGTCACCCGAGTCCTTGGCCGACATCACCAGACGCACGGTGACGACACCGCCCTGCGCGTCGGTCACCACCGCGTCGAGCGAACGGCCGTCCCAGGCCGACGACGCCTCGACGATGCGCGCGAACTCGGCACGCAGTTCATCCATGGGCACCCGCCAGTCGAGATCCAGGTACACGGTGCCCAGGATCTTGTCGGATCTCCGCGTCCAGGTCTCGATCGGCGTCGTCGTGAAGTAGCTGCACGGCACGACGAGCCGCCGCTCATCCCAGATGTAGACGACGACGTACGAGAGGTTGATCTCGCCGATCCGTCCCCACTCCCCCTGGATGACCACGACGTCGCCGACCTTGATGGCATCGGTGAAGGCGACCTGCACGCCGGCGATCAGGTTGCCGAGGATCGACTGCGCGGCAAGGCCCGCGATGATGCTGACGATCCCGGCGGACGCGAGCAGGCTCGTGCCGACCGCGCGCATCTCGGGGAATGTGAACAGCACCGCGCCCAGTGCGAGAACGGCGATCGTGACGAGCACGAGGCGATGGATGACGAGCAGCTGCGTGCGCCGACGACGCGCCTCGGGTCCGACGAGCGCGCTCTCCTCGCGGTCGATGAGCCTCTCGAAGCCGAACGAGGCCGAGGCGGCGACGAGCCAGGACCCGGTGAGGATCGTGGCGATCAGGAAGAGCCTCGAGACGGCCGGCCACCAGTCCTGCGCTGCGGGCTCGGTGACGGACAGGGCGATCCAGACCGCCGACACCGCCGCCGTCACGATCATCGCGTTGCGGATCCGTCGGGCGAGATCACGCACCCACGGCACGCGACGACCGATCAGGCCGGCGACCAGCGCCAGCACCACGAGCGCGGCCGCGGCGACGACGATCGCGACGCCGAGGGCCGCCGTCGTGCCGATCCAGGATTCCCAGGTGAAGTCGGAAGGCATCCGACCACACTATGCCGCGGCCCCGCAGCCCACGAAAAGAGCGCGACGGGCGGTGTCGCCCGTCGCGGCTACGGTGGAGGGATGACGATCACCGCCGCCGCAGACGGCTCCGCCCTGGGCAATCCCGGCCCCAACGGCTGGGCCTGGTACATCGACGACGACAACTGGGCGGCGGGCGGGTCCCCGCACGGCACGAACAACCAGGGCGAGCTGCGGGCCGTGCTCGAACTGCTGCAGGCCACGGCCGGCATCTCCGAGAAGCTGATGATCGAGTGCGACAGCCGCTACGTGATCGATTCGGTGACCAAGTGGATGCCGGGGTGGAAGCGCAAGGGCTGGCGTAAGTCCGACGGCGGTCCGGTGCTCAACCGCGACCTGCTCGAGGGCATCGACGAGGCGATCCGCGGACGCGATGTCGAGTTCTCCTGGGTCAAGGGCCACGCCGGTCACCCGCTCAACGAGGCGGCCGACGAGCGGGCGAATGCCGCCGCCAAGGCCTACCAGGCGAAGCAGGAGCCGCGCCGCGGACCGGGCTTCACGATGGCGACGGATGCCGGCGCGGCCGCGGCGGCATCCGCTCCGATCGCGGCCGCCGCGACCCGCGACGCGGATGCTTCCGTGGCGTCGCCGACCGTGACCACGACGAGCGCCGAGCCGCTCTGGGCCGAGGCATCCGATCTGCTCGACAGTCTGTACGCCCCCGTCGACGATCCCATCGAGGTGCGGCTGGCACTCTCGAGCGACGAGCATGCCCGCCTGCGCGACCGCGCCGAGGCACAGGGCATCACACTCGAAGAGGCGCTCCGCCGCCTGATCTGACGGCTCGTCAGCCCAGCCGCTCGGGTCGGGCACCGAGTCCGACGAACCTGCCGGTCAGGCGGGACAGCGTGGGATGACGGCGCAGCATCCGCAGGGGCCGAGGCAGAGGCGCGCCCGCGTCGCTCGTCGACAGCAGCGGTCCCTGCAGTGCGCGCTGCACCGCCTGCGTCACGACGGTCGGCCAGGTGCGGCGGCGCTGGACGCGTCGGAGATCCGCCCGCCCTGGCCGGCCCTGCGTCAGCGCAGGCCCCAGGATGCGGGCTGCGGCGACGGCATCCTGGACGGCGAGGTTGATGCCGACCCCTCCTGCCGGCGACATCGCGTGGGCGGCGTCGCCGATGCACAGCATCCCGTCGACGTACCACCGGCGCAGTCGCTCGAGCCGCACACGCAACAGATGCACCTCGTCGCCCCGGATCCCCGACGCCGCGGCGCCGAGGCGGGGCGAGATCGATACGAGACGGCGCGTCATGCGCTCGACGTCGCCGTCCGTCCCGGCCCAGGAGCCGGCCGGGATCACGTGGGCGATCTGCAGGAAGTCGCCGCGGTCGATGGTGATGATCATCCCCGCTCCGGCCTGGATGAACGGGTAGTCCTCTCCCGGCTCCTTCGGCAATCGGAACCACAGCACGTCCATCGCGGCCGCCACCCCGCGCGGGGCGAGTCCCCCCGCACCCCGGATCGTCGAGTCCCGCCCGGAGGCGTCGACGACCACCCGCGCCCTGATTTCGACCACTCCCTCGGCGTCGGCTCCGGTGACTCCGACGATCCGCCCTGCCTCGCGCACGACGTCGTCGATCCTGGTCGACCGCAGCAGTCGGAACCCCGGATGTCGGGCCGCCGCCTCGGCGAGCAGGTCGAGGAAGTCCCATTGCGGCATGAACGACATGACTCGACGCGGGGTGGGCAGGTGCGAGAAGTCCGCGAGGGTGAGCTCGGTGCCGTGCCAGCTGAGGGTGACGCGATCCATGTCGGCGTGCGGCCGGGCGAGGAACTCGTCGAGCAGTCCGAGGTCACCGAGCAGCTGCTGGGTCGACGGATGGATGGTGTCCCCTCGGAAGTCGCGGAGGAAGTCGGCGTGCTTCTCGACCACCGTCACGGCGAGCCCCTGCCGGACGAGAAGCAGCCCGAGCATCAGACCTGCGGGGCCGCCTCCGACGATGACGCAGTCGGTGTCGATACGTGTGCTCATGCGGTTGAGCATGCATCACCCGAGTGCGACGATACGAGAATGGTCAATAATCGGCGCGGTCGGCCTTCGGGCGCGTCCACCGCTCGTCGCCGTCTCCTTGATGCGGCACACAGGCACGTCGATGCGGGTGATCTCGCGGTGGTGTCCTCGCGTGATCTCGCCGCCGAGATAGGGGTCAGCCACACTCTGGTCAATTATCACTTCGGCTCGCGAAACGGATTGATCGCGGCGGCGATCGCGCTGCGGGCGGCCCCGCACGACGTCATCGCCCTCTCTCGCGACGGTGACGGCCGCCTCGACCTCGAACGTCTCGCGCACGGCATCCTCGCGGTGTGGGAGCATCCCGCGCACGGCGCCCGGCTCGCCGACCTCGCTCGCCGTCTGGTCTCGGACTCCGGGGCATCCGACACGATCAGCGACTACCTCCAGGGTTCGGTCTTCGAGCCGCTCGCCGACGAGGTGGGCCGCGCGCACGCCCGCCGGATGGCCACCGCTCTCCTCGGCTTCCTGTTCGGTCGATACGTCATCGCTCTGCCGATCTTCACCCTCCTGTCGAAGGAGGAGGCGGGTCGACTGCTGTTCTCGATGCTGCGCTGAGACGCGCCGCGTACACTCGCACCATGTCGAAGAAGAATGTCGCACGCACGGTCGGTCGGATCTTCCTCGGTTCCTTCCTCGTCTTCGCCGGCGTCTCGCATCTGACGTTCGCGCGGGACGAGTTCCAGGCGCAGGTGCCGGACTGGGTGCCGCTGGATCCCGACGTGACCGTTCTCGCCTCCGGCGTCGTGGAGGTCGGACTCGGCGCGGCTCTGCTCGTCGCGCGCAAGCGCCGAGGGCTGGTCGGGGTCATCACGGCACTGTTCTTCCTCGCCGTCTTCCCCGGCAACATCGCCCAGTGGGCGGAGCACCGCGACGCCTTCGGGCTCGACACCGACGCCAAGCGCTTCGTGCGCCTGTTCTTCCAGCCGGTGCTGATCGCCCTGGCCCTGTGGTCGACGCGCCGCCCGCGCGCTCGGGGCGGCGATCGATCCGCTCCCTGACCGCGGAGCAGCGCCAGCGAGAGCCGCGCACCAGCGACACGGAAGACCGGTCGGTTCCCGAGGAACCGACCGGTCTTCCGTCGTTGTGGGCGAAGGACCGCGAGCATCCGCCCGCGAGGAGGGCCGTGGGCGTGTCGACCGCGATACAGGTGAAAACAAGGGTGAATCAGGGCACCCGAACTATGGATCCGCTGAGAACCGGTCGCCCCGACATGTAACTTGCAGAAAACTCGCCACCGTCGCGTGGGGGTGTTTCGTCGCAATTCTCATGCGGGCTCTTCGTCCCGCGTGAACGGGGAACCCACGTGTGAACACCTGGGTGAGAAAAGGAAACCGGTCACCATGGGTCGAGTTCGTATTGATTCGAAGCGCGGTCTTCTCCGCAGCTGGCGCGCGATCGCGATGGGCGCTTCGAGCTTGCTCGTCGGAGGGATGCTCGTCGCCGGCGGAGTCCTGACGGCACCGCCCGCCGTGGCAGCGGTGAACGATCCCATCTCCTGCGGCCAGGTGTATGCCCTCGACCAGAGCCCTGATGCCAACGGTCTGCACAACATCTACAGCATGAACACCGCGACCGGGGCCCTGACGCGCAACAACACCCTGACGTACGCCGGCACGCACAACGCTCTGGCGGTCGACGGCGAGGCCGGACTGTTCTGGCTGGCCACGCAGCAGACAGGCCAGTCGACCGCGTTCGTGACCAGTGTCACCGCGACGACCGGAGCGGTGGCGAACTACCCCGTCACCCTCACCGGCCTTCCCGCGACCAGCGGCGGCATCGTCATGGGCGCCTTCAACGCCGCCACCGACATCTACTACTACGGAGCCGTCGCCGATTCGACGCTCTACATCTACGGCTTCAACCGCGCCACCGACACCGCGATCGCCGGGATCGTCGCCAGAGTTCCCCTGGGCACGGGGAACAACGGCGACTTCGCGTTCGACAACGCCGGCCGTCTGTACATCGTCAGCGCGGGCCTGCTGCTCTCGGTGAACGAGACGATCCCCACGACCGGAACGGCGACCGGCGCACTGCTCACGACGACGAGCATCGCCTCGCCTCCTGCCGGGTCGCTCGGTTCGATGGCGTTCGGCGGCGACGGGCTGCTGTACCTCGCAGGCATCCCCGACGGCGGCACCGATCGTGTCCGCTACGCGGTCAACCCCAGCACCGGAGCGACGATCAACACGGTGACGATGACGCCGACGACGAACACCGTCGCCGACTTCGGCTCCTGCGCGTCTCCGAACGTGGTGCGGGTGGTGAAGGACCTCCCGGGTGGCCGTGTGGTCGCCGGCGACCAGTTCACCGTCTCGGTCACCGGAGGAGCCATCTCCCAGGGCAACACCGGCACGACGCAGGGCTCGGACTCGGGCGTCCAGGGCACTCCCGCCGAGGTGGCGGGTCCGGTGATCGGTACGCCCGGTCAGACCTACACGATCACCGAGGCGGGCTCCAACGGCACGATCCTCGGCAATTACACCAGCACGTGGACGTGTGTGGACTCCGTCAGCGGACGACAGCTCG
Organism: Microbacterium sp. ANT_H45B; assembly: GCF_008369345.1. Lineage (NCBI taxonomy): Bacteria > Bacillati > Actinomycetota > Actinomycetes > Micrococcales > Microbacteriaceae > Microbacterium > Microbacterium sp. ANT_H45B. The sequence continues at coordinate 19,918 of NZ_VOBK01000001.1, forward strand.
CACAGGGGAGCGGGCCGTCGGGAACATTCGTCATGCCGAACAACGGTTTCGCAGGCTCTGATGTGCTCTGCACGTTCTCCAATGCGGCGACGCCACCTGATCTGGCGATCACGAAGAGTTCCGATGCGTCGGCGGATGCGCGGCCCGGCGACGTCGTCACCTACACGGTGACGGCGACGAACACCGGCACGGGCGCGTACACCGAGGCGAACCCCGCTGTGGTGTTCGACGACCTGTCGAAGGTCATCGACGACGGCGCCTACGGCAACGACGCGGCCGCCAGCCGTCCGGGCGCACTGACCTACACCAGCCCCCTGCTGTCGTGGCGCGGTGCGCTCGGCGTCGGCGAGTCGGTATCCCTGACCTACAGCGTGACGCTGGGCTCCTCCGGCGACGGCACCGTGCGCAACGTCGCCTGGCAGCCGAACGATCCGAACACCCCCGTCACCCCGGCGTGCGATCCCGCAGACGCTGCCGGCAACGACCCGGTCACCGGTGAGGCGTGTGCCGCGGTGACGGTGCTGCTTCCGCGCCTGACCATCGAGAAGTCGGCGGACCGCACCGAGCTGCCCGCGGTCGGCGAGACCGTGCAGTACACGATCACGGTCCGGAACCCGGGCCCGGGTGCGTACACGGCCTCCGCCCCGGCGAGCGTCACCGACGACCTCTCCAACGTGCTCGATGCCGCGGACTACAACGGCGACGCCGCAGCGTCGACGGGCGCGGTCACGGTGACGGGCAGCACGCTGTCGTGGTCGGGAGCGCTGGCTGCGGGCGCCGAAGCGACCATCACGTATTCCGTGACGTACACCGGCGCGGGAGACATGAACCTCCGCAACCTGGCGTGCGTCCCCGACGAGGACGTCGCTCCCGGCTCACCCGCGTGCGACTTCGTGCAGATCCCCGGATCGGGCCTCACCCAGTGGAAGCAGGTGCGGGCGTCGGCGACGCCGACCGTCGCCGGCACGGTCCTCACCTACACCCTCTTCTTCAAGAACGATGGAGCGGCTGCGGCGACGGTCGACGCCACCGATCACCTGATCCACGTGCTCGACGACGCGGACATCGCGAGCGAGCCGACCTCGGCGAACCTGACGGCTGTGCGCACCGGCGACGAGATCGCCATCACCGGGAGCGTGGCGCCCGGTGCGACGTACACCGTCACCTATCAGGTCGTCGTTCGCGCCGATGGGCAGCGCGGTGACAGCGTGGCCGCGAACTTCCTGCTGACGACCGGGGAGGACCCGCCCACCGACCCGGAGTGCGACCCGGACGACACCCAGCTCCCGAACTGCACCAGCACGCCGATCACCGGCATCAGCTACACGAAGAGCGTCGTCGCGTCGGCGAGTCCTGTGCAGTCGGGGACGGAGCTCACGTACACCATCACGATCACCAACACCGGTGCGACGACGGCAGCGGTGAACCGAGACGACGATCTCAGCGGCGTGCTCGATGATGCGACCCTCGTGGGGAGCCCCGAGTCCGACACCGACTCGGTGACGCTCGACGGGCCGACCGAGGGCATCCTCGAGCTGCGCGGCACGCTGCCGGCAGGCGAGACCGCCGAAGTCACCTATACGGTCGAGGTCAAGCCGTCGGGTGAGCGTGGCGACAACCGCTCGGACAACTTCCTGGTCCCCCCGGGAACGACCCCGCCGGCGGAGTGCGACCCCGCGACCGAGCAGTGCACGACGACACCGATCGGCGGGTACACCGTGTCGAAGGCGGCGAGCGTCGCGACGGTCCTGCCCGGCGGCGTGGTGACGTATTCCGTCACGGTCACCAACACCGGCTCGGTGGCGTACACGGACGATGCCCCTGCGACCTTCTCCGATGATCTCTCCGCGGTTCTCGACGATGCCTCGTACAACGGCGACGTCTCCGCCGGAGGGACGGTCGCCGGCGAGACGCTGTCCTGGTCCGGTGCGCTCGACGTCGGCGCCACGGTCACGGTGACCTATTCGGTCACGGTGAACGACCCGGCGACGGGCGACGACGCTCTGAAGAACCGGGTGACGCCGACCGGCCCCGGAGGCGAGTGCGATCCGGACGCGACATGCGTCACGGAGACGCCGGTGTCCTCGTTCACGGTCGCGAAGGCCGCATCGGCCGACACGGCGATGCCCGGTGCCGTCGTCACGTACACGATCACCGTCACCAACACCGGAGCGGTGGCCTACACCGACGCGGCGCCGGCATCCTTCACCGACGACCTCTCGGCGGTGCTCGATGACGCGACGTACAACGACGACGCCTCTGCAGGGGCGGCACTCACCGAGACGACCCTGTCGTGGTCGGGCCCCCTCGGTGTCGGAGAGACGGTCGAGGTGACCTACTCGGTCACCGTGAACGACCCGATCACGGGCGACCAGAACCTCACCAACACCGTCGTCCCCAATGCGCCCGGCGGATCCTGCGGCGAGGGCGATTGCGGAACCACCACGCCGGTCGCCTCGTTCACCGTCGACAAGACCTCCAGCGCCGCGACGGCGATGCCCGGTGACACCGTCACCTACACCGTCACCGTGACCAACACCAGTGCCGTGCCCTACACGGATGCCGATCCGGCGTCCTTCCGTGACGATCTCTCGGCGGTGCTCGACGATGCCTCGTACAACGACGATGCGACGAACGGCGCCACGCTGTCGGGCACGACCCTCACGTGGTCCGGCCCGCTCGCTGCGGGGGCGAGCATCGACATCACCTACTCGGTGACGGTCGACAAGCCGGTGACGGGCGACTTCGTGCTCCGCAACGTCGTCACCCCGACCGGACCCGGAGGGTCGTGCGCGACCGCCTGCGAGACGACGACGCCGATCGGCTCCCTCCGTGTGGAGAAGTCGACGGATGCCACCGCCGTCCTGCCCGGAGACGTCGTCGAGTACTCCATCACCGTCACCAACACCGGACAGGTGGACTACACCGACACGCAGCCGGCATCGTTCACCGACGACCTGTCGCAGGTGCTCGACGACGCCGCTTACGACGGCAACGCGGTGAGCACCAGCGGGGCCGGGGTCTCGTACGACGAGCCGACCCTCACCTGGGCTGGTCCGCTCGCGGTCGGAGACACGGTCACCGTGACCTACTCGGTCACCGTGAACGACCCGGCGACAGGCGACCAGACGCTCGAGAACGCCGTCGTCACCCCGCCCGGCATCGGTGGGAACTGCGAACCGGGCTCGACGGATCCCGCGTGCATCGCGAACGTCCCCTCCGGATCGTTCACGGTCTCGAAGTCCGCTCAGCCCGGATCGGCACTGCCGGGCGACGTGGTGACCTACACCGTCACCGTCACGAACACCGGCGAGATCCCGTACACGACGGAGGAGCCGGCGTCGTTCACCGACGACCTCTCCCGCGTGCTCGACGACGCCGCCTACAACGACGACGTCTCGCCGGGCGGCGCGGTCAGCGGAACGACGCTCACGTGGTCGGGACCGCTCGCGGTCGGCGAGGTGCGAGAAGTGACCTACTCCGTCACGGTCGATGACCCGGTGACCGGGGACTTCACCCTCCGCAACGTGGTCGCCCCCTCCTCCCCCGGAGGTGAGTGCGTCGACGGACAGTGCATCACCGACACTCCCATCGCCTCCTACACGGTCGTCAAGCAGGCGGACGTGGACGACGTGACGCTCGGCGGGGCGGTCGACTACTCGATCACGGTGACCAACACCGGCCAGGTCGCCTACACCGACGACACGGCCGCGTCCTTCACCGACGACCTGAGCGAGTTGCTCGACGATGCGACCTACAACGGAGACGCCACCGGCGGCGCGACCGTCGATGGCGACACCCTGAGCTGGAGCGGTCCCCTGGCGATCGGCGAATCGGTGACGATCACGTACTCGGTCACCGTGAACGCACCCGCGACCGGTGACGGCAACCTCCGGAACGTGGTCGTCCCCGACGGTCCCGGCGGCGGATGCGCGACCAGCGACGGATGCATCACCGACACTCCGGTGGCGGCGTACCACGTGCGCAAGACGGCATCGACAGCCGTCGCCGTCGTCGGAGACACCGTCACGTTCACGATCGCCGTAACCAACACCGGACAGGTGGCGTACACGACGGAGCGTCCGGCGACGTTCACGGACGATCTCAGCTCGACGCTGGAGATCGCGACGTTCAACGACGACGCGACCGGTTCGGCCGTCTACACGCGGCCGGTTCTCTCCTGGGCAGGCGCGCTGGCACCGGGCGAGACGGCGACGGTCACCTACTCGGTCACAATCCGGCAGGTGGGCGAGATCCTCAACGTGGTCGTCACTCCCGACGGATCCGGTGCCAACTGCGTCCCCGGCTCGAGCGACCCCGACTGCCGGACGCAGACGACCATCGTGCCTCCGGGCCTGGCCACCACCGGCATGGCGCTCTGGATGACCGCGCCCGTCGCGGGACTGGTGCTGCTCCTCATCGGATACGGCCTGATCCGACGGCGCAACGGCCGGCGCGATGGCGCCGAGGCGATGGAACCGGCCTGACAGCGAGCGGGTCCGATGGCAGCCGCATGTCATCGGGCCCGTTTTTCGGGGGAGATAGGCCTGTCCGGCACGGATAGGCTGCGAAGTGGGATAAGGAACGGGGCGAGAACGTGGCGCTGAGATCCGAATCGTTGCGCATCACGATGGATGCGCTGATCACCGCTGAGGCGTGGGAGGACCTCGTCTCCTTCATCCAGGGCAACTGGACGGAGCTCCTCGCACAGGATCCGATGTCGGCCAGGGAGGCGCTCGAGGCCCTGCCCGATGAGGTTCTGGTCGCTCACCCCCGCGCCTCTCTGGCGAAGGGCTACCTCGACCGCATCGCCCCGGGAGATCACGCGCACACGATGCGGTTCCGCAAGGCGACTCCCGCGGGTCCACCGCGCGGCGTCTTCGATGAGCTCGTGCAGTTGAGCATCCGGGCGACGGCGCGACGCGCCAGTGGCGAGTACGACGCCGCCGAGAAGATGGCCCGCGAGGCGCGAGAGCTCCTCGACGCGGCGGAGTCCTCGGACCGCGAGCAGATGCAGCAGGCGCTGCCCGAGATGACCTACGCCTGGGGCTATGTCCGTGAGCTCGCCGGCGATCTCGACGGCGCCAGACGGGAGTTCATCGACAGCTACGACATCGCCCTGATGATCGATGACCAGATGGGCCGCGCACGGGCGGCCGGGGCACTGGCGTGGATCGATGCCCTCTCCGGCAGGAACACCGAGGCCCGCAGATGGCTCGACCGCCTGCCCGAGGTCGGCGATGCATGGTGGGCCGGGCGCAGCGTCGTGCCGGCCCAGCTCGCGGAGGCCATGCTCCTGATCGGCACGTTCGAGCTCGACGACGCCCGACGGCTCCTCGCCCGGATCGACCTGCGTCCCGCCCGGGAACGCTGGCCGGCCCACAAGCTCCTCAGCGCGTTGCTTGTCGATTCCCACGTGGATGCGGTCACCATCCTCGCCGAGATCGATGCCGCCTCCGCGGCCATGCCCGAAGAGCGCGCCGAGCGAGGAGAGAGCGCGGCCTTCCTCGCCATCGCCCGACACAGACTGCTCGCGAAGCTGGGTTCGCAGTCCGCCGCACGTCTCGAGCTGAACGGCGTCGTCGTTCCGCCGTCGTCTCTCGGCGCGAAGATGATCGAGCTCTGGAAGATCGCCGATGACGCCAGATCCGGTCGCGTCGAGCGCGTCGAGCGCTCCGCCACCGCGCTGACGCTGTCCCCGGCCGCGTCGCCCTGGGTCATGGTCGCGGCGCTCGCGCTCAAAGCCGGCGCGGAGTCCGCGCTCGGAGTACCGACGGCGTCGAGGACGTGGGAATCGGCCGTCGCACTCGCCAACCGGGAACGGCTCTACAGTGCGCTGTCGATAGGAGACGGGCGCGAGATCCCCACGCTGATGGGCAGCAGCTCCGAGTCCCTCCCTCCGGAGATCGCCGTGCACATCCTCCGCACCGCCGGATCCCGGGTGCACGACCCGTTCCTCGCGCTCACTCCGCGAGAGCACGTCGTGCTGGCCGCGCGACTGCGCGGGCTGACGGTCGGGGAGACCGCGGAGGCCGTCTTCGTGTCCGTGAACACCGTGAAGACGCAGCTCAGAACCGTGTATCGCAAGATCGGCGTCACCACCTTCTCGCAGTTGAAGCGCGCCGCCAGCATGCACGGCTACATCCCCCTCCCGCAGGACGACGGGGGCTGAATCGTCCTGGCGCGCGCGGGGCGGCCATCGAGCTGCTCCATGACCCCGACTCCGACTCCGGAGAAGCGCACCAGGAACGCGGAAGACCGGCCGATCCCTTCGGGGAACCGACCGGTCTTTCGGCGTCTCACCCGTCAGACTGCGAGCAGCTCCCGCTCGAGGCGTGCGTACGACGTCTCCATGCCCTCGGCCATGCCGGTGGCGAGGATCATGTCGCGCGTCTCCTTGTCGGGGTACTCGATGTAGAGGGTGATGAGAGTCGCCCCGTCCTCTTCGTACAGGTTCAGGTCGTTCAACGTCTCGACCGGCATCCCGATCATCCGCTCCGTCTGCACCGACCGCCGCGGGGCGTCGATCAGCAGCGCCTCCCCCTCGAATCCGAACGGCTCCCCCTCGGTGTCGCCGACCGGCGCCCAGGAGGTGCGATAGCTCTGCCCCACCTCGGTGGCGACGGCGACCTCGGTCATCTCCCACCCGTCGGGCCCGAGCAGCCACTGCTTCATGAGATCGGGCTCGTTGTGAGCGCGCCAGACCAGCTCGCGCGGTCCCTCGACGAGGCGGGTGATGCGCACGTGCACGTCGTCGAGGAGCGTGACCTGCGTGCCCTTGCCCTGCGCGTAGTCGCGGAGGTCCTGCAGCACGGCGTCCATCTGGCTCATCGCCATGGTGGTCCCCTCGATCGCGCCCATCGCGATGAGCTGCTCGAGCGCCTCGGCCGACGCGAAGTGGCTGATGTTGACCATGCGCGTCCCTTCGGCGGTCTGCTCGAAGGTGAACGTCATGCGCATGGAGGGCAGGTCGGGGTTCGGATGCCCGTCGTCGTCGGCGAACGCGTCGATGACCGCGAAACCGTGCGGTCGGTCGATCTCGAGGAACTCCCAGGTGCCTGCCGCCTTCTCGCCGCGGGGCCCATGCATCGTGTAGTCGGCGTGGCCGCCGACCGTCTGATCCCACGAGGTGAAGGTCGCGGGCCACCCGGGAGGACCCCAGAAGCGCTCGAGCTGACGGGGGTCGCTGTACACGTCCCACACCCGCTCGACGGGCGCCGCGAGGTCGGCGATGACCGTCATGGTGAGGTTCTCGGTATCGGTGATGACGTCGGTGACAGGCATATCAGTCTCCTTCTCCAGTGGTCGTGCGGGTGCTGTCTTCGGTGGTCGGTCGATCTGCCGGCGCCTCGGCCAGCAGGTCGTCGAGCCGGGCGATGCGCGACCGCCACAGCTCTTCGTAACGGGCGAGGAGCGCCCTGGCGCGGGCGATCATCTCGGGATTCGCGCGGACGAGCCGCTCGCGCCCTTCGGCGCGCTTGACGATGAGATCGGCGGCCTCGAGCACGGACACGTGCTTCTGCACCGCCGCGAACGACATGTCGTATTCGGAGGCGAGGGTCGAGACGGACTGCTCCCGCTCGATCGTCCGGCGCAGGATGTCGCGTCGGGTCGACGTCGCCAGTGCGTGGAACACACGGTCGACCTCCGCTTCGCTCAGTTCTCTTTGTGCAACCATTTGGTTGTACGTTATGCCTGAGCGGGGTGGATGTCAAGGCACTTCTGCGAGACCACGAATGCGAGTGCGGCGGCACAGAGCAGCGCAGTGCTGACCAAAAGCGGCCCGGTCGCTCCGGCCGCGGTCGCGTAGGCCAGCCCGCCGAGTATCGGACCTGCGGCAGCGCCGATGTTGAGGGACGCCGTCGCGAATGACCCGGACATGGTGGGAGCGGTCACCGCGGCACGGATCGACGAGGCGATGAGCGTGCTGCCGACAGCGAAGGACAACGCCCCCTGGAGCAGTGCGAACGCGACCACCGCGAACGGGATCGTGGACAGGGCCGCGAACGCTCCCCATCCGAGGAGCAGTGCTGCTCCGCCGATCGTCAGGATGGGGCCCGAGTGGCGATCGCCGAGCCGTCCGGCCACCCACACCCCCGCGAACGAGCCGACCCCGAAGACGGCCAGCACGGCCGGCACCGCCCCTTCCGGCAGGCCTGCGGACTCCGTCACGACGGGCGCGAGGTAGGTGAACGCGCAGAAGGTCGCGCCGTTGACCAGCGCACCGAGGCCGAGCGGCATGAGCAACGCCGGATGGCGCAAGGCTGCGAGCTCCTTCGCGAGCGCGACGGGTCGTCGCCCGCCGGCGGAGCGCGTCGGTGTCGCCAGCATCACGGCGACGAGGGCAGGCACGGAGATGACGGCCACACCCCACAGGGCTGCGCGCCAGTCGAGCAGCGCCCCGATGACCGCGCCGCCGGGAACTCCCGCTATCAGCGCCAAGGTCGTGCCTCCGAGGATGACGGCGACCGTTCGTGCGATGCGGTCGGCGGGGACGAGGGCCGAGACCGTGGAGAGGGTGACCGCCAGAAAGCCGGCGTTGGTGAGCGCGGACACGACGCGGGTGATCAGGAGGACGGTGAAATCGTCGGTCACCGCACCCAGCACGTGCATGGCGATGAACACGAGCAGGAAGCTCGACAGCGCGATCCGGGGCGACCACCGGCGACTGACCGCGGCCATGAGCGGAGCACCCACGATCATCCCGACGGCGAAGGCGGAGGTCAGCAGTCCCGCCTGCGGGATGCTGATCGCGAGATCATCGGCGATCGCCGGGAGGAGACCGGCGAGCATGAATTCGGAGGTCCCCTGGGCGAAGACCGCGACGGCGAGGAGGACGATGAGAAGTGGCATGGTGAGTCCTTCGAAGTGAGGTGTCGGTCGGGGCGGACCGGCATCCAGTACTCACACACGCGAGAGAGAACGCGAAGCAGCGCCCGCTCAGATGGGGCGACGTCGAGGGTGTGAGCTACCGGCGTGCCGGCAGCTCGACCGTGGATGCTTCGGGTGAACTCACCCGACCACGGTAGCCAGGGTCGCCGGCAGGACGCAACCCATCACCGCTGGAGCGACTGCGGCTCGAGAAGGCGTGTTCCGGAATTCGAAGCGGAGCTGAATCAGCAGCGCTCCTCGGGCAGCGCCCCCGCAGAAGGAGCGCCACCCCGCAGAGTAGGGTCAGCCGAAGGCCGGGGTGACCACCTTGCAGGTGACGGGCTCCCCGGGTGCCGCCGAAGTCGCCGTCGCGATCTCACGTGTCCCGTCGACCAGCACGCGACATGTGGCGATCGATCCGGACGGCGGAGTCGCGCTCACCAGCGCTTCCTCCCCGGCGAGCACGATCACCTCCCGGTCCCAGAGAGCCCCCTCCCCGCCGGGGGACGCAAGAGCTGTCTGAGACCCCAGATCGGTCACCTCCGGGGACGCACCTCGTTTCTCGGCACCTTCGACGGTCACCTCGGTGAGCTCGACGTCCTGGGGCCCGTCCACGACCACCTGATACGTGACCGACCAGGCGTCGCCGAAAGTCTGGTTCACGATGCTGCACGCGGTGAGCGGGAGCAGCGCGATCGCGGCAGCGGCGGCGAGGAACGGGCGGAGGCGGTTACGCAGAGATGTGCTCATACATCAACCCTCACCCGCCGCCGGCATCCCGCGCGTCAGCCTGCCGGGGCATCCGGGTCCTACCCGCGGATGATTTCACCCCCTCGCCTGCGGGGCCACCAGACGCTGCCGGGTACCGTCTAGACCATGTCCACGTTCCTCACCGTCGTTCTCGCAGTGACGGGAATGGTGCTCGCGACTCGCGATCCGCGGCGGCTGCTGCCGGGTGTCCTGCTCACCATCGCCGGCACCTCGCTGCTTCTCTCGATCGTGGATCTCCTGGTCGGCACAGGCGCGATGCTGATTCCGATTCCCGACCGGATCCGCGACATCACGTGGGCACTGCTGCTTCTGCTCGTCCCGGTGCTCGCCGGCGTCGGCCTCGGCTGCGCGTTGGTCGCGAACGGGATCGTCATGATGAGACGAGAAGGACGTTCGCTCGCCAACCGGCTGTCCCTGCTCGCAGGCGTCGGGGTGCTCGGCGTACTGGCGGCGGGCATCATCGTGGCGCTGAGCGGCTGGATCGAAGCGGCGATCGGTCTCTTTCTCCTCATCGGTCCGGTCGGCTACGTCGGGATGGGATTCGTCGCCTATCTCTGCTGGTCCGCTGTCTACGCACGCCTCGCGCGACGGGCTCCAGCCCCGTCGGCAGTCATCGCTCTGGGTTCAGGTCTGCGGCCGGATGGAAGCGTCCCGCCCCTGCTCGCACAGCGAGTGCGGTCAGGGGTCACCACACTGCAGCGCTTCCCCGACGCCGTCCTGGTGCTGTCCGGGGGACAGGGCGACGATGAGCCGCGCAGCGAGGCTGCCGCGATGCGCGAGTTCGCCGCATCGATCGGCGCCCCATCCGAGCGACTACTCGTCGAGAGCGCATCCCGCACCACAGAACAGAACCTCACGCTCACGCGAGACCTCCTCGCGGACCGTGGCATCACCGGCCCCGTGCTGGCCGTCACGAGCGACTATCACGCCTTCCGTGCAGCCACACTGCTACGCACACTCGGCATCACAGGGCATGCGATCGGCGCCCGTACCGCCCGGTACTACCTGCCCAGCGCGTTGCTCCGGGAGTACCTCGCCCTACTGCGCGACCACCGACTGCTGAACACGATCGCACTCGCGACACTCATGGCGCCACTTCTGACGTTCATGTTCGTTTCGATCACTCCCTTCTGAACCAGGCTCACCGCTGACGGTGATGCCGGGGCTGTCGCTGCGGCTCGTCTCGCCCTCGCCGTCACCGCCCGTCGTCGCCGGTCTCCCTGGCGAAGAGCAGCAGCTCGGGAAGACTCGTCGCGAAGTAGTCCGTCGAGCCGTCGTCGCGGCGGGCGGCCGGCGGCGTGTACTGCACCCTGGCCTCGCCGAGCGACGCCGGCGGATCGGCGCGCGCGAGCCCGAGCGCGTCGTGCGCGGCATCCCACGCGGCGAGCGCCTGCCCCTCTCCCCCCTCCCAGGGGCGGAAGCGACGATCGATGAGGATGCGGTGGGCGCGTGCCGCCTCGCCCTCGGCCACCAGCAGCCTGATGTACTCGATCGTGAAGTCGTCGCGGGTCAGCACCAGGTCCTCCGCGGAGCGCAGGCGGTCGAGCCGCTGCGCCACGGAACGCCCCACGCGGGCCGCGAGCTGGTCCTGCTCGTAGCGGAGTCGGGCGTCGCGCGGCGCGGCGGCGATCGCGCGCTCGTACAGCTCCTCCGCGCGGTCGTCGTCATGGCTGATGTTGTAGGCGGCGAGCGCGGCGTTGCGCAGGAGCACGGCATCCGCGCGCCCGAGGGCGATCGCCCGCTCCAAGTTCGCGGTCGCCGCGTGACGACGGCCGTGGGCGTACAGCAGCATGCCGAGCAGCGAGTGGGCGACCGCATCGTCCGGGTCGACCGCCAGCGCCGCTTCCAGCGCATCGAGCGCGTCGAGCCCGAACGGGAACGCCCAGGTCAGGTCGGCCTCGCGAGCGCGGCGACGCTCGTCGGCGGCCCGGGTCTCGTCACCCCGCTCGCGGTGGATCTGCGCCGCGACGTAGTGGGCGACCGGCCGCACGTTGCCGCTCGCGGTCACGGGCAGTGCCGCCGCATCCCCGAGAACACGCAGGGCGTCGTCGAGGGCGCCCGCATCGCGCAGGTCCAGCGCGACGTCGAGCATCAGGCCCGCATCGGGTGCGATCTCGCGTCCGGCGAGCACCCGCAGGGTCGCATCCAGCGGATCGGCGACGAGGGCGTCGGCGATCAGCGCGTCGGCCGCGTCGTGCTCTCCCGCCCGTCGCTGCAGGATGGCCCGCACCGCGATCCGCCGGGTGTCGTGGCCGACGATGCCGTCGAGGGTGTCGAGCACGCGCACCGCCGCGCGGTTCTGCTGACGCGACGCGAGCGATCGGGCGAGAGCGAGCCCTGACGCCGCCGCCCAGGTTCCGTCCCACCCGGCCTTGCCGAACGCCTGCTCGGCCTCGATGTGGCGGCCGAGCCGGCGCAGGATCAGGCCCCGCAGGTAGAAGGCCTCGGCATCGGCCGGATTCGCGTTGCGCCGGGTGAGCCGCGCCAGTGCCCGCTCGACCCGCTCGAGGGCGCGCGCGTAGTCGCCGGCCCGGTAGTCGCGGTCGGCGAGGGCGAGGTTGGTGCGCACGTCGCCGGGATCCCGCTGCAGCGCGGCGTTCCAGTAGCCCGACGGCGATCGCGTGGGGTGGCGGTACTGGCTCAGGTGCAGCCCGGTCAGATACAGCTCCTCGACGGAATCGATGTCATCGGGCAGCGGAGGCTCCTCGGCCACCCACGGCTCCTCGGCCGCGGCGACCGACGGGGTCCAGCGCACGAGCACCTGTCCGGAGGCGCTGAGCAGTTCCGCTCGCACGTCGTCGCCTGCATCGACCCCGCCCGCGCCGAATTCGCCCGGGCCGGATCCGCCCGCGCCCTCCGCCGTGACCGTGAGCGGCACTCCGGGCACGAGATCCTGCGTGCGCGCGGCGACCACCTCACCGCCGCGGAGGATGCGCGCGGTGGCCCCCGCCTGCGGTGCGGTCACCGCGAACGAGGCCGAGATCTCTCCCGCGCGGTCGACGTGCACCGCGGCATCCGGTGTCGCCTGGTGGGCGACGCCGATGCCCGGGATCGGGTACCAGTACTGCGTGAACACCTTCGTCTCGCCGGGGAGAATCCAGGTGAAGTCGGGCTGGTTGTCGGTGTAGACGCCCGCCATGAGCTCGACGTACGGCCCGTCGCCGTCGGTCAGCTGCGCGTCCCAGGCGTGCCCGAAGGGCGCATCACCCCAGGTCCACTGCTTCTTGCCCGGCGACACCCGCCGCTCGGCCCAGTGCACGAACCCGGCCCCCGCGGCATGGTCGTACCCGCCGAAGAAGTCCTGGGCACTGTCGACGATCATGTACGACGTCGGCACCGGGATGTTGCGGTACCAGTCGATGCGATCGGCATCCGGATGCTCGGCGGCACGCCCCGGGTAGTCCACCCCGTAGTACTCGCGATCGGCGGCGGGGAACCGCGTCAGCGCGCGACGTGCGTGGTCCGCGACGTAGCCCACGTCTTCCGGGAAAAACGACTGGTAGCCGTCGTGCACGCGCGCCGCGACGTTCGCCCACCACAGGAACGACTGCCGCTCGTCCGTGCGGTTGTGCAGGCGCACGGCGAGCTCGACCACGGAGCTGTGCGCGCGCAGCCGCACACCGTGCTGCGCCGACATGCGGGCGAACGGATCGTGATCGTGACACCACACCGTCACCGTGCCGTCGTCGTCGACCTCGATCGAGGTCTGCACCGGCAGGTAGGTGGCGGGGCGGTGGTGCTGCGGCCAGTTGAACTCGACGCCGCCCGAGATCCAGGGCCCGGCGAGACCGACCAGGGCCGGCTTGATGACGTTGTTGCGGTAGAAGAAGTCGTAGTCGCTCGTCTTGTCGTAGCCGACGTGGATGCGACCGCCGAGCTCCGGCAGCACGACCAGCCGCACGTACTCGTTCTCCAGGTGCACGGCGTCCCACTCGCGGACGACCGCCTGCTCGGCGATGCCCTCGGTGAAGGGCAGCGGATAGACCCGCCCGCTCGACCCCTGGTAGACGCGCTGATCGAGGTACATCGGGTACACGCTGGGCGCGTCCGCCTCGTATGTGCGGATCGCGAGCGGCTGCCGCCAGGCCACCGCCTCGCCGCGTTCGAGCGCGTCCTGCAGCTCGGCGGGCGCCGCGGGCAGCACGAGGGTGTCGTGATCCGCGTGCGCGGAGGTCTGTTCCTCGATCATCGTCGGCCTCCTCGTCATGACCTGCGGCGGCTCCCGGCGGCGATGCGCCTCCGATGCGGCGGGTCACCTCCGAGGCTACGAAGGCGGCGCGAGCGGAGCTATGGTGAGATCGAGGAACATCATGGACGAAACAGCGATACCACTCGAGCGGAGCGGACGGCCGGACGGCTTCCGTCATCAGCGACTGTGCGTCGTGCCGCGACCCCAGATCGAGGCGGCGCTCTCGCGAGCCGTCACCCGCAGGCTCCTGGTGACCGACGCGGGGTATTTCCCCGCCGCGTCCGGGCATCGCCGGATCCGCGAGCGTGGAGCCGCCGAGACCATCGTGATCCTCTGCGTCGCGGGCTCGGGGACCGTGCGCCTCCGCGAGGAGGAGCATCCGATGACGCCCGGCGCCTGCGTGACCATCCCCGCGGGGGTGCCGCACGACTACCGGGCATCGCTCGACGATCCATGGACGATCTGGTGGATGCACGTGCGCGGCACCGACGTGGCCGAGCTCACCGGCCCCCTCCTCGGCATCCCCCGCCCGCTCACCCGGCTGCGCGCCGTCGACGGTGCCGTCGCACTCTTCGACGAGCTCGTCGGACACCTCGAACGACGCGTGTCCCCCGCGCAGCTGCTCGCGGCCTCGGGGGTGGCATGGCACCTGCTCACGCGCCTCGCCGCCGACAGCATCCTCCCCGCCGAGGGCTCACCGCTGGAGCGCGCCATGCGGTTCCTCGAGACCCGCGTCGACAGCAACATCCCGGTGGCAGAGCTCGCCGGCATGGTCGGGCTGTCGTCGTCGCACCTGAGCGCGATGTTCCGGCGCGCGACCGGAGGGGGTCCCGGCGCGTTCCACACCGCCGTCAAGATGGCGCGAGCGCGCACCCTGCTCGACACGACGTCGTCGACCGTGACCGAGGTCGCCGCAGCGGTCGGCTACAGCGATCCGCTCTACTTCTCCCGGCACTTCCGCCGGGTGCACGGCATGAATCCCACGACCTACCGCGCCCAGCACAAGGGGTGACGCGCGCTCAGCGGAAGGATGCCGTCGCGGTGCGACCCACCACCGCCGAGCGGATCTCCAGCACGTCCTCGCCGCCGCCTGGCCGCACCCGCGGGGCGACGTAGACGGGGGAGCGCGCCGCCCAGGCGAACGCGCGCAGGGTCAGCGGCTGCGTGGCGAGCGCCTCACGGTGCGGGGTGAGGTCGATCTCGAACGGTCGTCCGTACCAGAACTGGTCGGCGATCAGGCTGTCGCCGATCAGGACCCGCATCACATCTCCCGTCCAGTCGAGCGTCAGCACCGACCGCTCGCCGTCGCCGGCCTCGAGGGCGCCTCGCGGGAGGTGCACCTCGACCGTCGCGGCATCCGCGAAGTCGTCGTCGGTGGGCGCCGAGAATCTGCCGGACGGACCCCCGGTGCGCACCGGCGCGGTCGGGCGCGCGTCGAAGTCCGGCACGTCGAGCGACAAGGGCGCAGCTCCGGCCGCTACCGCATACCGGGAAAAGACCGATCCTTCCGCGGGGAGCGGTGCGAGATCGGGGTCCCGTAGCGCGGGGAACGCCCCGATGACGCCTGCCCCGTCATCGAGCACGGCGCGGAATCCGTCGTCGTCGAACCATCCGCCACCGGGCCACAGGATCACGGTGTCACGGCCGTCGACGTCGCCTCGCCACACGCTCTCGGCGGTCTTCCGGTCGAGGAACACCAGGGTCGTGTCGCCGATACGAACCTCGCAGTCGAGCCCCGGGGCCAGGGACGGGACGGCGCGGACCGCTTCGTCCTCCACGCGGACCTCGGCACCGGAGATCTCGACGGCATCCACGCCCTCGAGCTGCAGCTCGACGTCGATCCCCTCGCTCGCCGCGAACAGCACGACGGTGCGGTCGCCGTCGGTGATCTGCGTGATCGGCTGCGCGGTGACCGTGAGCGCGGGAACGCCCGGGAACGCCTGACGCAGCGGCCAGACGGCGTAGGCACCGCCGGGCACCGCGATCGGCGCGGTCGGGACGGTGATCGCGTGGTCGCCGAGGCGCACGTCGAAGTGCACCCCGTCGAGGTCGGGCAGTGCGGCGATCGCGGGCTGATGGTTGTTCAGGAACAGGAATCCGCTCGCGCCGTCGCTGCGCACCGCCCAGCGGGGACCCCCGTCGATCCGCGCGGGAATCGTCGTCGCGGCGGGAGCGAGCGCTGCGCCGAAGGCGTCGAGGAGCAGATGCTGCTGCCGCAGCGCGTGGAAGTGCGGGCGCTGCGCACCCACGGTGCCCAGCGGTGCGAAGAAGTCGTAGTCGCGCACCGGCACGTCGTTCGGGTACCCGGTCGCCTGCGACTCCTGCGTCGACGACAGCTCGCCGCGCACCTGCAGGCCGCCGTGATACATGTAGTAGCCCTGCCACGCGGATCCGCTGCCCACCTTCGTCAGCGCGAGGGCGGCCACGTCGTCGGGGTCGACGAGCGGACGCCGGTGGTAGGCCACCGCCATGCCGCCGCCGAGCTCGCACGTCACGAACGGCCAGGGATCGTCGGCGCCGAGACCGGCCTCCGAATCCGCATCGGCCGCCGCACCCCGCAGATCCGCCGCCCGCACATCCGCCCCGACGCTGAGGTCGTCGCGGACCGTGCTGTAGGTGAAGTGCATCTCTCCGAAGTCCGGCCACCCCGTGTCCGACTCCTCCCAGAAGCCGTCGGAGTATCCGGCGTAGACCGGCAGGACGCGGCCTCGCGGCAGCTGCGCTCCGCCCCACCCGGTCGCGGTCCACAGACTCGCCCGCATCCCGACCTCCTCGGCGAGGGCGCGCAGGGTCGCCAGGTGCGGCCCGTCGTCGTAGAGCTCGTTGTCGACCTGGATGCCGATGATCGGCCCCTCGGGATTCTCCGACGTGTGGAAGAGGCCGCGCACCTGCTCCTCGATGCCGCCGTACCACCGCCGCGTGACAGCGAGGTAGGCCGGGTCGTCGGAGCGGTGCCCGATCGGCAGCGCCTGCAGCCAGTCCGGGAAGCCGCCGTTGCGGGTCTCGCCGTGCGCCCACGGACCGATCCGCAGCATCACCCTGAGCCCCACCCTGTCGGCCGTCTCGATGAACCGACGCAGGTCTCGCCGCCCGTCCCACCGCAGCTCGCCGCGGATCTCCTCGTGCACGATCCACAGCACGTAGGTGGCGAGCACGGAGATGCCGCCGGCCTTCATCTTGCGCAGCTCCCGCTCCCAGTTCTCGGGCAGGTCGCGGCTGAAGTGGTACTCCCCCATCACCGGGATCCACGGCTCACCGTTCCGCGTCACGAAGCGCGAGGTCAGCTGGAGGCGCTCCACGGTCGTGTCGTCGTCACCCATCTCGAGCGGTGCGGGCACCACGGCCGGGGGCGCCGAGACGGCGACGGTGAACGGTGCGGGCGGCGTCTGCGGGGCGTCGTCGAACGTGGTCATCCCCTCGACGATAGGACGTCGGCCCCGTGCGATCCATGACGATCCGATGCCGTGCCTGGACGAAGCGCCGGGAGTGCGGTTCGGCCGCGTCACCCGACGAGCGGACCGCCGACCTTCCAGTATCCGAGGAACGACACCCGTTCCTTCGGGATGCCGACCTCGGCGGTGAGGAATCGGCGCACTCGGGCGGTGGCCCCCGACTCCCCCGCGATCCAGGCGTAGAAGGCCGGATCGGCGCGCACGCCCTCACCGTGCTCGTCGCTCCAGAGCGCCACCGCACGCTCCAGCTCCGCACTGTCGCCCGGTGCGTGGCGGACGAGTCGGATGTCGGCGCGATCACCGGCATCCGCCGACACGATGTCGTCGGCCGGGTCCGCGCACTCGAGGATCACGTCGACGCGGTGCGCCTCGCCGAGCGTCTGCAGGATCCCGCGCACCGCGGGGAAGGCGGTCTCGTCGGCGACGAGCAGCACCCTGGTCGCCTCACCGGGATGCCAGTGCAGTCCGTACCCCGTCCAGCCCATCCGTCGATCCGGACCCGTGATCACCACGCGGTCGCCGGGCACCGCCTGTGCCGCCCACTGCGATGCGGGGCCCGCAGGCTCGTGCAGGAAGAAGTCCACATCGAGCTCGCGCGCCTCCGCCCGGATCCCGGCGGGGGTGTAGGTGCGCAGCACGTTGCGCTCGCCTTCGGGCAGGCTCTTCCAGCGGGTGTACCAGTCGGAGGGATGCGGGGTCGGATCGTCGAGCAGACCGAAGTCCGCGAGCGAGCCGTCCGCCATCGGCAGCACCAGCTTGATGCGCTGGTCGGTGCCCCAGCTCGCGAAGTGCTCCAGAGCGTCGCCGGTGAAGGTGATCCGGATGAACCCCGGGCTCAGTCGACGCGTCGCACGCACCTCCACGGGGAAGGCGCTGTACGCCCACGGTCGTTCGGCGTTCATCCGGCATCCTTCCTCGCGGGCACGCGGAGCGGGACCACCATCGGCCCTCCGGTGACCGGATCGTCGATGACGATGTTCTCGAGCCCGAACACCTCGCGCACCCGCTCGCTCGTGATGACCTCGGCGGGAGTGCCCTCGGCGACGATGCGACCGGCCCGCATCGCGATGATGTGCGAGGCGTACCGCGCCGCATGATTCAGGTCGTGCAGCACCGCGACGATCGTGCGGCCTCGGTCGTTGAGCTCGGCGAACAGCTCCATGAGCTCGACCTGGTGCGCCACGTCGAGGAAGGTCGTCGGCTCGTCGAGCAGCAGCAGGTCGGTCTCCTGCGCGAGGACCATCGCCACCCACACCCGCTGCCGCTGCCCGCCGGAGAGCTCGTCGACGGACCTCGCCGCGAGGTCGGTCGTACCGGTGGCCGCGAGCGCGCGGCGCACCGCATCCTCGTCCGCGTCGGACCACTGACGGAACAGGCTCTGGTGCGGATACCGCCCCCGAGCGACGAGATCGGTCACGGTGATGCCGTCGGGAGCGCTCGCGCTCTGCGGCAGCAGCCCCAGCCGACGTGCCACCTCCTTCGCCGGGTACGACGCGATGGCCCTCCCGTCGAGCACGACCTCGCCCTCCGCGGGCTGCAGCAGCCGCGAGAGGCCGCGCAGCAGCGTCGACTTGCCGCAGGCGTTCGCACCGATGATCACGGTGAACGAGCCGTCGGGGATCGCCACGCTGACCTCGTGCACGATGGGGGATCCGTCGTACGCGAGCGTGATCCCGTCGGCGTGCAGGCGGGAGTCGGGGCGAGGGTGGGCGCGAGGGCTGTCGAGGTCAGGCACGGCGGCGGATCTCCAGGATGATCATGAGGACGAGATAGGCGCCGCCCACCGACACGGTGACGACGCCGACGGGGAGCGCGACGGGCAGCACATGCTGCGCGACGAGGTCGGAGGCGAGCACGAGCACACTCCCGACGAGCGCGGCGAGGCCCAGCGACAGGTGCGGCGTGCGTGCGACGAGGCGGGCGATCTGCGGAGCGGCGAGAGCCACGAACGCGATGGGGCCGCCGACGGTGGTGGCCGCCGCGACGAGGACGACGCCGATCAGCAGCGCCAGGGTGCGCACCAGCGCGGGGCGGGATCCGGTCGCCGAAGCGACATCGTCGCCGAGGTCGAGCTGGCGCAGGCGCGGCGGGAGGAGCGCGGCCGCGACCACGAACGGCACGGCGCAGAGCACCGCCGCGCCCAGGCCCGCGGCGGTCACCCCGTTGAGAGATCCCGCGCCCCACGCCGAGGCGAACATCGCCGTGTCGAGTTCGATCTGCAGCAGCATCCAGGTGTTCAGCGAGGCGAGCATCGCCGAGACGCCGATGCCCACGATGATGAGCCGGAACCCCTGCACGCCGCCTCGCACGGCGAGCAGCCAGATCACCGCGGCGGCGGCGAGACCGCCGCAGAGCGCCCCGATCGTGCGGGCCGGCAGGCTGGCGGAGACGAAGACCAGAGCGAGCAGCATTCCGGTGAAGGCCCCGTTCGACAACCCGAGGATGTCGGGGCTCGCGAGCGGATTGCGGGTGACGGTCTGGAAGAGCGCACCGGCGATCGCGAGCAGGGCGCCCACCGCGATGGCCGCCAGGGCCCGCGGCATCCGCCAGTCCCAGACGACCGTGCGGTCGATCGGCTCGCCGCCTCCGAGCAGGATGCGCACCACCTCGTCGGGCGCGAGCGGGAACGACCCCAGGCCCAGGGACAGGACGAACAGCACGGCGAGGGCGAGCAGCGAGATCGCGGCGACCAGCAGGCTGCGCACGCGGACGGGCAGCACCACCGGGCCGATCCGCACGAGAACGCGGCGGGAGGCTCTGAGGGGGGACGGATGGGGTGACGGCGTGCGGAGGGATGGCCGGCGGAGGACGGTCACAGTGCACGCGCCTTCCCGCGTCGGGCGAGGGCGATCAGCACCGGCGCGCCCACCAGCGCGGTGACGATGCCGACGGGCACCTCCGCCGGCGCGATGATCACTCGCCCCAGAACATCGGAGAGCAGCACCACCACGGGAGCAAGTACCGCGGACAGCGCGATGATGAGTCGCTGATCCACCCCGAACGTCCACCGGATCACGTGCGGCACCATCAGCCCGACGAACGAGATCGGCCCGGCGATCGCGGTCGCGGCACCGGCCAGCACGGTGACCGCCACGATCACGCCGATGCGGATGCCGATGACGTTGGCGCCCTGTGCGCGCGCGACGTCGTCGCCGAGGCTCACCGCGTTCAGGCCCGCCGCCAGCACGAGAGCGATCAGCAGCGCGACGACCACGAAGGGGAGCACCGCAACGAGGTCGCCGAGCCCGCTGCCGAGCAGCGAACCCGCGTTCCAGCTGCGCATCGCCTCGAACGCGTCCGGGTCGCTCAGCGTGAGGCCGGTGGTGATGCCCGACAGCACGGCCCCGAGCGCCACCCCCGCCAGGGTGAGCCGGAGGGGATCGGCGGTGCCGCGGCCGGCCGACCCGACGAGGTAGACGGCGACCGTCACCACGAGCGCTCCGAGGAACGCCAGCCAGATGAACTCGGAGGCATCGCGGAGCCCGAGGAATGCCACCCCGAGCGCGACCGCCACCGCTGCTCCCGCATTGACGCCCAGGATGCCGGGATCGGCGAGCGGGTTGCGGGTGAAGGCCTGCACGAGCGCGCCGGCGACGCCCAGAGCGGCTCCCGCGACGAGGCCGACCGCGGTGCGGGGGATGCGCAGCTCGAACAGCACGAAGTTCGTCTCAGTGGTGCCGCGACCGGCCATCGCGTCGAACACCGCGGCGGGCGAGAGCGGATTCGCCCCCACGGTGAGCGAGAGCAGCACAGCCAGCACGAGAGCGCCGCACAGGACGATCGTGCCTGTCGCTGCCCGTGCCGCACGTCGCGGCAGCGGGGCCGCGGTCGGTCCCGCCGCGGAGACCGCGGTCACCGGTTCGCTTCGAGATACTTCTCGATGTCGTCGAGCACGGCCTGCGCGCCCTTCGGTCCGACGCCCGAGACCCAGTAGGCGGTGTCGACGAGGGTCACCCGGCCGAAGGCATCCGCGTTCTGGGTGAGCGCGGCGGGGATCGCCGACTCGTCGTCGACGTCGGCCGCGGTCACGAAGACGTTGTCGGCCGCCGCGTCGACGATGTTCTCGGGCGAGATGTCGGCCTGCAGACCGTCGGCCCAGTCCTGGTCGGGGATCGTGTAGCCGACGCACTCGAGCAGGCTGCCCGCGAACGACACCGGACCGTACAGGCTGAGGGTCGTCTCGTCGCGCGGACGGATGAGCTGCGCCGTCTCTCCGTCGACCGCGTACTCGTCGCTGAGGCCCTCGCACCGCTCGTCGACGGCGGCCAGCAGGTCGGACACCTCGTCCTCGCGGTTCAGCGCCTCGCCGATGAGCTGCGCGTTGTCGCGCCACGGGTCGGCCTGGGTCTCGATGAAGACCGTGGGGGCGATGGCCGAGAGCTGCTCGTAGAGCGCCGAGTGACGGGCCTCCGTGCCGAGGATCAGGTCGGGCTTCAGTGCGGCGATGGCCTCGAGGTCGGGCTCGGGCACCGTGCCGACGCCCTCGACGCCGTCGACTCCGAGGTAGGCCGGGGTGCTCGCGACGTTCGAGGCGACCGCCGCACCCACCGGTGTGATGCCGACGGCCACGGCGGTGTCGAGCTCCAGCGGCTCCAGGGTCACGACGCGCTCGACGTCGTCGGGGACCTCGGTGGTCCCGCGCGCGTGCTCGACGGCGTGCGTGCCGGCGGACTCGCCGGAGGCCGCGGCATCGGCGGGCGCGGGGTCGGGGGCGGAGCATCCGGTGAGCACGAGGACGGCTGTCGCCGAGACGGCGAGGGCGGACACCAGGGGGCGGCGGAGGCGTGCGGGCACGGCGAAGACCTTTCAGGGATCTGCGGGAGAGGCGGCGGGGCCGGTTAGGTAAGGCTAACAAACCTGCATCCGGGAAGAGAAGTCGGCATCCGGAGAATTCCATTCACGCGCATCCATCCACGTGCGACGGGCGTACTCTGGAGAGGAGGACGGACCGTCCGAGAAGATCTCCCGGCACCGCGACCGTCCAGGAGAGGAGCCACCCGTGGCTCAGTACGACGTCTCGAACCGCTCGGCGATCGTGACGGGAGCGGGAAGCGGAATCGGTCGTTCGACCGCTCTGCTGCTCGCCCGGAACGGCGCATCCGTCGTCGTGAACGACCTGAACGCGGAACACGCGAACGCGGTCGTCGAGGAGATCCGCGCCGCCGGCGGCATCGCCGAGGCCTCCGTCGGCGACGCCACCGACGTCGAGTGGATCGCATCGTCGGTCGAGCTCGCGAACTCGCTCGCCCCGCTGCGCATCGGCGTCAACAACGCCGGCATCGGCGGAGCATCCGCCCCCACCGCCGAGTACGACGACGCCGCGTGGGACAAGGTCATCTCGATCAACCTCAATGCCGTGTTCCGCAACATGAAGGCGCAGATCCCGTCGATCCTCGCCCACGGCGGCGGGTCGGTCGTGAACATCGCGTCGATCCTCGGCAGCGTCGGCTTCGCCGGCTCCCCCGCCTACGTCGCGGCCAAGCACGCGGTGGTCGGCATGACCAAGTCGGCCGCCCTCGAGTACTCCGCCCAGGGCGTGCGCGTGAACTCGGTCGGTCCCGGATTCATCGACACCCCGCTGCTCGCGACCATGGGCGACGAGGCGAAGGAGTTCCTCGTCAGCAAGCACCCGATCGGGCGCCTCGGCCAGGCCGACGAGGTCGCGAACCTCATCGCGTTCCTCGCCAGCGACGCCGCGAGCTTCATCACCGGCAGCTACCACCTCGTCGACGGCGGCTACACCGCCCTCTGAGTCGCGGATGCCGGTGGCCCGGCGGCCGGTGCCGGTAGCCCGTTCGCAGGATGCCGGACCACCGGGGCCGACCGGCCCTGCATCCGTGCCCCGCTCCTGCATCCGGACCCAGGGTCGACACGTCAGCAGCCCGGATCCCGGACGTCCGGGACTACCTCGGCGTGCGCGCCGCCAGCGCCCCGGCGAGCAGCACCGCGACCAGGGCCGCCGCCGGCGCGACGATCAGCCCGGCCCGCAGGCTATGGGTGTCGGCGATGAATCCGACGACCGGCGGGGAGAGCAGGAAGCCCAGCCGCAGCAACCACGACACGACCGTCAGACCGACCCCCGGGCGCAGCCCCGGCAGCTCGTCGGCGGCGTGCATGGCGGCGGGGATGAGGGTCGCGATCCCGAAGCCGATGGCCGCGAAGCCCGCGATCGTGCCGGGGACGCTGGGGAAGATCAGCGCGAGGGTCATGCCGACCGCCGCGATCAGGCCGCCGACGACGGCCACGGCTCGCTGTCCGAAGCGGTCGGTCATCCCGTCGCCCAGCATCCGCCCGATGAACTGGGCGCCCACGAGGGCGATGAAGCCGAGGGGCGCGATCGCGGCAGCGGCGCCGAGCGACTCCGAGAGGTAGAGGGTCGCCCACGAGTTCCCCGCATCCTCGGCGATCGCTCCGGCCATGGCGATCAGTGTCAGCGCGATCACCATCAGCACGATCCGCGGGCTGACACCGCGGCGCACCGACGATGCGACCTCTGCGGGTTCGGCCACGGCCTGAGCGTCGGCCTCCTCGTCGTGCCCCGGGAGGCAGAACCTCAGCGCCGTGAGCGCCACCGCCGCGAACACCGCGGTCGAGACTCCCAGGTGCACGCCGAGGGGCAGCTGCAGCGCGATGGCCGCGGCGGCCATTCCGCCACCGACGACCGCACCGATCGACCAGATCGCGTGGAACGAGTTGATGATCGAACGACCGTACCGACGCTGCACGCGCAGGCCGTGGGCGTTCTGCGCCACGTCGGTGATCGCATCGAAGGCGCCGCCGCACAGCAGGGCGACCGCGAAGAGGATGCCGGTGGGCGACAGCGCCGCGGCGAGAAGTCCGAGGGCGGTCGCGATCGTGCCGAACACGGCGATGCGCGCCGATCCGAACCGGCGGATCAGCACCGCCGAGAGAAGGGCCGCGGCTATCGCTCCCGCGGGGAAGGCGGCGATCGCGAGGCCGTAGCCGACGTTGTCGAGCTCGAGGGCCGTCTTGATCTCGGGGTACCGCGGGAGGATGTTGGCGAACAGCGCCCCGTTGGTGAAGAACAACGCCGAGACGGCGATGCGCGCTCGGGTCGTTGCGCGATCCGGAGCGGCAGATCGAATCGATTCGACAGTCGTCATGTCGACGACGTTACACGCTCTCGAGCACGCCCGTCGTCATCGAGAATCGGCTCGAGGAGGGCGCCTGCCTCAGGCGCTCATGGCGTGCAGCGGTGTTCGGACCGACACCGCGGGAGCGAACTCGTCACGGGTCAGGTCGAGCCCACCGCCGGACCCCGCGGCGTTCATCATCGCGGTGACCAGAGCACGGTCGATCGCCGACGGACGATCCATGGCGATCCGGAGCGGGATGGAGGCGTGCACCCACAGCGTCTCGACCGCACCGTCGTCCATCGCCAGAGTGAGCGGGAACGACTCGTTCCGTCGCAGCTTGGTCATGGCCACCATGCGCAGATGTGTCAGCGTGCGGTCATCGATCTCGATGCGCTCGGCGGTGTTTCCGTAGGTCAGGTGGCCCATGATCTCTCCTTCAGGCGAAGACTTCGCTTGATAGATAGATTACTAGGTTACCTAGCTAAATAAAAGCCCACGTTAGGGAATCTTGCCGATCTCCTCGATCAGGCGGCGCAGGAAGCGCCCTATGACCTCGGCCTGCTCGGGGGTGAACTCGCTCTCGATCTCCTCGACCCGCTGCGTGAGCTCGTCGGCCGGTGAGTGCAGGTCTCGCAGCGTCGGGCGGAGCACCTTCGAGCGCGCGTCGTCGGGGTGGGCGGCGACCACGATCTGCCCGCGCTCCCGAAGGCGACGCAGAAGGCTCGTGACGGCCGCCGTGCTCACGTTCAGGTGGGCCGCGAGTCCACCGGGCGTCGCCGGCGCATCGGCCGGGGCATCGACGATGTACCGCATGGCCTCGCGGTCGGTGTCATTGGGTGCGCGGACCGCCGCGAGTCGTCGCGCGAGCTGCGCTTCGGCACGGCGGAGTTCATCGACACGGGCGACCAGGTCGGTCTTCGCCGTGCGGACGTGGATATTCATCTTCATGCGACACCCCCTGAAACTTCCACTGTACTACTCGGGAGCCAGGTAACCAGGTGAGCTAGCTATATATCTGTACGAAGTATCTCCCGCGGGTGCCAAGATAGAGGCCTGCGCCCATGAGGCGCTGAGCACCGACGAGGAGATGGAGAGATGGAGAACTCCGAAGAGTTCACCCGTTCCGGCTACTGGTATCCGGACGCCGAATCGGCCAGCACCGTCGACGTGCTGAACCTGCTGCGTCGCTACCGATCAGCCGAGACCGCCATGCGGGCTCGCACGCGCGTCTCGATGAAGATGAACGAGACCGATCTCGTCGCCCTGCGGTTCCTGCTGCGCGAGCAGCGCGCCGGGCGCATCGTGCGTCCGATCGACATCGCGCGCATGCTCGACATCTCGACGGCATCGACCACGACGCTGATCGACCGGCTCGAGAAGGGTGGGCACGCCCGCCGCGAGCGGCACCCCACCGACCGCCGGGCCGGCGTCGTCGTCCCCACGGTCAGCAGCGACGACGAGGTGCGCGAGACCCTCGGCGCCATGCATCGTCGGATGCTCGCGCTCGTCGACGAGATGAGCGACAGGGAGCGTGCCGTCGTGACGCGGTTCCTCGCCGGCATGACCTCCGCGATCGAGGAGGCGAGCGATCTCGATCAGGAGCTGCGCGACGTCATCCGCTCGCACGAGGAGTCGGAATCGGAGTCGGAGTCGGGCGAGTAGCCCGACTCCCCGTCCCCGACTCCCCCTCGACTCAGGCCTTCTCGGCAGCCTCTTCGCCCTCGGCCTCCGCATCGGCGAGACGCTCGGGGAACAGCTCGTCCAGATCGAGATCAGGGTTGTCCTCCTGCGTCTCGACGAGTTCGACGGCTTCTTCGTGCGTCTGCACGCTCGGCATGGCACCCGGCAGCGGACGCCGCGCCGACTCCTTGAGCACGACGACCGCGATGAAGCCGGCGATCGACGTCCCGATGACGTAGAAGGCCGGTGCGAGCGACGACCCCGTCATCTGCACCAGTACCTCCATGACCACCGGTGCGGTACCGGCGAACAGGGCGACGGCCAGATTGTAGGAGATGCCCATGCCGCCGTACCGCGACGACGTCGGGAAGAGCGCGGGCAGCGACGAGGCGAGGTTCGCCACGTAGAAGGTGACCGGGAACGCCAGCAGCGCGAGGCCGAGCAGTGTCGACCAGATCTCGCCGTGCATCATGAACAGGAAGGCGGGGACGGCGAGGACGATCGCCGAGATCGAGCCGACGAACAGCACCTTCTTGCGACCGATGCGGTCGGACAGCTTGCCGGTGAGCGGGATGCACAGGGCCATCGCGACCAGTACCGGCAGCGTCAGCAGCGTGCCGTGCACCTCGTCGTAGCCGAGGGTTCCGGTCAGATAGGTCGGCATGTACGAGGTCAGCGCGTAGCCGACGGTGTTCGCGGCGGCGACGAGCACGAACGCCGTGAGGAGCTCACGCCAGTACGCACGGATCAGTGCGAGCACGCCCTTCGGCGCATCCGCTGCGGCCTGCGCTTCGTCGGATGCGCGCGCGGCGGCATCCTGCGCCTCTTGGAAGGCGGGGGTGTCCTCGATCTTGAGACGGAAGTAGATCGCGATGAGCCCCAGCGGCAGTGCGACGAGGAACGGGATGCGCCAGGCGAAGCCCTGCATGGTCTCCGCCGAGAGAGTGAGCTGGAGGATCGAGACGAAGGCGGCGCCGATCGCGAAGCCCATGTACGAGCCGAGGTCGAGCAGCGACGCGTAGAAGCCGCGACGCTTGTCGGGTGCGTACTCGGTGATGAACGTGGTGGCGCCGGCGTACTCGCCGCCGGTCGAGAAGCCCTGCGCGAGCTTGAGCACGATCAGCAGGATCGGCGCCCAGACGCCGATGACCGAGAAGTCGGGCAGCACGCCGATGAGGAAGGTCGCCGCCGCCATCATGATGAGCGTGAACGCGAGCACGCGCTGTCGGCCCAGACGGTCGCCGAGCTGGCCGAGGACGATGCCGCCGAGCGGGCGCGCGACGAAGGTCACCGCGAAGACGCCGAGAGAGAAGAGCGACTGAGCCCCGGCGGAGGCATCCGGCAGGAACGCCCGCCCGATGATGACGGCGAGATAGCCGTACACGCCGATGTCGTACCACTCCATGAGGTTCCCGACCACGGTGCCGGCGACGGCGCGGCGCAGCATCGGGCGGTCGACCACGGTGACGTCCTCGACCGTGAGGCGTCGCGGTTCGTCCTTCACCGGTCGCAGACGACGCAGGAGTCGCTGCCACAGGGTCGGGGCCTGGTTCTTCAAGGGATCGGACATGCCGTCAATCATCTCTCTCGTGGTGGCCGGTCCCGGTATTCGGGCCGGACATGGAGCGGGGAGGCGACTCTCGTCGCCTCCCCGCTCGGTGCAGACCGTTCTCAGTTGAGAGCGTCCTTGACGTTCTCGCCGGCCTTCTTGACGTTGGCCTTGGCTTGGTCCGCGCGGCCCTCGGCCTCGAGCTTCTCGTTGTCGGTCACCTTGCCGACGGTCTCCTTCGCCTTGCCGGCGAGGTCCTGAGCGGCGTTCTTGATCTTGTCATCGAGTCCCATGGGGGATCCTTTCTCTTCTCTGCGGTGGTCTGGGGGAGTCAGAGGGGGAGGCCGAACGTGGCCGCCATCATGAGCGGCATCGTCGCCGCGGCGATCAGTGCGACCAGTGCCGCGGCACGCCAAGCCCCATGGCGTGCCGCGGCGGTCAGGGGCGCGCGTCCGACACCGGTCGCGCGCCCCACAGCCTCGCTGGCGGGTAACGGTGCGAGGCTGACCGCCGTCGAGAGCGCAGACGATGCGTCGAAAGAATCTGGGGAGACGCGGGTGGGGGAATTCGTTGCCCTGGACATGTGATCACCTTCCTCGCGGTAAAGATTACTAGGTGAGCTAGTGATTTGTCACCCTAGCGATAATTCGGCCGGACCGGCCTACTCTCGAAACATGACGGAGCTCACCCAGCCCACCGGGCACGAAGAGGCGCTGCGCGCCCTCCCCCACGACGACGGAGCCGCCCCTCGCGTCCTCGTCCTCGGCGCCACCGGCTACATCGGCGGACGCCTCACCCCACGCCTGCTCAATGCCGGCTACCGCGTGCGGGTTCTGGCCCGCGATGCCGCACGCGCGGCATCGTTCCCCTGGGGCCCGGAATCCGAGATCGTCGAAGGCTCGGCCGACGATGCGGATGCCGTGGCCGCGGCCATGGCGGACATCGACGTGGTCTACTACCTGATCCACTCCATGAGCGCCGGCAAGGGTTTCGAAGAGAGCGACGAGCAGGCGGCGACGACCGTGGCGGATGCCGCGGCGAAGGCCGGCGTGCGGCGGATCGTGTATCTGGGCGGCCTGCACCCCGAGGATGCGAAGCTGTCACCGCACCTGCGCTCACGCGTGCGGGTCGGCGAGATCTTCCTCGAGTCCGGTGTGCCGACGCTGGTGCTGCAGGCCGGCGTCGTGATCGGCTCGGGGTCGGCGTCGTTCGAGATGATCCGGCACCTCACCGACGTGCTGCCGTACATGCCGGCACCGAAGTGGGTGCGCAACCGCATCCAGCCCATCGCCGTGCGCGACGTGCTGCACTATCTGCTCGGCGCTGCCCGCGTCGATGACGACGTGAATACCGCGGTCGACATCGGCGGCCCCGACGTGCTGCGCTACGGCCAGATGATGAACGGCTACGCGCTCGAGGCGGGGCTGCGGCAGCGGGCGATCGCGGCGCTGCCGGTGCTGACGCCCGGTCTGGCATCGCACTGGGTGAACCTGGTCACGCCGGTGCCCCGGTCGATCGCCCGCCCCCTCGTCGCCTCGCTGCAGAACGAGTGCATCGTGAAGGACCACGCGATCGACGACCTCATCCCCCGTCCCGACGGCGGGCTGACCCCGTATCGCACGGCCGTGTCGCTCGCGCTGGGTCGCGTCGACGCCGACACGATCGAGACGAGCTGGCAGGATGCCGAGGTCTCGGGGGCGCCGAGCGACCCCCTGCCCAGCGACCCCGAATGGGCGGGTCGCACGGTGTTCACCGACACCCGCGAGCTCAAGACTGCGGCGCCCGTCGATGGTCTGTGGCGCGTGATCATCGGCATCGGCGGGTCGAACGGGTGGTACTCCTCGAAGTTCCTCTGGGCCGTGCGCGGCTGGATGGACCGGCTCGTCGGCGGTGTGGGTCTGCGCCGTGGACGTCGCAGCAAGGTCGAGGCGCGGGTCGGTGACGCGATCGACTTCTGGCGCGTCGAAGCCGTCGAGGAACCGGGGCGGGTGACCGAGTCCTCGGCCGCGAGCGGAGGCCTGCTGCGGCTGCGGGCCGAGATGAAGGTTCCAGGCGAGGCGTGGCTCGAACTGCGGGCGCTGCCCGACGGCGACGGGTCGCGCTACGAGCAGCGTGCCGTCTTCTTCCCTCGCGGACTCCTCGGCCGGATGTACTGGCTCGGGGTGCTGCCCTTCCACGGATTCATCTTCGCGGGCATGGCGGCCCGGATCACCGACGCCGCCGCGGTGCCGGTCGAAACCGTCGCCGCGGACTGACTCGCTCCCCGCTCCGGCGGCGTAGAGCGCGCCCGCGATCCGGCGGGGTCGATTTCGCATCCCGCCGGGTAGGCGGGGCCAGTTCCGCACCGGACGGTAGGCGGGGTCACTTTCGCACCGGAAACAGCTGAATCGGATGCGTTTCTGACCCCGCACCGAGCCGAAGCCGTGCGCGGGGGCAAACGTCGCATCCAGAAGGCGTGCGGGGCCAGTTCCGCACCCCCGATCCAGGCGGGGCCAGTTCCGCACCCCCGACCCAGGCGGGGCCACTTTCGCACCGGAAACAGCTGAATCGGATGCGTTTCTGACCCCGCACCGAGCCGAAGCAGCGTGCGGGGCCAGTTTCGCACCCGGCGTCAGGAGGGGCGTTCGGCGAGGCCGTCCGGGTCGGCGCCGGAATCCGCAGCGCCATCGGAACCGGCATCCGCACCGGCGAGCGTGCCGGCATCCGGGATGATGTCGATCGCCTCGGTCGCCGTCGCGTAGACCTCGGCGAGGCTGTCGTCGACCTCGGCCTCGTCGATCCAGGCGAGGTCGTCTTCGGAGTGGTCGTACTCGACGGGCACGAGGGCGAAGTCGTCGCCGTACTCCTCGAGGCCCGCCATGACGCTGTGGCGCACGGCCATGCGGGCATAGCGGTCGCGCAGGATGAGGGGATCGCGCCGCAGATCCTTCATGAACGCGACCATCATGAACGCCATGATCACCGCGAACGGCAGCGCGGCGATGATCGTCACATTCTGCAGCGATCTCAGGCCCGCGCCCTCCTCACCGGTGACGAGGAGCACCGCGGCGATGACGCCGACCAGCACGCCCCACACGACCGCGACCCACCGAGACGGTTCCGGCCGGCCCTGCTGCGACAGCGTGCCCATCACGAGTGAGGCCGAGTCGGCCCCGGTGATGAAGAAGATCGCGATCAGCAGGATGAGCACGATGCTGGTGATCAACGGGAACGGCAGGTTCTCGAGGACACCGAAGAGCACCTCCTCCGGCGGATCGACCGTGAGGTTCGCGCCGTCCATCTGCTGCTGGATCGCCGTCGTCCCGAAGATCGCGAACCACACCAGCGAGATGACCGCGGGCACGACGATGACGACCGAGACGAACTGGCGCAGCGTGCGACCGCGCGAGATCTTGGCGATGAACATCCCCACGAACGGGGACCACGAGATCCACCACGCCCAGTAGAAGATCGTCCAGCTCGACAGGAACGCCTGCGCCTCGTCGCCCTGCGAAGCCGAGCGGCCGATCATCTCGGGCAGGTCGCCGAGGAACTGCACGGCGACCGAGGGGATGACGTTGAGGATGAGCAGCGTCGGTCCCACGAAGAAGACGAAGAACGCGAGCAGCAGCGCGACGACCGCGTTGATGTTCGACAGTGCGCGGATGCCCTTGGAGACCCCCGACACCGCCGAGGCGATGAAGCAGGCGGTGAGCACGGCGATCGCGGCGATGAGCACGCCGTTGCCGAGCTCGCCGATGCCGCTGACGATCTCGACGCCGTGGCCGATCTGCAGGGCGCCGAGTCCGAGCGAGGCGGCGGTGCCGAAGAGGGTGACGATGATCGAGAAGATGTCGATCGTGCGTCCGAGCGGTCCCGCGGTGCGGCCCTCGCCGAGGAGCGGGGCGAAGATCGACGAGATCAGCGGGGTGCGTCCGCGGCGGAAGGCGCCGTAGGCGATCGCGCCTCCGACGAGCGCGTAGAACGCCCACGCCTGCGGGCCCCAGTGGTACAGCACCTGCGCCTGTGCGGTGTGCATCGCGTCGAGGGTGCTCGCCTCGACGGTGCCGGGCGGCGGGCTCTCGAAGAACGTCAGCGGCTCGGCCGCGCCCCAGAAGACCAGACCGATGCCCATGCCCGCGGCGAACAGCATCGAGATCCACGAGAACATCGAGAACTCGGGCTCTTCGTCGTCACGGCCGAGGGGGATCCGCCCGTACCGGCTGAAGCCGACGAACAGCATGAACACGAGGATGACGGTGGCGATCGTCGTGAAGAAGAAGCCGAAGTACTCGACCACCCACGCGAGGACCGTCGAGGTGGTGCCCGCGAGATTGTCGCCGGCGAAGACGCCCCAGGCGATGAAGGCGACGGTGAAGGCGGCCGCGGATCCGAAGACGAGCGGATCGGTGCGGTAGGTGCGTCCCGTCTCCTCCACCGACACCCCGGGGATGAGAGCGGGGTGCACGCTGGGCGGTGGAGGTACGGCGGCGATGTCGCGCACGATCTTGCGTGCGGTCTCGGCTGCTCTCACGGTGCCCGTCGTCGGCGTGCTCGCCGTCACGTGGGCTGCGGAACTCTCAGATGACTCATCGTTCGGTGTGCCCATGAGAATCGATTCTCCCATGCCCGGGCGGAGCGCACCGGCCCGCCCGGCGGCATCAGCGCGGCATCAGCGCGGCATCATCGCGGCATCAGCGCGGCATCAGCGCGGCGTACGACGCCCCACGCCCGCGAAGACCGCGTGCAGCAGGGGCAGCGCCGAGACGCAGATGAGCGTGATCCCGAGCGGCGGGATCGAGGGCACGAGCAGCGCTCCCCCGACCAGCATCGCCGCGAACAGCACGCCCGAGCCGATGCGGCGCGCGATGCCCTCGAGCCGGTCGAGCCGCCTCTCCAGACGCGAGGTGTCGAAGGTGACGTTGCCGTCGTCGACCCGGGTGATGATCGCGTCGATCTTCTTCGGCAGGCCGTAGGTGACCGCCATGGTCTCCATCGCCTGCTGCGCCATGTCCTGCATCAGATTGCCCGACTCGTCGCGCAGCAGACGGCCGGCGTACGGCTCGGCGGCATCCCACACGTTGAACGTGGGATCCAGGCTCGAGCACATGCCCGAGGTGAGCGAGACCGCGCGGATCAGCAGCAGCATGTTCTCGGGGAGCTGCAGGGGGAGCGAGCGCACCATGTCGCCGAACTCGTCGGCGAAGTCCGCGAACTCGCGCGGATCGACGGTGCTCAACTCCGCGAAGCCCATGCCCCCGAACCGGGCGAACAGCGCCCGGAGCGCGCGCTCGAGCTCGGCGGTGTCGGCCGACGGCAGCAGCACGCCGATCTCCTGCGCGGCGGCCACGAGCCCCTTGCTGTCACGACCGGCGACCGCGATGAGCAGGGTGCGCAGGCCCGCGCGCAGGTTGTCGGGAACCTCGGCCATCATCCCGAAGTCGATGAACGTGAGGCGGAAGTTCCGGCCCGTGGTCGACGACGGGACGGGAGTCACGAAGATGTTGCCGGGGTGCGGGTCGGCATGGACGAAGCTGTGCGTGAACACCTGGTCGAACATGACCTCGGCGAACACGTCGGCGACCTCGGACGGATCGATGCCGGCCGCCCGCAGCGCCTCGACGTCGTTGATCTTGATCGCCGTCACGTCGGAGAGGGTGAGCACGCGACGGGTCGAACGCTCCCACACGATCTCGGGCGCACCGATGCGCGCGTCGCCGGCGAAGTTCTCGCGGAACCGTTCGGCGCTGGCCGCCTCGTGCAGGTAGTCGATCTCCTCAAGGCTCGTGACCGCGAACTCCTCGATGAGCCCCGGGGCGTCGACGCGGTCGGCGACGAGCCGCACCCGGGTGAGCCAGCGCGCGACACGGCGCAGGACCGCCAGATCGACGGCGACGATCTCGTCGATGCCGGGGCGCTGCACCTTGACGACCACGTGCCCGAGACCGGTGTCGGCGGCATCCTGCGCGGTCAGGCGCGCACGATGCGCCTGACCGAGGGATGCCGCAGCAACGGGCGTCTCGTCGAACCACGCGAACGCCTGGGAGAGCGGGCGCCCGAGCTCGGCCTCCGCCGCGCGTCGGATGTCGGCGAAGGGCACGGGCGGCACTTCATCCTGCAGGCCCTCGAGTTCTTTCGTGATCTCCGGCGGCAGCACGTCGAGACGCGACGACATGAACTGGCCGACCTTGATCATCAGGCCGCCCAGCTCCACCGCGAGAACGTGGAACCGCCTCGCGAAGCGCTGCATGCGCGAAGAGCGGGTGCGCTCGGCGACCGAGCGCAATCCCACGCGGGGCAGGATGAGCTCGAACCACCAGATCTTGATGAGCTCGCGCGCCGCGAACGACAGGATGCGGCGGTACCGGGCACGATGGGCGCCCTGCGCCGCAGCATCCGTCATATGTCGTCCCTGGTTCGTGTGCGATCAGTCCTGAGCGAGGATCGAGTACAGCCTACGGCGGGCCTCGTCGAGGATGTCGACCGCCTGCTGCACCTGCTCGGTGCTGCCGCTGCGTCCGACGGCCGCCGCGGCCGCGGCCAGGTCGACGCCCGACTTCGGCAGTGCGGAGTACCGGGGGTTGTCGTGCGCGCCCTCGCCCTTGTGCTGCGGCTCCCACGGAGCCCGGGTCTCGGTGTGCTCGGACGCGACCGCGCGGCCGGCTTCGGTGAGCGAGTAGGTCTTGCGACCGTTCTGCTCGTCGGCCTCGATCAGGCCCTCGTCGGCGAGCAGCTGCAGGGTGGGGTACACGGAGCCGGCGCTGGGCTTCCAGGTTCCGCCGCTGCGATCGGCGATCTCGGTGATGATCTGGTAGCCGTGCATGGGCCGCTCGGCGAGGAGCGAGAGCACCGCGGTGCGGACGTCGCCCTTGGCCATGCGGGAGCCGCCGCTGGGGCGCTGTTCGAACGACTTGCGGAGCTGGTCCATCGCGTCGAAGATCGCGGATGCGGGTCCGCCGGGGCCCGCGCCGAAGCCGGATCCACCGAACGGGTTCGAGGGGAATGCGTTGTTCATGATGACCTCCCGGGTGTAGTGAGCGATAGTCAACGATATATCGTTAACCCTGTGCGCGGGGTGGGAATTCCCCGCCACCTGCACGGCGTCTTCCTGTGCGCAAGGGTCGTGCGTCGTGCAGGTGGGGGTGCTTTACTACCTTCGATGTCGAATTCTGCCGCCGCCGCGCCCGCACCCGCCTCTCTCCGCGTGAGCGTGGTCGTTCCCGTCTTCAAGCCGGGCGCATCGTTCGACGACCTGATCGCCTCGCTCGACCGGCAGACTCTCGACCATTCCCGGTTCGAGGTGCTGCTGTGCGATGACGGTTCGGGCGAAGAGACCGCCGCGCGGCTGGTCGAGATCGCGCGTGACCGCCCGTACATCCGCGTGGCCTACCTCGCCCCCTCCGGGTGGCCGGGAACTCCGCGCAACCACGGCATCGACGATGCGCGCGGCACCTACATCCAGTTCGTCGATCAGGACGACTGGCTGTACGACGGCGCGCTCGAGGCGCTGTGCGACTACGCCGATCTGCACGGGTCCGACGTGATCCTCGGCAAGGAGATGGGCATCGGCCGCCGACTGCCCGCACGCATCTTCCGCAAGGACATCCCGAACGCTCGCCTCGGCGACGACCCGCTGCTCGAGATGCTCACCCCGCACAAGATGTTCCGCACGGCGTTCCTGCGTGAGAAGGGCATCCGCTTCCCCGACGGCAAGGTGCGGCTCGAAGACCACCTGTTCGTCATGCGCGCGTACTTCGAGGCGTCGAAGATCTCGATCCTCGCGAGCCGGCCCTGCTACGCCTGGGTGAAGCAACCGGGCAGCGCGAGCGCAGCGCGGATCGAGCCCGAGTCGTACTACCCGCACCTCGAGGCCGTGCTCGATCTGGTCGAGCGGTACACCGAGCCCGGCCGCCTTCGCGATCGCCTGTTGCGGCACTGGTTCCGCGGCAAGGTCCTGAAGCGGCTCACCGGCAGGCAGATGGTCCGCTACCCCGACGACTATCGCGAACGCCTGCTCGACGTGGTCGCTCCCCTCGCCGAGCGGCGATTCGGGCCGGGCGTCGACGGAGGCCTGTCGTTCCCGAACCGGATCCGCGCCGCTCTGCTGCGGGCCGACCGCCGGGCGGATCTGCTGACTTACGCCCGCTTCGAGGACGACCTGGAGTGTCGCGCCGTCGTCACCTCGGCGCGGTGGTCTCGCGGGGGCGGACTCCACCTGACGCTCGCGGTGTCGATCACACACGAGGGACGGGATGCGCTGGTGTTCGAGCCGGGCACCGGGGTGCTGACGTCGCTGCCCGTGGCGGTGGACGGGCTGCCGGCCGCTCTGCTCGAGGCGAAGAAGGAGCTGCAGAACGATCGGGTCGGACTGGTGCTGCGCGATCCCGCGGCAGGTGTCGAACGACACATCTCGGGCACGCATCCGCGCAAGCTCGACGCCGTGAAGGTCGCGCTCGACCCGCTCAAGGTGTTCGACCGGGACGACCGATCGACCGGTGCGCCGTTGTTCGTGGCGGTGCGTCGAGCCGGCTGGACCTTCGACGTGCCCCTGACTGCGGATGCCGCGACGCTCGCCGCGGCGGGACGCTCGCCGCTGCTCGCCGGGCGCACCTGCACCCCGGTGGTCGGCCGTGACGGCGGCGTGGAGTTGCGCCGCCAGTGGCCGGGCGGTCGCCTCAAGGATCTCGCCGGCCGCACAGCCCGTCGCCTGCGGAGCGGATCGCCGAAGAAGTAGCGCGCGCTGCGTGCGGATCGGGATCGCGCTGCCTGCGGATCGGGATCGGCATCGGCGGGCGCTCACGGGGCGAGCGTGAGCACCTCGGCGCCGGCATCCGTGATCGCGATCGTGTGCTCGGTGTGGGCGGTGCGGCAGCCCGTCGCGCTGCGCAGGGTCCATCCGTCGGCGTCGGTCACCAGCAGATCGGTATCGGCCATGACCCACGGCTCGATCGCGAGCAGCAGGCCGGGGCGCAGTCGGTATCCGCGACCGGCACGGCCGTCGTTGGCGATGTGCGGATCCTGATGCATGGTCGATCCGATACCGTGGCCGCCGAACTCGAGGTTGATCGGATACCCGGCCGCGCTGAGCACCGCGCCGATCGCCTCCGAGAGGTCGCCGATGCGGGCGCCGGGGCGGGCCACGGCGATGGCGGCGGCGAGCGCGCGTTCGGTCGCGTCGATCATCGCCAGGTCCGCGGATGCCGCCGTGGTTCCCACCACGAAGCTGATCGCGGCATCGGCCGAGATTCCGCGCAGGGTCACGGCGAGATCGAGGGTGAGAAGGTCTCCGTCTCGTAGGGCGTAGTCGTGCGGCATCCCGTGCAGCACCGCGTCGTTCACGGCGGTGCAGAGGTGATGACCGAAGGGCCCACGGCCGAACGAGGGGGCGTAGTCGACGTAGCATGACGTCGCCCCGGCATCCTCGATCATGCGCTTCGTCCACCGGTCGAGCTCGAGCAGGTTCACCCCCACGCGCGCCCGCACCTTCAGCGTCTGCAGGATGCGGCCGACCAGCGCGCCGGCATCCCGCGCGCGGCCCAGCTGGTCGCTGTCGAGGATCTCGATCATGGTGCTCTCCGATTCATGCGAATCCAATAACTATCCCGGTAATACTATCTCGGTATTAGAATCGGCACATGATGGTTCGGATGCCCCTCACTCCCGCCGAGGTCGAGCGCGGCGAGCGCCTGGGAGCCCTGCTGCGTCGCGCGCGCGGCGAGCGCTCGATGCTGAGCGTCGCCCTCGACGCCGGCGTGTCTCCCGAGACGCTCCGCAAGATCGAGTCGGGCCGCGTGGCCACCCCGGCGTTCTCGACGATCGCGGCGATCGCGGGTGTACTGCACCTGTCGCTCGACGCGGTGTGGGCCGAGGTGGAGCCCGCCGCGCCTGCCACCGTGCATGCCCCCGGTCACGCGCAGATCGCGTCCTGAGATGGCGAATGCGCTGATCACCGGCGGCTCCCGCGGTATCGGCCGGGCGATCGCGCAGGTGTTCGCGCGCCGCGGCGACCGTGTCGTGGTGCACTACGGACGCGATCGCGCCTCCGCGGAAGAGACCCTGACGTCGCTCGAGGGCTCGGGTCACGCCATCGTCGGTGGAGATCTCGGCACCCCGTCCGAGGCACAGCGGGTGGTGACGGAGGCGATCGCCGCACTCGGTTCGCTCGACATCCTCGTGAACAACGCGGCCGTGGCCCCGATCGCCGCGAACACGCACCGCGCCGACGCCGTGCCGTACGCGCAGTGGCAGCAGGCCTGGTCGGAGATGGTGGCCGTGAACCTGCTGGGCGCCTCGAACGTTACGCTGCTCGTGGCCCAGCACCTGATCGAACGCGGGAGCGGCGGATCGATCGTCAATGTCGGTTCGCGCGGCGCGTTCCGCGGCGAGGCCGACCACCCCGCATACGCCGCGACCAAGGCGGGGCTGCAGGCTTTCGGCCAGTCGATGGCGCTCACGCTCGCACCGCACGGCATCTCGGTGACCTCGGTCGCCCCGGGCATGGTCGCGACCGAGCGCCAGTCGGCCACGCTGACGGGCCCGGAGGGCGACGGCATCCGCGGTCAGAGTCCGTTCGGGCGCGTCGGCACGCCCGAGGAGATCGCGGATGCGGTCGCCTATCTCACCTCGCCCACCGCTGTATGGGCCTCGGGCACCGTACTCGACCTCAACGGGGCATCGTACTTCCGCTGAGCGCATCCGCACCACGCCGACACAGCAGGCCCGCACCGCTCTCCACAGCACGCCCGCACCGCTCTCCACAGCACGCGCCGACACCACACGGCATCCGCGCGCCCGCGCGTCGCTCATGCCGCCACATCGAATCGCGCGCGGCCCCCGAGCCGAGGTCTGCACTCCGGGTCGACGTATCCGGGCGGAATGAACCACACCGTGCCCGCGACCCCTTTTCCGTCGATTCGGATCTCCCACCCGTTGTCGTGAATCCGATGGTGGCACGTCTCGCAGAGCAATACTCCGTTCGACAGATCGGTCGGACCGTGATCCCTGCTCCACCATCGGAGGTGATGCGCTTTTGTCATCTGCGGAGGAAGCCCGCACATCGCGCACCCTCCATCTCTCTCGACCAGTGCGAGGCGTTGCGCCCGAGTGAAGAGCCGCTTCTCTCGTCCCCAGTCCAGGATCTCGCTGCCACCGCCGAGCACACAGGGGATCACGCCACCGCTCGCAGCCATCCTCCTCGCCGCGCCGACGCCGATCTTCTGGTCGAAACCGTCGATGGTGGCGCA
Source organism: Microbacterium sp. ANT_H45B (assembly GCF_008369345.1). Taxonomy (NCBI): domain Bacteria; kingdom Bacillati; phylum Actinomycetota; class Actinomycetes; order Micrococcales; family Microbacteriaceae; genus Microbacterium; species Microbacterium sp. ANT_H45B. The sequence goes on from NZ_VOBK01000001.1 coordinate 58,749, forward strand.
GCCCGTGCCGGCCTGCAGATCGTCGAGGGCGATGCGCACGACCACCGTGGCCCCGGCGAGAGGCATACTCTCCCCCTCACATCCGAGAACGTGCGCACAGAACAGTGCGAGTGCGTCGACCTGGAGCATCGGCACCGTGCGGCGGTCGGCATCGGGTGCATCCGCGTCGGGAGCATCCCTGCGCGCTGCGAAAGCCGCGGTGACGTACCCGCGGATCGCGGCGACGATTGGCGCGGCGGTCTCGACGTCGATCCGCGCATCGAGATGCAGCATCCCGTCTCGCTCGAACATGGTCAGTGACCGACGACGTCGCATCTCCTCGCCCTTCGGCTCCAGTCCGTCGGGGTCCAGCCATGCCTCGGCGCGAGTGACGAGCCGGCGGACATCGTCGAGGGAGAGTCCTGCAGCCTTATCGGTCAGTATCCGCTCGGCTTCGGCGATGCGGTCAATTCCTGCCGCGATCCGGCAGCGCTCCAGAAGCGCGACGATCAGCCCGGCCGCCTGCACTCCGAGCCGACCGGCCGCGAGCGCCTCGCCGAGGGCGGGGTATCGAGCAGGCAGCCGAGAGCCCCGCATGTCGGTGCGTGGGGCGGTCGCCTCGCCGACGGCGACGAGGCGCGTCGCTTCGACCCGGGACACTCCCGTCGTCGCCGCGATCATCGTCTCCGCGGAACGGAAACCCTGCTGCTTCGCGAGGCCGCCGGCGCCCAGCTCGCTGCGCGACTCCTGAGAGATGACTGCAGCGACGTCCGCATGGACGGCGTCGAGAAGCCGCCTCAGCTCACCCGTCGCGGAATGCACCGCGATCAGACGGTCGCGGGGCAGGCCCGCGGCATCGTCTGCGTCAGCCCACAATCCATCGAGGCGGGACATCGCCTCGTGGAGAGCGGACAACTTCGACATGCCTCGATTTTACCGCGCCAGATGCCTAGTTTCGAAGTTATGTTCTAGTGAATTCCGAGGTGCCGGCATGCGGGTTGCGCCCACGCACGCCGACATGCCGCCAAGCAGCACGCACACGCCACACGCCACACGCCACACGCCGCACGCCGCACGCCGCACGCCGCACGCCGCACGCCGCACGCCGCACGCCGACGATGCCACTCCGAGTCAACTCAGAGCAACGCCGCTACGCGGCCACACCTGCCCACGCAGGGCCACACAGCTCACAGCTCACAGCCGCAGCCCACAGCCCACAGCCCACAGCCCACAGCCCACAGCCCACAGCCCACAGCTCACAGCTCACAGCTCACAGCTCACAGCTCACAGCCACACACCCCCACACCCATGCGCCACCCCCGGACCGGACCATCCCCGGCCGAGCTACCCCCGCAGCACCGATTCCAACAGTCCGGGGAACAGCGCATCCAGGTCGTCGCGCCGCAGCGTCAGCATCCGCCGCCGACCATGCGGCTCGTTGCGAATGATGCCAGCCTCGCGCAGGACCTTCATGAAATGCGACTTGGTCGACTTGGGGAGATTCGGATCGGTGGCGTGACAGGCGGCCATGTCGAGCGGTCCGTCGGCGAGCTGCCGGGTGATGGCCAGGCGCTCGGGGTCGCTGAGGGCGAAGAGTACGTCGGTGAGCTGGATCTCGGAGCGGTCCGGATGCGGGAGGTCGCCTGGCATGGTTCGAGAATAGTTGAACAATCGAGCGATGGCGAGTACGCTCCGATAGTTCGATGATTCTCGAACTCAATGATGTCGAGCACCAGACCCGATCCCACCGCGCGGAGCACCCATGACCACCACGTCACCGATCACCACGTCACCGATCACCACGTCACCGATCACCACGACGACGAGCGCGGAGATCCGACGCCCCCGCTTCGGCTTCGTCCTGGCGATCGTGACCCAGGTCGCGATGATGATGGGGGCGAGCGCACCGTCGCCGTTCTATCCGGTGCTCGCGTCCGAGATCGGGTTCGACGCGATCGTCATCAGCGCCGTCTTCGCCGTGTACGCGATCGCTCTGCTGCTCGCACTGCTGTCGGCGGGGTCGCTGTCGGACCACGTCGGGCGCCGCCCCGTCGCGATCGGCGGTCTGCTGCTGCTCGCCGTCAGCATGATCCTGTTCTGGCATGCCGATACGGTCGCCACACTCGTGCTGGCCCGCATCCTCCAGGGCGCCGCCAGCGGCGTGCTCATCTCCGCTCTCTCGGCCGCTGCCCTGGACCTCGCCCCGGGCGGACGCTCTCGGGTCGCCGCCCTCTGGAATGCCCTCAGCCCCGGCATCGGAATCGCGCTCGGCGCGCTTCTCGCCGGCGTCGCCCTCGACGTGACCGGGCAGCCGCTGCTCGACGTGTTCGCCCCGTTGACCGTGGTGTACCTCGTGCTCGCGGCGCTGTTCGTCCTCGCCCCCGAGACCGCACCGCTGCGGCCCGGAGCATGGGGATCGCTGAGCTTCCGACTGTCGGTGCCTGCCGGCATCCGCGCCGACTTCTGGCGCGGAGCCCCCGCGGTCATCGCGGGGTGGGCGACGGGCGGACTCTTCCTCTCGCTCGGCGCGAACATCGTGCGCACCGAGCTCGGCGGGGAGGCGCACGTGTGGCAGGGGCTCGCCGTCGCGATGCTCGCCGGAGTCGGCGCGATCACCGCGTTCGTGCTGCGCACGCGCACTCCGCGCACCTCGGTCGTCTTCGGCACGGCGGCTCTGGCGACCGGCACCGCTCTGTCGCTCGTGGCGTTGAGCGTCGCGTCCCTGCCGTTCTACCTCGCCGCCACCGCGATCACCGGCATGGGCTTCGGCACCGCGTTCTCGGGGGTCGTCGCCTCGCTGGCTCCCCGCATCCCCGCGACCGACCGCGCCGACACGTTCGCCGTGATCTACGTGCTGGCCTACCTCGCCTTCGGCGTGCCCGCGGTCATCGCCGGGATGCTGGTCGGACTGTTCGGACTCGGCGTCGTGTGCGTCGGCTACGGGGTCGTCGTGATCGCACTCGCGGTCATCGCCCTGGTGCTGCGGCTGCGCCGTCGGGAGTAGTCCCCGCGCGGCTCCGGCACAGGCCACCTCACCACGGGCCACCTCACCGCAGGGCGAGCATCTCCTGCAGCCGCGCAGCCTCGGCTGCCGGCATGGCGTACTCGTGCGCGGATGCCGGATACGCCCCCGACCGCACCTCGTCGGCGTACGCCCGAACTCCCGCGACCGAGACACCGCGGACGTCGGCGTAGCGCTTGACGAACTTGGCGGCCCCGCCGGCGTGGATGCCGAGCAGGTCGTGGAAGACGAGCACCTGGCCGTCGGCGTCGGGCCCCGCTCCGATACCGATCAGGGGAACGTGCAGAAGGGGCGCGAGCGCCGCGGTGACCGCCGACGGGACCGCTTCGATCACGAGCAGCGAGACCCCGGCGTCCTGCAGGGCGAGCGCATCGTCGATGACGGCGAGCGCGGCGTCGGCGGTGCGCCCCTGCGCGCGGTACCCACCGAGCGACGTCGCGGTCTGCGGGGTGAGCCCGACATGCCCCACGACGGGGATGCCGGCGTTCACGAGCGCCCGCGCCCGGTCGACCGTCGTGCCTCCGCGTTCGATCTTGATCAGGTCGACCCCGGCTTCCTTGAGGAAGCGCTGCGCGGTCGCGAGCGCGAGCTCGTCGGATGCCTCGTACGACCCGAAGGGCAGATCGCCGACGAGCAGCGGCGCCTCGAGCCCGCGACGCACGGCCTTCGTGAGCATCAGCATCTCGTCGACCGTGACGGGCACGGTGCTGTCGTAGCCGAGCACGGTCATCGCCGCAGAGTCGCCGACGAGCACCAGGTCGACCCCCGCCTCCTCGACGATCTGCGCGCTGGGGAAGTCGTAGGCCGTGACCATCACGAGCGGATCACCGGCATCTCTCTTCGTCCGCAGATCGTTCAGGGTCAGACGGGTGCGCGGGGCGGGGTGCGCGCTCATGGTGCGGTGCCTTTCAGCAGGTGGTTGTCGATGAGACGGGCGGCGCCGACGCGGGCGGCGACGAGCAGCAGCGCATCGCGGTCAGCTCGGGCGACCGGCTGCAGTGTCTCTGCATCCCGGAGTTCCAGGTACTCGACATCGATGCCCGCCTCAGCGAGCACGGCTGTCGCAGCGGGGAGGATGCCGTCGCGCTCCCCCGCCCGATGCGCGGCGTCGGCGGCGGCGAGCGCCCGGTTGAGGGCGGATGCCCGGGCGCGGGCATCTGCATCGAGGTACACGTTGCGCGAACTCATCGCGAGTCCGTCGGGCTCACGCACGATCGGCCGCGCCTCGATGCGCACGTGGAGATCGAGGTCGCGCACGAGCCGGCGCACGACGAGCACCTGCTGCGCATCCTTCTGCCCGAAGTAAGCGACATCGGGCCGCACGATGCCGAACAGCTTGGCGACGACCGTGGCGACGCCGTCGAAGTGGTGGGGTCCGCGGCTCGCACCGTCGAGGACCTCGGTGATGCCCGCGACATGGATGTTCGTCGCGAAGCCGTCGGGATAGATCTCGCTCGGAGTGGGCGCGAAGAGGATGTCGACGCCCTCCGCCTCGGCGAGGGCGGCGTCGTGGGTCTCGTCGCGCGGGTAGGTGCTGAGGTCCTCGTTCGCCGCGAACTGGGTGGGGTTGACGAACAGCGACACGACCACGAGGCCGTTCTCCTCTCGTGCTGCGCGCATCAGCGAGAGGTGGCCCTCATGGAAGGCGCCCATCGTCGGGACGAGGCCGACAGTCTCGCCCGCTGCCGAGGCTTCGCGGACCGCGGCGCGCACCTCGGCGACCGTGCGGAGGGTTCTCATGCGTGCGCCTCGTTCTCTGCCGCAGATCCGGGCGCTGCCACCGCGGATCCGGGCGCGGCCACCGCGGATCGGGGCACGGCCACCACCGATCCGGGCTCGGTGCGAGCGATCGCGCGCGTCGATGCCGCGAGCGCATCGAAGAGCGGGGCGAGGTGAGCGGATGCCGCGCGCTGCCGCGCCACCGTCTCTTCGTCGCCGCGCGCGATCGGACCGGTCAGCGCGGCGGCGGCCCCGGAGACCGTCCAGTTGTCGACGGTCTGCCGCACGAGCGGCGCGAGGTGGGCACGGTCGACCCCGGCGGTCGCCGCGAGCTCCTCCGCCGCGTCGAGCACGGTGAGCACGAAGTTCGAGGCGAACGACGCGGCCGCGTGATAGCTCGCTCGGTGCGCATCGTCGACGCGGAAGGGGACCAGGCCGAGGGTCGTCGCAAGCCACGCGGCACGCGCCCGATCGTCGGCGGTGCGGCCGTCGATCGCGGCCCCCACTCCACAGAACACCGTGGGCGATTCCGTGCCGGTGAAGGTCTGCAGCGGATGGATGCTGAGATCGACGTCGCCGAGCCCGGTGGCGCCCGACACGTGGGCGACGCGCGCCGCACTCCCCCGGGCGGACTCCGCCGCGGCGGGGATGGCGGCATCCGGCACGCACAGGATCGCGAGATCGACCGGCGGGATGGGCTCTCCTCGACGCAGTGGCCCGACGATCTCCACCCCCGCCGCGTGGAGGGCCCGAGCGAGGACACCACCGAGCCGCCCGGCGCCGACGATGGCGATGGTCGTTTCAGAGGGGAGAGCAGGGGTGCTGTGCATGTCGATTCCTCGGCCGAGACGATCGGCGCGAATGGGATGAGTATCCGCCCGATATGGGGTCGCGGCAAAATCTGAGAGCAAAGTGCATAGAAGCGACCGCGTATCGAGGCTCATCGTGAACTCTTCCACACAGATCTACGGTGCACATCGCTCCTCCGGAAGTCTCGGGATGAGCGCGTGACGTGCCACCTCCCGCATCGCAGACGTGATCGTTCCATACGCATCGGTCGCGGAGAGAAGGGCGATGCGCTCGACGGTGCGCGCCGCCCCGTCGTCGTCGTCGCTCACTCCCCGAAGTCCCGCCCACGACGAGGCTCGACCATCGAGGTCCACTCGCACGTCCGACTCGTCGAAGGCTCGGGACCCCTCGACGACGAGACCCGGAAGGTCGTCGACGTGCGTCGCCGTCCTATCCGCGATCGCGAGCAGCACGAGCGCTTCCTCGGCCCGCGACCGCGTCGACCGGAGATCGAGCGACCCGCCCTCGCCGGCCACGATCATCGAGGCGAGTATCCGAAGCGTGCGCGGAGAGGCGACACGCAGCGCGCGGGCGAGAGCGGTCGCGACCACCCGCCCCTTGAAGCGACGGATGAGCTTCGCGCGCCTGGCGAACGAGACCAGCGCGTCGCCTCGTGATCGCACCTCGTCGGGCGTTCCGCCCCACCCGAGCGAGCGCACGAGTCGGTCGCTCTCGGCCTCCGGCAGCCACCCGGTCGTCGCGTCCTGCGCCATGCCGACCGTGCCGAGCAGATCGAGAAGTCGGGCGAGAGGCGCGAGCGCCGACTCCGCGTCGCTGTGGTCCGGGTCCGCCGGCCGCCGCAGGTCGGCTCCGTCGACATGCGCGAGCAGAGCCAGTCGCCGCGCGGGCGTCACCGCCGATGCGAGTGTCGCGATCGGCGAGGGCGACGGGAGCTGAGGATCGACGAACCACAGATCGCTGTCGTCGAAGAACGGCTGCACCACACCGTGCCGACGCAGAAGTTCGCGGTTCACGTCGTCTTCACGAAACGGCGCCTCTCCGGTCAGCCATCCGGTCGCCGGTGCATCGGCCGGTGAACCCACGGCGCCCGAGACCTCGGACGGGGAGGACAGGGAAGTGACCGACAGCCACGGCGTGCCGACCGGAGGAGTCTCGATGGCGCGGATGCCCACCACCGGGTCATGGGGGAGCCCCGGAATCTCGTCGATTCCGGGCCTCGAGGGCCGCGGATACGCGTAGGCCTCGTCGTGGTGACAGCGGTCGATGCCGTCGTGCTCGGAACTCTCGTGGGGTTCGAGCCCGAGACTCAGCCGGTATGCCTCGACGATCCAGTCGTGCGGCGATCCGCTCGGCAGGTCGATCGCCCGATCGAGCTCGGGATGACCGTCGACCGTGAGCTCGACGCGCATGAAGGTGGGCATTCGGACAGGAATCTGAATCGTCATGCGAGCGAGGCTACGAACCTGCCCCGACACCGGAAGGCCCCCACCGCACGACCTGTGGAGGAGATCAGAGAAGGGGATCTGAGTGGAGAAGGCGTCGCACTCGCGTTCTTCTCGCAAGGAGTGATTGACCAATCACTCTCACGCGGGTACAGTCGCTCTCATGACCCCCCGCAGCCCGATCCTCTCGACCGCCGACGTCCGACGCCCGCTGGTGGCGGCGGCGGCACTGGTCGAGTTCGCCCGTGGCGGCTACTTCCGCACGACCGTGGCAGACGTGGCGCGCGAGGCGAAGATCTCGCCGGCGTACGTGTTCAAGCTCTATCCCCGCAAGGAGCAGCTGTTCGTCGCGGCGCTCGAGACCTGCTTCGAGCGGATCATCGACGCCTTGGAGGCGGGCGCCGATGCCGCCGGATCCCCGCGCCCCGACGACGTGCTCGACGCGATGGGCGAGGCGTACGCCGACCTCATCCGCGATCGGTCGCTGCTCATGCTCCAGGTGCACGCGCAATCCGCCGCCGAGACCCCCGAGATCGGCGAAGCACTCCGCGCCGGACTCGCCAAGGTGACGGAGTTCGTGCGACAGCGGTCGGCGGGCAGCGACGACGCCGTGCAGCGTTTCATCGCCTACGGGCAGCTCTGCCACCTGATCGTGACCGCACGGGTCGACGAGAGCAGCGCACCCTGGGCGAAGATCATCACCCAGGGCATCCGCCACCCCGAGTGAGACGCACCGCCGAACCCGGGCCTTTTTCGCGCCCACAGGAGTGAGTGATCGCTCACTCTCATCAAAAAGATCCCCCATCGACAGGAGAGACCACCATGAGAACCGCCACCCCCACCCCCGTCCCGACCGTCCGCAGCAGTCGACGCTGGCTCGCCCTCAGCATCCTCGCGCTCGCACAGTTCCTCGTGGTGCTCGATGCCTCGATCGTCAACATCGCGCTGCCGGTGCTCGGCGAGCAGCTCGCCATGGGCACCGCCGCGCTCGCCTGGGTGATCACGGCGTACGTCCTCGCGTTCGGCGGTCTTCTGCTGCTCGGCGGCCGACTCGCCGACCGCTACGGTCACCGCCGGATCTTCCTCTTCGGCACGGCGGGGTTCGTCGCCGCCTCCGCTCTGGCCGGGCTGTCGCTCTCGAGCGAGATGCTGCTCGCCGCGCGCGCCCTGCAAGGAGTGTCGGCGGCACTGCTCGCACCGTCGGCACTGGCTCTGCTGACCCAGCTGTTCCCCGACTCCCGCGACCGCTCGAAGGCGCTGGGCGTGTGGGGCGGCGTCGCCGGCATCGGTTCGGCCGCCGGCGTGCTGCTGGGCGGCGTGCTCACCGCGACGTTCGGGTGGCAGTCGGTGTTCTTCGTGAACGTGCCGGTCGGAGTGATCGTGCTCGTCGCCGTTCCGCTGCTGATCTCCCGCGACACGGACTCCGCAGCGCCGCGGCTCGACCTCTGGGGTGCGGTCACCATCACCGGCGCGCTCGTCGCCGTGGTCGGCGCGCTCAGCGCGGTCGAGCAGGTCGGCGTCCTGCATCCGCTCCCCCTCGCGCTGCTCGTGGCCGCACTGGTGCTCGGCGCGGTGTTCGTCGCGATCGAGCGACGCGCCGCGTCGCCACTGGTGCCCCTGGGCGTGTTCCGCAATCGCAACCTCTCGATCGGCAACGTCGTCGTGCTGCTCGTCGGTGCCGGGATGGTCGCGCTGTTCTTCGCCCTCTCGGTCTACATGCAGGCCGCACTCGGATACGACGCACTGACCGCGGGGCTCTCGCAGCTGCCGCTCGCCGGAGCGCTCGTCGTGGTCGCCGGCATCGTCCCCGCACTCGTGCAGCGCCTCGGGCTGAAGGCGACGCTCATCGGATCCCTGCTCGTGCTGGCCACGGGCCTGGTGTGGCTGTCGTTCGCACCGGCGGATGCCGGGTTCGTCGCGCAGCTGATCGGGCCGACCCTGCTCATCGGCGTGGGTCTCGGCGGCGCGTTCGTCACCGCCACACAGCTGTCGGTCGACGGGGTCGACGGCGGAGAGGCCGGGCTCGCCGGCGGACTCGTGAACACCAGTCAGCAGATCGGCGGCGCTCTCGGACTCGCCGTGCTCGGGACCATCGCCGCGCTGCGGACCGAGGCCCTGACCGCGGCCGGGGTCGCGGCACCGGAGGCCCTGACCGGCGGATTCGCCTGGCTGTTCCTCGGAGCCGCGGCTGTCACGGTGGCAGGAGCCGTCGTCGCGGGATTCGCACGCACGGAATGAGTGGCCTGAGGTGAACGGATGCCGGGCGGCGGCGAGCCCCCGGCATCCGCCGTACCCTTGAGTGTTCGGCCTGCCTCCGGCCGACTTTCTGGAGCATCCCATGTCTGCACTCACGGTCGACGATCGCGCCCGCTATCGGGCCAAGCCCTCCGTCCTCGACGCCCTGAAGAACCCGCGGATGCTGACGCGCGAGGTGCTGGCCGGTCTCGTCGTGGGGCTCGCCCTGATCCCCGAGGCGATCGCGTTCTCGGTGATCGCGGGCGTCGACCCGAAGGTCGGCCTGTTCTCGTCGTTCATCATGGCGGTGTCGATCGCGTTCCTCGGCGGACGCCCGGCGATGGTGACCGCCGCGACCGGAGCCGTCGCTCTCGTGATCGCCCCCGTCGCGCCGACGTATGGGATGGACTACTTCATCGCGACGGTGATCCTCGCGGGCATCTTCCAGGTGATCCTCGGGGTGCTGGGGGTCGCGAAACTCATGCGGTTCATCCCCCGCAGCGTCATGGTCGGCTTCGTGAACGCGCTCGCGATCTTCGTGTTCAGCTCGCAGTTCCCGCAGCTGATCGACGTGCCGTGGCTGGTGTATCCCCTGGTCGCTCTGGGAATCCTGGTCATGATCGTGATGCCGAGGATCACCAGGATCGTGCCGGCGCCGCTCGTGTCGGTGATCATCGTGACCGGCGTGGTGCTGACGATGGGACTCACGGTGCCGACCGTCGGCGATCAGGGCGAGCTCCCCCGCAGCCTGCCGTCATTGTTCCTGCCCGACGTCCCGTTCACCTGGGAGACGTTCACGATCATCGCGCCGTTCGCGCTCGGGGTCGCGCTGGTCGGGCTCATGGAGTCGCTGCTCACCGCCAAGCTCGTCGACGAGATCACCGACACGCACTCGAACAAGACCCGCGAGTCGTGGGCGCAGGGCGTCGCGAACATGCTGTCGGGGTTCTTCGGCGGCATGGGCGGATGCGCGGTGATCGGTCAGACGATGATCGGCGTGAAGGCATCCGGCGCCCGCACGCGCATCTCGACGTTCTGTGCCGGGATCTTCCTGTTCCTGCTGGTGGTCGTGTTCGGCGACTTCGTCGGCACGATCCCCATGGCGGCCCTCGTCGCCGTGATGATCATGGTGGCGATCGGAGCCTTCGACTGGCATTCGGTCACGCCGTCGACCCTGAAGCGGATGCCGAAGAGCGAGACGTTCGTGATGGTGGCGACCGTCGTGCTCGTGCTGCTGACGCACAACCTCGCGATCGGCGTCGTGGGCGGCGTGCTGGTCGCCTCGGTGCTGTTCGTGCGCAGGGTCGCGCACTTCGCGTCGGTGGCGCGGACGGTCGCCGGCTACACGGTGACCTACACGGTGACCGGTGAGCTGTTCTTCGCCTCGAGCAACGACCTGACGACGCTGTTCTCGTACTCTTCCGACCCGGACTCCGTCGTTGTCGACCTGTCTGGATCGCACATCTGGGACGCGTCGACCGTCGCCGCCCTCGATGCGATCGAGACGAAGTACGCGGCCCTCGGCAAGACCGTCGAGATCGTCGGGATGAACGAGAGCAGTCAGCGGATGCGCGGACGGTTGAGCGGCGGGTTCGAGTAGCCCTGTAGTGAACTCCTCGCCACCTCAGTCCGCAGTGTCTCTGGAGAGAATGCGCATGAACTGATTGTTGATGAACAGGCGCTCCCGACCAACCTTGAGGTCGACGAGGATTCCCCGATCGACCAGGGCGTTCAGCCACCCGGTTGCCGTGGGGCGAGATACGCCGCAGCGAGACACCACGTCAGCGATCCTGGCGTAAGGGTTCTCGAAGAGAACGTCGATGAGGTCCGAGTTGCTTCCGGCGGTGGTGTGCTCTTTGATCTCCAGTCGTATCGCAGTCTGCAGCTCCTGTATCGCATCGATCTTCGCCAGAGTTCGCCGAGCAGTCTCCTCAATCCCTTTCAGGACGAAGAGAATCCACTCTTCCCATGCGGCATCGGTCGTGACAGCCAGGAGCAAGCGGTAGTACTCGTCCTTGTTCTGGATGATGTATCGCGAGAGATAGAGGATCGGATCGCGCAGGAGCTCCGCCGCCACGAGCTGAAGCACGTTGAGGATGCGCCCGGTACGACCGTTGCCGTCGGCGAACGGGTGAATCGCCTCGAACTGGTAGTGACAGATCGCCATCACGACCAAGGGGTCATAGTCAGCATCGGTGTGAACGAAATCGACCCAGTTGCCCAGCTTGTCGAGGATGACCTTCTCACTCGTCGGAGGCGTATAGATCGCCGTGCCTGTGGACTGGTTACCGATATACGTTCCTGGCAGCTTACGCACCCCCATGTCGCGCTGGTGGATGTTGGTGCACACCTCGATTGCGGTGTTGATGGAGATGGGGCGGTCTGCGATCGCCTGCAGTCCCCCGAACAGCGCTGTCCTGTAGCGAAGCGTCTCTTTCGTGCCTGCGCTGGCCGAGTCAGCAGCGTCGTGAGCGAAGCGGAACAGCTCGTCCGTCGTCGTGACGATGTTCTCGATCTCGGAGCTGGCTTGCGCTTCGAGCAAGGAGATCGAGTTCACCAGAACCATCGGGTTGGGCATCCGTCTGCTCGCTTCATCCATTGAGGCAAGCGCCGCGCGTGCGCGAATCACAGCCTTCAACACCGTCCGCGTTTCGAACTCAGCCTTCGGTGGCAACAGCGGGAGTTCGTTGTACGGCGTCTCGGCACTCCAGGTCATCTGCAAAGCTTACTCACACGTCTCGATGACGTGTAAAATTTTTGCTTCTTTTTTTACACGTTTATTGCACTGTCTAGATTCCTTTACGCATCGCCCGCGGGTTCCACGCTCGTAGACGATGACGCGGATGGCCGATTCCCTAGCCCCTCGCGACGAGTACAAGTACAATTGCACTCATCGTGAGAGGTGCCACGAGGGCACTTCGGAGAAGAGTCAGCCCATGCCAGACATCCGCATCCCCTCTCCCGCCCCGGTCGGACTCACGACCCATGGCGTGCGCCGCCCGTTGCCTGTCGCGCCGGTCATCGAGCAGGGGCTCCTGCACGACTGGCACGCGCGCAACCGCCAGGTCACGCTGCCGCACGGCATCGCGATGCTCGAGGAGTACGGCACCCTCGACAACGTGCGGCGGCTCACCGGCGAATCGGATGCCGAGTTCCGCGGAATGCTCTTCGCCGACTCCGACATCTACAAGACGCTCGAGGCGGCGGCCTGGGAACTCGGTCGCGACGACGATGACGGCATCCGTGCGTTCTTCGATCGGACCGTCGCACTCATCGAGCGCGCACAGCAGGATGACGGCTACCTCGACTCGGCCTATCTGGAGCGCGAGGACCGGCAGCCGTGGACGGACTTCGCCCAGGGACACGAGCTCTACTGCCTCGGCCACCTGATCCAGGCGGCGGTCGGGGCGCATCGGGCGCTCGGCGACGACCGGCTGCTGCGCGTCGCCGAGCGATTCACCGACCACGTCGTGGCCCGCATGGGCGCCGACGATGCGGTGGAGTACTGCGGGCATCCGCTGATCGAGGCGGCGCTCGTCGAGCTGCATCGCACCACGGGTTCCTCGGCGGCGCTCGACCTGGCCTCCTCCTTCATCCGTCGACGCGGTTCCGGGTTCCTCGGCGGGGTGATCTTCGGCGCCCCCTACTACCAGGACGAGCAGCCGGCCCTGCAGGCCACCAGGATGCGCGGGCACGCGGTGCGCGCGCTCTACCTGAACCAGGGCATCACCGACCTGTACCTCGAGACCGGCGAGACGCAGATGCTCGACGTGATGCGCATCCAGTGGGATGACATGGTGTCGCGCCGCTCGTACATCACCGGCGGCACCGGCGCCCGACACGAGGACGAGGCGTTCGGCGACGCTTTCGAGTTGCCGCCCGATCGCGCGTACGCCGAGACCTGCGCGGGGGTGGCTCTCTTCGGATGGGCCTGGCGCATGTACCTGGCGACCGGGGACGCCTCCTGCATGGATGTCGCCGAGACCGCCCTCTACAACGTCGTCGCGGCGGGCATCTCTACCCGCGGCGACTCGTTCACCTACGTCAATCCGCTGCAGGTGCGCGACGAGCATCTGCACGGCGGTGATGCCCCGCCGACCCGCCGTCGGTGGTTCAGCTGCGCCTGCTGCCCGCCCAACCTCATGCGCACGTTCGCGGCCCTCGAGAGCCACCTCGGCGCCGAGCGCCCCGACGGGCTCGACATCGTGCTCTATGCGTCGGCCACCCTGCACGCGCACGGCGCGACGGTGACGATCGACACCGCGTACCCCGCCGACGGCCACGTGCGCATCAGCGTCGACGGAGACGCCGCCGAGGGATGCCGTCGGCTGGCCCTGCGCGTACCGGACTGGGCGGCCGGGCGCCCGCTGACCCTGCGCCGCGACGGCGCAGCGGTCGGTGCGGTCGGTGCGGTGGGCGCGGTGGGGGATGCGGTGGGTGCGGTCGTCGAAGACGGGTGGATCGTCGTCGACGACGCGCTCGTCGACGGCACCGTGCTCGAGCTGGCGTTGCCGGTCGAGATCGACGTCATCCATCCGCATCCGCGCATCGACGCCGTGCGCGGAACCGTGGCCGTGCGCCGCGGGCCGGTCGTCTACTGCGCGGTCGGCGACGTCGACGGCCTGGTCGTCGACGCACGGGAACTCGCGGCAGGGGCCGCTGCCGTTGTCACTCCTGCCGACGCTGCTACCGCCGCCGCCGCTACCGCCACCGCGACCGAGGGCGATGGCGACGCCGAGGCCGAGGCCGCGGGCGAGGCGCCGGGTCTGCTCGGCCCCCGCGTGAGGATCGCCGCGCACCGGATGTCGACCGTCGCGCGGCCGCTGTACACCCGCGGGGCCGAGGAACCGGCATCCGAGCCGACCACCGTCGAGCTGCGTCCGTTCGCCGAGTACGACGGCGGCGCCTCGATGCGGGTCTGGATGCCGACCTCGACGACCTGAGCGGGCAGCCGGTGCGGTGCTGCGGGTGGGCGCGTTGCGGCGCGGCGCGGCGCGGGGTCGAAAACGCACCGGAAACGGCCGGGACAGATGCGAAAGTGACCCCGCACGCCAGACAGATGCGAAAGTGACCCCGCACCCCGGACAGATGCGAAAGTGACCCCGCACGCCGGGCACCCGACGCCGGATCACGGTGCGGGGTCAAAAACGCACCGGAAACGACCGTGGCCGATACGAAAGTGACCCCGCACCCGGGACAGATGCGAAAGTGACCCCGGACGCGGGAGACCAGACGGACCCGATCGCGGAGCGGGGTCGAAAACGCACCGGATCACGGTGCGAGGTCAAAAACGCACCGGAAACGACCGTGGCCGATGCGAAAGTGACCCCGCCCCGGGACAGATGCGAAAGTGACCCCGGACGCGGGAGACCAGACGGACCCGATCGCGGAGCGGGGTCAAAAACGCACCGGATCACGGTGCGGGGTCAAAAACGCACCGGAAACAGCCGGGACAGATGCGAAAGTGACCCCGCACCGAGACGGATGCGAAAGTGACCCCGCCCCGGGACAGATGCGGAAGTGACCCCGCCCCGGGACAGATGCGGAAGTGACCCCGCACCCGGGACGGATGCGAAAGTGACCCCGCCCGGGTCAGGGCAGGATCAGGATGCCGTCGACGCGCCGCACGATGCCGAGGGGGTTGTCCTCTTTGAGCGCATCCGGCAGCAGCCCCTCGGGCACGTTCTGGTAGGCGACGGGACGCAGGAAGCGGGTGATCGCGGCCATGCCCACCGACGTCGTGCCGACCGCTGTCGTGGCAGGGTACGGTCCGCCGTGCTGCTGCGCCCAGGTCACCGAGACGCCGGTCGGCCACTGGTTCCAGAGCACACGCCCTGCTCGCTCCGACAGCTTGGGGAGCAGGTCGACCGCGATCTCGTCGTCATCCTCCCCGATGATCGTGGCCGTCAGCTGCCCCTCGAGCAGATCGGCGAACGCGAGCAGCTCGCTCTCGTCGTCGTAGGTCACGACGAGCGCCGCGGGTCCGAACATCTCGCTCATCAGGGTGTCCATGTCGGCGCGCAGCGTCTCGCTCGACGCGGCGAACAGCACGGCCGACGGCGCCTGGGCGTCCGACGCATCGTCCGGCGCCGCGGCGAGCGTGCGCACGCCGTCGACGGCGCGGGTCGAGGCCACCGCGTCGCGGAAGCCGCTCTCGATGCCGCCGTTCAGCAACGGCGTCGCCGTCGGCAGCTGCTGCGCTTCGAGCTCTGCGACGATCGCCGACCCCGCGGGCACGAAGAGCACCCCCGGCTTGGTGCACAGCTGTCCGGCGCTGCCGGTGACCGAGGCGACGAAGTCGCGGGCGATCCCGGCGGCATCCCGCTCGGCCGCGCGCTTCGTGACGAACGCGGGGTTCGTGCTGCCGAGCTCGCCGTAGAACGGGATGGGCTCGGGGCGCGACGCGGCGATGTCGAACAGCGCGCGCCCTCCCCTGACCGATCCGGTGAAGGCGGCGGCCTTGACCCCGGGGGCGCGCAGCGCACGCACACCGGCCTCGGTGCCGTGGATCGTCTGGAAGAGTCCCTCGGGCGCACCGGCGGCCGCGAGAGCCGCCACGACGACGTCGGTGGTCGCATCGGAGAGCTCGGGGTGCCCGGGGTGGGCCTTGAGCACCACGGCGTTGCCTGCGGCGAGCGCACTCGCGGTGTCACCCCCGGCCACGGAGAACGCGAAGGGGAAGTTGCTCGCCGCGAACACGAGCGTCGTGCCGACGGGCTCGAGCTGACGACGCAGGTCGGGGCGCGGGGCCCCCATCGGCCACTCGGCGTCGGCGTGGTCGATGCGCGCGTCGAGCCAGAGCCCTTCGGGCAGCATCTCGGCGAACATGCGCAGCTGGAAGCTGGTGCGACGCAGCTCACCCCGCAGGCGCGCCTCGGCGAGGTGCGTCTCGCGCTGCGCGAGCGGGATCAGCTCGTCGGCGTGCTGGTCGAGAGCATCCGCCACGGCGTCGAGCGCCCGCGCACGATCGGCGATGGTGGCGCGCTTCCACTGTTCGGACGCGCGGCCTGCGCGATCGATGATCTGGTCGACGCTGTCGTCGGATGTGTCGTGCAAGGTCATGACTCCTCCTGGTTCGGATGGTGCGGCACGAGCGAGGCGAGGTCGCCCAGCGAGACGGGCACGCCCACCTGTCGATTGGTCAAGGATTCGAGGGCTGCGGCATCGACGTCGCCGCCGGTGCCGGTCGCGACGAGCTTCGAGAGGGCGAATCCGCACACCCTCCCCTGGCAGAGACCCATGCCGGGTCTGGCGGTGACCCGCACGTCGCGTGCGTCGTCGGCGCGCAGCGCGTCGACGGCGTCGGTCACCTCGGCGGCGGTGACCTCTTCGCAGCGGCAGATGTGGGTCTCGGGGGTCAGCCACCGGTCCCAGGCGGCGGGAACGGGGCTGGCTCGGTGCATGCCGATCGCGAAGCGCCGGCCGCGCTGCAGGCGTCGACGATGCCGCGCCATCGTCCGTGCGTCGGTGGGCGCGCCGAGGTCGCGTGCGACGGCGGATCCGACGAGCTCGCCCTCGGCGCACGATGCGACGGCTCCGCTGATGCCGGTGACCTCGCCTGCGGCGAAGACGAGCGGATCGGAGGCGCGCAGGTCGTCGTCGACATCGATCACGAGCGATCCGTCGACGTCGATGCGGGTGCGCAGCCCGAGTCCGACCGCGAGTTCGAGCTGCGGGGTGAATCCCCAGCCGAACGCGACGAGGTCGGCGGCGACGGTGCGCGACGAACCGGGGCGGATGCGGCCTTCGCCGTCGACGAGCGACAGCTCGACCTCGCTCACGCGACCGCTGCCGCGGACGGCACTGATCACGGTGCGTGTGCGGAAGGGCACGCGATGGCGCAGGAAGGTGGTGGCGTACCCGACGCCCTCCCACAGCTTGCCCGGCTCCTGCAGTGCGCGCAGCGGCGTCGCCGCCCAGCGCGTGAGCGCGTTGGCGTCGACCACCTCGACGACCTCGACTCCGGCCTCGGCGAGTCCTGCGGCGACCGAGAGCAGGAAGGGTCCGGTGCCCGCGACCACCGCACGACGTCCGGCGCGCACCTGGTTCGCCTTCAGCATCGCCTGCACGCCTCCGGCGGCCATCACCCCGGGCAGCGTCCACCCGGGAACGGGCAGCTGCCGGTCGTAGGCCCCGGTCGCGATCACGAGTCGTCGCGCCCACGTGGTCCGCTCGGCGTGCGGCAGGGTGTCGGTGCCGCTCACCGCGCTCGTGCGCAGGGCGATTCGGTCGCCGTATCCGTCGGTGCGCCACACCTGCCGCCCGGCGAGATGCCGGAGGCGGCCCGATGCCACGGCGGCCGACAGCCGATCGCGCAGGTCGGTGTAGTGACGCCAGTGGTGATGGCCGGTGCTCTCGGGCGCGGTGAAGGCGTCGCGGTGACGCTCATCGGGATGCCGCCAGTACTGGCCGCCGGTCTGGCGTCCCGCATCGATCAGCACGACCCGCAGCCCGTGCTCGGCGGCGACGACCGCCGCGCTCAGCCCGGCAGGGCCCGCACCGACCACCGCGACGTCGGCGGGCGCGGTCTCGGTCGTCGAGTCGGTCCACTCAGCCATGCGAGTCCTCCGGATGCGACGACGCCGGGGTCGGCAACGTCAGCGGCAGC
Organism: Microbacterium sp. ANT_H45B; assembly: GCF_008369345.1. Taxonomy (NCBI): domain Bacteria; kingdom Bacillati; phylum Actinomycetota; class Actinomycetes; order Micrococcales; family Microbacteriaceae; genus Microbacterium; species Microbacterium sp. ANT_H45B. The sequence goes on from NZ_VOBK01000001.1 coordinate 76,564, forward strand.
GGCTCGTCGGGATCGGCGCTGCGCACGTCCTGCCCCTCGCACGCCTCGACGAGACAGGCGCGCTGACTGCGTGCGCCGTCGACCGTGACGAGGCAGTCGAAGCACACCCCGATGCCGCAGAAGAGCCCGCGGGGAGCGCGGTCCCTGCGAGTCGTGCGCCACGAGACGATCCCCGCGTCCGCGAGGGCGGCACCGACCGTCTGCCCCGGGATGAAGGGCACGGGGGTGCCGTCGAACTGCAGGCTGGTGCGGGTCATGCGGCGACGAGCCCTTCGAGTCGATCGGGGCGGAAGGCGGTCAGGTCGAGATCGGTCGCCTCCGACCGCAGCGCCTGCGACAGCAGCTTGCCCGTGCCGACCGAGAGGCCGACTCCGGCGCCCTCGTGCCCGGCCGCGTGCCACAGGCCCGGCAGTCGCGCATCCTCGCCGATGGCCGGCAGGTGGTCGGGGCAGTACGGGCGGAATCCGGAGTAGGCGCGCTGCACGCCCACATCACGCAGCGCCGGGAACAGGCCGAGCCCGCTCGCGGCGATGCGTGCGACGGCGTCGGTCGAGAACGACCGGTCGAACCCGACGCGTTCGCGGCTGGCGCCGAGCAGGATCGTGCCGCTCGGGGTGCCCTCGACGACGGGCGAGACCTGCAGCCCGGCATCCGAACTCGCGACATCGCCGACGTACTCCGCGGCGTAGACCTTGTGGTGCACCGTGATCGGCACCGGCTCGGTGACGAGCACGAACCCGCGTCGAGGCAGCACCGGCAGGTGCACGCCGGCGAGGGCGGCGAGCTCACCGCTCCAGGGCCCTGCGCAGTTCACGACGGCGCCGGCCGAGATGCGACCGATCGAGGTGTCGACTCCCACGGCACGGCCGTGATCGGTGCGGATGCCGTGCACCGCCGTCCTGGTGTGCAGCTCGGCGCCGTGTGCGATCGCGAGGCGCAGGAGGTGGTGGGTGGCCAGCAGCGGCTGCACCTGCGCGTCGTCGGGGTAGAAGGCACCGCCGACGAGAGCGGGGTTGATGTAGGGCTCGACCTCGCGCAGCCCGGGGTTGCCGTCGATGATCTCGGCACGGATGCCGAGCTCGCGCTGATGCCCGACGAGCGCGGTCAGTCCCGCCATGCTCGCGGCACTGCCGGCGACGACGAGACCGCCCTTGGATTCGAACTCCCACAGGGCGGCATGCTCGGCGAGGTCTTCGCGCCACACCCGCTGCGAATACAGCGACAGCTCGAGCTCGGGACCGACCTCCTTGTCGGAGACGAGGATGTTGCCCTCGCACCGGCTGCTCGTGCCCGAGGCGATCGACCCACGCTCGACGACGATCGTCCGCAAGCCCGCGGCCGCGGCGAAGTAGGCCGTCGCGGCACCGACGACTCCCGCCCCGACGACGACGACGTCGGCGCGCGCTGTCGATGAGCCCACTAGCCGTTCGCCTCCGAGGGGTGGGGCTCGCCCACCGTGTGCCCCGACCAGTCGCCCTTCACGTGCTCGATGTGCGCGACCACGAGCTCGCGCGCACGCACCGCGTCGCGGGCCTCGATGGCATCCATGATCGTGTGGTGCTCCTTGGCGGAGCCGGTGAGGTGCCCGCGTTCGTACAGCTCGGCGAGACCGAACAGACGGGTCTGCGAGCGCAGCGACTGGACCAGCTGCGTGAGACGGGCGTTGCCCGCGTACTGCAGGATCGCCAGGTGGAAGTCGCTGTCCGCGCTCAGGTACTCGACGAGGTCGCCGCGTTCGGCCGCTTCGACGATGTCGTCGGCCTTGCTGCGGAGTTCGGCGAACGCGCTCTCGGGGATCAGCGGGGTCGCCTTCTCGACGGCCGGCGGCTCGAGGAAGAGTCGCAGCTCGGTGACCTCGGCGAGATCGTGGGACGACACCTCGGTCACCCGGAAGCCGCGGTTGGGCATCGCGACGACGAGCCCCTCGCGCACCAGGTCGAGCATGGCCTCGCGGATGGGCGTCGCCGATGTGCCGAACTCCTCGCCGAGGCTCGGCGCGGAGTACACCCGCCCCGGCTGCATCTCGCCGCTGATGATGGCCGAGCGCAGGGCACGGGTGACGGTGTCGCGCACACTGGGCTGCTTGCTGAGTCGCACGAGGCTGCGCGTGTCAGTTCCGGACATCTGTGTTCCCCCTCCGAGCCGTTGCATCAGCGCGGTGCGCCGAGCTCAGGATCCGCGCCACCACGGCGAGATCCTCCCAGCTCATGCCGACGCCCGTATAGACGGCCGGTCGAGCCTGGCGGCGCACGAATGCACCCGTGACCAACTCTCCCAGATTCGTCAGGGGCTGCGTAGCCGTCTTCCCGTGCGCGAGGTCGAGCGCCTGCAGCAGGTTGCCGTTCTCGCGCAGTGCGGATGCCCGGGCCTCGACCACCAGATCGGCGTCGGTGATGAGATCGGCGCCCAGTTCTCGGCGCTCGGCACCGTGCGAGCCGATGGCCGCCACGACGGCGTGATCGCCGACATCGGCGCGGCCGAGAACCGGCACGTTCGACGAGGTGGCCGTGATGACGACATCGGCGGCGCGCACGTCTTCGAGAGCACCGGATGCCGCGGCGATGCCGTCGGCGCGGAGTCGCTCGACCAGTGCGGCGGTGCGGTCGGGGGTGCGGCCCACGATGCTCACCGCACCGACCGGCATCAGGTCGACGAGCGTGCGCACATGCGCCTCGGCCTGCGGTCCCGACCCGAGCACCGCGAGCGACTCGATGCCGCGCCTCGGGCCGCGCGGGTCGGCCTGCAGCATGCCGCGGATCGCGACCGCCGTGACCGCGGGGGTGCGCAGGGTCGTCAGGTGGGCCCCGTCGAGGATCGCGAGGGGACTCAGCGTCGCCGCGTCGAAGACGAGGTACCACGCCTGGATCGTGGGCAGACCCCGCGCGGTGTTGTGCGGAGCGATCGTCACGACCTTGATGCCCGCGTGCTCGGGCGACTGCGTCGGCATCAGCAGGAACTCGCCGCTGTCGAGCGGGCTGAACAGGCGAGGAGCATCGGCCTCGATGTCGACCCCGTCGCGCAGCGCCGACGTGATGGCGTCGACCGCACCGCGGCGGTCGATCGCCGCATCGATCTCGTCGACGCCGATCACGGGAACCGACGTCACAGCACGAACCCCCGGGGGAACGGATCGCTGGGGTCGAGCATGTACTGCGCCGTGCCCGTCACCCACGCGCGGCCGGTGATCGTCGGGATGACGGCGGGGATGCCGGCGACCTCGGTGGTCTCGACGAGGCGGCCGGTGAAGCTCGTGCCGATGAACGACTCGTTGACGAAGTCCTGATCGAGCGGCAGCTCGCCCCGCGCGTGCAGCTGAGCCATGCGCGCGCTCGTGCCGGTGCCGCAGGGCGAACGGTCGAACCACCCGGGGTGGATGGCCATCGCGTGCCGCGAGTGCACCGCGGTCGACCCCGGCGCCTTCAGGTAGACATGGTGGCAGCCGCGGATGGTGGGGTCGACCGGGTGCACGGGTTCGCCCCTCGCCTCGATCGCGTCCATGATGGCGAGTCCCGCCGCGAGCAGCTCGTCCTTGTGCGCGCGGTCGAACGGCAGCCCGATCTGCTCGAGCGAGACGATCGCATAGAAGTTGCCGCCGAAGGCGAGGTCGTACTCGACGGCGCCGAGCCCCGGCACGTCGACGACCTGGTCGAGCGCGACGACGAACGACGGCACGTTGCGCAGGGTGACGCTGTCGGCGTGCCCGTCGGACACGTGCACGTCGGCGATCACGAGACCTGCCGGGGTGTCGAGCCGGATCGTCGTGACCGGCTCGACGACCGGCACCATGCCCGTCTCGACGAGCACGGTCGCCACGCCGATCGTGCCGTGCCCGCACATGGGCAGGCAGCCCGACACCTCGATGTAGAGCACGCCGACGTCGGCGTCGGGTCGCGTCGGCGGCTGCAGGATCGCGCCGCTCATCGCACTGTGGCCGCGGGGCTCGTTCATCAGCAGCAGGCGCAGGTCATCGCTGTTCGCCATGAACCACTGCCGGCGCTCCTCCATGGTCGACCCCGGCATCACTCCGACGCCGCCGACGATCACCCGCGTCGGCATCCCCTCGGTGTGGGAGTCGACGGCGTGGAAGACGCGTTGTGCTCGCATGTGTCGTCTCTCCGGATCAGCGGTAGCCCTTGGCCAGAACGGCCTCGGTGTCGGCGATGATACGCGTGCGCACCTCGTCGGGAAGCGGCAGGCGCGGCGGGCGGGTCGTGATGCCGGCGGGTGCGACTCCGGCGACCTCCTGCGACAGCTTGATGGCCTGCACGAACCAGGTCTTCGAGTCCCAGCGCAGCAGCGGGTGCAGGTCGCGGTACATCTCGTGCGCCTTGGCCCAGCTGGCGGGGTCGCCCGAGGTCGACAGGTTGTAGAGCTCGACGGTGGATGCCGGGATCGCGTTGGGGTAACCGGCGACCCAGCCGACGGCGCCGTTGATGCCGAGCTCGAGCACGACGTCGTCGGATCCGATCGAGATGTCGAGGCCCGGCGCGAGCTCGCGGATCGCGTAGGCGTTGCGCACGTCGCCCGAGAACTCCTTGACCGAGACGATGAGTCCCTCGTCGAACAGGCGCGCGAGCAGCTCGGGACGCAGGTCGATCTTCGTGTCGATGGGGTTGTTGTACGCGAGGATCGGCAGCCCGACGGCGGCGACGCGACGGTAGTGGTCGACGACCTCGTCATCGCTCGCGCGGTAGGCGTTCGGGGGCAGCAGCATGACGGCGGGTGCGCCGTGCTCGGCCGCGTGCTCGGTGAAGCGCACGCTCTCCATCGCTCCATATGCTCCGACGCCGGGAATCACGGCCACGCCCTCTGGCGACGCCTCGACGGCGGTGAGGTAGACGCGCTTGCGCTCCTCCTCCGTGAGGGTCTGATACTCGCCGAGCGAGCCGTTGGGGATGATCCCCGTCACGCCGTTGTCGGTGGTGAAGCGGATGTGCTCGGCGTAGGCGTCGTAGTTGACGGAGAAGTCCGGATTGATCGGCAGCGTGGTCGCGAGGTTGACACCGTGCCACGGCTTCTTTTCGGTCATGAGTCAGAACTCCTGTGCTGTCGGCGCCCCTCGGCACCAGAGTGATGGATTAGTACAATTGCAATGTTAGTGGGTGGGGACTGCCCTGTCCACGAAACGATCCGATCGGTCACGAGCCGTCACCCCGTGACGGCAGAATAAGCCTCTGACGGGCCTCTTCGTTGCCCGCGCGGTCGGTCGCCGCGAACTCGACGACCTGCTCCTCGTCGCTGAGCGCGCGAGTGAACGCCTCCTGGAACGTCGCCCAGAAGGTGCCGGGGCCCTCCCACTGGATGCGCTCGACCCCCGACACGTCGTCGGTCGCCGTGAGGGTGATCTCGACGCTGGATCCGAGACGGCGGACCGTGGCGCGGGAGACGGGGGCTCCCGTGTCGACCGCGAAGTCGCGAGCCGCATGGCCGGTGGCACCCGCGGCATCCGTCGCGCGCGCCCTGACCTGATGCTCGCCGTCGCCGGGCAGCGGGAAGGGCCCGGTGTACGGTATCCATCCGCCGTCGCCCACCGACACCTCGACCTGCAGGCCGCCGGCCCCGGCGAGATCGTCGGCCACGAGGGTGACCGTCGGCAGCTCGGTGAACCAGCCGGACGGCGCCGGGATGATGTCGGTCGCGATCGCGAGCGACGGCGCGAGGGGCGCCTGGGCCAGCGAGCGCGGGATGCTCCACTCGACCACGGGGATGCCGTCGGCGCCGACGCTCTCGACCCACGTCACCATGGCGGCATCGGTGTCGCGCACCGCGCCGCGGGGGTGCCCGCCGAGACCGTCGATGTCGGCGGCCGCGGCCGCCTCGAGCACCCGGATCAGCTCGGTCTGCGCGAGGAGTCCGTCGCGACGGGCAGCGCTCGCGGTCTCGCCGACCCGGTCGAGGAACGCGGCGCGGGTCTGCGGCGAGGGCTCACGCCACACGTCGTCGAGCAGCGACGAGCCGTCCTGCCGCAGACGCACCGGCACGTCGGTCCCGGCCCCGACGAACGCGATGTCGGCCCCCGACGCCCGCACGTACATGTGGTACCTGTCGTCGCTGCCCGTCCAGACGGGTTCGAAGCGCACCCCGGCGATGCGCACCGCGCCGTCGGCCCGCAGCGCGGCCTCGACGTCGGCGTCGGACTCGGCATCATCGGCACGCAGCGACCCGTCGAGGCGCCGTCGCTGCGTGAGCGGAAGATCGAGGGCGGTCGTCGCATCCGACCGGGCGACCAGCACCGACGGACCGAACTCGATCGATTGCAGCGTCGCGTCATCGGGTGTCGCCACGGCACGCAGCGAGGCGTGCGTCTCGATGCGGAGGACGTCGCCCGAGGTCCAGCGGCGACGCACCACCAGGTGGTCGCCTTCGACGGGAGCCGAGATCGTCTCGTCGCCGACGCGGAGGGTCGGGGCGCCGATCGCCCACTCGGGTACACGGATGCGCAGGGTCAGGGGCGTGCCGTCGACGAAGTCGTCGTCGCCGGCGATGCGCAGCTCGGTCGTGCCGCCGAAGGGCTGCGTCGTCTGCATCCGCACCGTCACGTGCTGCTCGCGCCAGTCGAGCGTGGCCGACACGAAGAGCGCGACCCAGAGCTCGTCGTCCGCATCGGCATCCGCCTCCGCCGCGGCGAAGAAGACGGTGTCCTGATACTTCACGTGGTTCTCGAGACCGGTGCCTCCGCAGCAGGTGCCGATGTTGTCGAACTCGGCGACCGCCCCGGGATTCACGGGGAACATGTACGCGACCTCGGGACTCGTGTCGGAGTCGACATCGCGGCGCGAGGCGAGGATGTGATTCAGCATCCCGCGCTCGTAGTAGGCGAGGAATCGCGCCTCGCGGGTGAGGGCGAACAGCTGTCGCGCGATCTTCAGCAGATTGTAGGTGGCGCAGGTCTCGGCGTTGCGATGCCCGATGTCGCCCGCGACGGTGTCAGGTGGACCCCACAGCTCGCTCTCGCCCGTGCCGCCGTGCGCGAAGGTGCGACCGGGCACGATGCGATCCCAGAGGCCGAGCACGGCGTCGAGGTAGCGGCGCTCGCCGGTGAGGTCGTATTCGTGGAGGTAGCCCAGCAGCTGCGGCAGGTGCTGGTTCGCGTGCATGTCGGTGAGCACGTCACGGCGGTCGGCGCCGGCCGCGAGCAGGTCGTCCTGGTCGAAGAGCCGTGCGACCTCGAGGAAGAGGGGCTCGTCGGCGACGACGCTCAACCGGGCCATCGTCTCGTTCATGCCGCCGTACTCTCCGGCGATGTACAGCGACCACATGCGCTGGATCCGCTCGTGGTCGAGTCGGGTCAGGCGGTGGGCCACCCAGTGGCCCATCGAGACGGCGATGTCGCGCGCCTCGGTGCTGCCGGTCAGCTCGTAGGCGTCGAGCAGGCCCGCCATGATCTTGTGCGTCGTGTAGTACGGCGCCCAGATCTCGCCGTACGGCGCGTAGTCCTCGAGTCGCGAGAACTGCCATTCGCCGTAGGCGGCGAGAAAGCCGGGGTGCGAGAACCGGCCGGTGGCGGCGAGGGTGCGCTGCACCTCGCCGAGCCCTGCGACGAACTCGTCGACCTTGGCGCGCAGCGTCTCATCGCGCTCCCCCGCGTAGGCGAGCGAGAGCATCGACAGGAAGTGACCGGCGTAGTGCCCGCGCAGCAGGTTCGCGGTCTGCGCGCTCTCCCGCCCGGGGTAGTCGCGCTCACCCCACGCCTGCTCGCGCGGGTGGCCGAAGTCCTCCCAGTTGCCGGGAGCCAGAGCGCCCCGGGTGTCGAGACCCGCGTTCGCGCGGAAGACGGCGAGCAGACGATCCACCGGATACACGCGCGCCAGGTGCAGCATCTGGTCGCGGGCTCGCGCGAAGACGCTGTCGTCGCCGAGGCGCACGCGATCGAGGGGGAAGGGCCGCAGCCGCGCGGACGAGAGGATGCCGGACGAACCCGTCGCTCCCCCGGCGCGGTCGGCCCGCCCTTCGACGCGGTCGGTCGCCGCGCCCCAGGCCATCGCGTTGCCCCGGATCATCGCGACGCCCACTGGCGCCGCGTCCACTCCTCGATGCCCGCGGCGTCGATGGGGAGGGCGTCGGAGAGCACGGCGGATCCGGTGGGGGTCACCAGGATGTCGTCTTCGAGGCGCACGCCGATGCCGCGCAGCTCGGGCGGCAGCGTCAGGTCGTGCGCGTGGAAGTACAGGCCGGGCTCGACCGTCATCACGACGCCCGGCTCGAGGTCGGCGCCCATGTAGTCCTCGTAGTGCGCCTGGCTGCAGTCGTGCACGTCGAGACCGAGGTGGTGGCCGATGCCGCACGCGAGGTAGCGCCGGTGCTGCTGCCCCTGCGGCGACAGCGCCTCGTCGACCGAGACCGGCAGCAGACCCCAGTCGTGCAGTCCCTGCGCGACGACCTGCATCGAGGCGAAGTGGAAGTCGAGGTAGGCGGTGCCGGGGCGGATCTGCGCGAGGCCCGCGCGATGCGCCTTCTCGACGAGGTCGTGCACCTCGCGCTGCGCCGTGCTGAACGATCCCCGGGCCGGCACCGTGCGCGTGACGTCGGCGGTGTAGAGCGAGCGGGCCTCGACGCCCATGTCGAGCAGCAGCGCCTGGTCGGGATGGATCGGGCCGTCGCAGCGCACCCAGTGCAGGATCGGCGCATGCGCACCCGAACCGACGATGGTCGAGTATCCGGGACCGTTGCCGTGCGTGCGCGCGTGCCGGTCGAAGGTGCCCTGCAGCCAGCGCTCACCGAGACCGTCCGAGATCGCGCGCGGGATCTCGGCGACCACCGCGGCGAAGCCCGAGACCGTCGCATCGATCGCCAGCCGCAGCTGACCGATCTCCCAGTCGTCCTTCACCATGCGCAGGCGCGAGAGGGTGCGCTCGAGATCGGCCGAGACCTCGAGGTCGTGCGCGGCGGCCAGAGCCCCGGCCGAGCGGGCGGCGAGCGCACCGCGCAGATCTGCGGCGCGGGCAGGCAGCGCCTCGAGGGGCTCGACCGTCACCTGCAGCTCGTCCGCCCATTCCGCGAGGCCCGCCGACGGGCCGACCCAGAGCTCGCCGTGCAGCGCATCACTGAAGAACCCGTCGTCGCCGGGGCGGAAGGGCACGGGCATGTAGAGCACAGCGTCGTGACCGCCCGGGCGGGCCCACATCACGAGGGTGGCCTCTTCGGTCTGGCATCCCGTCGCCCAGACGAAGCTGCTGTCGGCACGGAATCCGTACGAGGAGTCGTCGTTGCGCACCGGGGCGATTCCCGAGCTCAGCACGAGGGTCGTGCCCGGCATGGCCGCGCTCAGTCGTTCGCGATGCGCGGCCGCGGCCTGCGCGCTCCCCTGCGGCAGGTCGGGACGCGTCGGGACGTCGTCCCACCCCTGCGCGATGAACTCGCGGAAGGCGGGGATCTGCGCCAGCCTCGGATAGCGGGTTCCCGCAAACGGCGGGCGTGTTCCGGTGGTCGTCTCGGTCATGCGCGCTCTCCTCCGCAGTCTCTGACGAGTTCTCTCAGCCGCGTCAGCGTGCGGCCCGAGGAGATCCCGTCGTGTTCGTATTCGTTCGTCACCCAGTACTGCGAGGCGCCGACACCCGTCAGGGTCTCGAGCTGCAGACCGGCGTCGACGTACATGTCGTCGAAGTAGACGACCGCGGCCACCGGCACCTCGTTGCGCTGCAGAGCGGCACGGTCGTAGAGGGACGACCAGTCGGTCTTCGCGGCGAGCTGGTCGACCGCGGTGCGGAAGCCGCGCAGCAGTCGCACCTCGTCGAACATCCAGGGGAACGCCATCTCGCCGGTGAACAGCATCGGCCGACGCGTCTCGTCGAACTGCGGGCGCCGCTCGCGCTCGGCCTGCGCCGCCCACGCGGTCGCACCGCTCTGCTCGTCGCCGTAGATCGATTCCTGCAGGGTCCAGAACAGGGGGTTGCCGGCGCTCGACGACAGCGTCATCACGTCCTGCAGGAACGCCGTCGACAGCTGCCCTGGGCGCACGAAGGCCTTCTCGACCAGCCAGTGCAGACGTTCCAACCCCGGCTTCATGCCGAAGTCGATGCCCAGGGACTGAAAACGGCGCACCGTCAGCAGGTCGCCGTCGGGCAGGCGCACGTCGCCCTCCGCCAGCCGGTCGGCGATCCGCGCGACGGCGGCCTCGTCGTCGGGGAAGCGGCGGTAGAACTCGGCCGTCTTGGTCTCGACCCGCTCGAACGTGCGGCGGTAGACCTCGCTCGCCCGCGGCGGCATGCCGGGCACTCCGCCGCACACGTAGCTCGCCGTCAGCCCCCCGGGGGCGAACGACAGGTAGGTCATGGTGATCCAGCCGCCGAAGCTCTGCGCGAGAGTCGCCCAGCGTCGGCCGTCGTACAGGTCGGTGCGCACGTGCTCGAGATCGCGCACGATCGAATCCGCACGGAAGCAGGCCAGGTACTCGCCCCCCTCATCGCCGCGCTCGGCGACGATCGCGGCATCCAGCGGCGTGCTGAGTCCCGTGCCCCGCTGATCGACGAGCACCACGCGGTAGTCGCGCAGCGCCTCGTCGATCCAGCCGTCACGACCGAGCGGTCGGGGGTTCGCGCCGCCGGGTCCGCCCTGCAGATAGGTGAGGAGCGGACGATCGGCGGTGTCGGCCTCGGGGTCGACGAGCTCGCGCACGAACAGCTCGATGGTCTCGCCGTCGGCGGCGTTCCAGTCGAGGGGCACCGTCGTGCGGTACTCACGGACGCGGATGCCGGGCAGCATGTACTGCGTCGTCGGCGTGCGGGTCATCGGGTCTCCTCCGTGGGCGGCTCGGCGGTCGCGGCGGGCACGGCATCCGGCACCGCATCCGGCATCCGCCCCGCACGTGCGGCCTCGGCCGCACGGCGCCGCGCGTCCCACTCGGGGTTGATGCGCGGCACCGCCTTGAGCAGCGTCTTCGTGTACTCGTGCTCCGGACGCTCGAAGATCGCATCGCGCAGGCCCGTCTCGACGATCGCGCCCTGCGACATCACAGCCACCCGGGTGGCGATCTGGCGCACCACGGCCAGGTCGTGCGCGATGAAGAGGTAGCCGAAGCCCTCGTCCGACTGCAGGTCGCGCAGCAGGTTGATGACCTGCGCCTGCACCGACACGTCGAGCGCCGACACCGCCTCGTCGCAGATGACGAGTTTCGGTCGCACGGCCAGGGCCCTGGCGATGCCGATGCGCTGCGCCTGACCGCCCGAGAATTGCGCGGCGTAGCGCTCGGAGTGCATCGGATCGAGACCGACGCGCTCCATCAGCTCGCGGGTGAAGGCGCGCGCGCCGCCGGGGATCTTGCGCCCCTGATAGACGAGCGGCGCCGTCACCAGGCGTTCGACCGTGTGCTTGGGGTTCAGCGACGAGTACGGATCCTGGAAGATCACCTGCACGGCTCCGCGGAACTCCCGCAGCTCGCCGCCCTTGGCGCGGGTCACGTCGGCGCCCTCGAACTCGAGCTTTCCGCTGGTGGCGTCCATCAGGCGGGCGACGAGTCGCGCGGTCGTCGACTTGCCCGATCCCGACTCGCCGACCACGGCGAGCGTCTCGCCGCGGTGCACCTCGAGCGAGACCTCGTCGACGGCGCGGAACGTCTTCGCCCTGCCCAGGGGGCCGGCGGATCCCGTCGCGAACTCCTTCACCAGATCGGTGCCGCGGAACAGCGGCGTCTCGGTGGTCATCGTGTGCTCCTCCCGGTGCCCGGCACCGCACTGTCGTGGGGCAGCGTGATCTCAGTGGTGCGCAGCACCCCGATCTCGTCGTCGATGCGCGGCACCGCATCGAGCAGCCGCCGGGTGTAGTCGGCCTGCGGGTCGCTGAAGACCTGCTCGACCGACCCGCGTTCGACGGTCTCGCCCGCACGCATCACGACGATCTGGTCGGTGACCTCGCTCACGACGGCGAGGTCGTGGGTGATGAGGATGAGCCCTGCCCCGGTCTCGCCGCGGATCTCGTCGAGCAGATCCAGGATCTGCGCCTGCACCGTCACATCCAGCGCGGTGGTCGGCTCGTCGGCGATGATCAGGTCGGGTTCCATGCTCAGCGCCATGGCGATCATGATGCGCTGGCGCATGCCGCCCGAGAACTGGTGCGGGTAGTGGTCGACGCGACGGGCGGCGTCGCGGATGTGCACCCGCTCCATGGCCTCGATCGCGACCGCCCGTGCCTGCCGCCGCGAGACGCCGCTGCGGTGCGAGAGGTAGGCCTCGGCGATCTGCGTGCCGACCCGGTAGTACGGGTTCAGCGACGACAGCGGATCCTGGAAGATCATCGCAATGCGGTCTCCACGGACCCGACGCTTCTCGCGCTCGGGCATGCCGAGCAGCTCGGCGCCGTCGAAGCGCACCGACCCGGTAGCCGTGCCGCCCTTCGGCAGCAGGCCCATGATCGCGAGGCTCGTCATCGACTTGCCCGATCCCGACTCGCCGACGATGCCGAGCGCGCCGCCCCGCGGCACGTCGAACTCGAGGTTCTTCACGACGTTCACAGGCCCCTGCGCGGTGCGGAACGAGACGGTGAGATCGCGCACCGACAGCAGCGGACCGCTGCCGGTGCCGCTCTCGGGTGCGGTGCCGCTCTCGGGCGCGGTGCCGCTCGACACCGCCGTAGCGTCCGGAGATCCGGTGTTCTCGGTGCCGCTCATGCGGATGCCCCCGTTCTGACGCGCGGATCGATGGCGGTGTAGAGCAGATCGACGACCATGTTGCCGATGATCACGAAGAACGCCGACAGCAGGGTGACGGCCATGATGACCGGCTGGTCGTTGGCGGTGATCGAGTCGGCGGTGAGCTTGCCGACGCCATTGAGGCCGAACACCGTCTCGGTGATCACGGCGCCGCCGAGCAGGCCCGCGACATCCATCCCGAAGATCGTGACGATCGGGGTCAGTGCCGGGCGCAGCGCGTGGCGACGCCAGACGAGCCCGGGCTGCAGACCCTTCGCCCGCGCGGTGCGCACGAAGTTCTCCTGCAGGGTGTCGATCACGTTGGCGCGGGTGAGGCGCGTGTAGACCGCCGCGTAGCCGACCGCGAGCACGATCCACGGGAGGATGAAGTTGAGGAACCACCGGCCGGGATCATCCGCGAACGCCACCGCCTGCGGGAACGGCAGCCAGCCGAGCGCCACCACGAAGATGAACTGCAGGGCGAGGGCGAGCACGTAGTTCGGGATCGACATCGAGCCGAGCGTGAGTCCCGCGAAGAAGCGGTCGAGGAACTTGCCCTCCTTCACCGCGCTGAGCACACCGGCGGCCACGCCGCCGAGCAGCCAGAGCACCGCCGCGCCGATCGCGATCGTCGCGGTGATGGGCAGTCGCTGGACGATCATGTCGCCGACGAGCTGGCTGGTCTGGAACGAGTAGCCCAGGCACGGAGCCGCGCACTCGACGGCGGCACCGGCGACCTCGAACGTGCGGCCGGTGAAGAGACCGCCGAGGTAGCCCCAGAACTGGGTCCAGAACGGCTGGTCGAGTCCGAGGTTCACCCGGATCTGATCGATGCGCTCGGGCGTGCAGTTCTTGCCGCAGATCTGCACGGCGGGGTCGGCCGAGAGCAGGAAGAAGATCGCGTAGGTGAACAGGGTCACCAGGAACAGCACGATGATCATGCCGAGCAGGCGGGAGCCGACGATGCGGATCATGAGCGGGCCTCCCCACTGGTGGCGATGGTGCGGATGCGGTCGCCCAGCGTCGTGAACGAGAGCACCAGGAGGAAGAGGAACGCCCCGGGGATCACGAAGTACATCGGGTCGACGGCGTACCACGGGGTCGCGGCGGCGATCATCTGGCCCCAACTCGGGGTCGGCGGGACGACGCCGACGCCGAGGAACGACAGCCCGGCCTCGGTGCCGATGTAGCCGGGGACCGCGAGGGTCGCCATCACGATGATGGTGGACTGCAGGTTGGGCAGGATCTCGCGGAAGATGATCCGCACGCTGGTCGCACCCGACGCCTTGGCGGCCTCGACGAACTCCCGCTCCTTGAGCGAGAGGGTCTGCGAGCGCACGATGCGGGCGAGATACGGCCAGCCGAACAGCGAGATGACGACGACGAGAAGGAAGACGCGGTTGTCGGCGGGGAGCGCCGACAGGATCGCGATCATGAAGATGAGGGCGGGGAACGCCATCAGGAACTCCATGACGCGCGAGATGACGAGGTCGACGAGCCCGCCGAAGTAGCCGGCGAGCAGGCCCATCACGACGCCGATCACCGTGGTGAGCAGCGTCGCCGACAGGGCGACGGTCATCGAGACGCGAGCGCCGTAGGCGATGCGGGCGAAGATGTCGCGGCCGCTGCCGGGCTCGACGCCGAACCAGTGCTCGGCGCTGATGCCGCCGAAGGGTCCGATCGGGATCGCCCCGAGGTTGGGGTCGATGGCCGACTGGTCGAACTTGTACGGCCCCCATCCGCTCAGCATCGTCAGCAGCGGCGCGAAGATCGCCATCAGGATGATGAGCAGGATGTAGGTGCTGGAGAGCATGGCTCCCCAGTCGGTCAGGAACGCGCGGAGCAGCCGCCGGCCAGAGGCCGGGGGTGACTCCAGTGTCGTGTCGAGACTGGAGTCACCCGCCGGCGTGGCTTCGGACTCGAGCGATGTCGAGCTGAAGGTCATGCTCAGCCCTTCGAGGGGTCCTTGAGACCGATGATCGTCAGGTCCGTCAGGTTGGTGCTCGGGTAGTAGCCGGCGATGTTCTCACCGGGCAGGAAGATGCCCTTGCTGAACACGAGCGGCGCCACGGGCGAGAGCCCCATGATCTGCTCGTCGAGGTCACCCCAGGCGGTCTTCGCCTCATCGACGTCGGTCATCGCGGTGATCTCGTCGATGCGGTCGTTGATGGCCGGGTCGTTGATCTGGGCGAGGTTGGAGTTGCCCTTCTCGAAGATGTTCCGTCCGTCGAACAGCGGCGGGATGATCGTGCTGGCGCTCGAGGCCCAGTCCGGGCACCATCCGGTGATCGCGGCGTCGTTCTGCTGCGAGGGGGTGCCGATCGTCTCGTAGTAGATCGAGGTGTCGATGACGTTGAGGTTCACCGTGATGCCGAGCGGCTCGAGAGCCTGCTGGATCGCCTCGGCCTGGCCCTGCATGAGCGGCTGCGAGCGGATGTCGAGGGTGAACTCGAATCCGTCCGAGAGACCCGCCTCGTCGAGCAGCTCCTGCGCCTTCTCGGTGTCGCCCTTGTCGCCCTCGCTCTCCCAGAGGTTGAAGTCCTTGAAGCTCGAGACCACCGGCGGGATGATCGTGTACGCCGGGTCGGCGAGCTGCGTGCCGCCCGAGGCGTTGACGAGTGCCGAGCGGTCGATCGCCCAGTTGATCGCGTTGCGGACGTTGACATCGTCGAACGGCGCCTTGGTGGTGTTCATCGACATGTAGGTGGTGCAGAAGGCGTCGGCGGTGATCGCGCGGTCCTTCAGCTGGGGCGTCTGCAGACGCGGCAGGCTCGCCGCGCTGACCGTGCCGGCGATGGCGTTCTGGTCGTCGCTCTGACCGGCGATCATGCGCTCGTCGATCGTGGCGGGGTCGATGCCGATCTCGAACTCCCAGGAGTCGGGGTAGGCCTTGCGCACGTCATCCGTCTTGTCGTCCCAGTACTCGTTGCGCTCGAGCACGATCGAGCTGCCGGGGGTGTACTCGGCGAGCGTGTAGGGGCCCGAGGCGATGACGTCCTTGATGAACTCGTCGCCGGCGCCGGTGCCCTCGGGGAAGGGGACGGCGTTGGGCTGCGCGAGCACGTTGTCGAACTCGGGGAACGGCTTCTTCAGGTGGAAGACGATGGTCTTGTCGTCGGGCGTCTCGATCGTGGGCAGGTCGCCCGTGACGTACGGGCCCTGGTAGCCCTCGGGGGCGTCGATGACCTGACGCAGGTAAGGCGAGCCGATGCCGACCTGGGGGTCCCACGAGCGCGAGATGCCGAACTTCATCGCCTCGGACGTGATGGGGGTGCCATCGTCGAAGAAGATGTCGTCCTTGAGCGTGTACGTCCAGGTCAGGCCGTCGTCCGACGCCTCGCCGAGCTTCTCGGCGAGATCGGGCACGATCTTGTTCGGGTCGTCGGCGTCACCGGCGGCCTGCATGGTGAGGCCGCGGTAGATGAGGCGGTAGAACGCGTTGACGCCGCCGTCGAACCCACGGGACGGGTCGAGGTACGAGAAGTCGGCGTTCTGCAGCATGTGCACGGTGCCGCCCTTCTCGGGGGTGCCACCCGTGCCGGGCTGGGAGGCGTCGGAGCCGCCTCCGCCGGCAGAGCAGCCGGTGATGAGCAGAGCGGATGCGGCGGCCACGGCGATGAACCCGGGGAGCCTCTGAGATGCGGTCACGAGACCAGACCTTTCTGTCGTTAGCGCCATTGCGAATGGTTTCCATAGAACCCCATGACAGTGCAATGTACAACTGTACTGGTGAGACTTTTTTAGCCGAGGTTCGAGAGGAGTGGCGATCTTGTAACAGGATCGTCACGCGGGGAGATGCGGATCTGTGTCTGAGTTTCGCCTGCTGACCTGGGGTAGATCAAGCCTCACCGAGGCGCATCGGGCGTGGGCCTGTCACGTTCAGCGAAAGCGCCCACGGCCCGGCTCCTCGTTTGATGATCTCCCGGACGATCCGCTCTTCATGCCGCAGGAACAGAGCAGCCTGCTCGTCCGGTCGCATGTCTCGCTTGGCGCCTATCCACACGGAACGGATTCCATGCTCGCGGTAGGCCGCCAACTCGGCGGGCCGAGTGCGGATGCGTCTGTCACGTGTCACGACGATGAATCCCAGGGCACCGACGATCGGCATCCACTCGAGATCCAGAGAACCGAGCGGCACTTCAGGTAGATCCGGATGCCCGGGAGACAGAAAGTCCTTGCGCCCGGAACGCCGAAGCACCTTCGCCAGGCCCAGCGTGTTCTCGTCCGCGAAGTAGACCGGCGAGAACGGCGTCATCAGGCTGCTCGGTCGCTGCCGACGATCAGTTCGAAGCGCAGTGCTTCGTCGACCTGGTCGAGAGTCAGTTCGTAGAGGTCAGCGAGCTCGTCTCGCGAACTCCCGGCCTTGAAGTCTCCGGCGAGGATCTCTGTGCGCACATTGCGCACAGCGGGCTGCCCGAAAGTGCGCGCAGGATCCATCACCACGAACGGAGTCCGGGGGTCGGGTCGGATGCTGCCTGCGGCGCCGTCGACGTAGTGCACCGCGTCGCTGAATCGTTCGGTCGCCGCGGTGAGCATGCTCTGGCCGTTACGCACCACCACGAGTTGGAGGGACCGGTCCAGTCCGACCTGTTCCTGAACGATCTGCACGAGCTCTCGCCCTTCGACTTCGAGGAACGGCTGCGCGAGCGCGAGTGGGTAACGTCCGAACCGCTCTCGAAGCTGCTCGATCGCCGGACGCAGTTTCTGAACGGTGACGTCGCGGCTTCGGAACTCGGCAAGGAGTCGGGCTTCGACCATCTCGCCCCAGGTGACGACCTCGGTTCCCGTCGAGGCTTCGCGAAGGATCGGCTCGCAGAACTTCCCCGCCCTGGTGTACCCGTCGAGCCAGCGTCGAGCAGTCCCCCCGTGCAGACCGACGAGGCGATCGACATCCGAGTAGGAGTAGATCGCCCTGTCGAGCATCGAAGTGGTCATGGCGTCAATCATGACAGCCCCGGTGGCGAGCGCGCGGATTGCGCGGGTCGGAGAACTGCCGACACCCACCATCAGCTCGGCGCCACCACGAGCATGCCTGTTTCGTCGCGGGCCCAGGTGAGGTTCGAGCTGTCGCGGAAGCGCATGCCGGCGATGGTGCGCTTCTTCGACTTCGTCACAGGCCGGATCTCTTCGTCGAACGAGCGGAGTCTCGACGCGAACTCCCAGGCATACGCCTCGGAACTCTCTTCGAGGTAGTACGCACCCGGCGGCAGGATCGTCAGCTCGATCGGACGCCGCTCGGTCCCGCTCGCACCGGTCACTCTCACCGTGACGTCGTAGATCGCCTGCTCCGAGGAGTTCACGACGACGGCGCCGTATGCCTTCGCCTCGTCGTCGACGATGCGCGACGCAACCCACGCGAAGACCTGGCTGGCCTGGGTCTGCCTCTCTCGAGCGGCAGAGCTCTCGTCGCGCTTTGCTTCGACGGCGAACAGTCGCCCCGCGTGCTTGGCGCCGAGGATCGCTGCGATGAGCGCGCCGATTGCAGTGAGGGCGGTGATGACGTCTGCGAGAGATCCGAGTTGCACGGGACGACGGTATCCACCCTCGAACCCGTCGTGGCAGCGGACGCGCTGTCGCGAGACGCAGTACTCCGGCATACCTCCACCCACGCACGCGGCAGGTGCGGCCCGGAACTGTTCACCTTCACGCGCTCGTCCGTTCACTTTGACGACCTATCTTGAGTGCGGTCGCGCGAACGCGGCCAAGAATCCGACAGATCGTTGTATGTGAACCACAAAGTCGGGGTACAGTCATTCCAGGCATACCTCGATGACGAGAAAGGGCGACCATGGTCGACATCCGAAAGAAGCGCTGGTCTCTGCTGGGAATCGCTGCGGTGGCGGCCGTGACCCTGACCGGATGCGCGGGCGGCAGCACCGACGCCGAGGGCGGCTCGGGCGAGGGCGGATCCGATGCGACGCTCATCGTCTACACGAACTCCAACAGTGACGGCCGTGGCGAGTGGATCACCGAGAAGGCCGCGGATGCCGGGATCGACATCGAGATCGTGGGACTCGGCGGCGCCGACCTCACCAACCGCATCATCGCGGAGAAGAACAACCCCGTCGGCGACGTCGTCTTCGGCCTGAACAACATGTTCTTCGAGCAGCTGAAGTCCGAAGAGGCGATCACCGCCTACGAGCCGAAGTGGAGCGGTGAGGTCCCCGCCGATGCGGGCGACCCGGCCGACGGTGTCTTCTGGCCCCTCGTCGAGCAGGCCATCGTCACCGTCTACGACGAGAACAAGATCACCGACGCCCCCTCCGACGAGGAGGACCTCTGGACCGACGAGAAGTACGCGGGTCGCTACGAGGTCAACCCGGCGCTCGGCCAGGCGACCCCGCAGCTCGTGCTCGCCAGCATCCTCTCGCGTCACCTCGACGAAGACGGCGACCTCGGCGTCAGCGACGAGGGCTGGGATCTCGTGAAGTCGTACTACGAGAACGGCTCGCCCGCGGTCGAGGGCACCGACCTCTACGCCCGCATCACGCGTGACGAGATCGACTACGGTGTGATCCCGTCGAGCGGCATCGCGGCCCGCGACGAGGAGTACGGCACGAAGACCGGCATGATCGTTCCCGACTACGGCGTGCCGTACGTCACCGAGCAGATCGCGCAGATCAACGGCACCGGCAACGAGGCCAAGGCCCAGGAGTTCATCGACTGGTTCGGCAGCGCCGAGGTGCAGGGCGAGTTCGCCACCGAGTTCAACTCGATGCCCGTCAACGAGGGCGCGGTCGACAAGGCCAACCCCGAGGTCGTCGAGCTCATGGGCACCCTCGACCGTCAGGACATCGACTTCGGCTTCGTGAGCGAGAACCTCGGTGCGTGGGTCGAGAAGGTCACGCTCGAGTACATCGGCTGAGCGACAGCCACCCGAGAATCACGAACACGACCGGAAAAGACACATGATCCGTTTCGAAGATGTCGAGGTCTCATTCGGCGATCACCGTGCGGTCTCGCACCTCGATCTGGAGATCCGGGAGGGTGAGTTCTTCACCCTCCTGGGTCCCTCCGGATGCGGCAAGACCACGGCCCTTCGGTCCCTCGCCGGGTTCGTCGAGCCGACCGCCGGACGCATCCTGATCGGCGGGCGCGACGTCACGCGCGTGCCCAGCGAGAAGCGCGGCGTGGGCATGGTGTTCCAGAACTACGCGCTGTTCCCCAGCATGAACGTGCGCGAGAACATCGCGTTCGGCCTCTCGATCCAGAAGACGACGAAGGCCGAGCAGCGCCGCCGCGTCGACGAGATCGCCGACCGCACCGGCCTCGCGCTCTCGCAGCTCGAGAAGAACGTGTCAGAGCTCTCGGGCGGACAGCAGCAGCGCGTGGCGATCGCCCGCGCGCTGGCGCTGACCCCCAGCATCCTGCTGCTCGACGAGCCGCTGTCGAACCTCGACGCCAAGCTGCGCGTGCAGCTGCGCGAACAGCTGAAGGACCTGCAGCACGAGGTCGGTGTGACCACCGTCTACGTCACGCACGACCAGGAGGAGGCACTCACCCTCAGCGACCGCATCGCCGTCCTGGATGCCGGAACTCTGCAGCAGGTGGGCACGCCCGAGGAGATCTACGACCGCAGCGCGACGCCGTTCGTCTGCCGCTTCATCGGCGAGAACAACCGCCTCAGCCCCGCGCAGATCACGAGCCTCGGCGGCGGACTCGACGCCACGGCCGAGAGCTACGTGCGGCCCGAGAAGCTGCACCTCGCCGAGGCCGGCGAGGCGTCGGCCGCATCCGCCTCGCTCGCCGGAACCATCGTCGACCGCACGTACCACGGCAGCCACAGCGTCTACACGGTCACCGCCGAAGATGCTCCGCTGCGCGTCAGCGTGCCCGCCGCGGCGAGCGCCCGCCAGTGGAACCCGGGCGACGCCGTGCGCGTCGACATCGACCCGCACTGGATCCTGCAGTACCCGGCGGCGTGACATGTCGGATGCGCAGAAGCCCCAGAACCCCTCGAGCTCTCACAACCACACAGACCCCGCGGTCCCGCCCTCCGCAGCCGTGACCGGAGATGCCGGCTCCCTGACGACCCACGCGGTCGTCGAGGGTCAGACGGCGGGACCGCGGCCCCGCAAGCGCGGACGACCGGGCAGCGTGAAAGCGATGCTCCGTTCCCCGCTCGCGTGGATCACCGGCATCATCGTGATCTGGTTTGCCGCGGCATTCCTGGTACTGCCGAACGCCGCCCTGCTCGGGGTCACGTTCTTCCCCGACGGGCAGTTCAGCATCCGCGCCGTCGAGAAGCTGTTCGGCAGCGAGCGAGCGCTGAAGACGCTCGGCAACAGCTTCCTGCTCGCGATCACCCTGTCGATCACGGTCAACGTGGTCGGTGTGTTCATCGTGCTGGTGACGAAGTACTTCCAGGTGCGCGGCGCGAAGATCCTCTGGCTCGGCTACGCGACGACGCTCATCTACGGCGGCATCGTGCTGGCCGCCGGCTACAACTTCATTTACGGCCGGTTCGGGTTCTTCACGAACATGATGGTCAACGTCTGGCCCGACCTGGACCGCGACTGGTTCTCGGGGTACTTCGCCGTGGTCTTCGTGATGACGTTCGCGACCACGACGAACCACATGCTGTTCCTCTCCTCGTCGCTCGGCAAGGTCGACTACGCGTCGATCGAGGCGGCGAAGCTCATGGGCGCCTCGACCTGGACGATCCTGCGCCGCATCGTGCTGCCGGTCATGAAGCCGATGCTGTTCGCGGTCACGGTGCTCACTTTCCTCATCGGACTCGGGGCGCTGACCGCGCCGCTCGTGCTCGGCGGGCCCGACTTCCAGACCGTCGCGCCGCTGATCATCGACCTCTCCCGCAGCCCCATCACGCGTGACATCGCGGCCCTGCTGGCGATCGTGCTCGGCATCGCGACGATCATCCTGCTCGCGATCATGAACCGCTTCGAGAAGTCCGGCGTGTACTTCTCGGTCGCGAAGGTGGCGACGCCGATCCAGAAGCAGCGGATCCGCAACCCGTTCGCGAACGTCGTCGTGCACGTCGTCGCGTACCTGCTGTGGGTGATCTACCTGATCCCCGTGGTGCTGATCGTGATCTTCTCGTTCGTCGATGCGCGCAGCATCCTCGCCGGTTCCATCACCCTCGACAGCTTCACGCTCGACAACTACATCACCGTGTTCTCGAGCGCCGAGGCGATCCGTCCGTTCATCGTCAGCGTGGTCTACAGCGCGCTGGCATCGCTCATCGTGGTCGGCGGCCTGCTGTTCGTGGCGCGGATGCTGCAGAAGCACCGCAACCTGCTGACCACCGCGATCGAGTACGTGCTGCACATCCCGTGGATCCTGCCGATCGTGCTGATCGCGCTCGCCCTCGTGACCGCCTTCGACGAGCCGCGGGCGATCGTGGGCGGCATCGTACTCACCGGCACGCCGATCCTGCTGCTCGTCGCGTACATCTGCGTGAAGATCCCGTTCACCCTGCGCCTGCTCAAGGCCGGGTTCGCGTCCGTGCCCGATTCGCTCGAAGACGCCTCCCGCATACTCGGGGCGAAGTCGCTGACGACGTTCCGTCGGGTGCTGATCCCGCTCGTGCTGCCGACCGCGGCGGCGATCACGGCGCTGAACTTCAACAGCCTGCTCGACGACTACGACGCGGCGATCTTCCTCTACCACCCGCTGTTCAAGCCGCTCGGTGTGGCCATTCAAGAGAGCACGCGGGGAGAGAACAACCTCGACGCGATGCCGATCACGTTCGTCTACACAGTGCTGCTGATGATCATCATGGGTGTCACCATGTATCTCGTGTATGGACGAGGTTCGCGCGCCGGAGCGCCCCGCAAGGTTCGCGCGACAAAGAAGGCGCGCGCGTGAGTTCGTCGTCGTCGTCTCTGTCTTCGGAGCCTGGCGGGCCGGGGCTGCGCGTCACGGTCAGTGATGTGGCCGCGGCGGCCGGGGTCTCCCGGGCAACCGCGACCAGGGCGCTGAAGGGCGAGGGGCGATTCGCTCCCGAGACCCAGGAACGCATCCTCGCTGAGGCCGAGCGCCTCGGATACGTGCGCAACACGATGGCCGCCGAGCTCGCCGCCGGCCGCACCGGCACCGTCGGGCTGATGCTGCGCGATGCGAGCAACCCCGCGTATGGACTGCTGTTCTCGCGGCTGCAGGACGAGGCGCATCGTCGCGGACTCGACCTGGTGACCGTGACGATCGGTGCCGACGTGCAGGGCGCCGAGCAGGTCAACGCGCTGCACCGGCTGCTCGGCATGCGCGTGGCGGGACTCATCGTCGCGACCGGGGGCATCACGGCCGCGCAGCTCGAGCCGTTCGCCGACCAGGTGCCGATCGTGCGCGCGGGTCGCGTCGAGACGGCGTCGGGGATCCACACCGCGCACTACGACGATCCGGAGCATGGGCGGATGCTGGCCACGCATGTCCTGTCGCTCGGGCACCGGAACGTGGTCGTGCTCTCGGGCGCTTCTGATGTGTCGTTCGCGGAGCATCTGCGGGCGTCGGCGATGCGCGAGACGCTGGTCGCCGGCGGGGCGTCGGTCACGCTGCTGTCTGCGGGCGCCGCCCCGACCGAGGGGGTCGAGGAGGCGCTGGCTGCCGTGAGCGATGGCGCCACGGCCGTGATGTGCGCGTCGGACTATCGACAGCTCGCGGTCATGCGCGCGTCGCGTGCTGCGGGGCTGTCGGTGCCAGGCGATGTGAGCGTCACGGGGTGCGACGGTATCCTTCCCGGCGCCGACCTGCTGGGGCTGACCACGCTGCGCATTCCTGTCGAGTCCGTTGCCGCGGCCGCCGTGGAGACGATGCAGCGGCTGCTGAGTCTCGACGCTGATTCTGATTCTGATTCCACCGTCAGGCAGGCGTTCGTCGGAACGCTGGTGCCCGGCACGACGGCCGCGGCCGCCTGACTTTTCTGTACCTGTACGCCGTCTCACTGGAAGAGAAATGATCCTCACCGAACACTCTCGCCCATCGCACACCTTCGTGCACATCTCCGATACGCACCTTCCCGGTGAACGCTCGCCGCTCTACGGCAGTGGGGCGGATGCCGATGCGAACCTGGCGTCTGTGCTGTCGCGTTTGGTTGACTCGGGGCTTCGTCCTGATGCTCTGCTGTTCACCGGAGATCTCGCCGATCGGGGTGATGCGTCGTCGTACCGGCGGTTGCGCGAGATGGTCGAGCCGGCGGTTGCTGCTCTGGGGTGCGAGGCCGTGTGGGCGATGGGCAACCACGACGAGCGTGCGGCGATGCGCGCGGAGCTGGGGCTAGCGGATGAAACGCCGGTTTCCGGTACCGTAGGTCGCTCTTCCGATGCTGGTGCCGGTTCGGCTCCTGTGGTCGAGGTGCGGTGGTTCGGTGGGATGCGGGTGATCGTGCTGGATTCGACGGTTCCCGGGCAGCACTGGGGGCGCGTCGATGAGGCGCAGCTGGAGTGGTTGGCGACCGAGCTGTCTGTGCCAGCGCCGGCGGGTTCGCTGCTGCTGATCCATCACCCTCCGCTGCCGACGGTGCTCGACCTTGCGGTGACCGTCGAACTGCGCGAGCAGGCGGCGCTGGCCGAGGTGCTGACGGGTTCTGACGTGCGCGGGATCCTCTCTGGCCACGTGCATCATCCGTCGTTCGGGACGTTCGCCGGTATCCCGGTGGCGGCCGCGTCGTCGAGCGCCTACGGCCAGGACCTCGCTCAGCCCGTCGGGGCGACCAGAGGGCAGGATGCCGCGCAGGGCTACAACCTCGTCCACGTCTACGACGGAACGATCGTGCACTCCGTCGTCGGCCTCGAGGTCGGCGCGGATGTCGGCGAGCCGGTCGCCGCCGACGAGGCCGGCCGCCGCATCGCCCAACGCGGCATCTCCTGGCGGACCCCCGCCCCCGCCCCACCCGCCCGTTGAGCGAGCGAAGCGAGACGAAACGCGCCCCCGCACATTGACCGGCGCCCCGCCCACCCGTTAAGTGGCTCCCCGCACGTTGAGCGAGCGAAGCGAGACGAAACGCCCCCGCCGAGGGAGCAGCCCGCACCCCCGCAACAACGCCCTCAAAGTTCAAACACCGCCCGAACCTCGGCGAGCGACCGCCCGTACACGAGCTCGGCGACGCGCGCCGCCAGGTCGGAGGTGACCTGCACGACGGTCGCCCCCTGAGACGTCCATCTCCCGCCGCGCTGCGTGAGGTCCAGGCCGGGGAGCACTTCCGCGTCCGGCAGCTCGGGGCGGCCTGCGGCGGTGCGAGCGGCAGCTCCCAGCATCCCGACGAGCCATGCTTCGCCGAGCGCGTGCGGACGGATCGACGCGCGCGGACCGCCTGGACCGACGAAGACCTGGAGCATGGTGTCTGCGCGGCGCACCGTCCAGGTGTCGCCGCGGAACGTGAAGGCGCAGGCGATGTCGGCGTGCAGGGTGACCTGGGCGCCGTAGCTCTCGATGGCCGCGATGCTCTCGGCGCTCAGCAGCTTCGCCGAGATCTCCCGCTCGCGGCGCCGGAGTTCGGTCGCGTACTTCTCTCGCGCGATCGGTGCGTACGCCGCTTCGAGGTCGTAGCGGTGCGCGGGGGCGCCCTGGGCGAGACGATCGAACAGCCATGCGGGATCGATCTGCACGAAGTATCGGAAGTAGATGTCGGCGGGCCCGTGGTCGAGCGCGCGGTCAGCTATGAGCATCCGCACGCCGTGATCGACAGACCACACGGCGGCCACCTCACCATCGACCACGACCACCCATGACCAGCCTTCCGCTCTGATCTCGGGCGAGCTCTTCTCGATGGCAGCGCTGAGCATCGTGCCGTCGGGAACGGACAACGTCGCGGCGTGTGAGACGGCGTCGTCGCCCATGGCGACGCTGTCGCGATCGACTCGGAGTTCGATCATGCGCCGCTCCCATCCGCGCCCACCGGCCACGTCCAGTCGATCTCGACCTCCTGGACCTGCTTCGCCATACGACGCCGGCGTGACGCGGCGCGCTTCGTGTTCGCGTTGGTCCGGTCGGGCCATCGCCAATCGGCCGGGAACATATGCAGAGAGAGCGTCGTCGCGCCCGCGACCTGCGGATCGGCGGCCCGCACGAGTGTGAAGGCGTAGTCGCTGACCCTCCACACAGCGCGCGGAAGGGAAATCCGCGGGTCGCGGCTCAGCCTCGCGCCATACCCGTCGTCGGGGTCGAGAGGTGATTCGGCGTGGAATCCGCCGCCGCCGAAGTAGTGCACGAAGTCCATCTCGAGTGATCGGTGGAGCGCCGTCATCTTCTCCTGCGCGTCGTCGGAGCCGTCGGAGCGCGCGAGCGGAAAGATGGTCAGCAGGCCGTTCTCCACTGCCCACGGACTGATCTCGCGCCACTCGACGTCGATACGGATCCGTCCGTCGTCTCCCCGCCGTTCCCCACGCCGGAAGCGGCCCACCTCCTCGACGATCGCGAGACCGTCCCCGAGTTGCACAAAGCTCTCCATGTCTCCAGCATGCCGTGACCGACGACGAGACCGCCCGTTGGGCGCTACCCCCGCCCGTTGAGCGATCCGCTCCACCCCCGCCCGTTGAGCGAGCGAAGCGAGACGAAACGCCCAACCCACGCCCTCGCCCGTTGAGCGCGGAGCGCTAACCCCGCCCGTTGAGCGAGCGAAGCGAGACGAAACGCCTCAGCGGCTGACGGTGATGTCGACGACGTACGCGGCACAGGAGCCGGAGTCCTCGTCACACTCGTCGTATGGGCTCCCGCTGACCACGACGGAGGCTGCTCCGTCAGGAAAAGACTCGGGCACGGTGATCTCGGTCGAGAAGCTCCCGTCTCGCTCCACCGGAACGTCGACGTCGTCAGACTGCTCGCCCGATGACGAGACCACGGCGATCGAGTACGAAGCTCCATTCTCGTAACCGAGATCGCACTCGGCCGCCGCGCTCCGGACCGTCAGAGACTCGCCTGGAGCGACATCTGCGGACGAGACATCCAAAGGTGCAGGCAGACACCGGTCGGGTTCGGGCGCGCAGGCGGTCAGTGTGGTCGCGGTCAGCATGGCGATCGACGCCGCCAGGCCGAGCAGGAGCACCCTCGGCCCCGGAGTCCTTGGAGCCTTCACCCGGAGACCTCCTCGTCGACAAAAACGTTCGCCGCCCGCAACGCCGAGCGAAGGCCAGCTACACCGTCGAAAAGGTGAGTCGGCATCCCGAGCCGCTCAGCCCCGG
Organism: Microbacterium sp. ANT_H45B; assembly: GCF_008369345.1. NCBI lineage: Bacteria > Bacillati > Actinomycetota > Actinomycetes > Micrococcales > Microbacteriaceae > Microbacterium > Microbacterium sp. ANT_H45B. The sequence goes on from NZ_VOBK01000001.1 coordinate 103,321, forward strand.
CGAGCTTGCTGGCCGAGTCATCGGTGAAGAGCACCTCGTTCGGGGCGAGCTGCATCGCATCGAGGACGTGCTGGAACGCCCGAGCGTCGGGTTTCGTCCAGCCGATCTCTGCAGAGTTGAAGACAGCTTCGAAGTGGGCGTCGAGGTTCATCGCGGCGGCTTCTGCCTGGATCGTGTCCGTGCCGTTCGTGAGGATGGCGGTGCGGATGCCGTTCGCTCGCAGTTCGTCGGCGAGGTCGAGGGCCTGCTTGTCGACATGAAACGACTGGCTGCCCCACTCCTCGGCGGCTGCGGCGTTGCCGAGCTCCACGCCGATCCGCTCGACCCAGTCACGGCGAGAGATCCTTCCCGTCGTCACCTCTTCGAGATGGTGTGGAGCGAAGGCGATGGCCTGGATCAAACCTGGTTCGAGTTCGTGAACGCTCTCGATGCTCGCGACGTTCTCGGGGTCGAAGTGACGGACGACGCCGTCGAGGTCGAAGAGCACGGCGCGGATCAGAGGCATCGGATCACGATAGCGGGGTCGGAACTACCGCCGCGTAAACCCGCGGAAGGCAACAGTGACCGCGGAGAGGATCCCGACCAGTGCGCCGATCACCGCCCACCTCTCCGATCGCTTCGCGCCGGCCGTGATCGCCTGGAGCTGCGTCGGAACTGTGCTGAGCGCAGTCTGGCGTGCAACATGCTCTTCCACCCGTCTGCCCGCATCCCGGAACTCCGCCTCGCACAAGGGGAGGAATGACCGTGCGATCGCAAGGCGCCGAACTCCCACGACAATGATTCCGGCCCAGTAGACGATAAGGGAGAGCACGCCGGCCAGGATCACGCCCACTCCCCAGAGCGGGGACGTTTCGGGCCAGCCTGAGATAAATGAGGCGGTGGCGACCGCCGCCAGCGGTACCAGCAGAATGTAGAGCGGCCACCCGAAACGCCAGGGAGCGGTGCGCAGCGTGGCCCAGACGACTCCTGTGCGCCACACCACACCGAAGGCACGCAGAAATGGCAGTGCTGCGTCCTCCGTCACGTCTTCCAACGCTGTGTTCATGAGGGGCGACTCCGCCTTGGCGGGCCATCCCATCGAGTACGCCGCATTCCTCTTCGTCCAGTTCTTGAGCGCGGTACGTAGCCGTGAGATCCGAACGGGCGCATCTTCTTCCATACCGGTGATCGATTTCGCGGCGAGATAGATGCGTTGTGGATGCTGCGCGAGCTTCTCCGTCGACAGCTCGCCCCTCATCAGAGGTTGCAGGAGGATGACGAGGATCACCAATGCGACCATCAGGAAGCCGAAGCTTGCACCGATGTTGTCCTCGCCCTTGCCTCTGAGTGCGTCGTAGGCGTAGGTCGCGGAGACGCTCACGAGAAGTCCAGTGACGAGGGCCGCGATCGCGGGAGCGACGATCGATCTGAAGTCATTCTCCGAGGAGCGCACAGCCGCGAACGACTGCGCACTCTCGGGCACATTCGACCTGTATGTGATGAGGTTCACAGCCCCGAGAACCAGAAGGAATCCCTCGCAGACGATCACCCATGCCCAACCGACAGCAATCAGTTCGTTCATGCGAGCCTCAGCCGATGACCGTCTGGATCTGGCCGGCCAGCTTCTCGACGGCCTTCTTGTTCTTCATGCCGTCCATAAGTGCAGGCGGCCGATTGTGGTGCACGTCGAGCGACAGCTGTACCTCGGAGCCGGATGCCGCAGGTGTGACGATTGAGCGGCCGAGCAGCTCCCAGTTGAGAAGCGTCTTCTTCGTTTGGAAGTCGATAGTGCAGCCATCGGGTGCCTGTCCGAGCACTGTGGACTTATTGGTGGCGAGTACTTGCTGGATCGCCGCGACTGTGGTCGCGGCGTCAGCGTTCGAGTGGAAAGTGGTGGTTGCAACAGAAGACATCGTGATCCCCCTCCGGTCATGGTGTGTCGTTCACGTTAGCGAAGCAGATTCGGCTCAGTCGTCCGGCGAACGAAGCCCCTGAAGCCTGTGAGCAGCGCGGGCGTACGCCTCCGGCCCCGACAGCATGGGAGCAGGAACGCGAACGATGCGGTATCCCATCACGGGGGCTACGAGGTCTCTCAGGAGGTCGTTGTACGCACGTTGCCGTGATCTTCCGTGCGGGCCTGGAAAGCCCTTCGCTGCCTTGGTCGCGCGATACCGGTCGGCCACTGAGCTCCACTCCTCGCACAGCCCGAGGTACTCGTCGGACTGGTCGCCCGGGGAGCTCGGGCGCTCTCGAATCGTCAATGCGCGAAAGGAAGTGAAGTGCTGCACCTCGTCCACCTCGACCATGGTCTTCGAGTCCGTATGGAAGAGGTCGTTGGGGAGCGTGCGGAGCTGCTTCGAACGTTGCTCGCGTTCATCGCCGCCGAGTTCCTCGAAGACCCGCTGCAGCACCCCGGCCACAGACGCGGCCTGAGGCGGAAGAGCGAAATGGCCGTGAGTGTTCAGCCAGGCGACCCGGGTCATTCTGATCAGCAGCGCACCGTCTGCGCGTGCGGATGCAGCAACGGCCGCTTCGACGTCTCCCACAGGCATTCCGGATCCCCCCCTCGCGTGCCCTCCACAGGGCGGATTCACTCAGTCTTTGTAGCGACGCACGGCTTCTCTGATCGCGTCTGCGTGCGCGTAGATCTCGTCGAGTTCCTCGAGCGGATGCCGCGTCTCGACCTTCGCCTCATCGAGCAGACCGAGGTACTTCTGCTTGCCGTTGAAGTGCAGGCGCGCGACCGGCTTGCGGTTGTTGTCGTCGAGGAGCACGGCGAAGTAGCTCTTCGCATCACGGTGGGTCACGCGCTGCGGCTTGACCTCACCGCACGCGATCGCTTTCACGATCTGGTAGCCCTCGAGCTCTTCCAGAGTCGTCTCAATTTCTGTATCCCGATCGAGGTCGGCTTCGACCACCTCGGCGCTCGTCGCCGCCGCAGGAGCTTCGGTGTGGGTGATCCCGCTGACCCCGAGTGCCGTCTTCAGCCGATCGTTGACCCGCTCGTTGAGGAACTGCTGCGCGGCCTTACTCACCAGGGTTGTGAACTGCTGACGAACCTTCTGGGTGTAGGAGCCTTCGTAGACCCGCGTCGCGAAGAACTTGATCCACTCGTCGGTCGGCTCGCGGAATTGCCCTGCGATCTCACGCTTGAGCGCACCGATGTACTTGAGCTCCTCCGCGGCGCTGATGATCGAGTCCAGGTCGAAGCTCTCCTTGCTGAGCTTCTGGATCTCGTTGATGAGGGTCTCGTCGATGTCGAGCAGATCGAGAACGAGGAAGGGCTTGGCATCCATGCGGTTAGGCGCGTCGAGGTCGGTGTAGAAGTGCCAGACGACCCCGTTGGTCAGGACGGCGATGCGGGCATTGGTGACCGCGAAGTAGCGGAAGAGCTGTGATGCGTGCTCGATCTTGAGCGCACCCATCGACGGCTTGCACTCGATGAGGATCTGCACCTCTCCCTCGCGCATGATGGCGTAGTCGACCTTCTCGCCCTTCTTGGTCCCGACATCCGCCGTGAACTCAGGGACGACCTCCAGCGGGTCGAACACGTCGTACCCGAGGATCGTGGAGATGAACGGCATGACGAACGCGTTCTTCGTCGCTTCCTCCGTCCCGATCGCCGTTGCCTGGTTTCTCACCTTGGTCGCCAGCGAATCGAGACGCTCCGAGAACTCCATCGTTACTCCGTTCTTCGTTGAACACGCATTCATCCAGACGATAGCGGAATATCGCATGTCGACGCATGGAACTCGCTTGGCAGAGTGCGCATGCGAGCCGACCTAGCCTTTGAGACGCGAACGTTCCGGTCCGCCTGCGTGCTACCTCTCGCGGCGGTCGCGTCGAGTCAACGCGCGACCAACAAGAACAGCGCCCACGAAGGTGACCAGCGTTCTGAGACGTGGCATGTAACGAGCAGCTGTCCGGGCTTGAGCAACTGGGCGAGCAACGGCGGGAGCGCGTTGCAGTTCAACGCGGAGTGCTAGACGGTCAGACCATAGCTGCAGCCCCATCCCAAGGAGGGCGCTTAGTGCAATCGTCGAGCTTGCGAACGAGACATTGATCCACTGCTGCCGATCGGGAATGGTGAAGACCATGCCTTCCCGCAACGGCCCTACCGCGGTCGTTCCCCCGAGGTAGGTAACGAAGCTCTCTCCGGCTTCTGGGCTTTCAGCGTGATCGACCGACCCCGTCACGAGCGCCCAGGCCCGCGGGGTGTTCAGCGAAACGCGGTCGTACTTAACTTGAATCGGAACGCGATCAAGTTCGGGCATTCCAATCAGGAGCGCCGTAGGCCGTACGGCTACTTGGGCATTCGCCAACGTCTCGATGGATGCCTTGCGAGCGCACTCGATTCCACTGACTCGCATCTTGCCGGTCACAACGAACTCCGCTCGCTTCACCGTTGAGAGCGTCGGCGCAGGCTGATTCGGTAGCCGACGCTCGCTAACCTCCTCAAGCTCGCGCGAGCCCAACGCGCCCGCCGAAGCCCATTCGTAGGACCCAGGGAAATCGGGCACGTCTTCAGAACGCGAATCAAGGTTGGGAGTGGTGAAGACGTTGCAGTTCCATTCCTCCGGCCCGCCTGACCAACCGACGAGAACGTCCGAGATGGTGGCCCACCCGTCGCCCTCAGCGATGTAGATGGCTACCGCCTCACCCATAGCCCCATCGCTCCCAGCGTTCACGTCATGCGTGATCCGCATCTCGCTAGCGGCCGGCACAGCAGTACTGAATCTAACCGTGAGTCTCGACGGGTCACTCGACGGTGAAGGTTGAGGGAGTACGAGTTGACCGATCGATAGAGCGAGGAGCGCGACAGTGATGGCTGTCATCGCAAGAAGGGGGATCGACCTCAGCTGCCTGAGACCGGTTAATCTTCGGCGCATGGACGCTCTCGCTCGATGGGGAGGGGTCTTGGGTTTCGTAGCCACGATACCGAACTCGCTGGCCCTCCTTCTTCATCATGGCAGGACGATAACCTTGCCTGGGATCCCTTCCTCAGCCGCCTCCGCGTGCAGCGCCGGAAGCTCCGTCAGCGGAATGCGCCGCGTGACCTCGAGCGCAAGCACGCCCTCGTCGACCAAAGACACCAGCTCGGCCAGCTTCTCCGCGTCACTCCGCACGAACACGACCACTGACCGCACACCACGGTCAGCATCATCGGGTGACGGCATCCAGGCGGTGGTGCTCACGACGACTCCCCCGTCACGCACGAGTCCGGCCAGGGCGGTGAACTCGTCGGGCTCGATGGGAGCCAGGTTGAGCAATAGGTCGACCTGCTCAGTGACGGCATCGAGAACCTCCGTCTCGGTGTGATCGATGATCTCGTCGGCACCTGCCGCGCGAACCGTCCCCGCACTCCGCGGGCTGGCCGTCGCGATGACGTACGCACCCGTGCGCTTCGCCAGGGCGATCGCGTATTTGCCGACGACTCCGCCAGCGCCGACGATGAGCACTCGCTGCCCTGCCTAGAGGCCGCCGTCGTCGAAAAGCGCCTGACACGTGCAGTGAGCGCCACCGACGGGAGCGCTGCTGCATCCGCGAGGGGCACGCTGGTCGGTGCGGCGACGAGCGCATCCGCCGGAGCGAGGACGTACTCCGCCGCTCCGCCGTCGGTCGCCATCGACAGGAAGGCGATCACCGCGTCGCCGACCGCGAAGCCGTCGACGTCGTCGCCGAGGGCGTTGATCGTTCCTGAGACGTCGTAGCCGGTAACGTGCGGGAACACGACCGGGATCGGCAAGAATCCGGTGCACACGCCGTTGCAAGTACATCCGGCTCGGTTCACGCGTAGAGGCGACCGGCGCGTTCACAAGGTGTTGTGAGGCCTCACCCCTGTTGAGCACCCAACTCGTCCGCGGCGCGTTGCGTGCCGCTCGACAGTCGCAAGATGATTGCTCCGACAACATGGACGGTGAACCACGCGTCTTCGGACGTCGCTTCGTCCGCGTTGTGCGCATCGCCGGTGTTGCTGCGATCGGCGGACACCCAACGACATGCCTTCTCGATCGTCTGAAGCATCGGGACGTCGTGAGACGCGATTATCCCCTTCTTGCGCGCCGACGTGGTCAGGTCTCCAAGCTGGTTCCCTTCAGCACCAAGATGTGACAGAGCTTCCTGCAAGGCGGTCCCCGCGTCGGTAATCGCGTTGGCTGCCTCACCGCGTGAAAGCTGCGAGAGCGCGGCTTGGTAGCTCTTCTCCACCCGCTCCCAGCCCTGAAGGGCGATGAGCTGGAGCGCCGGTCGAACGACTTCAGCGTGAAGCTCGCGAGACGAAAATGGAACCATTTCCCCGTCGATGAACTCGAAGGCGATCCGATCCTCCGCAAGCACCCGATTGATCGCACTAACGAGAAGTGCGTCGATCGGAATGAGATGCTCCTGCGGAGGAACACCGCGGGAGAACTCCTGCCGTTGAGCGTTATTTTCGAAGCTCCGCGCATACCCCTGACCGAATGCCTCAATCACGGAGGGCACCATCTCGTCATCGCACTCCCCGAGGTAGCGGAAGAACTGCTGCGTGGGGTCGCCAATCGGGTAGAGAGCGAGACGTCCCAGATCCGCCAGGAGCACCTCTACAGCAGCGTCTGCGACGTCATAGAAGCCACCACCGACTCCACTTCGCATCACGAGCTGCACGCGATTTCGCGTCTCCTCTGCGAATGACTCCGTCCAGAAGGACTCGCCCTGCTGCTCGCGCTCTTCGATCGCTCGAAGCTGCTTCCGCCGGTTATAGAGAGGAGGCACTTACTCATTCCTTCAGTTGTCGGAGTCCAGCGACGGCAGCCCGTTCGTGATCCGTACCGTCTCGACGCTCACCGTTGTAATCCGTTTGATGAGGTCCAGAATGTACCGCGGGTCATCATGCTCGTCGCCCCATGCGTTCGGATCGTTGACGATGCCAGAAGCCTTGTCTGTCTTGACCTGATACCGCTCAATGATCCAGTCCAACGCCGAGCGCGATCCGAGTAGATACTCTTGCGCCTCCTCGGGGATACCGCTCAGAGTGATGCCGTCGTTGTAGATGATCGACGTCTTGTTCTCCTGACGGCCTTCCTTCGCGTACCGCATCTTGGTGACGCGCAGTGAGGCGTTGGGCGTGACGTCCTCGATGAGCGGGTACCGCTCGATCGTCTCGTAGTTCAGGTGAAGCTCGGAGAGCGCGCGTCCCGCCTTGGAGAACTCCTTGAACGCCGTCACCTTCGGGATGCGCGGGAGCATCTTCTTGAGGTCAGCCTCGAACTCGGCACGGTACTCGCGCGAGTGCAGCAGGCCGTAGACGTAGAAGAAGATGTCATCTTTGGTGACCCCTTTGCCGAATGACTCCTGATAATCGGTCAGAATCTCGTCTGTGACGTTGTCGATGCGCTCGAACCCAGGCGCCTCTGGAGCTAGGAGCTTGCCGTCGATCTCATCGAAGATACCGAGCGTGCCGTCCGCCGGGAAGAGCGTCGACGGGTCATTTTCGATCGGGCGATAGGTGTAGCGAGGGAAGAACTGCCCAGTATCGAGTGTGTGCAGGTCGGGAACTACGTCGACCATCAGCGCAGCAAACTCGGGGTAGTGCGTCGACGGCGAGGTGAGGTAAATGCCGAGGTTGCTAGACGTGCGATGCGGGAAGACGCGTCCGAGCTTGCCTTGGGTGCTGCTCAGCGCAGGATCAAAGCAAGCAGCAACCTTCGAGAAGGGTCGATAGAGAGCTGTCCGCAGCATGGTGTCGTCGTCGAGTTCGATGTGCCTTCCGCTGCGGAGGCGAGCCAACAGATCGCGGCTCCAATTGATTCGCGTCGCATCCGAAGTCACGAAGTCGCGTGGATTGTCCGTCTGCGTGGACGCCAGCCACCCGTCCACTTCTGCGTTGTAGTTGCGGACCATCCGTGCGATGTTGTCTCGCATCCGCCGACCCGAGTAGTTGTACGCCCACGCGTCTCTGGACGTCACCAGACCGTGAGTAACGTCTCGGAACACTGACTTTGACCGCGCAGCCTTCTCACTCAGCGGCGTGAAAGACGCGAACGCATCGCTCCTCTGAGCGAGCCAGTCACCTTCCTTCGAGGGCTTCACCTCGGTCCAGGGCACGCCATCGAGCGAGCGTAGACGCCGGAGGCTGTCCAGCTTCTGCGGTGCGGTGAGATAGTCGCCGATGTCGTAGTAGCGCAGCTCACCTGGGGTTCCCCGATTGGGGTTCTTCACGAAGAAGGACACGGCAATGGTCGCTCGTGACCCGGAACCAAATACCTTCCCGCCCTCACGACGTGACTTCTCTCCAGATGTACGCTGATTCCCACGCAAATTGAGGATGTAGACGCTGGTGAACTCGTCAATCAGGCTGAGACGCAGTCCATCGGCGGTGTTGTCATCGATGTACCCGCCGTTCGAAACGTAGGCGACAACGCCCTCATCTCCGATGCGATCCGATGCCCAACGGATCGCTCGGATGTAGGAGTCATAGAGCTTGTACTTCAGCGTTGCGGTCGAGCGCTTCGCGTAGGTGTCACGCACTCTCCCGTCGAGAGTCGGGTACACGTTGTTCTTGTTCGCATCGTTCTCGGACTTTTGCGCCGCTGAGTAGGGCGGGTTGCCGATGATGACGCGGATGTCTCGCTCCTTCTGAGCAATCACCCGATCGTTGTTCGCCTGGAAGATGCCCATGTCGTCGAGTTCGTCGTCGTCCTCGAACATCTGGAACGTATCGGTGAGGACGATGCCATCGAACGGCACGTAATTGCCGCCCTGGAGCGCGTGATAGGTCTCTTCGATGTTGATCGCCGCAACGTAGTACGCGAGCAACACGATTTCATTCGCGTGAAGCTCGTATCGATACTTCCGCACGAGATCGTGGGGCTTGATAAGACCTGACTGCAGCAACCGCACGATGAATGTGCCGGTGCCGGTGAACGGGTCGAGGATGTGGATACCTTCGTCCGACAGCGTCGCACCGAACTCGTCCTTGAGGATATCGTTGACGCTGTGGATGATGAAGTCCACGATCTCATTCGGTGTATAGACGATGCCGAGTTTCTCGCTGGTCTTAGAGAACGCAGTCGCGAAGAACTTCTCGTACAGCTCCTTGACGATCGTCTGCTTCGCGGCGGCATCATCGATGCCCGCTGCGCGCAGACGAACCGACTCGTAGAAGGACTCCAATTTCGCTGTCTCGCTCTCAAGGTTCTCACCATCGAGCACATCGACCATCGCGTTCATCACCTGCGAGACGGGGTTGTTCTCAGAGAACGCGTACCCCTCGAACAGCGCATCGAAGACAGGTTGTGTGATGAGATGTTGCGACAACATCTGCACCGCGTCGTCGTGCGAGATCTCGGGATTCAGGTTAAGTCGCAGACCTTCGGTGAACGCCTCGAACTCGTCGCGAATGAGCTTGTTGTCGCCATTGACGAGCGCGTTGATTCGTTCGGAGTGGGCCTGCGCGATCTCCCCGACATCCTTCGCCCAGTTCTCCCAGTAGCGACGCTGGCCGACCTTCTGCACGATCTTGGAGAGAATCGCGTCACGCCAGGCTTCGATCTTCGAGAAGTCAAGCTGCAGGGCGCCCTGCAGCTTGTCGGCACCATTGGTCGCCGAGTCCGCTTCGTCCTCGCTCTTGCCGCCGCCCGCGCCGATCACGTCGACCATGAGTCGGTTGGTCTTCTTGGTGAGGTCGATCTTGTTGACCTCGGCGTCGAAGCGCTCATCGTGCGCTCGGAGAGCCTGGAGTACCTGCCAGACGACCCGGTACTTGTCGTTGTTGTTCAGCGCTTCGTCGGGTTCAACGCCACCGGGGATCGCGATCGGGAGGATCACGTACCCGAATTTCTTCCCCGCCATCTTGCGCATTACGCGACCGACCGACTGCACGACGTCGACCACGCTCTTGCGGGGGTTCATGAACATCACCGCGTCGAGCGCGGGGACATCGACGCCCTCCGAGAGGCACTTCGCGTTCGAGAGGATGCGAACGGTCCTCTCTGGGGACGGCTCCTTGAGCCAGTCGAGCTTATCGTTACGCACGAGCATCGACTGTGTTCCGTCAACGTGCCGCGCTTCGGCGTGGAGCAGCCGGGAGGTGTCCTCGCCCGAGGCTTCGATGCGTTCGATCTCACCCTCAACGACTTGCTGGAATGCGTCGGAGAGCTTGCGAGAGGTCGCGATGTCCTTCGCGAACATGACCGCGCGCTGCATCGGTGATGGATCGTCTTCGTACTCGCCGGGGATCACTGAGCGCTTGGAGAGACCATTCCACGTTCCAACGATCTTGGCGGTGTCCTCCATCGCGAGCTCGTAGCCGTCCCGCGACATCAACGACTGGAACTCACGCGCGACGAAGGACTCATCGACGGCGAGCACGAGCACCTTGTAGTCGGTGAGGCGTCCCATGTTCACCGCCTGCCCGAAACCGAGTCGGTGGAACTCGGGTCCGTAGACCGCTTCGTCATCCATGTCGGCGAGCTTCGCGCCGATCTCCCCCGCCTTCTTTCGGGTGCCATCCGAGAAGATGCGCGGCGTGGCGGTCATGTAGAGACGCTTCTTGCCCTGCACGAGGGCCTGGTCGTGCACCTTCATGAACGCCGACTCGTCGTCATCCGACATCGCAGCGCCGGTTGTCCGGTGCGCCTCGTCGCTGACGATCAGATCGAACTCGGGCAGCCCCAGCCCCTGCGCTTTCGAGATCACGGGGAGCGACTGGTATGTCGAGAATATGACCGTGAGCTTGCCCGACCCATCGCCCGAGGTGAATTGCTTGACGAGCGCCGATGCGTTCGTGGTTGCCGGGAAGGCAAGGTCAGTCACAGGGATGTCCTCTTCGGAGCGACGCTTGCCGACAGAAACGTCGGAGCACACCGCGAACGAGCGCATCGGCACCTCTGCCTGGATCGTCCACTCGTTGAGCGTCTGCGACAGCAGAGCGATCGACGGCGTCAAGAACAGGACGGTGCCGCCGAGGGGCACGACTCTCTCCGCGAGACGCAGCGACGTGAACGTCTTGCCGGTACCGCACGCCATGATGAGCTTGCCGCGATCGTGCTCCGCGAAACCGGTGATCACGTCGTCGATCGCGACGGACTGGTAGTCGAACGGCGCCTTGAGGCGCTTCTTCTCTAGCTTGGTCGGCTCGTTCCAGACGAACTGCGACCAGTCGATGGAGGAATCGTCGAGATCCTGCACGCGCAGCCGCTCAACGGGGATCGACTGCCCCGAGATCGCGTCTTCGGCGTTCTTTCCCCAAGTATCGGAAGTCGAAATCACAAGGCGCGCCGCAAACTCGGGCGTGTAGTCCACGGTCATCTTCCCGGACGCCGAGAGGAAAGAGTCGAGCATCGGCTTCGTCACGGTTGTCATCGGCGCGAAAAACTTGCACTGGATAGCTGTCAGTTCGCCTGTGTCGCGGTTACGGGCAACGAGATCAACTCCCGTGTCGACACGGTGCCCGCGCTCGGGATACTCCGACCAGCGCCACACCTCGTCGTACAACTCCGCATACTGCGGCTCGGTCCTAAGGAACGCCTGCATCAATCGCTCGAAGTGCGAGCCCTTGTCGTGCTGGTCGAAAGCTACTTTCCGGTACTGCTCAAGAACATCGTGGATGCTACTAACGTGCACGTCGTCGTTCGTCACAGGTACGCTCAATTCGTCCGGGGAAGCCACGTAGCTCAATCTATCGAGTGGATCAGACCGCGCCTGATTGATCCGTCGGTTAGTCTGCGAACGTGTCAGACGATCTCACCGCGCTCAACGCGAGGCAGCTTCTTGCGCGGATCGAGGATGCACTCGGCGAATTGCTCAAAAGGGGGATCGTCCGCAGCCGAAACGCACCACTTGGCGACGTCGCGGAGCGGATCGTCTGGCTCGCTCGCGGTGGCACGCTGGAGCGCAATTCGACTAAGTCTCACGACGTCACCACCGACGCGGGCGAGCGGATCCAGGTCAAAGCTCGGATCATGAAGGGCAACGGAGGCAAATTTAGCTCGTTTCGGTCGTTCGAGTTCACCACTGCGATCTTCCTATCCTTCGATCCTGCAACGCTCGACATCGACTACGCGCGCGAGCTCCGGAGCGAAGAAGCCACAGGCAATGGGGCAAGAAGCGGATGGACGAATGCGACGACACTGACCGGCGGTCGCGTAAAGCGTCTGGGAACGGATGTGACCGAGGAGATGCGCGCCGCATACGCGCGACTCGACGAGCCCATCCCACCCGGCTAGCGAGGCATTCGACGACGCCAGACAGTGCCTTGCAGCGGAACGGAATGACGTCGTCACGCCGCATCCGTTTGCCCCACCACCCCTGTCATGGTCGAACTCCCGACGGCGGTCATCCGTCCAGTCTTCCCGAACGTTTCCAATCGCCTTGTGAGCGCCGCGGCCCTCTCCAACCTTCTCGTAGTGCAGGCGAGGCGACCCCGCCCAGCATGGCCGGCGACACGCGGAGCGATCGTGGCATGCCCGTCGAGTCAGTGGCAACAGGCCAGGGATGCGCGGAAAAGCTACCGACGTCCTTCTCGTTTAAAACTCTTCTCCGCTGCATCATTCATGTGCATCCGTGACACGCGGCCTACACTGTTCAATAAGTAGACGCACCGTTGCGTAACCCCGAAGCCTCAAGGAGCTCCACCATGGCCCTCACCGCACACTCCACCATCGGCGACTGGCTGAACGACCCGACCGGCGGGCCGCTCATCCGCGCACTCTTCGAGCAGACGGGCGCTGACCCCGAACTCCTCACCCCCGTGCTCGGACTGCCGCTGCAGCAGCTCGTCGCGATGAGCCAGGGAGCATTGCCGCAGTCAGTCGTCGACGACCTCGTGCGCGCAGCCAACGGCGGCGAGATCCCCGAGGCCGATGAGTCCGAAGGCTGGAACGAGAAGCCCACCGGTGGACGCTTCGCCGGCAAGACCGTGATCGTCACGGGCGCAGCATCCGGAATCGGCAAGGCCACAGCATCCCGCATCGCCCGTGAAGGCGGACGCGTCATCGCCTCCGATATCGCCGCCGACAAACTCGACGCCCTGAAGGCCGAGCTGCCGGATGCCGACATCACCACCGTCGCCGGCGACCTCACGAAGCAGGACGCGATCGACGCCGTCATCGCCGCCGCGGGCGACCGCATCGACGCTCTTGCGAACGTCGCCGGCATCAACGACGACTTCTCCCCCGCGGGCGAGACGACGGATGCCGTCTGGGACCGCGTCATCGCCATCAACCTCACCGCGCCGTTCAAGCTCATGCGCGCGGTGCTGCCGATCATGGAGAAGGCCGGCCGCGGCTCGATCCTCAACGTCTCGAGCGAAGCGGGCCTGCGCGGCAACGCGTCGGGCAACGCCTACACGGCCAGCAAGCACGGCATCATCGGCGTCACGAAGTCCGCGGCGTTCATGTACGGACCGAAGGGCATCCGCGTGAACTCCGTCGCACCGGGCGGCGTCGCCACCGGCATCCCGATGCCCCCGAACATGTCGGAGTACGGCTCCGGCCGCCTGGCCCCGTTCCAGCAGGCGATCCCGACGGTCGCCACCGCCGAGCACCTCGCCGCATCGATCACGTTCCTGCTCTCGGACGACGCCGTGAACATCAACGGTGCCGTGCTGGCATCCGATGGTGGATGGTCGGTGCAGTAAGCACCCCACACTCACGCCCCTGCCGTCCCGAACGGCAGGGGCGTACTCATTTCGCCGACGGCTGCCCCGATGACAGACTGACCCCATGCCCACTCGTCCCGAGATCGTCTGCATCTGCGGCTCCATGCAGTTCGCCGAGGACATGCGAATCGTCAGCCAGTCGCTGACCCTCGCGGGCATCATCGTGCTCATGCCCACCGAGATCGATAGACCGATCACCGACGAGCAGAAGGCCGCACTCGGCGAGCTGCACCTGCGGCGGATCGACCTGGCCGATCGGGTCATGGTGGTCAACCGAGGCGAGGACTACGGCGAATCGACGCTCCGAGAGAGCGCCTACGCAGAAGCCGCGGGCAAGCCCGTGACTTTCGTCGGCCCCGCCTGGGGCTGGCAATAGTCCTCACATCTCCCCCGCCTACAGTGGCACGCATGAAGAAGCTCCCCGCGCTCGCGACACTGGCCGTCGGCATCCTGCTGCTCTCCGGATGCTCTCAGGCGTCGACCATTGCGGCGTGCGGTCAGGTCGCGGCTCAGGCCGTGCAGGTGAGCGGTGTGATCGAGAGCTTCAGTTCGCCGACGCCCGAGGCCGCGCAGGCGGCTCTCGCCGAGGTGAAGACGGTCGCCGAGAAGATCCGCGGCATCGATGGTCCCGCGGAGTTCGTCACGCTCCGCGACTCGTGGGCGACGAGCATCGACGCGTTCGCCGCCGAGGGCGAGAAGGCGATCGCCGGTGACGTCAGCGGTGTAGATGCCGCATCCACCCAGCTGCGCACGGCGACCGACGCGATCGTCGCCTACTGCACGCCGTAGACCACCGCCGCTACGCGGCGATCCCCCGCAGCAGCCGCGTCACGGTCTCGTCCACGCGCTCGGAACTCAACGGCTGACCGATGAGCGCGGAGTACGACGCCATGGCGATGAGCTGGTCGGCGATGGCGTCGGCATCCACATCGGCACGGATCTCTCCCGCCGACTGTCCACGCGCGATGCGCTCTGCGACCCACGAGCGGATCGGCGCCGCGAGTCGTTCGTTCAACGCGAGTCCGAGCTCATGGTCGGTCGCGGTGACCGCGATCAGCGCCCGGGCGAGCGCCACGCCCTCGGGCCGCTCCATGCCCGCGGACATCGCCGAGAACCACGCGTGCAGGTCGACGCGGATGTCGTCGCTCATCGCGACCACGGGGTCGGCGCCGGGCAGGTCCCCCTCGAGCAGCGCCTCGCCGAGGATCGCCGCCTTCGATGGCCACCAGCGGTAGATCGTCTGTTTCGCGACTCCGGCGGTCTCGGCCAGCCCCTCGATCGTCACGACCTCGTAGGTGCCGGCCACGACGGCAGCGCGCATCGCCTCGAGCACGGACCGGCGTGCGGCTTCACTACGAGGACGGGGCATGAGAACAGGCTATCGAGGGGGCGGGCCGCTGACCGCCTCGGCGGCGCCTGCGCTTCGGTGTATCGAGTCGCCGGATGGGGGAATCGCCAGCGAGTCCGTCGCTGACGCGGAAGGCGCACTCGCGGCCGACTGGCGCCCGGTGTCGCTGGGGGACGGGGCATGGGTCACGGGCGCCGAGCGCGATGATTCGCCATGCGGCTGCGTGTGAGACCGCATCCGTTTCGCTCGCGCAGGAAGAAGCGATCCGAATGTCGCTCCTTCGCTGTACGGCCGCGCGACCAGCGGGACTGCCAACAGGATGAGTGCCCCGAACATCGTGATCTGGAAGCTCCAGAGTCCGATGAAGACGATGATTCCCAGATGCAGGGCCGCACCCAGCAGCGCGACGGCGACCCGGAGTCGTCCTCGAAGCAGCGGAAGGGCCGCGAGCGCGATCTCCAGCGCCATCGTTCCCCACGTCAGCACGAAAAGGGCGAGTGGGATGGAGGTGACGAAGACGATGAGTTGCAGGAACAGTCCGCTCGACCCGAAGAACCCCTGGCCGATGTAATAGAGCGCTGTTCCTTCCGCCCATTCGGTCTGGAACAGCTTGCCCGCTCCGGAGTAGAAGTACAGGACGGCGACCTGCACCTTCGCCGCGACCAGGAAGACGACAGCAGCTCCGGTACGTACTCCGATCAGTCGCGTTCCGCGGCGACCGGGCATCCAGTGGTTCACCCGGGGATCGCCGAGGCAGATCGGTACCAGCAGGAGTGCGAGGATAGCGGCGATCTGGTCGCCACCCTCAGGAATCGAGATGCTGGAGGCGATACTGAACGCCACCCACGCGTGCAGCACGCTTGTCACCTGCGGCAGGAAGCCGCTGATGACGAGGATCAGCACGGCGATGCAGATGATGCGTCCGAACGCGAGGTCGTCGCGCACGAGGCAGAACAGTCCCGCTTGGTCGACGTGCGTGCAGAGCGGGTAGGTGCCGACGCCGCTCACCGGGCGGAAGAGGAAGTCCTCGCGAGTGAAGGCGACGGTGATCAGACCACCGAGTGCGACGAGCGAGCGCACGAGTCCGAGCAGCGGCGTCCATATGACCGGTTGCGGAAGGCGGATGCGGTCGATCGCGCTCAACAGGAGACCTCCGCATGCAATCCGCTCTGCGCGATCGATGTCTGCTCCGTGTGGTTGCGATACGCCCACGACACGGGGATGGACTGGACGATGACGACCTCGCCGCAGATCGTCGGGGAGGGGACGGCGTTGTCGAGCTTCACCGGTTCCGCCGCGATCAGCTCGTCCGAGCAGACGGCGAGATCCGGCGAGGAGCATTCGACCCAGGCGTCGGCGTTCTCGTCGCCGATGAGGAGGGCCGTCTCCACTCCTTGTGAGCGCCCCTCACGGCTCAGCCCGAAGGCGTTCTCCACTCTCGTGTTCGGGAAACCGGCGATGGATGTCAGCCCCGCGTCCGACACCTGATACGGCTCGACCTGCGGGTCGCGCGGGGACTTGGTGAAGAAAGACCAGCCCTGCGGGGCGACCGCCATGATGTTGGCCCGGTTCGCCTCCAGGCCGGGAAGGGAGAGGACAGTCTCGCCGATGGAGGCCAGACCGGAGTATGCGGCTGCGACCGCGACGACAGCGGTGGGAACGACCAGGTGTCGCACCTTCATGTGATTCATCGGAACTCTTTCGCGCCGGCTTGTGGGGCAGCCTGACGACTGCCCCACAAGCGATCTGCTGTGTATCAGTACGCGTCGAGCGTCTCGGTGAGTCCGACGATGCCCTTCTCGGTCTCGAGTCCGGTCGAGCCGGCCGCCGACCACGCGACGTTCTCCGTCCAGGCCAGGTTCATCTGCACCGCGAGGGTGAGAGCGTGCACGGCTCCGGCCGCTTCCGCGACGGCGACCCAGACGACGAAGACCGGAACGACCGCCATGGGCGTGACGTCACCGGGCGCGACGCGGGCGCCCTCTGACTCGTCCGCAAAGTTCAGCTCGTCTGAAACGGTGCTCAGTGCCTCGGCCGCGTCGACGAACTCCGCCTCGACTCGGAGGACATCACCTGACGTCATCTCGGTGTGGAAGTCCGCGAAGACGTCTGCATCCTTCGCCTCGAGGGCATCGAGCACCCCCTCGACCTTTGCGAGATCCGGCCCGAGCTCGCCGACGCTCTCGCGGAAAGCCGAGTACGCCGGGTCGCCGAGATCTGCGTCGAACTGCGCAGCCATGTCGCCGACACCGAAGTACATGGCGCTGAACAGGTCGCGTCCGCTGTCGGTCGCAGTGACGCCCTCCGACGCCGGTGCGATCTCAGCGGCGATGGCGGGCGGGGTCACAACTGCCGCGCCCAGGGCGACGGCCGCAGCCACTCCGATCGCGGCGGTCGTGCGCTTCTTCAATGTGATTGCCAAGAGCATCCTCCGATTTGTGTTTTTTGGCGCACTCGACTGTCCCGTGCGGGGTCGAGTGGTCGAGAGCCGCACGAGCGGCGTAAGTCATCCCGCGCGGCGGGAGGAGGCTGCTGAGACTTCGGTCATCGAAGCCTCAGCGCTATAGAGACTCGTTGAGTATCGCGGCGGCGCGGTCGGCGTCGGGCATCGCGATCTCGAAGGAACGACCGACGTCGTCCGAGACGTGCAGAGAGCTGGCGGCACCGAGAGCGAGCGCGACTCGGCCGGGCGCGTCGAGACGCACTCCCCACCCGAGCGGTCCAAGAGGGCTACGCGCGGTCTCGGCGTGGGCTCGCGTGACGCGATCGATGCGGATCCGGCCCGGTCCCATCACCGGTGTGGACACGACGGCATCTCCGACGATCGTCACCCGCCATCGCGTCGCGCAGAGTCCCACGAGACCGATCACTCCGCCGGCGATCCCTGCGCCCCACCACAGCAGGCCGGTCGCGGCGAGCACGACGAGCACGATGCCGGATGCGAGCAGCGCCAAAGCCGCAGGAGAGACGAATCTCCGTTCCCAGCGCGTGGGCGCATCCTCCTCCTGTCGCGTCGGCCGGGAGGCGGCCTCAGAAGGGGTCACGTCACCGCGGACGGCGATCCCCGAGCTGATGCCCACCGCCAGGCCGACACCCGCAGCGACGAGGAAGGGCAGGATGCCGGGGTCTGCCGCCAGCCACGGATCGACCACGGTCAACGACGGTGCCACGATGATCGGCAGCGCGAGCGACACGGTGACGGTGATGGCGCTGATCGCGCCGGTCGTGGTTCGACGCGTCCACGCGGACCTCGTCTCGCCGAAGACCAGGTAGCCAGCGAGGACCGTCCACCCCACTGCCGCGGGACCCGCGACGATCGCGATCGTCGCAATCAGGCTGCGCACAGTGGTCACCTGTCCGGCGGCCCACTGGTTCGCGATCTCGGCCGGCAGGCGCGGAGCCCAGAGCGCGGTGATCGCGACGGCACCGATCAGCGCACCGGCGATCGGCAGAAGAACCATCCACCAGACGCGCATGTCGACGCCCGAGCGTGTGCGTGCGTCGATGCGATCCTGCGTGTTCGTCGTCATGTATGGCCCCCCGTGCGTGATGCGTCGTCGCGAACCTCTGACAGGTCCTGGCGCTCTTCGAGCCTGTCATGCGGGTTTTGCGCTGTCAAGTTTTCCTTTCGCAGTCGCTTTGTCAGAACGAGGACTCCGATGACGGCGATCATGATCAGACAGGTCACCCATCCCAGCGGAGAGATGGCCAGAAGGTCGACCTGCTGACCGGCCGCTGCGACGAGAGTCGCGAATGACGCAGTCGCGTTGAACGCGGAGTGGGCGATGACCGCGGGCCAGATCGATGTCGATCGGAGACGGAGCCACCCGAGGATGATCCCGAAGAGCACACACGCCAGCACCATCATGCCGAGGCCGAGAAGATCGGGGCGGCCGAAGTTGTACCCGAGGAGTATGAGCGGAGCGTGCCAGAGACCCCAGATCGCGCCGCTGAGCACGAGCGCGGGCCACACCCCCAGGGGGAGGAGGCGGGGGAGGAGCCACCCTCGCCATCCGACCTCTTCGGCGAACGCGAACGGTGCGCTGACCACCGCGTTGACCGGGATTGCGGCGAGCTGCATGAGCACCACCACGGCACCGGGGATCGCGAGGTCGGAGACGCCCAGCGCACGGACCGACTCCACGTATCCGCTGAACTCGACGAGGTCGAGTTCGATCAGTCCGAGGGCAGCTGCCAGGAAGACTCCCGCGATGACGATCGCCGACCCGAGGAACAGTCCGAGCACACTGAACCAGATCGGACGCGACACCGGACGCGGCGATGTCACGCCCAGCGCACGCCACCGCTCCCCCGGGCGAGGTTTCTGCGCACCCCATGCCGCGAGCACTCCGAGAGCGGGAGCGAACATCACTCCCACGATCAGGAATGGCGCCAGCGGACTCGCGAGACCGCCGGTGAAGTACAACGGCAGCGCGATGACCCACGCGCCGACGAACGACACCAGGAGGAAGAGGATCAGACTCCTCCCGCCGACCTGCGAGCGCATCAGGCGCTCCCTCCTGCCGACGATTCCGGCGCGTTCAGGATGAAGAGACCCGCGATCCGGCCGTCATCGCGGATGCTGACCTTGCCGATCATCTCCCCGGCCTCGAAGGTCAGCGGGACGTCGATCACGACCAGTCCGCTCACCCGGTGCGAGGCGGGCTCGCCGGTCTTCTCGAGAGACCCGACCGCCGCCAGGACGCTCGCCCATGTGTCGCCGAGCGCCTCCGAGGTCATCGCCGACGTCATCTGGTCGTCGAAGTCGGCGACCACCGCCGCCGGATCGCCGGCCGACAACTGCGCGAAGACCGCGATGGCGCGATCGATCGCTGCAGCTGGCACGTCCTTCGCCACAGCCTTGCCGGTGCGCGGATCGAGCGCCTGCCCGAATCGCTGGTACGCGGCCTGTCGAGAAATATTCAATGTGTCTCCCACTTCCTGCCATGTCGCGCCCGCACGACGCGCGTCCTCGACACTCGTCGCCAGGAGCCGATCCGCTTCTGCCTTCAACCCGGCAGCCGCACCGACCAGGCGCATCGCCGTCGCTCTGCTCTCCCGCGAGTGCAGGAGCCCAGCCACCGCCTGCGCACGAGCGAGCGCGGCAGCGGCGATGGAGAACGAAGCCCGTGAATCAGTCATACGTCAAGGATGCCTTCACGTGGCATTACCTGTCAATATCTGGTTTACAGCACGGAAGAATGCATACTACGACGGCCTGTGGAACTCCCCGCGCGACGAGTCGGGCCGCCTCGCGGACCTCTCCCGACGACCGGGGACTCACGCGGGACGATAGATCTGCGCGACCGCACCCGACGCGAACTCCCGCCGATCGACCAGGCGCAGGGCCAGCCGCTCACTCAAGCCGTCGAGCAGCCGCGGCCCGTGCCCGGCGACGAGCGGATGCACGACGAAGGTGTATTCGTCGATCAGGCCGAGCTCGGCGAGAGCCAACGGCAGCGTCACGCCACCGACGGACAGGCCCTGCCCCGGCTGCTCCTTCAACCGCCGGACGGCCTCGCCCAGATCACCGGTGACGAGTTCGGCGTTCCAGTCGACGGAGGGCAGCGTGCTCGAGACGACGTGCTTCGGCATCCGATCGAGGGCGTCGGCGAACGGCACCTCCCACTCGTCCATCCAGTCGGGCCACACCCCGGATGCCGGGCGGCGCCAGGCCGACTGCATCATCTCGTACGTGGTTCGGCCGTAGACGACGGCATCCGCTCGCTGCATGTCAGCGACCCAGAAGCCCATCAGCTCCTCATCGGGGGCGACCCCCGCCTCGTGATGGACGCACCCGTCGAGCGTGACGTTGATGGAATAGCGCAGTGGTCTCATCTCGCCGATCTCCTTCGATGCGGGCGGTCGCGGGTGGTGCGGGATGAGGATCAGAGTACTGCTGTGGCTGAGCGGGCGCGGCACTAGCCCCGAGGCCTAGGTCGAAGTGTTGCGCTTCCAATCCGGGCGGACCTTCCAGGCCACGAAGGCGCTTGCCGCGAAGACCGCGCCCAGCACCGACGGGATCCACGGTTGCAGCATCGAATCCGGATCGGTGATGCTCGGCACCAACAGGATCAGCGCGGCCCCGGACACGACCATGGGGATGAAGGATCCGAGGAACCAGCCGACAGAACGCTTCACTTCCGACCTCCGATGCGGCGATGCAGGAAGCACCGATGCTAGCAACGGGGCTGATTCACGATTCATCACGTTTCAGATTCGGCTGTTGTCGGGCGCGCCGTCGTACCGATATACAGGCAGTGGCGCTCTGGGGAACGCCGGCGATTCATCGCCTCATCGTCGAGGGGAACACTCATGTCACAGCCACCTGCCGCCTGGCATCCGGATCCGGAGAATCCCAATCAGCTGCGCTGGTGGGACGGCCAGAAATGGACCGGCGCGACCGCGCCGTCGCCCGCTGCCGCCGCGACGACACAGTTCGCCGCTCCCGCAGCGGCCGCAGCAGCCGAGGCCTCCGCACCGAGCGCGCGTCGCACCGGATGGCGCACGGCGGGGATCATCGTCGGCGCACTCGTCGTCGGTGGGCTCCTCGCCAGGCTGTCGCCGATCGCGATCCTCCTCGTCGCGACCGCCGTGATCGCGGTGGGCCTGGTCGTGCTGTTCTCACGCCCTCTGCCCGCCCTCGGCCTTCGATCGCGGCCGTCCGGCCTGCTGGCCCTCGGCCTGGCCGCACTTCTCTTCACCGGCGGCGGCCTCGCGAACGCGAGCCCGAACAGCGGTGGCACCGTGACTGCGGGCGGCAGCTCCCCGTCATCCACGCCGCAGAGTGTCGCCGCGGTGCCGAGCTCGACACCCACGCCCACCCCGATTCCGACCACGTTCGAGACGGTGACCGAAGAGGTCCCCGTGCCGTTCGAGGCCACGACCGTCGACGACCCGCAGCGCGACCAGGGCACGACTGCTCTGGTCACCGCCGGCGCGAACGGCGTGAAGGTCGTCACGTATCGAGTGACTCTGGTCGACGGCGTGGAGGTCTCGCGTGAGGCCATCGGCGAAGCGACCTCCGTGGCGCCCGTCGCGGAGGTCACGGCGATCGGGAGCAAGGCGCCCGCGCCCGTTGCACCCGCAGCTCCGGTGCCGCTCGTGCAGCAGGGCGGCGGATGCGACCCGAACTATGCCGGAGCCTGCGTGCCGATCGACAGCGACGTCGACTGCGCAGGCGGCAGCGGGAACGGACCGTCATACGTGCAGGGTCCGGTGCAGGTCGTCGGCAACGATATCTACGACCTCGACCGCGACGGCGACGGGATCGCCTGCGACTAGCGGCGCGTCAGATGCTGCGGGCGCGTTTCGTCTCGCTTCGCTCGCTCAACGGGCGGGGACCGTGGTCACCAACGCCGTGGCGATGGCGGCGGCTGTGAGCCCCAGCACTCCCGAAGCGAGGAACGCGACACCCGCGGGCCAGACCGCGAGCAGCGTGACCTCGTAGCTGCCCTCGCCCATCGGCTCCAGCTGCTCGATCGACCCGGTGACCGTCAGCGCGATGCCGACGATCAACGCGATCAGAGGGATGCTCCAGGCGAGCGTCCACGACAGCCGGCGAACCGTCCTGCGGCTCAGCGGGGGCGGGGCAGGTTCGTCGCGCGTCTCGGTCCGAGCCTGCGCGGTGCGCTCGCGCGCAGCATCCGGTGTGCCATCCATGCCTGCACCATAGCGCTCGCGGGTCGGGCACGGACATGCGCCAGGAGTGCGGATGCGGGCGCGTTTCGTCTCGCTTCGCTCGCTCAACGGGCGGGTGGGCGGGGCGCGTTTCGTCTCGCTTCGCTCGCTCAACGGGCGGGGCCTCGCACGACGAGCGAGGCCCACTCGACTCAGTCGGACTCCGCCTTGCGCGCACCGGCCTCGAGCACGTCGCCGGCGGGCAGCTCCTGGTGCCCGCCGAACTGCAGACGCATCGCCGACAGCACCTGGTTCGCGAAGTGGTCTTCGCCGCGCGACGCGAAGCGCTCGAACAGCGAAGCGGCGAGCACCGGCACGGGAACTCCGACGTCGACGGCGGCCTTGACGGTCCAGCGGCCCTCGCCCGAGTCCGACACCCGGCCGGCGAGTCCGTCGAGCTGCGGGTTCTCGGCGAGCGCGGCCGCGGTCAGGTCGAGCAGCCACGACGAGATCACGGATCCTCGGCGCCACAGCTCGGCGACCTTCGACGTGTCGATGGGGAACTGGTAGAACTCCGGCTCCTCGAGCGGGGCGATCTCGGCGGAGTGCTCGGCCTCGCGCACCCCGGCGTCCGCGTTGTGCAGCAGGTTGAGGCCCTCGGCGATCGACGCCATGATGCCGTACTCGATGCCGTTGTGCACCATCTTCACGAAGTGCCCCGCACCCGACGGGCCGCAGTGCAGATATCCCTGCTCCTCGGGACTGAGGTCGCCGGTGCGACCGGGCGTGCGCTCGATCTCGCCGACGCCCGGGGCGATCGTGCGCAGCACCGGCTCGATGCGCTGCACGGCCTCGTCGGGCCCGCCGACCATGAGGCAGTATCCGCGGTCGAGGCCGAACACTCCGCCGCTGGTGCCGACGTCGACGTAGTGGATGCCGCGCTCCCGCAGTGCCGCAGCACGCCGCACGTCGTCGCGGTAGTTCGAGTTGCCGCCGTCGATGAGGATGTCGCCCTCATCGAGCACCGCCGCGACCTCGTCGGCGACCTGTCCGGTGAGAGAGGCGGGCACCATCATCCAGATCGCCCTGGGGGCTTCGAGCTTCGACGCCAGGTCAGCCATGCTGTCGGCGCCCGTCGCTCCCTCCGCGACGAGGGCCTGCACGGCATCCGCATTCACGTCGTAGACCACGCAGTCGTGGCCGTCGCGCATGAGACGGCGCACGATGTTGGCGCCCATCCGGCCGAGTCCGATCATCGCGAGCTGCATGAGGTTCCCTTCGTCGCCGCCGACTCGCGGTACCGCGAGCCGGGTCGGGGCAATCCTGGCACGCGAGGCTATGACGCTCAACGGCGACCCGCGGGCAGATGCCGTGCCTGTCGCCGACCCGGGCCCGGTGTCGCCGGCGGGTGGAAGGATTGGACCATGACCTCCCCCGCGTTCGACCGGATCACTCGCGACGACCTGCACAGCGCGGGCAGCCTGAAGTGGACGACCTTTCCCGACATGATCGGCGCGTTCGTCGCGGAGATGGACTTCGGTCTCGCCCCCGCCATCACCGACGCGGTCAAGGATGCTCTCGACGTCGGCGTGACCGGCTATCTGCCCGAGCGTCTCGCGAAGGACCTCTCCGCCGCGACCGCCCGCTGGTACGCAGAGTCGTACGGGTGGGAGATCCCCGCCGACCGGGTGCACCATGTGCCCGACGTGATCGCCGCGTTCGAGCTGGCGATCGAGAACTTCACCTCTCCGGGGTCGGCCGTCATCGTGCCGACGCCCGCGTACATGCCGTTCCTCTTCGTGCCGCCGATGCACGATCGCCGGGTGATCGAGGTGCCGAGCATCGAGGTCGATGGACGCTGGGTCATGGACCTGGATGCCGTCGCCCAGGCATTCCGCGACGGCGGCGAGATGCTCGTGCTCTGCAACCCGCACAACCCCCTCGGCACCGTCGCGACCCGCGACGAGCTGCTCGCCATCGCCGAGACGGTGTCGGCGGCGGGCGGACGCGTGTTCGCCGACGAGATCCACGCCCCCATCGTCTACGCCCCGGCTCAGCACATCCCCTACGCCTCGGTGTCGGATGCTGCGGCCGCCCATACCTTCACCGCGACGTCCGCGTCGAAGGCGTGGAACCTCGCCGGGCTCAAGTGCGCCCAGGTGATCATCTCGAACGACGCCGACGCCGAGCTCTGGGAGCGCCTCGGATTCTGGCCAGGGCACGGCACCTCGACGCTGGGCGTGGTGGCGAACATCGCGGCGTACACCGCCGGCGCCCCGTGGCTCGACGACGTCGTGCAGTACCTCGACGGCAACCGGCGGATGCTCGCGCAGCTCGTCGACGAGAAGCTCCCCGGCGTGCGGATGATCGTGCCGGAGGGCAGCTACATCGCCCTGCTGGACTTCCGCGAGACGGGGCTGACCGGCGATCTCGCCGAGTGGTTCCGCGAGCACGCGGGCGTCGCGATGACCGACGGAGCCGCCTGCGGCGAGGCGGCCATCGGCTACACGCGGTTCGTGTTCGCGCTGCCCCGACCCCTGCTGGTCGAGGCCGTCGAGCGCATCGCTGCGGCGCTGGCCGGGCGGGCCTCAGTCTCCGTCTAGCCGCCGCGGGCGCCTGGCCGCCGCACCGCGCCCGCCGCACCGCGCCCGCCGCGCCGCGCCCGCCCACCAATTCGAGCGGGGTCAGTTCCGCACCGGAAACAGCCCTCCCGGATGCGAAATCGACCCCGCACCGCGCCCAGCCGCCCGACCGCCGCACCGCGCCCGCCCACCGATTCGGACGGGGTCAGTTCCGCACCGGAAACAGCCCTCCCGGATGCGAAATCGACCCCGCACCGCGCCCAGCCGCCCGACCGCCGCACCGCGCCCGCCCGCCCGATTCGGACGGGGTCAGTTCTGCACCGGAAACAGCCCTCCCGGATGCGAAATCGACCCCGCACCGCGCCCGCCCGCCCGACCGCCGCACCGCGTCCGCCCGCCCGATTCGGACGGGGTCAGTTCTGCACCGGAAACAGCCCTCCCGGATGCGAAATCGACCCCGCACCGCACCCGCTCGCCCGCCCGCCGCACCGCGCCCGCCCACCCGATTCGGACGGGGTCAGCTCTGCACCGGAAACAGCCCTCCCGGATGCGAAATCGACCCCGCACCGCGCCCAGCCGCCCGCCCGCCGCACCGCGTCCGCCCGCCCGATTCGGACGGGGTCAGCTCTGCACCGGAAACAGCCCTCCCGGATGCGAAATCGACCCCGCAGCGCGCCGCGCCCGCCCAGCCGCCCGCCCGCCGCACCGCGCGCGCCCGCCGATTCGAGCGGGGTCAGTTCTGCACCCGAAACAGGCCTCCCGGATGCGAAATCGACCCCGCACCGCGCCGCGCCGCGGCCGACCAGCCGGTTCAGCGGTCGCGCACCGCATCCCCCATCGCGGCGATGGCCTCGCGAAGGATCGGCCGAGGGGTGGCGAACACCACGCGGACGTGGTCCTCGTATCCCCGACCGAGCAGGCGGCCGTCGGTCAGCACGACGCCCGCCTGGTCCCGGAAGAACGCGGCGGGCGAGCCGTCGATCTCGAGCGCACGTGTGTCGATCCAGCCGATGTAGGTCGCCTCCGGTTCGCGGTACACCGCCCCGGGCAGCTGCTCGGCAACGAGCGACCCGAGCTCGCGACGCGACTGCGAGAGATACTCCAGCACCCCGTCGAGCCACGGCCTGCCCTCGCGGTAGGCGGCAGTCGAGGCCACCACTCCGAGCGTCGCGGCGCCGTGCTGCACCGAGAACCCGAACCTCTTGTACAGCTGCTGGTCGGCGTCGTTCGAGGCGATCAGCTGCGCGGTCTTGAGCCCGGGGAGGTTCCAGGCCTTCGATGCGCTCGTTCCGGTGATCGTGTGCGCCGCCGTCGAGTCCGACAGCGAGGCGTACGGGGTGAACGGCCGGCCGTCGAAGCGCAGCGGCGCGTGGATCTCGTCGGCGAACACGCGTGCGCCGTGCCGCTCCACGATCTGGGCGAGAGCTTCGAGCTCCGCACGCTCGACCACGGTTCCGGTGGGATTGTGCGGATTGCAGAGCACGAGCGTGCGGGCACCGGCCTCGAAGGCCTCGTCGATGCGCTGCAGATCATGCTGCCAGCGCACCCGCCCCTGCGCATCGACCGTCTCGATCCCGGGCACCTCGACCACCGGATGACCGATCGACGGCAGATATGTCAGAAACGGCATATATGCCGGAGTCGGCACGATCACCGCCGATCCGGCAGGCGCATACTCCTCGACGGCGACGCGCAGGGCCGCCATGACATCGGAGACCGGATGCACGCGGTCGGGGTCGATGTTCCAGCCGTACTCGTCGTGCATCCATGCCGCCGTCGCCTCGCCGAGCCTGGCGGCCAGCGGCGGCGAGAGATACCCGAGGTTCTCCTCGTCGATCGCCCGGTGCAGCGACTCCGCGATCGCGGGCGCGACACCGAAGTCCATCTCCGCGACCCAGGCCCCGATGCGACCGGGATGCAGACTCCACTTGCGGCTCTCGGGTCGATCGAGATCGAACCTCGTGCGGGAGTCGAACGGATGGGGGTCGGCGTTCACGGAGTCGCTCACGGTGCTCGACGCTCAGCCTTCAGCTCGACATCGCGGCGCGCACGCGCGGCGCGATCGACGACTCTTCACGACGGTGCGGCGACTCTCGGACACGGAACTCCTTCACGGCGGAGTCTCCAGGGTACGGATGCCCGCGGGCTCCCGGCCAGTCCGATGTCGGCTCGTGACACGCCTGATCACATTCCGTGCGGCCCTCCGACCGGGTGATCGTCGCTCAGGTGATCGCGCTCAGTTCATGAGGTCGCGCGGATGCCAATCGTGCAGGTTGCGGGTATCCGACGGGCCCTCTTCCGCACGCACCGCGTGCTGAACCTGGCGTGCGGCGGCCGCACCCCGGCCGACCCGGACCGCCTCCTCCTCGGTCTCGAAGCTGGAACCCAGCGTGCGGGCTTCGCCCTCGATCCGGTTGAACCAGATCCCGTCACGCTGGAAGGTCTCGATGTCGCCTGCGGCCATGCCCCTACCTTTCGATCTCCCTCTTTTCTACGTCAGAGTGCGACCGGGGCCGAGACCCTTGACACGTTCGGGCACGCTCTCCGTGCGCCGCTCAGGCGACCGCATCCATCGATCGGCGTCCGCGTCAACCCCTGTGACGAGCACCCGCCGCCGTCGATACCGTGTGACGTTGCATGACCCGGATGCAGCTGCAAGGAGCACGTGATGACGCTGGAAGTGATGTCGCCCACGGCGGCACTGCTCGATGGACGCTACATTCTGCACGACCGTGTGGGACAGGGCGGCATGGCGACGGTGTACCGCGCCGAAGACACCCACCTCGGCCGCACCGTGGCGATCAAGATGATCCACGAAGGTCAGGGGCCCGTCGCCTCGATCGAGCGCGCACACACCGAGAAGACGCTGCTCGCCTCGCTGAGCCATCCCTCGCTCGTCACGCTGTACGACGCGCAGCTCACCCCGAATCGGCCGCAGTACCTGGTCATGGAGTTCGTGAAGGGGCCGACGCTGGCCGACCGCATGACCGACGGCCCGATGCCGCCCGCAGACGTCGCGCGGATCACCCGCGACCTCGCCGCGGGGCTGACCGCCGTGCACGCGGCGGGGATCATCCACCGCGACGTCAAGCCGTCGAACGTGCTGCTCGCCTCCGACCGCACGGGTCGACCGGTGGTCGCGAAGCTCGCCGACTTCGGCATCGCGTGCGCCATCGACGACACCCGGCTCACCACTCCCGGCATCGTGCTCGGCACGCTCACCTACATGGCCCCGGAGCAGCTCCGCGATCAGGAGCCCGGCACGCCGGTCGACGTGTTCTCTCTCGGCCTGGTCGCACTCGAAGCCCTCACCGGCGAGGCCGGATACCCCTCGCTCGCGTCGGGGCGCGCCGCGGCCATCGCCCGGCTCGCGCACCCGCCGATCATCCCGGCGACGGTGCCCGACGACTGGCGCGACCTGATCACGCGGATGACGCGCCTCGACCCGCAGGAGCGCCCGGCCGCCGCCGAGGTCGCCCGCGTCGCGCGCGGCCTGGTGCGGGGGTACGCCGCCGATACGAGCGAGACCGCGATCGCCGCGGGTTCCGCATCGATCGTCGCGGCCGCCGGAACGGCCCCCGCACGGGGTGCGGTCGGCGCAGTCGGTGCAGCCGGTGAGGCCCGCGCAGTCGGTGTGGTCGGTGCGGCAGGCGGAGTCGGCGCGGCAGGCGGGGCAGACGCAGTCGGCGGGGCAGACGCAGTCGGCGCGGCAGGCGAGCAAGTTGCGGCCGATACGGCGCATGAGCCGGATGCGGTGGGCCCGGCGCGGGATCCGGGAGCGGCCGGGGCGACTCGGACCGGTGCCACGGCCGTGTTCCCCGCGACGGACGGCGCGGACGCTCCCCTTCGCGCCCGCACGCCGCGCGGCGCCCGCACCGGCACCCGCACCCGCGTGATCGCCGGCGCTGCCGGTGTTGCCGCGGCCGGGGCGCTCGTCGTCGGGCTCGCGGCGTTCACCGCGCCGGCATCCGACATCGGGCGCGTGGCGTCGACGGCCGTCGTCCGTACGGCGTCGACACCCGCTGAGGCCGAGCCGCAGAGCACGCCCGTCGAGACGGTCACCGACGCGGATACGCCGGCGAACTCCGGAACCCCCGGCAACTCGGGCAACCCCGGGAACTCGGGCAACCCCGGGAACTCGGGCAACCCCGGGAACTCGGGGAACCCGGGAAACTCCGGAACCCCCGGAAACTCGGGCAAGGCCGACAAAGCCGACAACCCCGACAAGGCCGACAGACCGGACAAAACAGACAAGCCGGACAAGTAGAACGGCGACTCCGGCCGGAACTGACCCGGGTCGCGCGTTCACGATTCAGCATGGGCGGGCTCGCTCCCCCTCGACACCGCAGTCTCGGGCCGCTCGGCCGCATCTCATGCTGAATCGTGAACGGCGTCCGGCTCAGCCCGCGTACTCCGCGCGCACGTCGAGCACCCAGGTCACGCCGAAGCGATCCGTCAGCATGCCGAAGCCGGGCGACCATGGTGACGCCGCGAGCGGTTCGATGATCGAGGCCCCGTCTGCCAGCGCATCCCAGTATCCGGTCAGCTCGGCCAGCGAATCGGCCCGCACCGACTGGAAGAACGTGCGATCGGTGAGGGTCGCGCCGTTCTCCCGTGTGGTCGTGCCGGCGGTCGCGGCCGTGTCCTCCGCCGCTCCGGGGATGTCGTACGCCATGAGCCGGAACCCGTCGGCGTTCTCGACCTGTCCGAACACGACCTTGTCAGCACCGGGCACGTCGGCCGGCATCCCGACGTCTCCGTAGGTCGCGAGTGTCACCTCCCCACTGAAGACAGACCGGTAGAACTCGAGCGCAGCCCGCGCCGTGCCGCGGAAGTTGAGGTGGGTGGTGGTTGCGATGGACATGGGATCTCCTCGATCGTCGCGGCAGCGTATCCGCCGTCGAGAGCCACACTCTCGCCAGAAGAGGACGGTTTCGGTCCTCTTCTTGACGCAGAATGAGAACATGACCGGCAGCTCCTCCCGCATGCTCGCGCTGCTCTCGCTGCTGCAGACCCCGCGCGACTGGCCAGGGCACGTGCTCGCGGACCGACTCGAGGTCACGTCCCGAACGGTGCGTCGTGATGTCGACCGCTTGCGCGAGCTCGGATATCGGATCCGCGCGAGCAAAGGTCCCGACGGCGGCTACCGATTGGACGCCGGCTCCGAGCTGCCGCCCCTGCTCTTCGACGACGACCAGGCCGTCGCGATCGCGGTCGCGCTGCAGAGCGTCCCCGCCACGGGCATCGACATCGCCGAGGGCGCGGCTCGCGCACTCGCGACGGTGCGCCAGGTGATGCCGGCGCGGCTGCGGCATCGGATCGACGGCATCCGCTTCACGGGCGTCGAGAACGAGACGCGGGTCGACCCCGCTGTGCTCGAGGCGGTCAGTGCCGCCGTGCTCGATCGCCACGTGCTGCGCTTCGACTACGGCGACGCTGATCGCCCGGCCAGACGCACGGAGCCGCACGCGGTGGTCGCCAGGGAGGGACGCTGGTATCTGCTCGCCTGGGACCTCGATGCCGACGACTGGCGCACGTTCCGACTCGACCGCATGTCGCCGCGTCTGCCCACGCGTCTGCCCTTCACCCCGCGCGAGCTCCCTGCCGCAGACGCGCAGACGTACCTCGCTGCACGGGCGAAGGGGGCGGATGCCGTCGACCGCTGGCCCTGCATCGGCGAGGTGGTCATCGACCTCCCGGCGAGCGAGGTCGCCCACTGGATCGGGCGTGACGGCACGGTCTCCCCCATCGGTGCCACCGCGTGCCGTGTCACCATCGGATCGTGGTCGTGGGTCAGCGTCCTCGCCTCCCTGACCCGCTTCGATGCCCCGTTCACGATCGTCGGCCCGCCCGCCCTGGCCGACGCTGCGCGCACGCTCACGGCCCGCTTCGCCGCCGCGTCCCCGCCGACCGTCGGTGTCGGCATCCCCCGGTAGACTGGCCATGCCCCGCCGGCCCCTCATCTAGGAGTGCGCGTGACCACCGCCCCTGCACCTGCCCACAAGCACGTCCCCGACTCCGTCGAGAACGCGACCGCTACTCCCGAGAAGGAGCAGCCCTACGCAGCGCTGGGCCTCAAGGACGACGAGTACGCGAGGATCCGTGAGATCCTCGGTCGTCGCCCCACCTCCGGCGAACTGGCCATGTACTCGGTCATGTGGTCGGAGCACTGCTCGTACAAGTCGTCGAAGAACTACCTGCGCCGCTTCGGCCAGAAGGTCTCCGACGAGATGAAGGAACGCCTCATGGTGGGCATGGGCCAGAACGCGGGCGTCATCGACGTCGGCGAGGGCTGGGCCGTCACCTTCAAGGCCGAGTCGCACAACCACCCCTCCTTCATCGAGCCGTTCCAGGGCGCGGCGACCGGCGTCGGCGGCATCGTCCGCGACATCATCTCGATGGGTGCACGCCCGGTCGCGGTCATGGACGCCCTGCGCTTCGGCGCGATCGACCACCCCGACACCGCCCGCGTCGTGCACGGCGTCACCAGCGGCATCAGCTTCTACGGCAACTGCCTCGGCCTGCCGAACATCGGCGGCGAGACGGTCTTCGACGCCGTCTACCAGGCCAACCCGCTCGTCAACGCGCTCGCGGTCGGCGTGCTGCGCCACGAAGACCTCAAGCTCGCCAACGCCACCGGCGTGGGCAACAAGGTCGTGCTGTTCGGCGCCCGCACGGGCGGCGACGGCATCGGCGGTGCCAGCATCCTGGCCTCCGACACGTTCGCCGACGGCGGCCCCACCAAGCGTCCCGCCGTGCAGGTCGGCGACCCGTTCGCCGAGAAGGTGCTCATCGAGTGCTGCCTCGAGCTGTACCGCGACGAGCTCGTCGAGGCGATCCAGGATCTCGGCGCCGCCGGCATCTCGTGCGCCACCAGCGAGCTCGCGGCCAACGGCAACAGCGGCATGAAGGTCTCGCTCGACAACGTGCTGCTGCGCGATCCGTCGCTGACGGCCGAAGAGATCCTGATGTCGGAGTCGCAGGAGCGCATGATGGCCATCGTCGCGCCCGAGAAGCTCGACGCGTTCCTCGCCGTGGTGAACAAGTGGGAGGTCGAGACCTCCGTGCTCGGCGAGGTCACCGGCGACGGCCGCCTCATCATCGACTGGCAGGGTGAGCGCATCGTCGACGTCGACCCCTCGACCGTCGCGGTCGACGGCCCCGTCTACGACCGCCCGGTCGCGTACCCGACGTGGATCGACGCGCTGCAGGCGGATGCCGCCGAGAACCTTCCGCGCTCCAACGACCCCGACGTGCTGCGCGAGCAGTTCCTGAACCTCGTCGCCTCGCCGAACCTCGCCGACACCCGCTGGATCACCAACCAGTACGACTACTACGTGCTCGGCAACACGGCCCTCGCGTTCCCCGACGACGCCGGCATGATCCGCGTCGACGAGGAGTCGGGCCTGGGCTTCGCGATCTCGACCGACGCGAACGGCCGCTACTCACAGCTCGACCCGTACGCGGGCGCACAGCTCGCCCTCGCCGAGGCATACCGCAACGTCGCCGTGACCGGCGCCGTGCCCACCGCGATCACCGACTGCCTGAACTTCGGATCCCCCGAGAACCCCGAGGTCATGTGGCAGTTCGGGCAGACGGTCGACGGCCTGGCCGACGGATGCTACGAGCTCGGCACCCCGGTCACCGGCGGCAATGTCTCGTTCTACAACCAGACCGGCGACGTGCCGATCCACCCGACTCCGCTCGTCGGCGTTCTCGGAATCATCGACGACGTCTCGCGCCGCATCCCCTCGGGGTGGCAGGACGAGGGTCAGAACATCTACCTGCTCGGAACCACCTCGACCGAGCTGTCGGGGTCGGCGTGGGCCGAGACCGTGCACCAGCACCTCGGCGGACTGCCGCCCAAGGTCGATCTCGCAGGCGAGAAGCGCCTCGCCGGCCTGCTCGCGGCGGCTCGCGACGAATGGCTGATCTCGTCGGCGCACGACCTGTCCGAGGGTGGACTCGCGCAGGCACTCGCCGAGGGCGTCTCTCGCTTCGGAGTCGGAGCCCGCGTGTGGCTGAACGAGATCCTCGAGCGCGACGGTGTGGATGCCGCATCCGCCCTGTTCTCGGAGTCGACCGGCCGCGTCATCGTGACCGTGCCGCGCGAAGACGACGTCAAGTTCCGCGGACTGTGCGAAGGCCGGGGATACCCGGTCATGCGCATCGGCGTGACCGACACCGAGGGCGCCAAGCTCGAGGTGCAGGGCGTCTTCACCGTTCCGGTCACCGAGATCCGCGAGCGCTCGCAGGCCACCCTTCCCGCCGCCTTCGGCCCGACGGTCGCCGAGCCGGTCGGCGCATGAGCGAGCTCAGCCGGCAGCCCGACCCGTCAGGTCGCCCCGAGCGGGCGCGGCCCGACGCGAGCGGCCCTGCCGAACTGAGCGAGGACTACGGCGATCTGGGCGAGCGTCGGAATCGCCGCATCCGCCTCGTCGCGTGGACGGTGATCGTCGCGCTCATCCTCGGCGGTGGCGGCGCGACCGTACTGAGCCTCCTCATCGTCTGACCCGGGTCCGCGCTGGCGACCCGGCGACGGCCTAGCGGGAGAAGAGGAACCGGGTCAGCTGCACGATCGACTCCGGGTCGTGGCGTTCGCGCCCCAGCGATTCGACGATGATCGCCCCGAGGATGGCGCGTCCGAGCTGTTCGACGGGGGCGTCGGCGACGAGCTGGCCATCGCGGATGCCGCCGCGGATGCGCGCGGTCAGGTACTTCTCGACGCCGAGGCTTTCTCCGAGGTGCGCTCCGACACCGGCATCCTCGGTCGCCGCGGCGACGAGCGACCTCAGCAGCACCCCGCCCTCCGGCGCCTCGAGGATCGAGAGCACGCTGCGCAGCCAGGTCTCGACGTCGGCGGCGAGGTCTCCCGTGTCGGGGACGTCGAAGTCGACGGGGATCAGCCGCCCCTCGGCGAGGCATTCGCCGATCAGCGCGCCACGCGACGGCCACCATCGGTAGATGGTCTGCTTGCCGACGCCGGCCTCCTTCGCGATCCCCTCGATCGTGAGTCGGTCGTAGCCCTGATTGTGGAACAGCCGGGCCGTGGCATCGAGGATGGCCTCGCGCGCCGCTGTGCTGCGCACGGGCCCGCTCCGATGATCGTTCACCACGAGTTCAGGATAACCACAGAACACGAGACGAGACGCACCGTATGATCATTGATGTCTGAAGGAGATCGTCGTGGCATCACTGCTCTACCGTCTGGGTTCCCTCGCTGCGCGCAAGGCATGGACGGTGATCATCTCGTGGGTCCTCATCCTCGGCCTCGGGGTCGGCGCGTTCCTGACCCTCGGCGGCACGCTCAGCAACAGCTTCGACATCCCCGGCACCGCGTCCGGCGCGGTGACCGATCAGCTGGCGAAGAAGCTGCCCGACACGGCCGGGGGCACGGGAACCGTGGTCTACCGGACCACCGACGGCTCGGCCTTCACGGAGCAGCAGAAGCAGGAGATCTCGACGCTGGCATCGAGCGCCGAGGATCTCGACGGCGTGGCGTCGGTCATCGACCCGTTCGAGACCCAGCAGCAGCGGGCCGAGCAGGCCCAGCAGCTCGCCGACGGCAGCGACCAGGTCGAGGGCGGGCGGGCGCAGCTGGATGCCGGACAGACGCAGCTCGACGAGGGGCGCGCGCAGCTCGAGTCAGGGCTGGAGCAGCTGACCGCGGGCCGGGCGCAGGCTGAGGCCGGCGGTGCCCCCGCCGCACAGCTCGCAGCGCTCGATACGCAGATCGCCGCACTGAACGGGCAGCTCACCGAGCTGGAGGCTCAGCAGAAGACCATCGACGACTCCCGCGCCGACCTCGATGCGAACGCCGAGAAGGTCGACCTCGGCACGACGCTGCTCGGCCTCTCCGACGGCATCGGCGTCGTGTCGGACGACGACTCGACCGCGATCGTCAACGTGTCGTTCGAGGATCCGCGACTCGAGCTCTCGGAGGAGATCAAGCAGGGCACGATCGATCACTTCGAGTCCGCGCCGATCGACGGCGTCGAGGTCGACTTCGGCACCGACATCGCGCAGGGCGTGCCTGAGATCTTCGGGGTCGGCGAGGCCGTCGGACTCGCCTTCGCCGCGATCGTGCTGATCGTGATGCTGGGAACGCTGATCGGCGCCGCGCTGCCCATCGTCACTGCCATCGTCGGCGTGGGCGTCGGTGTGACCGCATCCCTCGCCTTCTCGGGCGTCGTCGACATGGCATCCGTGACGCCCGTGCTGGGCGTGATGCTGGGCCTCGCCGTCGGCATCGACTACTCGCTCTTCATCGTGAACCGACACCGCAAGCAGCTGCTCAACGGCGTGCCGGTGCGGGAGTCGATCGGGCTCGCCACCGGCACCTCGGGCACCGCCGTCGTGTTCGCCGGTACCACGGTCATCGTCGCCCTGCTCGCCCTCAACGTGACGGGCGTGCCGTTCCTCGGGCTCATGGGCACGGTCGGCGCGGTCTGCGTCGCGGTGGCCGTGCTCGTCGCGATCACGCTCGCACCAGCCATCCTCGGCCTCGTCGGCACCCGCCTGCTGAGCGGCAAGGCCCGCGCCACGATCGGCCAGCCGCATGCCGCGGGCACGCCGGTGAAGCGGATGTCGACGCTGCGCGCCATCGTGACCGCCCTCGTCAGTGTGATCGCGCTGCTGATCATCGCCATCCCCTCGATGTCGATGCGTCTCGGCCTCCCCGACGGGGCCAGCGAGCCGTCCGACTCGACGAGCTACCGCGCCTTCCACGCCGTCGAGGAGCAGTTCGGCGAGGGAGCCAACGGCCCGCTGCTCGTCACCGCGACCCTCGACGAGGCGGTGAGCGATGACGACCTGCTCGCCACGCAGGTCGAGGTCGCCCAGAAGATCGCCGATCAGGATGACGTCGTCGCCGTCGCGCCGATCGCGACCTCCGACGACAACACGCTGCTCGCGTTCCAGGTGCTGCCCGCCGAAGGCCCGAACAGCTCGTCGACCGAGAAGCTCGTGCAGGACATCCGCGCCCTGCCGCAGCTCGACGGCGGCATCACCCTGGGCGTCGCAGGTCAGGCGGCGACCAACATCGACATCTCCGAGTCTCTCGCCGGCGTCCTGCCGCTGTACCTCGTGGTGGTGGTCGGGCTCTCGCTGCTCATCATGATCGTCGTGTTCCGCTCGCTGCTGGTGCCGATCATCGCGACGGGAGGCTTCGTGCTCTCGCTCTTCGCGACGTACGGGCTGATCGTCTCGGTGTTCCAGTTCGGCTGGGGTGCCGACATCATCGGACTGCACAGCACGGGGCCTATCCTGAGCTTCCTGCCGGTGATCCTCGTCGGCATCCTCTTCGGGCTGGCGATGGACTATCAGCTGTTCCTCGCATCCGGCATGCGTGAGGCGTATGTGCACGGCGCCTCGGCACGCGATGCCGTGGCGCAGGGCTTCCGCGCCGGCCGTTCGGTCGTCATCGCCGCGGCGCTGATCATGGTGTCGGTATTCGGCGGCTTCATCTTCTCGGAGTCGACCATCATCCGCTCGATCGGCTTCGGCCTCGCCTTCGGCGTGCTGCTCGACGCCTTCGTCGTGCGGATGCTGCTCATGCCGGCGCTCATGCACCTGCTCGGACGCTCGGCCTGGTGGCTGCCGCGGTGGCTCGACCGCATCCTCCCGAACGTCGACATGGAGGGCGCCGCCCTCGAGCGCGACCACCCCGGGGTGCGGACCGACACGGTCCAGGTGGTCTCACCGTCGGGCGGAGAACTCCCCGACCGGCGGACGTCTGACAGCTAGGCCACCGCCGCACGCAGAGGACTCCGCCCGACACGGAGCACGACCAACCCGGTGTGCGCACCGACACGGTTCAGGTGGTCTCGCCGACGGGCGGAGAACTCCCCGACCGGCGGACCTCTGACAGCTAGGCCACCGCCCCACGCAGAGAACTCCGCCCGACACGGAGGTGCCTCCAGACGGGGAAGACTCCGCCCGACACGGAGGTGCCTCCTCACGGGGAAGACGCCACCCGGGCGTGCGGCAGCAGCGGATGTCGGAGAGGGTCGGCACGCAGGCAGCGGATGTCGGAGGCGCGGCTTAGAGTGTGCGGATGACGTCGGATGCCCGCTCTCGCCTCACCGTGCTGCGCGCCGAGTCCGCGGCTCGGGTCGCGGCGACCGCGGCGACCCTTGCCGAGCTGATGCACGACCGCGAGGGGTCGAACGACGACGACGAGCACGACCCCGAGGGCGTCACGCTCTCGTCGGAGTGGTCACGACTGACCGGGCTGGCCGAAGCGGCGGCATCCGAACTGCGGCAGGTCGACGACGCGATCGCCCGCCTGGATGCCGGTACCTATGGCGTCTGCGCGCACTGCGGCCGACCGATTCCGGCGGCCCGCCTCGAGGTGCGCCCGTTCGCCACGCACTGCGTCGCCTGTGCCGAGAAGCTCGGCCTCTGAGCGGCTGCGCCCGGCCCGCCCCCGTCACCTCACCAGAGGAAGGTGACGCCGACCGCGAGCCCCGCACCGATCACGGCGACCGGCCACCAGAGCCAGGCGCGGCGACGCGGGAGGAACGGCAGCGGCGTCCGCGACGCGCGAAGCACGAGCACTCCGATCGCGGCGAGCGCGGGAGCGAGGGCGAGTCCCCACAACCACCCGCCGACCGCGAACCAGGGTCCGCTGTGCCAGAGCAGCAGCAGTCCGAATGTCGCCCAGATCAGGTCGCTGACCGACGGGAGCAGCGCCGTCACCCGGAACGAACGCAACAGGGCGATCAGGCCGAACAGCAGCGCGAGTCCGAAGACACCCCACGCCACGGTCGCCGTCGGGGCGTCGACCTCCGGGATCGGGGCGCCCGACAGGTATGACATCGCGATGTAGTCGGCCGGGGCCACGGTGTTCGACAGGGCGAGGAACGCCGTCCCGGCATCCCGATCGAGAGTGAGCATCGTGCGGAAGCCCGCGGTGCCGCCGTTGTGCCACGTCTGCAGGCCCTCGCCCGAGAAGGAGGGCGAGGTGATCCATCCCCACCCGATCTCGGTGCCTTCGCCCATGGGCGCGGTGGGTTCGAGCGCTGCGGCGCCCGGCGCCGTGCCGTCGAGGTTGGCCTGCGCCCAGAGCGCGAGGTCTGCGGCGGTCGTGAAGGTCGACGAGCCGGCCGGCAGGTATCCCTCACCCGACCAGCGGGGTGCACGGACGCCGTTGATGAGGAATCCGGGCACGGCATCGGCCGGAACCTCGTCGGCGGTCGCCGCGACGACCGTGTCGTCCATGCCGAGCGGGCCGGTGATGCGCTCCTCGAGCAGGGTCGCGTAGTCTCCGGCATCCGCTGCCTCGACGAGCGCGGTGCCGAGCAGCGAGACGGCGAAGTTCGAGTAGAGGGATCCCTGGTCCGGGTCGACGGGCGCCACCGCGGCATCCGCTATCAGCTGCTCGGTCGTCGTGGTCGCGTAGGGGTTCTCGTTGAGGAGCACACCGGTGACTGCGGCGTCGGCGGCCGTGGCCCCGAGGCCGGGCAGACCCGACGTGTGCTGCGACAGCGAGGCGAGGGTCACATCGCCGGCCGGCGTGCCCTCGAGGTCGGGCAGGTGCTCGGCGAGGGCGTCGTCGGCGCTCACTTCGCCGCGCTCGATCGCCTCGGCGAACAGCGCCCCGGTGAAGGTCTTGGTGATGGATCCGAGCTCGAAGACCGTGTCGGCGGTCGGCGCTCCCGGAGTGCCCGGGTCGGCGTCGCCGAGTCCCGCGAAGACCGCCCCGTCGGGGCCGATCTCGGCGACCGAGAGCGAGCGGAAGCTGTCGAGGCTGCCGGGAAGGGAGCGGATGCGGTCGGCGAGACCGGCATCGCCCGCCGTCGAGGCGCTCACGGTCTGGTGCTGCGGGCCGATCGCCGTGCCGAGCGCGACACCCACCACGGCGGCGGCGCCGATCACGGCGAGGATCGCGCGGGTCGGGCGGCGACGGGGCGCCTCCGAGCCGCTCGCGCGGACCTCGGGGTCGAGGGGTGTCGAGGGTGTCGGGGGTGTCGAGGGGGTGGTCACGGGGGCTCCTCAGCTCGAAGCGATCATGGTCAGGACGAGAAGGGGGACGACGCGTGCCGCGGGAACTTCGTAGTACCCGCGGCGAGGCGAGACGAGCCACCCCGCCGCGACGAGCTGGCGCAGGTGGTGGTAGAGCTGACCGGACGAGGCGAGGTGCTCGAGCTGCAGCAACTCGGCCGTCGTGTGCGCTCCGCGCAGCACCTGACGGACGAGCTCGATGCGAGCGGGGTGGCCGAGTGCCTCGAGGGGGCGCGCGAGATCGCTCCAGTCCTGCGACAGCAGGGCGTCGGCCATGAGGCCGTATTGCCAGCGGACGGGTCCTGCGGCGGTGTCGACCGCGCCGGCCATCATGACCGCGCCCGGCACGCGTCGGCCGAGCTCGTTCACGAACCAGAGCGGGTCGTCCGCGCCGGCGGGCGTATCAGCGGCATCCGGCACCGCACCGGCACCCTGGACATCGGGAACATCCGCCAGCTCCGAGGAGCCCGGAACATCCGACGAGCCCGGAGCACCCGAGGGGTCCGGAGCATCCGAAGGCACGACGTCGATACGCCCCTCGGCGAGGGCGAAGAGCCGCGCGACCTCGTGCTCGAGGTCGGCCAGGCGGCGCTCGATCGCGCGCTCGTTCTCAGATTCCATGATTCGAACCTATCAAAAGTTCGTAATTACGGAAAATACTATCTAAGCGCGTCTCCGTGCACGCGGAACGTGGCCGCAGGGGTGCACGGCTGCGATCGACGGAACGTCGGAGGTCAGGTGACGACGGCCGGCCACGACGTCGCGCGGATGCCGTGCCAGAGGCGCGCGAGCCGGTCGGCCATGTCGATCGAGGGATCCAGCAGCCACTGCACCTGCAACCCGTCGGCCGCCGCGATGACCAGATCCACGACATAGGGGATGTCGACGTCCGGCCCCATCAGCTCGACGGCCTGCTCGTGCCGCACAGCCTCGGTCATCAGCGTGCGCACCCACCGGAATCGCTCCTCGAAGAACGCCCGAGCCGGATGTCCTTCGATCGTCGCCTCGGCCGAGTACTCCACGTACAGCCTCACGAGTCCCGGCACGGTGGCGTTGTGCGAGATGACATCGAGGAAGCCCTCGAATGCTCCGTCCGGAGAGTGGTACTGCCGGTGGTCGCGCTCGTCGCGCGCACGCAGGACCTCGAGGAAGAGCTCTTCGCGGGTGCTGAAGTAGTGCATGAGTCCCGGCTGGGTGAGCCCGACGCGTGCCGCGATCTCCCGATTCGACGCCTTGCGGGTGCCCAGTTCGGCGACGACGTCGAGCGCGACGGCGAGGATCTCGGCGCGCTTCGCCGCACCCTTCGCGTACTGCCCCCGTCGTGCCATGACGTCAGTCTAGGAGAATCCGATGAACGCTCGAGCGGAGACCCGTGACGACCGGATGCGCCCCCGAGGCATCCGGTCGCCACTCCCCGTCCCCGCTATTTCACGCTCTTGATCGGGAAGATCACCGCGGCGCCTATCAGCGCCGCGACCGCGCAGATCGTGAACCAGACCGTGTAGTCGGCACCGCTGGCACCGCCCGTCGATGCCAGCACGAGGCCTCCGATGAGAGGGGCCACCGTCTGCGGCAGCGCGTTGGCGATGTTGAAGACGCCCAGGTCCTTGCCCGAGTCGTCCGGGTTCGGCAGCACGTCGACGACCAGCGCGAGGTCGACGCCGACGTAGATTCCGAAGGCGGCCCCCAGCAGGATCTCCAGGACGTAGTACGACGGGACGTCCTGGATGAAGATCAGCGCGAACGTGCCGGCGGCGAAGAGCACCGTCGAGGTCCAGACGAACACCTTGCGTCGACCGATCTTGTCCGAGATCTTGCCCGCGATCCACGCCGTGACCACCAGGGCCGCGGTGTACACGAGCGTCGTGTTCGCGATCAGCAGGCCGATCTCCTCTTCGGGAACCCCCAAGTGGAAGCCCATGTACGCGAAGCGGAAGGTGGTGAACCCGAAGCTCGCGAACGTGATGAGGAACCGCGACCACCAGGCGAGCGCGAAGTCGGGGTGCGCGACCGGGCTGACCCAGATCGTCTGGACGACCTCGCGGAAGCTGATCCGCGGCGGCCGGGCCGGGAGCACCCTGTCGGGCAGCACGATCGCGAAGACGACCATGGCGATGATCGCGAGGATCGCGGGGATCACGAACACGATGAAGAGGTTGAACGAGAACCAGCCCGCGACATACGTGCCGCCGACGATGCCGAGGTTCTGTGCGATGCCGAGACCCGCGGCGACCGATCCGCGCTGGAACTTGGGCACCTGGTCGGCGATCGTCGCGACGAACGGCGCGAGGGTCATGTTCGCGCCGAGCTGGGCGATCGCCCAGCCGATCGTGGCGACGAGCAGGCTCGGGCCGAGCGCCATGAACACGAAGCCGATCGTCATGATGACGGTGCCCAGGACGATCCAGATCCGTCGGCGCCCCCATCGACTCGTCGTGCGGTCGGAGACGCGTCCGAACACCACATTCGCGACGGTCGCGAAGAACGCTCCCACTCCACCGAGGATCGCGGATGCCGTGTTGAAGCCCGCGGCGCCGTCAGCGATCGCCCCGGCGTTCTGCAGGTCCTGGATCTTCAGGCCGATGCCGACGACGGCCGGCCCCAGCAGGGCGATGAAGAAGATGAACTGCGCGATGATCAGCCAGGCGACGTACCCCTTCTTCGCCGGCTCTGTCGGTTCTGCGAACCAGTGATGCTCCCGTGCGACCGCCGTCGCCGTCGTCATCCCCGACGGCGTACCCGCTGCGGAACCGCTCATGCCTGCCTCCTTCGGCCGGTGGGAGTCCGAAGGCGTCGCAACGCCGCGACATGCCGGAGATTCGCTCCCGTGGATGAAAACCTAGACCGTTCAGGTTTTCCGTGCAAGAGATTCCTCCGCAGATGTCGATGGTTCCTTGTGGGAGAAAACCATAACGATTAAAGTTTTGAGAATCGAGCGGATGCCGCACCTTCGGCGCGGCCCGATCCGACTCAACGGCGAGAGGGAATCCCATGACCGAGCCCACCGGCGCGCGCGCCCACGACCTCACCCTCGAAGAGAAGGCCGCGCTCACCAGCGGCGCGGACTTCTGGACGACCAAGAGCATCGACCGCCTCGGCATCCCCTCCCTCATGCTCACCGACGGGCCCCACGGCCTGCGCAAGCAGGGCGGCGACACCGACCATCTGGGCCTTGCCGGCAGCATCCCCGCCACCTGCTTCCCGCCCGCTGTCGGACTCTCGGCGACCTTCGACCCCGCCCTCGCCGAGCGCGTCGGCGTCGCTCTCGGCGTCGAGTCCGCGATCGAGGACGTCGCGGTGATCCTCGGCCCGGGCATCAACATCAAGCGCTCGCCCCTGTGCGGCCGCAACTTCGAGTACATGTCGGAGGATCCGATCGTCTCGGGCGCGATGGGGGCAGGTCTCGTGCGCGGCATCCAGTCGCAGGGCGTCGGCTCATCGCTCAAGCACTTCGCCGCGAACAACCAGGAGACCGACCGCCTGCGGGTCTCGAGCGACGTCGACCCGCGCACGCTGCGCGAGATCTACCTGCGCGGATTCCAGCGGGTCGTCGAAGACGCCCAGCCCTGGACGATCATGTGCTCGTACAACCGGATCAACGGCGTCTACGCGTCCGAGGACCCGTGGCTGCTGACGACGGTCCTGCGCGACGAGTGGGGCTTCGAGGGCATCGTCGTCTCGGACTGGGGCGCGGTCAACAGCCGCGTCGCGGGTGTCATCGCGGGAATGGACCTCGAGATGCCGGGCAGCAGCGGACGCACGGATGCCGAGATCGTCGCCGCCGTGCAGGACGGCAGCCTCGACGAGGCCGCCGTCGACACCGTGGTCGACCGCCTGCTCGACCTGACCCGCAAGGCCCAGTCGCGCCCGGCGGCGTCGGGCCCGCTCGACGTCGACGGACACCACGCGCTCGCCCGCGAGGTCGCCGGCCGCTCGATCGTGCTGCTGCGCAACGAGGGCGGCATCCTGCCCCTGCAGCCGTCGGCGAAACTCGCCGTGATCGGCGAGTTCGCGCGCACCCCGCGGTTCCAGGGCGCCGGTTCGTCGCAGATCAACCCGACCCGCATCGACACGGCTCTCGACGAGATCCGTGCGCTCAGCGACGGAGAGGTCACGTTCGCCGCCGGGTTCGCGATCGGCGAGGACGCGGATGCCGATTCCGCGGCCCTGCGCGATGAAGCCGTCGCCGCCGCATCCGCCGCCGATGTAGCCGTCGTCTTCCTGGGCGTGCCCGCGCACGAGGAGTCCGAGGGCTTCGACCGCGAGCACATCGACCTGCCTGCTGCGCAGCTCGATCTGCTGGATGCCGTGCTCGGAGTCACCTCGAACGTCGTCGTCGTGCTCTCGAACGGCGGGGTCGTGGCCCTGCCGTTCGCCGACCGGGTGCCCGCCATCGTCGAGGCGTGGCTGCTCGGACAGGCAGGAGGCGGCGGCACCGCCGACGTGCTGTTCGGTGTCGTGAACCCGTCGGGCCGGCTCGCCGAGACGATCCCGCTGCGTCTCGAGGACACCCCCGCCTTCGGCAGCTTCCCCGGCGAGCACGGCCACTCTCTCTACAGCGAGGGCCTGCTGGTCGGATACCGCTGGTACGACGCACGGCAGCTGCCCGTCGCGTTCCCGTTCGGGCACGGCCTGTCGTACACGACGTTCTCGTACGGCGACGCGA
This sequence comes from Microbacterium sp. ANT_H45B, assembly GCF_008369345.1. NCBI lineage: Bacteria > Bacillati > Actinomycetota > Actinomycetes > Micrococcales > Microbacteriaceae > Microbacterium > Microbacterium sp. ANT_H45B. Next base: position 147,156 of record NZ_VOBK01000001.1, read on the forward strand.
CGGCGTCGATCGACGGCTCGGGCGACGTCGTCGTCACGGTGCCGGTCACGAACACCGGGACGGTCGCCGGCCGCGAGGTCGTGCAGGCGTACACGAGCCTGCCCGGATCGTCGGTGCAGCGCGCGCCGCGCGAGCTCAAGGCGTTCGCGTCGGTGCTGATCGAGCCGGGTGAGACCGTCGAGGTCGAGCTGCGACTTCGCCGCGCGGAGCTGGCGTACTGGGATGTTCGCGTCGACCGCTGGATCGTCGAGGCCGGCGAGTACGTGATCGACCTCGGCTCGTCGAGCCGTGATCTGCGCACCCGCACGACGGTCGCGGTCGACGGTGACGAGGTCGTGCTGCCGGTCAGCCTCGGTTCGTCGTTCGAAGAGCTGCTGGTCGACCCGGTCGTGGGGGCGGAGTTCGCCGCGGTCATCGCCGAGAAGTTCGGATCCGAGGGTGGCGAGATGCTCAAGATGCTCGGCAACTTCCCGGTCGGTCGCCTCGACGGATTCCCGCTACCGCGCGCCGAGCTCGTCGCCCTCGTGGAGCGCGCTCAGCGCGGCTGAGGCTCGGTCCGCGCCGTCCTGGAGCGCGCTCAGCGCGGCTGAGACTCGGTCCGCGCCGTCCTTCGGCGACGCCAGTGGGCGGGCTCCGGCGAACGTGGTTCACAATTCAGCAAGGAAAATCTCGCGCCCGAGGCCGAGCGCCGACGAACCGCGGATCGTCCGGCGCGCGACGCCGGCGGTCGACCAACGGTGCTGAATTGTGAACGGCGCCCGCCGGGAACCGTGCCCGCCCGTCACTCGGGGGACCGGCGTCGGCGCGGGCACACCGGCATCCGACGGTGTGCCCGCAGCCGGAACCGGCACCGGCGGGCGCCCCGGGAGCCGGCGACGGCGGGAACCCCGAGAAGTAGGCTGAGGGCATCATGGAACCCTTCTTCAGCTGGCTCGGCACCGTGCCCTGGTGGATCATCTTCCCCATCATGGGTGTCGCCGGCGGCGCGGCGAAGGCGTGGGAGCGCAACGCAAAGCGCCGCCATGAGCGACGCCTCGAGACGCTGCGCCTGAAGGCGGAGATCAAGACGGCACAGCTCGAGGCGCGCGGCGGCGCTGCCAGGCGGATGGGCCCGGCGGTCATCGACACGACGGCATCCGTGGCCCCGAACGCGCTGCTCGAGCGCCTGTTCTCGGAGCACGACGAGATCACCGCACGGTGGCTCGACTACGAGCTCGACGTCGCGAAGCTGATCGCCTTCCCGGCCATGAGCGACGGGCGCCAGCCTCTGGTCGCGGCGTTCCTGCGGGCCAAGAAGACGGCGGATGCTCTGCGACCGGCGTCCGCCGAGCAGACCGTCACCGAGAAGCAGGTGTCGGAGTACCTCGACGCGGTGGGCGCCTACGCCGTCGCGTTCGAGATCGCCGAGAAGGATGCTCGCCGTCTGCGCGACTCGTCGTTCACCGAACCGGAGCGCAAGAGACTGGATCGGGCGCAGCAACTGCTCAAGGTCGCCGTCGACGAGTCGGCGACCCAGGCCGAGCGCAACGTCGCCTACCGTCGCGTGCGCGACGAGCTCGAAGGGCTGATCCTGCTGAGCGACGAGGCCGTGCAGGTGCTCGAGAAGCAGGTGGCGCGCGAGATCGCCGCTCCAGCCGCGCCCCCGCAGCCGATGCCCGAGCCGCTGCACCTGCCCCCGAAGACGACGAACGACGGAGAAGCAGCGCAGTGATCACACGGTTCGAAGAGCTCGACTGGCAGGAGACCCCGATCGGTGAGCTCATGCTGCGCCGGAGGACGGATCCTTCAGTCGGCCAGGAGATCTACGAGGTCAAGCTCGGCGACGAGTACCTCATGTCGAGTCTGTTCACGGTGGCGGAGGAGGAACTGTCGAATCTGGGTCTCGCCGCCGCCACGGGTGACGACCTCACCGTGCTGGTCGGCGGACTGGGGCTCGGCTACACGGCGGTCGCGGCACTGCGCGACGCGCGGGTGACCTCGCTCACCGTGGTCGATCGGCTGGGCGCGGTGATCGGTTGGCATCAGCGACTGCTGCTCCCGGTGTCGGCCGAGCTCGTCGAGGATCCCCGCACGAGCCTGGTCGAAGACGACTTCTTCGCGCTGGTGCGCACCGCACCCCGCGAGGGCGAGGGCGACTACTCGGCGATCCTGCTCGATGTCGACCACTCCCCGCGCCATCAGCTCGACGCCTCGCACGCCGACCTCTACACGGTCGACGGCCTGCGATCGCTCGATCGACACCTCGCCACCGGCGGAGTGTTCGCACTGTGGTCGGACGACCCGCCCGACGAAGACTTCCTGGAGACGATGCGCGCCGTGTTCGATGATGTCGTCGCTCACGTCGTCGACTTCGCGAACGCCGTCACCGGCGGCACCTCGTCGAACACCGTGTACGTCGCGCGCAGCCGCACCGCCGGGGAACCGGCATCCGATCGCCCATCGAAGGCAGGATCATGACGACCAAGACGATCGTGCTCACGGGGGCGTCCGACGGCATCGGGGCGGCATCGGCCCGCCAGCTCTCGGAGGACGGCCATCGGCTGATCCTCGTCGGACGCTCGGTCGAGAAGACACGCGCGGTCGCCGCCGACACGGGTGCGGAGTGGTTCACCGCCGACTTCGCGCGACTCGATGACGTGCGCGAGCTCGCCGCGAAGATCGCGGAGGCGGTCGGCGACGGCGGCATCGACGTTCTCGCGAACAACGCGGGCGGCATCTTCGGCGATCAGACCCCGACGGTCGACGGCCACGAGAAGACCCTTCAGGTCAACCACCTCGCGCCCTTCCTGCTCACCAACCTGCTGCTGCCGCAGCTGCGCACCGGCCACGCGGCGGTCATCAACACCTCGAGCGTCGCTCACCGGCTGTTCGGGCGCATCGACGTCGACGACCTCGACAATCGCGTCAAGTACAGCGCGAACAAGGCATACGGCGATGCCAAGCTCGCGAACGTCCTCTTCACGAAGAGCCTGCACACGAAGTTCCACGGCGAGGGCCTCACCTCGGTCGCCTTCCACCCCGGCACCGTGCAGACCAACTTCGCGTCCGACTCGAGCACGATCATGCGCATCGTCTATCGCACGCCGCTCAAGCACCTGCTGCTCATCAGCAGCGACAAGGGCGGCCGAACCCTGACCTGGTTCGCCGAGGGGACACCCGATGAGACCTGGATCTCGGGGCGGTACTACGACGAGCGCGTGCTGACCCGACGGGTCAATCCGATGATCGAGGATGCCGCTCTGGCCGAGGCGCTGTGGCGCAGGAGCGCCGAACTCGTCGGCATCGACGCCTGAGGCGTCCGCTCCGCGGAGTCCACGTCCAGCGCGCAGGAGTATGCTGGCACGTCGGGTCATGTGACCCCCAGATGCGAGAGGCGGTGATGGCGATGTCCGGTGATAGTTGCGACGCCGCCTTCGTTGCGTCGCGTCTGACGGCATCCGTGCGTTGAGCTCCGGCTCCGCATCCGCTCGTCCCGCTCCGCAGCCGTCGGCGGCGTCATCCGCCCCCTGACGAAATCTGCGCACGACCCCTCTGTCCGGGCGTGCGCCTGCGAGAACGGAGCCAGCCATGGCCCTCATCGACAACGGCGTGTACGTCCAGGGACGTCGCGTGGAGACCCCCGAGAACCTCGACGAGACCTACCGGTCGCTCGATGCGCACGGCGGCATCGCCTGGATCGGCCTGTACCGTCCGAGCCCCGAGGAGGTCGCCTCGGTCGCGCGCGAGTTCGACCTGCATCCGCTGGCCGTCGAGGACGCCCTCTCGGGACACCAGCGGTCGAAGGTCGAGCGCTACGGCGACACCCTCTTCGCGGTGCTGCGCCCCGCCCGCTACCGCGACGAGCAGGAGTCGATCGAATTCGGCGAGCTGCACCTGTTCGTCGGCCCCGACTTCGTCGTGACGATCCGGCGCGCGGAGTCGCCCGACCTCGCCGCCGTCCGTCGGCGCATGGAGGCGAACCCCGAGCTGCTCGCGATGGGACCCGAGGCCGTCTTCTACGCGATCCTCGATGAGGTGGTCGACGGCTACGAGCCCATCGTCTCGGGCCTGCTGAACGACATCGACGAGATCGAGGACCAGCTCTTCGGCGACAGCGACGACGACGCGCTCTCCCGCCGCATCTACGAGCTCTCGCGCGAGGTGATCAACTTCCAGCGGGCGGTCCATCCGCTCTCCGGGATGCTGGAATGGCTGCGCCGCGGGTCGGAGAAGTACCGCATCGACGAGGAGCTGCAGCGGTCGCTGCGCGACGTGCTCGACCACGTCATCCGCGTGAACGAGCGGGTCGACTCGTTCCGGGCGATCCTCGAGAACGCGCTCACCGTGCACTCCGCGCTCGTCGCGCGGCGGCAGACCGAGGCGGGACTCGCGCAGAACGACGAGATCAAGAAGATCTCGTCGTGGGCCGCGATCATCTTCGCCCCCACGCTCGTCGGCACGGTGTACGGCATGAACTTCGAGGCGATGCCCGAGCTCGAGTGGGCGTTCGGATACCCGATGGCGATCGGCGCGATGGCCGCCTTCGCCGTGGGCCTCTACGGGGTGTTCAAGTACAAGAAGTGGTTGTGAGTCGGGCCGACTCAGCGATCGCGCACCTCGATGTTGGCGACCTCGAGCTCGTCGTCGAGCTGCACGAGGATCCGGGAGTCCGGGAACTGCTTCGGCGCATCGAAGGCGATCAGCACCGCATCGGCGAACACCACGGCGGAGGTGGCCTCGAGGTCGTCGCGCAGATCGGTCTGCTCGATGACCGGCTCGTCGTCGACCGCCTCGTCGATGTCGTCGGCGACCTCGTCGATCACCGCACGCCACCGCGTCTCTGACACCGACAGGATGCGGCTGATCGCCCCGAGCAGCTCGTCGGCGTCGAAGCTCTCTTCGTCATCTTCGAGCTCGGGGTCGACGTTGACCGTGACCACCGCGCCGGCCGCGTCGATCGTCGCCCGGCCGTAGACGAGGCCGTTCTCGGCGACCGGATCATCGAGCAGGCCGCTCTCGACGATGCGGGCAAGAAGGTCGTCGAGCAGTGGGGAAGCCATGAGACCAGTCTCCCACTGACGCCGCGGCTAGTCTTTAGGGCGTGCCGAACGCCGAATCCCCCGCATCCGCATCTGATCTCCGCCGCCTCACCGACCTGCTCGCGGGCTCCGAGCCGCTGAACTGGGTCATCACCGGCGACTCGATCACCCACGGACTCGTGCACACGCAGGGTGCACGCACCTACGCCGAGCACCTGCACGAACTGGTGCGCGGCGAGCTGGGTCGCACCCGCGATGCCGTCATCAACACGGCGATCAGCGGGCACCGTCTCACCGACATCCTCGGCGACTGGGATCGTCGCGTCGCGACGTGGCGCCCCGACATCCTGACCCTGATGATCGGCACCAATGACATGGCGACCGGCGCCGACCTGGTGACCGTCGCGCCGGCGGAGTTCGCCGCGTCGCTGCGCGAGTTCGTCACGCGCGCGCGGGCTGCGGGCACGATCGTCGTGCTGCAGACCCCGCCGTCGATCGACGTCCCGAACGCGCCCGGTCGAGAGCGGATCGTGGAGTTCGCGGATGCCGTGCGCGAGGTCGCCGCGTCGGACGACGTGATCCTCGTCGACCAGCACGCGCGCTTCACCGACCTCGGTGGCGGTGCGGTGCCCTGGGGTCTGATGAACGATCCCTTCCACCCCAACGCCGCGGGTCATGCCGCACTCGCGCTCGAACTCACCCACGCCCTCGGCATCCGCCCGCAGCCCGAGGTCGACCGCACCCTGCCCCTGCTCGCGGCACGGGTCGCGGTGGCGCGCCTCTGACCCGGCCCTCCCCTCCGTTCCTGCGTCGGGCGGTGAACGCCGCGATGGGCGGAGGATCTGCGAGAGATCCTCCGCCCATCGGGGAGAAGTCCGCCCACCGGGGCGGAAGCGCGGAAGCGGCTCAGGTCAGCTGACGACCCAGTCGAACTCGTCGCCGTGCTCCTCGAGCCAGGCGTCGACGGCATCCGCTTCCTTGCCCTCGCCGAACTCGTTCACGACCTTGTCTTCGAGCGAGCCGTACTGCTCGTCGTCGAGCTTGATCTTCTCGATCAGCTCGGCGGCCTCGGGGAACTCCTCGGCGAAGCCCTTCGTGCCGAGGAAGTGCAGGGCCTCAGCCTCGCCCATCGCGCCCTTGGGGTCTTCGAGGTCCTTCACGGGGAAGGCGTCGTTGGCCCAGAACGGACGCCACAGCGTCACGACGACGTCCTCCTGCTTGTCGGTCGCGGACTTCAGCTCGGTGAGCATCGCCGCTGTCGACGAGGTGACGAGCTCGTACTCGCCGTCGAGACCGTACTCGGGCATCATCTTCTGCGTCTGCGCGGTCAGACCGGCGCCCGGCTCGATGCCGTAGATTTTGCCGTCGAGCTCTGCGCCCTTGCCCACGAGATCCTCGATGGAGTTCAGGTCGGAGTACTCCGGAACCGCGAGGGTCAGCTTCGCGTTGTCGTAGTACGCGCCGAGGTCTTCGATGTCGTCGCCGTACTGGTCCATGTAGGACTTGTGCGTCAGCTCGGGCCACGCCGACGGGTACATGTCGACATCACCCTGGGCGAGGCCGGTGTACAGCGGGCCCGCCTCGGTCAGCGTCTTCATCTCGACCGTGTAGCCGATCTTCTCGAGCTGGTCCTGCAGCAGGTATGCGGTGCTGAGTCCGTCGGTCCACGAGGGCAGGAAGCCCAGCGTGATCGTGCCCTTGTCGCCCGATCCGGTGTCTCCGCCGCCGGTGCCTCCACCGGTGCCGCCCATGCCGTCACCGCTGCATCCGGCGAGGGTCAGGGTCGCTGCGGCTCCGATGGCCGCGATCGTCAGGAACTTCTTCTTCATGTGTGTGTCTCTCTCGTTCCGTATATATGGGTGCTGTGTTGCTGTGTACTGCGGTGGTGCTGTTCTCTTGTGGGAGGGATGAGTCAGTGCACGCCGCCGCCGACGGCGGTGCGGCGCGGAGAGGCCTTCTCGCGCTCGGCCGCATCGGCGGCATTCTTCGAGTCAGCCGCCTCGGCCGACTCGGATGCGGATGCGGTCGACGACGCCTCAGCGGATGCCGCCTCGAGGCGCTGGATCGTCCGACGACGCGCGAGCAGGCCGAGCAGCGACGAGCGGTTGCTGCCGAGGTCGCCCAGCGCCGCGGTGACGCGGTCGAGGAACACGGCGATGAGCACGACGCCCAGACCCGCCTCGACGCCCTTGGCGATGTTGATGGTCGAGATCGCTTCGACGACGATCTTTCCGAGGCCGTCTGCGCCCGCCATTCCGGCGATGACCGCCATCGACAGCGCGAGCATGATGACCTGGTTGACGCCGGCGAGGATCGTCGGCATCGCGAGCGGAAGCTGGATGCCGCGCAGGATCTGCCCCGGCTTGGCGCCGAACGCCTGCCCTGCCTCGACGGTCTCGGAGTCGACTCCGCGGATGCCGAGCTCGGTGAGGCGCACGCCCGGGGGCAGCGCGAAGATCACGGTCGCGACGAGTCCGGGGACGACGCCGATGCTGAAGAACACGATCGCCGGGATCAGGTAGACGAAGGCCGGCATGGTCTGCATAAAGTCGAGCACGGGCTTGAGCACCGCGCGCACGGTGGCGTTGCGGGCCGACCAGATGCCGAGCGGCACGGCGATCAGCACCGCGATCACCGCGGCGACGAGCACGAGGGCGAGCGTCTGCATCGCCGGAACCCAGAGGTTCATGGCGACGATCAGCCCGAACGAGACGACCGTGCCGATCGCGAGCTGCCAGGAGCGCACGAGCCACGCGATGAACGCGGCGATCAGGATGATGACGATGAAGTGCGGGCTGAGCAGCGCGCGGGTGAGGCCGTCGACGAGGAAGCTGACCACGAACGAGATGACGTCGAGCAGACCGTCGAGGTTCGTCTTGATCCAGTCGACGCCCGTCGCGACCCAGCTGCCGAGGGGAATGCGGAAACCATCCATCAGCGCACCTCCTCCGTCGTACCTGCGGCCGGCTGCGGGTCGGCCGTCCATCCGTCATCGAGCACCGCGTCGATCTCCGCCTGCGGCATCGGAAGAAGCGGCACCGTGATCTCGCCGGTCGCACCGGGGCCGGGGCCCAGCGCTGCGAGCAGGGTGATGCGCGGGATCACGCCGGTCAGTCGTCCTGCGGCATCCACCACGGCCAGCGGCAGGGGCGACTCCACCGACGGCACGAAGAGATTCATCAGCACTTCGTCTTCGCTCACGCTCTGCGGCACCGGCTTGATGATCGACTCGAGGGTCGACACGCCCTTGCGCACGAGCTTGACGGCATCCCGATCGGTGACGATGCCGAGCAGCTTGCGGTCGCGACCGGTGACGTACGTCGCCGACATGAACGCGTCGCGCATCTGGCGCAGCGCGGTGCGCGGGCCCGCCGTCTCGGCGACGACCGGGCGCGGACGCTCCATGACGTTCGCGGCGGTGAGCACGCGGGCGCGGTCGACGTCCTGCACGAACTGCTCGACGTAGTCGTTCGCCGGGTCGGTGAGGATGTCTTCCGGCGTTCCGATCTGCACGATGCGACCGTCGCGCATCACGGCGATGCGGTCGCCGAGGAACATGGCCTCGTTGAGGTCGTGGGTGATGAAGACGATCGTCTTCTGCAGCTTCTCCTGCAGTTCGAGCAGCTGCTCCTGCATCTCGCGGCGGATCAGCGGGTCGAGCGCGCTGAACGCCTCGTCCATGAGCAGGATGTCGGAGTCGGCGGCGAGCGCGCGGGCGATGCCCACTCGCTGCTGCATCCCGCCGGACAGCTCGGAGGGCAGCTTCTCGGCCTGACCCTCGAGACCGACGAGAGCGAGGATCTCTTCGGCCTTCTTCAGGCGCTCGTCCTTGCCGATGCCCTTGAGCTCGAGGGGGTAGGCGACGTTCGCGGCGACCGTGCGATGCGGCAGCAGCGCGAAGTGCTGGAACACCATCGAGATGCGGTCGCGGCGGATCTCGCGCAGGCGTCCAGCCGGGATGCCGGTGATCGGGTCGCCGTTGACGACGACGGATCCGTCGGTCGCCTCGTGCAGCCCGTTGAGCATGCGGATGATGGTGGACTTGCCGGAGCCGGAGAGGCCCATGATCACAAAGATCTCGCCGCGGTTGACGGTGAAGCTGGCGTCGATGACGGCGGCTGTCCCTGCGTCGCCGACGGCGGATCTGCTCTCACCGGCCTTGAGTCGACGGACGGCACTGCTCGGATTCTTCCCGAACACCTTGTACAGATTGCGCGCTTCTAGAGCGATTTCGGACACGTTTCCCCTGCGGCTCGCCTTCGGGCGGCTGAGCCTGCTTCGGTTACGCCCGGGTGATCCTCCCGGCCGTTTCGACATGGTGCTGTGGCGGCGCGGACGGCGGATTTCGGATCCACCGCGATAGAGCATCGACCGTACGTCCACGCCTCTTCGCAGCACAGCACATTCGAAAGAAGGACGTGGTCGCGGACTGGTCTTCGGGCCGTCAGGCCCATCGACCAACGTAACGAAACGGCCGGTCAGGGGCAAATCCGCAATATTTGATGTCGTTCAGTTCCCGCCGCTGACCGGGGGATTGTGCGGGTTTCGGACAGGGCGGTGAGGCGATGCCGCACGGGCGTTTCGAGGCGCGCGGTCAGCGACGGACGCTGCGCGTCACGGTGAATTTCGGCGTGCGCTGGAGCTGCTCGGTGGTGCCGACGAGACGGGTGAGTTCGCCCCGATATCCGAGCGACGAGTTGAAGACCGTGAACAGCTCACCGCCGGGGCGGAGCATGCGCGCGGCGGCCTCGAACAGGCGCGTCGCGGCGCCGGTGTGCACGCTGGTGCCGAGGTGGAACGGGGGGTTGAGGAGGACGACATCGGCACTCGCGTCGGCGATCTGCGATCCCGCGTCGTCGTGCATGACGGCAACGCGGTCGGCAACGCCGTTCGCGGCCGCCGTGGCACGCGCGGAGGCCACCGCCGCCGCCGACCGGTCGGTGGCGATGACCCGCGCATCCGGGTGCGCGAGGGCGTACGAGGTGGCGAGCACCCCCGTTCCGCAGCCGAGATCGACGACGGTCGGCGTCGCGCTCGACCCATCGTCGTTCACAACGCAGCACGGATTGCCGGGATCGGCCGTTTCCGGGGCGCCTTCACCCGGAGGGATGGCGTCGCTGCTGAGTTGTGAACCACCGAGGCCGAGCACCTCGAGCAGGAACCGCGTGCCGATGTCGAGCTTCGCGCCCGCGAACGCGCCGCCGTGGGCGACCACGACCAGTCCCTCATGCTGCGCGGTCACCGGGAACGGCGGCTCGGCGGGCACCGGCCGGGGCTCGGATGCCACGACGAGACGCGACTTGTGCTCGGCGCGCTGCGCCTGCACGTGCGCGAAGCGGCGTCCGAGCACCTCGTTCTGCGCGATCGTCATGTGCTTCACGCGACCGCCGGCGACGAGCACGACCTCGGGGGCGGCCCAGCGCGCGACCGCGTCGGCGATCTCGTCGAGCTCGGCGAGGGCCTTCGGCAGCTGCAGCAGCACGAGCCGCGCCCCGCCCAGCAGTGCGACGTCGAGTTCGTGGGCGGAGAACCCGGCGAGCCCGAGCTCTTCGGCGTTGCGCGCGAGGGCGCGTCGCCCGGTCGCGAGGTCCTGATGAACGCGGATGCCGTCGAGACCGGCGGCGGTCAGCGCGAGCGTGATCGCACCGTAGTCGTCACCGATGACCACGGTCGCCCCTCCGTCGATCCCGAGCGACAGGGCGCGCTCGACGAGCAGCAGATCGGTCGCGTCGTGGGCCTGCAGATTGTCGGCCTCGACATCGGGCCAACGGCGCAGGCGGCTGTAGGGGAAGTCCACGCCTCCAGACTACGAGCGGCACCCCTTGACACAGACTGAACAACTGTTTAGTCTGCTGTACATGCGTTCAGCTTCTGACGACCTCACCGCTCGCGCCCGCATCCGCGACGCCGCGATCGCCGCCTTCGCCCGCGACGGATTCGACGCCACGAGCCTGCGGGCGATCGCCGCGGAGGCCGGCGTCAGCCCCGCGCTGATCGTGCACCATTTCGGTGACAAGAACGCCCTGCGCGCCGAGTGCGACGAGTTCGTGGTCAGCGTGTTCATCGATGAGGAGCACGACCTCATCGAGGCGCCGACCGGCGACCGCATCCGCGCGGCCCTGCACGATCTCGACCGCTACGGCAGGTACGTCGACTACCTCTCGCGGATGCTCGTCGACGGCTCGCCCGCCGCCGATCGACTGTTCGACAGCTTTCTGGCGAGCACCCGCAGCGTGCTCGCCGAGCAGCGCGACGCGGGGATGCTCGAGCCCATGAGCGACCCCGAGCTGACGACCCTGCTCGTGACTCTGATGGGCCTCGGCCCCGTCGTGATGCGCAGTCAGATCGCGCGCGCACTGGGCACGGATCAGCTGAGTCCCGCAGGGCTCCTCCGCCTGACGCTGCCCACGCTCGAGCTGCTCACGCACGGCATCTACTCGACGACCGCGCTGCTCGACAGTGCCCGCGACGCCCTCACGCCATCCGCGGATGCCGCGGAACCCGCGGAACATACGAACGCCTCGGAAGGAGACGCGTCATGACCGACACCGTCGAGATCGACCGCCTGCACAAGCGCTACGGCAGCCGTGTCGCGCTGCACGAGCTCGGTCTGCACGTGCGACCCGGCACCGTCTTCGGGCTCATCGGCCCGAACGGCGCCGGCAAGACGACCACTCTGCGCACCCTGGTCGATGCCATCCGCCCCTCGTCCGGCACGGTGCGCGTGCTCGGTGAGGACCCGCGTCACGGCGGGGCGGCACTGCGACGTCGCATCGGCTACGTGCCGGGAGAACTGCACCTCGACGCGCGATCGAGCGGGCACCGGATGCTGTCGTTCTACGCCCAGGTCTCGGGCAGCCGCGACTCCGCAGCCACGTTGCAGACCGGCCGCGACCTCGCCGACCGCCTCGGCGTCGACCTCTCGCGTCCCGTCCGCACACTGTCGAAGGGCAACAAGCAGAAGGTCGGGCTCATCCAGGCCTTCATGCACAGGCCGGAGCTGCTGATCCTCGACGAACCCACCAGCGGCCTCGACCCGCTGGTGCAGCGTGAGTTCCTGCAGATGGTGCGCGAAGCGAAGGACGCCGGGCAGACCGTGCTGCTCAGCTCGCACGTGCTCAGCGAGATCCAGCAGACGGCTGACGAGGTCGCGGTGCTCGCGAACGGCCGGGTGGTCGCCGACGGCGACGTCGCCTCGCTGCGGCTGGGGTCGATCCGCCGGGTGCGCGTCGAGCTTGCGACGACGGATGCCGCGGCAGCCCGCGCAGACTTCGATCGCGTTCCGGGGCTGAGCGGGATCGACGCGACGGATGCCGACGGCATCCTGCAGCTGTCGGGAACGATCGACGGCGCCATCGATCCGTTCATCAAGGCGCTCGCCCCGTTCGAGGTGCGAGACCTGACGGTCGAGGAACCCGACCTCGAGGAGTCCGTGCTGCGGCTGTACGGCGACTCGGCGGTGAGCGCGGCGCCGGCTCGGGCACGCGGCGAGCGCGGCACGGGTGCTGCCGATCCCGACGCCGATCCTGCTGCCGAGGCGCGTGTCGAGACCCGTGCCGAGCGCCGGACGAGACGCTCGATGCGCGACGGGGAGGGACGGCGATGAACGGCATCCTGCCGGTGTTCCGGCGCAGCCTGCGCGACTCGTGGCGGAGCCTGCTCGGGTGGACGGTCGGCCTCGCCGCCGTGCTCTTCCTCTACCTTCCGCTCTACCCGAGCCTCGGCGGCAACGGGCAGCTGCAGGACATCATCTCGGCGCTGCCGAAGCAGCTCGTCGAGACCATCGGATACGACCAGATCTCCAGCGGCGCCGGGTACGCGCAGAGCACCTTCTACGGGCTGATGGGCTTTCTGCTGCTCACGATCGCCGCGGTGCTCTGGGGTTCCGCCGCGATCGCCGGGGCGGAGGAGAGCGGTCGCGCCGAGCTCGACCTCGCGCACGGGATCGGCCGCGGTCAGTACGCGCTCGAGTCGGCGGTCGCCGTGCTCGTCCGTCTGCTCTGGCTCGGCGCGTTCTCGGGCTTCGTCGTCTGGGCGCTGAACGACTCCGCGGAACTCGGCCTCGAGGGCTGGCGGATCGTCGGCGCCAGCGCGGCGCTCACCGGGCTCGCGTTCCTCACGGCATCCGCAGCCCTGCTCGCGGGAGCTGCGACCGGGCGCCGGGTCTGGGCGACCGGTGTCGGCGCAGGGATCGCGGTGGTCGGGTACATCCTGCAGGCGCTCGCCAAGCAGTCGGCGGATCTCGACGGTCTGAACGCCCTCTCGCCGTACGCATGGGTCTACCGGCAGTCGCCGCTCGCCGACGGCGTCGATCCCGGCGGCCTCGCGCTGACCTGGGGGCTCGCGCTGCTGTTCGTCGCGGCATCGGTCGTCGCGCTGCGCGCCCGCGACCTGCGCGGCTGACGCCTCCCACGAGGGGCTATGCGGGGCCACTTTCGCACCGGAATCGCGCTTCTCCGGTGCGTAACTGACCCCGCACAACTCTGCTCCTTCGCCCACCCCCGCCCCCGCCATCCGGGGGACCGCCTCCGCACCGCCCCACCCAGCGGGGTCACTTCCGCACCGCCCCACCCAGCGGGGCCACTTCCGCACCGGAATCGAGCCTTTCCGATGTGAAAGTGACCCCGCCCGACTCGGGTCGGCAGCGAGGATGCGAAAGTGACCCGGCCCGACTCGACTCGACTCGACTCGAGGATGCGGATGCACGTAGAGGCGCGCGCTCGAAGGGTTGACACGATCCGGGTTCGGTGGTTACCTAGTCGAGTAACTAACCCACTAACCACCGCGGAGGACTCGTGATCGACGAAGGCAAGCCGCTCTTCCTCCAGATCGCCGAGCAGATCGAGGACTCCATCCTCGACGGCTCACTGGACGAGGAGGCGCAGGCTCCGTCGACCAACGAGCTCGCCGGCTTCTACCGGATCAACCCCGCGACCGCAGCGAAGGGAGTCGCCATGCTCACCGACAAGGGAGTGCTGTACAAGCGCCGCGGCATCGGCATGTTCGTCGCATCCGGGGCCCGAGATCTCGTGCTCGGCGAGCGTCGAGCGGCCTTCGCCGACCGCTTCATCGACCCCCTCCTCTCCGAGGCCCGCACGCTCGGGCTCGGCGCCGAGGACCTCGCCGCCCTCCTCCGCGAGCGTGCGACACAGACAGTCGCAGATCCCGCCGCACCCCGACCAGAAGGGAAGACCGGAGCATGACCGCCGTCATCGAGGTACAGAACCTCACGAAGCGCTACAAGGACACCCGCGCGCTCGACAACATCTCGCTCAGCCTCGAAGGGGGCGCCATCTACGGCCTCCTCGGCCGCAACGGCGCGGGCAAGACGACACTCATGTCGATCCTCACCGCCCAGAACTTCGAGTCCTCCGGCACCGTGCGCGTCTTCGGGGAGCATCCCTACGAGAACTCGCGGGTGCTGAACCGGGTGTGCTTCGTGCGCGAGAGCCAGAAGTACCCGGATGACGCCTACCCGCGTCACGCCTTCGCCGCGGCGCGCCTGTTCTTCGAGAACTGGGACCAGGACCTGGCCGACGAGCTGATCGCGGAGTTCCAGCTGCCGATGAAGCAGACGATCAAGAAGCTCTCGCGGGGTCAATTGTCCGCCGTCGGAGTCATCATCGGACTCGCCTCCCGTGCCGATCTGACCTTCTTCGATGAGCCATACCTCGGCCTCGACGCCGTGGCTCGGCAGATCTTCTACGACCGGCTGCTCGCGGACTACGCCGAGCATCCGCGCACCATCGTGCTCTCCTCGCACCTGATCGACGAGGTCTCGAACCTCATCGAGAAGGTCATCGTCATCGACAGCGGTCGCATCATCCTCAACGAGGACACGGATGCCGTGCGCGACCGCGCCGTCACCGTGGTCGGCGATGCGGATGCGGTCGACGCCTGGGCCTCCGGCCGCGAGATCCTGCACCGCGAGACCCTCGGACGAGTGGCCTCGGTCACCGTGCTCGGGGCGCTGTCCGCCGCGGAGCGGGCCGAGGTCGCGGCATCCGGCCTCGATCTGACCCCCGTCTCGCTGCAGCAGCTCGTCGTCCGTCTCACGCAAAGGGCCGAGGCCGCCGACAGAGCCTCGACCACGAAGGAAGGAGCACGCTGATGCGACGTACACTCAACGTCATCCGCCTGCAGCTGATCAACCGTCAGACGTTCGTCTGGGTGCCGCTGATCATCCTCGTGTCGGCGACGGTTCTCTCGGTGCTGATCTACGCGATGATCCCCGGCGACGGACCCAAGTACGGCGGGGGCGGGCAGGCCCCGCTCTGGTATTTCTTCGCCATCGGGATCTCGGCGATGACCCTCACCTTCCCGTTCTCCCAGGCCATGAGCATCACCCGCCGCGACTTCTTCGTCGGCACGATGCTCACCGCGATCCTGGGCAGCGCGTTTCTCGCGGCTCTGTTCCTGCTCGGCGGGGGCATCGAGGTCGCGACGAACGGCTACGGCGTCAACGGCTACGTGTTCTACCTGCCATGGCTGTGGGAGGCAGGCCCGCTCGGGGCGTTCGTCGTGTACTTCACCCTCGCGCTCTTCCTCTTCGTCTTCGGCTTCACCGGGGCCACGATATACAAGAGCTGGGGACCCACGGTGGTGACGATCGTCGGCGTGGGCCTCTCCCTCGTGCTGGTGGGTCTCGTGTTCCTCGTCACCCGCCTCGAGCTGTGGGTCCAGGTCGGGCTCGCGATCGGCGATCTCGGTGCACTCGGGCTCGCGCTCTGGGGCCTCGCGGCCGTGGTGGTGCTCGGTGCGGTGTCGTTCCTCGCCTTCCGCCGCGCGACCCCCTGACGCCTCAGCACTCTCGACGCCTCAGCACTCTCGACGCCGATCACGCGGCGGCGCCGGCCCTCTTCGGCCGGTGCCGCCGCGCGTGCGCGTACCCGCCCGACGCCGATGGCGCAACCCGTTGGAGCGATGCGCACGCTCCCGACTAGCGTCGCCCTCCGAGAGGCGGACGGGAGGATGCAGTGACCGACATCAGAACGCGATTGCGCGCACGCCGTTCGGGCGCGGGCCGGTCGATCCGCGAAGCGGTGCATCCCGCACGCCTGCTCCTGGTCGCCAAGACGACGCTCGCCGTCGGACTGGCCTGGATGATCGCGCCGCACATGCCCGGCGTCACGGAGCAGTACCCGTACTACGCGCCGCTCGGCGCCCTCGTGAGCATGTACCCCACGCTGATGGGGTCGCTGCGCTCGGGACTGCAGACGCTGATCGGCCTCGCGACCGGAATCGGCCTGGCGTTCCTGGTGGTCATGACCGTCGGGCCGAACTGGTGGACGATCCCCGTCGTCGTCGGGCTCGGCGTGCTGGTCTCGGGCACCGGATGGTTCGGCGCGGGCCGGGAGTACGTGCCGATCGCGGCGCTGTTCGTGCTGATCGTCGGCGGGCAGAACGCCGACGACTACTCGCTCGGATACCTCGTGCAGATGGCGGTCGGCGTCGCGATCGGACTGATCGTGAACGTGGTCATCGCCCCCGCTCCCCTCACCCTCGCGGCCTCTGCGAGGGTCGACGAGTTCCGCGCGCAGCTGAGCACCCACCTGCAGGACATCGGTGTGGCCGTCTCGGAGTACTGGCCACCCGAGCGGCAGCAGTGGGCGAGTGACGCGACATCCCTCGCCGATACCACCGCCGCCCTACGTACAGCGCTGGCGGATGCGGATGACAGCCGGCGGGGCAATCCCCGGGCGTGGGGCCGCCGCGGCGAGACCCGGCACATCCACGAGGAGCTGACCCGTCTCGACCGGATCGCCCACCTCATCCGCGACATCTCCGATGAGATCGCCGACACCATCTGGGACCGCCCGGGATCCCTCGATCTCGACCCCGCGCTGCCCGAGCCGCTGTCGGCCGCATGCCAGGCCGTCGCCGAGGTGATCGCGCAGCAGGATCCGGTCGACGCCGCAGATCACCGGGCGCGTGGCGAGGCCGCGCGTGCGATCCGGCTGCTGCTCGAGACGGTCGACGACCGCACGATCCGGCAGGGACGCTCCATGGGTCCTGGCGTGCTCGCCGCGATGGACCTTCGGCGCATCCTGATCGTCAGCGGCCACCGGGAGCCCGAGGAGGAGCCGGCATCGTCGGCCGAGGAGGAGACGCAGGAGACGCCCGAGGAGGAGACGCCGGAGTCCGACGTCGACCACACCTCCCGCGACTGACGGTCAGATCGTGTCGTCGGCCGCGAGGATGTCGATCTGCCAGGGCCGTCCGTCGGGATCGTTCGGGTCGTGCGCGTCGACCGCCTCCGTGATGACCTCCTGCACGCGCTCCATCACCGCGTCGAACTCGGACTCCGTCAGTCGTGCCATGCGCTGCGAGAACGCGGCGTGGATCTCGGTCGCGCGTCCGGAGAGGTATTCGGGCGTCCAGGCGACGACCCGCGCCATCATCTCCTGATGGTCCTCGGCGAGCGAGCGCACCATCGCGGTTCCCAGAGCCTCGTCGGGCACCGGATGCTCGGGGCCGCCCAGGTTGATCGACCCTTTGCGGGACTTCCAGACCCGATCGCGGCGATCCCTCGCGTGCTCCGGAGCCTCTTCGATCAGGCCGGCATCGGCCAGGACGCGCAGATGGAAGCTGGCGCTGTTCGGGGCGACGCCGAGGTCTTCCGCCACATCGGCCGCGCGGAGGTGCTCGCGGCGGGCGAAGAGGCGAATCATCTGACGGCGCAGCGGGTGCGCGTAGGCCTTGAGCATGGCCGTGGTCATCCAGACCTGGTCTTCTCCGCTCTGCGACTCCGTCATCCCCGCAGTCTATCCGCACGCTAAATTGCGCAATAAGTATTGCGCAATTGTTCTTGCGGAACTATCGTGATGAGCATGACCACCGTGACCGCACCGCATCGCCTGTGGCGCAACACCCGATACCTGACCTGGCTCGTGAGCGACACGAGCAAGGGGCTCGCGGCCGCGCTGTTCTCCTTCGCCATTCCTCTGCTCGCCCTGATCGTCACGAACGACCCCGCCCAGGCCGGCATCATCGGCGGTGCCGGCATGGTCGCGCGGCTCCTGCTGACCCTCGTCGGCGGCATCCTCGCCGACCGGCATCCTCGTATCGTCCTGATGCTGATCGGCTCACTCGTCGGCATCCTGTTCGCGGGCGCCTTCACGCTGCTCGCCCTCGCCGATGCGCTCACATTCGGCACCCTTCTCGCCGCCAACGTGCTGCTCGCCGCGCGCGGCGGCCTGTTCGACGTCGCCGGCGAGAGCGCGATCAAAGAGATCGTCCCCGATGACGCGATGGGCCGGGCCCAAGCGGCGAACCAGGGGCGGGACGCCGCGCTGCAGTTCGCCGGCGGCCCGCTCGGCGGCCTTCTGCTGGGCGCCGGCGGATGGCTCGTCGGCGTCGTGATGACCCTCTGCCACGCGGTCGCCGCGGTGACCGCGTGGATGCTGAAGAAGGAGGCCCGCCGCTCCCGGATCGTCGATGCGGGAGCGGATGCCGATCGCGAAGGAGCGGATGCCTCGAGGTCGGTCGCTGCGGCGCCCGCCGTCGATGCGCGCGATGGCCTCGGTTCTCCGACAGAGCTGAGCGCCGAGGCCGCCGTGGTCGCCGCCCCCGCCACACCCGACGCGTGGTCCGAGCTGCGCGAGGGATTCCGCTGGCTGCTCTCCCGCCCCGACCTCGGCGGCGTGCTGCTGATCATCACCATCATCAACCTCGGCTTCAACGCCGCGATCACGACCACGATCTACGCACTGCAGCAGGACGGCTACTCCGAGCTGCTCATCGGCTCGTTGAGCGCGGCCGTGGGCGCCGTCATGCTCGTCGGGGCCGTCGTCGCGCCGATGCTGGTGCCGCGCTTCCGGGCAGGAGTCATCGCGATCAGCGGGCTCTCGGTCGTCGCCGTCGGCGCGATCGTGCTCTCTATGGTCACCGAGCCCTGGGCGATCGTCGTCGTGCTGGGCGCATCGGTGCTGCTGCTTCCGGCCTTGAACGCGGGGATGATGGGCTACTTCATGGTCGCGACCCCCACCCAGCTGCTCGGGCGCGCGAACAGCGCGGCCGCCGTTCTGGGGATGGGCGCGATGCCGCTCGCGCCCATGATCGCGGGCTTCGGACTCACGTGGATCGGCCGCGAATCGACGATCCTCGTGTGCGCCGCGCTCTGCGTGATCGCCGTCGCACTCGCGCTGGGCAACCGCGCGCTCCGCGGACTTCCCGTCGAGTCGCACTGGGCCGAGCACGCGAAGCAGTACGAGCACGCCTGAGTCTCGCTCGGACGGATGCGGCGGTGGCCTCGCGAGGCCCGCCGGCAAGCGAGGCTGAACATCCTCGGCTGATCCCCTTGAGGGCGCCTCACTGGGTCGTGCGGGTAGCACTTGTTCGTGCCAGCGATCGCGTCGACCACCTCCCGCTAGCTCGCTTCGGAGTCTCCGAGTTTCGCAGCTCGTACGCTCGAGCTCGTCGGCCTGGGCTCAGTCCATACTCGAAATGATGTCAACTTATGGCGGCAGCTTGGAGAGGGTTCAATCGAATCCGCTCTGCCATCGTGCAACGATGGCTGAAGAACCGATGAGTGAGACTACTGTCACCAGGCAAGGTTTCTGATGAGCGAGGAGCAACGAGGACCCGACGAGTTGTGGTGACGTTGCTCCTCGCAATCGGCTTCGCTGTGGGAGGGTTTTTCCTACCCGCGCTCCGTCTCGGGTCGGTGGGGGTCATCATCTACGCCGGCATACGCCTCTCCCGCGATCGGAAGCACCCGGTCGCCGCGTGGGGGCACTCAACCACCATCGCAATTTCTGCCCTCGCACTGATCGGCATGATCGCGATCACGCTTTCCTACATCGGGACAGAAATCTAGCGATAGCCGCCCGACCGCGGCCGCTGCTTTGCCTTCGCCGTTCTCATACCGCGCGTTTGAACATGTCTATTGGCGCTCACTCCCGGGCAGATGGTTGCGCCGTTGGACAAGCCGTCGCCCCGTGAGGGACGCTCCGACAGCTTTCGAGAGACTCCGACACTTTTCGTGAGACCGGACGAGACATGGAAGCCGCCGACGTGCGCGCACGCCTGACGAATGCCCGTATCGGATGTCGGTGTCGGTGCGTAGGATCGGCGGCACCGACCACCCCTACCCGAGGAGACGACGATGTCAGCCCTGGAGATCACCCAAAACCCACTTCCCTCCGTCCGCCTCGCGACCCTGACCGAGACGGTCGGCTCACAGCCCGAGGTCGCCGCGGTCGTCGGACCGCTGTTCGACCGCGTGGCCGACGCGCTTCTGGCATTCGGAGCGACGCCGGGGCTGCCGATCGCCGAGTACGACATGGACCGGCACGGGGTGCGCATCACCGTGGGCTTCACCTACGACGGCCCCGCGATCGACGGCCTCGTGATCGTGGAGCTGCCCGCCGTGGCTACGGCCTTCACCGCCACCCATCACGGGTCCATGGCGACGATCGACGAGAGCTGGGGCGCCGTCAACGCCGCGATCACCGAGCGTGGCGCAGAGGCGGTAGGACCATGCCGAGAGGTCTACCTGCAGTCCGAATCCGAAGACCAGGCTGACTGGATCACCGAGTTGCAGCAGCCGGTCTCGGCGGGCTGAGCATCACCCGGGCATGATCGTCAGAGTGCGCCGGACGGTGGCCCTGCCGCTCGGTCGGGCGTGATCTTCAGAGTGCGCCGGTGAGTGCGGCGACGCCGACGAGCACCGAGACCAGAGCCAGCACCAGGGCGATCGCGATCAGCACGGCGTGCACCTTGAGGAAGGTCGTGGCCTTGCCGTCGGCATCCCGTGCCCGCGGGTCGGTCGCGACGCGCTTGTAGAAGCGGGGCCACACCACCACGTTGAAGGCGGCATTGAGGAACAGGACGACAGCGAGAGCGATCACCCCTCCACGGTATCGCGCGCGGCATACGGCATTGTCCCGGCCTCTCTCCCGACAACCAGACCCAGATCCGGAAAACAACCGAGTCCATGTATCACCGAGCCCTTGCCGCGCTCCTTACTGGTGTGATCACAATGGGACTCATGATCGACGGCGCACCCGATGGCGCCGGCCTCGATCCTGCACCGGACGACGGTGCGGCGCGCTGGAAGCGCGCTGCCGACTTCTTCGACGCATGGCGGGACGGCGACAGCCGCGCGATGGACGACCTCGTGCGGCTGATGACCCCTGTCCTCTGGCATGTCGTGCGCGCCTACGGGCTCGAGCGCACGCTCGCCGAAGACGTCATCCAGACGACGTGGCTGCAGCTGGTGCGCGGACACCGTTCGATCTCCGATCCGAAGGCCGTCTCCGCCTGGCTCACCACCACCGCCCGGCGGGAGGCCTGGCGCGTGGGCAAGGCGCACAACCGTCTCGACACGACAGAGGCGGATGCTCTCGACGCGCTCCTTCCTGAGCAGCAATCGGCCGAAGACCATGCGGCGATCGGCGACGAGAGCCGTCGGCTGTGGGCGGCGGTGCAGCGCCTCGCCGAGCGATGCCAGCGACTGCTGCGTGTGATCGCCTTCGAAGAACGCCCCGACTACGCCCGCCTCGCCGCTGACCTGGCGATGCCGGTGGGCAGCATCGGCCCCACGCGACAGCGATGCCTGGCGAAGCTGCGCGACCTGCTCGACACGACCCCACGAACGGAGGGACGCTCATGAGCGAGAACGATGGGAACAACGGCGGCGACAACCACGAGGATGCCGAGCTGTTCGCCCACCTGCGCTCGCTCTGGCGCGGCGTGGACCCGATGCCGGCGAGCCTCATCGATCGCATGATCGCCTCGGTGGCGGCTGAGGGCATCTCGGCGGAGTACGCGCTGCTCACCCTCGTCGACGAGCCGCTCGGCGCGGTGCGCGGAGATGCGGACGCTCTGACCCTGCAGTTCAGCGACGGCACCACGAACATCCTGCTTCATGTCACCGGCACCGCGACCGGCGCGCACCGCGTCGACGGCTGGGTCGACGCGGTCGCCGGGTCGATCGAGCTCGTGCAGGGCGAGCACGTCCGCACCACGACCGCCAGCGAGACCGGACGGTTCGTGTTCGACGAGGTGCCGGACGGCCTGACGCTCGTGCGCCTCTCCACCATGGTCGGCGATGAGGAACGCACGCTGTCGACCCCGCAGTTCGAGCTGTGATCGACCGCGGGTCCGCCCGCACACACCGCGGGCAGGCCCGCACATACGGCAGGGCCGCTCCCGCACCTCGCGGGTCCGCCCGCATAGCACGCGGGTGCGCCCGCGAGGAGAGGACCGACGATGGAGCAGCCCGCGGGATGGACCTGGCAGGACAGAGCGGAAGGATCGATCAGGCGCGGCACGGCGCTCGATCCCTCGATCGAACCGGTGGGCGGGGTCAGAGCGTTCCCGACCGCCTATCTGCAGGATCGACTGCTGATCACGCAGGATCAGGACGACGATCAGGAGGGCTACGACCGGGAGATCAAGGAGCTGCAGGAGGCCGCAGGAACCTTCGGGTGGACCCTCGAGCTCGAACCCGACGACGATGGGGTCGTCCGCGGCCCGCTGGTGCCGGGAGTCCCCGGATTCCTGCGCGCACGGCTGTCCACCCCCGACGAGCCCACCCGTGGCGAGTCGCCGGTCCCTCCTGACGCGTGGCGCGTCCTGCAGCGTGCACGGCGCAGCTCCCGCACATCGATGCCGCGGACGAGCCTCGAGCACGTGCTGTCGATCGACCCGGTGGGGCTCAATCCGTTCAGTCGCACGAATCCCTTCAGCCGCACCAACCCGTTCAGCCGCACCAACCCGGTGCGCGGTGCGGGTGCCGGCGGCAGCGATGACTACCTCGAGCCCGGACGTGGCGCGCGGCAGCCGGTGGCCTGGGTGGGAGCGGCGCCGCAGCGCGCGGCGGCTCCGAAGCGCGGACGCCGCCCCGTCGTGGCCGTGCTCGACACCGGATGCGGTGTGCACGACTGGCTGCCGGATGACGTGGTGACCCGACACATCGAGCTCGACGGCGTTCCGGTCGGCCTCACCGACGACGCCGACCCCGAGCGGTACCCCGACCTGTACGGGCAGCTCGACGGCGAGATCGATGCGGTCGCCGGTCACGGCACGTTCATCGCCGGCATCATCCGTCAGGCGGCACCGGATGCCGACATCCTGTCGATCCGCATGGCGGGGGCGCTCGGCGTCATCGACGAGAGCACGTTCCTCACCACGGTCGCGCAGGTGGTGGAGCTGCTGCGGCGCCACCGTGAGGACCCGAAGACCGGGCATCCGATCGACGTGCTGAATCTGTCGCTCGGGTACTACCACGAGACGCCGGTCGACGGACTGTTCAGCCGCACCCTGCATGCGCTGCTCACCACGGCGCGGCAGCTCGGATGCGTGGTCGTGTGCTCGGCCGGCAACGACGCGATCGATCGCCCCTCGTTCCCGGCGTCGCTGTGGTCGTGGCCGGGGGCTGACAACGGCATCCCCCGTGACCGCGATGCTCCGCATGTCTCGGTGGGCGCCCTCAATCCGTCGACCCGCTCGGTCGCCCTGTTCTCGAACGTCGGACCGTGGGTGCAGACGTACGCGCCGGGTGCGGCTGTGGTCAGCACCTCGCCGGCGTTCGTCGGCGGCGAGCAGGCGAGCACGAGGGCAGACGTCGAGGGACTGCGCCGCGAGACGATCGATCCCGACGACTACCGGGGCGGCTTCGCGATCTGGAGCGGCACCTCGTTCTCGGCGCCCTACGTCGCGGGGCGGGTCGCGGCCCAGCTCGGCACTGTCCCGACGCAGGGGGCGACTCCTGCCGCCGCGGCAAAGGCGGTCGCGGCGGTGCTGAAGACGCTTCCGACTCCGGTCGAGCGGGGGTAGGCGCGCTCGGGTGGCTGACGAACGCCCGGACGGCTGACCGAAGGGGACGGAATCGTCAGCCATCCGGGCGTCGTCCAGCCATCCGAAGCCGCGGATGCCGCCGCGGGCCTTCCCTGACACCCCGCCGACCGGCATTCTGGTGTGATGCCCCTGACCGCGCACGCGCTGCATCGGCGCGGCGTCGACGCGGCCAACTCCCGACGGTTCGCGCAGGCACGTCGCGCCCTCACCGCTGCATCGTCGCGCACCGACGACCAGGATCTGCGCGCCCGCATCGACGGCACCATGGCGTACGTGCTCGCGCAGACCGGCCAGCCCGCCGCGGCCGAGCAGCTCTGCCGCGAAGCGCTGTCGCGACCGGGGCTCAGCCCCGAGACCGTCGCGCTCTCGCACGGTCAGCTCGGCACGCTGCTGATGCACGGCGGGCGGCTCGACGAGGCGGAGCTGTCGCTGACCACCGCGATCGACGGCCTCGACGACGACTCGATCGAGGGCGCGAATCTGCGCATGAGCCGGGCCATGGTCGACATGCAGCGGCACCATCTCGACCGCTGCGCCGACGACCTGCAGCGGGCCATCGCGACCTATGAGGCGCACGACGCGCAGGAGCCCCTCGCCGAAGCGCGGCACAACCTCGGCTATGCGGCCCTGCTCGGCGGCGACCTCGTCACCGCTCTCGCCCTCATGACGCGCTCTCGCCCCACCCTCGCGGCGACCAGCGACCTCGCCGCCGCCATCAGCGATCTCGACCGGGCCGAGGTGCTGCGCGATGCCGGCCTCACGACCGAGGCCGAAGAGCTGCTGGGTGCGGTCGCTGCGCAGTTCGGAGCGCAGCGGATGCGGCAGGCCCGGGGGGAGGCCGAGTTCCACCTCGCCCGGTCACTGCTGCGGCACGACGCCGCAGCAGCCGAACGTGCTGCCGCGACCGCATCCCGCCGGTTCGCCACCCTCGGCAGTGAAGGATGGGCGGCGCGCGCCGAGGCCGTGCGGCTCGAGGCCCGGCTGCGCGCCCACCCGACGCGTCCGCCGGCCGCCGCCGACTTCACCCGCACCGCCGCCGCTCTCACCCGCGGCGGATTCCGCACCGAAGCCGCCGCCCTGTCGCTCACGGCCCGGCTCGCCGACGGGGGACGGATGCCGCGGCTCGCCCCCGACGCCCCGATGCCCCTACGTCTGCGGGCGCACGAGGTGCGCGCCGTGCGGGCCGCCGACCGGGGCAGGGATGCCGACGCCCGCCGCACCGCTGCGGAGGGGCTCGACCTGCTCACCACCTGGCAGCAGTCCTTCGGCGCGCTCGACCTTCAGGCATCCGTCGCGATGCACGGCACCGAGCTGATGTTCACCGGCCTCGCCGCGGCTGCTCGCTCCCACGACCCGGAAGTGGTGTTCGAGTGGTCGGAGCGCGCCCGGCATCTGAGCCAGCAGGTGGCTCCGGTGCGGCCGCCGCACGACGCCGGGCTCTCGTCCGACCTGGCGGAGCTGCGGATGCTGCGCGCTGACCTCGCCGGGTCCGACTGGACGACCGACACCCGTGTGCGCGAGCTGCGCGACCGGGTGCGCGACCGGCAGTGGTCGTCGACCGGAGCCGGTGGCAGCCGCGAACGCCTCGGACTGCGAGAGACCCGTTCCGCCCTCGACGGCGACACCGCGGTCCTGGCCTACATCTACACACGCACCGAGCTGCTGTGCGTGGCGGTCACGAACTCCGGCGCCACGATCGTCGAGCTGTCGTGGTCGCGGATCCAGGACGCGCTCGACGGGCTCCGCGCCGATCTCGACGTCGCGGCGCTGACCCGCGGTGGCGCGATGGCGGCGCTCGTCTCCCGCTCGCTCGACGAGCGACTGCGGATGCTCGACGACGCCCTCCTCGCCCCGGCGCGCGCGGCCGCGGGGGGAGCGCGGAGGCTGGTGCTGACGATTCCCGGCATTCTGGCGGGCGTCCCGTGGGCGATGCTCCCGGGGATGTCGGGGACGCCGTTCACCCTTGCGACGTCGGTCTCGCGCTGGCTGGGGGACGTCGCTCCGGCACCCGCGGCAGGCGTGCGGACCACCGCCGGTTTCGCCACCGGTCCGCGGGTCGCGCGCGCCGACGAGGAGGTGCGTCGAGCGGCGACGGCGTGGGGAGACGCCACGGTGCTCAGGGGAGATGACGCCGGGGTGACCGCCGTCACCGCGCTCGCCGAGGACGTCGACATCCTGCACATCGCCGCGCACGGGCGTCACGCTGTCGACAACCCGCTGTTCTCCGGCTTCGAGCTCGCCGACGGCACTCTGTTCGGCTACGACGTCGATCTCATCGCGCGCGCACCGCACACCGTGGTGCTCTCGGCCTGCGAGCTCGGTCGCTCATCCGTGCGCTGGGGCGAGGAGGCGCTGGGCATGACGAGGGTCTGGCTGCACGCGGGCACGCGCTGCGTCATCGCGGCCCCGGTCGTGGTCGCCGACGACGTGGCGTGCGAGCTGCTCGGAGCCGTGCACGATCAGCTCGCGGCCGGTGTCGCTCCGGCCGTCGCCCTGGCCGCGGCATCCGAATCGACCGGGCTGAGCTCACCCTTCCAGTGCCACGGCAGCGGACTCTGAGGAGATTTCTCCACTCGATGTATCAGGACGTCGAGCGGTCACTCCTTATTTCCAGAAGGTGCCACGCGAAGGGCTTCGGAGACGGAGTGCGAGGGAGGCGCAGTCGGTATGGGGTACCTCGTGCACTGGGGAGTGTGAGGCCGACAGACACCATCTGCTCCGGGGATGTCGCGAGAAGGGTCGCGGCATCCCCGCATGGAGTCCGGCACCGGGATGCTTGCAGGGGTCGGCTCCGGGTGCGAGCATTGCAGAGATTCGGCACGGATGGCCGCGTGAACTGCCGGGGAGCTGGTACTGATGAGATCGAGAAGCATGTTGCTCGTCGCACTGGCGGTCGCCTGCGCTGCGACGACGGTGGGGTGCACGGTCCAGGAGCAGAACTCCGTGATGCCGACCCCCACGCCGTCCGCCTCGACGCTCTCGCCGAGCGACGCACTGGTGGGCGCGTGGGCCTCGCCGGATGATCCGGATGTGTCGCTGACACTCAATGGGGATGGGACCATGGTGGGCTTCGACGGCTGCAACACACAGTCCGGGACCTGGAGCGGACCGAACGGGGGAGCCATCGGTCTCGAGTTCACCGGGCAGACCGAAAGAGGCTGCCCCGACGGTGTGGTGCCCTGGCTCGGCGCGTCTGATGGCGCGATGGTCGACGGCGGCGCGCTCATGCTCTTCGGGCCCACCGACGCTCCGACCGGCGAGCTGGTGAGGTCCGAGGACTGACGCCCGACACCGGTCTCAGGACGTGAGCACCCAGCCAGTGCAGCAGGTGGGTGCCCGCCCGAGGAACTCTTGACGATTCGGCTGTCGAACCGATGGACTTGGTGAATGATGTCGACACCTGATCCCAGCGATGTCCCCGAAGTGCTCACCATCATGCCCGAATGGGGAAGTTCGCAGCGGGTCGTCGGAATATTCTCACCCTCTTTGTCGAAAGACCTCCAGGCGCGGATCCGAGCATGGAACGACGAGTGGAAGTTCACACTCAACCCGCAGAAGACGATTCATTGGCCTGAGCCCGAGGTCGGGCGTCAGTGGATAGCTGAAGGGAACGCTCTCGTCGAAGCCATCCAAGCAGAGCTCGGGTCAAGGTATCGCGTGGTCGGCGGATTCGATGACTATGCCCCGACCCCTTGAGCCCGTGTCTACGGTTGGGCCTGAATGTCGACCAGACTGTCAGCCGGTAGTCCTGCTGAAGATGTATGCCGGCTGAACTTTGGCCGGCTGCCGATTATGGGGCCAGCGCCTGACTGCATAGTCCATGCGCGACAAACGCTCCGATCACTATCAGGGCGATCCCTGTCACAGGGACGAACGACATCGACCGTCGCCGGCCGAAGAGCAACGAGATCACTCCCGATGCGACGACGATCACGACACACGCCCAGGCAAAGCCATCGATAGCGGCATAGAGAAGGGTGCCGTCGCAGGTCTGGCCGCACCCGGGTGCTCCAAGTTGACGTAACCAGACAGTGCCCCCCGCCGCCATTGCGACAACGAGCTCCAAGAACCAGAAAAGGGTGGTGCGGAGCGGACGCGGGGGATTGTCCGGCAGACGCCTCATGAGGTCAGGACCTCGTAGCCTGCCGCGCGCAGGTCGGCGAGGGTCGCGGCATCCGCGCCGTCGTCGGTGAGGAGCACGGGGAACAGCTCCGCACCGCCGACGGCGGCGAACGCGACCGTGCCGAGCTTGCTGCTGTCGGTGACCACCACGGCACGACGCGCACGCTCGGCCATCATGCGGTTCACCGCGGCCTCGCGTTCGTCCTGCGTGGTGGCGCCGGCTGCGGCATCCATGCCGTTGACGCCGATGAAGGCGATGTCGAGTCGCACCCCGCGCAGCAGCTGCTCGACGAACGGTCCGACCAGCTCGTAGCTGCGCGAATGGATCACGCCGCCCGTGACGACGACCTTGATGTCAGGGCGGGTCGCGAGCTGCGCCGCGATGTTCACGGCGTTCGTGACGACCGTGATCCCCGGACCGACCGCGAGGTCGTCGCGCGCAGCGAGGGCAGCCGCGATCGCGGTGGTCGTGGTGCCGCCGGAGAGCCCGACGACCATGCCCGGGGCGACCAGGGCGGCCGCAGCCTGGGCGATGCTCTCTTTCTGCTGCGCGCGCTGGTGGCTCTTGTAGCGGATCGGCAGCTCGTAGGCGACCGAATGCGCGACCGCCCCGCCGTGGGTGCGGGTGAGCAGACGCTGCTCGGCGAGCGAGTCGAGATCGCGGCGGGTGGTCGCGGCGGATGCTCCGAATCGGTCGACGAGCTCGTCGACGTTCACCTCGCCGTCCGCGGCCAGCAGGTCGAGGATCGCGTTCAGTCGGGCGGCGCGCTTCATGTCACCATCCTGCCCGTGTTCACGGGGTCATCCCGCAACTCCGGCGCCCTCGAGCGCGAACAGTCGCAGCATCCGGGCAGCCTCGCCGGCGAGCGCCTCGCGCGCAGGGGTCAGGTACTTCCGCGAGTCGACCAGGCGCGGGTCGGCGTCGAGCGTCGCGCGGACCGCCCGAGTGAAGAACCCGTTCAGGTGCGTCGAGACGTTGATCTTGGTCATCCCCGCGCGCACCGCGTCGGCGATCACGGCATCCGCGACGCCCGACGAGCCGTGCAGCACGAGGGGCACGTCCAGCGCCGCGCGAAGGCGGCCGATCAGCTCGAGATCGAGGGATGCCGTGCGATCCGTCATCGCGTGCGACGACCCCACCGCCACGGCCAGCGCGTCGACGCCGGTCGCCGCGACGAACGCGCGCGCCTCGTCGGGATCGGTGCGCACTCCGGGCGCGTGGGCTCCGTCTTTGCCGCCGACCTCGCCGAGTTCGCCCTCGATGTAGACACCGGCGGCGTGCGCCCGCGCGGCGACGGCGGCGGTGATCGCGACGTTCTCGTCGTAGGGCAGTGCACCCCCGTCGAACATGACCGAGCCGAATCCGAGGGCGATGGCCTCGTCGACGAGCTCGGGCCGCTCCGCGTGGTCGAGGTGCACCGCCACCGGTGTCTCCGCGCGTCGAGCGACCGCGAAGGTCGCCAGCGCGATGGGCTCGAGGCCGCCGTGATAGTCGGCGCAGTTCTGCGAGATCTGCAGGATCACCGGCAGCCCTGCATCGGCGGAGGCCCGCACCAGCCCTTCCGCGGTCTCGAGGTGGATCACGTTGAACGCGCCGATGCCGGTGCCGCGGGCTGCGGCATCCGTCACGAGCTCGCGGGCGGAGACCAGGGTCACGGGGAGTCCTCTCGAAGGTTCGGGGTGAAGGGGCCGACGGTGAGGCGGGCTTCGAGAGCCTCCCAGTCGTCGGAGATCTCGCCGGCGAGTGGCATCAGCACCGCGGCGGCCGACCAGGCGGTCGCACGGCGCAGGATCGTCTCGGGGTCACGCACGCCGTCGGCGTAGAGCACGGCGCAGGCCGCGACGGCGGCGTCACCCGCACCGGTCGGATTGCCCGCGAGCGGGGTCTCGAGCCGTGCGTGCCGCACGTCGGACGCCGTCACCGCGAGCATCCCATCGGCACCGAGCGACAGCAGCACGAGCTCGACGCCGCGCGCGATCAGCGAGCGGGCGGCCTCGACGGGGTCGGCGATGCCGGTCGCCTCGACGAGCTCGGCGGCATTGGGCTTGAGGACGGATGCTTTGGCATCCGCGGCGAGCAGCATCGCGGGTCCGGACGTGTCGACGATCACGGGCACACCGGCGTCCTGGGCCGTGCCGATCAGCAGGGGAAGCAGCGTCTCGGGCGCTCCAGGAGGCAGGCTGCCGGAGATCGCCAGCACCCGCGCGCCGGGAAGAGCGTCGACGATCTCGCCGACGAGCGTGGCCCACTCGGCATCGGTCGGGTTGATGCCTCGTTCGTTCACGACCGTGGTGTCACCCAGTTCGCGATCGACAAGCGCGATACTCCGCCGGGTGGCGCCCGCCACCGGCACGAGTCGGTGCGGCACGCCGCTGGCCGCGAGTTCGGCCGCGAGCTCGATTCCGGTGCGACCGCCCGCCGTCGAGATCGCCAGCACGGAGGCTCCGTGCGCATGGGCGACCCTGGCCACGTTGAGACCCTTGCCCCCGGCTCGCGCCGCCCCGGCATCTGCCCGATGCGTCTCGCCCGGCGTGAGCCGGTCGACGTGCCAGG
The DNA here is from genome assembly GCF_008369345.1 of Microbacterium sp. ANT_H45B. Taxonomy (NCBI): domain Bacteria; kingdom Bacillati; phylum Actinomycetota; class Actinomycetes; order Micrococcales; family Microbacteriaceae; genus Microbacterium; species Microbacterium sp. ANT_H45B. Next base: position 177,654 of record NZ_VOBK01000001.1, read on the forward strand.
TGAGATCGAGCGCGGGATTGGGGGTGACGGTGAGGATCATGCGAGCTCCCTCGCGCGCAGCGCCGCGCCGAGAATGCCGGCGTTGCCCGACAGCTCCGCGGGGACGAGGGCGGGGATGCGGTGGAAGCTCAGCCGGGCGGTGAGCCGCGCCCGCAGCTCGTCGAACAGCGCACCGCCGGCGCGGGAGAGGCCCCCGCCGATCACGATGGCCTCGGGCGCGACGACCGCGGTGAGCTGTGCCAGCGAGAGGGTGAGGGCGTCGAGTGCGGAGTCCCAGATCTCGGCGGCGACGGGGTCGCCGGCCACGGCACGGGCGATCACGTCTTTCGCGCCGTCGGGGTCGACGCCGGTCGCCTCACGGTATCGACGGGCGATGGCCCCGGCCGATGCGACGGCTTCGAGGCAGCCTCGCGCGCCGCACGCGCACACCGGGCCGTCGGCGATCGGCGAGTGGCCGATCTCGCCGGCGTAGCCCCCGGCCGTGTACGGCTCACCGCCCACGAGGAGGGCGCCGGCGATGCCCGTGCCGATCACGAGCACGACCGAGTTCGCGTACGCGCGCGCGCCGCCGAGGCGGTGCTCCGCCCAGCTCGCCGCCCGCACGTCGTGGTCGAAAGCGACCGGGAGACCGAGTTTCGCCGAGGCGAGGTCGCGCAGCGGGGAGTTCTTCCAGCCGAGATTGCTGGCGAAGACGCCGAGCCCGGCATCCGCGTCGACGATCCCCGGCACCACGAGGCCTGCGGCGCGAGGGATGACGTCGGGGTGGTCGGCCTGCAGCTCCGCGGCGAGCACACCGAGGCGGTCGATGAGCACCGCGGTGCGATCGCCGTCGGCCGCGGGAGTCGGCGTGCGCCGAAGGCCCAGCGCCGTGCCGTCGGCGTCGAACAGCGCCGACTTGATGTCGGTGCCCCCGACGTCGAAGGCCAGCACGGGGACTCCGGGGCCGACCGTGCGCGCCGCGGCGAGCGTCTCGCCGGACGGGTCACGCACGACATCGGCGATGTGCGCGGCATCCTCAGCGCTGGTCATGGACAGCTCCGGACTCGGTTCGGGTCATGCGTCCAGGATGACGGATCGCGTGAGGTTGCGCGGCAGGTCGGGGTCGAGGCCGCGGGCCACGGCGCGGTCGAGCGCGACGCGGTGCAGCCGGACGAGGTCGGCCAGAGGGTCGACCGGATGCTGCACGAAGCGCGCACCGGTGGCGCGAACCTGCGCGGCCAGCCCCTCGGGCGCCTCGCCGAACTGCCAGGTGACGCGACCGGGCGCCGCGATCGCGATCGGACCGTGGCGGTACTCCATCGAGGGGTACGACTCGGTCCACGACTGCGAGGACTCGCGCATCTTGAGCGCCGCCTCGTGCGCGAGACCGACGGTCCAGCCGCGTCCGAGGAAGGAGTACTGCTCGGCGTCCCGCAGCTCGTCGTCGTAGTCGTCGGCCAGGACTGCCGCGGCATCCTCGATCGCCCCGGTGAGGTCCTCCCCGAGCGACGCGCGGAAGAGCGCGAGCGCTGTGGTGGCGAATCGCGTCTGCACGACCGACTTCTCGTCGGCGAACGGCAGCAGCACCGCCTCGTCGACGAGCGAGACGAGAGGCGAGGTCTCGTCGCCGATCACACCGATCGTGCGCACGCGCCCCTTGATGCGGTCGACGAGCTCGAGGACCTCGGTCGTGGTGCCCGAACGCGTCAGCGCGACGACGGCGTCATAGCCACGGTCGACGAAGGACTCGGAGGCGGCGAAGGCATCGGTCTCGCCGTGCCCTGCGGTCTCGCGGAGGAACGCGTAGGACTGCGCCATGAACCACGACGTCCCGCATCCGACGACCGCGATACGCGCCCCGGATGCCGGCAGCAGAGCCTGCGCGTCACGCAGATCGGCCGCGCGCGACCAGGTCTCGGGCTGCGAGTGGAGCTCTTCGCGCATGTGGGCGCCGGGCTGAAGTTCAGGCATGTCGGATCCTCCGGACCAGATGTTGCAGGTTTGTGATCGTTTTACAGCTTATTCGATCATAGTATTTCGTCATCAGGAATCGATGCAAGGTTCCTCTTGATTTGTTTATTCTCCTGACAAATAATCGAACAAGTTCCACCGCCCCTCCACCGACCCGGTCCCGGAGGACCCCCGAGCCGACCCGGCTTGACCGATCGCCCCGCCACCGGGAAGGGCGATCACACGCACCGTCGCGTGCAGTGCGTGCGCCTGTGCACCACCTACACAGTGAGGAATGCAATACACATGAAGAAGTCACTGCGATTCGGCGCCGTCGCCCTGGCGGCGACCGCCACTCTCACGCTCGCTTCGTGCGGGTTCGGCGGCTCGACCGGAGGCGGGGGAGACGCCGACGGCGAGACCACGCTCGACCTCCTCGTCCCGAGCTACTCCGACGCCACGAAGGGCCTGTGGGAAGACGTGATCGACGGGTTCGAGAAGGAGAACCCCGACATCAAGGTCGAGCTCGAGGTGCAGTCCTGGGACAACCTCGAGAAGGTCGTCTCCACCAAGATCCAGGCCGGCGAGGCTCCTGACATTTACAACGGCGGCCCGTTCGCCGGGTTCGTCGGCGACGAGCTGCTCTACCCGGTGGAGGATGTCGTCTCGGACGACACCTACTCCGACTTCCAGGACGCGTTCCTCGCGAACGCCGAGGTCGACGGCACCGCATACGCCCTGCCGCTGATCGCCTCCGCTCGCGCGCTGTTCGTCAACAACGCGCTGCTCGAGCAGGCCGGCGTCGAGGCGCCGAAGACCTGGGACGAGCTGCTCGACGCCGCGACCAAGGTGTCGGCGCTCGGCGGCGGAGTGGCCGGCTACGGCATGCCCCTCGGCTCGGAAGAAGCTCAGGCCGAGGCGGCCGTGTGGCTCTGGGGAGGCGGCGGCTCGTTCGGCGACGCCTCCGAGATCACGATCGACACTCCGGCGAACCTCGCCGGTGCCGAGCAGATCAAGAAGATGATCGACGCCGGCGCGACGCAGGCCGACCCCGGCTCCACCCAGCGCTCCCCCCTGATGGACATCTTCATCCAGGGCAAGATCGGCATGCAGGTGGGACTGCCCCCGACGGTCGGCCAGATCGAAGAGGGCAACCCCGAGCTCGACTACTCGATCGTCCCCATCCCGACCGAGGACGGCTCGCCGTTCACCCTCGGCGTGATGGACCAGCTGATGGCGTTCGAGAACGACGGGGACAAGCAGGAGGCGATCACCACCTTCTTCGACTACTACTACTCGGCCGACGTGTACGTGCCGTGGGTGCAGGCCGAGGGCTTCCTGCCCGTCACCAAGTCGGGTGCCGAGCAGCTCTCCGGCGAGGAGGCTCTCAAACCGTTCCTCGACGTGCTGCCGGACGCGCAGTTCTACCCGTCGACGAACGCGAAGTGGTCGGCCGCCGACGGCGCCTTCAAGTCGCTCTTCGGCCAGCTGCAGACGAAGTCCGCACAGGACGTCCTGACCGAGATCCAGGCGCAGGTCGACGCGGGCTGAGTCCCGCAGACGGAGAGGTTCGGGTATTCCCATGAGCCAGACGACAGAATCCTCGAACCTCGCGGGGGCGGCCACCGGTCGCCCCCGCACCCCCGGCCGCCGTACCGGCGGCACCCGCGGCAAGCCGAGCGGGAAGGACCTCCTGCAGGCGCTGCCGTGGATCGCGCCGGCGCTGCTGCTCATCATCGGCGTCGTGCTCTTCCCCGCCGGCGTGATGTTCTTCAACTCGACCCGCGACATCTCGCTCTCCGGCCTCGACAAGGGGTCGGTCGGCTTCGACAACTTCGCGACGGTGTTCGCGTTCGCCGAGTTCTGGCCGATCATCTTCCGCACCGTCATCTGGGTCGTCGTGGTGGTCGGCTTCACCGTGATGATCTCGCTCGGGCTCGCCCAGATCCTCAACAAGGCGTTCCCCGGACGACAGATCGTGCGCATGGCCGTGATCGTCCCGTGGGCCGCATCCGTCGTGATGACGACCATGGTCTTCTACTACAGCCTCGAGCCGTACTTCGGTGTCTTCAACAAGTTCCTCTACGACATCGGACTCTCCGACGACGCGGTCGGCTACGGGTGGACGAAGAACCCGGCGACCGCGTTCGCCTGGTCGATCGTGATCGCGATCTTCGTATCCCTCCCCTTCACGACCTACACGATCCTCGCCGGGCTCCAGACGGTTCCGTCCGACACCCTCGAGGCCGCGAAGATGGACGGCGCCGGCGCCACCCGCACCTACTGGACCATCGTGCTGCCGCAGCTGCGCAGCGCGCTCGCGGTCGCCGTGCTGATCAACATCATCAACGTGTTCAACTCGCTGCCGATCCTCAAGGTGATGACCGGATCGATCCCGGGCTACGGCGCCGACACGATCATGACGATGATCTTCAAGTACATCGAGCTGCAGAAGAAGGTCGACGTCGCGAGCGCGCTGTCGGTCGTGGCCTTCCTCATCGTGATCGTGATCGTCGCGATCTACGTCAAGGCCGTCAAGCCCATGAAGGAGGTCTGATCGTGACCCTGACCGAGACCGCCCTCGTCACCACCGCCGGAGACGACGCCGCACCCCGCATCCCCGGACGCAAGCGCCGGTACACCGAAGACCAGGTGACGCTGCCCCGCGTCATCCTGCGCATGGCCGCCGGGGTGCTCGTGCTCGCGATCTTCGTGCTGCCGTACCTGATCATGTTCTTCGGCAGTGTGAAGACCAAGCCGCAGATCCGGTCGGTCGACCCGACCTACCTGCCGATCGAGTGGCACTGGGAGAACTACATCTCGATGTGGTCGACCCCCGAGACGCCGCTGCCCTACAACCTGATCTCGACGATCATCATCGCCGTGTTCGCGACCCTGCTCGTGCTCCTGGTCTCGCTGCCCGCCGCGTACTACACCGCCCGCTTCAGGTTCCCCGGACGCATGGTGTTCCTGTTCCTGGTGATCGTGACGCAGATGCTGCAGCCTGCGGTGCTGACCTCGGGTCTGTTCCGCCAGTTCACGGTGCTGGGGCTCGGCGACACGTGGGCGGCGATGATCTTCATCAACGCGGCGTTCAACCTGTCGTTCGCGGTCTGGATCATGCACTCGTTCTTCGCCGGAATCCCCAAGGAGATCGACGAGGCCGCCCAGATCGACGGAGCAGGGCGCTTCACCGTGCTCTTCAAGATCAACCTCCCGCTCGTGTGGCCGGGAATCGTCACCGCGATCGTCTTCACGTTCGTCGCCTGCTGGAACGAGTTCGCCGCATCTCTGGTGATCCTCTCCACCGACAAGAACCAGCCGCTGTCGGTCGCGCTGACCAAGTTCGTCGGTCAGTACGAGACCAGCTGGCAGTACGTGTTCGGCGTCTCGATCGTCGCGATCCTGCCGGTCGTCATCCTGTTCATGCTCATCGAGAAGCGTCTCGTCGGCGGGCTGACCGCCGGCAGCGTCAAGTAGGCCGCCGGGGTGCCCGGGCCGTCTCGCCTCGTCCCGTCTGCAGGACTCCGGCGAGCCCGAGCGGCGGGCCGTCTGCTGCCGGCCCGGTTACGCTGGCACGGTCGACTCCGCCATCCGGTGCGGTGAGGCAGGGGGGGAATCAGATGACGTGGCAGGATGCGGGGCGCGTCGACAGACGCCCGGCGACCGATGCACACCCCGGCTGGGGCTGGGGCGTGATCCTCGTGCCCGTGGCGGTCGGGCTCGCCGCTCTCGGGATGTTCTTCATCCGAGAACTCGGCCAGGGAATGGGCATCCTGATCGGCGTCGCGCTCATCGCCTGGGCCGTGTCTCTCGCGATGCCCTTCTTCGTGATCGCCTGGTACGCGGCGCAGGCGGCATGGAAGTCGTCACGCGAAGAGCACGGGCAGACATTTCGCGCGCCGTCACGCGCGCTGCGGCGCATCGGGTTCAGCATGCGCTGGAGCTTCCACGCGCGCGGCGTGCTCTTCAACCCCGCGTCGTACGACGGGCCCGACCTGCCGATGCTCGTCGCCGGCAAGATCGTGCACATCCTCGCGATCGTCGTCCTGGTGATCGCCGGACTCGTCGCCGCGCTCGTCGGGATCGCCACGCGCTGAGCGTGATCCGGCGCCGTGGAGGCGTCGGGTGCGTCGGGTGCGTCGGCGTTGATCCTCGATCAGGATGCCGGGGCGGATGCCGCGCGCAGCTGCGCCGGACTCCAGCGCACCCCCAGCGCGCGGGACAGCGCCACCTGCGCGACGCCCGTCGAGATCGAGGCGTCGGCGGCCGAGTACCGCACGGACACACCGACGGTGCCCATCGCCGGGTAGTCGATCTCGCTCTGCACGAGTCGCAGGAACCGGTCTCCGAGGGCCCGCGCCGGCCCGCCGATCACGACCTCCCGGGCATCGAGGACCGCGGCGATGAGGCGGATCGCGCCGGCCAGCGCCTGCGCGCCGACGACCAGACGCCGCTCGTCGGCGGAGGCCGCGACCTCGGCGATCACCGCCTCGTCCATCGCGTCGTCGACGTCATCGCCGAGCATGGCCGTCAGCGAGGCCACGGCTTCGAGGCATCCCCGCCGCCCGCAGCGGCACGCAGGAGCGTCGTCACCGAACTGCACCTGCACGTGCCCGATCTCCCCTGCGCGGTCGCGCGGCCCCGGGGCCAGTTCGCCGTCGAGGGTGACCGCGGCGCCGATGCCCGTGCCGAGGTGGACGAAGAGGCGGTAGCCGTCGGCCTCGTCCTCGCGGGCTGCCTCGGCGATCGCCTCGGCATCCACGTCGTTGACCAGCAGCACCGGTACGCCGATCACCCGTTCGAGACGGTCGGCGAGCGCGACGTCGGTCCAGTCGAGCTGCACGCTCTCGAGCACACGGCGGCCGTCCGTGGTACCGGGCAGCTGCACGCCGACCACGAGAAGGCGACCCTCGTACTCGGCGCCGATGCGCGCGACGGCCTCGTCGAGGACCGCATCCCTCGAGCTCGGGGAATACGAGATCCGGCGCGACTCGACCTCGGTTCCGTCGAGGGCCACCAGAGCGAGCGCGGCCTCGGAGGGCCTGATCACGACGACGACGATGAGGTGACGGGTCGCATCGATCGTCAGCGTCGTCGCCCGCTTGCCGCCGGTGCTGGCGGCCTGTTCACCGTCGACGATGAGGTCGAGATCGATGAGTTCGGCGACGAGCGACGACGCGGTCGCCGCGGTGAGACCGGTGGCCCGCGCGATGCCCGCGCGGGTCTGCACGCCGGGTTCGCTGAAGACGAGCTGCAGAGCACGGCGCAGGTTCGCTCGGCGCAGAGCCGCCTGAGTGTCGAGGGTGTCGTCGCTGTTCAGCATGGATCCGATCCCGTCGACGCGATCTGTTGACAGGTGCGAGTGCCCTGCGTACGCTCAGTCATAGTTTATTCAATAAACTTAGTTCGGTCTCCGGGCGGGTGAGTGCTGCACACACTGTCATCCGCTCGGACGACCGGATCATCGTCCTTCTGCGGCTTCGGTGTGATGGCGGATGACCTCGGCCACCACGAAGTTGAACCACTTCTCGGCGAACTCGGGGTCGAGATGCGCCTCCTCCGCGAGCGACTTGAGCCTCGCGACCTGCTGCTCCTCGCGGCCGGGGTCGGACGCCGGCATCTCGTGCATGGCCTTGAGCTGGCCGACCTGCTGCGTCGCCCGGAAACGCTCGGCGAGCATGAAGATGAGGGCGGCATCGATGTTGTCGATACTGGCACGAAGGCGGAGGAGCTCAGCCCGAGGATCTTCGACGGCGGTCATGCCCCTACTCTACGGAAACACGGGGCCACACGACCCTGCGCGTGAGCGAGCGCGGGCTCCACATCCTGCAGGCGGCACCCGCGTCGGCAGTATCGTGAGCACATGAGCCGTGAAGATCAGGACCCCTCCTCGACAGCGCCCGATGCGGCATCCGAGGCTCCCGCGGCGGCCTCGCTGCCGGCTCTCACCGTCGACACGGCAGCAGCCACCGAGCATCCCGTTCCGGCGGACCCGCACGACGCCGAACCGCACGCGACCGACCCGCACACCACCGGCCCGGCCGACACCGCTGTCGCACACGCGCTCGCCTCCCCCCGCCCGGTGATCATCGAGCCGATGACCCCCAGCCGTTCGTTCTGGACCCGGATCGACCGCCCCTTCGTGTTCGGCTTCCTGGTGACGCTCGGCGGCCTGGCCGCCCTCGTCCTCGGCCTGGCGGTCGCCAACCTCTCCACCGTCCTCATCTACATCGCCCTCGCGCTCTTCGCGGCCCTCGGCCTCGACCCGACCGTGCGGTTCCTCGAGCGACGCGGGCTCTCGCGGGCGCTCTCCGTCGTCGTCTCGATCGCCGGGCTGGTCGTGGTGATCGCGCTGGCCCTCTGGATGGTGCTTCCGGTCGTCATCGATCAGATAGCCGGCTTCGTGAAGTCCGTCCCGGGCATGATCCAGGAGTTCACGCGCAGCGACCTCTACGCGACTCTCGACGCCCAGTTCGGCGATCAGTTCCAGAGCCTCGTCGCCGACGTGCAGAAGTTCCTCACCGATCCCGGCAACATCGCCACGATCGGTGGCGGGGCGCTGCAGGTCGGCGCCTCGATCGCGAACGCCATCTCGGGAATCATCGTCGTACTGGTGCTGACGCTCTACTTCGTCGCGACGCTGCCCACGATGAAGGCGGGGATGCTGCGCCTCGCTCCCGCCCGTGACCGCGCTCGTGCGAGCGACATCACCGATCAGATCACCGATTCGGTCGGCGCCTACGTCATGGGCATGGTGGTGCTCGCGCTCTGCAACGCGATCCTCGCGTTCCTGCTGTACTTCTTCCTCGGTCTGCCGTTCCCCCCGCTGATGGCGACGGTCGCGTTCTGCATCACGCTCATCCCGCTCGTCGGTTCGGTGATCTTCTGGATCGTCGGCACCGGACTCGCGCTCTTCAGCGATCCGATCGCTGCCCTCGTCTTCGCGATCGTCTACCTCGTCTACATGCAGATCGAGGCGTACGTGATCACCCCGCGCGTGATGAACCGCGCGGTCGCCGTGCCCGGAGCGCTGGTCGTGATCGGCGCCCTCGCCGGCGGCACGCTGCTCGGCCTGCTGGGTGCACTGGTCGCGGTGCCGGTCGCGGCATCCATCCTCATCATCATCAAGCAGGTGCTGATCCCCCGGCAGGACTCCCGGGTCTAGCGCTCGCGACCCGCCCGCGGACGCAGAAGTGCCCGGCCCCTGCGCGGGACCGGGCACTTCTGCGGCGGGACGACAGTGATCAGCTGAGGTCGTTGTCAGCCAGCCACTTCTTGGCGATCTCGGCGGAGGACTGCTGGTCGACCGTGCTCAGCACGTTGAGAGCGACGAGCTCCTCGCCGGTCAGCTTGGCGCTGATCGCGTTGAGCACATCGGACACGTCGTCGGCGATGTCACTCGAGACGATCGGCACGACGTTCGACGAGATGATGAGGTTCTCGGGGTCTTCCAGGGCCACGATGTCCTCGGTCTCGAAGGCCGGGTCGGCGGTGTAGATGTCTGCGACCTGGATCTGGCCGGCGAGCAGCGACTCGAGCGTGGTCGGGCCGGTGGCCGAGAACGTCAGATCGACGCCGTACACCTCCTTGGCCTTCGCCGGGCTGTACGGACGCTGCTCGAACTCGGGCGCCGCGCCGATGGTGACCGGCGAGGTGACCTTGCTGAGGTCGCCGATCGTCTTCAGGTCGTTCTCCTCGGCGAAGCTCTTCAGCACCGTGTAGGAGTCCTGGTCGGTCGCCTCGGCGAAGTCGAGGGCCGTGAGGCTGTCGGGCAGAGCATCCTGCAGGGCGGCGTAGACGTCGTCGGGGCTGGTCACGGTCACGTCGTCATCCGAGATGTACTCGAGCAGGCTGCCCGTGTACTCGGGGAAGACGTTGATCGCGCCGGACTCGACGTCGGGCATGTACGCGTCGCGCTGACCGATGTTGAGCTTCTTCTCGACGTCGAAGCCGGCACCCTCGAGTGCCTGCGCGTAGATCTCGGCGATGATCTCGTTGGAGTAGTACGCCTGCGATCCGACGACGATCGTGTCGCCGCCGCCCGAGCCGGAGCTGGATTCGGACGGCTCGTCGAGCGGGTTGCTCGAGCTGCAGGCGGACAGGGCGAGTGCCGCCGCGGCGACAAGGCCTACGGCGAAGACGGAGCGCTTGCCTCGTGCTGTGAACATGGACTTCCTCTTCTCTGGAACTGCTGTGGGGAATGGGACGGTGAGGGGCGGTTCAGGCAGCCGCGGGTGTCACGGCTGCGGGTCGCGCCGAGGCGCGGGACCGGCGTCCGGTCTGCGGGCCGGTGCGCAGGCCTGCCGGGACCGCGGCATGCTGAGCGGCCGCGAGGAGCAGATCGACGATCAGAGCGAGCACGGCGACGATGATCGCGCCGGCGAGCACCTGATCGAACCGACGCAGCGGGATGCCCTGGATGATCGGGTATCCGAGGCCGCCGAGGTTGACGTATGCGGCGATCGTGACGGTGGCGATGACCTGCAGGAGAGCCGAGCGGATGCCGCCGACCAGCAGCGGCAGACCGAGCGGCACCTCGACCTTCCAGAAGACCTGCCAGCCGGTCATGCCCATCGCCTTCGCGGCGTCGATGACCCGACGGTCGATGGCCTCGAGACCCGTGTAGGCCCCCGCGAGCAACGACGGGATCGCCAGCAGCACGAACGTGACCACTGCGGCCTGCGGCACGCGCAGCACGCCGAGCAGCAGGACGAGCAGCACCATCAGGCCGAACGCCGGGATCGCGCGAGCCGCTCCCGACACCGCCACCGCGATCTCGCGACCGCGTCCGGTGTGACCGATGAGCCAGCCGATCGGGAGGGCGATCACGGCCGCGATCAGCACCGAGATCGCCGTGAGCACGAGGTGCTGACCGAGCAGCACGGGCAGCGCGTAGCTGCCCGTCCACTGCGAGGGGGCGAGCATCCAGGCGATGGCCTCCGCGAAGAGGTTCATGCGGGAGCCCCCACGGCGAGAGCGCGGGCGGCGGTCGGCTTGGACGCGGCGCGGGTCCACGGCATCAGCGCGCGGCCGATCACCAACAGGATGAGGTCGATCACCAGCGCGATGACGACGACAGCGATCACGCCCGCGAACACCTCGGCGATGATGCGTCGTTCGAGGCCGTTGGTGAAGAGATAGCCGAGGTTCGTGACGCCGATCAGGATGCCGACCGTGGCGAGCGAGATCGTGCTCACCGCGGTGACGCGCAGCCCCGCGAGGATGACCGGCCCGGCGAGGGGGAACTCGACGGCCCAGAAGCGGCGGAAGGCGGCGAATCCCGTTGCGGTGGCGGCCTGCCGCACCCCGTCGTCGACCGAGTCGAGGCCATCGGACACCGCGCGCACGAGAATCGCGATCGCGTAGATGGTCAGGGCGATCACCAGGTTCGACTCGCTGATGGCCGAGTAGCCGAGTGCGGCCGGCAGCAGGATCAGCAGGGCGAGCGACGGGATCGTGTAGAGCAGACCCGTGAGCACGATGATCGGCCCGCGAACGAGTCGGAACCGCCACGCGACCCAGCCGAGCGGCAGCGACAGCACGAAGCCGAGCACGATCGGGATGATGCTCTGCCGCAGATGCACCAGGGTCAGTTCGAAGATCAGCCCCAGGTTGTCGGTGACCCAGTTCACGTGCGATCGTCGCCCTGGACGACGCCGAGTGCGGCGGCATCCGGTCCTGCGAGAGGACCGTCGGACCTCTCGACGTCGGCCACGATGGCTCCCTGCGTGCGACCTTCGGAGTCGACCACGACAGTGCCGTGCGGCGTCTCCCGCAGATGCAGCGCGCGGCGTCCGCGGTCGGCGCCGATGAAGGACGACACGAAGTCGTCGGCCGGGTTCTCGATGATCTCGCTCGGGCTGCCCACCTGCACGATGCGCGCCCCCTTGTCGAGGATCACGACCTGGTCGCCGAGCAGGAACGCCTCGTCGATGTCGTGCGTGACGAAGACGACCGTCTTGTCGAGCTCGCGCTGCAGCCGCAGCGTCTCGGTCTGCAGGTCGGCGCGCACGATCGGGTCGACCGCGCCGAACGGCTCGTCCATGAGCAGGATGTTGGGGTCGGCCGCGAGCCCGCGGGCCACGCCCACGCGCTGCTGCTGCCCGCCCGAGAGCTGGCTCGGGTACCGCTCGGCCAGGGACTGGTCGAGGCCGACGGTCGTGAGCAGCTCACGCGCACGGTCGTGGGCCGGTCCCTTCTTGACGCCGGTCAGGCGCAGCACGGTGGCGACGTTGTCGATCACGGTGAAGTGCGGCATGAGCCCGGAGTTCTGCATGACGTACCCGATGCTCCGCCGCAGCTGCACGGGGTCGCCCCCGAGGACGTTCTCGCCGTCGATCTCGATGTCACCGGACGTCGGCTCGACCATGCGGTTGATCATTCGCAGCAGGGTGGTCTTGCCGCAGCCCGAGGACCCGACGAAGACCGTCGTCTTGCGGGACGGCAGCACCAGGCTGAAATCCTTGACGGCGGTGGTGCCGTCGGGGAACTGTTTGGTGACGTTGCGGAATTCGATCATGGCTGATCTCCAGTCGGTGGATCGACGAGACGGGCGTCAGCGCCCCGGCTGCGGCATACGGAGGTCATTCGGAGATCTCGACCCGCGGATCGAAGGCGACGAAGCCCGAGAAGTCCTTGCCGACGCGGTCGAACGCACTGGGGAACGGCGTCGGGTACGACCACGCGTAGTCGGTGTGCAGCTCTCCGCCGGCCTGCACCGAGAAGTACTGGGCCGCGCCCTTCCACGGACAGGTGTACGGGGTCGGGCTCTCGACGAGCGCTCCCTCGGTGATCGATGCGGGCGGGAAGTACCAGTTGCCTTCGATGCGTGCGAGATCGCTCTCGTCTGCCTCGGCGATGACGGTTCCTGCGAGTACAGCCTTCATGGTCCTGCCTCCTCGGATGTGGGTTCGAGCGTATAAGAGGTCTGCGACATCCGTCCCGGGCTTGCGCCGGGGGCTGTCGATGTGAGTAACAATCCCGGGTCAGGGCGCGCGGAACGCTCCCTGTCTCCGACGTCTGTTCGGAGCGGATGCGGGAACGGATCGCCCACCGGCATCCGCTCCTGCCCCGCTCATGCGGAGTCCCGCCCGTAGGTCTCGAGGAGTCGCAGCCAGATCTCGCTGATCGTCGGGTACGCCGGCACGGCGTGCCAGAGTCGGGCGATCGGCACCTCGCCGACGACCGCGACCGTCGCCGTCTGCACGAGCTCCGCGACCTCCGGGCCCACGAACGTCGCCCCGACGATGACGTCGCGCGCCGTATCGATCACGATGCGGGCCTGACCCGCGAAGCCGTCCTCGTACAGGCTCGCGCCCGCGATGCCGCCCAGGTCGTAGTCGACGGCCGCCACGTCGATCCCGGCCTCGCGGGCCTGCGACTCGGTGAGCCCGACCGATGCGACCTCCGGGAACGAGAACGTCACCTGCGGCGCGGCCGCGTGATCGGCCGTCGCGACGTGCTTCCCCCAGGGCGCGTCATCGACATCCGCCCCCTGAGCGCGTGCCGCGATCACGTCGCCGGCCGCACGCGCCTGGTACTTGCCCTGGTGCGTCAGCAGCACGCGGCCGTTCACGTCGCCGACCGCGTAGAGCCAGTCGGAGCCGGGCACGCGCATCGTGTCGTCGACCGCGATCCAGCGCCCGGGCTCGAGACCGACGACGTCGAGTCCGACATCTCCGCTGCGAGGCGAGCGCCCGGCGGCGACGAGGACCTCTGTCGCGGTGACCGTCGAGTCGTCGTCGAGCACGATCGTCACGCCGTCGTCGCCGCGCGTCACGCGCGTCGTGCCGGTGTCGGTGCGCACGTCGACGCCGAGCTCCCGCAACCCCGCTGCGACGCGCTCGCCCGCGAAGGGCTCCATCGAGCCGAGCAGACCGCTGCGGGCGATGATCGTGACCGTCGAGCCGAGAGCCGCATACGCCGTCGCCATCTCGACCGCGACCACTCCGCCGCCGATCACGGCGAGCGAATCGGGCAGCTCCTCGGCGCTGGTCGCCTCGCGGCTGGTCCACGGAGACGCCTCGCGCAGTCCGTCGATCGGGGGGATCACGGCATCCGAGCCCGTGCTGATCGCGACCGCGTGGCGGGCGCGGATCACGCGGGTGCCGCCGTCGGCGTCGGTCACCGTCACCTCCCGCTCGCCCGACAGGCGGCCGTGACCGCGAGCCAGATCGATGCCGGCGGAGTCGAGCCACTTCACCTGACCGTCATCGGACCAGTTGCTCGTGAAGGAGTCGCGACGGTCGAACACCGCGCGCACGTCGAGCTTTCCGGTGACCGCTTCGGCTGCGCCCTTGACCTTCTGCGCCGCACGCAGAGCCTGGCCCGAACGCAGCAGCGCCTTCGACGGCATGCAGGCCCAGTACGAGCACTCACCGCCCACCAGCTCGCTCTCCACGATGATCGCGGTCAGTCCGTCCTGCACGGCGCGGTCGGCGACGTTCTCGCCCACCGGACCTCCGCCCAGCACGATCAGGTCGTATTCGTCGGTCTTCTCTGCAGTCATGGGGTGCACCTCTCCGTCGCCCAGTCTTGCTCAAGACCAACGTCGAGTCACGGGGTGGTGTTCCGCCGCGCGCTGTGCAAGAGAGCCCGGGCGCGTCGGCGGGGCCCGAACGCAGGACCGAGGCACGGATGCAGGGCCGAGACCGGCATCTGATCCTGCATCCGTGCTGCGGTCCTGCAGACGGCCCGGGAGGAGTGGCCGGCCGGTAGGCCCGGGGTGGCTGGGCATCCCGGTTCACAACTCAGCCAGCCACCCGCGGCGAGACCCGGGGAGCGAGCACCGCCGCGGCGAGCGCGATGATCCCCGTGAAGACGAACACGGTGACGAACGGGTCGGCGACCGCGGCGACACCCGTGAACAGGACCCCCGTGATCGCGAGGGCGAGTGCACTGCCGAACGAGTCCGCGACCGACATCGCCGAGCTGTTGAATCCCTGGTTCTCGGGTGCCGACATCTCGAGGGTGAGAGCGCTGGTCCGCGGGCTCATCAGTCCCATCCCGGCGCCTGCGACGATCCACGCGACGACGATGGAGGCGACCGGCGCGGCGAGCGCGGCGGCGACGAGGGTGAGAGCGACGCCCGCGGCGACGAGGATCGTGCCGATGCGCACGGCCACGGCGCTGGGCAGGCGGGTGCTCATACGCCCCTGCACGGTCGCGGCGACCGACCACGCGAGCGCCCCGCCGGTGAGCGAGAGTCCGGCCACTGTGGGCGAGACCGCGTAGCGCTCGGTCAGCAGATACGGGATGTACACCTCCGCACCCAAGAACCCTGCGGCCGCCAGCCCTCGCACGAGCATCACGGAGGGGAGGCCGCGCACGGCGCGGAGCGTTCCCTTCGGCAGCAGGGCCCGCACCGCGACGAGCGCCACCACCACCGCTGCCCCGGCGAGGACCAGGCCCGCCCCCGGCACATCGCCGACCAGGTTGAGGGCGAGCACCGCGGCCGCGGCGAGCACCGCCCACCCGAGTCGCCCGAGCGCCCACGGCGTCGTCGCGTCGCCGGCACCGGACAGCCCGCGGAGCGCCGGGACCACCATGAGCAGGGCCGGCACGACGAGGAGCACGACGCCGAGGAACACCCAGTGCCAGCTCCACAGCTCGGTGACGGCTCCGGCCACCGTGGGTCCGACGAGGGAGGGGACGACCCAGGCGGCGGCGAACCCGGCGAAGATCGCGGGATGCAGTGCGCGGGGGTACACCCGGGCGACGACCACGTAGAGGGCGACCATCAGGCCCCCGTTCCCCAGTCCCTGGGCGAAGCGCCCGGCGACGAGCACCTCCATGGTGGGCGCGAACCCCGCCACCAGCAGTCCGACCACGAAGAGTGCGACCGATGTGTACAGCGGTGCCACCGGTCCTCGTCGGTCCGCCCAGTTGCCCGCGATGACCATGCCGATCACCCCGGTGGCCAGCGGCCCGGCGAATGCCAGCGCGTACAGGCGCTCGCCGTCGAGGTCGGCGCTGACGACGGGCATCACCGTGGTGACGGCGAGTGATTCGAACGCCCCGAGGAACACGAGCGCGCACGCCCCGATCGTGACCCAGAGGTAGGCGCCGCTCATGATTCCGGGGGCCGCGACCTTCTCGGTCGGCACCCCATCCGTGTCGATGGTCATAGGCACGACGGTAGAACCTCAACAAAGGTTGAGGTCAAGCGAGCCCGTTGAGGCTACCGGACGGGCAGGAAGTGCGTCGGCGTCGGCACCTGGGCGGTGTGGCGGATGCCGAGCGGCGCCCCCGTGCGCTCGTCGAGGTCGAGCAGGGCGATGCTGTCGGATCGCTGCCCGGCCACGAGCAGCTTGCCCTCGTGCACGAGATGATGCCGCGGCCAGTCCACGCCGGAGTCGGCGAGCGCGATCGATTCGAGGCTCTCGCCCCCGCCCCGCACACGCAGCGCGGCGATCGTGTTGCTGCCGCGCAGCGCGGTGTAGAGGAACTGTCCGTCGCGCGAGCGCACCAGCTCGGCGGGGAAGTCCACCCCCACCTCGGCGATCGGGCTCGACAGCACGGCGGACACGACCGCCCATGTGCCGTCGCGGCTCGCGGCGAGCGTGAACACCTCGCACGAGTACTCGGTCACCACGTGCAGGTGGCCGCTGGGGTGCGCGACCATGTGGCGCGGTCCGGTGCCCAGCGGCAGCACGATCTCGTGATCGAGGATCAGCCCGCCCGCCGTCGGTCGCCAGATGCGCACGAGATCGAAGCCGAGATCGGTCGTGGCGATGCGTCCGTCGGCGAGGAAGACGGCGGAGTGCGCGTGCGACTCCCGCTCGTCGCCCGAGGCCGTGTGCTCGCCGGGGTAGGGGTCGGATGCCGCGGCGGCGACGCCCGCCGGCGCAGACGTCTCCAGGGTCTCGCCGAGCAGCGCCGCCCGCAGTTCCGCGGCCCTGTTCGCGGCATCCGCGACCAGACCTCCGTCGGGGGCTATGCCGATGCGCACGACGCGACCGTCGCCGTAGCAGCTGGCGACGAGGTATCCGCCGGACGGCGACACCGCGACGTGGCAGACGTTCTCTCCGGCCTCGACCGGCTCGCCGAGGGGTCGGAGCACGGACTCGCCGCTGCGGGAGAACGCCTGCACGGCGGCATCCCCCTCGAGCGCCGCGTAGACGACGTCGAGGGTCGGATGCTGCGCGAGCCACGACGGCGACGGCGTCTGCGTGACCGCCCCGCGGTACTCGAGGGCGGTCTGCCTGTCGGCGTCGCCCGCGAGCAGCCCGATGCCGTCGGCGGAGCCCTCCATCGCGGAGCCGTATCCGCCGAGCCAGAACCGGGTCACGATGCGCTCAGTCCAGCAGATCGTGGCGGACGACCACCTGGTCGCGCTCGGGGCCGACGCCGATGACCGAGATGCGCGTGTTGCTCATCCCCTCGAGCGCGAGCACGTAGTCCTGCGCGTTCTGCGGCAGGTCCTCGAACGTGCGAGCGGTCGAGATGTCCTCGCTCCAGCCCGGGAAGTACTCGAGGATGGGCGTCGCGTGATGGAAGTCCGTCTGGTTGACGGGCACCTCGTCGAAGCGCGTGCCGTCGACGTCGTACGCCACGCAGACCGGGATCTGCTCGAGTCCGGTGAGGATGTCGAGCTTGGTCAGCACCAGGTCGGTGATGCCGTTGACCCGGGTCGCGTAGCGCGTGATGGGGGCGTCGTACCAGCCGACCCGGCGCGGACGTCCGGTCGTGGTGCCGAACTCGAAGCCGCGCGAACGCAGCCACTCGCCCTGCTCGTCGAAGAGCTCGGTCGGGAAGGGGCCCGAGCCCACCCGGGTCGTGTACGCCTTGACGATGCCGACGATGCGGTCGAGCGCGCCCGGTCCGACCCCCGATCCGGTCGAGGCGCCACCGGCCGTGGCCGACGACGAGGTGACGAACGGGTAGGTGCCGTGATCGACGTCGAGCATGGTGGCCTGGCCGCCCTCGAACACGACGACCTCGCCGCGGCGCAGCGCGTCGTCGAGAAGGTGGCCGGTGTCGGCGACCATTGGCCGCAGACGCTCGGCGTACGAGAGCAGGTCCTCGACGACCTCGTCGGCGGTGATCGAGCGGCGGTTGAAGATCTTCACCAGCAGGTGGTTCTTCTGGTCGAGGGCGCCCTCGACCTTCTGCCGCAGGATGTTCTCGTCGAACAGATCCTGCACGCGGATGCCGACGCGGTTGATCTTGTCGGCATACGCCGGCCCGATGCCGCGGCCGGTGGTGCCGATCATGCGCTTGCCGAGGAAGCGCTCGGTGACCTTGTCGAGCGTCCGGTGGTACTGGGTGATGATGTGCGCGTTGGCGCTGACCTTGAGGCGCGAGACGTCGATGCCGCGGCCGCCGAGCGCCTCGAGCTCGCTGAAGAGCACCTCGAGGTCGATGACGACGCCGTTGCCGATGACGGGCGTGACCCCGGGCGAGAGGATGCCGGAGGGCAGCAGGTGCAGTGCGTACTTCTCGTTGCCGACCACGACCGTGTGACCGGCGTTGTTGCCGCCGTTGAACTTCACGACCCAGTCGGTGCGCTCGCCGAGCAGGTCGGTCGCCTTGCCCTTGCCTTCATCGCCCCACTGGACGCCGACGATAACGATTCCTGGCATGGGTATCCCCCTTGCTTCCGCCGGGTTTGCACCGGCTGATGAGCTGGCCCTCTGCGGGCGGTCCCATCCTACCGAAGGGGTGTTTCACCGCCGTGTCGGGGCGGTCGGGGCGGTCGGGCGGTCGGCGCGCCGCACAGATGCAGGACCGATGCACGGATGGCGGAAAAGGAACGGATGCTGTCGCTCGGGCGCATCTCCGATGTCGGTGGCCGGTGCCAGGATCGAAGGATGCCGAAGACCGGTCGCGTGCAGCGCGACGACACCCTGATTCCCGCGAAGCCCCGCTCACAGGGTCCGCTCGTGCTCGTCGCCGCCCTCGTCACGGTGGTGCTGTGGGCGTCGGCGTTCATCGGCATCCGCGGTGCGGGCACTCACTTCGACCCGGGCGCCCTGGCGCTGCTGCGCATGGCCGTGGGCAGCGCAGCACTCGCGATCATCGCGGTGCGCCACGGCATCCGTCTGCCCGAACGTCGCCACCGGTGGCTCGTCGCCGTGTGGGGCGTCGGCTGGTTCTGCGTCTACAACCTCGCCCTGAACGCCGCGGAGCGCTCACTCGACGCGGGCACGGCGGCGATGGTCGTGAACCTCGCGCCGCTGATGGTGGTGATCTTCAGCGGACTGTTCCTGCGTGAAGGTTTCCCGCGGCCGCTCGTCATCGGCGCTCCGATCGCGTTCCTCGGCGTGGTTCTGATCGGAATGAATTCGTCGACGAGCGAAGGACCCGACATCACCGGGCTGCTGCTCGCCCTGCTCGCCGCCGTCATGTACGCCGGGTGCACGCTGCTGCAGAAGCGGCTGCTCAGCGCCGGGTCCGATGCGACGACACTGACCTTCCTCGGGGCCGTGGCCGGCACGGTCGCCCTGCTCCCCTGGACGGGCAGTCTCGTCGGCGCCCTGCAGACGGCTCCGCTCGACGCGACGCTCTGGGTCGTCTACCTGGGCATCTTCCCGACCGCGATCGCCTTCACGACCTGGGCCTACGTCCTGCAACGCAGCACGGCGGGCCAGACCTCCGCCACGACCTACGTCGTTCCGGCGATCGCGATCCTGATGTCGTGGGCGATCCTCGGCGAGGTGCCTACTCCGCTCATGTTCGTGGGCGGGGCGCTGTGCCTGCTCGGAGTCCTCGTCACCCGCATGCGGTGGGGCCGCCGCACCTGACCTTTGCGCTCCGCCCGGCATGCCCAGGCCTCCCCTCCCGCTTCCCCCTCCTCGCCCGATAAGGTGTGCGCGGAGGCGAAGATGACGACCTGGTGGCCCTACGCACGACTCGCTGCAGCAGTGCTCTCACTCGCCGCGATCGTCGCCCAGCTGTCCCGCAGCATCGAGAACGCCCTCGACGCCACCACCGAGTGGGGGCAGCATCTGCCGACAGTCGCCGCGAACTTCCTCAGCTTCTTCACGATCCTGTCGAACCTGCTCGCAGCGATCGTGCTGATCATCGCGGCGGCCTGGGCACTGCGCCACCGCCGTGACGGTCGGCCGGAGCCGAACGGGCTCGCCGTCGCCCTCGCGTGCGCGAGCACCTACATGATCGTCACCGGCATCGTCTACAACACGCTGCTCCGCGGCGTCGAACTGCCCCAGGGCGTCACGGTCCCCTGGTCGAACGAGGTGCTGCACGTCGTGTTCCCTCTGTTCCTGCTGCTCGACGTGCTCTTCGCCCCGCGTCGACGCGCCCTCGCCTGGAGCACGATCTTCATCGCCGCGATCTTCCCGATCCTCTGGGCGATCTACACGATGATCCGCGCGAACTTCATCACCTCGCCCGCCACGGGGAACACCTGGTGGTACCCGTATCCGTTCCTCGACCCGCGCCTCGTCGGCGGCTACCTCGGCGTCGCCGGCTACATCATCGGCATCGCGGTCGCGATCATCGGTGTGGCCGCTCTCGTCGTCTGGGTCGGTCGCCGGCGCGGTGCCAGAGTGCCCGTCGACGCCTGACCGACGCCTGACCGGCATCCGCACCGGGACCGGCAGCGGCACAGGCGGGCGCGCCCATGGGCACAAGTCCCCATGGGCGGGCCGGATCGGCGCGTTCGGATGCGGTTACGCTGGTCGCGGGGGATCGTCGACGCGTCCCCGTGGCAACGAGGAGACACATCGATGAACGAGCCCTACGCGCCCGGCGCCTCTGCAGGTGCGACGCCGCCTCCCCCCGCGCCCTCCGGCTCGTCGATGCCCCCGGCCCCGCCCGCTCCGGCCACCCGCGCCGCGGCTGCGGCCGTCGCGCCGCCCGCGTCCCCCTCGGCGAGCAGGAAGTCCGAGGCCCCGACCGATGCCGAGCTGCGTCGCGCGAGCGAGGTGCTGAAGACCGTCTCCGACGCGTACTCGGCCAAGATGGTCGGCCAGGAGCGACTGCGCATGAGCCTGCTGATCTCGCTGATCGCCGGCGGCCACATCCTGCTGGAGAGCGTTCCGGGGCTCGCGAAGACGACCGCCGCGAGCACGCTCGCCGACACGGTCAAGGCGCAGTTCAAACGCATCCAGTGCACACCCGACCTGCTGCCCAGCGACATCACCGGCAACCAGATCTACGACGCGGCGACCGGATCCTTCCGCACGGTGCTGGGTCCGGTGCACGCCAACTTCGTGCTGCTCGATGAGATCAACCGCTCGAGCGCGAAGACCCAGAGCGCGATGCTCGAGGCCATGCAGGAGCACCAGACCACGATCGGCGGCGAGGTGCATCACCTGCCCAAGCCGTTCCTGGTGATCGCGACCCAGAACCCCATCGAGCAGGAGGGCACCTACGAGCTGCCCGAGGCGCAGATGGACCGCTTCCTGCTCAAGGAGATCGTCGAGTACCCCAGCCCCGCGGAGGAGTTCGAGATCCTCGGCCGCATCGACTCCGGCGTGCTCGATCCCGACCGTCACGTCTCGAGCGCGATCAGCCTCGACGACGTCGACATGCTGCAGGACGTCGCGAGCCGGATCTACGTCGACCCCGCGATCCGCAACTACATCGTCTCGATCGCCTACGTCACGCGAAACCCCGCGCCCTACATCGGCGAGGAGCGTGCCCGGTACATCAAGTACGGCGCGAGCCCCCGTGCGAGCATCGCCTTTCTGCAGGCCGCCCGCGCGCTCGCCCTGCTCAACGGCCGTGCGCACGTGCTGCCCGAGGACATCCGCTCGCTCCGCCACCTGGTGCTGCGCCACCGCGTGCTGCTGACCTTCGAGGCCGACGCCGAGGGCATCCGCAGCGAGGAGATCATCGACCAGATCTTCGCTGCGGTCCCCACGCCCTGACACCCCCATGGCCAGCCTGATCACCCAGGTGAAGAGCAAGCTCTTCATCCACTCGTCGCGCAAGTCGCTGCACGCGCTCGACGGCGCCTACGCGTCGTTGCTGCACGGGCGCAGCCTCGACTTCGAGGATCTGCGCAAGTACGAGTACGGCGATCAGGTGCGCGACATCGACTGGCGCGCGACCGCCCGACTGGGCACGCCGCTGGTCAAGCGGCACCGCGCGATGCGCATGCACACCATCCTCTTCGTGGTCGACACCGGACGCTCGATGGCCGCCCTCGCCCACGACGAGAGGTCGAAGAAAGACCTCGCGATCCTCGCCACCGGCGTGCTCGGGGTGCTGGCGCTGCGGCACGGCGACGATTTCTCGCTCGTGTACGGCGACTCCGACCGCATCCGTCGCCGGGCACCGGGCCGCAGCGAGGGCGCTCTCGAACACGCGCTGCGCACGATCGAGGGAGCCATCGACTCCAGCACCGCGTCCAGCGACCGCGACGCCCTGCTCTCGTACGTCACCCGCACCATCTCGCGCCGAATGATCGTCGTGGTGATCGCCGACGAGGCTCCCGTGACCGACGAGACCGAGCGGATGCTGCGGCGCCTACGCGTGCAGCACGACGTGCTGTGGCTGACCGTGAGCGACGCGGATCCCGTGCTCGACCACGCGACCGGAACGATCCGCAGCGACGTGGACAGCCTGTGGGAGGTCCCGGACTTCGTGCAGGGCGACCTCGACATCATCCGCGAGCTCACCGCGCAGACCGAGGCCGACGCCGCCCGCCTCGCCGAGGTCCTCAAACGCATGGAGATCAGCCACGGTGTGCTGGCCGGTCAGGACGACGCCGTCTCGCAGCTCCTGCAGCTGCTGAATCGGAGGTCGAATGCCCGGCTCTGACGAGCTCTACCCTCCGGCCCAGTACGGCTGGGGCTGGATCCTGCTCGCGTTCGGCGTCCTGGCGCTCCTGATCGCGGGAGCCTGGCTGGTGGCCGCCCTCACCCGGCCGCGTCGCGATCTCACCCTCACCGACGAGTCGCAGGGGCCCTTGCTGCTGACCGTCGACGTGCTGTCGCAGCTGCGGGTGGAGTACCTCGACCGCATCCAGCGCATCGAAGACGACTACCGCGCCCGCACGCTCTCGGCCCGCAACGCGAACCTCGAGTTCAGCCGCGTGGTGCGCACGTTCGTCAACGAGTACAGCGGACTCGAAGCCCCGGTGCTCGCCCTCGACGACCTCGTCGCGCGCGGGGTGCACCCGGCGCTGATCGACGCCATGGGACGCCATTACTATCCGAGCATCTTCCGTCAGGGCCCCGCGATCGATCCGGCCGCGGGCGCCGAGGCCGCGCGAACGGTGGTGCGCACATGGCACTAGCCCACGGATGGCTGATCCTCGTCGCTGTCGGCGTCGTCCTCGCCGCGATCGCGATCGGGGTGGTCGTCGGCCTGCGCAGCGGCGCCAGGACCGAGGAGCACGAGCGCGCCCGCGTCGCCCGCGCCGAGCGCCTGCGGGCGCTGCCCACCTTCCGCCAGGCGTTGAACCGCCGCGTGCTCGCCCTCTCCGCCGTCCTGCTGCTCGGCGTGGTCGCCGCACTGTCGGCGGGAGTCATCGCGGCGCGGCCGATGTCGTCGCAGACCATCCAACCGGTCAACACGAGCCGCGACATCATGCTCTGCCTCGACGTCTCGGGGTCGATGAGCGAGGTCGATGTCGAGGTGCTGTCGGTCTTCGAGGATCTGCTCGACGACTTCGAGGGGGAGCGCATCGGACTGACGATCTTCAACAGCTCCCCCGTGCAGATCTTCCCGCTCACGGACGACTACGAGTTCATCCGCGGTCATCTGCAGAGCATCCGGGAGAGCTTCGACTACACCGATCAGGTTCCGGAGCACTGGGTCGGCACGCTGAACGGCAACGGCGCCTCGCTGATCGGCGACGGGCTCGCCGCCTGCACGATGGCGTTCGACCATCCCGACGACGAGCGCTCCCGCTCGATCATCTTCGCCACCGACAACGAGATCAACGGCGCCTCGATCGTGACCCTCGACGAGGCGGCCTCGTACGCCGACTCGATCGGTGTGCGCGTGTTCGCACTCAACCCCGTCGCCGGCAAGGACGACGCCGTGAGCGCCGAGCTGGCGAAGGCGGCCGAAGCCACGGGAGGCGCGGCCTACGGCCTGCGCGACACGACCACCGTCAGCGACATCGTCACCCAGGTGCAGGAGCAGGAGGCGACGGAGCTGAAGGGACAGGCGCAGGTGGTGTGGACCGACACCCCGAACCTGTGGATCGTGGTGCTGCTGATCTCGATGCTCTCGTTCCTCGTGGTGCTGTGGAGGGTGCGACTGTGATCTTCCAGCCCGTGCTGAACGTCTTCCTCCTCGTGCTGCTGTGCGCGCCGGTCGGGGCGCTCGCCGTGATCGCGCTGGCGAAGGCGAAGGGCCGCGACAAGGCGCTGTGGGTCCTGCGACTCGTGCTGCTGCTGGCCTGCGTCGTCATGTTCCTGCGCCCCGGCATCCCCGGCGGCGCCACCCAGACCCTCGCGACCGACACCGACGTCGTGCTGGTCGTCGACACCACCGCGAGCATCGTCGCCGAGGACTGGAACGGCGACGAGCCGCGCCTCGACGGAGTGCGCGCCGACGTGCAGAGCATCGTCGACGAGTACCCGGGCGCACGGTTCGCCCTGATCACCTTCGACGCCTCGGCCGACCTGCGGATGCCGCTCACCACCGACACCACCTCCCTCATCTCGTCTCTCGACGTGCTGCGCCCCGAGGTGACGAGTCAGTCGCGCGGCAGCTCGATCGGCATCGCGAGCCCGCTGCTCACAGAGACCCTCTCGAACGCGGCGGAGTCCTCACCCGACCGCTCGCGCATGGTGTTCTACTTCGGCGACGGCGAGCAGACGGTCACCTCGGCACCCGAGCCGTTCGACGGCAGCGCGGAGTTCACCGACGCCGGCGCCGTGTTCGGCTACGGCACCGCGGAGGGCGGGCCGATGCGGCTGACCACCGGCGGTCTCGGCGACTCGGGATCGGGCGAGTACATCGAGTACCAGGGGTCGAACGCACTGTCGGTGATCGACGAGGCGAACCTCGAGGCGATCGCCGGTGAGCTCGGCGTCGAGTACCAGCACCGCACGGCGGATGCCGAGATCACGCTGCCCGATGCCCCCTCGACGACGACGAACTACGCCGAGTCCGGATCCGTCGGCAACGTCACCGAGCTCTATTGGATCGCAGCGCTCGTCGTCGTCGTCCTGCTCGGCGTCGAGCTCGCGCGGGCCAGCATGCTCGTCGCCCGGCTGCGGCTGCTGCGCACCCCGCGCTCCCGGGACCGGTCGACGCGCGACGCGTCCCGGTCGACGCGCGACGCGTCGGCGACCGGCCCCGACGACGGAGGTGCCGCATGACCCCTGTGGATACAACCCAGGCGACTGCACCCGAGGCGACGGCGCCCGAGGACATCCGCGCGAGAGCGGCATCCGCTCTTCTGGCATCGAACCGCAGGCGCCGCCGCATCCGTCGCTGGATCGCGATCGGCACCCTGCCCCTCACTCTCGCCGCGCTGCTCTTCGTCGGCAAGGTGCTGAGCATGTACGCCTTCGCGCACCAGTCGATCACGGCCTACGTCGCCGACGACTTCGCGGGATCGGAGTCCGCCGCCCACGGCCAGGAGTTCCTCAACTGGTTCGAGCCGTACAAGGCTCCCTTCAACGCGGGCACCGCCCTCGCCGGCGCCGAGGAGCTGTCGGCATCCCGCGCGAAGCTCGAGGAATCGCTCGATCTGGCCACCGGCCTCGAGGTCTGCAGCGTGCGCATCAACCTCGGGCTCGTGATCGAGCGCATGGGCGATGCGGCCAGGGCCGACGGCGACGGCACGGGAGCCGCGGCGCTCTACGGCGAGGCACTCACCGTCACGTCCGAGATGCCGCCGGAGTGCGACAGCGACGAGGCCGAGGAGCAGTCCTCCGACCCCGACCGCGACATGCAGCAGAGCAAGGAGGACCTCGAGGGTCGGCTGAAGCAGAAGCAGCAGCAGACGCCGCCCGAGGAGGAGCAGCCTCAGGAGGAGTCGGAGCCGCAGCCGTCGGACGACAAGCTCGACGAGCTCAAGGACAAGCTCGAGCAGGGCACGCAGGAGCGCGACCAGCAGCAGGGCGAAGACGGCGGCGGCTCGGGGACGGACAAGCCATGGTGATGGATCACGAGAAGCAGCGCGCCCGCTACGTCGCCGGCACCGAGGGCGCGCCGCCGGTGCCGCCGCCCGGAGGATACCGCAACGCACGCCGCGCATCCGGCCCCTTCGTGCAGCAGCCCGGTGTTCCGGGAGCCACGGCCACCGCGACCGGCTCGGCGCCAGGCTCGGCATCCGGCACCGCGGACGCGCCGAAGAGACCGGCGAACGCCCTGGGCTGGATCGCGCTGGTCGCCGGCATCCTGTTCGCCGCGATCCTGCTGATCACGCTGGCCGTGGGAGCGACCGACGTGCTCTACGGCGTCACGATGCTGACGCTGCAGCTCGTCGTGGTGGCGGTGATCGTCGGCGCGCTCTTCACCGCCCGCGGACGCACCCTGGCCGCCGTGGCGCTCACGGTCACGCTGATCTTCAACGTCGCCACCGTCGGCGGCATCGGTGCGCTGCAGACCTCGGCATCCGGAAGCTACGACGGCATGAAGACCGAGGAGCAGAAGCACGAGGAGGCCTACCCGGGCATCAAGGGCACCGACCCGCAGGCAGCCCTCCGTCAGCAGTCGCTCGAGGAGGTGCGGGCGGAGGCCGACAGCGTGTTCGCCGACATCCGCGCCCGCATCACCGCCGAGTACGGGTACGAGTGGGTGCAGGTCGGCGACGAGGACCTGCGTCCCGAGCGCAACGGGTACGGCGGAGAATCGATGCTGATCGAATACACGTCGGTGGGCTGGGCGACCACGCAGCCGATCCAGGACTACAACACCAAGCTCGCCGTCATGGCCACCATCGACGCGGTCGTCGCCGAGCACGGAATGCCGCCGCTCTACTCGTTCAACGGCGAGTACTCGGGCATCGATCCGACGATGATCGCGAAGCTCTACGGCAGCGAAGACCCGCGCGCGCAGCACACGTGGGAGTACTACACCGACAACTACCCCGATCCGACGCGGCTCTACGCCAACATCTACGACCTGTCGAACGACCCGACGGGCGACTTCCGCACCACTCGCGAGGCGCAGAGCGCCCGCACCGGCGAACCGCTCGAGGGGCTGCAGATGGTCGTGCTCGCGAGCGCCGTGCTCAGCGAGAACGATCGGGCGGAGTACGAGGAGAAGCTGAAGGACTACCCCGGGTTCCAGTGACCGGGGGCGGCGGCCGTGACACGCTCTGCGCGTCGCACGGATGCCGGGGCGTCAGCCGGCGAGCTGCAACAGCATCCGAGCGGTGACGAACCTCATCTGCCCCCGTGGCGTGCGCGGGTCGTATCCGAGCTGCTCGATCAGTGCCGTCAGGCGGTCCTGCACGCTGGAGTGGTGCCGTCCCAACCGCACCGCTGCGGCCCGCACGCTCTGTTCGTCGACCACCGCATCGAGCAGTTCGCGGCTGCGCGCATCCACGCGTCCGAGCGACGCGGCATCCGGATGCAGCTCTCCGGAGTCGGCGGCGCCGGCGATCAGCAGGAAGGCGCCGAGGTCCTCGGCGACGATGACCGGCTCGGCCGCGGTCGTCAGGCGCACGGCGATCAGGGCCTCGGCCCAGGAGTTCGGCAGGTGCTCCCCCTGGCCCGCTGTCCCTAAACCGACACGCAGGTCGCTCGGAGCTGTCCACACCTCCTCCGCGGTGATCTCCGCGGGCACGATCGTGGCCCTGGTCAATCCGTGACGTGTCGCCACGACGGCGGACGGATGCCGGGGCGATGGCGCGGGGTCGGGCGGAGACGCGATCACCCGCATCGGCTCGGGCGTGAGGCGCAGTCGCGACAGCGCGGACGCCCGCTCCCCCTCGCCCGCGAAGGAGCTGATCGCCAGCTCGACCGCGCTCTCCGCATCACCCGCTCTGCGCGCGCGCAGGATGCCGAGCGCGATGGTGAGCCGCTCCAGGATCATGGCGTCATTCGTGTGGGGCTCGCCCTCGCGTTCGATCCAGGCGACACTGTCGGTGCCGCTCTCGCGCAGCATCCACCTGTCGCCGGGGTCCACAGGTTCGACACGCACTCCGTCGGCCCGCACCCGGACGATCTGACGGGTATCGCGCTGTCCCACGGTCGCACCGCTCAACACAGCTGCGCCCCGCAGCATGCTCTCGACGCCGACTCCCCGCGCGACGAGCGTGTCGAAATAGGAGACGACCTTGAGGGTCTCGCTCGCATCCGGGTCGAGGGCGGTGAGCCGCCCCAGCAGATCTTGCATGTCGGGCTCCATCGCTGGCGGGGATTCCACCCTACGGGGTCGGCGTCCGACCCCGTAGGGCGGCCGGATCAGCCGAGCAGGCGGTTCACCCAGTCGTCGCGGGCGGCGAGCGATGCCTTCGAGACCGCGGCGTGCGGAGCGAATATCTCGAATCCGTGGAAGCCGCCGGCCCACACGTGCAGCTCGGCCTGGACCCCGGCCGCCCAGAGCTTCGAGGCGTACGCGACATCCTCGTCGCGGAACACCTCGGCGCTGCCGCAGTCGATGAAGGCGGGCGGCAGTCCGTTGAGGTCGGTCGCGCGGGCCGGCGCCGCATAGATCGACACCTCGCCCGTCCCCTTACGGGCACCGAGGAGCGCGGACCACCCGACGTTGTTGGAGCCGCGGTCCCACACGCCGATGCCGTCGATCTGCTGCGTCGACACGCTCTCGTCGCGGTCGTCGAGCATGGGGCACATGAGCAGCTGGCCGATCAGGGCCGGTCCGCGCCGGTCGCGAGCGAGCAGGCTGGTGCCGGCGGCGAGGCCCCCGCCGGCGCTGGCTCCGCCGATCAGGATGCGGGTCGGGTCGATGCCGAGCTCGGCGGCGTTGGTGGCGGTCCACACCAGACCGGCATAGCAGTCCTCGACCGGATACGGATCGGGGAACTCGGGTGCCAACCGGTACTCCACCGTGACGATGACCCCGTTGAAGCGCTCGGCCCAGTCAAGGAACCCGACGACGCCGAGCCAACGGTCGCCGACGATCATGCCGCCGCCGTGGGTGTGGAAGAAGCCCGGTCCCGTGCCGGTGCGGCCCGCCTTCTCGATCACCGTGACGACGATCTCGTCCCCCTGGTGGCCGGCGATGGTCACGTCGCGGCGGGTGAAGCCGCGCTCGTCGAGCACGATGAAGATCTCGTCCTGGCCGCTCATCGGGTTCTGGCGCATCGGCGGGATCATCTCGGCCGTCAGGGTCGTGGGCATCTGGTCGCGGACCAGAGCGAGGGCGGCCTCCAGTTCGGGGTCGAATGGAGGGCGGAGGGTCGTGTCGGTCATCAGAACTCCTTTGTTCTCGGTCGCCACTGCGGAGGCGTTCCGCCAGACTCCCCGACGTCGCCCACGAGCGTAACCCGCCAGCCGGTGCCGTTCCGCGCACCGGAGTCCGCCGAGTGGCGGGTGGCGGTTCCGACTGCTGTGGGGCGCACGGTCGCCGTGGTCGTCAGGAGGCGAGGGCGAGACCTGCGGCGAGCGCGAAGCCCAGCACGGTCGCGAGCCCCGTCGATTCCTTCGCCTTGGACTGCGCCTCCGGGATCATGGAATCCACCAGCATCACGAGCAGGGCTCCGGCCGCGAAACCGCTCGCTCCGGCACGGAATCCGTCACCGGTCACACTCGTGAGAGCGAAGCCCGCGACGGTCGCCGCCGCGCAGACGACCGCGACCCCGGCCCACAGCAGCAGCACTCGCGACTTCGCCATCCCGCCCTGCAGCAGGTCCGCCGCCGAGCCGATCGATTCCGGCAGGTTCGACACGAGGATCGCGACCACGAGCGCCACGCTCACCGGCTCGCCGGACGCCAGCCCGATACCGAGCACCAGCTGCTCAGGGATGCCGTCGAGCAGCGCACCCACCGCGAGCTGCCCACCACCGGCCTGCCCCTTCTTCTTCGCGGCTCTGGCGTCGAGGATGCGGGCGGCGATGTAGTAGCTGATCGCTCCCAGCGCGACGCCGAGCACGAGCGGGATGGGGCCGGCGAGTGCGAGCCCCTCCTCCCACAGCTCGAATGCGATCGACGCCATGAGCGCCCCCGCACCGAACCCGAGCACGATGCCGAGCCAGCGCGGCGGCCAGGCGCGCAGCAGTGCGAGCACCGCGCCGACGAAGAGGGGCGCCGCCGCCACCACGCCCCAGAGGATCGCTCCGCCCATGTCCTGCCTCCTTCAGGGCCACTCTGCCACTGCGACGCCGAAACCGGTGAGTCGCCGCCTCCGCCGTTCAGTCGCGTACGCGGCGATGGATACCGAGGTCGGTGCGTCCCGGCAGCAGATCCGCCCGCAGCGCTCGGGTGCCGTGGTACTCGCCGTCGCGCAGCCGGCGGTACGGACTGGTCGGCGTCTCGTCGTCGATCCCCGCGAGTCGTGTGCGCAGGCGGGCGGATTCCCGCTCGACGTCAGCGGCGCCGAAGCGGTCGACGTCGTGCACGACGTGCAGGTCGAGCGGCTCGATGCCGGTGTACCAGAGCGTGCCGTGGGTGAGCGGGAACATCAGCGCGTCGATGTCGCCGCTGATGCCGCGGGTGCCGATCGATCGGTCGTCCTCCCCCGCGGTCACGATCACGAGCGCGCGCCTGCCGGCGAGCAGTCCCTCCCCGTACCGCAGCGGCAGCCCGGTCTCGGGATCGGTGGGTCCGTAGGCGAATCCGTTCGTGAGCACGCGATCGAACCACCCTTTGAGGATCGCCGGCGGGCCGTACCACCACAGGGGGAACTGGAGCACGACCAGATCGGCCGCCTCGAGCTTGCGCTGCTCCTCGCGCACGTCAGACGGCACCGTGCCGTCGGCGTGCGCGGCACCCATGAGGTCGACGACGTTCCCCTCCCGTCCGCCTGGCGCACCGAGGTCGGCAGCGCCGAGCACCGGATCGAACCCCTGTCGGTACAGGTCAGAGACGTGCACGTCATGATTCCGCGACAGCATCTCCACCCCCTCTCGGAACAGACGGGCGTTGACGGAGCTCTCCTGGGGGTGGGCGAGGATCCAATGGACGGTCTTCCGGGGCGCGGACAAGCGAGGCTCTCTTCCGTGGGGATGGTGATGGCGGGATGCGGCGGCGAGTGTCAGCGGATGCCGGCGACATCGCGCGGGGAGCGTTCGGCGCCCTGCGGGGCGCGTCGCACCAACGGCACGAGCGCGGCGGCGGCCACCGCGACGGCGGCGACCACGAGAGCCACCGCGAATCCGCTCGCTCCGACGACCTGCGAGATCGTGCCGAGCACGGCGATGCCGAGCCCGCCGCCGAGGGCGAAGGCGACCTCCTGGATCGCGCCGACCTGCCCGGCGTCGTCCTCCGTCGTGACGTCGAACAGGGTCGTGGCCGCCAGAGTCGCTGCGACGCCGAATCCGGCGCCGACGAGCACGAGCGGCAGCGCCACGATCTCGGGATCCAGCGCCAACCAGACCAGCCCGAGGCCCTGGATCACGAGCGCGAGCACCGTGAGCGAGGGCGAGGTCAGCCACCGCAGGAACAGGGGTGCGGCGACGCCGCCGAGGGCGATCGCGACCGCCTGCGGCAGGATCGCGATCCCCGCCTCCGCCGCGGAGTACCCGCGCAGATCCTGCAGGTGCAGGCTGGCGAGGAGCACGCAGGCCGACGACACCCCGCTGCTCGCCACGATGCGCACCACCGCAGGACTGAAGCCGGACACGCGGAACAGGCGCAGGTCGATCAGGGGGTCACGCAGCGAGCGCTGCCGTCGGATGAAGAACGCGAGGGTCACCACGGCGATCAGGCCGGCGGCGGCCGCGGGCACGGGAGCGGCCAGAATCTCGTGCAGCGCGAACACCAGGGCACCCAGCGCCACGATCGACGACACGATGCTGAGGATGTCCCACGACACCGGCCGGGAGCTGCGCGAGTCCGGCACGAGCCAGAGGGCGAGTACCGCGGCGACCACCGCCAGCGGCACGCTCCCCAGCAGCAGCCAGCGCCATCCGGGCCCTTCGGTCACCAGACCGCCGAGAACGGGACCGAGGGCGCTGCCGGTGCCGAACGTCGCGGTCCACAGCCCGTAGGCGAGCACGCGCTGACGAGCCTGATAGTGCGCGCCGATCGTGGCGACGACGCCCGCGACGACAAAGGCCTCGGCCACACCGAGGAGGGCGCGCACGACGATCAGCACGAGGCCGTCCTGCGCGAGGCCGCCGATGAGGTTGAGGACCGCGAATCCGGCGAGGCCGAGGAGCACGATCCGCTTGCGCCCGACAGCATCTCCGATGCGTGCGGCGAGGATCAGCGTCGCCGCCAGAGAGAGGGAGTAGACGTCGACGAGCCACAGCGCGCCCGTGTCGCTGAGCGTCAGATCGCCGCGGATCGCGGGCAGCGCGGTCGACACGCTGCTGATCGCGAGCGCGCCGATCAGGATGCCGAGGAGGAGGGGGATCATGGCCAGCCACGGATGCCGCGGCGAGCGCGAACGGGTGGATGCCACGGGCACAGAGGAAGTCACGTGTCCAGTGTCGCGGACCGGTACGAGGCGAGCAAGTACGGTCATTCTGGTCACATACTGACGTTTCGGATACTATGGGACCGACGAAGGGCGGGTCCGGTGAGGGAGAAGACGGCGCGCATCGTGCAGGAGTGGACGGACGCCTGCGATGCGGAGATCTCGATCGCGGTGCTCGGCGGCGCATGGAAGCCCAGCATCCTCAGTCTGCTGCGCGAGCACGAGGTGCTGCGGTTCGGCGAGCTGAGCCGCCTGCTCGACGAGCCGACGGCTCGCGTTCTGACCCGCCAGCTGCGCGAGCTCGAAGACGACGGCCTCGTCATCCGCACGGTGTACCGACAGGTGCCGCCCAAGGTCGAGTACCGGTTGAGCAAGCTCGGCCGTGGATCCCTGCCGCTCGTCGACGCGCTGACGTCGTGGGGCGGGAGCTATGCCGAGCACCAGCGGAGCCTGCTGCCGGAAGCGAGCGCGCCGGTCGCTCGCTGACCCCGCGCTAACGGCCCCGAGAGATCTTCGGTCATCGCGCACCTCGCGGACATCGGGTGCGTCCGAAACAGCCGACACGCCGCCGATAGACTGGGAGCCATGTCCAAGGTCCTCCAGTCACTTCCCGTCGGCGAGCGCGTCGGCATCGCCTTCTCCGGAGGACTCGACACCTCCGTCGCCGTCGCGTGGATGCGCGACAAGGGCGCCGTCCCCTACACGTACACCGGTGATCTCGGCCAGTACGACGAAGACGACATCGCGTCGATCCCCGGCCGCGCGCTGGAGTACGGCGCCGAGGCGTCCCGCCTGGTCGACTGCAAGACGGCGCTGGTCGAAGAGGGCCTCGTCGCCCTGTCGTGCGGCGCGTTCCACATCCGCTCCGGCGGCAAGACCTACTTCAACACCACGCCGCTCGGTCGCGCCGTGACCGGCACGATGCTGGTGCGCGCCATGAAGGAGGACGGCGTCGACATCTGGGGCGACGGCTCCACCTACAAGGGCAACGACATCGAGCGGTTCTACCGCTACGGCCTGCTGGCCAACCCTCGCCTGCGCGTCTACAAGCCGTGGCTCGACGCCGACTTCGTGACCGAGCTCGGCGGCCGCAAGGAGATGAGCGAGTGGCTCGTCGCCCACGACTTCCCCTACCGCGACTCGGTGGAGAAGGCGTACTCGACCGACGCCAACATCTGGGGGGCGACGCACGAGGCGAAGACGCTCGAGCACCTGAACGTCTCGCTCGAGACGGTCGACCCGATCATGGGCGTCAAGTTCTGGGATCCGTCGGTCGCGATCGAGACCGAAGACGTGTCGGTCACCTTCGACGCCGGACGCCCCGTCGCCCTCAACGGCGTCGAGTACACCGATCCGGTGGCCCTCGTCATGGAGGCGAACACCATCGGCGGACGCCACGGCCTCGGCATGAGCGACCAGATCGAGAACCGCATCATCGAGGCGAAGTCGCGCGGCATCTACGAGGCACCGGCCATGGCGCTGCTGTTCATCGCGTACGAGCGCCTCGTGAACGGCATCCTGAACGAAGACACCCTGGCCACGTACCACGAGTCGGGTCGTCGCCTGGGTCGCCTGATGTACGAGGGACGCTGGCTCGAGCCGCAGTCCCTCATGCTGCGCGAGTCGATCCAGCGGTGGGTCGGTCTCACGATCTCGGGAACCGTCACCGTGCGTCTGCGCCGCGGCGACGACTGGACTATCGTCGACACCACCTCGCCGAACCTGTCGTACGGCCCCGAGAAGCTGTCGATGGAGCGCGTCGGCGACGCGGCCTTCGGCCCGGTCGACCGCATCGGCCAGCTCACCATGCGCAATCTCGACATCGCCGACTCGCGGTCCCGCCTCGAGCAGTACGCCGGCCTCGGCCTGATCGGCGGCGCCACCGGCGAGCTCGTCGGCCGCGTCACCGCGGGCGAGTCCGGAGAGATCACCGGCGCGGTCGAAGACGTCGACCAGGCGCTCGCGGGCGCGGTGGACACCGCCTCTGAGGGTGCGGCCTTCGACTCCGGCACCGACTGACCGGTTAGGTCACGAGAGGGGGCGGGTGCGCGATGCACCCGCCCCCTCTGCTGTCTGTCCGATGCGACCGTCGCACCTGTGAGTCCGTCGCACTATCTTGCACACTGCTGTGCAGATTAGCTACCATGGACGCATGACCACCCGTGCTCCCCGTCGCGATTCCGTCGAGAACCGTGCCGGAATCCTCGATGCGGCCCGAGAGACCCTCGCCGCCGATCCCCGCGCCTCGATCGACGTCATCGCCCGCAGCGCCGGCCTCTCCCGCCGCACTCTGTACGGGCACTTCGACGACCGCGAGGCGCTGATCCGCGAGCTCATCTCGGTGGGCGCGCAGCGCTTCAACGCGATCGCCGAGTCCGTGACCGACGCCGACGCGCGCATCGCGCTCGCCCGGCTCGCGGCCAGACTCTGGCAGGAGGCGTCCCACGTGCAGGTCGCTGCGGCCCTCGCCCTCGACGAGGCGCATGTGCAGCACACCGCCGACGCCCTCGCGCCGCTTCGCCGCACCGTCGCGGCCCTCGCCCGACGCGGCCAGGAGAACGGCAGCTTCCGCACCGACATCGCCGCACCGACGCTCGCGCGCCTCATCGAAGAGGTCGCCCGCACGGTCGTCTCCCGCACCGATGCCGCAAGCATCGGCGCCGAGAACCTCGCCGTGCGCACGCTCCTCAGCATCGCGGGGCTGTCCTGGCGCGATGCCGACGACCTGCTGACCGCGCACCCCGACATCATCGGATCCGAGCGGGTCGACGCATGAAGATCGCTCTCCACGAGGTGAGCAAGGGGCGTGGCGGCCAGGCGCTGCCCCCCACCAGCCTCGAATTCCACACCGGTGCCGTGCGCTTCGCGATCGCCGAGACCGAGCAGCGACCGAGCGTCCTCGGGCTGATCGCGAGCGGGCGCATGCGCCCGGACACCGGCCGCGTCACCATCGACGGCAGCGCCGACAACCGACAGCTGCGCCGCACGATCGCGCTCGTCGACGCCCCGGACGTCAGCGACCCGCATGCCGACATCACCCTCGCGGGCGTCGTCGGCGAAGAGCTCATGTTCGCCGGCGTCGGAGCGACACCCCTGCACTCGCGCCGCTGGCTCACGCAGCTCGGCTTCGGAGAGCTGGCGGGCGTGCCGATCGGCAACGTCGATCCGGCCGCCCGCGTGCGCATCCTGTGCGAGCTCGCGGTGCTGCGCAAGGGCACCGAGGGCGTGGTGCTCGTCTCACCCGACCGCCATGGCGGCAGCCCGGACGGCTGGTGGCGCATCGCGTCGGAGTTCGCCGACCGCGGCTACGCGATGCTCGTCATCGTCGGCGGATCTGCCGCGGTCGCGCTCGAACGCATGCATGAGCTCGAGGCCATCAACGCCTCGGGTCCGATCCCGCCGCTCGTCCTCGACTTCCCCGACGACGACGAGCCGACGGCGGGCGCAGACATCGTCACCGACACGGCTGCGGACGACGTCGCAGACCCGGATCCCGACCCCGACGCAGACACCGACACGGCTGCGGACGAAGACGAAGACGCCACAGCCACGGATCCCGTCACCAGCACCGGCACCGACACCGACACCGACACCGACACCGACACCGACACCGACACCGACATCGACACAGACACAGACACAGACACAGACACAGACCAGAACGGAGCAGGGCGATGAAGGTCCCCTCCATGATCGCCGCCGAGCTGCGGCGACTCACCGCGAGCAAGATGGGCATCATCGCGCTGATCGCGCTCGTGTGCGTGCCGATCCTCTACGGCGGGCTCTACCTCTGGGCCAATCAGGACCCATATGCCAAGTTCCCCGACGTCCCCGTCGCGCTCGTCGTCGACGACGAGGGCGCTGCGACCCCCACCACGGGGACGGATGCTCCGTCCGGCGAGACCGTCAACTACGGCGAGGATGTCGCCGACAACCTCATCGAGGGCAACGCCTTCGACTGGCAGCGGATGTCGGACGACGAGGCCGCGAACGCCCTGCGCGAGGGCACGGTCGACTTCGCGGTGACGATCCCCACGGACTTCTCCGCCGCGCTGACCTCGGCATCCGGCGACAACCCCCATCAGGCGCGGATCGAGCTCGAGACGAACGATGCCAACAACTACCTCGCCTCGTCGATGGGCACCCAGGCGGTCGAGAAGATCCGCAGCTCGGTCGCCGAGATGGTCGGGAGCGAGGCCGCGGAGCGGCTGCTCACCGGATTGAGCGAGGTGCGCGACAAGCTTGTCACGGCCGTCGACGGCGCGACTCAGCTGACCGACGGCGCCAACACCGCGGCGACCGGCAGCGCGACCCTCGCCGACGGCACGGCGCAGCTCGCAGACGGCACGGCGCAGCTCTCGACCGGCGCACAGACGCTCGCCGGCGGAGCGCAGACACTCGCGAGCGGGGCGCAGACGCTCGCCAGCGGCGCACAGCAGGTCAGTGACGGCAATCGGCAGCTCGCCGATGTCGCCGACCGCGCAGGCAACGCGGTCCAGCAGGCCGCGAACGCGCTGCCCCAGGTGCGCACCGACATCGCGAACGCGCTGACCGAGCAGGGGCTCACCCCCGCAGAGGTCGACCAGGTCCTCGCGAAACTCGACCCGCTCGGCACCCGCCTGCAGGAGGGCAACGCGCAGGTGCAGGGGGCCGTCGGCAAGGTCGACCAGCTCGCCGCCGGCGCAGCATCCGTCGCCTCCGGAGCCGCCGACCTCGCATCGGGCGCCGGTACGCTCGCCTCCGGCGCGGGCACGCTCGCCTCCGGCGTCGGCACCGTCGCGACGGGCGCCGCCGCCGCGAACGACGGTGCCGCACAGCTGCGCGACGGACTCGGCACGCTCGCCTCCGGCACGGCCGAGCTGCGCGACGGACTCTCCGACGGGGTCGCGCAGATCCCCGTCTCGACCCCCGAGCTGCGCACCCAGCAGGCCGACACCATCGCCGACCCGGTGAAGGTCTCCAGCGACAAGGTCGCCTCCGCCGAGGACTACGGCGCAGGTCTCGCGCCGTTCTTCGCCGCGCTCTCGGCATGGATCGGCATCTACGCGCTTTTCCTCATCGTCAAGCCGATCTCCCGCCGCGCCGTCACCGCGCTGCACTCGCCGCTGCGCGTCACCCTGGCGGGGTGGCTCACCCCGGCGATGCTCGGCGCCCTGCAGATGGTGGGGCTCATGGGCATCCTGGCCATCACGCTCGGCTTCACGTTCGACAACCCGATCGGCACGCTCGGGGTGATGGTCTTCGCCTCCGCGACCTTCGCCGCCATCATCCTGATGCTGAACGTGTGGCTCGGCTCGGTGGGGCAGTTCCTCGGTCTGGTGCTCATGGTGCTGCAGCTCGTCACCGCGGGCGGCACCTTCCCGTGGCAGACGCTGCCCGCCCCTCTCGCCGCACTGCATCACGTGCTCCCGCTCGGTTACGTCGTCGATGCGATGCGGCAGCTGATGTACGGCGGCAACCTGGGCCGGGCCGGCTGGGATCTCGTGGTGCTCGGCATCTGGCTCGTCGGTGCTCTGCTGCTCGCGGCGATCGGCGTGACGCGGATGACGCATCGGAGAACGCTGCGCGATCTGCAGCCGAGCCTGATCGGCTGATCCCCCGCTCGGTGCGACCGAGAACCCGGCGGCGTCCCACGCCGTCCGTGGGTGTGAGTAGGATTCCCAGAGTGCGTCCGATGAGACGCGCTCTGGGGCTCAGTGGGACCGGGTCCCACCATGCCGTCCGAAAGAGTTCTCGATGATGACAACCGATTCGCCCGATCCTGCCCCGGTCGCGCGCACCTCTCTGCGCGGTCGCATCGGCCGCATCGCCTTCCTCGTCGTGGCCGCGCTCGTCGTGATCGCCGTGGCCGCAGCGTTCGTCATCACCTGGACCATCCAGCGGTCCTTCCCGCAGACGGAGGGCACCCTCGCCCTCGACGGACTGCAGGCGCAGGCCACGGTGCAGCGCGATGATCGCGGCATCCCGACGATCACCGCCGAGTCGACGGACGACCTCTTCTACGCCCAGGGGTTTGTGCACGCGCAGGATCGATTCTTCGAGATGGA
Source organism: Microbacterium sp. ANT_H45B (assembly GCF_008369345.1). Lineage (NCBI taxonomy): Bacteria > Bacillati > Actinomycetota > Actinomycetes > Micrococcales > Microbacteriaceae > Microbacterium > Microbacterium sp. ANT_H45B. The sequence continues at coordinate 216,056 of NZ_VOBK01000001.1, forward strand.
CTTCCGCCGCCACGTCACCGCAGGCAGGGTCGCCGAGATGTTCGGAGAGTCGCAGGTGGCGACCGATGCCTTCCTGCGCACCCTGGGCTGGCGCGTGGTCGCCGAAGCCGAGGTCGCGGCGATGGACGAGGTGACCCTCGGCTACTACGAGGCGTACGCCGACGGCGTGAACGCGTACCTCGGATCCCGATCCGGCTCCGAGTTGTCGCTCGAATATGCCGTTCTGGGCATACAGAATCCGGACTACGCCCCGGAGCCCTGGGAGCCCGCGGACTCCGTCGCCTGGCTCAAGGCGATGGCCTGGGATCTCCGCGGAAACGTCGACGACGAGGCGGCACGCTCGCTGCTCGCCTCAGAACTCGCGACCGGCGCCGATCCGGACTCGGCGCAGGCCACACTCGAGCAGCTCTACCCGCCGTATCCGTTCGACGAGAATCCCGTGATCGTCCCGCAGATCTCCACCCTCGAGACGGGCACCGAGCCGGTCGTGTTCACCGACGACGCGCACGACGGTGAGATGCAGCAGGCGGCCACCACCATCGATTGGCAGGAGGCCTCCGACGTGATCGAGGCGGCGAGCCTGCTCGTCGGGGATGTCGGGGAGGGCATCGGCTCGAACTCGTGGGTGGTCTCGGGCGACCTGACCGAGAGCGGCCTTCCCCTGCTCGCCAACGACCCGCACCTGGGCGCCTCCCTGCCCTCGGTCTGGTATCAGGTGCAGCTGCGGTGCAGCGAGGTCACGGATGCCTGCCCGTTCGATGTCGGCGGCTTCTCGTTCTCGGGCCTCCCCGGAATCGTGATCGGACACAATCAGCAGGTCGCCTGGGGGTTCACCAACCTGACCACCGACGTCACCGACCTGTACGTGGAGCGCCTGGAGGGTGACCAGTACTGGCGCGACGGGGTGCTCGTGCCGCTCGATCAGCGCACCGAGACGATCGAGGTCGCCGGGGGCGACGACATCGAGCTCACGATCCGCTCGACCGTGCACGGCCCCCTCATCTCGGGACTCACCGACGACTTCACCGCGATCGCCGCCCATCCCGAACCCGGACTCGCGGCGGGCGGCTCGCCCGCCACCGCCCCCACCGGCGAGGGCGCCGAGTACGCCGTGAGCCTGCGGTGGACGGCGCTGGACCCCGGAACCGCGGCGACCGCGATCTTCGCCCTCTCCACCGCACGCAACTTCGACGACTTCCGCGTCGCCGCATCCCTCTTCGACGTGCCGGCGCAGAACCTCGTCTACGCCGACGTCGAGGGCAACATCGGCTACCAGGCGCCGGGGCGCCTGCCGATCCGCGGCGCCGGAGACGGATGGATGCCGCAACCCGGCTGGGACAGCCGCTACGACTGGACCGGGTTCATCCCGTTCGAGGAGCTCCCCATGTCGTACAACCCGCAGTCCGGGTACATCGTCACGGCCAACAACGCGATCGTCGCCGACGACTATCCCTACTTCCTCTCCCGGGACTGGGACTACGGCTACCGCGCCGATCGCATCGAGCACCTGATCGAGCGTCGAGCCGCCGCGGGGCCTCTGACCGCGCAGGACATGCGCGAGATCCAGATGGACAGCGAGATGTGGATCGGCAAGCGGCTGGCCTCGGCGATGGATGACGTCACAGTGACGGGCGCGGGCACCCGGGATGCGGTCGACCTGCTGCGCTCCTGGGACGCCCAGAACACGGCATCCTCGCCCGCCGCGGCGTACGCGAACGTGCTCTGGTCGAATCTCGTGCGCAACATCTTCGCCGAGCGCGAGGATCCGCTGCCGATCGAGGGTCATGGCCGCCTGTTCACCGTGGTCGGAGATCTCCTCGACTCCCCCGCGGACCCGCTCTGGACCAACCCCACCCTGGGTGTCACCAGCATGAACGAGATGCTCGCGGTGTCTGCTGAGGAGGCCTACGACGAGCTCGTGGGCCTGCAGGGCGACGCCGTCAACGCGTGGCGGTGGGGTGACTTGCACGCGATCACCCTGACCAGCGACACCCTCGGCTCGTCGGGGATCGCCCCGATCGAGATGCTCTTCAATCGCGGACCTTACGCCGTCGGCGGCGGCGCGTCGGTGGTCAACGCCACGGGGTGGGATCTCGGCAGCTCGTACGCGACCACGACCGTCCCGTCGATGCGGATGGTCGTCGACCTCGCGGACCTCGACGCCTCGACATGGATCCACCTCACCGGCGCCTCCGGGCACGCGTTCGACGAGCACTACATCGACCAGACCGCCGACTGGGCGGCGGGTGCGCAGAAGCCGTGGGCGTTCTCGCCGGCGGCGGTCGATGCCGCCACCCGGCACACCCTCGTTCTCGTCCCGGCGGGCTAGCGGGCGTCGGGATCCGCGGGCTTCGGGTCAGCCGGCATCGGAGTCAGCGGTCTTCGGGTCAGCCGGCATCGGAGTCAGCGGGCCTCGCGGTCAGGCAGGATCGAGGTCAAGCCGGGCCGGGTGCGGCCCCGGGGCGCACGGATGCCGCGGCGGCGCGGCGCGCGATGATCCAGATGCCGACGGCCGCCGCGAAGAAGATCGCGCCCAGCATCGCCCAGCCGGGCAGTCCGAACGTGATCGCGGTCGCATTCACGACGATCGGGGCGGCCAGCGCGCCGACAGAGAACCCCATGCCGAACACGCCCTGGTAGGCGCCGGCTCGCACCGGATCGGCCAGCTCGAAACTGAGTCCCCACGCCCCCGCCTGCGACAGGATCTCGGCGAAGGTGTGGGCGATCATCCCGACGATGAGAATGACGATGGCGGCCCAGGCCGGCATCCCTGCGGCGAACGCGTAGACCAGGCATGCGGCGACCATCAGCCAGCCGGCGATCATCGTCACGCGCCCGGCGACGCGCAGGTCGTGCGTGCCGCGCGACGCCCGCACCTGGAAGAGCACCACGAGAGTCGTGTTGACGATGAGGAGCACGGCCACCATGACCTCGGGGGCGTTCGTGTTCTGCGTGATCCACAGCGGAACGCCGAACTCGGCCACCCCGAACTGCATGCCGAAGATCGCCGAGAGTCCGCTCAGCGCGAGATACCTCGGGTCGCGCCACGGCGAGCGCCGGTTCCAGTCGCTGCGCTCGGCGGATGCGGCGGCCGCGGCCTTCGTGTCGATCGACCCCGTCTCGGTGCGGAGCGTCTTGATCCGCACGCGTGCCGGCGCATCGACCGCAGGGGTGAGGCGCAGCAGCGGCAGCGAACCGAGCGCGCAGATGGCCCCCGCGCAGGCGATGACGGTGCGGTATGCCTCGGGAGTGCCCAGCGCCAGCGCGATCGCGCCGAGTCCCGACCCTGCCGCGATCGCGATGTTGGTGACGGTGCGCAGCACGGCCCGCGCGTGCACACGTCGCTCCGACGCGAATCCCCGCGCGATGATCGCCGACCGCGCCGAGTGGCCGAGGGTGTCGAAGAAGCCGGCGAGGCTGGCGAGCAGAAGGGCCGATGCGAAGTCACCCACGAAGGCGTACCCCGCCAGCAGCGCGCCGCCGGTGAGCTCGAATCCGAACGCGAGGCGTCGCGCGCTCCAGCGATCGGCGAGCCAGCCGCCGAGGAACGACGCCACGACACCGCATCCGCTCGACACGGCCAGCACCACCGCGGCCTGCGCCGGAGACAGACCGATGATCTGGGTGAAGAAGAGCACGGTGACGGCGAAGAAGACGCCGCGCCCGATACGCGAGACCGCGGTCGCCGCGACCAGGGCGCGCAGCACCGGATCGTCGAATCCCGCCGCCAGTCGCGCGAGAGGACCGCGGGTGCGGCCGGTCGGCTCCTCCACCGCCGGGACCTGGTCGGGATCGGGTTGCGGGGAAGACACCACTTCATCCTCGCACGAGGGACGGACACGGCCCATCGTCCGAGCTGCGGTGCCCGCGGTCTCTCCCTCGTGCAGAGGCCTGCGGTTCGCCGCATCCGTCCTGCTCGGTTAGCGTTGACGGGTGGTCTCCAGCTATCTCGCCCCGAAAGGCACACCCGTCACCCTGCTCGAGTACGAGCACGGCGGTTCCACGCTGATCGCCGAGACCTTCGGCGAAGGCCCCCGCACCTTTCTGCTGCTGCACGGCATCGGCATGGGTCGCAGCGTCTACCTCGACGTGGTGCAGAGGTTGCACGGGCGGGTCATCGCCCTCGATCTGCCCGGTTTCGGCGAAGCACCGGAGCCCACCCGCACGCTGACCATGGAGCGGCACGCCGACCTCGTCGCCGCCTACCTGCGGCATGCCGAGGAGGGACCGGTCGTGGTGATCGGCCATTCGATGGGCAGTCAGATCGCGGCGGAGCTCGCGGCACGGCATCCGTCGCTCGTCGCGGGCGTCGTGCTCGCCGGCCCCACCGTGAACAAAGCCGCCCGCAACGTCGCGGCGCAGGCGAGCTACCTGCTGCGCGACCTCATCGGCGAACGCCCTCTGGTGATCTGGCGCGGCGCGAGGGAATACCTCCGCGGAGGCCCCCACCTCATCCGCAAGATCCGCGCGACCATCGTGCACCAGCCCGAGAAGGCGTTCGCGCGGATCGAGCAGCCGGTGCTCGTGCTGCGCGGCGAGGACGATCCCCTCGCCCCGATGAGCTGGTGCCAGGAGATCATCGACGAGATCCCCGGTGCCGACCTCCGGGTGATCCCCGACCACGGTCACGGCACGTTGATCACCGACTCCGAGCCCGCCGCCGAGCTGATCCAGCGCTTCGCCGACGACCTCTGACCCTGGCGACGGCGCGGCCTCCGGCGCGGTGTCTGGCGCACCGCTCGCACGGCGTCGCGGCTTCCCGGCGTCCCGGTTCCGACCCTCGCCGTTCACAATTCAGCACAGACGTCCTCCCAGCCGCAGAACAGCGCCGCGTCATATCGATCGGCGGCCGCTCCTGCTGAATCGCGAACGGCGACCGCGTGTGAATCGCGGTCCCATCACCTCGATGATCTGCTCCAGTGCCTCCCGCACGACCGTGTGGTCGCCGAGGAGGTCCACCGCCAGGGGCCGGACAGTGACGTAACCCAGCCGGGCCGCAGCGACATCGCGCGCCCGATCCTGCACCTGCTTCTCCCACCCCTCGTGGAACTCCTTGCTGTCGCACTCGATGATCAACCACCCGTCGACGACGAAGTCGACGTAGCCGACACCCTCCAGATAGACCTGCGTCTCATACGAGACGCCCATCGCCCTCAGAATCAAACGCATGTAGGTCTCCGGGCCCGAGGCCGCCGACGGATCCACGAGGGCGAGCAACGGACGGAACCTGGTGGGCAGCGACTCGAACAGCTGGGCGAGTTCGTCGAAGGTCATGAGTGCGTGATGCAGGATGCTGTCGAGGGTCGCGAGCGTCTCCCGCGGGGACTGGCAAAACACCGAATGGGCGACGGCATCGACGATCGGGGCCGCATGAAGACAGCCATCGACACTCGACCGCACCCGCCAGTGCAACACGGTCGTGCTGTTCTTCGACAGACGCAGGCGCGACGATCCGGGAGTCACGAGGACGTGCAACCCGCGGCTGCGGTGAACGAAGACCCCCATCGCCACGAGCAAGGAGAGGCACGACACGCGTCCGCCGATCCGCACCGCAGTGACCACGTCGCTCGGGGCCGTGGGCAGCGCATATCGGTCACGCCGGATGTGCAGGAGGTCGCTCCTCGCCACCGCGGCTGCAATCCGGCGCCCGGTCAGTCCCTTCCGGATCAGCTGGGATCGGGAGAACACCGTCGGCGCGTAGGCATCTCCAGCTCGCTCCGCCACAGTCCGCTTGTCGACATCACCGTGCTCGCTCATGAGGGAAGTGTGCGGATGGGCGGTGTTGTGCGTGAGCCGTTTTCCCACGATTTCGGGGCGGGTCGCCGTTCGAGGGTTTTGGTGCAGGAAGAAACCACCCCGGCATCGCCTTGGGTGGACGCGGGTCACCGATCAGGTCTCAGCACCGATCCTCGATATATCGGTGGCCGCGGGCTCGGATACTCGGTCCGAGAGAGCTCATGCTGAATTGCGCACCGCGACCCGGCGAGACCGGACGGGCCGGGCGGCCGGACGGAGCGGCGCCGGCCGGACGGGACGGACCCGGGTCAGCCGGCGGCGGGAGGGGTCTGCTTGGAGTCGGCGAGCTCGTCGACGACGAGGTTGCGCTCGTCGGTCGTCCCGTTGCGATACGCCTGCCGTCCGACGATATGGGCAGACAGCGGGGCGGTGGCGAACTGCATGAGCACGATCGGGGTCACGAGGGCGAGTCCCACGAGGATGCTGCCGAGGGTGCGCTGCGACAGCGCGATCGCGAGGCAGATGAGTACGAGTCCCAGCACCTGCGGCTTCGTCGCGGCGTGCAGTCGCGACGGCACGTCGCGGAACCGCAGCAGTCCGACTGCCGCGGACAGGCAGAGCACGGCGCCGAGCAGGATCAGCACGAGGACGGCGACGTCGATGACGGCGTCGGGGATGGCAAGGCCGAACACGTTCATGGTGTCGTGTTGTCCCTTCTCGCGACGAACCGGGCGACCGAGATCGAGCCGAACACGCCCACCGCGGCGATGATCAGCAGCACGGGGATGGTGCGGGTGTGCCCGTTGATCGCCATCTCGGCGCCGAGCACGCACATGACCTCGGTGAGGAGCACATCCGACGCCACGGCACGGTCGAGGATCGAGGGACCGCGCACGATCCGGACGATCGTGAGGATCGCGGCGATGCCGAAGATGACCATGATCGCCAGCAGGAGAACGTTCATCGCACACCGCCCTTCATCGAGTCGCCCGAGCGCGCCGCGCGCTCATCGGCCTTGAGGGCACGGTACTGGTCGGGGGCGCCGAGGGCACGGACGACCCGACGCTCCCAGCGCAGCACGCCCTCGCGCTGCTTCTCGACGTCGGCCATGCTGCGCACCCCGATCACGTGCAGGTAGAGCACCTGACGGTCGCGGTCGGCCTCGACCACCAGCGAACCGGGAACGAGCGAGGAGACGACCGACACGTGCGTCATCATCAGGTCGTCGGCGTAGCGCAGCGGTACGGCGACGATGGCCGCCCCCGGCTGACGTCGGAAGTCGAACACCTGCGCGGTCACGGCGAGCGCTCCCCGCAGCATCGCGAACAGGAACTGCACGAGCAGCAGCAGGGCGTACCAGACGTTGATGCGGCCGGACAGCTCCACCGTCGGCAACCGGAACACCCGCGTCACGAACACCGCGACCACGAGCCCCGAGAGGAACGAGAGCACCGTGAACTGGCTCCACAGGAGCATCCACAGCACGACGAGCCACGCGAGGAACGGCAGCTGCACGCGCGTGTCGCGCCAGAAGTGACGGCCGGTCTCGGAGGGACTCATCCGTCGACCTCGCCTTCCAGCTGCACCAGGCTCACGGGCTCGAGGAGCACCGCGCCGATCCGGTCGCACAGGGCGTAGAGGGGACCGGCGAACACGGTGAGAGCAAGCGTCACCCCGACCATCCCTGCCGTCGCGACGGTCATGATCCGCGGGATGCGGCGGCGCTCCTGCTGCTCGTCGGCGGCGGGCGCGTTGCCGAGGTACGAGATGCGCCCCTCGGTCTCGGTGGAGTCCTCCTCCTCGCGCCAGAAAGCGAGGTTCCAGGCGCGCATCAGCGCGTAGAGGGTGAGGAGCGAGGTGACGATGCCGCCGCCGATCAGAACGATCATCAGAGGCGTTCCGACCGACGCCGCCGCCTCGAAGAGAGCGAACTTGCCGATGAATCCGGAGAACGGGGGCAGTCCACCGAGGTTGATCGCGGGAATGAAGTAGAGCACGGCGATCACCGGGGCGACTTTCAGCAGCCCCTTCACCCGCAGGATGGACGTGCTCCCCGCGCGGCGCTCGATGAGTCCGACGGCGAGGAACAGGGTGGTCTGCACGACGATGTGGTGGACGATGTAGTACACCGTCGCGCCGATGGCCGCGGGGGTCGCGATCGCCAGGCCGAAGATCATGTACCCGACGTGGCTGACCAGGGTGAACGACAGGATTCTCTTCAACTCCGCCTGTGCGACGGCGCCGAGCACCCCGACGATCATGGTTGCGAGCGCGATGATCAGCAGCACGGTGTCGATGCTGTTCTCGGCGAAGAGCTGCGTCTCGGTGCGGATCAGCGCATACACGCCGACCTTCGTGAGCAGTCCGGCGAAGACGGCGGTGACGGGTGCAGGTGCCGTCGGATACGAGTCGGGCAGCCAGAACGAGACCGGGAAGATGGCGGCTTTGATGCCGAAGGCCACGACCAGCATGAGATGCAGCACGAGCTGCGTCTCTTGTGGGAGCTCGGTCATCCGCTCGGCGATCTGCGCCATGTTCACGGTGCCGAGCGCTCCGTAGATCATCGCGATGGAGGCGAGGAACAGGATCGACGACACCAGCGAGACCACGATGTAGACGGCACCGGTGCGGATGCGGGACTCGGTGCTCCCGAGCGTTATCAGCACGTACGACGCGACGAGGAGGATCTCGAATCCGACGTAGAGGTTGAAGAGGTCGCCCGCGATGAAGGCGTTGAAGATGCCGGCGGCGAGGATCAGATACGACGGGTTGAAGATCGAGATCGGCGTCTCGTCGGTGCCGTCGGCGGCACCCTGGCCGATGGAGAAGAGGAGGACGGCGAGCAGCACGATGCTCGAGATGAGCACGAGGAGGGCGGCGAGACGGTCGACGTAGAGCACGATGCCGAAGGGCACCGGCCAGCCTCCCACCGACACGGCGATCGGGCTTCCGCCGTCGACGGCGACCAGCAGCACGGCCGCGATGACCGACACCGCCGCGAGAGTCGCGACCGTGACGAAGACCTGCAGTCGGGGTCTGCGTCCGAAGATCAGGGTGACGGCGGCGCCGAGCAGCGGCAGCCCCACCAGCAGGGGGACGAGTGCGCTCATGGGCGGTCCTCCCTGTCGGTGTCGTCGGTGTGCTCGGGGGCGGAGTCATCGGATGCCGTGTCGGCCGCCGTGTCGTGGGCGGCGTCCGCCGCATCCGTCTCGTCGGCGTCGGACGCGTGCGTATCGGCATCCGCACGGAAATCGGAACGCTCGTCCGACTCCGGCGAGGACTCGCGCTCGGCGTCGTGGCCGTCTTCGGAGGAGCCCCCGTCGTCGCGGGGGGCCTGCGACGCGTAGGCCCGATCGACCGGTGCGTCGTCGTGGATGGCGGGGTGGTCGCGCATGTGCAGCACGGTGATGGGCGCGGTCTGCACGCCGACGAAATCGGTGGTCGCGGAGTCGTCGTCGGCGTCGGCCTCGTCGTCCATGAGGTCTTCGTCGGCATCGGTGCGCTCGCGGAGGGCGATGTCGGCCTCGTCGTCCTCGACCGTGTCGGCCTGACCGAGCTGCCAGGAGCGGTAGATCAGGGCGAGCAGGAATGCCGAGACCGCGAAGGTGATCACGATGGCGGTGAGCGTCAGCGCCTGCGGCAGGGGGTCGCTGAGCTCGCCCTCGGTGCCGAAGAAGGGGGCGTTGCCGGGAACGCCCATCACGATGAGCAGCAGCAGGTTCGTGGCGTTGCCGAGCAGTAGGAATCCGATCAGCACGCGGGTGAGGCTGCGCTCGAGCATCGCGTAGACACCGCAGGCGAACAGCACCGCCATGATCACGATCAGGGTCAGCGAGACATCCATCAGACGCTCACCCCCCGCTCACGGAACTCCTGGGCCTGGCGGTCGACCTCGGCGCCGAGGCTGCGCAGCACGTCGAGCACGAGGCCGATGACGACCAGGTACACGCCGACGTCGAAGATGGTCGAGGTCACGAACTCCATGTGGCCGATACCGGGTATCTCCCACTCCCAGAAGTTGCTGGTGAGGGGGGCGAGGCCGAAGAAGAGCGGCACGATCGCGGTTCCGACGGCGAGGATCAGGCCGGTGCCGAGCAGGCGTCCTGCATCCGTCGGCGCCGCGGCTCCGAGCTCCCAGCGACCACCCGCGACGTAGCGCATGACGAGCGCCATGCCCGCGACGAGGCCTCCGGCGAAACCGCCGCCCGGCAGGTTATGGCCGGAGAACAGCAGGAAGATCGACACGACGATGATCGTGTGGAACAGGACGCGGACGATGACCTCGAGCAGGATCGACCTGTTCTCGGGCCTCATCTTCTGGCCGCCGACCAGCCAGGCGCGCGGGCTGCTCTCGTTCTCGGACGTCTGGAACCGCACACCCTCGGTCGTCTCGACGAGCGGACGGCTGAGAGTCCGGCGGCGCCGCGCCTTGGGGAGGGTCTTGGTCGCTGCGAGCATGTCGGCGCGGTGCGTGACGAACACGAGCGACGCCACTCCGGTCGCCGCGAGCACGAGCACCGACAGCTCGCCCATCGTGTCCCAGCCGCGCAGGTCGACGAGGGCCACGTTGACGACGTTCTTGCCGTGACCGATGTCGTACGCGAGCTGCGGGAACATCTCGGAGATCGGATCCGCGATCCGCGACTGCGTCGCCACGATCGCCACGAGCGCCATCGTCAGCCCCACGCCGACGCCGAGCAGCGCGCGAGGGATGCGGCCGACGGAGGCATTGTGCTCCCCCATCCGCGCGGGCAGACGACGCAGCACGAGGGCGAAGGTCACCATCGTCACGGTCTCGACGAGGATCTGCGTGAGCGCGAGGTCGGGGGCACCGCTGGTCGCGAACAGCACGACCATGCCGAGACCGGTGATCGACACGAGCACGACGCCCGTGTACCGCTTCTGCGCACGCACCGCCATCACACCGGCGGCCGCCATCATCGGCGCGACGACGAGCTGCACCGGGGTGTGCCAGGCCGAGAGCTGGAAGCGATCGATGTCAGTGGCCACGAGGGCGGTGATCTCGGCCGCGACGAACACCACGAAGATCGTTCCGACGTAGACCGGCAGCGATCCGCGCTGGGTGAGGGTGGTGCTGAGCACCGAGAGCCGGTCGACGCCGCGCATCACCAGGTAGTAGACGTCTGCTGCGGTGAACCGGATCAGGCGCGGCTTGCGATCCCACCCGGTGCGGATGCTGAGCAGGAAGAGGCCGGCGCCGAGCAGGATCGACAGGATCGAGATGCCCAGGGCGGGCTCGAAGCCGTGCCAGAGCGCGAGGTGTCCCGGCCCTTCGACCGCCTCGCCCGCGGCATCAAGGCCCGGCGTCGCGGTGAGTGCGTACCCCTGCAGCGCCACATCGAGTGCGGGGGCGCCGATCCCCGCCGCGAGCGTCACGCCGGCGAGGATGATCGGTGCCGAGAGGAAGCCGACGGGCGGGTCTGGCCACGCCGTGTCCTGCCGGCGATCGCCGGCGTCGTCGCGCTTGGTCCAGAACGCCCCCCACAGGAAGCGGATGCCGTATGCCGCAGTGAGCATGGAGCCCACGGTCACGCCGATGATCGCCACGAGTCCCCACGGGGATCCGTGCAGCGCGTCGTCGAGCAGAGCGGTGAGCGTCGATTCCTTCGCGACGAACCCGATCGTGGGGGCGACTCCCGCCATCGAGGCGACCGAGATGAACGCCGCGGTGGCCATGACCGGGGCCTGCCGCCCCACACCGCTGAGCTCGTCGATGTCACGCGTGGACAGCTGGCGGTCGATCACCCCGACGATCAGGAACAGCGCCGACTTGAACAGCGCATGGCCGATCACGAGGGCGACTCCGGCGAGTGCGCTCGCCTGCGTGCCGTAGCCGACGACGATCGCGAAGAACCCGAGCTGGCTGACGGTGCCGAACGCGAGGATGCGCTTGAGGTCGGTCTCGCGCAGCGCCTGGATGCCGCCGAGCAGCATCGTGACCACGCCCAGCGAGATGATGATGGGACGCCATGGGCCCGTGAAGGCGAAGATCGGTGCGAAGCGCGCGATCAGGTAGATTCCGGCCTTCACCATCGCCGCGGCGTGCAGATAGGCGCTGACCGGTGTCGGCGCGGCCATGGCGCCGGGCAGCCAGAAGTGGAACGGGAAGAGCGCGGACTTGCTGATCGCACCGATGAGGAGCATCACGACGGCGGCGTCGACGATCGGCCCGGTGGGTGCGAGCTCGAGGATCTCTCGGATGCTGGAGGTGCCTGCGTCGACCACGAGCAGCACGACGCCGACGAACATCACCAGTCCGCCGAGCGTGGTGACCAGGAGCGCCTGCAGCGCGGCTCGACGACTGGCCGCGCGACGCCGGTAGTGACCGATCAGGAGGTAGGAGAGGATGCTGGTCACCTCCCAGAACATGACCAGCATGACCAGGTCGTCGGTGAGGACGAGTCCGTACATCGCCCCGGCGAATCCGAGCAGGACGCCGGCGAACTGGCCGATCCCCGCGGAGTCGTCGTGGAAGTACCAGCGGCAGTAGAGGAGCACGAGCGCGCCGACGCCCGTCACGATCAGCGTGAGCACCCAGCCGAGCACGTCCATGTGCATCGACAGATCGAGACCGAGCTGCGGGATCCAGGCGATCGACACGAACGGGGCGGGGCCGTCGAGCACCTGGGGGGTGACCACGAGGGCGTGCACGAATGCCGCGGCGGGGATGATGGCCGCGACGGCGAATGCCTGCGATCCCAGCCAGCGCACCAGAACGGGCATCAGGATGGACCCGAGGAGGAACACGGCGAGGAGCGTCAGCATATACGCGGCTCCTCGAAGCTCGTCGGCCGGATGCGGCACAGGCGGGCGGGTGTCTATATCGAGTTTACCTGGTGTTTTGGCCCTTTCGGTCCGCGGATTCGGTGCAGAGGTCACACAAATGGCCGCTTCGCACCGTCATCCCGGGCAATCTGCCCTGTCCGAGATCCGTGCGGGGTGCGATCCTGGTCGAGGTGGCCGACGCCGTGACCTCCTCCCGGCGTCCTCCATCCCCGACCGCGACACCCGCACCGATGAGAGGCCCCATGCGCATCGCCCTGCACTCCGAGATCCGCGACGGCGCGATCGACCGCTACCGCTCCGCTCACGTCCGCATCCCCGACGCCCTCGCCGCGACGTTCGATCGCATCGGCATCCGCGACTGGACGATCTGGCGCTCCGGCCACCGTCTCTTCCACCTCGTCGACTGCGAAGACTGGGATGCCGCGATCGCCGCGCTGCAGGACGACCCGGCCGATCACGCCTGGCAGGCCGACATCGGCCGTTTCGTCGAGGTGTTCCGCGATGCCGAGGGGGCAGAGGGTACGGCGCCGCTCGAGGAGATCTGGGATCTGCGCACGCAGGTCTCCTGACATCCGGGTACCGGGCAGGTGGGCGCTCGGAACGCGTGACAGAGTAGCCCCGTGACACGGGTGTGGATGCGGGAGCTGTCGGGGTGGATCCTCGCCGCAGCCATCTCGCTGATCAGCGTCGCCGCGGTCGCGGCCTCTCCTCGCGCCGAACTGCTGTTCCGCGACGGCGACTCACTGGTCGTCGCGATGCTCGCCCGTTCCGTGCTCTCCGGGCAGCCGCTCGACTGGGCGATGTCGAGCGTGCTGTTCGTGCCCGAGTCCGCCGCGTTCACCGCGCTGGACATCGTGCTGCCGCTCGGCACGAACGGAGTCCTCGCTGCGAGTGCGGTGGTGAACCTCCTTGCGCTGTACGGCGCGATCCGCCTGGTCGCCGGACGCTCCCGACCGGGGCATGCCCCGATCGCCTGGTCTCTGCTCGCCCTGGGCGCTTTCGGCGCCTCGGCGATGACCGAGGTCTCGTCGTCGCGTGAGGCCCTCGAACTCGCCTCGCTGCAGGCGACCACCACGTACTACTCGGCGACCGTCGTCGCGGTCGTGCTCGCGGTCGGGCTCGTGCGCCGCATCCTCGACCGCGAGTCGCGCAGCCCGGCTATGGTCATCGTCCTCGCCGCGGTCGCGCTGGTGTCGACGTTCTCAAATCCCCTCTTCATCGCGTGGGGCGTCGCACCTCTCGTGCTCGTGCTCGTCGTCCTAGCCGTCCGCGCACCGCAGCGCACCCGCATCCTGATGCTCTCAGCGCTTCTCCTCGGAGCAGCGGCAGCGGGGATGCTCGCTCGTATTCCGTTCGCGGCATGGATCGCCAACACGGGCGCGGGATACGCGCAGCCGAGCCATTGGCGGGACTCCGCCGAGTATTACCTGGGGCTGCTCGGCGATCGGATCGTCTCGCCCTTCGGGCTCGTCGGCTTGCTGATCACCGCCGCGCTGCTGGCCCTCGCCGTCGTGCGCACCACTCGGTCACCCGATGTCGGCGCGCGCCTGATCGCGGCCGTGGCGTGGGCGACGCCGTCGGTCGTCGTCGTCGGAGCGGTCGTGCTCGGCACCCATGCCTCGCGCTACCTGCAACCCCTCGCGTTCGCGCCGGTGCTCGCGCTCGTGGCCTGGCCGACGACGCTCCGGGTGTCGGCCGATCTGCGCCGCCGCACCGCCGCCGTCGCCGGCGTCCTCCTGCTGGTCGGGGGCGGCCTCAGCGTGCCGCGGCTCACCGCCGCAGCCTCCGCCCCCGATGCCGACCTCGCGTGCGTCACCGACTGGGTCGAGGCGTCCGGTCGCACCGGAGCCGGGCAGTTCTGGACGGTGCGGCTCCCGAAGCTCCACCTCGACGATCCGTCGCAGCTGGTGCAGGTGGATCACCGGCTGAACGCCTACGCCTGGCTCGTGAACCGCCACGACGCCGATGTCGGCGAGGTCTCGTTCCTCGTCGAGGACTCGCAGACGGTGCCATGGGAGCTTCCGCAGGCTGTCGTGCCCACGGACATCATCGACTGCGGGCGCTATACGATCCGCGACTTCGGGACGTCGACGCTGCCGATCGGTCCCGCCCACAGCTGACAGGGTCAGCGCACCGGCGGTGCCGTCGTCGTTCCCTCGCGGAACCGGCACGTCAGGTGCAGGGTGAGTCCGATCTCGCCCTGCAGCATCCGGGCGACCTGCTCGCCGGCCGCACGTCCCTTCTCGACAGCCGGCTGCACGCTCGTCGTGAGCACGAGATCGCCGAGGCCGTCTGCGGCGATCCCGTCGAATCCGGCCACCGAGAGGTCCTCGGGCACACGCAGTCCGAGTTCCTCCGCCGCACGGATGACGCCGACCGCGATCAGGTCGCTCTGCGCGAGGATCGCCGTCGGTCGCGTGGCGGGATCCGCGAGCAGCATTCGACCTGCGAGCAGTCCCTCGTCGATCAGGCTGCCGCCCGCCGAGATCGCGGGAGCCGTCGGGAACACCTCGCGCATACCGGCGAGGCGATCGACCGTGACGTCGACCGTCGCCGCGGCGATACGCTCCTGCGTCACCGGTGCTCGTCCTCCCCCGGTGTCGAGGGGCAGGGTCACCAGGGCGACCTCGCGGTGCCCGAGGTCGTACAGGTGGCGCGCGACATCGGCGGCCGCGGCGGTGTTGTCGAGAGTGATCCTCGGGATCCCCTCGCCCGCATCGCCCTCGATCACCACGACCGGAAGCCCGCGGCTGCGGACGATGTCGAGCGATGCCTTGGTGCGACCCGAGCAGCCGATCAGAACGACCGCATCGACCGGCGCATTCGAGAGAGGGGAGCCGTCGTCGCCCGGGTCATCTCGCATGAGGAGGATGCCGGCGCTCATGTCCGCGAGTCCGTCGGTCAGGCCGTCCATCATCGCGGTGGTCACCGGATCGAGGAACGCCGCGCGCAGGTGTCCCTCGAGCACGACCGCGACGATGCCGCTGCGTCCGCGACGCAGCGAGGCCGCACGAGGGTCGGGACCCGCGTAGCCCAGGTCGGCCGCCGCGGCGAGCACGCGCTCACGGGTGGCTGCGGCCACACTCGCCTTGCCGCTGAAGACGACGGATGCCGTCGACGTGGCCACCCCTGCCGCGCGGGCGACGTCGGCGATCGTCGCGCGGCGCGGGGTGTCGTGACTGGTCATACTCCGAGGATAGCTCCCCCAGGTTCCGCGCGATCGAATCGATTCGATATGCTGATCCGATGGACACGGCTCTCTCCCGGTCGCAGTATGTGCGCTGGCGCACGGCGATCTTCGCGATCTTCCTCGCCAGCGGTCTGTCGATCGCCACCTGGGCATCGCGGGTCCCCGACATCAAGCTCGCCCTCGAGGTCGACAAGGCGCAGGTCGGCATGCTGCTGCTCGGCGCCGGGATCGCGTCCATCATCGGCATCTCGACGAGCCCCGCGATCATGGCGCGCACCGGTGCGCGCACCGGGATGATGGTCTCGATCTTCACTTTCGCCTCGGGCGTCGCCCTGATCGGCATCGGCACGAACGTCGTCGGCTCGTATTCGGTGGTCCTGATCGGACTGGTGCTCTTCGGCCTCGGCAACGGATGCGTCGACGTCATGATGAACGTCGAGGCCACGGCGATCGAGCAGCACTCGGGCAAGACGATCCTCCCGCTGTTCCACGCCTTCTTCAGCTTCGGCACGGTCATCGGAGCCGGGCTCGGAGCACTCGCCGCGCAGCTGCAGATCACTGTCTTCACGCACACCCTCGTCATCGCGGTGCTGATCGCCGCGATCGGTGTCGTCAGCATCGCCAGCGTTCCCCGACGCCAGGAGGCGCTCGATCCGAGCGAGGACGACGGCGAGAAGCGGCGCTGGCGCGAGCGGATGCACGTCGCGATGTCGGCCTGGCGAGAGCCGCGCACCTACGCGATCGGCGTGGTCATGCTCGGGATGTCGTTCGCCGAGGGCGGGGCCAATGACTGGCTCGCGCTCGGCGTCGCCGAGGATCACGGCGGCGGAACGGCCCTCGGTGCGGCCGCCCTCGCCACCTTCTCCGTCGCGATGACCGTCGTGCGCGTCTTCGGCGGACCTCTCGTCGACCGTTTCGGCCGCGTGGCGGTGCTGCGCATCCTCGCGGTGGCCGCGGCATCCGGCATCTTGCTGTTCATCCTCGCGCCGAGTCTGCCGCTGGTGTTCGTGGGCGCAGCCCTGTGGGGCGTCGGAGCCTCGCTCGGGTTCCCCCTGGGCATGTCCGCCGCCGCCGACGACCCGGCCAAGGCGGCCGCGCGGGTGAGCGCCGCGGCGACCATCGGCTACATCTCCTTCCTCGGCGGCCCGCCGGTCCTCGGCTTCATCAGCGAGCACATCGGCCTGCTGAACACCCTGTTCATCCTCGTCGCCCTCGTCGTCATGTCCGGTCTGTTCTCGGGCGCCGCGCGCCCGCTGCGCCAGGACGAGATGTCAGCAGAGCCTGTGGCCGCGACGAAGGACTGAACGTCAGCGTGTGACCAGAAGGCGCGGCGTCGGGCCTTCGAGCCGCGCGATCGCGATCTTCACCTCGCCGATATCCATCTCCAGTCGGTCGAACCGCGCATCCGCGCGCTGCTCGGACTTCTCGAACCGTGCATCCATCCGCCGTTCCGCCCTCTCGAACCGCGCGTCCATCCGCTGCTCGAAACTCTCGAACCGGGCATCCATCCGCTGTTCGAAACTCTCGAGCAGCGCATTCGTCCGCTGCTCGGATCTCGTGAACCGCGCGTCCGTCTGCAGTTCCGCCCGCTCGAACCGCGCATCCATCCGCTGCTCGAAACTCTCGAACCGTGCGTCCGTGCGGGTGATCATCCACCCGAACCCGGCGGCGAGTCCCAGCAGCGTCGAGGCGACGGTCACGATCATCGTCACCAGTTCGATCGACACGGTCATCTCCTCATCTTCGGTCTGCTCGCCCAGAATGTCAGGATCCAGTCCGGCACGATCGCGGAAGATGGCGGCGGCACGGGAAATGGGGAAACACCGGCGACCGAGACCGTCGCCGCAGGAGGAGTGCGTCCGACGAAGTAGGCTCGAACGGTGCGTCTCGTCATCGCCCGCTGCTCCGTGGATTACACCGGGCGGCTCAATGCCCACCTCCCGCTCGCCACGCGTCTTCTCGTGCACAAGGGAGACGGGAGTCTGCTCGTGCACTCGGACGGCGGCAGCTACAAGCCGCTGAACTGGATGAGCCCGCCGTGCTCCCTCTCTTCCGAGCAGCCCGGCGAGGAGGAGTCGATCGCCGGCGTCACCGAGGTCTGGCGTGTCACGCACAAGAAGACCGGCGATGCCCTGCGTGTGCAGATCTACGAGATCCTGCACGACACGCAGCACGACCTGGGGATCGACCCCGGGCTGCAGAAGGACGGTGTCGAAGCCGACCTGCAGCGCCTGCTAGCCGAGCAGGTCGACCGCATCTCCGACGGCGCGACGCTCGTCCGTCGCGAGTATCCGACGGCGATCGGTCCGGTCGACCTTCTCGTGCGGGATGCCGACGGCGCCGCGATCGCCGTCGAGATCAAGCGCCGCGGTGACATCGACGGCGTCGAGCAGCTGACCAGATACCTCGAGCTGCTCGGCCGCGATCCGCACCTCGCCCCCGTGCAGGGGGTCTTCGCGGCCCAGGAGATCAAGCCGCAGGCGCGCGTGCTCGCCGAAGACCGCGGCATCCGCTGCCTCGTGCTCGACTACGACGACATGAAGGGCATCGAGTCCGGCATCCCGCGTCTGTTCTGACCCCATCTGCACAGATGTTCACCGCGGTCGGTCGCATCGCCCGCTGCCCATAGGCTGGAAGGCATGGCTTCTTCCCTCTATTCGTGTGTGCTCTGGGACGTCGACGGCACGATCGCCGACGCATCGGTCGGCATCCTCCGCCGCCTGAATGTCGCTCTCACGCACTTCGGGCACCCGGCGCCGACGAGGGAAGAGCTGGTGCACTGGATCGGTCCGCCGATGTTCCAGTCCTTCCAGGCGCAGGCGGGCATGACCCCCGAGGAGTCCGCGGAGGCCGTGAGCTTCTACCGCACCCTGGGCAAGGCGGACGGGTACACGACTGACGTCGCGACCTATCCCGGCGTGCCCGAGATCATCCGTGATCTGCACGCCGCCGGTGTTCCTCAGGCGACGGCGAGCTCGAAGCCCGAGATCCAGGTCGATGCGATCATCGACTTCTTCGCGCTGCGGCCGTACTTCCTCACCACGGTCGGATCCACCCCCGACGAGTCGACCCTCGCCTCGAAGACCGACATCGTGGCCGAGGCGCTGCGTCGTCTCGCCGAGCGTGGCGCAGATGTGTCACGGCCGGTGCTGATCGGCGACCGCCACCACGACGTCGAGGGCGGCAACGCGAACGGCGTGCCCGTGGTCTTCGTCGAGTGGGGCTTCAGTGACACGCATGAAGGCGATGAGGCGGCCTTCCGCGCAGCATCCGCCGACGAACTGCGCGCACTGCTTCTGAACTGACCGCGGGCTCGACGTCTCGGGAGGAGAACTCTCCCTGGGGGAGACCCTCGGCCCGCACGCATCCTCCCGAGGGGCAGATCTCCTCCCGAGAGGGCGGAATCTCCAGGCCCTCGGGCGGGAGAACACAGCTGAATCCCGCCCACAAAGCACAGAACTCCCCGCCGAGCGGCCGCGACGGATCGCAACCCCCGGTCGGGGAGCTCTATGGACGTCCGCTCTCAGAGCGGACGGATGTTCTCAGCCTGCAGGCCCTTGGGGCCCTGCGCCACGTCGAACTCGACTCGCTGGTTCTCTTCGAGAGAGCGGTAGCCGGATGACTCGATGGCGGAGTAGTGCGCGAAAACGTCAGCGCCGCCGTCGTCGGGGGAGATGAAGCCGAAGCCCTTCTCCGAGTTGAACCACTTAACCGTGCCCTGGGTGCTCATGTACTGCCTGTTCTGCTGGAAAGAAGCCGACGCAGGATGCCCCGACGTGCTCCACGCTAGTGGAGCACGCGCTGAGCGGAAGTCCCGAGATCAGCCCGTAACCCAAATGTTGCACGAGCGGTGATGGAAGGTCATCCGTCGGGCGCGCGGAGCCGCCCGGAAAATGGTGTGGCCCTCACCGCGGGGGGAGCGATGAGGGCCGAAGACGACCGGAGGGTGCGTCAGATTCCAGACTAACCCCTCCGGAACCGTTTTGTCCCCCATTTGGGGGACAAAACCGAAAATCATCAGAGGATCGCCGATAGCGGCCCTCTCGAGCGGCCCGTTGGGGACAGAACCGCTCGAGAGGGCCCAATCGCATGCACGGATCGCCTTGCCTCTGGGGAAGGCGGTCCGTCTCTGGGGAAGACGGAGGCGATCGATCCCCTGTGCATGCATCTTCACCATAAGGGAGTGGATGCGGCTTCGCCATGGGGTTGCATCCCGGCATTTCGAGGAGAGCGTCGGCGAGTAGCCTGGTGCGGTGACCATGCTGAACAAGGACATGACGCTGTGCATCTCGCTCTCGGCGCGCCCGAGCAACAACGGCACCCGGTTCCACAACCGCCTCTACGAGGAGCTCGGCCTCAACTGGATCTACAAGGCCTTCGCCCCCACCGACCTCGCCCAGGCGATCGCGGGTGTGCGCGGACTCGGCATCCGGGGATGCGCGATCTCCATGCCCTATAAAGAGGATGTGATCGCGCTGGTCGACAGGATGGATCCGTCCGCGACCGCGATCGACTCCGTGAACACGATCGTGAACGACGAGGGCGTGCTCACCGCGTACAACACCGACTACAGCGCGATCGCCCAGCTGATCGAGCAGAACAGCCTCGACCCCGCGGCATCCGTCCTGTTGCGCGGGTCCGGCGGGATGGCGAAGGCGACCGCGGCCGCGTTCCGCGACGCCGAATTCACCCGCGTCACGGTCGCCGCGCGCAACGAGAGCCGCGGCCGCGCGCTGGCCGATCTGTACGGCTTCGACTGGACGGCGGATGCCGAGGCGGTGACCGCGGACGTGATCGTCAACATCACCCCGATCGGCATGGCCGGAGGTGCGGACGAGCACGCCGTGTCGTTCACCGACGCGCAGATCGCCGCCGCATCGGTGGTCTTCGATGTGGTCGCCCTCCCCGCGGAGACCCCGCTGATCACCGCGGCCCGGGCGGCCGGCAAGACGGTCATCACCGGTGCCGAGGTCGCGACGCTGCAGGCGCTCGAGCAGTTCGTGCTCTACACCGGCATCCGTCCCTCTGCCGAGCAGGTGCAGGCCGCCGAGGAGTTCATGCGGGCCCAGTGAGCGGCCCAGTGAGCGGCGGGGCGGGAGTGCGCGTTCACGCAGAACTCAGACGAGCCGGCCCGGCTCAGCGCGTCGGAACGGCCGCATCGACGACCTGACCGTCGACGAGGTGCAGCACCCCGTGCATGCGCGGGAGATGCACGAGGTCGTGCGTGACCAGCAGCGTGGACGTGTTTCGTTCGTCCGTGAGCCGCAGGATGAGATCGATGATCCTGGCCCCGCGTTCCTGATCGAGAGCGCTGGTGGGCTCGTCGACCAGGAGCACGCTCGGATCGTTCATGAGTGCTCGAGCGATGTTGACGCGCTGACGCTGTCCGCCGGAGAGCTGGTGCGGCCTCTTGTGCGCGTGCTCGGAGAGGCCGACCGCGGAGAGCAGCTCCTCCGCGCGAGCGGTCGTCTCGGCGCGACCGTGTCGACTGCGCGGAGCACCGAGCTCGTTCATGACGCTCAGCTGCTCGCGGGCGGTCAAGGACGGGATGAGGTTGGGCTGCTGGAAGACGATTCCGATCCGGTCCCGCCGCAGACGCGTCGCCTCTGCCGCGCTGAGCCCCGTGACGTCATGCCCGTCGATGAGGATCTCGCCGGAATCCGGACGCAAGAGGGTGCCGGCGACGGCGAGCAGACTCGACTTGCCCGAGCCGCTGGGCCCCGTGATGCCGGTGACCGTTCCCGGGTGGGCGGTGACGGAGACGCCGTCCACGGCGGTCACGCGGGACTCTCCGTCGGGAAAGGTCAGGGTGATGTCGGTCAGACGGATCATCGGTTGCTCCCGAGGGCGGTGAGAGGGTCGGCGGACGTGACGGATCGTAGGGCGAAGGCAGCGCCCGCGAGGCCGAGGGTGATCATGATCCCGCCGGGAAGGATGGTCGTGACGGGGCTCAGCAGGAACGGAAGAGCGGTGCCGGCGAGCAGGCCCAGCACGGTGACCAGCCCCAGCCCCACTCCGATGCCGACCAGAAGGACGATCAGCGCCTGACCCAGCGCGTCGCGGATCAGGGACCGCGTGCTCGCCCCGAGCGCTTTGAGGATGGCGACGTCGCCCTTGCGCTGCATGGTCCAGACGGTGAAGAACGCCCCGATGACGAGTCCCGAGATGCCGAAGAGCATGGCCACCATGAGCAGGAGCGATCCGATCTCGGAGCGGAAGGCGCTCAGGGCTGTCAGCGATTCCAGGGTGGTCTCGGAGATCGTGTCGTTCGCCGCGTCCGCAGCATCCCCATCGGGGACGCCCGAGACGACGAGGACCGTGGCGTAGGCATCGGGGTTGCCGGTGGATGCCGAGTACGCCTGCCAGTCGTGCAGAGTCATCTGCACGACCGGGGTGTGGCTGTACCACGCGTCTCCCTCGACCGTCTCGACGTCGTAGGAGACGCCGGCGATCTCGATCTGCTCTCCGGCCTTCACGGCGAGCGCCTCCGCAGCGGGCACCGATAGTCGCAGCCGACCGTCTGCGGAGGGCGCATCGGCGTCGAACCCCGGCTCGACACCGAACACCGCGATCGCAGCACGGGTGTCGGCGGTCTCGGCACGGGTCTGGCTGATGCCGAGGGGGCGTGCGTCGGTCACCCCGGCCGTCGCCGCCCAATCGATCGCCTGCTGCTCGGTGATCGCGGAGTCGGCGAAACTGGCCGCAGCGTCTCCGCCGGAGGGCGAGGAGAACACGATCCTGTCTCCGGGCAGCGCGAGCACGGCCGAGACGTTCTGGATGGCGAGGCCGCCCGTCAGTCCGCTGAGGAACCCGACGAGAAGGGTGATGAGGGCGACGACCGAGCCGATGAGGATGAATCGCCCCTTGGCGAAGCGGAGATCGCGTAACGCGACGAACATGGTGTGGCCTTTCCTGTCGCCGATACGGCGACCATTCCACTTTCGCCGCGGGCGTCATCCTGGTCATCCGCCACCGGGACGAGCTTTCGCGCCCAGGATGAGGACGCCTCGATCGTCCTTTCGGACGATGCGGCCGTTCGGTACCGCGGCGTAGAGTTCGATCCATGGCGCATACCGCTCTGACCCCGGTGTTCGTGGGTCTGCGGACGGGTCTGCACGTTCTCTTCTTCGCCCTGACGGGGCTCGTCATCGCCCGCGCGGTGCTCGACCCGTCGGATTCGAGCGTTGCCGCGACGGCGTTGGCGCTGATCGTCGGCGTCACGTACGCCTCGGGCATGCTGCTCGCTCGCCTCTCGCGCGGACGACGGCCGGTGACACTGATCTGGTTGGCGCTTCTCTCCGCAGAGTGGCTCTGCCTGCTCTGGATGAGCGCCGATGCCGCCTACCTCGTCTTCCCCCTGTTCTTCCTGTTCCTCCATCTGCTGGGGCGTTGGCTGGGATCCGCAGCCATCCTCGCGGCGACGGTCGTCGCGGTGTGCGCACTCGGCCTCCACGGCGGGTGGAGCGTCGGCGGCGTCGTCGGTCCGTTCGTCGGCGCCGGCGTCGCCCTGCTGATCGGCCTCGGCTACCAGGCTCTGGCGAAGGAGGCCCAGCAGCGCGAAGCGCTGGTCACCGAACTGCTCGCGACCCGTGGACAGTTGGCTGCACAGGAACACGAATCAGGCGTGCTCGCTGAACGCGCGCGGCTCGCCCGAGAGATCCACGACACGCTCGCGCAAGGACTCTCCAGTATCCAGATGCTGCTGCACGCCGCGGAACGCGCCGACGATACGCGCCCGGGGATCGAGCACATTCGCCTCGCCCGCGAGACCGCTGCCGCGAATCTCATCGAGGCGCGGCGATTCATCCGCGAGCTGACACCTCCCCAGCTCGACGATCAGACCCTCGGTGGGGCGCTGCGTCGGCTGGCGCGCACGCAGTGGGCGACGCAGGGACTCGACGTGCAGGTGCGCGTGTCCGACACGGTCGTGCTGCCCATGCATCTGCAGACGGCACTGCTGCGCATCACGCAGGGTGCGATCGCCAACGTCCTCCAGCACGCCCAGGCGACCACGGCGACGGTCACCATCGGCATCGAGGGCGACACCCTCCGTTTCACCGTCGAGGACGACGGCACCGGTTTCGATGCGGAGCTTCCTGAACCGGGGACCGCCGGGAAGTCGGACTCCTTCGGGCTGCGCGCCACCGCCGAGCGAGTGCAGCAGTTGGGCGGACGGCTCGATATCGACACCGCGTCGGGTCGAGGAACGACACTCACCGTCGATCTGCCCCTGACGGAGTTCGCATGATCCGCCTCGTCATCGCCGACGATCACCCCATCGTCCGGGCGGGCCTCGCCGCCCTGTTCAGTCTCGAAGCGGATCTCGAGGTGGTCGCCGAGGCAGGCGCACCCGAAGAGGCCGTGAGCTGCGCCGAGCGCGAGAATCCCGACGTGGTGCTGATGGACCTGCAGTTCGGCGCCCAGTCCCCGACCACGGGCGTGGACGCGACCCGACGCATCCGTGCGCTCGAGGCGCCTCCCTACGTGCTCGTGCTCACGAACTACGACTCGGATGCCGACATCCTCGGCGCCGTCGAGGCCGGCGCGAGCGGCTATCTGCTGAAGGACGCGCCGCCGCACGAGCTGACCGCCGCCGTGCGCGCAGCGGCCGCCGGAGAGAGCGCACTCGCTCCGGTGATCGCCTCCCGTCTGCTGGATCGCATGCGCGCACCCCGTGTCAGCCTCAGCAGCCGTGAGATCGAGGTGCTCGAACTCGTCGCCGCCGGGCGCTCGAACAGCGAGGTGGCTGACCTGCTCTTCGTCAGCGAGCGGACCGTGAAGTCGCATCTCGCGCACATCTTCTCGAAGCTCGATGTCAGCTCACGCACCGCCGCGGTCTCGGCGGCGCGCCAGAAGGGGATCCTCCGCTGAGACCTGGAGCATCCCGCGGGATCCGGGCCGGATCCAACGCTCACACGGGAGCGAGCGGTTCACCGGCTCCGGCAGGGATCTCCGCCACGATCGGATCGCCGGGTGTCACGACACCGCCTGCGCGCACGACGCCCATCACTCCCGCCTTGCGCACTGCGCGACCTTGGGCGTCGGTCCCGACGACCTGCTTCAGCAGACCGGACTCGAATCGATCGATCTGCAGACACGGGTTCCTCAGCCCCGTCACCTCTACCACGGCGTCCGCTCCCAGCCTCAGCAGCGTTCCTCGGGTGAGGGCGAGCAGATCGATCCCCTCGGTGGTGATGTTCTCACCCAGCTCGCCCGGAGAGACATCCGCGTCGACCTCATCGAGCAGTTCTCGATGGATGAGGTGAACCTGGCGGAGGTTGGGCTGCGTGGGGTCGCGTCGAACTCGGGAGAGATGCTGCACCGTTGCGCCGAAATGCGCGTCCCCCTCCACCCCCAGGCCGGCGACGAGGGTGATCGCCGCACGGCGGGGCTTGGTGAAGCGATGCTCGTCATCACTGCTGACGGAGACGACGCGGGGGAATGTCATGGCTCCAGTCTCCACCTGCGTGCTGTTCATGCGATAACCCACGACCGCCGCCACAAGTGCCTTCGATGACAACGGACATCAGTCGCTGTCGAGGCGGAGCACGACATCGCCGATCGCGAGAATCCCGATGTGGTCCTGACGGACCCGCAGTTCGGCTCCCACGCCGAGAACGCGGGGCGCTCATAGCCGCCGGATAGGCTGTGCGAATGACAGACGATGTTCGCAATGTGCTCGACGCTCTCTCGGTCGTCGACGCGCACTGGCAGCCTCATCGATTGACAAGCATCAATGACTACGACGTCAAGGTCGTCAAGATCCAGGGGGAGTTCGTCTGGCACACTCACCCGGACACCGATGAACTCTTCATGGTCGTGAGCGGACAGCTGACTATTCAGCTCCGTGATCGCGACGTCGTCCTGAACGCGAATGACGTGTTCGTCGTCCCGCGAGGCGTCGAGCACTGCCCGAAGGCGGCAGACGAGGTGCACGCGATCCTGTTCGAGCCGAAGGGCACCGTGAACACCGGTGACGCCGGGGGCGAAATGACCTCGCACCTGCAGGAACTCGACTGACGAGAGAAGCGGCCGAGCGCTGCCCGCGGGCGCGGTCGTTGAGCGAGCAGCAGCGAGACGATACGCGCCTCGATGCAGGCGCGGTGGTCGTGCGTCAGGCGGCAGGAGCGGCCGTCGACGCGCGCACGATCAGCTGAGACCCGAGGGTCACGACGTCGTCGATCGCGGTGCCGCTCATCGCCTGCAGCAGCAGGTCGACGGCGAGCGCGCCGCTGCGTTCGATCGGCATCCGCACCGTGGTGAGCGCGGGGGTGACCGCGCCCGCGAGGTCGATGTCGTCGATGCCGACGATGCTGATGTCGGCGGGGCAGCGCTTGCCGAGTTCGAGCAGCCCCGCCTCGAGTCCGAGAGCCACGAGGTCGTTGTAGGCGATCACGGCCGTGGCTCCGCTGGCGGCGGCCGGGGCAGCGGCGGCCCGGCCTCCCTGGATCGACGCGGCGTGATGGCTGAGTCCGGTGAGGAGGATCCCGTGGCGCTCGCACGCACGGGCCACCGTGTCGGCTCGGCGCGCATCCGCCCAGGACCCGCGGGGTCCCGCGGCGTAGGCGATGTGCGTGTGACCCAGGGCCGCGAGATGCTCGATGGCCTGCGCCGGGCCGTGCTCGGTGTCCATGAGCACGCAGGGCGCGCCGTCGATCTGACGGTTGACGATGACGTACGGGGTGTCGCCGACGAGCTCGAGCACATCGGCGTCGGGCAGACGCGGACTGCACAGCAGCATGCCGTCGAGCTTGCGCGCCTGCTCGATCTGCTCGCGCTCGCGCCGCAGGTCCTCGTCGGCGTCGAACAGCACGATGCGGTGACGCCCGTGCCAGGCCTGACCCTGCACGGCCTTGAGGAGAGTGGCGTAGACGGGGTTGGCGACGTCGGGAACGACGACCCCGAAGGTGCGGGTCGCGGTGGCCTGCTGCGACGCGGCGTACCCGAGTTCACCCGCAGCCTCGAGAACGCGGCCGAGCGTGTTCGGGGCGAGGCGATCCGGCTCTCCGAAGGCGCGGGAGGCGGTGGCGATCGACACGCCTGCGCGCCGTGCCACATCCGTCAGCGTCGCCGCCATGTCGACCTCCCACCCTCGCAGGCAATCCTACGATCCCCCCTCCCGATGTAAAACCGGTTGACAAGTTTGTACAAACAATGCACACTGATTTTCATGCCGATCAACGCCGATCACCCTCAGCGGTGCGCGGCCCCGAGCGAAGGAGCCACCGCGTGAGCGACGACACACCGGTCCTGCGCCGCACCACCCCCGCGAGCGCCACCCCCGGAGCCGCCCCCTCGGCTGCCGGCATCCTGCACCTCGGACTCGGAAGCTTCCACCGTGCGCACCAGGCCGTCTACACGGCAGCCGCCCTGCAGTCCGCCGGGGGCGACTGGGGGATCATCGGCGTCGCCTCGCGTTCCCGCTCCATCGTCGACGCGATGCACGCCCAGGACATGCTCTACTCGGTGGCCACCATCTCGCCCGGCAGCACCTCCCTGAGCATCCCCGGCGTGCACACCGACGCCTTCGTCGGCGCGGCGCAGCCCGAACGCGTCGTCGCGCAGATCGCCGACGACGGCATCCGCATCCTGACGCTGACGGTCACCGAGAAGGGCTACAGCTACTCCCCCGCGTCGCAGGCACTCGACCTCGACGACGACACCGTGCGCGCCGACCTCCGCGGCGGTGCCCCCCGTTCGACCATCGGACAGCTCGCCCGCGGGCTGCAGGCGAGAGCCGCCGCAGGCGGTGCCCCCCTCTCGATCCTCAGCTGCGACAACCTGTCGGCCAACGGCGCGCACACCGAGAAGCTCGTCCGCGAGTTCCTCACCGAACTGCCCGGCTCCGAGGGCTCCGACGCACTCGCGTTCCTCGACCGCGCCGTGACCTTCCCCTCGAGCATGGTCGACCGCATCGTGCCGTCGACCACCGCCGAGCTGCGCACCCGTGTCAGCGCCCTTCTGGGCGCCCGCGACGACATCCCCGTGCCCGCCGAGCCGTTCACGATGTGGGCGATCGAGGACCGCTTCGCCGGCGGCCGCCCCGCGTGGGAGGCCGGCGGCGCCGTCTTCACCGACGAGGTCGGACGCTACGAGCAGATGAAGGTGCGGCTGCTCAACGGCACGCACTCCCTCATCGCCTACCTCGGTGCTCTGAGCGGAGCGGCCACGATCCCCGAGGCGATCGGACTCGACGGCATCGAGAGCGCCGCGCGCGCCGTGCTGCGTGACGAGTACGAGCCCTCGATCGAGGTGCCCTCCGGCGTCGACATCCGTGCGTACGAGAGCGAGCTGTTCGAGCGCTGGGCCAACAGCGCGCTGGGCCACCGCACCAGCCAGGTCGGCACCGACGGCTCGGTCAAGCTGCGTCAGCGCATCCCCGAGCCGGCACTGCTCGCTCTCGGAAAGGGCGAGATGCCGCACCTGATCGCTCTGACGGTCGCCGGCTACCTCTCGTGCATCGCTCCGCTGCCCGGGTTCGACCCCGGCCTGCACGCCGCCGCGATGACCGACGGCGCCCGCGAGCGCCTCGCCGGATTCGCGGCGAGCGCCCGCACCGGTCGTGAGCTCGCACAGCGCGTGATCGGCGACCTGCACCTGTTCGGTGATGGACTCGGATCTCAGGATGCGTTCATCGCCCGCGTCGGCGAGCTCGTCGACATCATCCGGCGACGCGGCGTCGACGTCGCGATCGCGGATGCCGTCTCGGCATCCCGGACCACCGCATCATCACTCATCAGCGCAGAGGAGCCGCAGCCATGAAGTCTCTCGCCATCCACGGCAAGGAAGACATCCGCTGGGAGGACCGCGAGGTCCCGACCCCCGGTGAGGGCGAGGTGCGCCTCCGCGTGAACTACGTCGGCATCTGCGGGTCCGACCTGCACTACTACTTCCACGGCGCCAACGGCGAGTACACGATCCGCGAGCCCCTGACCCCCGGTCACGAGCTCTCCGGCGTCGTCGACCTCGATCCGTCCGGGCGCCTCGCACCCGGCACACCGGTGACCGTGCACCCCGCCCGCTACGGACCCGAGGTCCCGGGCCTCGAGAACCGTCCGCACCTGCGCTCCGGCGGCGACTACCTCGGCAGCGCCGCGGCGGACCCGCACCGTCAGGGTGGAGCATCCGAGCTCCTGATCGTCGAAGACCAGATGATCCGCGTGCTGCCGGCCTCCCTTCCGCTCGAGCGTGCAGCCCTCGCCGAGCCGCTGGCCGTCGCGATCCACGCCGTGAGCCTCGCCGGTGACATCACCGGCATGCGCGTGCTCGTGATCGGGGCCGGCCCCATCGGCCTGCTCGTCGTGGCCGCCGCGGTCAACGCCGGAGCATCCGTCGTGGGCGCCAGCGATGTGCGCGCCGAGCCCCTCGACCGCGCGCAGGCGCTCGGCGCGACCGAGGTCTCGCTCGTCGGCCGCGACACGATCGAGGACGAGTCGTACGACGTCGTCTTCGAGTGCTCCGGCGTCGGAGTCGCGCTCTCCTCGGCCGTCCGCGCGGCCCGCCGCGCCGGCACCATCGTGCAGGTCGGGATGCTGCCCAACGCCGACATCGGAGTGAACCTCGCCCCGATGCTCGCCAAGGAGCTCACGATCCGCGGTGCGTTCCGCTTCTCCACCGAGATCGACGATGCGATCGCCCTGCTCGCCGAGTCCGACGCGCTCGACTCCGTCATCTCCCACGTCATCCCGGCATCCGACGCCGTCGCGGCCCTCGAGCTCGCTCGCGACTCGTCCGCCTCGGCGAAGGTCCTGCTGTCCCTCTAGCCACACCCCTCCGCGCCCCCGCGCACCCCACCTGTTCCCGGTCCGAAGGAGTACCTCCCATGTCAGAAGCCCAGACGACGGCCCCGGCCGTCGATCCCGCCGAGAAGAGGTCGGTGCGCGACCTCGTGCGCGCAGCCATCTCCGGATGGCTCGGCACCGCCCTCGAGTTCATGGACTACCAGCTCTACTCGCTGGCCGCCGCGCTCGTGTTCGCCGACCTGTTCTTCTCGTCCGAGAACCCCGCGGTCGCGGTCGTCGCCGCGATGGCCACCTACGGCGTCGGCTACGTCGCGCGCCCCGTCGGCGCGTTCTTCTTCGCCCGTCTCGGTGACAAGACCGGCCGCACGAAGGTGCTGTTCTACACGATCCTGCTGATGGGTCTCGCGACCACCCTGATCGGCTTCCTGCCCACGTACAACCAGGTGGGTGTGCTCGCGCCGATCCTCCTCGTGCTGCTGCGCATCGCGCAGGGCTTCGGTGCGGGTGCCGAGATCTCGGGTGCGGGCGTCATGCTCGCCGAGTACGCACCGGCGAAGCGCCGCGGCATCATCGCCTCGCTCGTCGCACTGGGCACGAACTGCGGCACGCTGCTCGCCTCCGGCATCTGGGCGATCCTGCTCGTCGCCTACAGCGAGCAGGAAGTCATCGACTGGGCATGGCGCATCCCGTTCATCGGCAGCGCGGTCATCATGCTCTTCGCCATCTGGGTGCGCTTCAACCTCAAGGAGACCCCGGTCTTCGAGGAGCGCGAGGACGTCGTCGACGGCAAGGCCCTCTCCAAGGAGGACACGATCAAGCTCGCCACCGAGACCGGTGACGTGCGCACCCTCGAGGCGATGGAGCGCAAGCCCTGGAAGGCGTTCTCGATCGCCCTCCTGCTGCGGTTCGGCCAGGCCGGCAACTCGGGCATGATCCAGACCTACCTGATCAGCTACATCACCGTCGTGCTGCTGCTCGACCGCTCGATCGGCGTCAACGCCGTGATCGTCTCGTCGCTCGTCGCCTTCATCACCGTCCCGCTCTCGGGCTGGCTCGGCGACAGGTTCGGCCGCAAGCGCATGTACATGATCTGGGCGGTCATCGCACTCATCGTCATCGTCCCGACGATGCTCATGATCAGCAGCGGTGTCACGCTGCAGGTCTTCATCGGCTACGTCGTGCTGCACAACCTCGCGGTGATGAGCTTCGCCTCGCTCGAGAACCTGACGCTCCCCGAGCTGTTCGGTGCGCGCAACCGGTACACGTTCACGGCCATGGCACGCGAGATCGCCGCCATCGTCGCGACCGGCGCAGGCCCCGTCATCGCCGCCGCATGGGTGTCGGCCGCCACCGGCTCGTTCATCCCGATCATCATCATGCTGTTCATCTTCACCCTGAGCGCGCTCATCGCCTCGATCTGGATGCCCGAGGTCGCAGGCCGCGACCTGACGGACCCCCGCGACGCGATCTGATCGCGCCGCACCCACTCGGGGTGCGGCCGCGACACGCGGCCGCACCCCACTCCACCCCCACTGCTGAGGAACCCCTGCAATGACCATCGAGCTCGTCGACGTCACCATCACCAGCCCCGGCCGCAACTTCGTGACGCTGAAGATCACGACCTCCGACGGCATCACCGGCCTCGGTGACGCCACGCTGAACGGCCGCGAGCTCGCGGTCGCCGCCTACCTGTCGGAGCACGTCGCGTCGATGCTCGTCGGCCGCGACGAGGACAGGATCGAAGACACCTGGCAGTACCTCTACCGCGGACCGTACTGGCGACGAGGCCCTGTGACCATGGCGGCGATCGCCGCGGTCGACATGGCGCTGTGGGACATCAAGGCCAAGAAGGCCGGGATGCCGCTGTACCAGCTGCTCGGCGGCGCCAGCCGGGAGGGCGTGCGGGTGTACGCGCACGCCTCGGGCACCGACTATGCGGCGCTCTCCAACGCGATCACCGGCTACAAGGAGCTCGGCTACACCGCGGTGCGCGTGCAGACCGGCGTGCCGGGTCTCGGTCAGATCTACGGCGTCTCGAACGCCGGACCCGGCGTGCGCTACGACTACGAGCCGGCCAAGCGCTCGGGTGCGCGCCCCGCCGAAGAGACCTGGGACACCCGCAACTACCTCAGCCACATGCCCGGGATCTTCGCCCAGATCCGCGAGGAGTTCGGCACCGATCTGCGCATCCTGCACGACGGACATCACCGGATGTCGCCCATCGAGGCCGCGCGCTTCGCGAAGGACATCGAACCCTACGACCTCTTCTGGCTCGAGGACTGCACCCCCGGCGAGGACCAGACCGCGCTGCGTCTTGTGCGCCAGCACTCCACGACACCCCTCGCGATCGGCGAGGTCTTCAACTCGGTGTACGACTACCAGACGCTGATCACCGAGCGACTGATCGACTACGTGCGCTCGGCCGTCACGCACACCGGTGGCATCACCGCCATGAAGAAGCTGCTCGACTTCGCCGCGATCTACGGCATCAAGTCCGGCATCCACGGACCCACCGACATCTCCCCGGTCGGCATGGCCGCCGCGCTGCACCTCGACCTGGCGATCCACAATTTCGGCATCCAGGAGTACATGCCCCACAATGAGAAGACCCTCGAGGTCTTCCAGACCTCGTTCACCTTCGACGAGGGATTCCTGCACCCCGGTGACCTTCCGGGTCTGGGTGTCGAGCTCGACGAAGAGGCCGCAGCCGCTCACGAATACACCAAGGCGTATCTGCCGGTGAACCGACTTCTCGACGGGACCGTACATGACTGGTGACACCCCCCGCATCGCGCTCCCGCCCCGCTCGGTCGAGTCCCGTCTGATCGTCGTCGCCCGTGCGAAGCGGGCAGAGGACTACGACGCCGTTCTCGAGGTGCTGGTCGATGCCGGCATCCGCAGTGTCGAGCTGACGCTCACCACCCCCGGCACGTTCGACCACTTCCCCCGCCTGCTCACGCAGTTCGGCGAGGTGGCAGACCTCGGCATCGGCACCGTCACGTCGTCGGCCGACCTCGGTCAGGCAGTCGACGCCGGTGCCCACTACCTGGTCACTCCGATCACCTCGACCGCGTTCGTGCAGCAGGCCACGGATGCGGGTGTGCCCATCGTCCCCGGCGGCCTCACCCCGACCGAGCTGTTCGCGTCGTGGTCGGCCGGTGCATCGGCGGTCAAGATCTTCCCCGCAGGACAGGTCGGTCCGGCATACCTGAAGGACCTTCGCGGCCCGTTCCCCGACCTGGTGGCCGTGCCGTCAGGTGGCGTCGACCTCGACGGCGCCTCCGCGTGGCTCGCGGCCGGTGCGGTCGCGGTGAGCGTCGGCGGGCCCCTGCTCGGCGATGCGTTCTCGGGCGGCGACCTCGCCGCGCTGCGCGACCGGGCTCAGGCCTTCGTCGAGGTGTGCGCTCGATGACCTCGCCCTCCGTGGTCACCCTGGGCGAGACCATGGCGCTCATGCGCACGACCGAGATCGGTTCGCTGCGGCATGCTCACGCGATGGCGCTCGGCATCGGAGGCGCGGAGAGCAACGTGGCGATCGGTCTCGCCCGCCTGGGTGTCGCCGTGTCGTGGCTCGGACGGGTGGGCGACGACTCCCTCGGCGAGCGCGTCGCGCGGGACATCAG
This sequence comes from Microbacterium sp. ANT_H45B, assembly GCF_008369345.1. NCBI lineage: Bacteria > Bacillati > Actinomycetota > Actinomycetes > Micrococcales > Microbacteriaceae > Microbacterium > Microbacterium sp. ANT_H45B. The sequence continues at coordinate 249,154 of NZ_VOBK01000001.1, forward strand.
GGCCGAGGGCGTCGACGCGCGCGTCATCGCCGATGCCGGAGCCCCGACCGGGTTGATGGTGAAGGAGCGACCGTCTGCATCGTCGACGGCCGTGCAGTACTACCGAGCGGGGTCGGCCGGATCCCGACTGCACCCCGACGACCTGCCCGACGGGTGGATCGCCGCCGCCTCGCTGCTGCATCTCACCGGCATCACCGCACTGTTGTCCGAGACGGCGCGTGCAGCGCTGCACTCGGCCATCGATCATGCGCGGGATGCGGGGGCCACCGTCACGTTCGACATCAACTACCGTTCTGCGCTGGCATCGGCCGAGACGGCCGGTCCGGTGCTGCGTGAGCTCGCCGAGCGCGCCGACATCGTGTTCGGAGGCGCCGAGGAGTTCGCGATCCTCTACCCGGGGCTGTCGGCCGACGAGGCCGCAGCGCGGCTCCGTTCCGCGGGATGCGCGACGGTCGTGCTCAAGCGCGGCGCGGAGGGCGCGTCGGTCCTCACCGACGGCTCGGTGGTCGATGCCCCCGGTTTCTCGATCGATCCCATCGACACGGTCGGTGCAGGAGATGCCTTCGTCGCGGGCTACCTGAGCGGTCTGCTCGACGGCCTCGACGTCGAGCGCACTCTGCAGCGCGCGAACGCCTGCGGCGCGATGGCCTGCCTCGTGCCCGGCGACTGGGAGGCCGCGCCGTCGCTGCGCGACCTCGAGCGCTTCCTCGACGGCGACGCCGACCCGGTGCGACGCTGAACGTCGCGCCCGCGGCGGCATCCGGAACTCGGGTCTCCGAATCCCCCCGCACCCCGCTGTTCGCTCACGCCGCACTGAACTCCCGACCGGTCGCGCTGGTCTATCGGATCATCGCTCTCGCGGTCATCGTCACCGGCGTGGTCCGGCATTCCGACGTGCTGACCGGAGCCCCGAACGGGACGACGCTGCTGTTCTACACGATGGTCAGCAACCTGCTCTGCCTCGCCTGGGTGGCTCTGCTCGTCGTGCGCACGGCCCGCGATCTGCGTGAGGCGGGGGCATCCGGCACCTCGACGCCGAGTCCGCGAGCGAGCGGAGCGGTGATGATGGCGATCACCGTCACGATGCTCATCTACCTGGTCGTCCTGGTGCCGGCGAGATTCGCCGACGGCGACTCCGACATCTTCTCGCTGACCGACAACCTCATCCACATCATCACGCCGCTGCTGGTGATCGCGGACTGGCTGATCTTCGTCCCCAAGGGCGCGTTCCGGTGGGTCGATCCGCTGCTGTGGACGCTCATCCCCTACGCCTACCTCGTCTGGGCCTTCGTCTACGGAACTCTCGGCGGGGAGTTCACACCCGGCCAGAAGTACCCCTACCCGTTCATGGACGTCGACGTCCTCGGAGTCGGCGGCGTCGCCCAGTGGATCGTGGCGCTGACCCTGGCGCTCATCGTCGTCGGCCTGGTGTTCGTGGTGATCGATCGCACCCTCGCCGCCCTCGCACGCCGCATCGCCCGCCGCTGACTCAGTTGATGATCTCGCCACGCTCATCGTCGCGGATGGCGGCGAGCCGCTCCCGCCACGCGGTGAGAGCCTCCGGCGTCAGGCGCGTCCAGTCGTGCACTTCGCGGATCACTCGCAGCGATGCCGTGCTGCGGTATGACCGGGTCGGGTTGCCCGGGAACTTCTTGTCGGTCACGTTCGGGTCGTTCTCGAACTCCCCGGTCACCTCGACCTCGTAGACGCGCGGCTCGCGGTCGCCGGGCGCGAGCTCCGCAGCAAGGCCGGCACCGTCGGCCACGGCCGTGAAGTAGATGTGGTTCATCACGATCTCAGGGCGGTAGTTCGAGCGGAACCCTGCCGTCAGCAGGTCACCCGGTCGCAGATCGGCCTTGGTGCCGTGGAAGAAGGGGCCGTCGTCCCGTACGTCACTCACCGCAGAAGCCTACGACCGCTCCGCGCGCTGCGGAAGGACGCCTCGCGCGGGGCGCGCGCGTAGGGAGGAGAACTGCGTGTGGGGAGGAGGGGATGTCGCCTCCGCTCCTCCCGACGCGCGGTTCTCCTCCCGACGCGCCGTTCTCTCCGCCGTCAGTCCCCCGAGCGACGGGTACCCACGCCGGGTTCGTCATTGTGCACCGACTCGTCAGCCACGGATGACTCCGACGACGGATCGACGCGTACCGCGCCGGACCCGCCCGAGTCCGCGCCTGCTCCTCCTGCGGGGGTATCCGTCACCTGCCCGGGGTCGTCGCCGTCGCGCTCCTCGATGAGCGCGGCGATGCCCTCCTCCGAGGGCGCGGCTCCCCCGGCAGGGGCCGTGCCTTCGTGGCCGTCGCTCACTCGGTGCCGTCCCGCAGGTCGGTCGGGGCGTCCCCGCTGTGCGGAGCCCCCTCGTCCTCGGGCGCGAGATCGCCCTGACCGTTCTCTCCGATCTCCGCGTCGAGGGGATCGTCTTCCTGGGTCTGGGGCTGCGCGGTGTCCGTCGGGAACGTGCCGTCGCGGAAGTCGTCGACGGGGGGAATCCCGGGCATCTCCGGCGGGAAGCTGTTGGCGAAAGCATCGATGTTCGACATGGTGGCCCTCCTCGTGTGGTCGGATCTCCATGATCGGGGAGAGACCGCGGCGAGCGCAGGGCGGTTGACAGGCGCGGTCAGGACGAGGAGGATTCCTGCCCTTGACGCGCCGGATCGGAGGAGCCCAGGCCGAACGCCCGGAGCACCTCGTCGACCTGCGCGTCGATCTCGCTGACGGAGAACGGCCCGGCGAGGCCCAGCAGTCGACGTCGATGCGGCTCACCGAGAAGAGCGGTGAAGAGCAGCGCGGGCGAGACCGGCGCGTCTGCGGGGAGGTGCGCGGCGAGGAACCCCTGGGCCCGCGCCGGCCCTTCCTCGTAGAACTCGCGGGCGAGAAGCGGATGCAGGGCGGCGGCACCGGTGATCGCACGGTGCACCCCGATCGCCTCGTCCCCGAGCAGATGACGAAGGATGCCGCGGGCTGCCGATCGCAGGTCGGCCGCCCCGTCTCCGGCATCCCCGAGGTAGGCGTGCTGTCGGCGGACCGCCGCGCGCACGAGCCCTGCCCGGTCGCCGAACACCGTGTACAGCGTGCGCTTGGCGACGTGAGCGTCGGCGGAGACGCGGTCGAGGGTCAACGCCTCGAGCCCCTCCCCGGTCAACACGGCGACGACGACGTCGATGACGCGCTCATCCCTGGCACCCGCCTCCGCCGCGGAGGGCCGCCCGCGCTTTCCCGTCATGGGCATACTCTACCATTAATGCTACGAAGCCGTTTCATTAAGGAGCTGTCATGTCCGATCTGATCCACCACATCGCCATCCAGGACGACTGGGAGATGAGCCGAGGGTTCGGCGAGTACGTCGTGTCGACCCGGGGCGTGCATCTCGACGACGCCGGATTCATCCACGCCGCCACCGCAGATCGGCTCGACGAGGTGATCGCCGCCCGCTTCAGCGACCTCGCGCTCCCGCTCCTCGACATCGCGATCCGCCCCGAGGGGCTGGCCGCCGAGGGGATCGCCGTCGAGTGGGTCGACGGATTCCCGCGCATCCTCGGCGCAGTGCCCATGACGGCAGAGGTCGTGGCCTCCGAGACTCCTCTCCCGCGCTGACCCGCCTGCCGGCACTGCGGGAGTCGCACCGGTCGTCTATCGTGTGCGCATGAACCGTTCTCCTCTCCGCCCGTCGATGTGCGGCGTTCTCGCTCTCGGCACGATCACGCTTCTCGCGGGCTGCATGAACGCCCCGACCGTCGACGTGCTCGCCAGCGGCGAGTCGGCGCCCCTGCCCTCCTCCGTCGGCGCCGACCAGCGCGACAGCGTGGTCCCGGATACGGCTCGCCTGCTCGGCGAGGACTCCGAAGGGCACACTTACTACGTGGTCGAACCTCGCGAACAGGCGGGTCTCGGCAGCGTCTGCCTGGTGATCGACGGCGTCGACCACGGGCCGATGATGGGATGCGGGGCGATGCCGATCGAGGTCGGCACCGACGGCGTCCGAGCTCGGCTCAGCGTCGAGGTCACGCCCGAGCAGAGCGGCGAGAAGATCGGCGAGTACCTCCGGGTCTTCCTCTGACACACGCGACCCCCGGGATCCGGCGGTCCGCGCCCGACCGCTGCACACCGTGAGAGCATCGATCCGACACCACGAACTCGAGGGAGATCTCAGATGCTCGACACGGCAGACAGCGTGAGGCTCGGCAGCTCCGGGCTGCGGATCTCGAACGTGGTTCTCGGATGCATGAGCTTCGGCGCACCGGACCGGGGCGCGCACGGGTGGTCGCTCGACGAGGAGACCAGCAGGCCGCTGATCCGGCAGGCACTGGAGGCCGGGATCACGACGTTCGACACGGCCGACGTGTATTCCGACGGCACCAGCGAGGAGTTCGTCGGACGGGCGCTGCGCGATTTCGCGCGCCGCGAGGAGGTCGTCGTCGCCACCAAGGTGCACGGCCGCATGGGACCAGGTGCCAACCAGGCCGGACTCAGCAGGGCGCACATCCTGTCGGGTATCGATGCGAGCTTGAAGCGGCTCGGCACGGACCACGTCGATCTCTACCAGATCCATCGCTGGGATCCCCAGACGCCGATCGAAGAGACGATGGAGGCGCTGAACGACGTCGTCCGCTCGGGCAAGGCCCGGTACATCGGGGCGTCGTCGATGTGGGCGTGGCAGTTCGCGAAGGCGCAGCACGTCGCGGAGCGGAACGGCTGGACACGATTCGTCTCGATGCAGGACCAGTACAACCTGCTGCAGCGCGAGGAGGAGCGGGAGATGCACCCGTTCTGCCTCGACTCCGGGGTCGGTGTGCTGCCGTGGTCGCCCCTGGCGCGAGGCAGGCTCACACGCGACTGGGACGAGAAGACGGCGCGCACCGCGACGGACGCGTTCGGTGCGACGCTCTACCGCCGTGAAGAGGAGTCGAACCGAGCCATCGTCGAGGCCGTCGCTCACGTCGCCGAGGAGCGAGGGGTCTCCCGTGCACAGATCGCGCTCGCGTGGGTCGCGCAGCAGTCCGCGGTGACCGCGCCGATCGTCGGTGCGACGAAGGCGTCGCACATCGACGACGCCGTCGCCTCCGCCGGCATCCGGCTCGAAGACTCCGAACTGGAGCAGTTGCAGGCCGCGTACACGCCACGGGAACCCGAAGGGTTCTGAGCCGCGCAGACTCGAACGCCTACAGGTCAGGCGCCGCTCTGCGAAGATCCGGAGGTCTCCGGCCAGACCACGCGCAGGACGTTGACCACATCGTCGACACTCGATCCCGTCGAGGCAGCCTCGTCGACGAGGTCGCGGATACGCCGCATGACCGCCGCAGGCAGCAGGGCAGCCGACTCGGCGACCCTCGTGCCTGCCGCCGTCCGGCTGACCACGAGGCCCTCCTGCTCGAGGAGCTTGTACGCCTTCGCCACCGTTCCCGGGGCCACCCCCAGGTCACTCGCTGCCTGTCGAACGGTCGGCAAGCGCTCGTTCGCGCCCAGCTGGCCCGAGACGATGAGGCCGCGTAGCTGTCGATGGATGTCGGACGCCGGGTTGCTGTCCGTCGTCGTCAGCACCACGGACTCCTTCTTCATCGGGCAGCCTGGTACTGCAGTGCTCGATCGTGGGAGAGCCGACGCCACGCGACGTCGCGGGAGTACCGGATGACGACGAGAAGAAGCAGCGTCAAGGCCACGACCTCCGCGATCGGTGCACCCCATCCGGCCGCCGTGGCGAACTCTGCAAATCGCCAGATCACCTCGTACGGTCTGCCGTCGTTCTCGCCGCTGATCTCGAGACTCGACACCGAGCCCGCTCCGGCGATCACCCTCCACGATGCGGCGAGCGCCAGGAGGAGTGCCGCCGTCGCGATGCGTACGCCTCCCGTAGCCACCTGTCGACGGGCGATCCGTTCGGCCATGACGGTCTCAGGACGAATGAAGGATCGGCTGGCGTTCTTCTGCAGCAGCGCCGCCACGACGAGGAGCAGGATGCCCGCACTGACGAGAACGGGAATGCCATAGGCCCAGCCGAAGAACGGGAGCCTGATCGGATCGACCATCGCGAGGTTCGGAACGGGCAGCTCGACGCTGTTGGAGACCCCCCACCGATCCGCGGATGCGGCCATCCCGGCGGCGATGGTCGTCGTCAGAAGGACGAGCGCGACGAACAAGGCGCCGATGAGATCGCGCGGTTCGCTAAAGCTCGCCCACGTGCGCCGCGGCACGAGGGTCCCCGGTTCTTCCGGCGCCTCCGAGCCGCTGACGACGATCTGCAGAAGGACGGCACCGAGCCCGAGAGCGGCGCCGATGATCGGGGCCACGAACCTCACCCAGGAGAGCTCTTCCGGGACGGCGACGAGGTACCCGCGGACCACGACCTCCCCCACGAACCAGACGATGATCACGATTCCGACCGCCGCGAGCAGTGCATGGGCGAAACGGTACTTCGCTCGCAACGAGTGGATGCTCTTCGCGGAGAGCGGAGCGACGGCGTCTCTCGCGTGTGCAGTCCTGGAGGCCCACGCCTCGCAGGCCAACGCGAGGAAGAGGGCGATCACGAGCGAGGTGACCGGAAAGGAGAAGAACACCGCCAATGCATCACCGAAGGTCCACCCAGCTTCTCTCGGAATCATCGTCCCCCACCTCGTCTTTGTGTCATATGCCTAACACAACTTGTACCACACTTGGAGTACAAGTTTGACGGAATCACACGCGAGGCGCTGCCAGACCGCCTACTCGATCTGGCCGATGGGCTCGCGCTTCTCGGCCTGGAACTGGTCTTCGGCGCGGCCTCGCGCCCAGTACGCCGAGATCGACAGCCGCTCTCGCGGCACGTCGTGCTGCTTCAGCAGCGCCCTGACCTGCTTGATCGTGCCGCGCTCACCGTGCGCGAAGACACCCGGGTGCCCGTCGGCCCAGGGCAGGTCGGCGAGCACCGTGAGCAGCTCGTCGTCGGTCTCGGTCCACCGCAGAGTCACACCGGACGGGACGTCGGGAAGGATGCGGTCCGCGGGATCCGCCACCGTCAGGACGACGTGCCCGCCCGCATCCGCCGGCATCGCCTCGATCGCCGACGAGATCGCCGGAAGTGCCGTGTGGTCGCCGACGAGCAGGTGCCAGGGCGACTCGGGGTCGGGCCGGTAGCCGCCACCGGCGCCACTGACGACGATCGTGTCGCCCGGCTGCGCCTGCCGAGCCCACGGACCCGCGATCCCCTCGTCGCCGTGCACGACGAAGTCGATGACGAGACGTCGCTGCTCGGGGTCGGACGAGCGGATCGTGTACGTGCGGGGCGTGGGCAGCTTCTCCGGACCTTGCGCGCGCAGCTGCGCGAGGTCGTACGGCGGGGTGAGCCCGTGTCGCGGATCGGCGAACAGGATCTTGACGTACTTGTCGGTGTAGACGTTGTCGGTGAAGTCCGCGTACCCGTCGCCCCCGGCCGTGATCCTCACCAGTTCAGGGCTGACCTGCTCGACCTTCTCGACGGCGAGGACCGCCTGGCTGGGCGTACGTCGGGGCTGTTCCGGCATGGCATCTCCTGGATCATGAAACTAAGGCTCCCCTAAGTCTGCCCTCTCCCCGCGGTGGCGGGGCCATGTTGACGGTGTCGGACACCCCGCGCATACTTCGAGGATGACCACCTCTGCCACTCTGCGCGCCCTCGGCGGCACCGTCGATCGGCCCGCGGCTCTCGCGGCATCGACCGTCGTCCTCGTCGACTTCCAGAACACATACACCCGCGGCGAGATGGAGCTCGAGGGGTGGGATGCCGCGCTCGACGCCGCGGCCGACCTGCTCGCCCGTGCCCGCACGGCAGGTGCGACGGTCATCCATGTGCAGCACGACGGCGGCGCGGGCTCGGCGTACGACATCCGCGACGACATCGGGGCGATCCACGAGCGCGTCGCCCCCATCGACGGCGAGGCCGTCGTCGTCAAGAAGGCGCCGAACTCCTTCGTCGGCACCGAGCTCGGCGACCTCGTAGACGCCGCGGGTCACGAGGATGTCGTGATCGCCGGATTCATGACCCACATGTGCGTGAACTACACCACCGAAGGCGCGTTCCTGCGCGGCAACCGGCCCACGGTCGTCGCCGCGGCGACCGCCACCCGAAGCCTTCCGTCGGTCGCCGGCGACGTGCCCGCCGAGCAGCTGCACCGCGCGGCCCTCGCGGGCATCGCCGATCTCTACGCCACCGTCGTCGCGAGCGTCGACGACCTGGGTCGCTGAGAAGGCGACCTGGGTCGCTGCGAAGACGACGCAGGTCCGAGCGCCTGCGCTATCCGACGCACAGATCGGTGTCGGCGCTGCGACTCACCGCGTCGACGGGCCGCGACGGAGGCGGTGTCGCCCGGGGCTGGGAGGTCAGCTCGGTGTAGTCGGCTCCCAGCAGGATCTGTACGCCATCGACGTCCCCCGTCTGCACCGTGACGGCGAGTCCCAGCTCGGAGGCCAGCGCCTGCGCGGTCTGCTGTGCGTCGGGGGTGTCTGCGGCCGTGATCACCGTGAGGTCCGTGGCGTCGGCGTTCGCGAGCCCCGACACCGTGTACCCGTAGCCCGTCGCATCCTCCGACACGCGGGATGCGAGGCCTGCGACGCCGGCGCCGTTGAGGATCTGCACCGGGGCGGTGCGCACCGTCGTGTCGGGCGCGACCTCGTCGGTGGTGAGCACGAGCGGCGCATCATCGACGAGCGCGCGGAAGATCACATCGGCATCCGCCGTCGGCACGACGCGATTCGGATCCTCGGGTGCCGGGACCGTGGGCATCGTCACGAAGGTGACGCTGCTCATCGGCACATTCGCCACCCTGGCCGCAAGACCCGCGAGATCGGTCAACCCGCCGAGCCCTGGGTCGACCGTCATCGAAGAGGTCACCGCGTCGAGGAAGGCGTAGAGGCGGTCGGGGCGCACGAGCACGTCGGACTTGGTCGCCTTCTGCACGATCGCCGAGAGGACCATCTGCTGGTGACCGAGGCGGGCGATGTCGCTCTCCTCGGCGAGCGCGTGCCGCGTGCGCGCCAACGCGAGCGCCTGTTCGCCGTTGACCGACTGCGCACCGGCGGGCAGGTCGAGGCGTGCGTGACCATCCTGCAGCGGCTCGGGGAGGCACACGTCGATGCCGCCCATCGCGTCGACCATGCCGATGAATCCTTCGAAGTCCATCTGCACGAAGTGATCGATCGTGACGCCGGTGAGCTGCTCGACCGCCGCGACCGAGCACGCCGGTCCGTACTCCAGCGCGGAGTTCAGCATCCCGTATCCACCCTCGTACGAGCCACGTCCGGTGTCGTCGCATGCGGGCAGGTCGACGACGGTGTCGCGAGGGAGCTGTACCGCATCGATCCGGGTGCTGTCGTCCGAGACGTGAGCCAGCACCATGGCGTCGCTGCGTTCGCTGCCGTCGTCTTCGCCGAACCCGTCGGACGCGAGCGCCCGGGAGTCGGATCCGAGCAGCAGGATGTTGAGGTCGCCCTCTGCCAGCTGCGGCTCACCCGTCGACGTGTCGGGGTCGGAGCGCAGCGGGGCGGTGGTGATGTTCCCCTGCAGCTGGGCGTAGACGACGGCCCCCACAGCGACCACGGCCACGACGACCAGCGCACTGATGGCGCCGATCAGACGTCCGCGACGCCGACGGGGTCGAGCCTTCGGGACGGACGAGGTGTCGGTCGGGAGATCGCCCTGAGAGGGGTCGTTCAGGGGATCGTTCTGGGGGGAAGCAGGCGGTCGCACTGGATCACACCATCATGACCGGGGCCGGATCTCAAAGCGGCCCGCCGCATTCACAGGTCCTGTGCGGGGTTTTCCGAGGCGGGTTCAGCGGTGCCAGCGGCGGTGGCGGTAGCGACCTGCATCCGAAAACCGACGCCTAGACTTGACGGAGGTCTGGACATCGACCGTGACGTGTGAGGTGAAATCGTGTCGGAGGGGCTCACGCTCGACCCGCCCACTGACGGCGAGCTCCTCTACCGGCTGTCCCGCGGCGACGAACCGGCTTACCGTTGGCTGCACGACCGGCACCAGATGCCGGTCTTCCGCCTGTCGCTCGTGCTCATGCCCACCAGCCGGGATGCGGAGGAGGTCGCGGCGACGGCCTTCTTCGAACTGTGGCGCAAGCGCGACAAGGTTCGGGTCATCGACGGCTCCGTGCTGCCCTGGTTGCTGGCCACCACATCCGTCATCGCCAAGAACGGCTTGCGGGCCCGGCGGCGATATCACCGTCTACTTCGGCGCGTTCTGCACGACGGCGACGTTGCAGATCACGCGGATGAGGTCGCCCGGGCGATGGACTCCATGAGGATCTCAGAGAGTGTCCGTCAAGAGCTTCTTCGCCTGAACCCGCGCGAAGCAAGCGTCCTCGTCCTCTGCGTCATCCATGAGCTCCCGGTCGCCGAAGCCGCGGTCGTTCTGGGAATGCCCGAGGGGGCCGTCACCTCTCGGCTGTCTCGAGTGAAGAATCGGGTGCGCGGGGAACTCCATGAGTACTCGCCGACGGCAGAGGAGGCGAACGCATGAGTGAGCGGATGCCTCACCACCGGGAAGTGCAGGACCTCCTCGTCGAGCAGATGCGCCGCGATCTGTCGCGCCCGAAGTGGTGGACGACCATCTGGGGCCGTCTGTCCATCGCGGGCGGCGTCCTGGCGGTCGCCGGCGCCGGCGTTGCCGGCGTCGTGCTACTCGACGAGCGCCCCGTGACTGAGACGACCATCGTTCATTGCCTCGAAGGCCCGTACCGAAACTCCGACGGGACGCTGTCTGGTGCATCGGCGAGTGTTGCCACCCCGGACGGCGTCGTCGCGATCGCGGATGCGGAAGCGATGTGCATCCAGATGTGGGAGGGCGGTGCCTTCGAAGACAACGACCCGCTGTCGGCGACCCCAGTACCTGGAGTCGCGCCCGAAGAGTTCACGACGTGCGTCACCGACGATGGCGAGGCCGCGGTCGTGCCGGGGGTCATCGAATGCTCGGTGCTCCGACTGCATCCGTTCCAGAGCTAGCCGCAGCGGTCGCGTCGTCACCGCGGGACACTGACGCCCAGCAACATGACCTCTGTCTTCCGCAGCGCTACCGAGGACGGAGGTCGTGCCCGACATCCGGGCACGACCTCTGTCACTCCTGAGTCAGAGGTGGTGTCGACGGGCTCGGCGCCGCGACGTCACGGCGAGGATGATGGCCACGACGAAGCACAGAGCGCTTCCCGCACCGAGCGCGATGTCCTGGGTTCGAAGCGTCCCGATACCGGCGGAGGCGTCGACCTCATATCCGTACGCAATCACACCGAAAACCCAGGCGATCAACAAGACTATGCCGGCCGCGAGCAGTCCCCAGATCACGAATCGATTGTTTCTCTTCATGTGAATCACCAGTTACATAGCTGGGGGTTGATACCGCACCAGTATTGCGGGTCGAGCTCGACGTGACGCTGACGGCATCGTGCGCCCCGTGGACACCGTCACGGATGTGCGTGAAGCACTGTCGGCTGACTCGACGTGACACGAGGGTCGGTGGACGGCTTGTTTCCGATGACGAAGCGCTATCCAAGAAGGCGCGGACATGTCGGATGCGACAGGAAGAGCCGGTCAGAAATAACTTCTGACCGGCTCTTCCATGTACGAACAGATGGCCCTGAATAAACGAACAGGACCTGCTGTGGCCGTGTTCGTTTATTCCTCGATGCCTTGAGGCTCAAGGGATCCGAGAGAGTAATTCTCAAGGCAGTTCCACGCTAAGCCTTGGAAAGTTCCGCGGCCACCGCGTTTCTCCAGATCAGAGCTGCTTTCATCGTGCGCCGAAACGGAGCCTCATCAGTCCACTTCAGATCTAGAATCGCAGGCTCAGCCGACGTATCCGCCACGTAGACCGGAGCGCGGGCGGGGACGGGACCAGTGGCTCTGGGCTCGGATCAGTCGAGGTACTGCATCGCGCTCACCTGCTGCGCCTCAGCGCCTCGGCGCCGCGTGGACAGGTGACGTCGCTTCCGGAAGTCAGGTACCTGGTCGTTCTGGAGACGCCACATCTTGGCGTATGCGCCCTGAAGCTCAATGAGTTCATCGTGGGTTCCCGATTCGACAATGCGGCCCGAGTCCAACACGAAGATGGCGTCGCAACCTGACACGGTCGCGAGTCGGTGCGCGATGAAGACTGCTGTCGAATCACCGACATGGTCGTAGATTGCCTGCATGACTTCGACCTCGCTTGTGGGATCGAGATCGCTGGTGACCTCGTCGAACACATACAGGTCGACGCGCTTCATCAGCACTCGAGCGAGCGCGATACGGCGGCGTTCACCGCCAGACAACCCCATGCCGCCTTCGTCCAGAACTGTCGCAGCGCTCTGAGGTAGGCGGGCGACGACGTCCGCCATCCCGCACTTTCGAAGGGCCGAGTATGCCTCGGCGTCGCTCGCGTCGGGATTGGACATCTTGACGTTCTCCAGCACACTCCGCGCGTAAAGCTGCACGTTCTGAGGGCAGTATCCAACCGCTCGCCGAATATCCTTCGGATCGAGATCACCGACGTTCACCGGGCCGAAGCTGATGGTGCCCTGGTCAGGGTCATGCACCTTCAGAAGCATCCGAGCAATCGTGGACTTCCCGCTGCCGCTGGATCCGACGAACGCGACCTTCGACCCGGGCGCGATATGGAAGGAGAGGTCTCGGAGGGTTGGCTCACGCAGCGAGTATCCGAACGACACCTCGTCGAAAGTGATGTCCCCCGTGGACGCGATAGCCCCTCGCAGCTCGTCGGACGAATCTGGCTCCGATTCGTAGTCGAGGATCTCGCCTACCCGTTTCAGCGCAAGGGCCGCCTCCTGCCAGCTGAGCTGCAGCCCGATGAGACGCGTAACTGGATCGACGAAGAAGTTGGCCAGCGCGATGAAGGCCATCAGCGTTCCTATGGTCATATCCCCTTGCAGGATGCGAGATGTGCCCAGGATGAGAAGTATCAGGCCCACGAATGCCTGCGCGAGACCCATGATGGATGACTGTGCGTTGTCGAGCATTCCCTCTTTGAACGAGATGCGGAGGCTCCGCACGTACTCGCGCTCGAGCCCTTCCATCTCACGCTTCTCGTTCGCCTCGATCTTGACCCCCTCGACGCCTTTCAGGCCATCGATGATGCGCGAGTTGAGGACGGATGCTTGAGCCATCTGTTTCTGGTTGACGTTCTTGAACGGCACCCGGAATGACAGGATGAGCACGACGGCGACGATCACGAACACGGCGATGACGAAGAAGAGCGTCTGGTCCAGTGAGTACAGGACCACGCCCGCTATCACCGCCATCACGACGTCCATCACGACCGTGAGGGCAGCGCCAGTCAGGACATTCTTGATGGTCATGGCGTCGCCGAACCGAGTGAGGATGTCGCCGACCGGCCTGCTTGCGAAGAACCGGAACGGCAGGCCGTAGATGTGTCGGAAGAATCCCAGGATCAGTGGCAAGTCGATCCGTTGGGATAGGTGGAGCACGATCCACTGCCGCACGAACTGCAGCAGGTTCTGCACAATGAACACGGCTCCGAACAGCAAGAACACCGGCATGAGCAGGCTTTCGAGGCTGTACGGCACGACCTCGTCGAAAAGCACCTTCGTCACCATCGATCCCGCGATGCCGAGGATCGTGAGAATCAGGGAGGCGAGGACCGCCCAGACGAAGAGACTCATCTGCGGCGTGAGCAGCCGGACGAACCGTGCGAGGTTGCTCCGTTGTTCCCGTGCGTTCTGGACAAACTCGGATCCTGGTGCGAGAAGGACGAGGATTCCCGAGAAGTCTTTGAGGAACTCACTCTGACGCGTCCATCGCGCTTTCTCGGCCGCAGGGTCTCCAATCTTCACTCGCTTGCGTCCGACTTTGTGGAGGACCACGAAGTGGTTGACTGAGCCCGGCAAGGTGACATGTGCGATGGCAGGAAGCGTGAAGCTCGACGAGAGCGCTTCCTTTTCAATGCGCACGGCGGATGTTTCGAACCCTAGAGCCTCGGCCCCGTTGACGAGACCCCGGATGGTCGTGCCCTTGATCCCGGTACCCAATGCGTCGCGAAGTTGCGTGATCGACGTCTGGCGGCGGTAGGTGGACGCCACTGATGCGAGACAAGCCGCGGCGCAGTCGGACTGATCCAGCTGGCGGACGTGTGTTGCTCTAGACAATTCAGTTCCTGTCTGTCCATCCGACGATTGGGGAGGACTACTTCAGCCCGAGGAGGTGGAGGAAGTATTCGAAGTACGTCGTCTTGTTGTAGGTCAACGAGACCTCAACGGCAGTGCCGTTCACGAGTTGATGTTTCCCGTTTGCGTTGCTCGTGATGTACGGGTGCTCGATCTCGACCTGGGCGACGAAGTAGCTCGAGCTTGGCGACGAGTCTCCCGCACCTTCCGCGGCCACCGTGGTGACATCAGAGTCGATGGCGACGACCTTGCCGGTCGCGTTTCCGTAGTCGGTAGCGGGGAGACCTGAGACCGTCACTCGAGCTTCATCGCCAACGTCGACGAACTGACGGTCCGTGACGGATAGGTACGTATCGAGCTTGATGCCATTCTCAGTTGAGGAGATCGTCCCGATGGGGGTTCCAGCCGAGATAACGCTCCCGGTGGTGACCCGCGCGTCGAGGTACACCTCTCCGGCCTGGCCGGCCGTCACGGTGTAGGCGGACTTGCCCGTCTCGAGGCTGCCGAGTCGGATGTCCACTTCCTTGATTTGTGTCCGAAGGTCTGTTTCGATTTTCGTGGATTCGGCGAGGGCGGACTTGTCGAGCTCAACCATCTCGAGGCGATTTCCCTTGATGGCGTTGTCGATCTCGACGGCCGTGTATCCCTGGGCCTCGAGGCTTGGTCGGTCTATCCGCAACTGGGACTTCTTGTTCTGCAACGACTCGTACTGATAGCCAAAGTGAGCCTCTGCGGGATCATCCATGTTGAAGTCATTACTACCCGTCGAGACCGCATCGGTGAAGCGGGCTTGCAGGTCTGCCTGCGCGACGAGGGAGTCGCGTTGGCCGTGGAGGGTCTGGGCTTCTACCGCTAGTTCGGTGCTCTCGATGGTCAGCACAGGAACCCCGGCTTCCACGGCTGAGCCGTTGGGAGCTTGGATGTCGGATACTCGCCCAGACACGCTGCTCACAATCGTTGCGTGGTCGGCGCCTTGGATGGCCCCCGCGGCGGTGACGACACTGGGTCGAATCGTGTTCAAGGACCAGAAGAGCGTCACGGTGAGAATCGTCAGCACAAGAGCAACGACGATGAATCCGAAGATCGGAGGCCGCTTCTCGTAGAGCAGACGACTGTCCGTGAGGTTGCCAAGGGGAACAACTCTCACGCGTGGGTCTCCGCTGTCGACGCGAAGACATCCACAGTGACCTCGAGATCCACCTGCTCCACGAAAACGAGGTGGAACTCACCAGTGAGATCAATCTCGTGCTCGTAGGCGTACACGGCGATGGCGCTGTACACGATACCTAGCTCGGAAGCGTCGCCCTCGAATCGAGCAAGAACGCAATGGGCGAGTGCATGAGCGGCAGACGTGACGTACCCGGGAACCTCACGTGGCTCCTCGGCACGTGTCTGTCGCATCACGAAGTTTCTGGTGCCGTCGATGGTGACGGCGGTGTGCTGGATGAGCGGGCCTGCTGGCGCCATCTCCTTACGCCGCATCGCTCTTGTGAGGGCAGATCCAATCGCAGCAACGTCACCGAGATCTGTCATGGGGATCTCGGCGCTGACGGTGACTGCGAGGGACAACTCGCGCGGATACTGCATCGCAATTGGTGTCTTCATGGCGCAGAAGGCCGGCAGCCCCCAAAAGTCACGGGAGCCGCCGGCCGGTCCTTTCGTTAGCTCATCGAGTAGAACTTGTTCTCGAAACCGGTCATCACGATCCCCCCGGCGACGGCACCGGCCAGGCCGATGGAACCCGCGAAGGAGATGACTCCGCCGCGGACCTGCCACTTGATCTGCTGGTAGTACGAGTTACGCAGACCCGCGTAGTACGCCCGCTCACCAGCGACCTGACCGGCCCCGTACAGTGCCGCTCCCGTCGCAATCGCAGCGGTGATGATCCCGACGACGGCGCCGACGGTAATGGCACCCCCATCGATGTCATCGAACTCCTCCTCGAGCAGGTCGAGGTATTCAGCGGGACGCTCAAGCACAGCGGTCATTTCTTCTCCGGTCTCTTCACGGCGATGAGGCTTTCTCTCGCCGCAAATGAAGCTAGCCACAATGCAGGAGTTTGTCCAGCGTTTATGATTTACCCAAATAGTGGGGTTTATGGCGCACAAAAGGCCGCGTGAACAAAGCACGCAGACCGCCGCCTATTACAGCGCGCGAGTACGCTCAGCTACCGGCAGTGACAGCAGCGCTGCGGCGGTCAGCCACGAAGAGCCCGAACGCGACGACCGGAGCGGCGGCAACCGCTGCCGCCCAGGGCAGCCAGTTCAGACCGGCCGCGGAGCCGAAAATCGAGCAGGCAAAGAGTCCGGCAAGGATCACAGCGGTGGCCACCAGCGGCGCCGCGGCTCCACTGGAAGCCGCAAAAGTAGCGGTGGCTTTCGATACAAGAAGTATGCCGACGGCGCAGATCGCTGCCACGAAGGCCATACCAATCGCGGATCCCGTCAACGGAGACCAGACCGCCACTGCGGCAAGGAGACCCAAGGTCAGAAATACCCACGCCGGTGTCGAAGCGGCGGCGGCAGTCGTGCTCGAACCGTCTGCGGGTCGAATTTCGTTGCTCACAGGATCCCCCCGGAAGTGATGTCAGCATGGCTGCCCGAGATCTTCGGCGCAGCCTAATGCAGTATCTGTTGCCTTCTATTTGAAGTCAACCGTCGGGGTTCGGCGGGCGTGTTTGTCCCCCGAAGGGGGGACAACAAGTCCATCACTACCCTTCCGCGTCCACCATTTGGGGGACAACCTCGACGGATTGGGCCGAAAACGCCCGTCGGCATGTTTATGCGCCGGGCCTCAGAACCCCTTGCCTGTATGTATTTGTCCATAATCCTGTACTTAGGCTCATTCAAACGCTTGCCCATCGCAAGCAGTGGCACGTCTGTGACCTATGAGCTCTGATTCGCTCGTCCAGGGGATGCGTTGCCGAACCCGTAGCCGCGACCTCACCGCCATCTCTGACCTCCAAACGGGGGACAGAGGAGGTGGACTCCCAGTTCTGGCAAGCAGTGAAAGGCTTTGGACGGAGCTATGACATCGGCAACCTGACTCGATTCCTGTGGTGCCGGAGTTTGGTCTCAGAGCGACGGAGCGGACCGGTTCACTGAACTGCACAGGCGGAGCCGGGTCGATCTCATCCTGAGCAAGGTGACGTCTTGCTTCGCAGCCAGCGCCTCGGAGATTTCCAAGGAAGCGTCTTCGCCTCGCGGTACCTCCGAACCGTTGGCGCGCCAGCACGCCTCAGGGACGGCAGCGACAGCGACAATCGCTATGTCGACGGCGTGTTCTCTGTGAACGACTCAAGCTCGAGATTGCTGAAAAGTAGCCCCTCGCGGGAGACCGAGACATCGACGTGGCCGGCCGCACCGAACGACAACACAACCACCTCTTCTTCGACATCGACATCCGCGTCCGCGTCCGCGTCCGCGTCCGACGACTGGACCCGTTGCAATGCCAACTCGACATCTATCATCATCACGAAGTCGGCACGGTGATTCCGGTACTCCCAGTACTGGCGAACCTGAATCTCACCCACCACGGGCTCACCGACGTCCAGGATGGATACCGCTGCGACCTGGCCGCCTGTCCCGAGCTGGCGCGGAAGCAACTCAGCGATGTTCGTTTCCCATAGTTGCGCGTGCAGGTAACCACCTAGCTCCCCGGCGGTGACAGAGATCGCGTACGCCGGCTCTATCTCATCGTGGAAAACGCCAGGGACCGTCAGTTGGGTGAGGTGCTGCAGCCACCGGAACCATGGCGCCCGCGCATCCCTCTTCTCCAGCTCTTCCACGAGGTGGGGGTGGAGGTTGTCACTCGACTTACCTGACGCTCCGAAAGCCCGTCGATCTGCGCTGACGAAGATGATGTTGCTTCCTTCGTAGCGGTCGTCCACGATCTCCAGCACGGACATCCAGTGAAGGGCATCGCGATATCCGGATCCAGCGTCGTCGAACGGACGCCGTCGGCCGATTGCACGTCGCGCCACGTCCTCGTGTGAGACCTGCGGTGCATCGAGCACGTCCACCCCCACCTCTTCGAGAGCCTTCGAGATGAGCTTCGGGTACTTCTTCGCTTCTTTGAGCGCTGACGCGACTGCTCGACCAAGGTGCTTCTGAACCTCGAGTGACGCACGTCTGCCGACCGCCTGAATCTCGACCGCCTTCGCCTCTCGCCGCCGACGGTAAGTTGCCACGGCCTCTTCGAGCGCGAGGCGTGGAAGAAGAACCTCTACACGGCCTCCGGAGATCGCATCCGTGAGCTGCGGCCAGATGGATCCTCTCAGCAGTGGGTCTGAGACGAGCACGTTCGCGTCAAGGATCACAATCACAGCGCCAGGATATTGCTCGAGCTTCACGTGAATGGCACAAGTCGTTCCATGGAGCGTCCGAACGCGTAGCAGCGCGCCGCAGGGTATCGAGCATTGAACCCGAAGGAGCCCATGCAGTCATCGTCCACGACCCCGCGCCACATTCGCGCCCACTGACATTCAACCTCGAGTCGAACACTCCCAACTCGCTACCGCGGTGGACTCCGTCAGCACTTGAACGGGGAGCACCATCACGAACATCAGAGGAAGAAGCGCCAACGGAGACCGAACGGCAGTGGCGAGCCTCCAGCTTTTCAGAAGCGCCTGGACGACGACGGCCGTGAGGCAGACAACGCCAACCGCCCCAAGCTGCAAGTAGACGTCCAACTAGATATTGTGCGCCTGAAACACAACGATGGAATGGTCGATGATCCAGCTTGCGAAGCCGGAATCCCCTGGAAGCCATGGAGTCGCGAAGCCGTGACCTATGACCGGCGACCGCCCGGCGCGCTCCAACACTGCTTCCCAGATTTTCACGCGCCCGGTAAACGTGACCTGTCGACCGAGGAGGTGTGTCAGCGGCTCACGGAAAAGAAGCATCACAGCGAAAGTGAGTGCCGCGATGCCGCCGACGCCTGCAGACATCAGCGCTCGGCCACGTCGGGAGCGGATACTCCGGAAGGCGATGACGAACGCGGTGGTAACCACGACCGCTACCGCCGCGCCCAAGACAGTCGCGGAGCCGGTACGGATGAGCAACCACATGCTCGCGGTCGCCACCGTGGCCAAGTAGAGCCTTGAGCGCTGCTGCGCGAGCAATTGGGCGATGCAGACGAGAGCGGTCAAGAGGCAGAGAAAACCCAGCAGGTTCGCGTTTCCTACAGCTCCCTGTGTGCGACCACCGGAAAGGAATCCATCCACCAGGTTGCCACGAATCCAGTACCAGTGCGGGTCCGGGTCGGATGGGGCATCGGCGAAGTTCGGCATCAGTGGTGCGCGCCGGACGTCCGCGACCCATAGCTCCATCAACAGAGAGAGGGGATGACCACCGTCCTAAGCGCCCGGCCCGCTATCGCGATGAGTCGAGGTCCGTCGAACTGGTCGGCCCGGAAGAGTCCGTGGACGGTCGCTGAAGCGAAGAGCAGCAGCGTCTGTCCGAACCTCTGCAGTCATCGCGTTGGGCGAACAACGAGGACTAACGTCCTCTCTTGCTGTGCCGTCGGTCGTCCCGACTCGGCAATGAATCTCGAACGCCCATCTTGTCACCGCCGGGCGGAAGCGCCCTGAGACCTTGAAACTTCGTTGGCACCTCGCCCGCGGTGCTCTCGGCCGCCCGGTGCGACCAGCGAGCGGAACTTCTCGACGATGGCTCCGTCCCCCGCGCGGCACTCGCAGCGCAGACGGAGGCTCGAGAACGATTCGAGGCCTCAAGCTGCCGATTCATTTGCATGGACTTTTGACGAAGAAGTGCAGAGTTTGAGTCAACGTCGATGGCTCCGATCCGCGCCGTGACGCGGATGTAGGACTTAGTGCGCTCGCTCGGCGGGAACTCCTGACTCGGGCTTGGACATAACGAAGCGAATCCAACCCCTACCGGAGGAGCTTCCCTTGTTCAAACGATTCCTATCCGCGTCAGCGGCACTCGTCGCAGTGCTTGCACTTTTCACTCCCACGTCTGCGCTCGCGTCATCCGAGCCCACGGCGTGCACCGTCGGCGGCGTGGCGATTCCCGAGGGTGAACCCGCCCCCGAAGAAATCCCCACTGTCATCTCCTGCTTCGACACTGTCGAGGAGGCGGAACAGTTCATCGCGGACGGTGCGCCGGGTGACTACGAGAAGCTTTACCCGAACGACGTGTCCGCGCGTGCTGCAGCCGCGGCGACCGTCACCGTGGGCAAGATTTGGACGGGGACATCCCGCACCGGGTCTGTCCGTGTCCATTGGGGCGCTGGCAGCGGATGCTACGGCACCACTTTCGGGTTCCCAAGTCTCGGTTCCGGATGGGACAACAACATCCGGTCGGCAGAGGGGTTCAACAACTGCTGGTCATCACAGTACGACGGCACCAGCTACACCGGAACTGTGCTGACGTGTGCACCGTACTGCTCGACGCTGGGCTCGATGGCCGCACGAACGTCGTCCATCGTCTACCGGCCCGCAGGAACCTTTGGGTGAACCGGCTACAGTCTCAGTTCTGCAGAGGATGAAGTCGAAGAGTTGAGCATTCGATCTTCCCCGGGACGACGGCCGCCTCGCCTTGATCCGTGACGCACATGGTGAACTCGGGCGGGGCGGTCCCCGGGGCGGACGTTGCCGATGTCGGATCGCTCTCATTGAATGCGCCGGACTCCCACATCTGCACGCAAACAGCTTCCGCATCTTCAATCGGGACGACACCGTCTGGTGTGGCGATGCTCACTCCAGCACCAGACAGCGATCCGTCGGGGTTCCGGTACGGGCCTTCAAGGCACTGCACAACGCTGGTATCGCTGACCGGACGCTGGTCGAGAAGCACGACGCCAGCGACGCCGGCGCCCGCCACAACGAGGACACCGCCGGCGATAGTGAGTCGGCCCCATAGTGTCTTCCACCAGATAGGTCGAGAAAGGTCCCGGCGCATCTGCTCAATGAGGAGGTCCTGCACCTCTTTACGGTGCGGCATGCCTCCGGACTGATCCGTCATGCGTTCGCCTCCTCTGCGGTGGGAGCAAACTCCCGCAGCTCTCCACGCAACTTCACCTTGACTCGCGACAGCCTCGACTTCACTGTACCTACGGGAATGCCAAGCACCACAGCCGCCTCCGAGGCCGGAAGCTCATGCACGACGCAAAGCACGACCACACTCGCATCCCGAGGATTCAGCTGCAACAGGGCTTCACGAACCCCGTCCGTGATCTTCAAAGAATCCATCGCGCGGGCTACCTCGTCGGCGTGATCCGGCACATCACCCTCATGAGGGATACGGCTGAGGAGACGCTGGTATCGGCGGCGAGACCGCAGGCTGTTCTTCGCCGCGTAGGAGGTCGTGGCGAGCAACCACGGCAGGACGGATCCGTCCACAACGCGAACCTTGTCTCGCTTGCGCCACAGTTCGAAGAATGCTGTGGCCGCGACTTCTTCGGCATCCCACGTCGTGCGCATGAGAACGAGAGACATCCGGAATACCGGTGCCTGATGACGGTCATGAAGTAACCGGTAGGCGGGCTCATCACCACGCGACAGCCGGTAGAGGAGCTCACCGTCACCCGGTGTTCTCTGCTCTCGGTTCTCGGACACTGCTTCACCTCGCGCGACACGGTCATCTCGACCGTCGGCCCAAGTGTAATCGCGTCAGAAGGTGCCCTGGAGCGAGCGCCTGACACCTAGTCAGGCCGCCTTGGCGAGCGCAAGCACCGAGAGTCCGCGGTCACGCGCCGCGCGTGGGCTGCACCGCAAGTATCGGTGACACTGCGCCCGGAACGTCTCGTACGTGCCGTACCCGCAGCGTTTCGCGATCTCCGACATCGGCACTTCGGGGTTGTGCGCTGCGATGGCCACCACATGCCTAAGACGAAGCCGCGCGAGGACCTCCGCGACGCTGGGAGACCCGACAAACGCCCGATCCAGTTGTCGACGGGAGATAAACAGCTCCCGCGCCAACCACGTCGGGCCGACTCGACGGTCGCGGTAGTGGAGGTCGATGAGTACAAGGCAACGCTCACGTATCTCAATGAAGTCAGTGGTCCTCATACGACGTAATGTCCGCATGCGGCCGAAAGGTTCCTTTAACGACGAAAGACGTTCTCGGGCCCTTTGCCCTGGCTCTCGTTCGTGGTCGTCGTTCGACCATGTCTGTCCCTCATGGATGAGAGCGCAGCACGCCCTGGCGGGGAGTGTCACAGCGTCAGGGTGCAGACCGCGCATGTAGAGCATGAGGGTGCGCGCGTCCGTCGCGGCCCCGGACAGGAGAACACCATGACCACCCAGCACGACCTCGCCAGGGCCGCCTTCCACGAAGCCTCGTTCATCATCAAGCAGTCCGGCGTCGGGCGGACCGTCGATCACTGGCTCGACGACCATGCACGGGGCAGCCTCCCCCTGCTCGACCTCGACGCCACGGTCGCACTGACCGGTTGGCTCGCAGCCGCGCTCGCTGGTCTGCCACTCACTGAGGAGAACGCAGCCAACCTGGTGAACCTCTACTTCGACGAGTACGAAGTCTCCGAGCGAGAGATGCGTGAGTTCACCACCCGGTTCCTCTGGACCCTCAAGCAGTCGTGGCCGGTCATCGACGAGAACGCCGCACAACCTTGAACCCAAGGGTGAGGAGGTCAGCACGCTGGCCGCCTCACCCTCGACCGCGGTGCGTCTGAGATTTGAGACCCCAGTCCGTCATCTCCGCCGGCGAGCCGCGACCATCGCCTCGCAATCAAGTCCGTGCTCTTGAGCTTCAGGGAACCCGAACATACTGGTCCGATTCGGGCACGGACGATGCGGGAAGAGTGGTGAGCAACAACTCACTCGTCGAGGACCGGCCCTGCGCCGCGCTCGCGGTATATGTCGTGGCGACGAGACGTTTCGTGATGGCGCGACGAGGGACGTTCACCCCCACTGCTGGCGTCACCCGACCCGCAGCGTACAGAAGCGGGTTAGAGAGAAGTGCTGGATGGTTGTCGTACGACAAGAGCCACCTGAACGGCGTGTGCTGCCGGAGATAACGCCAGACAAGTCATCCACAGGCCGCGGATGACAGCGGACAAGAGCGCCTGTGAGCGACGTAGTCCCGAGTGTGAACGTAAGGCGCCTAGCTCTGTGAAAGAGCAGCGAACCGACCGCATGCGACACCGGTCCGTCGGCAATCCGGCGACGAGCAGACCTAAGCTGCGCATCAGATCAGAATAAAGAGGCCGGTCAGAAACTTTCTCTGACCGGCTCTTCCTGTACGAACAGATGGCCCTGAATCAACGAACAGGGCCCGCTGTGCGCGAGGGGGGACTTGAACCCCCACGTCCATAAGGACACTGGCACCTGAAGCCAGCGCGTCTACCATTCCGCCACTCGCGCGAGTCTGTCGGGCTCCGAAGAACTCAACTTCCCAAAGATATCACGCGATCCGCCCTGCGAAGAAACCGGGGCCGCGACCTCGGCAGGACCCGGGCACGGATGCAGGACAAGACGGCCGTTCTGGTCCTGCATCCGTGCCGAGGTCCGGCATCCGGCACCGATCGACGAGCTCGAGACACCACCACGGGATGCCTCCACACTCCCCCTCTCCCCCGGATTCTCGGCGTTCTCCCGCCTCGCGAGGGCGTTCACCCAGGCCACCTGGCTACGATGTCCCTACCGGTCGGTATGCCAGAGGAGCCCAGTGGGACTACTTGACAGCTTTGAGAAGGGTCTCGAGCGCGCTGTGAACAGCGCGTTCGCGAAGACCTTCCGCAGCGGCATCCAGCCTGTGGAGATCGCTTCGGCCCTGCGGCGTGAAGCCGACACCAAGGCGGCCGTGGTGAGCCGTGACCGCATCATCGCGCCCAACAGCTTCGTCGTGCGCCTGAGCACCGACGACGCCGAGCGCATGCGGACGCTGGGCGCAGCCCTGACCGACGAGCTGCACGCTCTTCTCTCGAAGCACGCGAAGTCCCAGGGCTACAGCTTCTCGGGGCCGCTCTCGATCGACCTCGAGGCAGACGACAAGGTCGCCACTGGCACCGTCAACGTCAGCTCGGGAACCGTCGAGGGCCGCGTCAACTGGCAGGCGGTGATCGACGTCGACGGTCGGCGCCACCCCCTCACCCGCGCTCGCACGGTCATCGGACGTGGCTCGGATGCCGACATCACGATCGGGGATGCCGGATCCAGCCGCAAGCACATCGAGGTCCTCTGGGACGGCGAGCGCGCCATGATGCGCGACCTCGGCTCGACTAACGGCACCAAGGTGAACGGTCAGAAGGTGCGCGAGGCCGCACTCCCCACCGACACCACCATGACCATCGGACGCACCGACCTGGTGTTCCGCATCGTTCCCGTCGCCACCCCGTCACGCCCTCCTCGGCCGCGTGACGACGATGCGACCCGTGCGTTCGGAGCCCTCTCGTGAGCACGCCCAGTGAACTCGTCCTCCTGCTGCTGCGCATCGGCTTCCTGCTGCTGCTGTGGTTCTTCGTCTTCGGCGTCATCTACTCGCTGCGTGCCGATCTGTTCGGCATGAAGGTGCGCAAGCTCCCGGCCGAGGCCACCGCGGGAGCACCCGCTCCGGCACCGGCCGCGGCACCCGTCGCATCGCGCCCCGCATCGGCCAAGGCCAGCACAGGTCCCGCGACCATCGCGACCGCCAAGCGGCTCGTGATCACCTCAGGACCCAAGGCCGGTCTGGAGCTGCCGCTGGGCACCGACACCCTGACCATCGGACGCTCGAGCGAGTCGGCGCTGGTGATCCGCGACGACTACACCTCCAGCCACCACGCGCGCCTGATGCTGCGCGGCGACAGCTGGGCGATCCAGGACCTCGACTCGACGAACGGCACCTTCGTCGCCGGTCAGCGCGTCACCGGCGGTCCGGTCGGTCTCGCGCTCGGCACCCCGATCAAGGTGGGCGCCACGACCTTCGAGCTGCGAGCCTGACCCGGGCATGGTCTTCGAAGGCTCGAGCGCCGCGATCTCCCATACCGGGAAGGTCCGCTCCAACAACCAGGATTCCGGGTACTCCGGGGCGAACCTCTTCGTCGTGGCCGACGGCATGGGCGGCCACGCGGGCGGGGACGTCGCCTCGAGCATCGCGATCCATCGTCTGGAGCCACTCGACCAGCCCTACGCATCCGTCGAAGACGCGCAGGCCTCACTGCAAGCGGCGGCCACCACGGCCGCGGGCGACCTGATCCGCGCTGCGAAGGATCGCCCCGAGCTCGCCGGTCTCGGCACCACGCTCAGCGCGATCATCATGGTCGACGACTACGCGGTCATCGGCCACATCGGCGACTCGCGCATCTACCTGTACCGCGACGACGCGGTGACCCAGATCACCGCGGACCACACTTTCGTGCAGCGGTTGGTGGACTCGGGACGCATCACCCCCGAGGAAGCCCGCTACCACCCTCGGCGCTCGGTGCTCATGCGCGTGCTGAGCGACATGGACGCCGATCCCGAGCTCGACATGTTCGTCATGCACACCCAGCCGGGTGACCGCTGGCTGCTCTGCTCCGACGGTCTCTCCGGAGTCGTCGACGAGGACCACATCCTCAAGGCGATGCGCATGGGCATGGCTCCCGGGCGCACCTCCGACAACCTGCTCAAGCAGGCGCTCGACGGCGGCGCCCCCGACAACGTCACGATCGTGCTCGTCGAGGTCGGCGGGCAGCACGCCATGCACTCGGGCACGCCCACGATCGTCGGGTCCGCGTCGAACCCCTCGAACGTCACGGTCCCGCCGGTGCGCGCCCCCCGCGGCAACTGGCTGCACCCTGTGCGCCAGGCCGCCAACGAACCCAGCCACTTCGAGCCGGCACCCGAGTACCTCGAGGAGCTCATCGAAGAGGACCGCCGTCGCGCCAAGCGCCGCCGCTGGGGCTGGATCGCCGGGATGCTCGTCGTACTCGCGATGCTCGCGTTCGCCGCGTTCGCCGCCTACAGCTGGACCCAGACGCGCTACTTCGTCGGCGCCGATGACGACAGCGTCGTGATCTATCAGGGCGTGCAGCAGAACATCGGGCCGATCACACTCTCGACTCCCCTGCGCGACACCGACATCCTGCTCGCGAACCTGCCGCCGTACCAGCGCGACTCCGTGGAGCGCACGATCACCGCCCGGTCGTTCTCCGACGCCGAGGCGATCGTCGCACGTCTGCAGGCCGGCGCCGATCGCGTCACCGGCGAGACGCCGCTGCCCACTCCCCTGCCCACGCCGACGGAGGATGCGGGATGACCACCGACGTCACGGCGGACACGAGCGTCATCACGGCGCTCCGACGCATGCGGATGCCGCAGACGCAGCGCAACCGCGAGTTCTGGCTGCTGCTCTTCGCGGTCGCGATCAGCGGCGCATCGCTCACCCTGGTGCAGCTCGGCGCGCTCGGCCTGATCGACCCGATGATCCTCGCGATCGGCGGGGGCCTTGCCGTGCTCGCCTTCGCGGTGCATTTCGTGCTGCGCGCCGTCGCCTCCGACGCCGACCCGTTCGTGCTGCCGATCGCGACCCTGCTCACCGGCCTCGGCATCGCGATGATCTACCGCATCGACATCGCCAAGTCGCTCACCGGCTGGAACGCCTACTCGACGAAGCAGCTCGCCTGGTCGGCGATCTCGCTCGCCGGCGCGATCGCCTGCGTCATCCTGCTGCGCAACTACCGCGTGCTGTTCCGCTACACCTACATCTTCGGCCTCTCCGGCATCCTGCTGCTGCTGCTGCCGTTCGTGCCCGGCCTGCGCATCCCCGACGCCAACGCCGCCGTGTGGGTGTCGCTCGGCGGCATGTTCGCCTTCCAGCCCGGCGAGCTCGCGAAGATCTGCCTCGCCATCTTCTTCGCCGGCTACCTGGTGCGCACCCGAGAGAGCCTCACATCGGTGGGAACCAAGTTCCTCGGCATCACCTGGCCGCGGATGCGGGAGCTCGGTCCCGTGCTCGTGGTGTGGGCGATCTCGCTCGGCATCATCGTCATCCAGCGCGACCTGGGCACGGGAACCCTGATCTTCGGCATGTTCGTGGCGATGCTCTACGTCGCCACCGGCAAGACCAGCTGGGTGCTCATCGGCCTCGCCCTGGTCGCTGCAGGTGTCGCCGTGGCGACGCAGATCCTCAGCTACGTCCAGGGGCGCTTCATCAACTGGCTGTTCCTGTTCGATCCCGAGAAGGTCGACCCCGACGGCGCCGGGTTCCAGCCCATGCAGGGTCTCTTCGGCCTCGCACACGGCGGGCTGCTCGGCACGGGTTGGGGTCAGGGGCGCCCCGAGGTCACTCCCCTGGCGCACAGCGACTACATCATCAC
The DNA here is from genome assembly GCF_008369345.1 of Microbacterium sp. ANT_H45B. NCBI lineage: Bacteria > Bacillati > Actinomycetota > Actinomycetes > Micrococcales > Microbacteriaceae > Microbacterium > Microbacterium sp. ANT_H45B. Next base: position 276,540 of record NZ_VOBK01000001.1, read on the forward strand.
GAGCCTCGGCGAGGAGATCGGCCTCGTCGGGCTGTTCGCGATCCTCTGCCTCTACATGGTGTTCGTCAGCCGCGGCATCCGCATCGGCCTCGCCGGTCAGGACGACTTCGGCAAGCTCCTCGCGACGGGCCTCTCGTTCACGATCGCGCTGCAGGTGTTCATCATGGTCGGCGGCGTGACCCGCGTCATCCCGCTCACCGGTCTCACCACGCCGTTCCTCGCCGCCGGTGGATCCTCCCTCGTCGCCAACTGGCTGATCGTGGCCGTTCTGCTGCGCATCTCCGACGGTGTCCGTAGCCAACCCCGGGCGGTGATCGGCTGACATGACCCAAGCTTTCGTAGGTTCGGCCGCTGAGCGCCCTTCGTCTCGCTTCGCTCGCTCAGGAACCGGGGCGCAGCGACGAGCCCAAGAGCGCTCAGTGGCCGGCGCGCACTCCGCCCAAGGGGGCGTCGCATGACCAAAGAACTCCGCCGTCTCAGCATCGTGATGCTGTTCATGTTCATCTCGCTGTTCGCCGCGACCAGCTGGATCCAGGTCGTCGAGGCCGACACCCTCGCCCAGGACCCCAACAACCGCCGGACTCTGCTCGACAGCTACGAGATCCAGCGCGGATCGATCATCGTCGACGACGTCGCGATCGCCTCGTCGAACCCGGCGGACGACCGCTACCAGTTCCAGCGCGTCTACACCGACGCGGCGATGTGGGAGCCGGTCACCGGGTACTTCAACCCCGCTCTGCAGTCGGCGACCGGCATCGAGCGCGCGATGAACGCCGACCTCTCGGGTACCGGATCCAGCGCGTTCTTCTCGGAGATCGAGCGCATCCTCTCCGGCCAGCCGCAGACCGGCTTCAGCGTCGAGCTCAGCCTCGACACCGCGGCGCAGACCGCCGCATACCAGGCTCTGCAGGGCCTCAACGGCGCTGTGGTCGCGATCGAGCCGAAGACCGGCCGCATCCTCGCGATGGCCTCGACCCCGGGGTTCGACACCAATCTGCTGGCGACCCACGATGCGGATGCCGCGAACGCGACCTACGACCAGCTCGTCGCCGAGGCGAACAAGCCGCTGTCGAACCGGGCCATCGCCGGCGACCTCAACCCGCCGGGCTCGACCTTCAAGCTCATCGTCGCGGCTGCCGCGTACGAGTCGGGAGACTGGACGCCGGACTCCACACTGCCCAACCCCGCGCGCTTCCAGCTGCCGGGGTCGAACAACACGGTGGCCAACGCCTGGGGTGGCACCTGCGGCGACGGCGACACGGTCACGATCTCCGAGGCGATCAGGCTCAGCTGCAACATCCCGATGGCGGAGCTCGCCGTGCAGCTCGGCGACGACAAGATCCGCGAGATGGCCGAGAAGTTCGGCTTCAACAAGAGCTTCTCCACACCCCTGGAGTCGACGCCGTCGAGCTACCCCCAGGGTCTCGACGACGCGCAGACCGCCCTGTCGGGATTCGGCCAGGGCCAGGTCACCGCGACGCCCCTGCAGATCGCCATGCTGTCGGCGGGGATCGCGAACGACGGAGTGGTCATGAACCCCCGACTCGTCGACACGGTGATCGGCAACGATCTCTCGGTGGTGCGGGCGTTCGATGACACCGAGTTCGGGCGTGCACTCGACGCCACGGTCGCCGATCAGGTGACGGCGTCGATGGTCGCCAGTGTCTCGAACGGCGCTGCCCAGGGTGCAAGAATAGATGGGGTCGATGTCGCCGGGAAGACCGGTACGACCGAGAACGGAAACAAGCCTTACACGTTGTGGTTCACCGGTTTCGCACCGGCGAACGACCCCGAGGTGGCAGTAGCGGTCCTCGTCGAAGACGGCGGCGGACAAGGGCAGTCAGGATCCGGCGACACCATCGCCGCTCCGATTGCGAAGAAGGTCATAGAGGCGGTGCTGGGCAGATGAGACCGACGCAGGGTGTGTCGTTCGGTGGTCGCTACGAGCTGCAGTCGCGTATTGCGATCGGCGGCATGGGCGAGGTGTGGGAGGCGACGGATCACGTCATCGGACGCACCGTGGCCATCAAGATCCTCAAGGACGAGTACATGGGGGACCCCGGGTTCCTCGAGCGGTTCCGCGCGGAGGCGCGGCACGCCGCGCTCGTCAACCACGAGGGGATCGCGAGCGTCTTCGACTACGGCGAGGAGAACGGCAGCGCCTACCTCGTCATGGAGCTCGTGCCCGGCGAGGCACTGTCGACCCTTCTCGAGCGCGACGGTGCGCTGAGCGCCGACAAGACGCTGGACATCGTCGCCCAGACGGCATCCGCTCTGCAGGCAGCGCATGCCGCCGGACTCGTGCACCGTGACATCAAGCCGGGAAACCTGCTGATCACGCCCGACGGCCGCGTCAAGATCACCGACTTCGGAATCGCCCGCATCGCCGACCAGGTGCCGCTGACGGCCACCGGTCAGGTGATGGGAACCGTGCAGTACCTGTCGCCGGAGCAGGCATCGGGACACCCGGCATCGCCGGCGACCGACACCTACTCGCTCGGCATCGTGGCCTACGAGTCCCTCGCCGGCAAGCGTCCGTTCACGGGTGAGTCGCAGGTCGCGATCGCGATGGCGCAGATCAACGAGCAGCCCCCGCCGCTGCCGCCCACCGTGCCGATCCCGGTGCAGAACCTCGTCATGGCGATGATCGCCAAGAAGCCGTCCGATCGCCCGTCGTCGTCGGCCACCGTCGCTCGCGCCGCCCAGGCGCTGCGTCGCGGCGACCTGAACTCCGCGGCCATCGCGGTGCCCGCCATCGCCACGGGCGGTATCGCGTCCGACGACGCGACCCGGCTTCTCACGTCGTCCGGCGCCGAGGGAGCGACCCGCATCCTCCCCACCACCGCACAGCTCCCCACCGGAGTCGCCGCGGAGGACGATGCCGGGACGCCGAAGAAGAAGCGCAGTCCGTGGACCTGGCCGCTCGTCGCCCTCATCGCCCTGCTGGTCATCGTGCTCGGCGGAACCGTCTTCGCGCTGACGAATCAGGGTGACGCCGACCCCGCCCCGGTCGAGACGACCGCCACCACTCCGCCGCCCACGCCCTCGAACACGCCGACGCCGTCGGACACGCCGACGCCGGAGCCCGAGCTGGTCGACGTCGATGCTCTCGGCCTCGAGGGCATGCAGTGCGAGGCCGCGCGCGCCGCGGCGACCAACGCCGGCCTGCAGGCCGAGTGCGTCGAAGGCAACTCGGTGGCGTCGAGCGCCGAGCAGGAGGGAACGGTCGAGTCCGTCCAGCCCGGCGGCAACGTGCCCCCCGGCACCGTCCTCACTCTGACCACCTACAAGGCGCAGGTCCAGGTCGGCAAGCCCGCGGGAACCCCGACGCTCGCCGGGACGCCCACCGAGGGCGAGCCCGTCACGCTCAACTGGCCGTCGTTCGAGTGCCCCTCCGGCACGCCGGCACGATCCGCCTTCGAGGTGACGCTCACGAACGCCACGTTCTCGGGCGGGAACCCGGGTGAGTCGATCCGCAGCTTCGGACCGAGCATCCTGTCGACCCAGATCATCCCCGGAACCGCGGGACAGAGCATCACCGCGACTTTCCGCGTCTTCTGCGGAAGCGACATGCCGTCCGAGCAGTCGGATGCCATGAAGGGCGTCGTGATCATCCCCGCTGTGACAGAGGGTGGCGACGACAAGGGCTGATCGGACGATCGCACCGTAGTCTGAAAGAATTCATCAGCTGGTATCAGGGGGTCAGTACGTGTCGACAGAGCCACGCGTTCTCGCGGGACGCTACCGCGTCGACGAGCTCATCGGGCACGGCGGGATGGCGAAGGTCTACCGCGGCCAGGACCTGACGCTCGGTCGTGCGGTGGCCATCAAGATCCTCGACCCCGAGCTCGCTCGTGACACGGCGTTCCGCACGCGGTTCCGGCTCGAGGCGCAGTCGGCCTCGCGCATGTCGCACCCGTCCATCGTCCGCGTCTACGACGCCGGCGACCCGTCGACGGCCGACAGCGGAACGGATGAGCCGCCGTACATCGTCATGGAGCTGATCAGCGGCACGCTGCTGAAGGACATCATCGCGAAGGGCCCCGTGCCCGTCGATGACGCGGTGCGCTACGTCGACGGCATCCTCGAGGCGCTCGACTACTCGCACCGCGCGGGCGTCGTGCACCGCGACATCAAGCCGGGCAACGTCATGGTCACCGACAAGGGCCAGGTCAAGGTCATGGACTTCGGCATCGCCCGAGCCGTGTCGGACTCCTCGTCGACGGTCGCCGAGACCACTCAGATCATCGGCACCGCCGCCTACTTCTCGCCCGAGCAGGCCAAGGGCGAGCCGGTCGACGCGCGTGCCGACCTCTACTCCACCGGTGTCGTGCTGTACGAGCTGCTCACCGGGCGCCAGCCGTTCCGCGGCGAGTCGCCCGTCGCCGTCGCGTACCAGCACGTGAGCGAGACTCCCGTGCCGCCGACCGAGGTCAACGAGGACTCCCCCGGAGCCCTCGATCCGATCGTGCTGCGCGCTCTCGCGAAGGACCCGTACCAGCGGTACCCGGATGCCGCGCACTTCCGTTCCGCGCTGGATTCCGCGGTGTCCGGTCATGCTCCGAGCCGCAAGGAGCTCGGGGCCCTGACCAGCGAGCTCTACGGTCCGAGCCCCCGCGCCGCACAGGAGACCGCCCGCTCGCTCAGGCAGCTGAGCACCGACACGACGATGGCGCGGACGCAGTCCGGTCCGCCCGTCGCCTGGATCTGGGCGGGCGTCGCACTCCTCGCCGTGCTGCTGGCGTCCGTGCTGTTCTGGGTGTGGACGCTCAGCATGCGTCCCGACGAGGTGCCGTCGACGTCACGGCAGGTGCCCGACCTCGTGAACGTGTCGTCCGAACGCGCACAGGACGACCTGAGCGAACTCGATCTCACGGCGAAGCTCATCCTCGAATCGAGCAGCGGCATCACCGAGGGCAATGTCATCCGCACCGATCCCGAGGCGGGGACAGCGGTGCGGGAAGGCGACTCGGTGACCGTCTACGTGTCCTCCGGCAAGGAGACCGTGGTGGTGCCGATCCTGGAGGGCCTGTCTCTCTCGGCGGCGAAGGACGCCCTCGCGGCCGCCGGCCTCGAACTCGGCACGGTGCGACAACAGAACGACAACGGTCTGGCAGCGGACACCGTGATGGAGGCGAGCGAGGCGGCCGAGACGGAGGTCGCACCGAAGACGGTCGTGAACCTCGTGGTCGCGAGCGGTCGCGTGACCCTCACCGATGTCACCGGCTGGACGCTGGAGGCGGCGCAGGCGGAGCTCGAGCGCATCGGCCTCACGCCGAGCCCGGTCGAGCTCACCGACTGCCCCGGAGCGACGCCACCGACGGTCGCCTCGATGTCGGCCGCGCCGGGCGATGTCGAGATCGGGTCGACGGTCGAACTGCGCTACTGCGCAGCGGCGGCGGGCTGACTCCGACCCGCGCCGGACGCCGCCAGCGGATGCAGCCGTTCCGATCGTGCGACGGCGGCGTCGTCGCCGCACATCCGCAGCCAATTCGCGAGGAGCCGGTACCCGCCCTCGGTGAGCACGCTCTCCGGGTGGAACTGCACGCCGACAATGGGCAGCGTCGTGTGCTGCAGTGCCATCACGGTGCCGCTGCCGGCACGCGCGGTGACGATGACATCATCGGGCAGCGTCGACTCCGCCAACGCCAGTGAGTGGTACCGCCCGGCGGTGAAGGGCGACGGGATGCCGGCGAACAGCGCGGACCCGTCGTGCACGACGTGCGACACCATCCCGTGCATCAGTTCGGGCGCCTCGGTGACCGGGGCGCCGAACGCGGTGCCGATGACCTGGTGTCCGAGGCAGACGCCGAGCAGCGGCCTGCGCGTGCGCGCCGCGATGCGCACGGCGTCGAGGGAGGAGCCTGCTTCGTCAGGCGATCCGGGCCCGGGTGAGACCATCACGCCGTCGACGTCGGCGAGCAGTCGCTCGAGCGCGGTGGTGTCCACCGCATCGGCCTCGACGAGCGTCACCTCGGCGCCGAGCTCTCGCAGATATCCGACCAGGGTGTGCACGAAGCTGTCGTGATTGTCCACGACGAGCACTCGCGTCATTCGAGGTCGACCTCCCCGGGAGCGACGATCGGGCTGATCCAGGGGAACACGAACCAGAACAGACCGTAGAGCACGGCCGCGATCAGGACGAGGAGGAGGAAGAGCTTGAGCCACCACGGACCGGGCAGCAGGCGCCAGAGGGCTGCATACATGTGTCGTCTCGTTCCTTCGGGCTAGATCGACGGGCCGGCCGGCGGCGGGGGCGGATCGGTCAGGGCTGGGGGCGGGCCCTCCGCGCGCGGCTGGAAGCTCTCGAACACGCCGTAGGCCACGATGCGCTCAGCGAGCGAGTACAGCGGGGAGCATGCGGTGAGGGTGATGTACCGCTCCCCCGTCTCAGCGCCGGGCATCTGCGGCACGTCGAGCAGCACCTCTGTCTGGCTGGGCTTGACGTACTCGAGCGTGCGGAAGCGGTAGGTGAACCAGCCGTCGGGCGTCTCGACGACGATCGCGTCGCCGAGCTGCAGCTTGTCGAGCTGGTTGAAGGGCTTTCCCCAGGTGGTGCGGTGTCCGGCCATCGAGAAGTTGCCGACCTCGCCGGGCATCTTCGAGTCGGTGTAGACGCCGATTCCCAGGTCGTCGAGCGTGCGAGCGCGGCTCGTGCCGCCGTAGATGCCCACGTTGTACGCGGAACCGAATCGCGGCACATGCATCTGGCCGAGCAGCTGGGTGTCGGCGGGCGGGGCCGGGATCACCGGCTCGTAGACCGTGGTGCCGTCGTCGGTCTCGATCACGGGTGGCAGCTCGGGCGGCGGTCCTTCTGCCCACTCCTGCGAGACCGCCGCGCCCTCGTCGTTCTTCTGGGCGCTGATGATGATGTCGCCGATCCACATCTGCCACGCGACGAACAGCAGCACGAGCACGCCGGCGGTGAGCAGCAGTTCACCGAGGACTCCCGTGAAGGTCGCGCGCGGACGACGGCGGCGACGGCGAAGGCGTCGCTCCCCCGAGACGACGGATGCAGTCATGGCGTGATCTTATCGCCCAGACCTGGAGTCCCGCCCACACCGCGGGATTCCGTGCGATATACGAGACTTCGGTACACTGGCGGAATGGCACGCGACCGTAACACCGAAGAACCCGAAGTTCCGCGCAGCGAAGGCGAAGCCGCGCCCAACGCCGTGTGGTTCAAGCCGGTGATGGTCGGCTTCATGCTGCTCGGCCTGGCGTGGATCCTCGTGTTCTACATCTCGGGCATGCAGTTCCCGATTCCGGGCCTCGACAACTGGAACCTGGCCATCGGCCTCGGCATCGCCCTGATCGGCTTCCTGATGACCACGCGCTGGCGCTGACCCGCCGCCGTCGCTTCGAAGAAGGCCCCTCCCGCATCTGCGGGAGGGGCCTTCTTCTGCGTGCAGCGTCGATCGGACATCCGAGTTATCCACAGGTTATCCCCACCCTGGGGAGAATTACACGGATGTTATTCACACCGGTTGAGAACCCTGTTAACAACTCCTGATCAGGAGTAAACGGTCGTGATCAGGAAGGGGGCGAGCACGAACACGAGCAGCACCAGCGCGACGACGACCGCCGCGAGCAGCAGGATCTGCGCGATCCGCTGCTCTCGACGCCGGGTACGGGTGAGGATGAACGCGACGAGCGCTCCGACAATCGCACCGCCGAGGTGCGCCTGCCAGGCGATCCCGCCGATCACGAACCCGATGATGAAGTTGATGCCGAGGATCACGAGGATGCCGGTGACGTTCGCGCCGATGTGCCGTCCGATGATGAGGAGGGCGGCCATCAGGCCGAAGATCGCGCCGGACGCACCGACGGTCGCACCGGAGGGATCGAGCAGCGCGACAGCGACGGAGCCGCCGAGTCCGCTGATCAGGTAGAGCGAGAGATAGCGCGCTCGACCCAGCATCGGCTCGAGGTTCTGCCCCAGCATCCACAGCGCGAGCATGTTCAGAGCGAGATGAAGGAACCCGCCGTGCGCGAAGACCGCGGTGAGCAGGCGCCACGGCTCGAAGGGCAGGAGCGAGAGATCGGGGTACAGGTACCTCGGTGCGAACAGCAGCTGCGCCGTGACGGCGTCGCCGAGGCCGGGGATCAGCTGCACGAGCCCGATGAACGAGGTGATCGCGAGCAGCACATACGTCACCATCGGCTTGCCGCTGCGCACGGTAGCCGTGGCGGTGTTGCGACCGCCCCATCGGCGCTCGGCCCGCTTCTGCGCGGGAGTGCGGCTCTTGCGCTGCTCAGCCATGCACTCGGGGCAGATCACGCCGACGGCGGCCTGCGTCTGGCACTCGGGGCAGATCGTGCGCAGGCACCGCTGACAGAGCACGAAGCTCTGCCGATCCGGATGCCGGTAGCAGAAGTTGTCGCGATTGCCCGCGAACTCAGGCGTCGTCATCCGGATCGGCCCGCGTCGTCAGGCTGCGACGATGTCGATCGACTGCAGCACGACCGGCTCGATCGGGCGATCGCCCGCAGCGGTCGGCACAGCGGCGATCTTGTCGACGACGGCCTTGGAGGCGTCGTCGGCGACCTCGCCGAAGATCGTGTGCTTGCCCTGCAGCCAGGGGGTCGGGTCGGTGGTGATGAAGAACTGCGAGCCGTTGGTGCCCTCTGCCTTGCCGGTGATGGCGTTGCGACGCAGGCCGGCGTTGGCCATGGCGAGGATGTAGGGCTCGGCGAAGGTGAGCTCCATGTTGATCTCGTCGTCGAAGTTGTAGCCGGGGCCGCCGACGCCCTGTCCGAGCGGGTCGCCGCCCTGGATCATGAAGTTCGGGATGATTCGGTGGAAGACGACGTCCTTGTACAGGGGGCCCTCGCCCGGCTTGCCGGTGGCGGGGTGCGTCCAGTCCTGGGTGCCGTCGGCGAGACCGACGAAGTTCTTGACCGTCTTCGGGGCGTGATCTCCGAAGAGGTTGATGACGATGTCACCGTGGTTGGTGTGCAGGGTTGCGACATGAGAAGCGTTGACCATGCGTTCATTCTCTCAGAGCTTCCGGTGCGCGGGCCGTGCGCTAGCGCTGATCGACGCCAGATGCAAGGGTTCGGCGATTCCCTCCCCCCATCCAGGGTCGCGTGGCAAGATGGGGAACCCGTACTCCAATCGACAGGAGAGCATCGTGAGCATCAGCCGCAAGCGGAAGAAGGAGCTGCGTCGTCTTCAGTCCGACGCGAACCAGCTCTGGGAGAACCAGCAGGTCCTGGTCGGCCATGCGGCCGACGTCGCGCGTGAGGCCGGACGCCAGCTCGGCCACTTCGGCCGCGAGCAGGTCGGACCCGTCGTGCAGGACACCTACAACCGTCGCGTGGCGCCGGTCGTCGATCGCGGAGTCCGCTTCGGTCATCACGTCGTCGACGACAAGGTCGTCCCGATCGTCGGTGGCGTCGTGGGCACTGCGCTCACCGCATGGGACGTCGCGAACTCCAAGCGCGAAGGCGTCGTGAAGAAGGTCCGCAAGGCGACGAAGCCCGAGCCGAAGGGCCCCAGCGCCGGGTCGATCATCGCGATCATCCTCGGTGCCGCAGCTGCGGCCGGCGTGCTGTACGCCGCCTGGCAGGCGCTTCGCGCGGATGACGAGCTCTGGGTCGCAGACGACCCGCTCTCCGCACCCGACGCGTGACTTCACCGACGGATCCGCCGGCTTCCGAGCCGGCGGATCTTCATGCACGGGTGCGGGAGGCCGCCGCGTCACGAGGCCTCGATATCGAGATCCTCGAACGTCCGGCCGCCGGGAGCCTCTACGAGGCAGCGGAGCTCCTCGGCATCCCCGCCTCCGGCATCGTCAAGACACTGGTCGTCAAGCGGTCCGACGACACCTACCTCTTCGCCCTCGTCCCGGGCGGGCGCTCGATCTCGTGGCCGAAGCTGCGTGCCGTGGTCGGCGTCAACAAGCTCCGTCTGCCGGAACCGGATCTCGCTCTGGCGGCGACGGGCTATGAACGAGGCACCATCGTGCCGATCGGCAGCACGACCGCGTGGCCGGTCTTCGCCGACGAGTCCATCGTGGGTCAGCGCATCGCGATGGGTGCTGGCGCCCACGGGTACAGCCTCTTCGTCGACGCCGACGACCTGATCGCGGCATACGACGCCACGGTCGCAGACATCTCGGTCCCCGAGGAACCGCGCGCCTGACTCAGAGGATGCCCGCCATCCGCAGGGCGATGTCGACCAGTTTGACGCGCTGCAGCTCCGCCACCGCTCTGCGGGGGAACCACTCCGCCATGTCGGTGGACCCCTCCGTCTCGAACCGCAGCCGTCCGCCGCGCACCGTCGCCCGGTAGACGATGCGCAGTGTGTGCAGGGGCTGATCCGACGGCGTCACGCGCTGGGTCGCCGGAATCACCCGCGAGTGGATCCCGAGCAGTTCGCCGACCTTGACGGTGTACCCCGTCTCTTCCCGAAGCTCGCGGCGCACCGCGTCTTCCGGAGCCTCGCCGGGCTCCAGTCCGCCACCCGGCATGGTCCAGGCGACCCGCCGTCCCTCGATCCAGCGCGCCAGGAGTATGCGCCCGTCGTCATCGGTGACGACCGCGTATGCCGCGACCCGCATGTCCATGAGAACACCATAGTTCGCGCCGACGCAGAGGTCGCCGTATGTGTCCGATGCACGGATGCCGCGGCACATCGATCAGGAATCGAGAAGCACCGCGCCGACCCGATCCGTAGTCTGAAGCCATCACGCGACACCCGAGGAGAGGATCGACCATGGCGGACGACGAGAAGAACTTCAGCGCGGAGGAGCGCGAGGCCATGAAGGAGGCGGCAGCCGACAAGCGCAGATCCCGCTCGCGCTCCAAGAAGACCCCGGAGGACGTGCGGGCAGAGGGACTGGCCGATCTCGAGGCAGCCATCGCCAAGCTGCCCGACGCGGACGACCGCACGCTGTCTGCGGCGTTGCACGATCTCGTCAGCGAGGTCGCGCCCGAACTGGTGCCTCGCACCTACTACGGCATGCCCGCGTGGGGGAAGGACGGCAAGGTGCTGTGCTTCTTCCAGCCCGCGAGCAAGTTCAAGGCCCGCTACGGCACCTTCGGCTTCGAGCCGATCTCGAACCTCGACGACGGCACCATGTGGCCCACGGCATATGCGCTGCTCGACCTGTCGGCGGGCAACCGCAAGGTGCTGAGCGAGCGCATCCGTCTCGCTGTCAGCTGAGTCCGCAGGCGTGGCGGGGTGTGCGCGCAGTAGCGTGGACGCGTGAGCACACTGCCGTTCTTCCCCGCATCCGTCTACGCCGCCCGACTCGATCGGGCGTCGGCCCTGGCCGCCGAAGCGGGTCTCGACGGGATCGTCGTGGGCCCGGGCCCAGACCTCGAGTACCTCGTGGGTGTCGAGGGCGACACGATCGAGCGCCTCACCGCGCTGATCCTCGGCCCCGGCACGGCTGCGACGGTCGTCGTCCCTCGGATGGAACTGGCGAAGGTGCGCAGTACTGCCGTGGGTGATCTCGGTCTCGCGGTCGCGGACTGGGTCGATGGCGAGGATCCGTACGAACTCGTCGCCGCCGCCCTCGGGGAGGTGTCCAGGGTCGGCGTCTCCGATGCGCTTCCGGCGCTGCACGTGGTGCCTCTGGCGCGGAGACTCGGCGTGGACATCGAGCTCGCGACGCCGGTGCTGCGCGAGGGCCGCATGATCAAGGACGCCGACGAGGTGACCGAGCTGCGCAGAGCCGGGGCGGCGATCGACGCCGTGCACCGACGTGTGCACGAGTGGCTGCGTGCCGGCCGCACCGAGCGCGCGGTGGCGGCGGACATCGCCGACGCCATCGTCGCCGAGGGACACCGCACGGTGGAGTTCGTCATCGTGGGATCCGGTCCGAACGGCGCCGACCCGCACCATGAGGTCTCGGACCGCGTCATCCAGGACGGAGACGTCGTCGTCGTCGACATCGGGGGAGCGGTGCCCAGCGGCTACAACTCCGACAGCACGCGCACCTACGTCGTCGGAACCCCCGCCCCCGACGCGGCGGAGCGGATCGACGCGCTGGTGCGCGCCCAGCAGGCCGCCGTCGACGCCGTGCGCCCCGGGGCGACCGCGCACGACGTGGATGCCGCGGCGCGCGGCGTGCTTGCCGACGCGGGTCTCGCCGACGCGTTCCTTCATCGCACGGGTCACGGAATCGGCGTCTCGGTGCACGAGGAGCCCTACATCGCGCCCGGCAACGACCTCGTCCTTCGCGAGGGCATGGCCTTCAGCATCGAACCCGGCATCTACTTCGCCGGGCACTGGGGCGCACGCATCGAGGACATCGTCGTGGTGACGGCAGACGGATGCGAGCGCCTGAACGTCGCCCCTCACGAGCTCACTCCGGTCGGCTGACACGGGGATCGCCCGACGGACCCGTCCCGGGGCGGTCAAGCCCCTGTCGCATGTCGCACCACGAGGGCAGACTGCCGGACATGGCATCTGTCGGCGGCGCGCATTCCACGACGAAGGACGACACGGGCGACGGCGGCCCCGAGCGCACTCCCGACGGTCACCATGTGATCATCGACGGACGCCGCTGGCGGGCGACGGATCCGTCGATCCCCGACTCCTTCCGGCAGGAGCTGGTGGACGAGCTCATGGCGGCGCGGCGCGCGGTCAGAGGTGCGGAGTCCGATGCCCGACGACGCGTGCAGGATGCGAAGACCGCTCTGGGCGAGCGCGGAGCGCCCTGGTGGGACGAGCGTGCAGGGGAGGCGTTCGACGAGAGGATCGCGGCGACCATCCGTGCTCTCACGCGCAGACGCGACGGCTCGTCGATCTGCCCGAGCGATGTGGCCCGCGCGATCGGCGGGGAATCCTGGCGAGCGCTGATGCCCGAGGTGCGGCGCATCGCGAGCACCCTCGCGGACGGCGACGAGATCGTGGTCACGCAGAAGGGCGAGACCGTCGACATCCGCCAGGCGAGAGGTCCGGTGCGGATGATCCGCGGGCCGCGACTCTGAACCGTCGGACGGCCTCAGATGACGTCGTAGTATCCGCCGTAGGGATAGTCGAGGTCGCCGGTGTCGCGCGAGTCGTACGCGACCGTCGCGACGCTGATGGTGACATGGCTCCGTGGGGTGATCAGCACGCTCACCGACCTGTTGCCGACCACGACGAGGTCGACGAAAGTGCCGGTGCCTCGTGTCGCCTCCTCGATGCGGTGACGAAGATCTCCCACGTCCTGGTCTTGGGACAGCAGGAAGCTCGTCCCGTCGAACGTGATCTCGGTCTGGACCATAGTGGACTTCTCCTCACCCATGACCGGCACGTTACGCCCGAGTCGCGGAGCTGAGAAGGGGGGTTGCGATCCTTGCGAAGACATGAAAGAAGGGTCCGTCGGGTCGTGGGCTGTGGCGCGGCCGTAGTTGTTAACAGGGTTGTTAACACCTGTGGAGGGCGGGAAACGAGAAGGCCCCGCACATGGCGGGGCCTTCTCGAACTGTCTCAACACAGTGTGGAGCCTAGGAGATTCGAACTCCTGACATCCTGCTTGCAAAGCAGGCGCTCTACCAACTGAGCTAAGGCCCCGTGAGGGATTTCTTGAGTTGATGAGTGGGCCCACCAGGACTTGAACCTGGGACCTCTTCATTATCAGTGAAGCGCTCTAACCGCCTGAGCTATGGGCCCGTCAACCTCCGAAACTTTACCGGAGATTTCCGGATTTACCCAATCGAGGGCGGGGGACCGTCGAACCCCCGCCCTCGACGAGGATCATCGACCGGGACGGATCGTGACGCTTCCCGCCGCGAGAGACACATCGATCGATCGCCGGGCGGCGGCGGACTGCTCGACCTTGGCGTCGAGGGACCCCGCGCTGACCTCCTGCGTGATCGCGTACGCCTCGTCCGGCACGGTGAGATCGACCGAGCCCGCGCTCACGTCGATCGTCGTCGTGGAGGGCGCCCGTCCGGTCAGATCGATGTTGAGGTCCCCCGCCGAGACGCTGAGCGTCGCGCTGTCGACACCGTCGAGCAGGGCGTCGGCGCGGCCGGCGCTCATGTCGAGGCTCAGAGCGCTCGCAGACCCCTCGACATCGAGCGCCCCCGCGTTCACGGTGATGTCGAGTTCCCCGAAGTCCCCGACCACGTCGAGACTGCCGGCATCGAGGGTCATGTCCGCATCCAGGGCGGCGTCGCGCAGACTGTCCGGCAGCGTCAGCACCGCCGACTGGTCGTCACCGAACCAGCTGCCGAACCACCATCCGAACTCGAAGTCCGGCGAGTGCACGACCAGTTCGTCTCCCTCGCGCTCGAGGGACCACGCCGGTCCACGGCTGTTGGTGATCGAGAGCCGTGCCTCATCGACATCGCCGAACTCGACGCGCATGTTCCCCGCGTCCACATCCAGATCGATGCCCTGCAGCCCGGTCACCTCCGCGGTCTGCACCGCGTCTCCCGCGTCGGTCGACGACGACGAGAGCAGACCCCGGGTGCCGGCGACGGCCGCCGTGCCGCCCGAGACGAGCAGCGCGATGCCGCCGACCACGGCCGTGACGACCAGGACCGCTGTCGCCCCCGGAGTGCGGCCGCGATCCGTGCGTGGCGCGGGGGACTGCTGCTCCGACGAAGCGGGGGCGGCCGTGGTCGTCTCGGGGGCCGCCGGCGGCGGCGTCAGGGGCGTGTGGCCGCCCCGGTGGTCGTCGTTGGTCGTCATCGTCCCGCTCCTGTCTGTCCGGTCGGCGTCGTACCGCCGGTGTTCTCGATGTGCGCGAGCGCCGCCAGCACGCGTCGGTTGCCCGACTCGCCCTGCTCGAAGCCCAATTTCTGGAAGATCGCGGTGATGTGCTTCTCGACGCTGGCCTCGGAGAGGAAGAGCAGACCGGCGATCGCCTGGTTCGACTTGCCCTCCGCGATCAGCGCCAGCACGGTGCGTTCGCGTTCGGTGAGCCGCTGCATCCGGTCGTCCCGATTGCGACGGGTGAGCAGCTGCGCCACGACCTCGGGGTCGAGCACGGTCGCACCCTCGGAGATCCGCTGGACGGAGGCGAGGAACTCCGAGACGTCCGCGACGCGATCCTTGAGCAGGTAGCCGAGCGGACCGCCCTGTGCGGCGATGAGGTCGGAGGCGTAGCGCTCCTCCACATACTGCGACAGCACGAGGAGCGGGAGCGTGGGATTCGTCGCGCGCAGCCCGAGTGCGGCCCTGATGCCCTCATCGGTGAACGTGGGAGGAAGGCGCACGTCGAGGATGCAGAGCTCGGGGTCGCTCGCGGACACCGCCTCCTGCAGTCCTTCGACATCGGGCAGGGCGGCGACCACGGTGTGCCCGGCGTCCTCGAGCAGTCGCACGAGTCCCTCACGCAGCAGGACCGAGTCCTCGCAGATCAGGATGCGCATGGCACGTTCACCTCCAGGCTGGTCGGGCCGCCGACGGGACTCTCCAGGCGGAAGGTGCCGCCGGCGGCGAGCACGCGGTTCGCGATGCCGTCGAGGCCGCCGCCGGGCTGCACCTGGGCGCCGCCCATGCCGTTGTCTTCGACGCGGGCCCAGAGGATGCCGCCCTCGCGCCGCCGCACGGTGACCCTGGCCTCGCTGGCGCGGGAGTGCTTCGCGGCGTTGGTGAGCGATTCGGCGATCGAGAAGTACACCGCGGCCTCGGCCTCACGGCTGCACCGCCCGTCCATCCGCACGTCGAGGCTCACCGGGATGTGCGAGCGTCCCGCGAGCGCGGACAGCGCGGCGTCGAGACCGCGGTCGTCGAGAACCGAGGCGTGGATGCCGCGGGCGAGCTGTCGCAGCTCGGTGATGGCCGCCTTGGTCGACGTGTGCGCCTCGGCGATGAGCTCCTTGGCGGCACCCGGGTCATGATCGATCTTCTGCTGGGCGAGCCCGAGGGTCATGCCCACCGACACCAGCCGGGGCTGGACGCCGTCATGCAGGTCGCGCTCGATGCGGGTGCGTTCGACATCGGCCGCACGCACCGCTCCCTCGCGCTGGGCGGAGCTGGCTCGCACCCTTTCGGTCAGCTCGGCCTCACGGCTGCGGACGACGATCGAGAGCGCGAGCACGCGGTGCAGCAGGGCGAGACCGATCATGCCGGCGAGTGAGGCGGCCAGTCCGAGGATGCCGACGACCGGTGCCCACGCGACGGGGATGCCCCCGCCTCCGAACGGGCCGATGACGGCGTCGGTGGCGGTCAGGGGAGCGAAGCAGATGATCACCGACCACACGACGCCCCACGCCAGGCGCAGCACGATCCAGCCGAGCACCGCGGTGATCGCGAAGTTCGCGAGCGCCCGCCACATCCGGCCGTCGATCGACTGCCGTCCCAGGGAACGCAGCCACCCGACGAAGCCGGGACGGTCCCGTGGGCGCAACCGCAGCGGTGCGATCGGAGTCCGATACAGTGCTCCCACCCGGGCGACCTCGAACCAGCCGACGCCGAACAGCGCGTAGACGAGGCCGACGAGGAGCACAGCCCCGATTCCGGCCGCGAAGAGCAGACCGAGGCCCGTGCCGAGCAGTCCCGAGAGGGTCGCGAAGATGAAGCCGCCGATGACCCCGATGCCGGCCAGATGCAGGATCGAGAGAAAGAGGCGAAGCGGCGGCTTCGTGGCCGTCACCTCGGGTGGCGTGGCAGTCTGTGTCGTCATGGTTCCAAGGTACGGCGGGGCTGACGAGGCCGACACCGAGGCAGCCGGACACCCGATGTCGGGTTTTCCCTACCTTCGCCACCCGGGAACGACTGAGGGGCGGATGCTGTGCGCATCCGCCCCTCAGAGAAACCCGGGAGGTCAGTTCGACATGAAGCCGACGAGCAGCCCGCCGGTCACCTTCACGGCGACGTTGTAGATCCCGGCCACGACAGCGCCGAGGACGGTGAAGACGATCAGGTTCAGGATCGAGACCACGGCCGCGAACGCCATCACCTGCGGCAGACCGGCGATCTCGGAGATGCGCACGGACTCGTCGGTGACGACGCCGACGAAGTCGTCCGCCTGAGCGAGGATCCCGGTGGCCTGGAGCACGAGGTAGATCAGGAAGAACGACACCATCGTGACGATCGCGAGCGCGACGGCTCCCAGGAACGAGAGCTTCACAGCCGACCAGAAATCGACGTACACCAGACGCAGGCGCACCTGCTTGCCTCCGGTCTTGCGCGTGGACTTCTTCGCCAGCTTGTCGGCTACTGTGCTCATGCGTCTGCTTCCTCAGGGTTCTCGGTCGTCTCGGGGGCGGCGGCACCGGGGTCCGATTCCGCCTCGTCCGCTTCGGCGTCGTCGGTGAGGCCGCGCTCGCTGTTGCGGGCGATGGCGAGGATCCGGTCCGCTTCCGTCGTGCGGGCGAACACCACTCCCATGGTGTCTCGGCCCTTCGCCGGCACCTCGGCCACGGCAGAGCGTACCACCTTGCCGCTGGAGAGAACCACCAAGACCTCGTCGTCCTCCGCCACCATCAGACCACCTGCGAGGGTGCCCCGATCGTCGTTGAGTTTGGCGACCTTGATGCCGAATCCACCGCGTCCCTGGACGCGGTACTCCTCGATCGCGGTGCGCTTCGCGTACCCGCCGTCGGTGACCACGAACACGAAGTGCCCCGGTGCGGCGACGGATGCGGAGAGCAGGCTGTCGCCCTCGCGGAACTTCATGCCCTTCACACCGGCCGTCGCACGGCCCATGGGACGCAGCGCCTCGTCCGTCGCACTGAACCGTACCGACATCCCTCGACGGCTGATGAGCAGGATGTCGTCCTCGGCGTTGACCATGAGGGCCGAGACGAGCTCGTCCTCGTCGTTCAGACGGATCGCGATGACGCCGCCCTGGCGGTTGGTGTCGTAGCTGTCGAGTCTCGTCTTCTTGACCAGACCGTCGCGCGTCGCGAGGACGAGGTAGTCCGCCACCGCGTAATCGCGGATGTCGAGCACCTGCGCGATGTTCTCGTCCGGCTGCAGGGCGAGCAGGTTCGCGACGTGCGTGCCCTTCGCATCGCGACCGGCCTCGGGGACCTCGTAGGTCTTCGAGCGGTACACGCGACCCTTGTCGGTGAAGAACAGCAGCCAGTGGTGCGTGGTCGTCACGAAGAAGTGCTCGACGATGTCATCCGCGCGCAGCTGTGCGCCCTTGATGCCCTTGCCGCCACGGTGCTGCGACCGGTAGTTGTCACTGCGCGTGCGCTTGATGTACCCGGCGCGGGTGATGGTGACCACCATCTCCTCTTCGGCGATGAGGTCCTCCATCGACACGTCGCCGTCGAATCCGTGCAGGATGTGCGTGCGACGGTCGTCGCCGAAACGGTCGACGATGCCGGTGAGCTCCGCCCGGATGATGTCGCGCTGCAGGGACTCGTCGGCCAGGATCGCCTTGTACTCGGCGATGAGGGACTCGAGCTCCGCTGCCTCATCGAGGATCTTCTGTCGCTCCAGTGCCGCCAGACGACGCAGCTGCATCGACAGGATCGCGTCGGCCTGGTCGTCGTCGATGTCGAGAAGGACCTTCAGACCGGTGCGCGCCTCGTCGACCGTGGGGGAGCGGCGGATGAGCGCGATGACCTCATCCAGCGCATCGAGCGCCTTCAGGTATGCGCGCAGGATGTGCATGCGCGCCTCCGCCTTCGCCAGGCGGAAGCGGGTGCGACGGACGATGACCTCGAGCTGGTGGGTGATCCAGTGGGTGACGAAGCCGTCGATCGCCAGTGTCCGGGGGACACCGTCGACGATCGCCAGCATGTTCGCGCCGAAGTTCTCCTGCAGCTGCGTGTGCTTGTACAGGTTGTTGAGCACGACCTTGGCGACCGCGTCGCGCTTGAGGACGACGACGAGGCGCTGACCCGTACGGTCCGAGGACTCGTCGCGGATGTCGGCGATGCCGGTGATCTTGCCGTCACGGGCGAGGTCGCCGATCTTCACCGCCACGTTGTCGGGGTTGACCTGGTACGGCAGCTCGGTGATCACGAGGCACGTGCGACCCTGGATCTCCTCGACGTTGACGACCGCGCGCATTGTGATCGATCCACGCCCGGTGCGGTACGCCTCCTGCACGCCCTTGGTTCCGAGGATCTGCGCACCGGTGGGGAAGTCCGGGCCGGGGATGCGCTGGATCAGTCCCTCGAGCAGCTCCTCGCGGGGCAGACCCGGGTTGTCGAGCGCCCAGAGCGCGGCCGCCGACACCTCGCGCAGGTTGTGCGGGGGGATGTTGGTCGCCATGCCGACCGCGATGCCGACCGACCCGTTGACGAGCAGATTGGGGAAGCGGGCCGGGAGGACCGTGGGCTCCTGCGTCTGACCGTCGTAGTTGTCGGTGAAGTCGACCGTGTCCTCTTCGATGTCCCGCACCATCTCGAGCGCGAGCGGGGCCATCTTCGTCTCGGTGTATCGCGGAGCCGCGGCGCCCATGTTGCCGGGCGAACCGAAGTTCCCCTGCCCCAGGGCCAGCGGATAGCGCAGCGACCACGGCTGCACGAGGCGGACGAGGGCGTCGTAGATCGCCGAGTCGCCGTGCGGGTGGTACTGACCCATGACCTCGCCCACGACACGGGCGCACTTCGAGAAGGACTTGTCGGGGCGGAAGCCACCGTCGTACATGCCGTAGATCACCCGTCGGTGCACGGGCTTGAGTCCGTCGCGCACGTCGGGCAGCGCACGACCGACGATGACGGCCATCGCGTAGTCGAGGTAGCTGCGCTGCATCTCGGACTGCAGGTCGACCTGGTCGATCTTGCCGTGATCGTGTGCCAGCTCGGGGCGTTCTTCGTCAGTCATGTGTGTTGTCGATTCCGGTCGGTGTCGAACGAATGCGGGCGCGCCTCAGCGCGTCAGATGTCGAGGAAGCGGACGTCCTTGGCGTTGCGCTGGATGAATCCGCGGCGGGACTCGACGTCCTCGCCCATCAGCACGCTGAAGATCTCGTCGGCTGCCGCGGCATCCTCGATCGTGATCTGCTGCAGAGTGCGGGTCGCGTGGTCCATCGTCGTCTCCCACAGCTCCTTCGGGTTCATCTCACCGAGACCCTTGTAGCGCTGGATGCCGGCATCCTTGGGGATCCGCTTGCCGTTCTCGAGGCCGTGCTTGAGCAGAGCATCGCGCTCGGCGTCGCTGAACACGTATTCGTGCGGCTGGTTCGTCCACTTGAGGCGATACAGCGGCGGCATCGCGAGGTACACGAAGCCGGCCTCGATGAGCCCGCGCATGTAGCGGAAGAGCAGCGTCAGCAGCAGGGTGGTGATGTGCTGACCGTCGACGTCGGCATCGGCCATCAGCACGATCTTGTGATACCGCGCCTTCTCGATGTCGAACTCCTCGCCGATGCCCGTGCCGAAGGCCTGGATCATCGCCTGGACCTCTTTGTTGGCCAGAGCCTTGTCGAGGCGCGCGCGCTCGACGTTGAGGATCTTTCCGCGGAGAGCGAGGATCGCCTGCGTGTGCGGGTCGCGACCCTGCACGGCCGAGCCGCCGGCGGAGTCACCCTCGACGAGGAAGATCTCACTGATCGACGGGTCCTTGCTCGTGCAGTCCTTGAGCTTGTCGGGCATCGCGGCCGATTCGAAGACGCTCTTGCGGCGTGCGGTCTCGCGGGCCTTGCGGGCCGCCAGACGTGCGGTCGCGGCGTCGATCGCCTTGCGGATGATGTTCTTGGCCTGGATCGGGTTGCGGCCGAACCAGTCGCCGAGCTGATCGCCGACGACCTTCTGCACGAACGCCTTGGCCTCGGTGTTGCCGAGCTTGGTCTTGGTCTGGCCTTCGAACTGCGGCTCGCCCAGCTTGATCGAGATGACCGCGGTCAGTCCCTCGCGCACGTCGTCGCCGGAGAGGTTGTCGTCCTTCTCTTTGAGGAGGTTGTTCGCACGCGCGTACTTGTTCACGAGCGTGGTCAGTGCCGCGCGGAAGCCCTCTTCGTGCGTCCCGCCCTCGTGAGTGTTGATCGTGTTCGCGTAGGTGAAGACGTTCTCGGTGTAGGAGGTGGTCCACTGCATCGCGACCTCGAGCGAGATCTTGCGCGAGGTGTCCTCGGACTCGAACGCGATGATCTCGTCGTTGACGACCTCGGCGTGACGGGCCTTGTTCAGGTACTCCACGTAGTCGACGAGGCCACGCTCGTACAGGAACACGTCGTTCGGCTGGGTGAGCGTCGCCTGACCGTCGACCTCGACCTCGTATGCCGACTTCGGTCGCTCGTCGGACAGCTCGATGCGGAGTCCCTTGTTCAGGAACGCCATCTGCTGGAATCGTGTACGCAGCGTGTCGTACTCGAAGTCCGTGGTCTCGGTGAAGATCTCGGCGTCGGGCCAGAACGTGATGCTGGTTCCGGTCTCGTCGGACGCCTCGCCCTTCTCGAGCTTCTGCTGCGGAACGCCGCCGTCGGCGAAGCTGTGGCGCCAGACGAAGCCCTTCTGCTTCACCTCGACGTCGAACCGGGTCGAGAGCGCGTTCACGACGGACGAGCCGACGCCGTGCAGACCGCCGGAGACCGCGTACGCGCCGCCGCCGAACTTTCCGCCGGCGTGCAGGATCGTCAGGACGACCTCGACGGTGGATTTCGTCGGGTCGGAGGAGTGCGGGTCGACGGGGATGCCGCGGCCGTTGTCGATCACCCGCACGCCGCCGTCCTCGAGCAGAGTCACGAAGATCGTGTCGGCGTAGCCAGCCAGCGCCTCGTCGACGGAGTTGTCGACGATCTCGTAGACGAGGTGATGCAGACCGCGCGGTCCCGTGGAGCCGATGTACATTCCCGGGCGCTTGCGGACCGCTTCGAGACCCTCGAGGATCTGGATGGAGTCGGCACCGTACTCACCGGGCTGCTTCACCTTGGGTGAGATCTTGTTGTTCTCGGTGGCGGGGGTCTCCCCGGTGGTGGATTCCGTCTCGTCAGCGGGGGATTCAGGCGTCATCAGAGGGCATTCTCCACATCGATATCACGAACTCCCAGTCTAGCGGTCTTTCGTGCCGATATGCGGCTCAGCGGCCTCGTGTGGCCCTCTGAGCCGTCCGGACCCCCTTCGTGGTGTCCTACCCGTAGGTATCGCGCGGGCCCCGTCCTGGAACGACTCTGGGACCCCATTTCCATGACGGTACGTCCGGTCCGATGAAGCGGAGGTTCTCGACCCCAGCGTCGGGATACCGCCGTCCGATCTCTGTGAGGATCGTCCCGCGCATGAACTGCAGGTTCTTCGCCCAGGCCGTCGAATCGCACTTCACCGTGAGGACGCCGCGCTCGAGAGAGACCGGCTCGGAGTGCTTCGCGGTGTCGGCGCCGGCCAGATCGGCCCACTGACGCACCAGATCCTCGCGCGCCAGGGTCTTCTGCCACCCCGAGTCGTGAGCCAGCTTGTCGAGCACCGCGCCGAGGGGTCCGGGGTCGCGACCGGGCGTGAACGGAGCGTTGTCGTCGTCGGTGACCACCCGGCGCTTGCGCTTCCAGTTCTTCGAACTCGGCTTCAGTCCACGCAACCGGAGATAGGTGGCGACCGTCTCGGGGGCCTCGGATGCCGGCACGGCGGCGGGATCAGTCATCCGACGCCTCCCTCTCATCGCTGATGGTCCCTGCGGAGATCCTCACGACGTGCGCGTGCAGGACCTCGGGGATGTCCTCTTCGACCGCGGCGGTCACCACCACCTGCTCGTACCCGGCGGTGAGGGTGGCGAGGCGCTGACGACGATCGGCGTCGAGCTCGGCGAACACGTCGTCGAGGATGAGCACCGGATCTCCGGCCGGCGACTCGGCGCGCAGCAGCTCGGCCGACGCGAGACGCAGGGCGAGGGCCACGGACCAGGATTCCCCGTGCGAGGCGTAGCCCTTGACGGGGAGACCGCGCACGCTGAGCACCAGGTCGTCGCGATGCGGACCGGTGAGGGTGAGGCCGCGATCGAGCTCGTTCGAGCGCTTCGCGAGCAGCGCGGCGTGGAACATCTCGGCGATGTCGCCGGAGCTCTCGGCGGTGGCGGGCACTCCGGCCTCGGGCTCCTCGGGATCCGCGCCGCGGACCGAGAGCGCCCACTCCAGCCGCGGCCGGTGATCCTCTCCGGCGATCGCCGCGTAGGCCTCGGCGACCGGCTGCTGGAGGTCGATGGCCAGGCGCTGTCGCGCGGAGATGATCTCGGCGCCGAGTGACACGAGCTTGTCGTCCCAGACGTCGAGAGTGCTGAGCCCCTCGCCCTTGATCCCCCGCGCCCGTGCCGATTTCAGCAGCGCGTTGCGCTGTTTGAGCACGCGGTCGTAGTCGGCGAGCACCGATGAGAGGCGCGGAGTGCGCTGGATCAGCAGCTGGTCCACGAATCGACGTCGCGCGGAGGGATCTCCGCGCACGATCTGCAGGTCCTCCGGCGCGAAGAGCACGACGTGGGCGTAACGCGGGAGCTCGTTCGTCTTGGACGGAGACCCGTTGATGCGCGCCTTGTTGGATCCCTGCTTGTTCAGCTGGACCTCGACGAGGACCTTGCGCTCACCGTGCGAGAGACGAGCGCGGATGACGGCGAAATCCTGTCCTTCCCGCACCATCGGCGCGTCGGAGGAGACCCGATGGGATCCGAGCGTCGCCAGGAACACCACGGCCTCGGCGAGATTCGTCTTGCCCTGGCCGTTTCTGCCCACCAGCACGTTGGGACCGCGGTGGAGGGCGAGATCGGCGGTCGCGTAATTGCGGAAATCGACCAGACTCAGGTGCTCCACAATCACGCTGTCAGCCTACCTTCGGGGTCTGACACTGCCCAGGTCGTGCCGGACGACGCGGAACCGGACGTGCTCGTCGCGGGATCAGCGCAGCAGCAGGTTGGGCTGGAGCAGGTACTTGAACGAGTCGAGCCCTGCCTGGTCGACCGAGGTCTGGCTCGTGATGAGCACCGGGCTGAGCTTGTTGGCGTTGTCGCTCGAGGTGAACGTGACGCGCACGAACTCGCTCTTGACGGCGCCGAGCGCCTCGATCAGGTACTGCGGATTGAGTCCGAGGGTCACTTCGTCGCCCCCCGAGAGGATCGCGTCCACCGACTCCGATGCACGGGCGTGCTCGCTGCCGGACGCGTCCATGGTCACTCCGTCGGCCGCGAAGGTGAAGCGCAGCGGGGCGGCGCGGTCCAGCACGAGCGACACGCGGCGGACCGCCTCGACGAGGTCGGCGGTGTTGACAACCGCGTAGTGCTCGGTCTGCTCGGGGAACAGGCGGCGGACCGGCGGGAAGTTGCCCTTGATGAGCAGCGAGGTCACCGTCTTGTTCCCGGCGGTGAACGCGATGATCTCTCGGTCCCCCGCGCCGGAGAAGGCGATCTGGATCGTGCCCGCATGTCCGAAGGTCTTACCGACCTCGAGCAGAGTGCGGGCGGGGACCAGTGCGGTGGCTTCAACCGATTCTCCGTCCCACGGGACGTCGCGGAGCGAGACGCGGTAACGGTCCGTGGCGACGAGGCTGAGGGTGTGACCCGACACCTCGAGCTGGACACCGGTGAGCACGGGAGTCACGTCGTCGCGGGATGCAGCGAAGCCGACCTGTGCGATCGCCGTGCCGAACTCGTCGGCGGGAACGACTCCCGAAGAGCCCGAGACCTCGGGGATCGAGGGATATTCCTCGACGGGCATGGCTGCGAGCGTGAACCGAGCCGACCCGCAGGTCACCGTGATGCCGCCGTCGTCCTCGACGGCGATCTCGATCGGTGCGTTCGGAAGCCGGCTGGCGATGTCGGACAGGAGTCGGCCGTGGACGAGGATCGTGCCCGGCGTCTCGACCGTGGCCTCGATCGTCGTACGAGCGGATGCCTCGTAGTCGAAGGCCGAGAGGGTCAGTCCCGAGCCGTCGGCCTCGATCAGCACGCCGGCGAGGATCGGCTGCGGGTTGCGCTGCGGAAGAAGCTTGACGACGAACGACACAGCCTCGCTGAACACATCGCGATTGACCTGAAACCTCACGGGTGCTCCCTTGTCGTCGTTCTGAGACGTGTCGTCATCGGTCCTGCCGGTGCAGGGCTTCCCATGCTAGCCCCACAGTCGGGCGTACTCCTACGACGGACGTGAAGCCCGCCCCGTCCGAACTCTCCCCACCGTCTGGTGATCGGATCGCCCCTGAAATGAATTAACTCCTTAACGGTGTTAACGCCTGTGGATTCTGTGGATAACTCGGTGGATAGCAGACGCGAGTAAGGAACTACACGGATGTCAGTTGTGGAATCCCTGAGGAATCCGCGGGTGGACGGGGTGAGCCGACCGGAAGTGTCGTCCGCGGTTATCCACAGGTTGCGCCGCTTCCCACACATCCGTCCCGATCTCAGCGGGATCCATCCACAAGTTATCCACATGTGCAAACTGGCATCGATCCGTCATCTCATATGCCTCATCCGGAGACCAGAAGGGGGTCACGACGGCCTCGCGGCTGTCGTGACCCCCTTCGAAGCCGTCGGACGACGCTCAGCGGCGTCCGAGCTGCGTGGTGATCTCGGTCACCTGGTTGTAGATCGAGCGGCGTTCCTTCATGAGCTCGCTGATCTTCTTGTAGGCGTACATGACCGTGGTGTGATCGCGATTGCCGAACAGCTGTCCGATCTTCGGCAGCGAGAGACTGGTGCGCTCTCTGCAGAGGTACATGGCGATCTGTCGTGACGTCGCGATCTGCTGCGATCGGCTCGAGCCGTACAGGTCATCGACGGTGAGCTTGAAGTACTGCGCGGTGGCCGTGATGATGTCGGTCGGCGAGATGATGTTGTCCTCCGCCGTGTCGATGATGTCGCGCAGGACGGTCTGGGCCAGCGAGATGTCGAGCGCGGAGCGGTTGAGGCTCGCGAACGCGGAGACGCGGATGAGAGCACCCTCGAGCTCGCGGATGTTCGAGGACACGACGGTGGCGATGTACTCGAGCACCTCGTCGGGAATGTGCAGCGCCTCGCTCTGGGCCTTCTTGCGGAGGATCGCGATGCGGGTCTCGAGGTCGGGGGCCTGGACGTCGGTGATGAGACCCCACTCGAAGCGGCTGCGCATCCTGTCCTCGAACCCGGTCAGGTGCTTCGGCGCCACATCGCTGGTGATCACGACCTGCTTGTTGTGATCGTGCAGCGTGTTGAAGGTGTGGAAGAACGCCTCCTGGGTCTCGGCGCGACCCTGCAGGAACTGGATGTCGTCGATGAGGAGGATGTCCACCTCGCGGTAGCGCGCCTGGAACGCGGCGCCGCGGTTGTTGGCGATCGAGTTGATGAAGTCGTTGGTGAACTCCTCGCTCGAGACGTACCTGACCTTCACCCCTGCATAGAGGGATTGGGCGTAGTCGCCGATCGCGTGCAGGAGATGGGTCTTGCCGAGTCCGGAGTCGCCGTAGATGAAGAGCGGGTTGTACGCCTTGGCCGGAGCCTCCGCGACGGCGACGGCCGCTGCATGGGCGAATCGGTTGGACTGTCCGATGACGAAGTTGTCGAAGGTGTACTTCGGATTGAGTCGCGACTCGTGCCGCAGCTGCGTGGGCTGCTCCATCGGCGACTCGACGCGCGACTGCTCCTGGCGGCCGTAGTCGGCGACCGCGATCGGTGCCGTGGCCTGCTCGGCGAGCTCGTGGTTGACCACGACACGGTACGAGGTGACCTCTTCGCCGATGTGCGACAGCGCCTCCATGATCGGGAGCCGCAGACGCTTGTTGATCTGTGCCGCGGTGAGGTCGTTGGGCACCTCGAGGTACAGGGTCGCGGCCATGACGCCGGCCGGCACGGCGAGACTGAGGAATCCCTGCAGCTGCGGGGTGACCCGGTCATCCGCTTCGAGCAGCTCCTGCACCGTGGTCCAGATCGGAACGTCGGGCTGGGCAGGTGATGACATGACGCTCCGTGCTGCAGATGTGCGGAGGGCTCCCGAGACGTCAGGACCCTGTGGATAACTCCGGATGCCACGGTAGTCACAGCGGCTGTGAACGGCAACCTGCCCTGAGGAATCCGCGCGCGTGTTGCGCATACGTGCAGGCGAGGGGTTGTGGATAATAGCTGTGCGGATCTCGCAGGTCATCCACTGCCGAAGCGCGCAGATTTGCTCTGCGCGCCGTCAAGACGTACCCTTAATCGGTTGACTTATGCCTGAACGGCAGATCCCTATGTCTCCGGTCAAAATGATCCCGGTGGCAGCATTCCCGGAGTGATTCCATGAGCAAGCGCACCTTCCAGCCCAACAACCGTCGTCGCGCCAAGAAGCACGGCTTCCGTCTTCGCATGCGCACCCGCGCCGGCCGTGCCATCCTGTCGGCTCGCCGTGCGAAGGGCCGCACCGAGCTCTCCGCGTAGAACGCTGTGCTCGCCCGCCCGTATCGTGTGACCCGCGGGAGCGACTATCGACTGGTCGTTCGACGCGGTTCACGTTGTGGCGGAGCCCGCGTCGTCACATCGATGCTGACGACGGGTGAGAGCAGAGCCGCGAGGTTCGGATTCATCATCAGCAAGCAGGTAGGTACCGCGGTGGTGCGCAACACCGTCCGTCGGCGACTCAAAGCCGTCTGTGCGGAGGCGCTGTCACGCGTACCCGAGGGCACGGATGTCGTCATCCGTGCCCTTCCTGCATCCGCGACCGCGAGCTTCTCCGAACTGAGTGCCGATGTGAATCGCTGCCTCGACCGACTCGTGAAGACACGATCATGACCGCCCTACCGGCGTCGTCGATCGGCACGGGACGGATGCAGGCGAGTGACCTGCTGCGCAGCATCCCCCTGATCCCCAGGAATCTCGTGCTGGGTTTCCTCACCGGGTACCGCAAGGTGATCTCCCCGATGTACGGAGACGTGTGTGCGTACTACCCATCCTGTTCGGCTTACGCTGTAGGGGCGGTGCAACAGCACGGTGCCGTGCGGGGAACAGTGTTCTCGGCGTGGCGCATTCTCCGTTGCAATCCCTGGAGTCACGGCGGCGTCGATGACGTCCGTCCGCATGAACACTTCCGCTATGACCTGACCGCTCGCGGTTTCGTCGTCCCTTCCCGAAAGGACTGATCGGTGGGTCTTGACCTTCTGTTCGCCAGCGCAACACCGTCGCCGGCGCCTGCCTCCGGCGGCTTCGACCTGATCGGCACCATCCTGTGGCCGCTCAAGTGGGTCGTCGAGCTCGTTCTCGTCGCCTGGCACTGGCTGCTGACCGCGGTCGGCCTCCCGGCCGCATCCGGTCTGACCTGGGTGCTGTCGATCGTCGGCCTCGTCATCGTCGTGCGTGCTGCCCTGATCCCGCTCTTCGTGAAGCAGATCAAGAGCCAGCGAAAGATGATGGAAATTGCTCCTGAACTGCGAAAAGTTCAGGAGAAGTATCGGGGCAAGAAGGATCAGCTCTCTCGCGAGGCCATGAGCCGCGAGACCATGGCGCTGTACAAGAAGCACGGCACGACACCGATGTCGAGCTGTCTGCCACTGCTGGTGCAGATGCCGATCTTCTTCTCGCTGTTCAGCGTGCTGAGCGATGTGACCAAGCATCACAATGCCGGTATCGGTGGAGTCGGCTTCCTCAGCGCGGAGCTCACCGAGCAGTTCTACGACGCGAAGCTGTTCGGTGTGGCCTCGCTGCACGAGACTCTCGGCAACGCCGTGGACGCGGGGAACACCACCGCGATCGTCATCCTGGTCACGCTCGTCGTCCTGATGATCGGATCGCAGTTCTTCACGCAGCTGCAGATCATCTCGAAGAACCTGTCGCCCGAGGCCAAGACCGGCCAGGCGTACCAGATGCAGAAGATCATGCTCTACGTGCTGCCGCTCGGGTTCATCTTCTCGGGAATCTTCTTCCCGCTCGGTGTCGTCGTCTACTGGTTCATCTCGAACCTGTGGACCATGGGTCAGCAGTTCCTCGTCATCCGCGAGATGCCGACTCCCGGCTCCGAGGCCGCGAAGGCCCGTGAGGAGCGCCTGGCGCGCAAGGGCAAGGCCATCGATTCCTCGGGCAAGGTCGTGCCGATGGCGGTGTACGAGGCTGAGCAGCAGCGCATGCTCGACGAGGTGGAGAAGGCCAAGGCCGAGGCTCCCAAGCGTCAGCAGCCGGTCGGTAAGAAGCGTTCGAAGAAGAAGGGGAGCGGTGCATGACGGAGAACATCACGGCCATCGAGGAGCCGACAGTCGCACAGCTCGAGAACGAGGGCGACATCGCAGCTGACTACCTCGAAGAGCTCCTCGACATCGCCGACATCGATGGCGATCTGAACCTGGACGTCCGTCAGGGTCGGGCATACGTGTCCGTCGAAGCCGAGGGGAATGGTCTCTCTCTGCTGTCGGCACCTGACACGGTGCAGGCTCTGCAGGAGCTCACTCGTCTGGCAGTTCAGAACCGGACAGGCTCGTTCTCGCGTCTCATCCTCGACATCGGCGGCTCGCGAGACGCGCGCCGGGCACAGCTCGAAACCCTCGTGAACGCGGCCGCTGCCAAGCTGGACGAGGGCGCGAGTCAGGCATCCCTTCCCGCGATGTCGAGCTACGAGCGCAAGCTGGTGCACGACATCGCTGCCGATCAGGGTCTCGTGTCCGAGTCCTACGGCGAGGGTGCCGACCGTCACACGGTTCTCCGTCGTCGGTGATGTTCCACGTGAAACATCACGTCGGACTCCGCCGGTGAGTGTGCTCGAGCCGGAACCGGTGGTAGCCGCCGAGCTGTTCGGCGACAGGATCGATGTCGCCCGTCAGTTCACCGCGGCGCTCGCGGATCAGGGTGAGGAGCGAGGGCTCATCGGTCCTCTCGAGCTTCCACGACTGTGGACGCGACACATCCTCAACAGTGTGATCGCCGCCCCGCTCTTCCATGGATCGGTTGCCGATATCGGGTCGGGCGCAGGATTGCCCGGACTGGTTCTCGCAATTGCGCGTCCTGATGTGCACTGGACTCTCATCGAGCCGATGGAGCGACGGATCACCTGGCTCAATGAGCAGGTAGAGGCACTGTCACTCGACAACGTCGAGGTACTGCGCGCCCGCGCCGAAGACGTCGATCGCCCCGGCGGGTTCGATGTGGTCACCGCTCGTGCTGTCAGCGCGCTGCGAACCCTGTTGCCGCTGACCGCACCTCTTGTGCGTGATGGCGGTGAACTCGCGGTACTCAAGGGGATGAACGCCGCGAACGAGATCGACGCGGCGCAGAAGCAGATCAAGAAGTATCGGCTGTCT
This sequence comes from Microbacterium sp. ANT_H45B, assembly GCF_008369345.1. NCBI lineage: Bacteria > Bacillati > Actinomycetota > Actinomycetes > Micrococcales > Microbacteriaceae > Microbacterium > Microbacterium sp. ANT_H45B. The sequence goes on from NZ_VOBK01000001.1 coordinate 306,537, forward strand.
GACGTACGGGTCGAGGTGCTGGGAGAGGGCGTGCTGCCCGAGATCACCAGAGTGGTGCGCGCGACCGTCCGGTGAGGCGCTCTCCCTCCGTCGGCGTGATGTCCGTATGGCGGCGTGATCGTTTGTCGATTGTTCGACTTTTCGGGTTATCGCTAGTTCTACGTTTCGTGTTGCGCCCGACGGTGGGTGCTGCTCTCCAGTGGGATCCCGGCGGATGATGTGAGCATATAGTCGCCGTGTCTCGAGTGCTGCGGGACTGGCGCAGGCCGGGTCGAGTCACTGTCATGCGTCACCTCGGGTATCACGTATGCGACTCTGCGGAGCAGTGCGCTCCGAGAGACCACTCGCTGCTGTGACTGCGGAGCGGACTCGTCTCCTAGGAAGGCCTATCGTTGCGCCGGGGGCACCGGGGCCGCCGACGAAGCTGCAGTGTTTCACGTGAAACGCGGCGGACTTCAACGACTCGATGTTCCACGTGAAACATGTGAGGTGTGATGGAGCGGGTGTTCGTCGCGGAACAAGCGGACTCCGTTCGAGGGTGATGTTTCACGTGGAACATAAAGCTAGCCGCAGCCGCCCGAGGGATCGCAGAGCTTCGCATCCGTGTTGCTCGTCGATGCGGCCTGGTGGTTACGCCTCGGTAGTCCCGCAAGGTGTGGGAAGTTCATGCAGAGCGGCAAATCTGTTGCGTATGTCCTCGACCGGACGCGGGCCCACCACCTGTCACGGCGTGGCCAGTCCTTGGTCGTCTGCCAGACCCGCGGGGGAGTGGCGCCCGCGGTGGAGAGCTTCGGTGATTGCCTCCTCCCTATCAGGGCGGGGCAGCGGATGATCCCGGTCAGCGCGAGGGTGGTCGACCCCCACTCGAGTGACGCTCCATTGGTGATGATGCTGGAGGGACTGATCTTCGGGGTCCTCGTCACGTGCCGGGATGTCAGACATCCGGGTGGGTGGTTCTCGCAGCCACGGCGATCGGGATGGGCGCTCTATCGGTGAGGAGTGGACCAGCCGGTGGACGTCGAGAGATTCGGTCATGTGATGAGAACTCGAACCGGCACGCAGCGTGGTGGTGGTGAAGCTCTCGTGGTGATGATCCTCGAGTGATGCTGAATTCCCGGGGGACGAGTCCCGGGGGATCGTCGAGTTGCACACAGCCGTAGGGGAGGGGCGGAGACACCGGCGCTAGGAGCCCAGCCGGTGCTGTGTGATCGGGGTCGGACGTGCTTCGCGACACACCGCCGGCAAGTGCCTCGTCGGGAGGCACCATCCTCGTGGCGTGTGTTCCATCCGTAGGAGGGTGAGCTCACGGGCACCGCGGAGGGGAACTGGTGTCGCACCCGGCGTCTTCGCCCTCGTCGAGCTCATCAGGAACCGGCTCTCGACGAGATATCCACCTTGCGCGGCCGAGCGGAGTGCGATGGTTCCCTCAGATCCCCGGGTCCTTTCTCCCTCCATATAGGACGTCATCGGTGAGAGGACCATGCTTCTGGCGAGGCGAGGCGAGGCGAGGCGAGGCGAGGCGAGGCGAGCAGAGTAGAGCAGAGGTTGGGTTCGACCTCATCCTGGCTATTGGGAGCGCCCGCTCTGACTCTCAGCACCTGTTCCTCTCGGGCACAAGGAGCCCGCGTTTCACGTGCAACACGGGCGTGCCGCTTCGGAGATCGGCGCAGAGGTCAGCGCCCGCTCGGCCCAGAGAGGGGGGATGCGCCCCGCCAGCTCTCAGTAGCCGCCGCAGCGTGGTCGACCGATATCGAGATAGCCTCATGGTGTGACGAGGATACTGATCACGGGGATGTCGGGAGTGGGGAAGTCCACGCTCTTATCGGTTCTGGGGAATCGCGGTCATCGGGTGATCGATACGGACTACGGAACGTGGAAGACCGCAGACGGACTGTGGGATGAAATGCGACTGTCTGCGTTGCTGGACTCGGCGCCATCCGTCGTCGTCGCGGGAACCGTGGAGAACCAGGGAAGGTTCTACGATCGATTCGATCACGTGGTCTTGCTCTCTGCACCCGAGGATGTGATTCTCTCTCGAGTCGCTTGCCGCACGAACAATCACTACGGTCATACCGAGAGCGATCGGCGGGAGACTCCCACGTATCTCCAGGATGTCGAACCCCGGCTGCGCGCGACTGCGACAGAGGAACTCCACGGCACGGACACCCCAGATCACCTCGCCGATCGTATCGAGCAGCTTCTTCGGGAGTAGGTGTTTCACGTGAAACAGGCGGAACGAGAGGTCGTCTGTCCGGAACAGGGGACTGTGGTCGGGGATACAGCTATGCCACAGGGCCCTGGAGCCCACGGAGGTAGCTGTGCTCCTGCACAGGTGAGCCCGACATGCCGGACCCAACTCCGACGAGGTCATTGCAGCTCGGACTCCCATCAATGCCGAATCGCTCCCACTGAGACGGGTCGTACTCGTGTGCGCGAACCCTCAACCCCCGATCACGCGTGGTTTCCTACTTCCGTCTCACTCGGCATCGGATACACGATCTTCAGGAGTCGGAGGCGACGGACGCCGGGATACACCCGGGCGCTCACCGTCACTGTCTGCCGCAACGATTAGAGTGGAAGGCGGCCCCGAAAGGAGTGGATGTTTCACGTGAAACAGCCCGAAAAGGCATCACCGAAGAGCGATTTCGGGATGGACACACCCCTCGCACGGGAGATCGCCGACCTGTCCGCCCGTCGACGCGCTCTCGACGGTGTGCAACTCCACTTCGGCGGAGAGACTCGCATCCTCACAGTCTCGAACCAGAAGGGCGGGGTCGGTAAGACGACCAGCGCGGTCAACGTCGCGGCCGCTCTCTCGGGCCTCGGAGCGAAGGTCCTCGTCATCGACCTGGATCCTCAGGGAAACGCGTCCACCGCGCTCGGCGTACCGCACAACGCGGAGACCCCGAGTGTGTACGACGTGCTGATCGAGGACACCGCACTCGCCGATATCGTGCAGCAGAGCCCTGAGGATGAGAACCTCTTCTGCGCCCCCAGCACCATCCACCTGGCCGGCGCGGAGATCGAGCTCGTCGCCCAGGTCGCACGTGAACACCGTCTCCGCAGGGCGCTCGATGTCTACCTCATCGACAGCCCCATGGACTTCGTCATCATCGACTGCCCACCGTCGCTCGGACTCCTCACCATCAACGCCTTCACGGCAGCGCGTGAGGTCTTCATCCCCATCCAGTGCGAGTACTACGCACTCGAGGGACTGAGCCAGCTGCTGGGCAGCATCCAGATGATCCAGAAGCACCTCAATCCGGACCTTCACCTGTCGACGATCCTCCTCACGATGTTCGACGGGCGCACCCGTCTCGCACAGCAGGTCGCCGACGAGGTCCGCACCCACTTCCCGCAGCAGGTTCTGGACACCGTCATCCCGCGCTCCGTGCGGGTGTCGGAGGCACCGAGCTTCGGACAGACCGTGATCGCCTATGACGGGCAATCCGCCGGCGCCGTCGCCTACCGCGAGGCCGCTGTCGAGATCGCGTCGCGCACGGCGACGCAGAGCAAGGAGAAATGATGGCGAAGCGCACTGGACTGGGTCGGGGCATCGGTGCCCTCATTCCGACGGCGGATCAGTCGGAACGCCCCGTGGACGTCTTCTTCCCCGGAGCGAGTCTGCGATCGAACCAGGTGACCGCGCCGGTCGAGCCCGCTGCCGACCTCGAGGCGGTGCCCGGCATCCATCTCATCCAGATCGATCCTCAGAAGATCGTGCCGAACCCGCGGCAGCCGCGTACGCACTTCGACCCGAGCGACCTCGCGGAGCTCGTGCACAGTGTGCGCGAATTCGGCGTCCTGCAGCCGGTCGTGGTTCGCAAGAACGCGGATGGCGAGTACGAGCTGATCATGGGGGAGAGGCGCACACGCGCCGCGCGCGAGGCCGGTCTGGACGCCATCCCCGCAGTGGTGCGCGAGACGGCGGACGAGGATCTGCTGCGTGACGCCCTTCTCGAGAACCTGCACAGGTCGGAGCTGAACCCTCTGGAAGAAGCCTCCGCCTACCAGCAGCTGCTGGAGGACTTCGGCATCACCCAGGAGGAGCTGGCCACGCGCATCGGTCGATCGCGCCCCCAGATCAGCAACACGATCCGCCTGCTCAAGCTGCCGGTTCCCGTGCAGCAGCGCGTGGCGGCCGGCGTGCTGACGGCTGGGCACGCACGCGCGATCCTCAGCCTCGACACCCCGGAAGCGATGCAGCGCCTCGCCGACAAGGTCGTGAACGAGGACCTCTCGGTCCGCGCCACCGAGGTCGCCGCCAAGACGGAGCCGACCACAGCGACGCGCACCGCGAAGCCGACGCCCGGGGCCCGTCGTGCCTACCTCGACGAGGTCGCAGGCAACCTCGGAGATCGCCTCAACACCCGCGTCAAGGTCTCGTTGGGTGCACGAAAGGGGCAGGTCATCATCGATTTCGCATCGATTCAGGACCTGAACCGCATTCTCACCGAGCTCGGCGAATCGGGCTACGGTTCGGCGTGACACGCCCCTGCAGGAGCTGACGGGACGTAGACTCCCGACATCGCGATGATGAGAGGGATGCCATGGCCACTGCATTGAATCCGGAAGGCGTCCGGCGCCGCGTCATCGCGGTCAGCATCGCCGCCGCCCTCGGCGGTTTCCTGTTCGGCTTCGACACGGCCGTGATCAACGGTGCGGTCGACGCTCTTGCGGGCACGACGTCGGGCTTCGACCTCGGCGTCGGGCTCAAGGGCTTCGCCGTCTCGTCCGCGCTGATCGGCTGCGCGGTCGGGGCGTGGTTCGCGGGGCCGATCGCGAACAAACGCGGACGCATCCCCGTGATGGTGGTCGCGGCGGCGATGTTCTTCGTCTCCGCCATCGGCTCCGGTCTCGCCTTCAGCGTGGTCGACCTCATCATCTGGCGGGTGATCGGCGGACTCGGCGTCGGAGCGGCGTCCGTCATCGCGCCGGCCTACATCGCCGAGGTCTCTCCCGCGGCCATCCGTGGCCGGCTGGGATCACTCCAACAGCTCGCCATCGTCACGGGCATCTTCGCGGCCCTGCTGTCGGATGCCCTGCTCGCGAACCTCGCCGGCGCGGCGGACCAGCCGCTGTGGGGGCTCACCGCCTGGCGATGGATGTTCATGGTCGCGGCGATCCCCGCGCTCGTCTACGGGCTCATGTCCCTGAGGCTTCCCGAGTCGCCGAGGTACCTCGTGCGCAAGGGCGACCTGAAACGGGCGGGGGAGGTCCTGCATACGGTGACCGGCGCCGTCGACGTCGAGGCGAAGATCAAGGAGATCACCAGCACGATCGACACGGAGCGCAAGGAGTCCCTGAGCGATCTGCGCGGCAGCCGCCTGGGCCTGAAGCCGATCGTGTGGGTCGGCATCCTGCTCTCGGTCTTCCAGCAGTTCGTCGGCATCAACGTCATCTTCTACTACTCGACCACGCTGTGGCAGTCCGTCGGATTCGACGAGTCGAGCGCGCTGCTGACCTCCGTCATCACGTCGGTGACGAACATCGTGGTGACGATCGTGGCGATCCTGCTCGTCGACAAGGTGGGCCGCCGCATCATGCTGCTCGTCGGCTCCGTCGGAATGACCGTGACGCTGGGTCTGATGGCACTCGCGTTCTCGTTCGGCACGCTGGATGCCGAGGGCACGGCGACGCTGCCCGACCCCTGGGCCACGGTGGCCCTGATCTGCGCCAACGGGTTCGTGGTGTTCTTCGGAGCCACCTGGGGCCCGCTGGTCTGGGTGCTTCTGGGAGAGATCTTCCCGAACTCGATCCGCGCGGGGGCCCTCGCGGTCGCCGCGGCGGCGCAGTGGGCGGCGAACTTCTTCATCTCGACGACGTTCCCGATCTTCGCTGACATCGGCCTCACGTTCGCCTACGGCTTCTACGCGTTCTTCGCTCTGCTGTCGTTCTTCTTCGTCTACTTCAAGGTTCCAGAGACCAAGGGCAAGGAGCTCGAGGAGATGACAGACGAGTTGACGGTGGAGCGCCGGGGCACGCGAAAGGCCACGTAGGCTGGAAGCATGACCGAGTCCGTTCCCCGTCGCGCCAGCCTCGAGGTGCTGAGAGCCGAAGCCTCGGACGAGCTCGCCGTGTTGATCCAGGAGCGCCTTCTCGGGGGCGAGGATCCCTGGGATTTCATGGAGGAGCTCCCCAGCGTCGATGAGCTCGTGGTCTTCCTCCTCCGGGCCGACAACATCACCGCGAACGACGGCGTGCGGCCCAACGCGGCTCGTCACTATCGAGTGCTGCGACAGATCGCGTTGGAGTATCCGGAACTCACCCCGGCGGTCTGGCGCCTGCTCGACGAGACGCAGCGTCATCGCCGGTGGGATCCGACGGTCGCCGACGCGTCCTGATCCGTCGGATGCCGCGCATACTCGTCCCGTACGATCCGTCGTGGCCGGCGCGTTTCGCGTCGTTCGCCTCGGAGCTGCGTGAACTCGCCGGTGCGGACTGGGCCATCGAGCACATCGGATCCACGGCGATCCCGGGCATGCGCGCGAAGCCGATCATCGACCTCGCCGTCAGGATCAGGGACCTCGAGGACTTCGGGACTCACCTGACCGCGCTCGAGAGCGGAGGGTGGCGGCGTGGCAGCGCGGTACGCTCGCATCCGGTCATGATCCTCGAGCGTGAGGGCGCTCGTGTCGCGATCGCGCATTTCTTCACGGCCGGGGAGTGGGATGCCGTGCACCAGCGCATCCTGCGTGACTGGCTCCGGTCGCATCCCGATGACGCCGACCTCTACGTGCACGCGAAGTGCGACGCCGTGGCTGCCGCCGCACGCGGGACATCGGCCTACAACGCCGCGAAGACGCCGGTCATCCAGGAGATCGTCGATCGTGCGCGGGCGGCACGGGGACTGCCCTCCGTCCCGGTCTCCGACAAGTAACCGCGGCCGCGCGTCCGGAGAGCGCTCCGGGCGGGCAGGAGCGCGGACGGATGCGGATCCGGACACGGAAAAGGCCGCCACCCCCGAAGGGGTGACGGCCTGGGAAAGATCCTGATCAGCCGATGAAGTCGGCGAGGTCCTTCTCGAGAGCGGGCTTCGGCTTGGCGCCGATGATGGTCGTCTTGACCTCACCGCCCTGGAACACCTTCATCGCGGGGATCGAGGTGATCTGGTACTTCATCGCCAGCTGCGGGTTCTCGTCCACGTTCAGCTTGAGGATGGTGATCTTGTCGGGGTTGTCCGCCTGGATCTGGTCCAGAACGGGGGCGACCATACGACACGGTCCGCACCACTCGGCCCAGAAGTCCACGAGGACGGGACCTTCGGCCTGCAGAACGTCCTGCTCCCAGGTCGCCTGGCTCGTAGCCTTTGCACTCATCAGAGTTCTCCTTGTTCGAGGTTCGCCTACTACAACAGCAGGCGTCGTGAAACTGTTCCCGACCGCTCAGGCCGTGAGGATCTCCGCGGCTTCCGCGGCCGGGACCTCGACGGAGGCGTCTTCGAGATCGGCGAGGAAGTGCTCGGCGTCGAGGGCCGCGACCGTGCCCGACCCGGCAGCGGTGATCGCCTGACGGTAGGTCGGGTCGATCACGTCGCCGGCGGCGAACACCCCGGGAACCGAGGTCTTCGACGAGCGGCCGTCGACCCAGATGGTCCCTTCAGTGGTCAGCTCGAGCTTGTCGTGCACGAGGTGGGTGCGCGGGTCGTTGCCGATCGCGATGAACAGGCCGTCGAGGGCCAGATCGCTGAGTGTGCCGTCGACCGTGTTGCGCAGCTGCACTCCCGAGACGGAGTCACCGCCGAGGATCTCGGCGACCTCGCTGTTCCAGACGAACTCGATCTTCTCGTTCGCGAAGGCGCGCTCCTGCATGATCTTCGAGGCACGCAGCGTGTCCTTGCGGTGGATGACGTAGACCTTGTCGGCGAAGCGGGTGAGGAACGTCGCCTCCTCCATCGCCGAGTCTCCGCCGCCGACCACGGCGATCGTCTTCTCACGGAAGAAGAACCCGTCGCACGTGGCGCACCACGAGACGCCGTACCCGGAGAGACGCTCTTCGCCCTCGATGCCGAGCTTGCGGTACGCCGAGCCGGTCGCGTAGATGAGCGTCTGGGCCTCGTGCACCGTTCCGCTGCCGAGCGTGACCTTCTTGACGGTGCCGTCGAGGTCGAGTTCGGTGACGTCGTCGTAGACGACCTCGGTGCCGAACTTCTCGGCCTGCTCCTGGAACTTGGCCATGAGCTCAGGCCCCTGGATCCCCTCGGGGAAGCCCGGGTAGTTCTCGACCTCGGTGGTGTTCATCAGCTCTCCGCCGACCTCGACGGTGCTCGCGATGAGCAGCGGCTTGAGGTTCGCGCGAGCCGCGTAGATGGCGGCGGTGAATCCGGCGGGACCGGAACCGATGATGATGACCTGACGCATGTGCTCTCCGTCGTAGATGCTGAGACGCCGAAAGACGTTCGACTGCTTCAACCAATGGTAACCGCGCGACATTCCCGCGCGTGGGCGGTCAGCGGCCCGGCAGGAAGCGGCGCAGCATCGAGCCGGCGACCGTGAGCTCCGGGGCGCGCATGAGCGCCAGGATGCCGATGTAGACGACCACGACCACGGCACCGATGATGCAGGTGCCGATCGCGCCGAGGAGCTTGTCCGCGGTTGTCCAGCCGGTGGGGCCCCCGAGCAGCAGGAAGACACCCCATCCCGCGAAACCCGCGGGCAGGGCGGCGACAGCGAAACGCAGGATGGCGGACATCCAGCTTCCGATCTGGAGACCGCCGATCTTGCGGTGCAGGAGCCAGACGGCCACGACGGTCTGAATGGTGCTGGCGAGCGACTGACCGAGAGCGATCGCGGCTGCGAGAGACGTCAGCTCTATGACGCCGGCCGTGAGCAGCCATTGGGCACCGAAGGCACTGACGACCACGAGCGCGCACTGGAAGATCGTGAACCAGAACGGCGTACGCGTGTCGCCGTAGGCGTAGAAGGTCCGCTGCACGATGAAGAGGATCGTCAGAGGAACCAGGCACACGAGGAAGCAGACCAGCACGAGAGCAGCCTCCACGGCGTGCGACGCCTGATTGGTGAACACGCGCGACGCGGGAATGGATGCCGCGGCGACCGCCGCGACCGCGACAGCGATGAAGAACAGCAGCGTGCGGATGCTCTTCGCGATGTCACCACGCACCTCCGCATCACGTCCGGCTGCCGCGTGCTCGCTGATCTGAGTGAAGTAGGGGGTTCCGATCGACAGCACGATGATCGAGTACGGCAGCATGAAGATGAGCCACGCGTACTGGAAGGTGGCGACCGACGCACCGCGACCCGCCGCCTCGGTGAGGATCTGGGTCTGGATGAGACCGGCGATCAAGCTCGTGACCGCCATGAGGAAGGTCCATCCCGCCAGGCGGCCGACATTGCCCAGGCCCACCCCGCGCCAGCGGAAGTCGGGCCGCAGCGAGAGTCCGGTGCGTCGCCAGAAGAACAGCAGTATCGCTGCCTGGATCAGGATGCCCAGGGTCGCGGTCCCACCCAGCGCGGCGATCATCTCGGGCGACCAGTCCGCGACCCGGGTGAGGGGGCCGCCGAAGAGGGCGCCGATGATGAGGAAGCCGATGATCGACACCACGTTGTTGACCACGGGCGCCCACGTGAACGGACCGAAGATGCGTCGTGCGTTCAGCGCTTCGCCCAGCAGGGCATAGAGCCCGTAGAAGAGGATCTGCGGCATGCACCAGTAGGCGAAGGCGGTGGCGAGCGCGAGGAACTCGGGCGACCCCTTCGCCCCGGCGTACAGCAGCACCAGCCAGGGGGAGGCGATCGTCGCAATCCCCGTGATCACGACGAGCGACACGGTCCCGAGCGTGAACAGCTTGGAGATGAACGCGTTGCCGCCGTCGGCATCGGCGCTCGCCTTCACGATCTGAGGGATGATCACGGCCGTGAGCACACCCACCGAGATGAGCGAGAAGACGTTGTTGGGGAGCTGGTTCGCGATCGCGAAGGCATCGGCGGCGCCGGCGTTGACGGAGCCGATCACCCCGACGAGCACAATCGTCCGAAGAAGACCGGTGACACGGGAGATCAGAGTTCCGGCGCCGATCACGGCGCTGGCACGGCCGAGGCTACTCATCGCGCTCCTCGCGGGCTCTGCGCCCATCGACGTCGTCGACGTTCTCGACAATGCCGACGGTCTCGGGCACGTCGTCGGTCTCGTCGGGATCGGCGGCATCCGTCTCGACGCCCGCTTCTGCGTCGCTCTCGCGACGACGGCGGCGCACCGTGCGGATCACGCCGACGCTGAGCAGAAGCACGATCAGCCCGCCGAACAGGGCGAGGCCGATGGTCTCCCATTCGGCCCGCACCGAGACGCGGACCCGCTCGGGCTGGCTGATCTGCACGCCCGTCGGGCTCGACAGTTCAAGGGTCAGCGTGACCTCACCGCTGCCCACTCGCGCCGATACGGGCACCTTCACTCTGCCGTTCGAATTGGGCTGGATGGTCGCCGCCGTGACCTTCTGCACGTCGAGGCGCGGATCGCTCGGGCGCACCGAGAGCATGACGTTCACCGGCCACGGCAGATCGTTGCGCACCGAGAACGGCAGATCGGCGTTGGCCGTGAGCAGCTGGATGGTGCTGGACGGCGGGATGTCCACGGCGTCGAGCGTGGCGGTCGTCGCGATGTGCACCGCGGCGGTCGCCTCGTCGAACTTCTTCGCCGTCAGACCCACGGCGGTCGCACGGAGGATCTGGATGCGCTTGGGGCTCAGCAGCAGCTGACGATCGTTGAGGATCGAGGCGAAGTCGTCGAGGACGACCTCGTCGGCGAGCATCCGCTGCAGTGCGGCGCCACGCGAGGTGTCCGGTTCCGCCACGAGAGAGACGGGGACGCTGGGCGTCGCGAGGACCTCGGTGAGCCCGAAACCGGGGGAGTCGACGGCGGCGATCGCCTCGCGCAGGGCGTCGGCCGAGCGGGTGTCGTCGCGATCGAGCCCCACGAGGAGGGGCGTGGCGGGGTTGGGGAGCGCCGAGAGGTACACCTGCGCGGTGGCCTCGGAGAGCAGTCGCTGGCGGGACGCGGCATCGTTCTCGCTCGCGGCGTCGGAGAGGGCGTCCGACGCGGCGGTGTCCGAGACGAGGATGTCGCTGGTGCCTGCGGTGGCTCGAGCTCCGGCAGCGCCGCCGAGACTGGCGGAGGAGAGGATCGTGACGCCGCCGTCCCCGACGTAGCAGGCGAAGGCGTCGAGATCGGTCGCGGTGACGTCGCTGCGCGGCCACAGCACGCCCGCGGTCGCTCCGTCGACCGCACGCAGATCGGCATCGCTGGGGATGCTCGGGCTGCCGGGCGACGGGCTGGGCGTGCCCGACGACGAGGGTGAGGGCGTCGGGGCGTCGGACGGCGTCTCGCCCGGAGGGGTGGCGAAGTCGCTCGGGTTCACGAACGGCAGGAGCGAGGTCGGCTGCAGCAGCGCGGTGAGCCCGGCCTGCGCCTGGGTAGTCGCATCCGCGTCGCCGAACTGCAGGGCGAAGCGGTCATTGGGCAGTTCGTCGAGCTGGCGCAGCCAGTCCCGGGCGCTCTGCGGTGCGGACGAGCCGAGCACGTTGACGGCGGCGGTGATCGCGGGGTCGATCGCGAGGATGGCGCCTGTGCCTCTGACCCCGTCGATCGCCGCGGTGAGCGCGCCGTCGGGTGCGGTGAGCACCGTCAGCTCCTCCGACGTCAGGAGGGCGCCGCGGGCGGGAGTGGCCGTGATCGGTACGATCACCGCGATCGGAGGATTCGGCGTCGCGGTGACCACCAGCACAGAGGTCGACGTCACGGCATCCGAGTCGTTCTGCCCCTGCGTCTGGGCCCCGCTGAGCGTGGCGCGCAGCGGGTAGACGCCCGGCGCGAGGTCGGCCAGCGCTTCGGGGGGAACGGCGATGGTCGTGGTCGCTGCCGACTCGGCGTCCACTGTTCCCGTCGCGTCGGTGCCGAGCTCGTCGAAATCGCCCGTGACCTCGGCGTCGTCGAGCCAGGAGGTCACCGCGGTGGGGCTCGACAGGGCGGTGCGGTTGATCTCGACGGTGACGCGACCCGCGGAGAGCGATGACGACTCGTCGTTCTGCACGGTCAGCGAGGCGGTGGTGCCGCTGCCCGGGGCGATCGCGCCACGCACGCCCGCAGAGAGGATCAGCTCGATCGCGGGTGCGTCGTCCGCGTCGGAATCGGTCGCGGCGACCGCGCTCCCCGTTCCCGTCGCACACAGGCCGAGAGCGATCGCCGAGATGACGGATCCGCACGCGACGCGCTGCAGGCGCGTGCGGTGGCCGTTCTCGGGGGTGGTCGCGGTCATGGAAGTCTTCCTCGAACGCCGGTGATCTCAGGCTGCTCGTGAGTGCTGACCTTGTGATTCTAGGTGGCACGCGCGAGGAGAACCCTGAAGACGCGTAGAGTGACGGCCGTGTCCGACGCCCCGTTCCCCGTGCCAGATCCGATCCGCGCCACCGCGCTCGCGGCCGACCTCGACGCCGCCGACCTGCGCTCGGAGCCGCTGCGCCGACTGTGGGGAGAAGAAGAGGACGACGCCCTCGCTCGCGGCATGAGGGAGCCGATCCTGCGCGCGATCGCGCACGATGACGGACCGCTCGCGACCCTCGGACGCCTGCTCGTGCTGGGAATGCCGCAGCCCCTCGCGGCAGTGGCCACGGCCCTGCCGACCCTCGGAGCGGACGGCCTGGTGGCTCTCGGGCTGGCGCGCGTGGACGCGGCATCCGTGATCCCGACCGCCCTGCTGCGGCCGCAGTCCTTCGTCGACGCCGACGGCTTCGGCGAATGGTGGATCGCCAGCGATCTCGACGAGACGGCGCTGGACGGCGCCCTCCCCGCCGACCATGTGCTCGGCGTCGGCGGGGCCTCCCGCACGCTCGCCGAGATCGTGATGCCGGTCGAGGTCGACCGCGCGCTCGACCTCGGCACCGGATGCGGCATCCAGGCCCTCCTGGTCGCCCGGCACGCCCGCTCGGTCGTCGCCACCGACATCTCGGCGAGGGCTCTCGCCTTCGCGGAGCTGAACGCGCAGCTGAACGGGGTGTCGACCATCGAGTTCCGCCTCGGCAGCATGTTCGAGCCGGTCGCCGGAGAGACCTTCGACCTGATCGTGTCGAACCCGCCGTTCGTCATCACCCCTCGCGCCGAGGGTGTGCCGGAGTACGAGTACCGTGACGGCGGCCTCGTCGGCGACGCTCTGGTGGAGCAGTTCATCGCCACCGCTCCGCAGCACCTCACACCCGGCGGGTCGGCGCAGCTGCTCGGCAACTGGGAGTCTCGTGGAGGGCAGCGGTCGCTGACCGGTCGAGCGGGACTCGATCGCGTCTCGTCCTGGGTTCCCGGCGAGCTCGACCTGTGGGTCGTGCAGCGCGAGGAGCTGACCCCTCTCGCCTACGCCGAGCTCTGGATCCGCGACGGCGGAACGACGCCACGGGATGCCGCCTTCACCCCGCTGCTGCGCGCCTGGCTCGACGACTTCGCCGCACGCGGGGTGACCGCGGTCGGCTTCGGGTACATCCTGATCCGACGTCCTGCGCACACCGGTGCTCCGCTGCGCAGGCTCGAGCGTCTGCCGCAGCCGGTGTCGAACGTCGGGAGCGCGCTGCGCGACGGCCTCGCCGCACACGACCTGCTGGCCGGGGGCGTTCCACCGATGCTGCTGACCGCGGCGGACGTCACCGAAGCACGCCACCTGCTGCCGGGCAACGACGACCCCAGCATCATCGAGCTGCGTCAGGGAGGGGGCTTCGCCCGGACCCTCACGGTGGATCCTGCGCTCGCCGCGTTCGTGGGCGCGTGCGACGGCGACCTCACGGTCATGCAGATCGTCGCGGCGCTCGCCGACCTGTTCGAGGTGCCGCTCGCCGACCTCTGGGCGGACCTCGAACCGCGCATCCGGCAGCTCATCCTCGACGGCCTTCTCGTGGCGGGTGGTCGGTAGGGAATACCCGCCGACATCCATGCGTTCGAATACACCATGAAGGCTTTCGGATTCCTCTCTTTCGGGCACTACGCCGATGTGCCGGGTTCGGCGACCCGCACGGCCGGCGACATGCTGAAGCAGACCATCGAGATCGCGGAGGGTGCTGACGAGATCGGCGTCAACGGCGCATCGGTCCGTGTGCACCACTGGGCCCGCCAGGCCGCCTCGCCGATGCCGCTGCTGTCGGCCATGGCCGCGCGCACGAAGCGCATCGAGGTGGGCACCGGCGTGATCGACATGCGCTACGAGAACCCGTTCCAGTTCGCCGAGGAGGCGGCCGCCCTCGATCTCATCGCCGACGGGCGCATCGCGCTCGGCGTGAGCCGTGGGTCACCCGAGACCGCGCTGCGCGGGTACGAGACCTTCGGTTTCCACGATGAGGAGGACCCCGAGCGCGGCAGCGTGATCGCACGCGAGAAGTTCGACCTCTTCCTGCGGGCCATCGACGGTGAAGGCCTCGCCCCGGGAGATCCCCGCATGGTCGGCGCCGGACGCTACCTGGCGATCGAACCGCAGTCACCGACGCTGCGCGACCACATCTGGTGGGGCTCGGGATCGCGCGCCACGGCCGAGGAGACCGGACGTAAGGGCCTCAACATGATGAGCTCGACGCTGCTCACCGAGGCGACCGGCGTGCCGTTCCACCAGCTGCAGCGCGAGCAGATCGATCTCTTCCGCGCCGCCTACAAGGAGGCCGGTCACACCGGCGCTCCGCGCGTCTCGGTCAGCCGCAGCGTCTTCCCGCTGGTCTCCGACATGGATCGTGCCTACTTCGGTCTGCGCAGCGAGGAGAACGCCGACCAGATCGGCATCATCGACGGGTTCCGGTCGACCTTCGGCAAGACCTATGCGGCGGAGCCGGACGTGCTGATCCGGCAGCTCCTCGCCGACGAGGCGGTGATGTCGGCGGACACTCTGCTGCTGACCATCCCGAACCAGCTCGGGCCGGAGTACAACCTGCACGTTCTCGAGGCGTTCGCTGAGCATGTCGCTCCCGCGCTCGGGTGGAAGCCCAACACGGAGGGCCCGGTGCAGGGAGACGCGATCTAGCGCAATCCGTTCGTGGTGTGGATCACCCTGAGCCGCTCGCACACGACCGGCATGGACGGGTCGAAGCCGCGCGGATCCTCCGAGTGCGCACGCCAGAACCGCTCATGCGTCTCGCGCCAGTACGCCAGAGTGCGGTCGCCCTCTCCTTCGGCGAAGGCGTGCGCCTCGGAGACGTCGCCGAAGGGGACGACGTCGACGGATGCGGTCTCCACGAGAGCACGCGGTGCTCCGCGTCCGTCGAGAACGATGTTCAGCAGGCCGGGTTCGGGAACGGGGTCGTGCGCGTACTCGTAGTCCCGGAGGGAGGATGCCGTCGCGGTCTTCGTGCCGTCGAGCACGAGGGCCAGGAGATCGTCGGCCTGCGCCGGGGTCGCCCCGAACGCCCAGGCGTCGGGGACGGCCTCAGGCAGCGCCGGCACGGCGGCGCGGCACTCTCGCCAGAACTCGTCGATGTCGAGGGGGTCGTTCATCCGGTCAGCCTATTCGTCGCTAGGGTGCAGTCATGACGAGCGAGCGCGGACCGGAGGAGGAGTGGGACTACTCTCCCCTTCCCGCCGATATGCGGCTCTACGACGCACGCACCTACACCGACCTCGGGACACTCGAGGTCGACGGCGAGACGTTCGCGATCCGCGGGAGCGACGACGGCGCACATCACTACGACTGGGTGTCCGGGCCCAACCCGGGGTACGGCTTCACGGTCGGCGGTGGGTCGTCGCCGCGCAGCCGCGACCGGCACGTGGCAGAGATCCGCGACTTCCTTGCGGCGGTGGATCCGGCGACGGGGTACCTCTGAGGCGGAGGTCGACCTGCAGGCCTCGCGCGCAGCACCGTCGTCGCCCGACGGTCAGGCCGGTCCGAAGAGCTCCTCGCCGTGCTCGTGCAGCAGCCGGTAGGCGTCGGCGAACGTCTCGGGCTCGGGCTCACCGGGCGCGCCGTACTTCGCGATGAGCAGACCGAGCAGCCCGCGGGCGGGAGGAGTCAGCGGTTTCATCTCGGAGGGGTCACCCGGTGTCGGCTCACGCGCCTCGGGATTCGGCGGTGTGTAGGCGGGCGTGGTGATCGGCCAGTCGGCGGGATGCCGCGGCTTGTCGAGGTTCACGACCTCGAAGAGCGTGTTCGCCGACTGATCCCTGTCGTTGAGCGGCTTCAGGCCGTGCAGGCGCGACAGGGTCGCGGTGACGGAACCGTGGTGCATCTCCTCGTGCACGATGGTGCCGCGTTTCGTGTACGCCGACACCGCGATGGCCGGCACACGGCATCCGAGGCGGTCGAAGGTGAAGCCCATCTCGCCGGGCCCCGTGTCGGGCGTCGGCGTCGTCGCGGCCGGAGGCGGCACGTGGTCGTAGCATCCGCCGTGCTCGTCGAACGTGATGAGCAGCAGGGTGTTGACCGCGTTCGACCCCTTCGGGGACGCGCTCGTGCGCACCGCCTCGTAGATGTCGTGGATGAGCCGGTCGCCCGCGCGCACGTCAGAGATCGCGCTGTCGTAGACGGGCTCGCCGTCGGCCTCGCTCTCGCGCGGCGCCCCGAACGGCGGGTGGAAGTCGTTGTGGTCGTAGACCATGCGCGGTTCGATGAACGCGTAGGCCGGGAGCGTGCCGTTCTTCGCGTCGTCGTAGAAGTCCTCCATCGTGCCGAAGTGCTCGGTGCGCCAGTACTTCTCGAGCACCGCCGCGTGCAGCATCCCCGTGAAGGACACCAGCTGCAGCTTGTCGATGTAGATCTTCCAGCTGACCTTCTCGTCTTCCAGGCGGTTGAAGACCGTCGGCGCCGCGGGTGCATCGATCCATTTTCGGTACCCGCCGCCCGCCTGGTTGGTGACGAATCCGTGCGATGTGGAGGCGTGGAAGAACGACCGGTTGCAGAACGTCTGCGACGGCACTCCGGCGAACCAATGATCGAACACCGCGAACTCCGCCGCGAGCGTCGAGAGCACCGGGAGCATCTCGGGCGAGAAGGATCCCATGATGTGCGCCGCCTCCTGCGGGGCGGGGTCGGCGCCCTTGCGCAGCCGACGGAAGTTGATGATGTAGTCCTCGAGGAACCCCGACATCGTGGCCTTCTCGCCATGCGTCGGGGCGTTGAAAGGGGCCGTCATCTGGTCGACGAACAGGTCGGCGTTGCCCGGCGGGTCGACGGTGCCGAAGATCTGCGTGTTGACGTGCGGGTACTCCTCGCCGGGATCCGGGTCGGGCAGGCTCATGATCCGGTCGGTGTTGCCCGTGTACACATGCGCGTCGACCACCGTGCCGTCACGGGCCGTGTTGCTGTGCGTGCCGAACGCGAGCCCCTCGAACCGCTCGCTCGCGGGCAGGTTCTCGGTCGAGTAGAGGTAGCCGAGCAGGTTGTCGAAGGAGCGGTTCTCGCCCATGACCACGACGAGGTGGTCGAAGCCCGGCTCACTGCGGGGGGTGAGCGCGGCGAACGGATCGGGATCCGCCGCGAAACCACGCCGGTCTCCGGCGGCGACGCCTGCGCCGATGGCCGCCCCGCCGGCCCCGCCGATCACGGCACCGGCGAGGGCCGCCCCGCCCATCTTGAGGAATCCGCGCCGTGACGGGTCCTTCGTGCCCTGCGGCTCGTCTGCAGTCATGGAGCCGATCCTAGGCTCGGGCCGCGTCGCGCGCATCGTGTTGGCTACGGTGGGGGCATGACCTCTGCAGACGAGACCTCCATCGCGGCGCGCGTCCAGGCGGTCAACACCGACTTCACCCGACGCCAGACGCGGCTGTTCCTCACGTTCGCGCTGATCGAGGGGCCGGTGCTGCTGCTCCTGGCCGTCGCCATCTACGGCTTCGAGCTCATCGAACCGCAGATCGGCGTCTGGTTCCTCCTCGCCGTCGCCATGATCGGCGGCTTCCTGCTGAGCGCCCTCCTGCTGCGGCTCGTGCAGGCGCGAGCACGCGCGGTCGCACAGGCACGAGGCGACAACCCGCTGTTCTGACCGCGGACCCTTCGCGCCGACGGGCGGTGCGCGCTCCCCGGTACGCTGGAACCCATGCTCAACATGGCTGACGGCCTCGCCCGTCTCGGTGCGCTCGCCGGGAATCCGGTCGTCCGCACCCTCGCAGAGGCGTTCTCGGCTGCGGGCTACGATCTCGCCGTCGTCGGCGGCCCCGTGCGCGATGCTCTGCTCGGTCGCCCCACGCACGATCTCGACTTCACCACGAACGCACGCCCCGACGACATCCTGCGCATCGTCACGCCGATCTCGACCGCCCAGTGGGACATCGGCCGCGCATTCGGCACCATCGGCGCGCGGGTGCAGGGCGAGCAGGTCGAGGTCACCACGTACCGCGCCGACAGCTACGACGGGGTGACGCGCAAGCCGACCGTCGAGTTCGGCGACACGATCGACGCCGACCTGCACCGTCGTGACTTCACCGTCAACGCCATGGCGCTGCTCGTGCCCGAGGTGAAGCTCGTCGACCCGACCGGGGGAGTCGAGGACCTCGTCGGCGGTGTCCTGCGCACGCCCGCCGATCCCCAGATCTCGTTCGGCGACGACCCGCTGCGCATGCTGCGGGCTGCACGATTCAGCGCACAGCTCGGATTCCGGATCGACGACGGCACGGACGAGGCCATCACGCAGCTGCGCACGACCCTCGGGATCGTGAGCCCCGAGCGCATCCAGTCGGAGCTCGTGCGGCTGATGCAGACCGACGACCCCGTGCGCGGCATCCGTGTGCTCGTCGACACCGGCCTGATCGAGGAGTTCCTGCCCGAGGTGAGCGCGCTGCGCCTCGAGGTCGATGAGCACCATCACCACAAGGACGTCTACGAGCACTCGCTGACGGTGCTCAGCCAGGCGATCGCGCTCGAACGGTCGCGCCACCCGGGCTCGGCCCCCGACGTGCCCCTGCGGATCGCCGCGCTGCTGCACGACATCGGCAAGCCGCGCACGCGCAAGCTCGAAGACGGCGGTGCGGTCACCTTCCACCACCACGACGTCGTCGGCTCGCGCATGGCCCGCAAGCGACTGCAGTCGCTGCGCTTCGACACCGCGACCACGACGAGCGTCGCCACGCTCATCGAGCTGCACCTCCGCTTCTTCGGATACGCCGAAGGCGCATGGACGGATGCCGCCGTGCGCCGCTATGTGCGCGACGCCGGAGACGAGCTCGAGCGCCTGCACATCCTCACCCGCGCCGACGTCACCACCCGCAACAAGCGCAAGGCCGGACGCCTCGCCTCGGCCTACGACGACATCGAGTCTCGTATCGCCGCGCTGCGCGAGCAGGAGGAGCTGGACTCCATCCGCCCCGAGCTCGACGGCAACCGGATCCAGAGCATCCTGGGGATCGCGCCCGGCCGCGAGGTCGGCGAGGCCTACCGGTTCCTGCTCGAGGTGCGACTCGACGAAGGCGTGATCGGTGCGGATGCCGCCGAGCAGCGCCTCCGCGAGTGGTGGGCCGCGCGGGCCTGAGCCCGGTCGCTCAGGCGAAGGCCCTCACTCCTCCGACTCTTCGGTCTCGGCCGTGAGGCCCAGTGCCTCCCGCACGAGGTGGGAGATGTCGATCGAGATGATCCGCTCGCTCATGATCCGGTCTCAGGGAACGGGGGACTCGGTCGGCTGCGGCGACGGCGTCGGGCTCTCCTGCGCGGATTCGATGCTCGGCGCTTTCTGAAAGGGAGGCTCGGGGCGCGTGATCGCCGACGTGTCCGGCTGGAACATGTCGGTGTCGATGTCGGCCTCATCGAGCGGGTAGATGTTCCATACCGGCTTGCCGCGATAGTCCTCGATGGGAACGGTGGCGATGAGGCCGTCGTCCTGCACGCCGAACTGCGATTCTCCATCCTCGGTCGAGAAGAGATTCTGCCCACCGCTCGCTCCGTACAGGTCGAGCGGGGTTCCCTTGCCCGTGAAGAGCTGCACGCGGTCGATCGGATTCCCCTCCGCGTCGTAGGCGAAGATGTTGTTGATCTGCACGCCGTCGAGCATGAGGCCCTGCGGTGAGTACTCATCGCCGACGTACTCGACGCGCGGGGTGAGGGTCGACGCGAGGATGAACGGCAGCATCACCACGGCGATGACGCTCACAACTGTCCGCACATGACGCAGCCGGTTCTGAGGGAGCCACAGCCCGCGACCCCATTGCACGCTGACGATCACCAGCGCGAGGCCGATGAGCCAGTTCATCGGCGCGAGGGGCATGATCGCTCCGAGCGGAGTGCCGACGACGAGTGCGAACATCGCGATGCCCCGCAGAACCCACCACACCGGGCGCAGGGCGATGAGCAGATCGAGCAGCCAGGCTCCGAAGGCACTGCCGCGGATGCTGTCGGCGGTCGCCCTCCGCCAGGCCGCGAAGCGGTCCCGCATCCGGATTCGCTGACCGTCCTCCGACCGCGGGGGGAGCCCTGCGGCCGACCGCAGCTCCTCGGCGTAGGCCGCGGGATCGCCCAGTTCCAGGACGTCGTCGTTGTCGGCGGCCTGGTCGGCGAGGTCTGCGGCGAGTCCGCTCATGATCTCGTCGAGTTCGTCGGCGTGGAGGTCGTCGAGATGTGCGCGCACGGCTGAGGCGAACGCCTGGATCTGCTCGTCGATCGTGACGGCGGTGTCGTTCATCGGTTCTCTCCGATCGTGGATGGCCCGGTGCCTGAGTCGGCGGTGAGGAGGGCGGACATCGCGCCCGCGAAGTCCAGCCAGGTGACGGTCTGGGTGTCGAGAGCGGCGCGGCCCTGGGGGTTGATCGCGTAGTACTTGCGATGGGGACCGCCCTCGGAGGGGACGACGTAGCTCGCGAGGCTCCCTGCGGCATAGAGGCGACGCAGTGTGCCGTAGACCGACGCATCGCCGACATCGCCGAGGCCGGCGTCGCGCAGTCTGCGCACGATGTCGTAGCCGTAGCCGTCCTCGGTGCGCAGCACCGCGAGCACGGCGACGTCGAGCACTCCCTTGAGGAGCTGAGTGGTGTCCATCGGACCTCCTTCACTGCAATGCACGCTACCACGCACTGCACAGTAGTGCGCAAGGCGCACCCGGTCGTGTATCCATGGCGCCGGAATATCGCACCTTCCGCGCACGACATCCGGCTCCTACACTGAGGAAAAGCTCCGCCGACGACGATCGGAGATGCCATGGTGGCCCGGTGGGAGACGTCACATGGAGGCCCGCTCGAGACCTCTCGTCTGCTGGTCGAGCGTGCGCATGAGGAGCTGATCGCCGGCAATCTCGACGACCACCGACTGCAGCAGGTGCGCCCGCTGGTGCGGGAGTCGTGGGTCCGCTCCTGGCGTGGACGCGTGGGGCCCGAGAGCATGCCGGGGATAGCACTCGAGACCGAGGAGCTCGAGGCGTATCGGCTCACGCATCCGCTCGCCTCCGCGATGGACATGATCCGTGCCCTGCTCCTGCCCGGGCACGCGAAGGACACCGGGGTCGTCATCGCCGTCGGCGACCAGGCCGGTCGCCTGCTGTGGATCGAAGGCGATCGGGAGCTGCGAACCCTGACCGAGGCCATGGGCTTCGTCGCCGGGGCGAACTGGGCGGAGGATGCCGTCGGCACCTCGGCCCCCGGTACAGCGCTGGAGCTCGGACACTCGGTGCAGATCCGCGGCGCCGAGCACTACAACCGGCTCGTGCGACCGTGGTCCTGTTCCGCGGCGCCGGTGCGCGACCCCGAGACGCAGCGGGTGCTGGGGGTGATCGACATCACCGGCGGCGACGATGTGATCTCACCGCAGGCGCGGATGCTCGTCGATGCCACCGCTCGCGCGGTCGAGTCCGAGCTCATGGTGGCCCGCCTGCGGGCACGCGCCGACACCCCGCGGCCGACCACGATCGCATCACGCGCCAAGCCCACCAGACGCGCCACCCTGCACGTCCTCGGCAGAGACAAGGCGCGGCTCGAGACCGAGACCGAGCTCGAGGAATCGGTGATCGATCTCAGCGCTCGGCACGCCGAGATCCTGCTGATGCTCGCCATGCACCGTCAGGGACTGTCGGCCGAAAGGCTGAGCGAGCTGGTCTACGGCCCCGATGCCTCCGCCGACACCCTGCGCCCCGAGATGGTCCGCCTGCGCAAGGTGCTCGAGAAGCACGCCCCCGGCCTGGTGCCGGATTCCCGGCCGTACCGGCTGCGGGTGGCCCTCGAGACCGATGCGCAGGACGTACTGTCGCTGCTCGACCGCGGCGCGCACCGTGTGGCGCTCACCGCCTACCGCGGACCCGTGCTGCCGGAGTCGACCTCGCCCGGAGTCGAGGAGGTCCGCGAGACGGTCAGAGCCGCGTTGCGCGAGGCCATGCTGTCAGAGGCGAGCCTCGACGTGCTGCTCGCCTACGCCGACATCCCCGAAGGGCAGGCGGATGCCGCGGCGCTGCGCCTGGCGCTCGAGATGCTGCCGGCCCGGTCGCCCAGACGGGGCGGACTCGTCGCGCGCATCGAGCGCCTCGAGGAGCGCTGACGCCCGCAACCCGGTGCAACGTTGCGCATCGGGGTGCAACGTCGGTCGACCTACCTTCGAGTCATCAGCCGCAGCACCGACGCGCGGCCCGTCGAAGGAGTCACCGATGACCATCGTCGAAGAAGACGTCACCACTGCCCCGGCATCCACTGCGTATGCCGCCCCCGGCCAGCCCGGAGCCGTCGCCAGCTACCGTCCGCGCTACGGGCACTACATCGGCGGAGAGTTCGTCGACCCGGTCAAGGGACAGTTCTTCGAGAACGTGAGTCCGGTGAACGGCAAGACCTTCACGGAGGTGGGCCGAGGAACCGTCGAGGACATCGACCGCGCCGTGGACGTCGCCTGGAAGGCGTTCGCGAGCTGGGGGAAGACGAGCCCGGCCGAGCGCTCGGTGATCCTCAACCGGATCGCCGACCGCATCGAGCAGCACCTCGAAGAGATCGCGGTCGCCGAGACGTGGGAGAACGGCAAGCCGGTGCGGGAGACACTGGCCGCCGACATCCCGCTCGCCGTCGATCACTTCCGCTACTTCGCCGGCGTTCTGCGCGCTCAGGAGGGCGGCATCAGCCAGCTCGACGAGAACACTGTGGCGTACCACTTCCACGAGCCTCTCGGCGTGGTGGGCCAGATCATCCCCTGGAACTTCCCGATCCTCATGGCCGTGTGGAAGCTCGCGCCGGCGCTCGCCGCGGGCAACTGCGTGGTCATCAAGCCGGCCGAGCAGACGCCGGCATCCCTGCTCTTCCTGTTCGACATCATCGGCGACCTGCTTCCGGCCGGCGTCGTCAACATCGTCAACGGCTTCGGGATCGAGGCGGGCGCACCGCTCGCGCAGCACAAGCGCATCCGCAAGGTCGCCTTCACCGGAGAGACCACGACCGGGCGTCTGATCATGCAGTACGCCTCGCAGAACCTCATTCCCGTGACGCTGGAGCTCGGGGGCAAGAGCCCCAACGTGTTCTTCGAAGACGTCGCCCGCGACACCGCCGACCCGTTCTACGACAAGGCTCTCGAGGGCTTCACGATGTTCGCGCTGAACCAGGGCGAGGTGTGCACGTGTCCGTCTCGCGCTCTCATCCAGCGCTCGATCTACGACGGGTTCCTCGCCGACGGCCTCGAGCGGGTGAAGAAGGTCGTGCAGGGGAATCCGCTGGACCCGGCCACGATGATCGGAGCACAGGCGTCGAACGACCAGCTGGAGAAGATCCTCAGCTACATCGACATCGGCACGAAGGGCGGTGCGAAGCTGCTGATCGGTGGTGACCGCGTCGATCTCGGCGGCGACCTCAGCGAGGGCTTCTATGTCGCACCGACCGTCTTCGAGGGCACGAACGACATGCGCATCTTCCAGGAGGAGATCTTCGGGCCCGTGCTCTCGGTCACCTCGTTCGAGGACTTCGACGAGGGGATCTCGATCGCGAACGACACGCTCTACGGGCTGGGAGCCGGCGTGTGGAGTCGCAGCGGCGACACCGCCTACCGCGCGGGGCGTGCGATCGAGGCCGGTCGAGTCTGGACGAACACGTACCACCAGTACCCCGCGCACGCCGCGTTCGGCGGGTACAAGCAGTCGGGCGTGGGGCGCGAGAACCACAAGATGATGCTCGACCACTACCAGCAGACCAAGAACCTCCTGGTCTCGTACGCAGAAGGCCCGATGGGGTTCTTCTGAGCTCGGCGGCCGCCCTTCGTCTCGTCGCTGCGCTCCTCGCTCAGGGGGCGGGGCGGGGCGGAGCGAGACGGCCGCCTCCTGAGCGAGCGAAGCGAGACGAAGGACGGGACAGGACCATGGTGAAGATAGGCAGCTACCAGCGTGTGGACGTGACGGATGCCGCGGCATCGCTCGTCCGCGACCTCACGGTGCAGCACGGCCCCCTGATGTTCCACCAGTCGGGAGGATGCTGCGACGGCTCGTCGCCCATGTGCTTTCCGGTGGGCATGTTCCTGATCGGACCGAGCGACGTGCTCCTTGGCGCGCTCGACGTGGGACTCGATGCACCGGTGGAGGTCTTCATGTCGGAGTCGCAGTTCGAGTACTGGAAGTACACGCATCTCACGATCGACGTCGTTCCGGGGCGAGGAGCCGGATTCAGCGTCGAGGGGCCGACGGGGATGCGGTTCCTGATCCGTTCGCGAATGTTGAATGACGCAGAGCTCGAGTACTTCGGGCTCACGTCGTCATCGACCTGACGGCCCCGGGATCGACGCCGTGAGCGCATGGCGGGGCCGTGTCGTGGAGAGTGCGCAAAGGCGGAGGGAGGATGATGTGCCCCGTGGACACATTATCGGTCGCGAAGCTCGTCGCGGGGCGCCCCCTGGGGGAGCAGCTCTTTCACGTGCTGGCCGGGGCGATCGTCTCGGGCGAACTCGCCGAGGGGGAGCGGATCAACGACGAGAGCATCGCCCGGCACTTCCAGGTCTCGCGGATGCCGGTGCGCGAGGCCTTGCAGCGGCTGGACAGGCTGGGCCTCGTGCAGATCCTGCCGAGCAGGCGCACCGTCGTCACCGTCGTCACCGAGCAGTCGATCCGAGAGGCTCTCTCCTACGCGGGCTACGAGGCCGGTGTCGCCGTGCACGCCGGACTTCCGCGATGCAGCCCTGACGAGCGGATCGAGGCCGAGGCGCTGGTGCGCGCCGTGGTGGATGCGCTGGACGAGCCCGCTCGGGCCTCGAAGGCCCGGCGAGACCTGTACGCCTACTTCTCGGAGCGTGCGGGCAACGAGCTCCGGCACGCCCACATGATCGACATGGAGTACGTCTTCGAACGCACCCTGCGTGATCTGGTGCCGCCCGTAGAGAACCTCGGCGAGGTCACGCGCGCATACGCGGACCTCGGTCGCGCGATCCTCGACGGCGACCACATCGAGGCCGAGCGACTGGCGCGCGCACTGCACGGGATCGGCGGCATCGGCATCGGCCGCGCCGCGGACTGACGGTCAGCGCGGCAGGCGGGGGACCGCCGCCACCAGCGCCCGGGTGTACGGGTCGCTCGGGGCGTGCAGAACGGATGCCGTCGAGCCCTGCTCCACCACCCGACCGTGCTGCAGCACGAGCGTGCGGTCGCAGGCCGAGGCGATCGCGCTGAGGTCGTGCGACACCATCACGAGCGACAGCCCGTTCTCACGACGCAGCCGGTCGAGCAGCTCCAGCACCTGCACCCGCGTCGTCACGTCGAGGGCGCTGACCGGCTCGTCCGCGAGCAGCACTCGGGGACGCGAGACCACAGCCCGCGCGATCGCGATGCGCTGACGCTGTCCACCCGAGAACTCGTGCGGATAGCGGCGGGCGGTGTCGGCGGGCAGGCCGACCGAGTCGAGAGCCTCGGCGATGCGGCGTTGCGCGTCGGCGCCCGATGCGAGGCCCAGCGAGCGGAGAGGCTCGCCGACGATGCGGTCGATGCGCTGCCGGGGGTCGAGCGAGGAGTACGGATCCTGGAACACGGGCTGCACGGCCGTGCGGAAGCGGCGCATCTGCGCGCGGCGCGCCGACAGGCTCAGCGACCCGGGGTTCAGGGGCTCGCCCTCGAACAGCACCTGTCCGCCGCGGGGTGCCGACAGCCCGAGCAGCAGACGGAGGATCGTCGACTTGCCCGCGCCGGACTCGCCGACGAGACCGAGGGAATCTCCCTCGTCGAGGTGCAGCGAGACGTCGTCGAGCACCCGTCGGGAACCGTAGGCGAAGCCGGCCCCCCGCAGTTCGAGAAGGCTCATGCTCCGGCCTCCCGCTCGTCGATGGGGTCGTCGAGGAACGCATCGAGCGCGCGGGCGCTGTCGACCAGCATCCGTGTGTACGGCTCCCCCGGCTCCTGCAGCACCTGCGAGACCGTGCCCGCCTCGACGACGAGGCCGTCGCGCAGCACGACGATGCGGTCGACCATCCGTGACACGACGGCGAGGTCGTGGCTGATGAACAGCAGCGCCATGCCCCGCTCGGCGACGAGGCGCTCGAGCAGGCTCAGCACGGCATCCTGCACCGTCACATCGAGCGCGGTCGTCGGCTCATCCGCGATGAGCAGCTGCGGCCTGGCGGCGAGGGCGATCGCGATCGCGACGCGCTGACGTTGACCGCCCGAGAGCTCGTGCGGGTACGCGCGGCCGATGCGGGGATCGGGCAGCGCGACCTCGTCGAGTGCGGCGGCGACGGCGCTCTTCAGCTCCGCTCCGCGCAAGCCCAGGTGGCGCCGCAGCGGCTCGGCGATCTGTCGTCCGACGCGCATCAGCGGATCGAGCGCGGTGAGCGGCTCCTGGAACACGATCTGCACGACCGGACCGCGCAGGCGGCGCAGGTCGGCATCCGGAGCGCCGACGACCTGCTGCCCGTCGAGCAGGACCGACCCCGACGACCTCAGCGCCTCGGGGAGCAGACCCGTCACGGCGAGCGAGGTGAGCGATTTGCCCGACCCCGACTCCCCGATCAGGCCCAGCCTCTCGCCGGGTGCGACGGAGAACGAGACATCGCGCACCGGTGCTGCCGAGCCGGATCTCACGGTGAGGGCGGAGACGTCGAGAATGCTCATCGGCTCCTCCGGCGGGTCGGGTCGGCGAGGTCACGCAGACCGTCGGCGAGGAAGTTCACTCCGAGCACGAGCGCGATGATCGCGATGCCGGGGGCGATGGCTCCGACGGGTGCGGTGAGCACGGTGCCCTGGGCCTCCTGCAGCATCCGCCCCCACGAGGCGTTGGGGGGAGGGGCGCCGAGTCCGAGGTACGACAGGCTCGCCTCCGCGAGCACGGCCGCGCCGAACTGCAGGGCGAGGCTCACCGCGAGGGTCGGGGCGATGTTGGGGAGGACGTGCTGGAAGACGATTCCGAGCACGCCCGTGCCACTGGTGCGTGCGGCGGTGACGTACTGCTCCTGCAGCACGCGCTGAGCGAGGATGCGGGTGAGGCGCGCCACCACGGCGGACATCGCCAGGCCGATCGCCAGCACCGCCGACCACAGCGAGGCGCCCTGGATCGCGACGACCAGCATCGCCAGCAGCAGCACCGGGAATGCGATCACGACGTCGAGCCCGGCCGAGAGGGTGTCGTCGACCCACGGACGAGAGAACGCGGCGAGAAGGCCGATGATCGTGCCGAGCACAGCGGCGATCGCGACCGCGCAGGCGCCGACGATGAGCGCGATCCTGGCGCCCCACATGAGCTGAGACAGCAGGTCGCGACCGAGGCGGTCGGTACCGAGCAGGTGCAGACCGCTGGGCCCCTCGAGGCGGCTGCCGCTGGTGTCGGCGAGCGGGTAGGGCAACCAGAACAGCGACACCAGGGCGATGAGCACGATCGTGCCGGTGAGGACGAGGCCCAGGATCAGGGTCGCCTTCGGTCGCCTCCGCACGGCGACGGAGTCGGTGACGAGCTGTTCGACGACGCCGCTCATCGATTGCCCGAGACGCTCGTGCGCAGACGCGGATCGATCAGACGCTGCACGATGTCGGCGGCGAACCCGACCAGCAGCACGAAGAGGGTGCTCACAACCAGTACGCCCTGGATGACCTGGAAGTCGTGTTGCTGGATGGCCGACAGCAGCAGGCTCCCGAGACCGGGGAGGGTGAACACGCTCTCGACGACCACCGCCCCGAGCAGCGTCGTCGACAGCTCGATGCCGAGGATCGCGACGACGGGCACGGCGCCGTTGCGCACACCGTGGCGCAGCAGCGCCTCGGACATGGCGGATCCGCCGGCGCGGGCGGTGCGGAGGTAGTCGCTGCCGAGCACGTCGAGCGTCGCCGAGCGGACGTAGCGGCTGAGCGACGCGCTCATGACGATCACGATGGTGATCACCGGGAGGGCGAGCGAGCGCAGCGCGTCGCCGGGGTCCTCCCAGTCGTCGCGGGGGAACCCTCCGGAGGGCAGGACACCGAGACCGAGCGCGAAGATCCAGACCAGCACGACCCCGACCCAGAACACGGGCACGGCGACTCCCAGCTGCGCGAACCCCGAGAGCGCCACGCCGTACCAGCGGTCCGACTTCACGGCCGCGACGATGCCGATCGCCAGCGACACGAGCAGGGCGAGGCCGAACGCGATGAGCGTGAGTGGGACGGTCACGGCGAGACGTGCCGCGATGTCGGGCCCGACGGGCCGGGAGCTGAGGAAGGACTCACCGAGATCCAGACGCAGCAGCTGTCCCGCCCAGGTCGCGAACTGCTGCAGCACGGGCTGGTCCGAGCCGACCTGCGCCCGCGCCGCGGCGATCTGCTCGGGGGTCGCATTGACCGAGAGCAGGGCGTTCGCCGGGTCGCCGGGCAGCAGCCGCAGCAGCACGAAGATGGCGATCATCGCGACGATGAGCGACACCACCAGGAAGGCGAGGCGACGGAGCAGGTAGGCGAGCATGGCTTCTCAGGACGACGGTGCGGAGGGGATGCCGACCCGCGGCATCCCCTCCGACATCAGGACTTGACGATGTCGTAGGCGAAGAACTGCGAGTTCAGGCCGTTGACCGGGTATCCGCTGAGGTCGCTGGAGGCAACCACGATCTGCGGGTAGAGGTACAACCATACGCTCGCCGCATCCTCGGCGATCTTCTCGTTGACCTGCTTCAGCAGAGCCGTCTGCTCGTCGGTCGTGGCGGCCTGCTCGGCCGCCGAGACCCACTGCTGCACCTCGGCGTCGTCGTAGCCCCAGTAGAAGTCGGGATTGCCGTACCAGACCACATCGCGGTCGTTCACGTGCTCCTGCAGGGTGGCCTCGAAGTCCTGCTCCTTGAACACCTTGGTGTACCACTCGTCGGCGCTGATCGTGTTGATCTCGACGGTGATGCCGACCTCGGCGAGCTGCGACTGCAGGAACTCCGCCACGGCGGGATGCGGGTCGTAGCTCGGGGTGTCGAGCGTGAACGTGAAGCCGTCGGCGTAGCCGGCCTGCGCGAGCAGGTCCTTCGAGAGGTCGACGTCGTACGGGTTCACCGCGGTGAGGTCCTCGTACCAGGGGTCGGTCGGCGGGACCATCGAGCCGATGAGCGTGCCGTAGTCGCCCCAGATGGACTCGAGGAGCTTCTTCGTGTCGATGGCGGAGTAGATCGCCTTGCGCACGAGTGCGTTGTCGAAGGGGGCGACGCGGTCGTTGAACGCGAGCAGCTCCTTCGTCGTCGACGTGCCTTCGCTGATGACGTAGTCGTCACCTGCGAACTGGGCGAGCGAGTCGGGGCTCTGCACGCTCGTGATCACGTCGATCTCGCCCGTGAGCAGGGCGTTGTTCTCAGCGGTGGCGTCGGTGAAGTAGGTGTAGACGACCTCGGCGTTCGTGGCGGGCTCGCCCCAGTAGTCGTCCCAGCGCTCGAGGGTGAGGGTCGAGCCCTTCTTCCACTCGTCGAGCGTGTAGGGACCGGTGCCGTCTTCCTTGCCGGTGATGTCGCCCGCCTCGTCGTTCACGATCCAGACGTAGCTGAGGTTGTAGAGGAACGAGATCGACCGCTGCGACAGCGTGAAGACGACGGTCTGGTCGTCGGGCGTCGCGATGTCGGAGATGGTGGTGAAGCTCGACTTGCGCGCCGACACGGAGTCCTCGGCGGTGACGGCCTCGACGCTCGACTTCACGTCGGCGGAGGTGAGCGGGTCGCCGGAGTGGAACGTCACGTCGTCGCGCAGCGTGATCGTGTAGGTGAGGCCGTCGTCGGACACCTGGGCGTCTTCGGCGAGCAGCGGCTCGACGTCGCCGTCGTCGGTCAGACGGTAGAGACCCTCGTAGACGTTGCCGGTCAGCGCCTCGGTCACACCCTGGCCGCCGCCCTGCGTGTTGCTCAGGTTGGTGGGCTCGTACAGCGACCCGATGAAGATGGTGGCGTCTTCGCTCGCGGCGTCGTCGGTGGCGCCCGACGCGCAGCCGGTCACGAGGGCGAGCGTGGCGACGGCGCCGAGCGCGCCGAGGATGCGGGTTCTTCTCATGAGTACTCCAGGGTGAGAGTGTGCGGCGTCACGCCGCGTAGATGTCGAAGCCGTCGCGGAAGACGACGTTCTTCTCGCCTGCTCGGATAGGCAGGGGGAAGCGATTGGATGCCGGCGGCAGCGGGCAGTTGTACTGGGCGCTGAATCCGCACGGGGGCACGAAAGCCCGGTTGAAGTCCAGCACGACGGTGCCCTCGTCGTCGCGCAGCTGCACGAACAGGAAGCGCCCGGAGCCGTACGTCTCGGATCCGTTGGTCTCGTCGCCGAACACGAGCAGCAGCGTGCCCCCGTCGTCGAAGGCGGCGAGGTCGTACTCCCGGCCGTCGAGCTCGACGCGGATGTCGCCCGGCACGACGAGATCGCGGGTGCCTCCGTTGTCGCGGATGTGCTCGAACGACACGCGACGCTCACCCGACACGGGCGTGAAATGGCCCTCGAGCACCCAGGCGGGGTCGTACTCGTAGGTGTCGATGCGGTCGAACGCGCGGATCGCGGGTGCGTCGGCATCCCACACGCGCAGCCCGTGCTCGGGCGCACCGGTCTCGATGTTCGTGCGCTGGAGCGGGGTCACGGTGACGGTCTCGCGTGCGGACCGTCGCTCGGCCTCGAGATCGGGCAGATCACCGGTCCACCGGGTCTCTGTCAGCGCCAGGTTGCCGGTCGCCGAGGTGACGGAGGCACGGCGGTCGGCCTGCCACTGGGTGTGTTCTGAGAGTTCGGACATCGTCTTCCATTCTCTTGCATGCAGAACGGCCCAGGGCCGCCGCCGTCACCCGGGGTAATGACAGCGAAATCCGCGCCATCGACATCCGGCGCGTGCACGAGAGCCTTTTCTCTCATGCACGAATGTCGCCCTGATAATGACGATATGGCGAGTAATTCGTGCATCGGCGCACGGGATTCAACGTGTTCGGTGGACTATTCCCGACGCAATGGAATGCAACGTACATCGGTATACCATTACTCGTATACGCGCAGAGTCGTCAGTCCCCAGCTGACCCGCGCGTGGACGGTTCGACCGTCCTGCGGAGGGAGAGTCAGATCTTCCTCTGATCCCGAGGGGGGATGGGGTGGGTCGCTGTTCCCCAGACAGCCCCACCCCCACAACCCCGCCTCGGGCTCCCTTCTCAGAAGGATCTGAACCAGATCCAGAACGCGGCGAAGCCGATCACGACGACGATCGGCAGCCAGCGGAAGCTCCGCTTGAGCCTGCGTCCCTCATGCGCCACCCCCGGCGGCGGCGAGAGCAAGCCGGCCGGCGGTGCGAACGGCAGCCGCGGATTCGCGGCCGACGAGGCGGCATCACCGCGAGAGGATGCGGCGGCCGTCGGATTCTCCTGCAGCAGTCTCTCGTCTCGCCAGCGCTCCCACTGATCGAGCTTCGTGATCACGGCGCCCACCGCGCCGAACAGCCAGCCCCACGTGGCCGGGTCCAGCGTCGACGCCTTGCGCTGCGTGTAGAGGAACAGCCAGTCGTCGACGATCTCGACATCGAGTTCCGCCGCGTTGTCGATGAACCGGGCCATGATGTCGGGCGTGAAGAGGTAGAGAGCGTCCTGCTCGTAGCCCTCCGGGCAGTACAGCGTGAAGTACCGATCGAAATCGCCCTCGAGCGACAGGCGCTGCTCGCGCTGGAACGACGCGGGCAGATTCGTCCCGAAGCCGTTGTTGCCCTTCGCATCGAGCACGATGTTCGGAAGCGGCACGTCGAGCTTGACGGCGACATAGCCCCAGTGGTGTGTGGTCGAGTTCTTTCCCGACCCCGTCGTATACCGGTAGTTGCCGAACTCGACGAAACGGGGCACGGTGCCGCGCACGAGATCCGTGGCCTCCCGCGAGCGTCCGAGGCCGAACAGCATGCCCGGCAGGCGCGGATCGGACACCCGCGCCTCATACGACATGCCGTTCGCCCGGGCGAACGCATCGAGGCGATACCGCGCGACCCGGGTGCGGCGCCAGCTCACGACCCCGATCGAGATCGCGACGGCGGCCGCCGCGAGGATGCCGATACCGGCCACCGACGACGACCCCCCTGAGCCTGTGAGCAGTGAGAACATCGTCGCGCCGACGAACGTGAGGGCGACGAGGAACACGAGTCCGACGATCACGACGGTGATGATCGTCGAGACCGAGGATCCGGACGAACCCCGCGTGCGGAGTTCGGCGCTGAACGCGCTCACGGCCCGCGCATCCACGGGATCGGTGAGCGGGCGCGCGTCGAACGACGGAGCCGACTGCGGTGCGGTCATCGGTTCACCTCATCGGCGTCCCAGGTCAGGTCGGCGTTCTCGGGGATCGGGAAGGCCTCGAGGCGCTCATCGGCGCAGATGGCGGCGATGAGGGCGCCGGATCCCGCGACGATCGTCGAGTCGTAGTCGATCTCGCTCACGAGAATCCAGGCCCGGTCGTCGGGCCAGAGGATCGAGGGTGTCTGCGCCCGGGGGGCGAAGCCGTGCGCCTCGCTCGGGAGGTCGCGCCACGGAACGTGCAGCACCCAGTCCGGACGGGTGAAATCGCTGATCGCCCCGTGGAACAGCACGTGATCGCGCCCGGGGAGGTGGAACCGCGGCCCTTCCGAGATCTCGCGCGACAGGATGCCCTCCTGCCAGGTCGGCTTGCGGAACGAGTTGTTCAGCGGGTCGTGGATGCTGCGATCGAGCATCGCCTGGTGATTCGGGTCGTCACTGAACGGGAGGAAGTCCCGGGACGGGGAGTGGCCGAGGAATCCGACCAGATCTCCCCGCCCCGCCCAGAGCGCCGCGAGGCCAGCATCCGGGGTCGTGGTGTGGGAGACGAGGTGCGAGGCGATGATCGACAGGGTCTCCGGCGCGATCTCGCCCTCGAACGGTGCGGTGAATTCCCGACCGTCGGGCGAGAGTCGCAGGTGCCAGTCGCCGTCGGTCGGCGTGCGCACGATGCGCTGCCACTGGGCGAGCGGATGCAGCGTCGTGCCGAACGCGGACGCCGTCTCGGCCCACGTCGCGGGCTCGTCGACGTACTGGTCGCGCAGCCGCAGGTGCTCGGCCTCTGACATCCGCTCGTATTCCTCGTGCGAGGGCACGGGACGGTCGGGGAGCGACCGCACGGTCGCCGGGTGCAGGATGCGCGCGTACGCCGCGAATCCGTGCGGGACCACGGCGTGCATGGTCGCGTTCCACGGGTCGTCGAGGTGCTCACGCAGCCAGTCCCCGGCCGAGGTGTCAGACATCCAGTGCATGCGACCCACGGTACCGGCGCGGAAACTCTTCACCCGAGGGCGCGGCGGAGGGGCCAGAATATGCGGAGGAGTGCGCTGTCCGTCGCAGACGGGCGCGGGAAACGAGACGGTTCGGGAGGGCGTCCGATGATCGATGGTGTCTCAGTGGTGTCGGGCGAACGGGTCTTCCGTCGGCATCCGGCTCGGGCCGTGGTGAGCGCGATCCTGCTCTCGTCGGTGCTGTCGGCGGCGACGCTGTTCATCCTCCCGCAGTTCCTGCCACGCCGGATGGACCTCTCGACGCGGGGGATGATCGTGCTGGCGGTGGCGATCGCCCTGACCCTCGTGGTCTTCGTGTCGATCCTCTGGCTGCGCAACACCCGCATCGTCGTGCGTTCAGACCAGGTCGAGGTCGGTCGCGCCGGGAACCGCGAGGTGTACGACCGCGCCACCACCGCCTTCCGATCGAAGATCACCGAGCACCGCACGAACGGACTGCGCAGTGGCATCACCCGTGCACTCATCATCGAGAACGCCGGCCGGGAGATCACGGTGGAGCTCCCCGGATTCACGCGTGCGACGTTCAACGACCTGATGGCGACGCTCAACCCGATCGCGCCGTCGCCTGCGACGGACCCCGTCGCCGCAGCCAGGGAGAGAGCGCAGCTGCCCTCCTCGTTCACGGTCGATGCGTCGGGCGAACGTCGGCTCGCGAACGGGCTGGCGATCGGCGCGGTCGTGCTGCTCGTCGTCGCCGCGGCCGTCGTCGTGCTCGCCCTGCAGCCCGGCTTCCTCGACGGGGAGCTCTCTGCGCTGGTGCTGCTGGTGCCGTTCGCGGGGCTCGCCGGCATCGTGCTCGCGATCGGAGCGCTCCAGCGACGGCGCGTGCTGAAGGCGATCCCTGCGCACATCACGGTGAGTCACCACGGCCTGCGTCTCGACGACGCCGATCTGCCGTTCTCTCAGCTCACCCGCATCTGGCTGACGCCGCCGGGGTACCCCGTCAGGCGCATCCGGTTCGAACGGGTGGCGGGCCGCGCGACCGTGCACGTGCTGGGGTCGCCGCGCGTGCAGATGACTCCGGAGTACACGGCCCTCTTGCTCGCGCTGCGGGCCGAGACCGCTCAGCACCCCGAGATGCTTCGGCTCGACCTCGAATGAGGGTCAGACGAAACGGTGCCGACGATGAGCGCCGCCGCCGTTTCGTCTCACGACCTTCGACGCGCGAGCGGCCGGGCCAGACGGTTCACCGGCGGTTCTGAGCGCTGCCGGGACGCCCTCCATAATCGGATCATGACGTCCTCTGCATCCATCCCTTCGCTCGACGGCCGCCGCTTCACGATGGTCTCCTCGACCACCTCGGTCGTCGACGCCGATGCCCCCAGCGAGTTCGTCTACCGCGAGAAGGACGGCGCGATCTGGGGCGACTACTCGGGCGACACGGTGACCTTCGGCCGTTTCGTCGGCACCCGCACCGGCGACACCATCTGGGTCTCGTTCGTGCACGTGCTCGCCGCCGACGGCACCGTCGTCACCGGCAACGGCGAGAGCGAACTCGAGCTCACCGACGACGGCCGCATCCGGCTCGTCGAGCACTACGAGATGCACGACCTGCCTCAGCTCAGCATCTGCGAAGAGGCCGCGGCGGCCTGACCTCCTGCGTTCGGCTTCGCGGTTCCTGAGCGCCCTTCGTCTCGCTTCGCTCGCTCAGGGTGCGGGGAGTGTGCGCGTCGGACGCCCTTCGTCTCGCTTCGCGGTTCCTGAGCGCCCTTCGTCTCGCTTCGCTCGCTCAGGAACCGGAGCGCAGCGACGAGACGAAGGGCGCTCAGGATGCGGGGGCGGGATGGGCTCAGCGCGGGGGAAGCGCGTCGCGACCCGGAGTCGCCGGCGTCCACCGCGTCATGCCCAGAGGCGTCGCCAGATCGCGCTCGGGCAGATCGCTCGGCAGCAGATACGACCGGCGGATGACCTCGTCGAGGACGACGACGCTGACCACCGTGCGCACCTCGGGCAGCTGCGCGATGACGCCGGTCGTGAACTCGTGAACGCCGCTGACGTCGACGGCCCTGATCAGCAGCATCGCATCGTGCTCGCCGGTCGTGATCGCGCACCATTCGATGTCGGGCATCTCGAGCACGCTCTCGCGGAACGACGCCCAGGCCTGCGGGTGCACGGTGACGAAGACGAGCGCGCCGATCGACAGCCCGGCCTTCGATTGATCGACCCTCGCGCTGAAGCCCGTGATCACCCCGTCCTGCATGAGCGACTCGACGCGCGTGTAGGCGTTGGCCCGCGAGATGCCGACCGTCTCGGCCAGCGCGGCGATCGAGATGCGACCGTTATCGCGCAGCGTCTCGAGGATTCTGTATCCGATGTCGTCCAGTGGGGCGCCACTTCGTCCAGATTGCCTCGCAGCTTCGTCGCTCTTGGTGGACACAATGCTCCTCACGGAAGGGGTCTTGGACAGACTGTGATGCGGTCTGCATTCTTGCTGGACACATAGTCCCATACAATGCGAATCTGATCACCGGTCGTCCACCCGGCGTCGACCGAACCCGTTGAACTCCTCGCCCTTGGAGGCCCCCATGTCGTCACGTCGCAGCACGTCCGTCATCGCGATCGGAGCCGTCGCGCTCCTCGCTCTCGCAGGTTGCTCCGGTGGCAACTCGGCGAACACCGGGGGCGACTCCGCAGGCTCCGACTCGCTCGTCATCGACACCGCGTTCTCGATCGAGACGACCGACCCCGGGCACACCTACGACCCGACCGGCAACATGATCGCGAAGGCGCTCTACGAGACCCTCGTCGACTTCGAGGGCTCCGACGTGTCGACCCCTGTTCCCGGGCTCGCCTCGTGGGAGCAGAACGACGAGGCCACCGAGTTCACGTTCACGCTCGAGGGCGACCGGGTCTTCTCCGACGGCTCGCCGATCGAGGCGAAGGACGTCGTCTTCACCCTGCAGCGCATCCAGGGCATGACCGACGCCAAGCCCAACTTCCTCCTCGGCGGACTGACGATCACCGAGGTCGACGACAAGACGATCTCGATCACCTCGGAGACGCCCCTGCTGCAGCTGCCGGCGATCCTCGCGAACCCGGCCCTGGGCATCGTGAACTCCGATGTCGTGATCGAGAACGGCGGAACGACCGACGGTTCCGACACCGCGCAGGAGTTCCTCGACGGGACCTCGGCCGGTTCCGGTCCGTTCGTGCTCGACACCCTCGACCTGTCGTCGCAGGTCGTGCTGACCAAGAGCGACGAGTACAACGGTGACGAGAAGGCCGCCTACGGCCGCGTCGTCGTGCGTAACGTCTCCGAAAGTGCGACGCAGCTCGCGAACCTCAAGGGCGGCGACTCCATGGTCGCGATGGACCTCAACGGCGACCAGGTCTCGGGCCTCGGCGACGGACTGAACGTCGAGTCGGTGCCGTCGGGTCAGACCATCTTCCTGCTGCTGAACCAGTCCGAGGCCGTCGCGGGCGACCTCGCCAACGTCAAGATCGCCGAGGCGATCCGCTACGCCCTCGACTATGACGCGCTGCTCGAGCTCGCGGGTGCGGGCGCCGTGCAGGCGACCGGAGTCATCCCTCCCGGATTCGAAGGCGCGCTCGACAGCGGTGTGGAGCAGGACCTCGACAAGTCCAAGGCTGCTCTGGCAGAGGCCGGCTACACCGGCCAGACCCTGAAGCTGCAGTTCCCGAACGACTACCCCGTCGGCGGTGTGGAGTTCACCCCGCTCGCCGAGCGCGTCCAGGCGCAGCTGGAGGATGCCGGCATCACCGTCGAGCTCGCTCCGGCGCCGTTCGCCACCGAGCTCGACGCCTACGTCAACGGGACCGAGGGCTTCGGCCTCTGGTTCTGGGGCCCCGACTACGCCGACTCCGCGAACTTCCTCCCGTTCGCTCCGGGCCTGAAGGTCGGACTCCGCGCAGGATGGGCCGCCGAGGCGAACCCCGAGATCGCGGGCATCGCGGCCGGAGCCGCCGCGGCGACCGACGAGGCCCAGCGCAGCGATGCCTTCACCTCGTTCGCCGAGGCGATGCAGGCCGAGGGCCCCTTCGTTCCGCTGATCGTCCCCGGTCGCAACATCGCCACGGCTGACGCCGTCACCGGCGCCGTGTACAACTCGGTGTGGGAGATGGACATCGCCGAGATCACGCCTGCCGGCTGAGCGGAGCGCGCACATGACGACGGTGGCCGTGCGACGGCAGGCACAGCGTCGCAGGTCTCCGCTCGTCGGATACCTGCTGCGCAGGATCGGCACCTCCCTGCTGCTTCTGGTGGGGGTCACGATCGTGACCTTCGCGCTGACGAACCTCGTGCCCGGCGACCCCGTGTCGGCGGCGCTGGGTGAAGGCGCGTCGCAGAACCCGGCGACGCGCGAGGCGTTCATCAAGGCGCAGGGCCTGGATCAGCCGCTCTTCGTGCAGTACTTCATCTACATGGGGAACCTGCTGCGCGGCGACCTCGGACGATCGCTGGTGACCGGGCGACCGGTCGCCAGCGATCTGGCCACGGCGGTGCCCGCCACGATCGAGATCGCGATCGGCGCCATCATCCTCAGCCTCGCCGTCAGCGTGGTGCTCGGCACCCTCGCCGCGTACCGTCGCGGGCTCGTCACCGACCAGGTCATCCGCATCGTCACGCTGGTCGGACTGAGCGTTCCGACCTTCTGGCTCGCTCTGGTCAGCTTCTACGTGTTCTTCCTCGAGCTGCGGATCGCTCCGGGATCCGGCCGCATCTCGCCCTCGATCACCCCGCCGCCACGCATCACCGGGCTCTACACCGTCGATTATCTGCTCAACGGCGATGGCGTCGGGTTCGCCGACGCGCTGGCCCACCTCGCTCTCCCCGTGATGGTGCTCTCGCTCGTCACGATCGGCCTGCTCACCCGCTTCATCCGCACCTCGGTGCTCGAAGTGCTCGGCAGCGACTACGTCCGCGCGGCCAGGGCCAAGGGCCTTCCCGCGATGCGCGTGATCCTCGACTACGTCCTGCGGGGCGCCTCCCTGCCGATCCTCACCGTGGTCGGCGTCGCGTTCGGCTCGCTGCTGTCGGGCACCGTGCTCGTGGAGTCGGTGTTCGCGTGGCCGGGGCTGGGCACCTACGCCTACAACTCCGCGGCGAACCTCGACCTCCCCGGCATCATGGGCGTGGGTCTGGTCGTCGGGGTCATCTACCTCCTCATCAACTTCGTCGTCGACCTGCTCTACGGCGTCCTCGACCCGAGAGTGAGGATCGCATGAGCCGCATCGACTCGGCATCCGGCCCCTGGCGGTTCCGGTTCCGCTGGCCGCGCGCGTGGCGTACGCCCCTGGGCGTGATCGGCACCGTGGTCGCGGGAGCGTGGATCATCGTCGCCTTCACCGCCCAGTGGTGGGTGCCGTTCGGTCCGAACGCGCAGGTGCTCCCTCGCCTGCAGGCCCCCGGCATCGACACCCTGCTCGGCACCGACGGCAACGGCCGCGACATCTTCTCCCGTCTGATGACGGGCGCCACCGTGAGCCTGCCGCTCGCGCTGATGCTCGTGATCGCCGCGATGGTCATCGGCACCGTGATCGGCGCGGTCGCCGGCTACTTCGGCGGCTGGGTCGATGAGACGCTCATGCGCATCACCGACCTGTTCATGGCGTTCCCGACGGTCATCCTCGCGATGGTCGTGGCGGCGTCGCTCGGGCCGTCGCTGTTCAACGCGGTGATCGCGGCGATCGTGGTTTCCTGGCCGCAGTACTCGCGTGTCACCCGCAGCATCGTGCTCGGACTCCGCGGGCAGAACTATGTGATCGCCGGGCGCCTGCTCGGCCACTCCCCGCTGCGGACGCTGTTCGTCGACATCCTGCCGAACATCGCCGGACCCGTGCTGGTGCTCGCGACGCTCGACATCGGCGCGGCGATCCTGCTGCTCTCCGGCCTCTCGTTCCTCGGCCTCGGCGCGCAGCCGCCGACCGCCGAGTGGGGATCCATGATCTCGGCCGCCATGCAGAACTTCGACGCCTGGTGGCTGGGGGTCTTCCCCGGCCTCGCGATCCTCACGGTGGTGCTCGCCTTCAACTTCCTGGGCGACGCGATGCGCGACATCCTCGACCCGACGGCCGAGGTCACGCACGAGAAGCAGGCCGACCACGCCGCATCCGCGAAGGGGGTGGCAGCATGACCGTCTCGACGACACCCGCGCTGAGGATCCGTGACCTGACGATCGACATCGGGCGTCCCCTCGTGCACGGCATCTCGCTCGACCTCGAGGCCGGCCGCATCCACGGGCTCGCCGGAGAATCCGGGTCGGGCAAGACGCTCACCTCCCTCGCCGTGCTCGGGCTGCTGCCTCGGCAGGCGCGCACCGGAGGATCCATCACGCTCGCGGGGGAGGAGCTGGTCGGCATGCGCCGCCGGGCGCTCAACCGCATCCGCGGCCGTCGCATCGCGATGATCTTCCAGGACCCGTCGGCGTCGCTGCACCCGCAGCTGCCGATCGGTCGGCAGCTCACCGACCACATGCGCGTGCATCTCGGCCTGCGCGGCGAGGCGGCGAAGGCCAGGGCCGTCGAGTTGCTCGAGACGGTGCAGGTGCCGAATCCGGATGCCGCGCTCAAGCGCTACCCGCACCAGTTCTCCGGCGGTCAGCGCCAGCGCATCGCGATCGCCTGCGCTCTCGCGTGCGACCCCGAGGTGCTGCTGGCCGATGAGCCGACCACCGCGCTCGACGTCACGGTGCAGGCCGGCATCCTTCGGCTGCTGCGCGATCTCGCGACCGAGCGCGACCTCGCGGTGCTGCTCGTCACGCACGACCTCGGTGTCATGAGTGCGATCGCCGACGAGGTCGCCGTCATGAAGAACGGACGGATCGTCGAGCGGGCCGACCGCGAGACGCTGTTCCGCGACCCGCAGCACGAGTACACCCGCACGCTGCTCGCTGCGTTGCCGGGGTCGAAGCTCGAGATCGCGGATGCCGATGCCGCAGTGCGGGATCCCGAGCTGCTGGATCCCGTGCTGTCGGATGCTGAGCTGTCGGATGCTGCGGGGGAGGCCCGAGATGAGTGAGATCGCCGTCCTCGATGCGAAAGACGTGGTCGTCCGGTACCCCGGCAGCCCGCCGGTCGTGGCCGTCGACGGCGTCTCGCTGACCGTCGCGCCGGGTGAGACCGTGGCGCTGGTCGGAGAATCCGGCAGCGGCAAGTCGAGCCTCGCCCGCGCGGTCGTGGGCATCGAGAAGCTCGCCGGGGGAGAGGTGCGCTTCCGTGATGCGCCCGTCACGCCGCTCGGCATCCGCCGTCGCAACGTGGCCCTCACCGGCATCCAGATGGTGTTCCAGGATCCGTCGACGTCGCTGAACCCGCGCCGTCGTGTGGGCGATCAGATCGCCGACGGCATCGCCACGGCGCGCGCTCGCGGCGCCGAGGGTTCGACCGTCGCGGAGTGGCTCGAACGGGTCGGGCTGCCGACCGAGGTCGCCACGCGATTCCCGCACCAGTTCTCGGGCGGTCAGAAGCAGCGCCTCGCGATCGCGCGGGCGCTCGCCGCCCGGCCCTCACTGCTCGTCGCCGACGAGCCGATCTCGGCTCTCGACGCCTCGACCCAGACCAGCGTCGCGGGTCTCATGCGCGACCTCGTGGCCGAATCCGGCGCCGGGATGCTGTTCATCTCGCACGACCTCGCCGTCGTCCGTCGCATCGCCGACCGCACCTTCGTGATGTTCGCGGGTCGGGTGCTCGAGGCGGGGGCCACCGACCGCGTGTGGTCTGCGCCGCAGCATCCGTATACTCAGGCGCTGCTCGCCGCGATCCCCGAGCCCGACGGTGCCGGACGCATCCCGATCGCGCCGTCGACGAACGAGCGCACCGTGTGGTCGGAGATCGCCCCCGTCATCGACTGACGCCGCGCTCGGTCTCGCCTTCGGGAGGAGAACTCCGCCTCGGGAGGATGCTTTCGGCTGATCTCTCCTCCCGAGGGCGAGTTCTCCTCCCGAAGGTCACACCGATGCATGGCCCGCGTGCTTCTAGATAAGCTTAGGCAACCCTTATCTGAGCGAACAGGTCTCTCCATGCCACTCACCCGCACCACGGCGCTCGGCGCCCTCCTCGTCGCCGTCGTCTCCGCAGCGGCGCTGACCGCGTGCGCCCCCGCCGCCGAGAACACCGACGGCGCCCCCGTGGTCGATTCCGACGCCTTCCCGGTCACGGTCGAGCACGCCTACGGAGACACCGAGATCCCCGAGCAGCCGCAGCGCGTCGTGACCGTCGGCGTCACCGAGCAGGACACCCTGTGGGCGCTCGGCGTGAAGCCCGTCGGCGTCACCGAATGGTACGGAGGCCACGACTTCGCCTCCTGGCCCTGGGCCGACGACGCCCGCGGCGACTCGGAGCCGGAGGTGCTCTCCACCAGCGACGGACTCGACTTCGAGGCGATCGCCCTGCTCGACCCCGACCTGATCATCGGCACCAACGCGGGGATGACGGAGGAGGACTACGACCGCCTCTCCGACATCGCCCCCACCATCGCGCACTCGGGCGACTACTCGATGTACTTCGAGCCGTGGGATGTGCAGACACTCCAGATCGGTGAGGCGGTGGGCCTGAAGGACGAGGCGCAGCAGCTCGTCGACGACATCGACGCGCAGTTCGCGGAGGCCGCCGCCGCCCACCCGGAGTTCGCCGGAAAGTCGATCGTGTTCCTGCAGAACGCGATCTACGACGGCGCGGCCATCGCCTACCAGGACGGCCTGAGCACCGACTTCCTCACCGATCTCGGCTTCACGATCCCCTCGGAGATCGACGCCTACGCACCCGACGACGCCTCCGGCGGGC
The DNA here is from genome assembly GCF_008369345.1 of Microbacterium sp. ANT_H45B. Classification (NCBI taxonomy): domain Bacteria; kingdom Bacillati; phylum Actinomycetota; class Actinomycetes; order Micrococcales; family Microbacteriaceae; genus Microbacterium; species Microbacterium sp. ANT_H45B. Next base: position 348,825 of record NZ_VOBK01000001.1, read on the forward strand.
AGGCGACCATCCCGGTCGAGAACCTCGACGTGCTCAACTCCGCCGACGTGCTCATCTGGGGCACCGAATCGGATGACGACATCGCCGCGCTCGAGGACGAGCCGTTCGTCACCGCGATCAGCGCCATGCAGAACTCGTCGGTCGTCTACACCGACGGCGTCACCGCCGGGGCGATCTACTTCACCTCGGCCCTGAGCCTTCCCTACGTGCTCGACTCCCTCGTCCCCGCGCTCGCGGACGCCGTGGCAGGCGACGGGCCGGCGCGCACCGCCGAGTGACCGCGCCCGCGCGCACGAGTCGCGATCCGCACCGGGTGTCCACCCGGCGGGCCGCGCTCGTCGTCGTGCTCGCCGTCGTCGCGCTGCTCGCGACCGTTTTCGTGGGCCTCACGGTCGGGACGAAGATGGTCGGGCTCGACACCGCCGCCGATGCGATCCTCCGGTTCGACGGCAGCGACCTGCAGCTGGTCGTGCGCGAGTCGCGCATCCCGCGCACCGTGCTCGGCCTCGTCGTCGGCCTCGCGCTGGGGGCCGCGGGCGCCGTGATGCAGGGCCTCACTCGCAATGCACTCGCCGATCCCGGCATCCTGGGCGTGAATGCGGGAGCATCCGTGGCCGTCGCGATCGCCGTCGCCGCCCTCGGCATCCGCGACCTCCCCCACCTCATGGCTTTCGCCCTCGCCGGAGCGCTCGTGGCGACCATCGGGGTGGTGCTGCTCGGAGCCGCGGGCGGCGGCAGCCCCGTGACGCTCATCCTGTCGGGCGTCGCGCTCGCCGCGGTGCTGGGCGGCATCACGACCGCACTCGTGCTGCTGAATCCGACGGCGTTCCTGCAGATGCGCAGCTGGGAATCGGGGGCCCTCGCCGGACGAGACCTCTCGATCCTCCTCACGGCAGGACCCCTGATCGCCCTCGGTCTCGCCGTCGCCCTGCTGATGACCCGCGGCCTCGACGTGTTCGCCCTCGGCGATGAGACCGCCGCGGCGCTCGGCGTCAGGATCGGCCGGCTCCGCGCCGCGGCCGTCGTCGCCGTCACCCTGCTCGCGGGAACGGCGACGGCGATCGCCGGTCCGATCGCGTTCCTCGGTCTCGCCGCCCCGCACATCGCGCGCGGGGTCGTCGGAGCCTCGCAGAAGGCCGTCGTCCCGCTCGCAGCGGTCATCGGCGCGATCGTCGTCGTGCTCGGCGACGTCATCGGCCGGGTGATCATCGCGCCGCAGGAGGTGCCGGTCGGCATCGTGATGGCGTTCGTCGCCGCTCCCTTCCTCATCTGGATCGGCCGACGCAGGAACCCGGTGCAGCTGTGAGCGCCGACGCCCGCCGGGCCCTGCGTCGGGCACGCCGCACGCTCGATCGCCGGGGCCGCATCGCGATGAGCATCCTCGTGGCCGCGCTGCTGGTGTCGTTCCTGGGCGGCCTGTCGATCGGCGACACCGTGCTGTCGCCGATCAGGGTGGTCCAGGCCCTGTTCGAGACCGACGGCGGCATCCGCATGGTCGTGGTCGACTGGCGTCTGCCGCGGGCGCTCGCCGCGGTGTTCTTCGGAGCCGCGCTCGCCCTCTCGGGGACCGTCTTCCAGACCATCACCCGCAATCCGCTGGGCAGCCCCGACGTGATCGGACTGACGACCGGCGCCTACACGGGCGCCCTGATCGTGATGACGAGCGGCAGCGGGTCAGGCCTCGCCGTCGCGATCGGTGCGATCCTCGGCGGCTTCGGCACCGCCGCGCTCGTGGCACTGCTCATCGCCGGTCGAGGGGCGCTGGGATACCGCATCGTGATCGTCGGCATCGGGGTGAGTGCGGTCCTGGCGGCGATCAACTCCTGGATGCTGCTGCGCGCCCGGCGAGAGGTGGCGGTCTCCGCGGCGATCTGGGATGCCGGATCGCTCAACGGTGTCGGCTGGGCGCAAGCCCTGCTGCCGATCGCGGTCGTGACGGTGCTCATGATTGTGCTGTGGCTCGCGCAGCGCGGACTGTGGCTGATCGAGCTCGGCGACGACATCGGCACCAGCCTGGGCGGACGGATGGGTCTCACCAAGGCCGGGCTCGTGGCCATCGCGGTCGGCCTGATCGGTGTGGTGACAGCGGTGATCGGTCCCATCGCGTTCATCGCACTCGCCGCTCCGCACCTCGCGAAGCTGATCGCGAAGAACGGCCCCGCGCACCTGATCGCGACCGCGCTGATGGGAGCGACGCTGCTCTCGCTCGCCGACATCATCGGACAGAACGCCGTGCCGAAGCACGCGCTGCCGGTCGGCGTCGTCACCCTCGTTCTCGGCGGGGTGTACCTGATGTTCCTCGTGGTGCGCACGGCGCGACGACGGTTCTGAGTCCGCGGCCGGAGGGTCGATCCCCGGCGGGCGTGTGACTATCATGTCTCGGTGCCGGACCGGGAAGATTTGAGAACTGTTCCACAGGCACCCCTCGAAGGGGTGCGCGTGCTCGACGTGTCCACGCTGTTCGCCGGGCCGTTGGCGGCGACCTTCCTCGGGGATTTCGGTGCGGACGTCATCAAGGTGGAGCACCCGATACGTCCGGATGCCTCGCGGGGGCACGGACCCCAGAAGGACGGCGTCAACCTCTGGTGGAAGACGCTCGGGCGCAACAAGCGCACCGTGACGATCGACCTGAGCGAGCCCGCCGGCGCCGAGGTGCTGCTGCGCCTGGTGGCCGACGCCGACGTCATGATCGAGAACTTCCGCCCCGGCACGCTCGAACGCTGGGGGCTCTCGCTCGAACGTCTGCAGGAGGCGAATCCTCGGCTGGTGCTGGCCAGAGTGACCGCGTTCGGACAGTTCGGTCCCTACGCCGGGCGCCCCGGATTCGGCAGTCTCGCCGAGGCGATGAGCGGTTTCGCGGCACTCACCGGTGACCCGGAAGGGCCTCCCACGCTGCCCCCGTTCGGTCTCGCCGACGGGATCGCCGCTCTCGCCACCGCCTATGCCGTGATGGCCGCGCTGCGCAGTGCCGAACGCGACGGCCGAGGGCAGGTCGTCGACATGGCGATCATCGAGCCGATCCTGATGCTTCTGGGTGGGCAGATCACCGCGTGGGATCAACTGGGCGTGGTGCAGCCCCGCACCGGGAATCGCTCGGTCAACAACGCGCCGCGCAACGTCTATCGGTCGCGCGACGGCGTGTGGCTGGCGGTGTCGACGAGCTCGCAGTCGATCGCCGAACGGGTGATGACCGTCGTCGGCCGCGCCGAGCTCATCGAGGAGCCCTGGTTCCGGTCAGGACACGAGCGTGCGCTGCACGCCGATGAACTCGATGAGGCGGTGCAGTCCTGGATCGGAGCTCACGACGCCGACGAGGTCGTGGCGGTGTTCGAGGCGGCATCAGCGGCCATCGCTCCGGTCTACGACGTACGCGGTGTCGTCGAGGATCCGCAGTATCAGGCTCTGGGCACGATCGTGCGCGTCGAAGACGAAGACCTCGGCGACGTCGCGATGCAGAACGTACTCTTCCGTCTTTCGCGCACCCCCGGGGCGATCCGCTGGGCCGGACGAGCCCACGGCGCCGACACCGATGAGGTGCTCCGGGGCGCCGGATTCTCGGATGCCGAGATCGCAGACCTCCGCGGCGCAGGGGTGGTGTGATGACCGCCCGCTACCGCACCGGACTCTACGTGCCGGGAGACCGCCCCGATCGCTTCCGCTCGGCGGAGGACAGCGGCGCGGGTCTGGTGGTGTTCGACCTCGAGGATGCAGTGGCACCCGAGCGCAAGTCGGCGGCGCGCGACGCCGTGGCCGAGTGGTTCCGCGACGGACGGAGGGGCAGCGCGGCCGCGCAGGTGCGTGTGAACGCGGGCGACGAAGAGGATCTGCGGGCCGTCTGCGCACTCGCTCCTGAGGTCGGCATCCGCTTGCCGAAGGTCGAGAGCACCCGCGATCTCGACCAGGCGGTCGCGCTCGCTCCGGGTCGACCGCTCATCGCACTGCTCGAATCCGCTCGTGGCGTCGTCAACGCCGTGGAGATCGCTCAGCATCCGGCCGTCGTCGCCCTCGCGCTCGGGGAGAGCGATCTGCGCAGCGAGGTCGGGGGAGGGGAGGCGATGATCACTCACGCGCGGCTGTCGATGCTGTTCGCGGCGCGCGCCGCGGGGCTGCCGGCCCCCATGGCGTCGGTGTATCCCGCGATCCGCGACCTCGAAGGGCTGGCCGACGACACCCGCCGCGCAGCCGATCTGGGACTGTTCGGCCGCATGGCCGCGCATCCGCTGCAGCTCCCGGTGATCGATGCGGTCTTCGCCCCGACGGATGCCGATGTGGCCTGGGCGCGGGAGGTCCTCTCCGCCGTTCGGCGGGGAGGAGTCGCGACGCTCGCCTCCGGCGAGATGGTCGACCCCGCGATGCGGGGGCGCGCCGAGCGGATCCTGGGGTCGATCGAACCGAGGTCTTGACAGCCGAGGGGAGTCCGCCTAGATTCCCTGGAGCCCAACCACCGCCGATTTGGAAACGTTTCCAAAATTGAGTGTTGGAAACGTTTCCGCTCGACGAGGAGGATCATGGGAACGAAGCCGACTCTGCACGAGGTCGCCGCCGCGGCCGGCGTCTCGCTGGCCTCCGCGTCTCGTGCCCTCACCGGTCGATCTGCGAGTCCGGAGATGGTGCGCAAAGTGCGCCTGGCTGCCAAGCGCATCGGCTACCTGCCCGACGCCACGGCTCGTTCGCTGCGTCTGGGCGGTCATCCGCAGGTCGTCTTCGCGGTCGACGACATCGGCAACCCGAACTACGTGCAGATGCTGCGGGCCATCGAAGAGGAGCTCGGGGAGACGACGCGCATCAGCGTCTCGGCGACCGGGCGCCGGCCCGATCAGACCGTCGAACTCGTCCGCATGCTGAGCATGGGGGCCGGTGACGGCCTGATCATCTCGCCCCTTCGCGTCACCCCCGCGCTTCGCCAGGCGCTCGCCGACACGGTCGTACCGGTCGTGGTCATCGGCACCCTGCACTCCGAGCTCAGCATCGACAGCGTCTTCGTCGACTCCGCGGTCGCCGTCGGGATGGTGGTCGACCACCTCGTCGAGATCGGGCGCACCCGGATCGGCGTGATCAACGGGCCGGGCAACACCAATCCGGGAGCAGCGCGCCGCGCCGGATTCGCCGCCGCCGTCGAGCGGCACGGCCTCGTGCGCACCGAGGCCCTGCAGATCACCGCGGCCGACTTCACCGTCGGCGCAGGGGTGGACGCCGCCGAGCGGCTGCTCGCCGCGACGACGGAGAGCGGCGACAAGATCGACGCGATCGTCTGCGCGAACGATCTGATCGCGATCGGCGCCATCAATGCGATCCGCCGTCAGGGCCTGCGGGTCCCGGAGGACATCGCCGTGACCGGCATCGACGACACCGACCTCGCCGCGCTCTACAGCCCGCCGCTGACCTCGGTCTCTCTCCAGTCCGAGCGACGGGGACGGATCGCCGCGCGCATGCTCAGCGAGCGCTTCGCCGATCCTTCGCGTCCGACGCGGCGGGAGACGGTCGAGGCCACGCTCGTCATCCGAGCGTCGACGATCGGGGAATCCGCGTGAGCACCACAGCTGCAAAGACCACCACCGCGAAGAGCATCGCGCCCCGGCCTGGCGGACTCGCCCGCTCGCGCCGCAACGAGGCGATCGGTCTCATCATCCCCACATTGATCCCGATCCTCGCGCTCAGCGTGATCCCGTTGTTCATCGGCGTCGCCACGGCGTTCACCGACTCCCGCCTGGCCCGGCACCATGAGACGCAGTTCATCGGATTCGAGAACTTCATCAAGCTCGGCTCCGACACGCAGTTCTGGCAGTCGTTCGGCATCGGCATGATCTGGGCCGTCACCGTGACCGCCCTGCAGCTGATCGGCGGACTCAGCCTCGCGCTGCTGCTCAACACGGATCTGCGCTTCCGCGGCATCACCCGCGTGCTGGCGCTGATTCCGTGGGCGATGCCGCCCGTCGTCGTCGCCGTGATGTGGCAGATGATCTACTCGCCGACCAACGGGCCGCTGAACTGGCTGATCGAATCGCTGGGCGGGCCGGAGAACATCAACTGGCTGGGCGACTTCGGGCTGGCACTGCCTGCCGTCATCCTCGTCGGGGTGTGGGTCGGCATGCCGCAGAACACCGTGGTGCTGCTCGCCGGCCTGCAGCAGGTGCCGGGAGAGCTCCTCGAGGCGGCAGCCGTCGATGGGGCGAGCACGTGGCGCCGGTTCGTGAGCGTCACCCTGCCGGCACTGCGTCCCGTGATCTTCTCGATCGCCAGCCTCAGCTTCATCTGGAACTTCAACTCCTTCGGCATCGTCTACGTCATGACCGAGGGCGGTCCGGGCGGTCGCACCATGCTGCCGATGCTGTTCACCTACCTCGAGGCATTCAAATCCCGCAACACCGGAGGGGCGGCGGCGATGGGCGACGTCATCGTGATCTTCCTGGTCGTGATCCTGGTGATCGCCCTGTGGCGTCAACTGCGTCCTGAGAGGAGCCCGCGATGACTCAGAGCACCGTCACCCGCACCATGGTCACCCAGAACACGACGAAGAAGCAGCGCAGGTCGATGAACCGGCGCACGAAGAAGCCGCTGGTCCGCATCCTGCAGTACGTGGCACTCGCGGGGTTCCTCCTCTTCCTCGGATTCCCCCTGCTGTGGTTGATCTCGACCGCCTTCAAGTCCTCCGCCGAGATCAACTCGCTCGCCGTCAACCTGTTTCCGCTGCAGCCCACGATCGACAACTTCGTGGTGGCGCTGGAGCGCCAGGGCCTCGTGCGTGCGGCAGGCAACAGCCTCCTCGTCGCGATCGCCACGACCATCATCGTCACGCTGCTCTCGATCCCCGGCGCGTACGTCATGGCGAGGTACCAGGGCAAGCTCCGCTCGATCGGGGTGGGCTACATCCTGGTGAGCCAGATCTTCCCGGTGATCCTCATCGTCATCCCGCTGTTCTTCATCCTGCGGTCCGTCGGCCTGGTCGACTCCCTGCTCGGGCTCGTGGCGGTCTACTCCGTCTACACCCTGCCGTTCTCGCTCTGGATGCTGCAGGGCTATGTCGCCGCGATCCCGTTCGATATCGAGGAGGCCGCATCGATCGACGGAGCCAACAAGGCGCGCACGCTGCAGAGAGTCGTGTTCCCGTTGCTGATGCCGGGGCTGGTGGCGACCGCGATGTTCAGCTTCGTCTCGGCGTACAACGAATTCTTCTTCGCCCTGGTGCTGCTGCAATCCCCCGAGAACTACACCCTCCCCATCGCGCTCAGCACGTTCGTCGGAGGCGAGGGGAAGGTCGCGGTCGGGCCGCTCGCAGCCGGAGCGCTGCTGTCGAGCATCCCGAGCATCGTGTTCTTCACGCTGCTGCAGAAGCGTCTCGCCACCGGCCTGCTCTCCGGCGCCGTCAAGGGCTGAGCTGAGCCCATGGACTTCCCGCAATTCCCATCACATAAAGAAAGAGGTATGAAGTGAAGAAGCTTCATCGCGCGTCCATCGCGCTCGCCGCAGCCGCGGTGACGGCGCTGACCCTCGCATCCTGCTCCGCGGGCGGCGACACGGCCGACGACGCCGGCGACGGCGAGCCGGTGTCGATCACCTTCCAGTCCTTCTCCGACCAGCCGGCCGCGATCGAGGCGACCAAGGAGATCGTGGATGCCTGGAACGATGACAACCCCGACATCCAGGTCGAGATCGTGCAGGCGCCGACCGACAGCCTGGACGACAAGCTGACGACGCAGTTCGCCGGTGAGGTGGCGCCGGACATCATCCACTACGAGGTGCTCGGCATCGTGCCCTTCGCGCGAGACGGCTACCTCGCCGACCTGAGCGAACTGCTCAGCAAGGAGACCATCGACGACATCGACCCCGGTGTGCTCGCCTCGGTCACCGTGGACGATCAGATGATCGGCGCCCCGACAGAGCTGCAGACCTACGTCGTGTTCGCGAACAAGAAGCTGCTCGAGGCGGCGGGCGTGGAGATCCCGACCGGCGACTCCATGACCTGGGATGAGCTCGACGAGATCGCCAAGGCCACGACGTCGGGCGACGTGCACGGCATCACCTGGGGGCTGAAGAGCCCCACCGCGGCGTTCATGAGCCTCGGCATGGGCTTCGGCTCCGAGTACTTCACCGGCGAGGGCGACGACATGAAGGTCGACGTGAAGGATGCCGACCTCGAGGTGCCGAACCGCGTGCGGTCGATGATCGAGGACGGTTCTGTCGACCCGATCGGCGTCACGCAGTCGGGCTCCGATGTGCTGGCGACGTTCTACGCCGGCAAGGCCGCCATGACGGTACAGGGCTCGTACCAGGTGGCGAACATCGCCACCGACGCTCCGGCCGACATGGACTGGGTCGTGCTGCCCCCGCTCGCCGGTTCCGAGGGCGCGGTGCAGGCCGCCAACCCGCAGACGCTGTCGATCAACATCGACTCGCCGTATCAGAAGCAGGCCGCGAAGTTCCTCGACTACTTCATGCAGACCGACAACCTCGTGAAGATGAACATCGCCGACGGACTCATCCCCACGACGATCTCGGCCCGTGAGGCTCTCGCCGAGCAGACGGCCGATCAGAACGGCTGGCCGGAGATCGTGCAGTCCGCCGAGGGCCTCGACGGACCGGTGTTCCTGCAGGCCAACGGTTTCGTGCGCTGGAAGGACACCGTCGCGACTCCGGCGTTCCAGAAGTTCCTGGGCGGGGAGACCGACGACAAGGGGCTGGCGTCCGAGCTCGACGACGGCTGGGCACAGGTCAACGGTTGACGACGGTGGGGCGGATGCATGCGTCCGCCCCACCTCTAGGAGAGGAATGGCATGAGCTGGATTCGGGAACGCACCGCGGCCGTACTGGCGGGGTCGGCCATCGGCGACGCCCTGGGCGGAGCGGCTGAAGGGTTCAGTCCGGAGAAGATCAAGGAGCGCTACGGAGGCCCCATCACGGGCATCGTGCCGCCCTACCATCCGGACTGGCAGACCGCTCGACCGGTCAGCCCGTATCACAAGGGCGACGGGCACATCACGGACGACACCCTCATGACACAGGCGCTGATCCGGGTGTACGCGGAGCGCCGGGACCACATCGACGCGTTCGCCATCGCCGAGTTGCTGGTGCCGCTGCTGCAGACCGAGATCCGCTGGATCCCCGAGCTCGAGCGCGAGTCGATCCTGCTGCAGCGCATCTTCCTGGCCGAGAAGTGGCTGGTCACCCGTCTGCAGTACGGCCATGTCGATCCACGGGAGGCGGGCGTCGGGAACGTGGTCAACTGCGGTGCCGCGATGTACATGGCACCCGTCGGCATCATCAACGCCGGCAACCCGGAGGCGGCGTACGCCGAGGCGATCGACGTCGCCGGGGCTCACCAGTCGAGCTACGGGCGTGAGGCCGCAGGGGTGTTCGCCGCCGCGGTAGCCGCCTCCGTGGCTCTCGATGCCACGGTCGACTCGGTGATCGACGCCGCGCTGCGCGTCGCCCACGACGGCACCGCTGCGGCGATCCGGGCGGTGGTCGATGCGGCCCGCGGCCTGGGGCCAGACGCCGATGAGGAGCAGATCGGGCTCGCCCTGCGTGATGCCATCCGGCCCTTCGACACCGTGGGCGACGCGTATCGCGAGCCGCTCATGGACGCGCGGGTGCCGTCCCGGACCAAGTCGATCGAGGAGCTGCCCGTCGCGCTCGGCTTCCTCGTCGCGCATGAGGGAGCGTTCCTGCCCACCGTGCTCGGCGCCGTGAACTACGGTCGCGACTCCGACTCCATCGCATCGATGGCCGGAAGCCTCGCCGCCGGCATCGGTGGTCAGGCGGTCATCCCGTCCGACATCCTCCAGACGATCGCCGCTGCCAGCCGGGTCGACTTCGATGAGTACGCCGCGCTGCTGTCGAGCGTCGCGGTGGATGTCATGCAGAAGGACGCGGCTCGGGCCGAGGCCGACCTGCGCCGCGTGGCCTCCCTCCGGGAGGCGTGATGCGCCTGACCTGGGCCCAGCCGGAAGACCTGCTGCCGCACGAGCTGGTGCAGGCGCACGCCGAAGGCAAGGACGTCGAGGCGATCGCCGCCCGCTGGACGGCTGCGGGCGGCGCACTCGACCCCGTGCGCGGCGGGGCGACGGCGACCGCGGCATCCGACGACCTCCGGACGCTGGCCCGCGCGCTGCTGATCGAACTCGACGCAGTTGCCGCCGAGGAGCCCGAGCTGGCGACGTGGGGCGAGGTGCTGGCCGTGCTCACCGGCGTGCCCGCACGGATCGCGATGCCGGATGACGCCGTGCTGCGGGCCCGCATCCACGGCGCGTGGGCCGGACGGTCGGCCGGCTGCCTGTGGGGCAAGCCCGTCGAGAAGATCCCGAGGGCGGGGATCGAGGAGATCCTGCGGGCGACGGGTCGCTGGCCGCTCACGGACTACTTCACCGCCCGCGGGCTGCCCGACGACGTCGCGCGGCGCTGGCCGTGGAACCGTCGCTCGGCGGTCAACTCCCTGGTCGAGAACATCGCCGGGATGCCCGAGGACGACGATCTCAACTACCCGCTCCTGAACCTGCGGGTGCTCGAATCCGCGGGCCGCGGGTTCACGACCGACGACGTCGCGCAGGCGTGGTTGGCTGACCTGCCAGCGGGACGCACCTTCACCGCCGAGCGGATCGCGTACCGCAACCTCCTCGACGGCTATCGCCCGGATGAGGCGGCTCGCGTGCGCAACCCGTTCCGCGAGTGGATCGGCGCCCTCATCCGCACCGATGTGTATGGCTGGATCAACCCCGGTGACATCACCGAGGCCGCCCGCATGGCCTGGACGGATGCCCGCCTCAGCCACACCCGCAACGGACTGTGGGGAGCGATGTGGGCGGCGGCGCTGACCTCGGCCTCGCTGGTCGCGGCATCCGTCGACGAGGTGCTCGATCTCGCAGCGACCGCCGTTCCCGCCGGGAGCGACCTGGAGGAGGTCATCGCCTTCGGTACCGCGCTCGGGCGGGGCGACCTCGACGACTCCGCAGCGATCGACGCGCTGCACGACGCCTACGGGCACCTGCACTGGGTGCACACGATCAACAATGCTGCGCTCATCGCGTTCGCGCTGGCACGCAGCGGCGGAGATTTCACACGCGGCGTGCCGCTGGCGGTGATCACGGGGTGGGACACCGACTCGGCGGGAGCCACGGTCGGGTCGGTGCTCGGCGGGCTCGCCGGCGTCGACGGTCTGCCTGCCCGCTTCATCGATCCTCTGCAGAACCGCATCGCGACGAGCCTTCCCGGGCTCGACGGGGTCGAGATCGACGACCTCGCCCGCCGCACCCTCGCGCTGGTCCCCGCCCACTCCGCTCATTCCCAGAGACAAGGACAGTCATGACCCCTCCCACGCCCACCCTGCAGGACCGCGCGCGCGGTTCGCTCGCCGGGCTCGCCATCGGCGATGCGATCGGGCGACCGGTCGAAGGCTTCTCCGCGGCGGAGATCCAGGCCGCCCACGGACGCGTGATCGGCTACCTCGATCCGGAACCGGCCGGCAGCGACGACACCGAATACGCCCTGCTGACCGCGAAGACCGTGCAGCGTGTCGGCGTGAACGCCACCGCCGACGACTTCGCGCAGACCTGGATCGAGGACGTGCTCCCGCAGGCAGACGACTTCAAGGGCGGCGGGTTCAGCGAGATGGCCGCGATCGACAACCTGCGTCGCGGCATCCGCCCGCCCCTGAGCGGCGACACCATGCACGGCTGGAGCGACGGACTCGCGATGCGGGTCAGCCCGCTCGGCATCGTCGCCGACGGCGATGTCGAACTCGCCCGCCGCCTGGCTGAGGCCGACGGTGCAGTGAGCCACACGACCGAAGGCATCTGGGCCGGAGTGGTCGTCGCGGTCGCCGTGACTACCGCTCTCACCGGAGCGGATGCTGCCGCCTGCTACGACGCCGGGCTCGCCGCGATCCCCGCGGACAGCTGGACGGCCCGCAACCTGCGCGATGCGCGCGACCTGGTCCGCTCCGGACTCGACGACGACGCGCTCGCGCTCGCGCTCCACGACCGTCTCGCCGTCGCCGACTACTTCTGGGCCGACCTCGCGCCCGAAGCCGTCGGCCTCGCGATGGCCTCGGTGCTGCACGCCGAAGGGCGCGCAGCCGACAGCATCCTGTTCGCGGTCAACATGGGACGCGACGCCGATACGACCGCTGCGATCGCCGGCTGCATCGGAGGGGCGATCTCCGGCATCGGCGATCTGCCCGAGGAGTGGGTGGCAGGGCTGCGGCCCGTCGTCGGATCGTGCATCCGGTCGATGGCCGGAATCCACCCCCTGGACGCCGCCGACACCCTGACCCGCATCGTCGAGGAGGCGCGCGCATGACCACCCCCCTGATCGACCTGTTCACCCGGGGCATCGTCGCCGGGGAGTCGGCGTCCTCCATGAACGCGGACTTCCGCGTCTACGCCCTTCCCCCCAAGCGCGTGAACCGCGTGCGGATCCTGGCGAAGCTGGGCGACGAGGACCGCACCACCACCGTGCCCCGCCCCTTCACCCACGCCGCCCCTCCGACCACGCTGCACCCCGGCGCGGGTGAGAACGTCGAGTGGTTCGCGTTCTCCGCCCGTCAGCACGCCAGGGGTCTCGACCTCACCGAGTGGCGGCATCTCGCCGAGATCGAGGAGGACCCCGCCTCAGGGTTCCGCGCCCGCATCGGCACGAAGCTCGCGCTGCAGAACCTCCGCCACGGAGCCGTTCCTCCGCAGTCCGGGCACGACAACGCGCACTACTTCGACGACATCGCCACCGTGCGCGCGCTCGCCGCGGTCGCCGTGCACCGCGGGAACGGTGCGGTCGACGCGGCGGAGGCGGATGCCGCCATCACGCACTCGCTCGACGGCGTCTGGTGCGCTCGCGCCTCCGCCGTCCTGTTCGAGTCGCTGCTCGACGGGGCCACGGCAGCGGATGCCGTAGCCCTCGCGGTCGACGAGCTGCCCGAGGACACCTGGAGCCGGCGCATGGCCGAGACATCGTTGCGCGTCGCGGCGGAGGCGAACGGTCCTCTCGATCGGGCGCGACGCCTGAGTACGGAGGTCGGTGATTGGGTCTACAGCTACCCGATCGCGGCGCCCGAGACCTTCGGCTTCCTGCTCGCTCACGTCGCGACCGCGACAGATGCCGACGACCTCTTGCTCGGCGCGCTCGCACAGCCGCGCAACGCCGCATCGCTCCCAGCACTGGCGGGAGCGGCGGCGGCCGTGCTGTTCGGCGAGGAGTGGATCCCCGCGGGGCTCGATGCCGACGGCATCCGGCTCACGGGTCTGGGGATCCCGGACCTGGCTGGGCTCACCGTCAGGGAGGCCATCGCACGATGACCCTGTGCTCGGGAGGATCGGGGGTCCCGACGTGGGAGTGATCGTGCTCGGCAGCGCCAACCACGACACCTCGGTGTCGATGCCGCGGATCCCCGGCCCGGGCGAGACGATCCTCGCCACCGGGGCGGCGAGCGGCCCCGGTGGCAAGGGGCTGAACCAGGCGGTCGCCGCTGCCCGTTCTGGAGCCTCGACCACGTTCGTCGGAGCCGTGGGCGACGACGAGGCCGGTGAGCGACTCCGCGGAGTGCTCATCGAAGAGGGGGTGCGCGCGGGACTCGGCGTCTCCGAGCGACCCACGGGCACGGCGTTCGTCATGGTCGCCGACGACGGCGAGAACGCGATCGTCGTCGTCGCCGGGGCCAACGGCGACGGCGCCGCGATCACCGCGGAGGCGGCATCCGCTCTCGCGTCGGCGGGCTCGGGCGACCTCGTCCTCGCGCAACTGGAGGTGCCGCTCGACGCCGTGTTGTCGGCGTTCCGCTCGGCGAAGGAGCGCGGGGCGACGACCGTTCTCAACGCCGCACCCAGCAGGCCGCTCTCGGACGATCAGCTGGCTCTCGTGGATGTGCTGATCGTGAACCAGCACGAGTGCCTCGACCTCGCGGGGGCACCGGTCGAGGGGGTCGCGGGTGCCGCTGTCGCCGATGCCGCGCGCCTCCTCGCCGCACGCGTCGGGACCGTCGTCGTGACGCTCGGCTCCGAGGGCGCGCTCGTCCTCTCCGCGGGCGAGGCGACGCGGATCCCCGCGTTCCCGGTCACTGCCGTCGACACGACCGCCGCGGGCGACACGTTCTGCGGGGCACTGGTCTCCCGCCTCGCGGCAGGAGACCCCCTCGCGGCGGCCGTGCCGTTCGCCTCGGCGGCCGCGGCCCTGTGCGTGCAGCGGTCGGGGGCCGCGGCATCCGCTCCCCGCCTCGACGAGATCATGGAACTGCTCGAGAGCCGCGCCTGGAGCGCCTGATGCGGCGTTCCAACTCCTCAAGATACGCGCGACTCCGGCTCCCTCCAGCCCGGATCAGCCCGGATGGACCCGTTCTTGAGGAGTTGTGAACCGCCGCCGCCACCGCACGCGGCCCGACAAGCGTCCGGCCCGAGCCGCGCTCGCCCGAGACGCACGAAGGGCCGGGGCGCGCGCCCCAGCCCTCGGTTCTCGCGCATGAATCAGAGGGGCGCGACGATGTCCTGGGCCACGTCCCACTCGGTGATCTCCAGCGAGGTCTCGATGCTCTGCCCTGCGGCCTCGGTGGTGCCGCTCGTGGCGAGCACCACGTAGTCCTTCGTGACCTCGAAGGTCACGTCGACGTCCACGCCCTGAGCCTCCGAGGTGCCGCTGACGAGATAGACCTCCTGGCCGAGGCGCGTGCCGGTACCGGTGACGGTGAAGTCGCCGGTCAGCGCGCCGGCGGCCTCAGCCGGGTCGGTGCTCGCGGCCGTCACCGCGCCGCTGCTGAGCGCAGCGATGATGGGATCGCTGGAGTTCGGGTCGGCGACCTGCCAGTCGCTCGTCGACGACTTCACCCACGCGTCGTCACCGATCACGATCAGCGAGCCCATCGGAGTGGTCGTCTCGATGGCCTTGTCCACCGGGTCGTACCGGGCGGTGGTCTCCATGCCCAGGATGTTCGTCTTCGCGACGTACCCGGCGGTGTCCTGCATCGCATCGGTGATGCAGGATCCCAGAGCGTCACCGTCGACGGTGGCTCCCTGAGAGAGCTCGGGGCAGTCGGATGCGGGTGCGGTGGTCTCCTCCGCTGCCGCAGAAGGCGTCGGATCCGCGGGCTCCTCGGCACCTGCGGTGCAGCCGGTGAGCAGGACACTGGCGGCCAGCACGAGGCCGACCCCCCATTTGTTGACGCGCATGGCGTTCCCCCTTCGGTCGTGTGCGTGCGATGCCTGTCGGCATGCACGGGAACCAGCTTGCCAAGTCCTCGGCGACCACGGTGGAGGCGACGCGGAGGTTTCTCCGCTACACTGTCAAGGTTGTCTGCCTTCCGGCATCCATTCGGGATGCCACGGCGGATGACGTGCACACACCCTCCTGTTTCCGGGAAATCCTCGGAAACCGTTCTAGTCCGAAGGAGGTGGGTAAGTGACGCACCAGTACGAACTCATGGTCATTCTGACCCCCGAGATCGATGAGCGCCAGGTCGCTCCTACGCTCGACAAGTTCCTCAAGGTCATCACCAACGATGGCGGTTCGATCGACAAGGTCGACATCTGGGGCAAGCGCCGTCTCGCGTACGAGATCCAGAAGAAGAACGAGGGCATCTACGCCGTCGTCAACTTCACCGCGACCAGCGAGGCCACGCAGGAGCTCGATCGTCAGCTGAAGCTGAACGAGCAGATCATGCGCACCAAGGTCCTCCGCTCCGAGGAAGCTCAGGCGATGGTCGCGACCGAAGCCAAGCGCACCGAAGAGAAGGCTGCCCGCAAGGCCGCCAAGGCTGCGAAGGCCTGAGTCCGATGGCCGGCGAAACAGTCATCACCGTGGTGGGTAACCTCACGGCCGACCCCGAGCTGCGGTACACGCAGAACGGACTGCCGGTGGCGAACTTCACCATCGCTTCGACGCCTCGGAACTTCGATCGCGCCGCCAACGAGTGGAAGGACGGCGAAGCGCTGTTCCTCCGTGCGTCGGTCTGGCGTGAATTCGCCGAGCACGTGGCGGGTTCGCTGACCAAGGGCATGCGCGTCATGGCGCAGGGCCGTCTGCGTCAGCGCTCCTACCAGGACCGCGAGGGCAACCAGCGCACCGCTATCGAGCTGGAGGTCGACGAGATCGGCCCCTCGCTCCGGTACGCGACTGCACAGGTCACCCGTGCGGCCTCGAACGGTGGCGGCGGCGGTGGCGGCGGACAGTCGCGTCCCGCTCAGCAGCAGCAGGTGTCGGAGGAGCCGTGGTCAACCCCCGGCTCGTCGACCAGCGCCGATGCCTGGAGCACTCCGGGCAGCTTCGGCGACGACACCCCCTTCTGAAACAGGATCTCCGGATGCTTCGGCATCTGTCTCAAAACTAAGGAAAAACAATGGCTGGAAAGTCGAGCGGCGACCGCCGCAAGCCGCGGAAGGGCGCGAAGAACGCCGCTCCCGCGAAGTCGATCCGGGTCGGAGTCATCGATTACAAGGATGTCTCCACCCTCCGTAAGTTCGTCTCGGAGCGCGGCAAGATCCGCGCCCGTCGTATCACCGGTGTCTCGGTGCAGGAGCAGCGTCTGATCGCCACGGCGATCAAGAACGCACGCGAGATGGCGCTCCTGCCCTACGCTGGCGCCGGCCGGTAAGGGGTATCGAGATGGCAAAGCTGATTCTCACGAACGAGGTCGCCGGGCTGGGCAGTGCCGGTGACGTGGTCGAGGTCAAGAACGGGTTCGCCCGTAACTACCTCATCCCCCAGGGCTTCGCTACGGCGTGGACCCGCGGTGGCGAAAAGCAGGTCGCTTCGATCCAGGCTGCTCGTCAGGCGCGTGCGATCCACGACCGCGACGAGGCCGTGGCCCTGAAGAACTCCCTCGAGAGCACCAAGGTGCGCCTGGCCGTCAAGGCCGGCAACGAGGGTCGCCTCTTCGGCTCGGTCAAGACCGATCACATCGCGGATGCTGTCGCAGCCGCGGGTCTCGGCTCGATCGACAAGCGCAAGGTGCACATCCCGTCGCCCATCAAGGTCACGGGCGAGCACGAGGCCACGGTTCGTCTGCACGACGACGTGACCGCAGTCATCACGCTGCAGGTCGTCGCCGCCAAGTAAGGCGCGACGTCTCGAACACCCCCTGTCCCTCGGGACAGGGGGTGTTCTGCGTGTTCGGAGGCCTGTTCCGAGGCGCGTTCGCGAGGTTGCGAACTGTGACGCGCCCGGTGAAAATCCAGCTTGACTTTCCCCAGGTTGTACACATCTCGTCTGGGATTCCCTCAACCTTCAATGTGCGGTTGAAGCGCATTCTCATCCACAGCCTGGGGAAACGATAAAACCCTGGTCAAGGTCATATTACGGGTTTCAAGATCGGGTACTCCACCGGGTTATCCACAGCCGTTCTGCACAGACTCTCCGGACTTGTTCGCACGCTTTCCACAGAGTTATCCACAGGCTGTGTTGCGACCGGAAACCGCCGCTCGTAGCGTGGTCCAGCGACCCGATGTCGGAAGTGCCTGGTTTGCTGCGCGGACAGGCATTCTCGACCGAGAGCCCCGCGCGTTGCCGACTCCTCGGCTCCGCCGGAGGAACGTCGCAGCGAAGGGAGCAGCGTGTCGATCGCCGACATCTCAGAGGACCGCATGGGCAGCAAGCGGTCGCACGAGCGCACACCGCCGCACGACCTCCTCGCCGAGCAGAGCGCCCTCGGCGGAATGCTCCTCTCGAAGGATGCCGTCGCCGACGTCATCGAGACGCTCAAGGGTGCAGACTTCTACATCCCCAAGCACGAGCTGATCTTCGAGGCGATCCTGTCGCTGTACTCGCACGGTGAGCCGACCGACGTCGTCGCCGTCACCGACGAGCTCATTAAGACGGGCGAGCTGAGTCGCGCCGGCGGCGCCGACTACCTGCATACCCTCACCTCGATCGTCCCCACGGCCGCGAACGCCGGCTACTACGGCGGGATCGTCTCGGAGCGCGCCATCCTGCGCCGCCTCGTCGACGCGGGCACGCGCATCGTGCAGCTTGGGTACGACGGGCAGGGCGATGCCACCGACATCGTCAACAACGCCCAGGCGGAGATCTACTCCATCACCGGGTCCGAGACGGCCGAGGACTACGTCCCCCTGCAGATCGCCGTCGACGCGGCGCTCGAGGAGATCGAGGCGGCCAGCGGGCGCGACGGATCGATGACCGGCGTGCCGACCGGCTTCAAGGAGCTCGACGAGCTCACCAACGGCCTGCACGGCGGCCAGATGATCGTCGTCGCCGCGCGTCCCGCGATGGGTAAGTCGACGCTCGCGCTCGACTTCGCGCGCTCGGCCTCGATCGGGCACAACATCCCCTCCGTCTTCTTCTCGCTCGAGATGGGCAAGAGCGAGATCGCGATGCGTCTGCTCAGTGCCGAGGGCCAGATCCCGCTGCAGAACATGCGCAAGGGAAACCTCGACCCGCGCGACTGGACCACGGTCGCCGCGACGCGAGGTCGCATCAACGACGCTCCGCTCTACATCGACGACAGCCCCAACATGACCCTCGTCGAGATCCGTGCGAAGTGTCGTCGCCTCAAGCAGCGCGAGGGACTGCGCATGGTCATCATCGACTACCTGCAGCTGATGACGTCGGGAAAGCGCGTCGAGTCGCGTCAGCAGGAGGTCTCGGAGTTCTCGCGAAGCCTCAAGCTGATCGCGAAGGAGCTGCAGGTCCCGGTCATCGCCCTGTCGCAGCTGAACCGTGGTCCCGAGCAGCGCACCGACAAGAAGCCCGCGATCAGCGACTTGCGTGAGTCCGGCTCGATCGAGCAGGACGCCGACATGGTCATTTTGCTGCACCGCGACTCGGTGTACGACAAGGACGTCCGCCCGGGTGAGGCCGACCTGATCGTCGCCAAGCACCGTAACGGCCCGACGGCGACGATCACGGTCGCGTTCCAGGGTCACTACTCGCGCTTCCACGACATGGCGCCGGGCGGCGACTTCAACTGAGCCGAGCGTCTGGGAGAACCCGATACCGCTGAATCCGACGTCGGTTCTCAGAACGTGTCGACGACGACTCGGACATCACTCGGGGTGTGGGTTCGGCCCGGTCCTGCCGAAGCTCGGAGTCACGCCCTCGCGCTTTCGTGCCAACCAGACGGTGTGATCGCCGATGCTCGGATCTCTGCTGGTGTGCGCGACGACGTCGAATCCGTGCTGATCGAACAGTGCACGATACTCACCGGGGTCGAGGCTGGCGTGGTAGAGCAGGTCGCCGTGTAGGTTTCCGACAACCTCGCCGGCTTCCGGACCGGTTGTGAGGAGGAGTGGGGCTCCGGTCGTCGCGTGATGCTCGAAGAGGGGGAACATCGCTCGCTGGTCGACAGGGGAGAGATGGAAGAAGCTATCCCAGGCCACGATCCCCTCGAATCGGATGGCGAGGTCCAGACGGCGCATATCGAGCACTTCGGCCCGCGCGGCAGGCACGTTCGTGCGGAAGAGTCGGATCATCTCCGATGAACTGTCGATGCCGGTGACAGTGAAGCCGTTGTCGTCGAGCCATTGCGCGATCGGTACTCCAGAACCGCACCCGACGTCGAGGACGGATGCATGAGGTTCGAGCAGGGTGGTGAACAACGACAACCACCCATGTTCGACGAGGGCGGTACTTCTCGCTCTCACCCATTCCGCCGCATGCTTCTGGTACACCTCGCCAACCTGGTCCACCGGATCGTTCATGAAGCCATCGTCTGCTGTTCGCCCTCAGTGACATCAGCGACGCGCGGGAGGCGCAGCCGACGAGTGACGGAACTGGCCCCGTCGACCTCGTGTGCGGTGTGTGCGCTCTTCGCCTGAATCCGGGCGTGGTCGTCGGATGATCCAGCCCGCCGCTCCCCGCCCTAGGCTTGAACATGCGGGCCCGGGTTTGACCGGTGCGGTGCTGCGCGGCGATCATGAGGTTCACGCGCTGACGGGTGCGCACGGATGAGGAGCGGAATATGCAGCGTGGGTCGAACCTCCCTGCTGTGGGCGTCTACAACCAGGCGCTCGTCTTCGACCTCATCCGCCGCTCGGAGGAGGGGCTCAGCCGCAGCGAGCTCGCCGAGCGCACGGGGCTGTCGACGCAGACGCTCAGCAATGTCACTCGCCGGCTGGCCAACGAGGGGCTGATCGAGGAGACCGGAAAGGTCATCTCGGGCCCGGGAAAGCCCCGCACGCTCCTCGCGCTGCGATCGGATTCGCGCTACGCGGTCGGTGTGCACCTCGACCCGGCCGTCGACACCGTCGTGGTCGTCGATGCCGCCGGCGCGGTCGTCGCCAGGACCGAGCAGACCCCCGGAGGTGCTGACGCATCGCCGGATGAACTCGTGGGACGTCTCGGAGACAGCGTCCGGGCGCTCATCGGCGAGGCGCAGCTTCCTGCCGAGCGCGTGCTCGGGATCGGCGTGGCCGCTCCGGGGCCCTTCGACCGCGACGCGGGTCGACTGCTGAACCCGCCTCTCCTGCCCGCGTGGCACAACGTGCCCGTGCGCACGGAGCTGGAGCGGGTCAGCGGGCTGCCGACACTGCTCGAGAAGGATGTCGTGGCGACCGTCGTCGGCGAGCAGTGGTTCGACGCGGGGCAGGAGCTCGCCGACGCGATGTTCCTCTACTACGGCGCGGGCCTCGGCCTCGGGCTCTCGGTCTCGGGGGCGCCGGTGCACGGCAGGACGGGCAACGCCGGCAACATCGCGCACATCGTCGTCGACACCGAGGGGCCGATCTGCACCTGCGGATCCCATGGCTGCATCGGAGTGATCATGGAGCCGCGCATGCTCCTTGCCCAGGCCGGGCACGCGACACCGCCGAGCGGCACAGGAGATGCGCGGATGCAGCTCGAGCGGCTGTCGTCGTTGGCCGCCGCCGGAGACGAGGGAGTGCTCGCAGCCCTCGAAAGCGCCGGGAGGCACCTCGCGACGGCCATCGTCGAAGTGAACAACCTCCTCGATCTCGGCATCGTCGTCCTGGGCGGTCCCGCGTGGTCGCGGCTCGGCGAGCGGCTGCTGCCGGTCCTGGACCACTGGGTGCACACCACGGCCGTCAGCACCTCCACCGAACCCGTGCAGCTGCGCCCCTCGCAGATCGGCGCGGACTCCGCCGCCGTGGGAGCCGCGTGCCTCGTGCTCGACGATGCGCTCACGGCTCGGGCGTCGCGACTCATGATCAGCCGCTGACCGCTGACGGATCTCCACAGCGTTCCGTGACGGAACTGTTACTCCGCCCTCTCGACCTATTTATCCCATTTGATAGGATTATCCGTCTGAGGGCCTCAACAGCGAGGTCCGCATGCAAAGGAGCAAAGCAGATGCGAACGAAGCCCCTCGCCGCCATCGGCGCGATCGCGGTCGGCGCGATCGTCCTCTCGGGATGCGGTGCGTCCGGGGACGCAGAGACGTCCGACAGCGGCGACCGCACCATCACCGTCGCGTATCAGATGACGTCCGCGTTCCACCAGCTCGATGACCTCTTCCAGAAGGTCAAGCCCGAGTTCGAGGCCGCGAACCCCGGGGTGACGGTCAAGCTCCAGCCGATCGAGTCCGAAGACGAGTACTTCACGAAGCTGGCTCTGATGAACGGCTCGCCCGACACGGCACCCGACGTGATCTACGAGGACACCTTCCAGCTGCGCTCCGACGCCGCGGCCGGCTACCTGCTCCCGATCGACGACTACCTCGCGGACTGGGATGACTGGGACCAGTTCTACGACGCGGCCAAGGAGGCGGGTCTCGGAGGAGACGGCAGCACCTACGGCGTCTCGATGGGCACCGACACCCGTGCGATCTACTACAACAAGGAGATCTTCGCGGCCGCGGGACTCCCCACCGACTGGCAGCCCGAGTCGTGGCAGGACATCCTCGATGCCGCTGAAGCCGTGAAGGCCTACGACGCCGACCTGATCCCCCTGAACATCTACGGCAGCAAGAGCGCGGGTGAGCAGACGTCGATGCAGGGTCTCGAGATGCTCCTCTACGGCACCGAGTCCACTCTCTACGACGCCGACTCCGACAAGTGGGCGGTGGGCTCCCAGGGTCTCACCGACTCCTTCGGCTTCTACGACACGCTCTACAAGAACGATCTCGCCACTCCGCTCGATCTCGCCCTCGACTCGACCATCGGCAGCCGCGTCTCGACGGAGCTGCTCCCCGAGGGCAAGCTCGCCATGGCCATCGACGGATCATGGCTCCCCGGTGGCTGGATCAGCGGCGACGGCGCCTGGGACGGCTGGGCGGACAAGATCGGTCTCGCGAAGATGCCGACGCAGGACGGCGGCAAGCCCGGCTTCACCTCGATGTCCGGGGGCTGGACGCTCGCGGTCGGCTCTCAGACCACGCACCCGCAGACGTCGTTCGACTTCATCGCGATGGCGCTGAACCAGGAGAACTCGCTCAAGTACGACACCGAGAACAGCCAGATCGCCGTCCGTGAGGACGTCGCGACCGACGACGCGTACCTCGCGTACAACCCGACCTTCGCGTTCTTCTCCGACCTCGTGCAGTACACGCACTTCCGTCCGACCACGCCGGACTACTCGCAGATCACCAGCGCTCTCCAGCAGGCCACCGAATCGGTGATCACCGGAGAAGCGACCCCGGAGGATGCGGCGAAGACCTACGACGACGCGCTCACCCAGATCGTCGGCCAGGACAAGGTCGAGTAGGAGTCCCTCAGTGACCTCCGCCTCCGCAACGCGCAGCCCGGCCCCGGTGCACACCGGGGCCGGGCGGCGCACCCCGCTCCGCGAGCTGCTGCGCTCCGTCCCGCTGCTGCCCGCCGTGGTGCTGCTGGTCGTGTTCCTGCTCGGGCCGATCATCTACGCCATCTGGGGGTCGCTCACCAACCGCGCCCTCACGGGCTATCGGGCGGCCAACCCCGAGTTCGTCGGATTCGACAACTACATCTCGCTGTTCACCGACCCGAACTTCTGGACGGCGCTGGTTCTCACGGTCGTCTTCGTGCTGTTCTCCGCGATCATCGGTCAGAACGTGCTGGGACTCGGTGTCGCCGCGCTCATGCGCATCGGCTCGAAGTCGGTCAACAGCGTCGTCGGCGCGCTCGTCGTCGTGGCCTGGGTGATGCCCGAGATCGTCGCCGCGTTCGCCCTGTACGCCTACTTCTCGAAGGACGGCACGCTCAACGCGCTGCTGGAGGGCATCGGCATCCCCGCGGTGAGCTGGCTCATCGAGTACCCGATGTTCGCCGTCATCCTCGCCAACGTCTGGCGCGGCACGGCCTTCTCGATGCTCGTCTACGGAGCCGCCCTCAACGAGGTGCCGCCGGAGGTGATGGAGGCCGCGCAGATCGACGGCGCGAACGCCGCCCAGCGCTTCTTCCTCATCACCATCCCGATGATCCGCCGCTCGATCTCGACGAACCTCATGCTCACCACCCTGCAGACGCTCGGCACGTTCGGGCTCATCTGGGTGATGACCAAGGGAGGGCCGGGCGTCTCGAGTTCCACCCTCCCCGTCCTCGCCTATCAGGAGGCCTTCCAGTACTCCCAGATCGGCTACGGCACGGCGATCGCTGCGGTGACGCTCGTGCTCGGTGCGATCTTCGCGATCTTCTACATCCGCATCCTCAAGCCGGAGGTCGATTGATGACTGCCACCGAAGCACTCGTCCGCCCCACCGTCCGGCGCGGCCCGCGCATCTCGGTCGCGTCGCCCGCGAAGCGCCGCTCCACGGGGCTCGCCAACGCCGTCCTGATCGTGATCGGGGTCGTGTTCCTCGTGCCCATCGCGTGGATCGCGTTCTCGGCGGTGTCTCCGTCGGCCACGGTGTCGATCTCGGTGCCGGAGAGCCTCACGCTCGACAACTTCGTCGCGGTGTTCGACTGGTCGATGACGCTGCTGCCGCTGTGGAACTCGGCGCTGATCTCGTTCGGCACCGCCCTCATCACCGTCGTCGTCGGCGTGCTCGCCGCGTATCCGCTGTCGCGGCACAACTCCCGTTTCCAGCGCGGCTTCATGTACTCGGTGCTGTTCGGTTCCTGCCTGCCGATCACGGCGATGATGGTGCCGGTCTACGCGCTCTTCGTGCAGTTGAAGATGCTCGATTCGCAGGTCAGCGTGATCCTGTTCATGGCAGCCACATCGCTGCCCATGGCGATCTGGATGCTGAAGAACTTCATGGACTCGGTGCCGGTCTCCCTCGAGGAGGCCGCGTGGGTCGACGGCGCCTCCGCCATGCGGGCACTGTGGACCATCGTCCTGCCCCTCATGCGCCCCGGCATCAGCGTCGTCTTCATCTTCGTGTTCACGCAGGCGTGGGGGAACTTCTTCGTCCCGTTCGTCCTGCTGTTCAGCTCGGAGAAGATGCCGGCAGCCGTCGCGATCTTCACGTTCTTCGGCAACCACGGCGCGGTCGCCTACGGACAGCTCGCCGCGTTCGCCACGTTGTACTCCGTGCCGATCCTCGTCCTGTACCTGCTCGTGCAGCGTCTGTCCGGCAGCAGCTTCGCGCTGGCCGGCGGCGTCAAGGGCTGATCCCCGCCTCCTCGCACACCCCCACGATCCAGAAAGCACCACTCATGCACGACCGCACCGCGCTCATCGAGATGCGCATCGACCGATTCATCCGCGAGCGTCTGCGCCCGGCTCGTCACCGGCTGAGCCACCCGCTCGAGGTCCGCGCCTGGGAGGTGCCGGGTGAGCCGGTGCCCTTCGCGGACGCTGCGCAGGCGGACTACACGTCCACCGCGGTCGGCACCGCGTGGGGGCGCCCCTGGGGCACGACGTGGTTCCGGGTGAGCGGGCAGGTCCCGGCCGAGTGGCGCACGGCATCCGGCGATCTCCCCGACGGCACCAGGGCAGAGCTGGTCGTGGACCTCGGCTTCACGGCCGGACAGAGCGGCTTCCAGGCCGAGGCTCTCGTCTGGGGTCTCGACGGGAGTCCGATCAAAGGCATCTCGCCGTTCAACAACGCGGTCGCCGCAGCGGTGCAGCCGGACGGACGCATCGACGTGCTGCTCGAGGCGGCATCCAACCCCGACGTGGGCAGCATCTTCACGTTCGACCCGACGCGACTCGGTGACCCCGACACCGCCGGCGTCGATCCGATCTACGTGCTCCGGGTCGTGGACGTGGCCCTGCGCGACCTGACCGTCGAGTCGCTGCTCGACGACACCGTGATCCTGCGCGGGCTCCTCGGCGAGCTCGATGCCTCTTCGCCGCGACGGGCGGAGATCGTGCAGGCACTGGATCGGATGATCGACCTCGTCGACCCGCATGATGTCGCGGGCACGGCGGCGGAGGGCCGGGAGGCGCTGCGCGCGGTGCTGGCGAGTCCCGCGCATGCCAGCGCGCACGTGCTGCATGCCGTCGGGCACGCGCACATCGACTCGGCGTGGTTGTGGCCCGTGCGCGAGACGGCGCGCAAGGTGTCGCGGACCTTCTCGAACGTGCTCGCGCTGATGGACGAGAACCCCGACGTCGTCTTCGCCAGTTCGTCGGCGCAGCAGTTCGCGTGGATCAAGGAGCGCTACCCCGAGATCTGGGAGCGTCTGGTCGAGCGCGTGCGCGAAGGCCGCTTCGTGCCTGTCGGCGGCATGTGGGTCGAGTCGGACACGAACATGGTCGGCTCCGAGGCCCTCGCCCGTCAGCTCGTCGAGGGCAAGGGGTTCTTCCTCCGGGAGTTCGGGATCGACACCCCCGAGGTCTGGCTGCCCGACTCCTTCGGCTACAGCGGCGCCCTTCCGCAGATCATCAAGGCCTCGGGATCCAAGTGGTTCCTGACGCAGAAGATCTCGTGGAACGAGACGAACCGGATGCCGCACCACACCTTCCTCTGGGAGGGCCTCGACGGCACACGCGTGTTCACGCACTTCCCCCCGGTGGACAAGTACAACTCGGATGCCTCGCAGGCCGATCTCGCGCATGCGCAGCGGAATTTCCAGGACAAGGGCAGGGCGCGGGTCTCGCTGCTGCCCTACGGGTACGGCGACGGCGGAGGCGGTCCGACCCGGGAGATGGCCGCGCAGGTCGAGCGCGCGGGGTCGCTGGAAGGGTCCCCGGTCGCCCGGCATTCCACGCCGCGGGCGTTCTTCGAGCAGGCCGAGTCCGAATACCCGTCGCCCGAAGTGTGGAGCGGCGAGCTGTATCTCGAGTTCCACCGCGGCACGTACACGAGTCAGCTGCGCACCAAGCAGGGCAACCGTCGCAGCGAGCACCTGCTGCGCGAGGCCGAGCTCTGGGCGGCGACGGCGTCCGTCCGCACCGGTCGCCCCTACCCGGCCGAGCAGCTCACCCGTCTCTGGCAGCTCGTGCTCCTCCAGCAATTCCACGACATCCTTCCCGGCACGTCGATCGCCTGGGTGCATCAGGATGCCGAGCGCAACTACGCGGCGATCGCCGCCGAGCTCGAGCAGATCATCGCCGACTCCCTGCGGGCACTGGTCGGCGAGGGCACGCGCAGCCTCGTCGCCAACGCGGCGCCGCACGGGTACGCCTCGGTCGGAGCGCTGGCGATCGGCGAGGCGGATGCGGTCGCACCCGTCGCACCGGTCGCCGCGGAGGGCGGGTTCGTGCTCGATAACGGCCTCGTGCGGGCGACGATCGACGCGCGCGGTGTGCTGACCTCGATCATCGACCTGACGAGCGGGCGCGAGGTCGTGCCTGCCGGTCAGAGCGCCGGCGTCTTCCAGCTGCACCGGGACACCCCGACGCAGTGGGACGCGTGGGACATCGACGAGCACTACCGCCGCAACGTCACCGACCTCCTCGACGTGGACGGCATCGAGATCGTCGACGGCGCCGTGGTGATCTCGCGCACGTTCGGTGCATCGACGCTGGTGCACAGCATCCGTCTCGATGAGGGATCGCGCACGCTGAAGCTGGCTGTCGACGTCGACTGGCGCGAGCGGCAGAAGCTGCTCAAGCTCAGCGTCCCCGTCGATGTGCACACCGATCACGCCGCCTCGGAGATCCAGTTCGGGCACATCGTGCGTCCGACCCACACCAACACCTCGTGGGACGCTGCGCGCTTCGAGACCGTGGCGCATCGATGGGTCAGAGTGGGGGAGAGCGACTTCGGCGTCGCGGTCACCAACGACTCCACCTACGGCCACGACATCACCCGGCACCCGCGCGAGAGCGGCGGCACGTACTCGACCGTGCGGCTCTCGCTCGTGAGGGCGGCGCTGTTCCCCGACCCGCAGCAGGATCAGGGCCGGCACCATCTGGAGGTCGGCATCGTCGTCGGCGGCGAGCTCGTCGATGCGATCGCCGAGGGGTACCGCACGAACCTCGCGGAGCGTCGCGTCGTGGGCGCCGACGATGTGCACCCCCTCGTCGCGATCGATCACCCGGGTGTGGTGGTCGAGGCGGTCAAGCTCGCCCAGGACGGCAGCGGCGACGTCATCGTGCGACTGTACGAGGCTCTCGGGCGTCGCGCCGATGCCACGGTCGCCGTGGGATTCCCGAGCGGTGACGCCGGCGAGGTCGACCTGCTCGAGCGTGAGATCGAGCCGGCCGCGCTGTCGGGTCAGGATGCCGACGGCATCCGTCTGTCGCTCCGACCGTTCCAGCTCGTGACGCTGCGGCTGCCGCGAGGCTGAGGGGAGGACGGGACGCCCCCACCACGGGGGAGGCGGCAGAAAGGGCGCCCCATCCGATGCCGCCATCTGGACGGCACCCCAGCTGCCGCGACAGGCGCGACAGAGCTGTATCGCAAGAGTGACACCGGAGCGCCCGCCGCGCAAGGGCTATCGCGCACGGCGGGGGCTCCGGATCACCTCAGCCGAGCGTCACGGGGTGGGCATGCCGCCGTTCACGTTCAGGGTCTCGCCGATCACGTAGCTGGACTCGGCCGACGCCAGGAACACGTAGGCGGGAGCCAGCTCCGCGGGCTGCCCCATGCGTCCGAGCGGGGTCTCCTCGCCGAACTGGTCGAGCTTCTCCTGCGGCTGACCGTCGCTCGGCTGCAGCGGCGTCCAGATCGGGCCGGGGGCGACCGCGTTCACGCGGATGCCCTTCGGCGCGAGCTGGTCGGCGAGGCCCTTCGTGAAGGCGTTGATCGTCGCCTTCGTCGAGGCGTAGTCGACGAGCATGCCCGACGGCGAGTACGCCTGGATCGAGGTGGTGTTGATGATCGACGACCCGGCAGGCAGGTGCGGAAGCGCCGCCTTGGTGATCCAGAACATCGCGTAGACGTTCGTCTTGAAGGTGTCGTCGAACTGCTCGTCGGTGATGTCGCCGAGCGACTCCTGGTAGATCTGCTTGCCGCCGTTGTTGACGAGGACGTCGAGGCCGCCGAGAGCGCCCACGGCCTCGGCCACGAGCGTGCGGCAGTACTCCGCGTCCCGGAGGTCGCCCGGCAGGGTGGCCACGGTCGCGCCGGCCTCGCGGAGGATGCCGGCGATGCGAGCCGCGTCCTCCTCTTCTTCCGGCAGGTACGAGAGCGCCACGTCGGCGCCCTCTCGGGCGAACGCGATCGCGGTGGCCGCACCGATGCCGGAGTCGCCGCCGGTGATGAGAGCCTTGCGGCCGGTCAGGCGGCCGCTGCCACGGTAGCTGTCCTCTCCGAGGTCGGCCTTCGGGGCGAGGTCGGCGTCGAGACCGGGCTCGGGCATGTGCTGCTTCTGGGGCTCGATGTCGGAGTAGAGCTCAGCGGGGTTGACGAAGGTGTACTGGTCACGAGACATGGTGTGTCCTCTCCTTGTTTTCGTTCGTTCGGTCTGGGGTCGGGGCGCGGTCGACGGAGCCGGATCGGGATCCGGCTCAGCGATCGCGGAGCTTGTCTGCGGGGACGACCTCGCGGATCGTCATCGCCGCGGTGAGGAAGGCCAGATGGCTGAGCGCCTGCGGGGTGTTGCCCCACGCGGCCCCGTCGTCGGCATCGATCATCTCGGCGTAGATGCCGACGTCGTTGGCGTGCCCGATCAGCGTCTCCATGTGCGCGAGGGCCTCGTCGTGGCGTCCGACGCAGGCGAGCGCCTCGACCCGCCAGAAGGCGCAGGCGACGAAGGTCTTCTCCTCCGCCGCGACGCCGCTGTAGCGGTACATCAGAGCCCCGGCACCCAGCTCGAGGCTGAGGGCGTCGATCGTCGACGCCATGCGCTCGCCGCGGTCGAATCCGCTCGGGGCGTGCAGCAGCACCGAGGCGTCGAGCTGATCGGAGCCGGCGAAGAAGACGTACGCGCCGCGGCTCTCCGACCAGCAGTGCGCATCGATCCAGGCGCGGATGCGGTCGCGCTCCGCCCGCCAGCGGTCGACGCTGCCCGGGATCGCCCCCGAGTCGGCGAGAGCGATCGCATCTTCCAGCGCCTTCCAGCACCCCATCTTCGACGAGGTGTAGTGGCGCTCCTCGGGGAGCTCCCACATGCCGGAATCCGGATTGCGCCAGACGTCGCAGGTGCGGTCCGCGATGTCCGCGAGCAGCCGTGACGTCTCGACGTCGAGCACGTTGCCCGCATCGACGTACGTGCGGCAGATGGCCATCAGGTCGCCGTAGACCCCGAGCTGCAGCTGGGCTCCGGCGGGGTTGCCCGTGACGACGGGGCCGATGCCGCGCCACCCCGACACGTCGTGCTCGCGCGGCTCGGGAACCGCAGAGCCGTCGAGCGCGTACATGACGTGCAGGTCGGATCCCTGCTCGCGGATCGTGCGGAGAAGCCACGACAGGGCGGCGTGGGTCTCCTCCCGCAGCCCGAAGCGCACCAGGGCGTGTGCGGTGTACGCGAGGTCGCGCACCCACGCGAAGCGGTAGTCCCAGTTCTTCCCGCCACGCGGGTTCTCGGGAAGAGACGTCGTCGCCGCTGCGGCGATGGCGCCGGACGGGCTGTAGATCAGGAGCTTGAGCGCGAGGGCGTTGCGCTGCACGTGCGAGCGCCACGGGCCGTCGTATGAGAACACCGACGACCAGTGCTGCCAGTGCTGCACCGTGCGGTCGACCCCGAGGTCGATGTTGTGCGGATCGGGGATGTGCAGCGGCTCCCCGTGCGTCGCCGCCAGCGCGATCAGGTGCCGGGATCCCGGTGAGGTCGTGAACGACCCTGTCTGCTCGGGGCCGACGGAGGACTCCGAGGTCGTAGCCATCGGGCCGTGCGCGAAGCCGACCACCACCAGGGCCGTGGCGCCGCTGCGGATGATGTCGGCGTGCGCGGTGCGCTCCACCCACGGCGCGGCGGTCTGCAGGGAGGATCCGGGCTGCACGCGCCAGTGCATCGCGACCTCGCCCTCGACGCCGTCGATGCGCCGGGCGAGCTCGGCCCAGGGCAGTCGTCCGGCGACGCCGAAGATGAGGGCGTCGGTGATCCGCACCGTACCCGCATCCGTGTGAAACGTCGTCTCGAGCACGTTCGTCTCGGGAACGTAGCGTCGCTCGGTGCGGAACTCTGCGGTGGGACGCAGCTCCACGCATCCGCCGGTCTGCTCGTCGAGCAGGCTCGCGAACACGGGAAGATCCGTGAGCCCCGGGAGCGGCAGCCAGTCGATGCGCCCGTCGAGACCGATCAGCGCGACCGTCCTGCCGTCGCCGATCGGCGCGTACGACGCGAGAGGACGAGCGAAGCGGGGCATGGGTCCATCGTGCGGCCGGGGGAGAGATACCGCCTACCGCCTTGCGCGTCCTGCATCCGCTCGCTATACGAGCCGCCCCGGATGGGGGTCAGGGGCGGACGCGGACGGTGCGGCCCTCGAAGGTGACGAGGTCGCCGTCGTGCAGCTGGCGTCCACGGCGGCGATCGACCTCGTCGTTCACTCGTACGTAGCCGTCGATGATGACCTCCTTGGCGTCGCCACCGGAGTCGAGGAGTCCCGAGAACTTGAGGAACTGCCCGAGGCGGATCATGTCGCCGCCGATGGAGACATCGTCGATTCGGCCGGAATTCGTCATGTCTGAATGCTAATCGCCCGATACGGTGCGAGCCGCCGTCCGGATCGGACGGCGGCTCGGGAACGACCCCGGCGGATCAGTCGTCGATGTCCGTGCCGACGACGGCGAAGTCGGCGCTGAAGTCGATGTCGACCGACCGTCGATCGCCCGTGAGCACCGACACGTCGTAGGGGCTCACGTCGTCGTTGTCGGCGTCGAGATCGGTGATCAGGCCCTCGGCCTCGGTGAGCGCCGCGTCGACGAGGGCGCGGATGGTCGCCTCATCGAGCGTGCGGGTCGGCGCGGAATCGTCGTCGTCCTGCTCGGTGGAGACGACGGTCGTCGCGAGATCTGCGGTCACGCGGACCTCGCTCTCGCTGCCGTCCGACGCGGTCAGCTGCACCTCCCAGGTGCCGTCGCGCTTCGCGTCGATCGAGGTGACCTCGCCGTCGGCGGCGCCGCGTGCGGCATCCGCGATCGCGACGATCTCGTCGGCCGAATCGGAGCCGATCTCACCCGCGGGTCCGCCCGTGCCGGGCCCGCCCTCGGCGGGTGCGCCCTGCTCGGCGTCGTCGCGGTCGTCTCCGGGGCGTCCGCCGCGGTCGTCGGCGTCGCGGTCGTCGCCGCCGCGAGGACCGTCGGAGACCGAGGGGCGGTCATCGTCGTCGCCGAACTCATCGCCGACGGCTGCGCCCAGGGCCACCCCGCCGCCGACGAGCACGACGGCTGCGGCGATCCCGCCGCCGATGAGCAGTGCGCGCGTGCGTCGGGGCTTCGCCGGGGCGGATGCCGGGGTCTGGGGAGCGGACTCCGCGGCGATCGGCGCGACGGGCACGGTCTCGGCATCCGCGGCCGGGGGAGCCGGGGGAGCCGGAGGCGCTGGGGGAGTGTTCGCGGGGAGGTTCTCGGGGGTCTGGTCGGGTGTCGGGTTCTTGTCGTTCATGAGTCGATGGTCCCGCGGAGGTGCTGAACCCACCCTGAAGCCCCCTGAAGACCTCTTCAGGAACGGGTCAGCCGCGCACCGCACTCGCCACATCGGCGAAGGATGCCGGCACGAACCCGCCGTGCGCCTGATCGCCGTGCACGAGCTCACCCGACCCGGTCTCCGCGCTGCCGAGCACGCCCCACGGGTCGACGATCCTCACGTCGTGACCGTCGAGGTGCAGCCGGCGGACGCCCTCGAGCAGCATCCGCTTCGCGATGTCGTTGGCGCGCTGCACGCGGTCGAGGTCGATGACCACCGGGTCGTCGCCGGCCTGCTCCTCGGCGAAGCCTCGCAGCACCCGCTCCGCCTCCATGAAGTGCAGGTCGCCCGCGATCTCGTGCACCGCGATCCCGTCGTGCTCGACGCGGCGCGACACCGACCGCGCCCGCTCGGTCGAGGTCATCAGGTGCAGGCCCAGATCGTGGTTCATGCGCTCGAACATCCGCACCCCGCGCGTGCTGTTGCCGTGCTCGTCGAGCCGGGGCGAGAACACCGCGATGCCGACCTGACCGGGCAGCACGCCCATCAGACCCCCGGCGACGCCGCTCTTGGCGGGGATGCCGACCGAGGTGAGCCAGTCGCCGGCGGAGTCGTACATGCCGCAGGTGGTCATGACGCTCAGCACCTGCCGGGTCACGACGGGGTCGATCAGCTGCTCGCCCTCCGGCGACAGCCCGCCGGCGGCGAGCACCGAACCCATGCGGGCGAGATCGCGCACCGAGACCGACACCGAGCACTGGCGTGTGTACCCACGCACGATGTCGGCCGGGTCGGCGTCGAGCACGCCCACGGTGCGCAGCATGTACGCGAGCGCCATGTTGCGGTCTGCGGTCGACAGCTCGGACTCGAAGACGTCCTCCGCGATCGAGAGCTCGCGGCCCGCGAGGCGGCTGTACAGGTCGAGGATGCGCTCGGCGCGACCATCGGCGTCCGTGCCGTCGACCAGGGCGTGGGCGGCGATCGCTCCCGCATTGATCATCGGATTGCGAGGGCGACCGCTCCCGGGCTCCAGCGAGATCTCGTTGAACGCGTCGCCGGACGGCTCGACGTCGATCCGTTCGAGCACGGCATCGAGACCTCGATCCGCGATCGCGAGAGCGTAGGTGAACGGCTTCGAGATCGACTGGATCGTGAACTCGACGTCGGCATCCCCCGCGACGTAGACCTCGCCGTCGAGCGTGGCGACCGCGATGGCCAGGCGATCCGGGTCGGCATCCGCGAGCTCCGGGATGTACGAGGCGACCTCGCCGGCATCCTCCCCGCAGGAGTCGAGCAGCAGCTGGAGGTAGTCGATCATCGGGGTCTGCATGTGCTCCATGCTCCCACGGGCGTTCAGTCGGAGAGAGGGAGGGCGACGACGAACCGCGCCCCGTCCCAGCGTGACGCGTCGACGGAGACGGTGCCCCCGCCGGCCGTCGCGATGCCCCGGACGATCGCCAACCCGAGTCCGCTCCCGCCCGCATCGCGGCTGCGCGCCTCATCGAGCCGCACGAAGCGCTCGAAGATGCGCTCCCGCTCGGACTCGGGCACACCGGCGCCGTCATCCTCGATCGTCACGAACACCCACGAGCCCTGCGGGATCACGCTGATCGCGACGCGTCCGGCGCTGTGCCTCGCCGCGTTGTCCGCGAGATTGCGCAGCAGCTGGCCGAGCAGCCGTGGGTCGCCGACGACGCGCGCGGCGGCGATGCCTGTCCCGTCGACGTCGACCCCGCGCGAGCGCAGTCGGCGCACCTCTCCGAGCGCCACATCGTCGAGATCGACCGCCTCGTCGTGAGTGCCCGCTCCCTCGTCGAGGCGGGCGAGCAGCAGCAGCGACTCGACGATCCCCTGCAGGCGCAGCCCCTCGTCGGAGACGACCTCGGCCAGCTCGTCGATGCTGGTCGTGGCGGGGTGCGCCTGGGCGAGTTCGGCGTGCTGGCGGATCGTGGCCAGCGGCGACCGCAGTTCGTGCGAGGCATCCGACACGAAGCGGCGCTGAGCGGTGGCCGAGGCGTCGAGCCGATCGAGCATCCGGTTCATGGTGGTCGCGAGCGCCGCGATCTCGTCGGACGACGGGGGCACCTCGACCCGTCGGTGCAGGTGCTCGGCGGTGATCCCGTCGACCTCCCGCCGGATCCGCGTCACGGGTCTCAGCGCACGGCCGACGACGAGCCAGGTCGTGACGGCGACGAGCACGAGCAGCAGGGGCACGGCGACGGCGAGCAGGATCGCGACGGTCGACAGGGTCTCGACGGCGTCCTCGATCGGCACGGCGAGGACGAGGGTCTCGTCGCCGTGCAGATCATCCGAGACGATCAGCATCGGTGTGCGGTCGATCGTGCGGGTGCTCGCCCCGTCGACGATCGGCAGGGCGGTGGACCCCAGATCGTCGAGGGCGTCCTCGCTCGCCGCGCGCACCGATCCGTCCGGTGCGATGATCTGCACGATCTCGTCGTCGAGGGTGTCGATCCCCCGGCCTCCGGGCCCGTCGAGTCGCTCCGTCAGCTCGTCGAGTCGCTGCTCCGCCGCCCGTTCGGCACTCGCATGGATGCTGGAGCTCAGGATGCCGTAGAACGAGAACGCTCCGATCAGCAGCGCGACGGCGACCACGAGGGTGGCGCCGAACGTGGTCCGAGCCCGCACCGATCGCCACGCGCGGCTAGCCACCGTCGGCCGCCAGTCGGTAGCCGGCGCCGCGGATCGTCTCTATCGCCTCGCGACCGAACGGCTTGTCGAGCTTGCGGCGCAGATGCCCGACGTAGACCTCGACGATGTTCGGATCGCCGTCGAAGTCGTCATCCCAGACGCCCTCGATCAGCGTGCGCTTCGAGAGCACCTGACCGCGATGGCGCATCAGGTACTCCAGCACCGCGAACTCGCGGGCGGTCAGGGTGACGGGCGTCTCGCCGCGCCACACGTGGTGCGACGAGGGATCGAGACTCAGGTCGCCGGCTTCGAGGACGGCGGGGCGGGCGACCGCGCCGCGGCGCACCAGGGCGCGGATGCGGGCGACGAGGATCGCGAACGAGAACGGCTTCGTCACGTAGTCGTCGGCGCCGGTCTCGAGCGCTTCGACCTGGTCCCATTCACCGTCCTTTGCGGTGAGCATGAGCACGGGCGTCCAGTTCTCTTCGGCGCGCAGCGCCTCGCACACCTTCCAGCCGCTCATGCCGGGCATCATCAGGTCGAGGACGATCGCGTCGTAGCGCGTCTCGCGCGCCCGCCAGAGCCCGTCGACCCCGTTGTGGGCGACGTCGACCGCGAAGCCCTCGGCCTCGAGTCCTCGGCGTACGGCGTCGGCGAGACGCGCCTCGTCGTCCACCACCAGGATCCGCATGATCCCAGTGTGGCGGGCGCACGCTGAATCCGCGCTGAAGCGGGGCGGGAGGAGATGTGGTCGGCGGCGGGCGCGGAGAGCCCGGCGGGAGGTTGGCAGCGCGGATCGCGTGTGGTTCCATGAGGGGATGGCCAGGATCCGGGGGGACAGGTCGAGAGGCACGCGTCTGCTTCTCGTCATCGCGACGACCATGCTGCTCGCGGGATGCGCGACGGCGACCACCGGGCTGTCGACGGCATCGCCGACGGCATCCGCATCCTCGACCGCATCCCCGAGCCCCACTCCCACTGCGGCGTGCCCGCAGGTCGAGGGCGTCGAGCTGCCCCCGGACTGCGCGCCGTACGATCCCGACGACGCGATGGCGCAGAACGACCGCTACCGCGATCGCGTGGATCTGTCGGAGGCGAGCCGAGCGGCGGCCGAGCGGCCGGCGACCGACATCCGCACGGCGCTCGAGGCCCTGCGCACCTCGGGAGACCTGTCGGTCGACGCCGTGGAGGACGCGATCTCGGATGCCGGGCTGAGCGACATCCAGATCATCGGCGACGAGCGCGCCGTCGCATTCGGTGTCGCCGCACCGGAGGGCGGATGCATCTTCGGAGAGGTGTCGGCGGATGTCCTCTCCGTCGAGGTCGGCGGCATCATCATGGACGGCGGCTGCCTGCCGGCGGTCGGGCACTGACCGGCGACCACTCCGTCGGGAGGAGAACTCCGTCTCGGGAGGACCCGATCCCGCGGATTCTCCTCCCGACAGGCGGTTCTCCTCCCACGGCGCGTCGACCGACAGCGCGGAAATCACGTGTCGGTGCGGAATCCCGATGCCTTGTGCGTGCCGTCGCAGAACGGCTTGATCGTCGACAGACCGCACCGGCACAGCGCGACGGTGCGACGGCTGACGGGGATCTGCTCGCCGTCGGATGTCTCGAGCACCGCGGCCCCTCTGACCAGCAGCGGCCCGTCGGGGTACGCGGTGATCGTGACGGCCTCCTCGCGCTCGCTCATCGCAACGACCGCTCCCGCAGCGAGGATTCGCCGCGCGTCCAGGACTCGAGCATGTGCCCGGCCGCCCACCCGTCGACGGTCAGGCAGGCCGCAGCGCCGAACATGATGTCCTCGAGCAGCTCGGGGTGGTCCTCGGCCAGAGCGCCTGCGAGGTCGCGCGCCGCGATCTGCTCGTGCACGGCATCCGCTTCGACATGCTCGTCGAAGTACTCGGTCACGTCCTCGGCGAAACCGAGCCGGCGCAGGCCGTCGCCGTACATGCGGTTGGGGATCGACGAGGTGATCTCGAACGCGGCGAGGTGTCCGACGATCGCTCCGACGAGCCGGCGGTTGATGCCGAACATCGACATCGTGTTGAGCGACGCGAGCGTGATCGCCGGGACGTCGTCGACGTATCCGCCGTAGGTGTCGTCGAGGCCGGCGCCCCGCATCGCGCGCGCGAAGATCGTCGCATGCACGCGGTCCGGCCGTCCTCCGCCGTACTCGTCCGACTGGATCTCGACGAGCGCGGCCTTCGCTCGACCGTGCAGTCGCGGAATCGCCCAGGAGTGCGGATCTGCCTCCCGCAGCGTGTAGATCGAGCGCTGCATGAAGAACTCGCGCATCTGCTCCTCGGTCGCCTTCTTCGCGACGTAGCGCGACAGGCTCGGCCCGGTGTCCGCTTCGGCGAGGGCGAAGAGCGCGCGGCCGACGGCATCGACGGTCGGCTCGGGCAGTGCGGGAGCCGGGACCGTGGCCCGCAGCGCCCGCTCGAACGCGTGCTCGAGGATCGCTCGGGTGGCGATCAGCGCCGGATCCCACTCCAGAGCAGGGTCGAGCTCAGGCAGCGAACCGTACGACGACGCGTAGAGCACGAAGAGGGCGAACTGGATGTCGTCATCGCGCACGATGTCGGCGCTCGCGGCGAGGGCGAGCTCTGCCCGCGCGCCGAGATCGTCGACATCGTCTCCGGTCAGTCGGCGGATGACGGCGTCGCTCAACGGGCCGCGAGCGGTGCAACCGTGGAGCGCGGACGGAACGAGGGTCGGTGCAGACATGATCGCAGTCTCGCCCTCGGTCGATCGACCGAGAAGGGACTTGACGGCGCGCATCGGATGCGGAAGGGCGGATGCCTCGGCATCCGCCCGCCCGTCGCACCCATCCCGCTGCGTCAGGCGTGCACGGGGTAGTGGCTGCTGATCGCGATGCGGTTCCAGCTGTTGATCACGACGACGAGCCAGGTCACCGCCGCGATCTGCTTCTCGGTCAGCAGGCCGTCGATCGCGACTCCCCGGTCGGCGAGGCGACCGGGGTCGCCGATGATCGTGACGTTCTCGGCGATCTGCAGTGCCGCCTGCTCCTCGGCGGAGAAGTACTGCGATTCCCACCATCCTGCGAGCACGGCGAGGCGGTCGGCCGTCTCCCCGGCCGCGATGGCGTCGGCGCAGTGCATCCTGAGGCAGAACGCGCAGCCGTTGAGCTGCGAGGCGCGAACCTTGACCAGTTCGACGAGCAGTGGCGAGAGCCCGGCATCCGCCCCCGCCTCTGCAGCCTTCGCGGCGAACTCGAGCATCGCCTGGTACGGGGCT
The DNA here is from genome assembly GCF_008369345.1 of Microbacterium sp. ANT_H45B. NCBI lineage: Bacteria > Bacillati > Actinomycetota > Actinomycetes > Micrococcales > Microbacteriaceae > Microbacterium > Microbacterium sp. ANT_H45B. The sequence goes on from NZ_VOBK01000001.1 coordinate 386,435, forward strand.
GCGTAGATCTTGCCGATGTTCACGTGCGACACGTCGTCTCCTTCACTGGGGAGGCGCCCGATGCGCCTCACCGGTACTGACGACGCAGCATCCGGATCTGTGACGTGCGCCCTGCCGCCTAGGCTGGAACCATGAACAAGAACTCGCTGTGGACCGTCATCGGAGTCGTCCTCGCCGTGGTGATCGCCTGGTGGATCGTCAGCGCGCTGTTCTCGATCCTGTGGTTCATCGCGAAGCTCGCGATCGTGCTCGTCGTCGCGGGCGTGGTGTTCCTCGTCCTGCGCGGACTCTTCAGCTCGAAGGCCGAGTGACCGCCCGCACGACCAGTTGATCAGGCGACCGGAGCCTTCGCCCCCACCCGGTAGCGCGCGGCGCGATGCGTGTCCTGCACCCGGTCGCCCTTGCCCTGCAGCTTGTGACGCAGGGTGCCCGGCGTGTACTCGTTCGGGTAGACGCCGCGCTCGCGCAGCACCGGGATGACGTGCTCGATCACGTCCTGCCAGGTGCCGGGAGTGACCGCATAGGCGAGGTTGAAGCCGTCGATGTCGGTCTCCTCGACCCACGACTGCAGTTCGTCGGCGATCTCGACGCCCGAGCCCACGACGGTCGGGCCGAGGCCGCCGATCGCGTTGTGGCGGCCGAAGTCGCCGACGGTCCATTCCCGACCGAGGTCGGCCTCCTCCTTCAGGTGCTGCAGCACCGACCGGATGGCGTTCGACTCGACGTTCCCGACCGGCTCGTCCTCGGCGTACTGCGACAGGTCGACGCCCATCCAGCCCGACATGAACGTCAGTGCGCCTTCGGGGCTCGCGTACGAGAGGTACTCGGCGTGCTTCGCCGCGGCATCCTCGCTCGTCGCCCCGGTGATCACCGTGAGCAGCGTGTAGATCTTCGCGTCGTAGCGGTCGCGACCGGCATCCTCGAGCGCGTCGCGGATGCGCTTCACGGTGCCCGCGAGCACCTCCTTCGAGGGCGCGGCCACGAAGATCGCCTCGGCGTTCTCCGAGGCGAACTTCACCCCGCGGGGACTGGCACCGGCCTGGTAGATCACCGGGGTGCGCTGCGGCGACGGCTCGGAGATGTGGATGCCGGGCACGCTGAAGTGCTTTCCCTCGTGGCCGATCGGATGCACCTTCGCCGGGTCGGTGAAGATGCCGCGTTCGCGGTCCTCGACCACGGCGTCGTCTTCCCACGACCCTTCCCACAGCTTGTAGAGCACCTCGACGTACTCGTCGGCGTGGTCGTAGCGGTCGTCGTGGGCGAGCTGGTCGGTCTGGCCCATGTTGCGCGCGGCGCTGGGCAGATACCCGGTCACGACGTTCCAGCCGACGCGGCCGTTCGTCAGGTGATCGAGCGTGCTCAGGCGACGCGCGAACGGATAGGGGTGCTCGAACGCGGTGCCCGCGGTGATGCCGAATCCGAGATGCTCGGTGACGGCGGCCATGGCGCTCACGAGCAGGATCGGATCATTCACGGGCACCTGGGCGCCGTTGCGGATGGCCGCCTCGTTCGTGCCGCCGTAGACGTCGTAGGTGCCCAGGACGTCGGCGATGAAGATGCCGTCGAAGGTCGCGCTCTCGAGCAGCTTCGCCAGATCCGTCCAGTACGAGAGGGTGTTGTACTGGCGGGAGCGGTCGTCGGGATGCCGCCACAGGCCGGACGACTGGTGGGCGACGCAGTTCATGTCGAAGGCGTTGAAGCGGATCTGACGGGTCATGGCGTCTAGCAAACCCGCCGATCGGCCGCCCGGCCAGCCGCGCGACACGTGCCGACACATTCGGGGGAGTCCCCGGCGGATCGCTCGATGCGAATCGGGGCCTGGTCAGTCCCGGTCCGGGCCGACCGTCAGTCCCGGTCCGGGCCGACCGTCTTCACGGTCGACGTGATCGGTCGGGGGTCGGGCATGATCGTCTCGACCTGAGGTTTCGCGTTCGCCTGTGCGCGGCACCAGACGACGAAGCCGACCGCGGTGAAGACGCCGTAGAACACGTACATGAACCCGGTCGCGTAGAACCCCGAGCTGAACAGCAGCGGCACGCCGACCACGTCGACGGCGATCCAGATGAGCCAGAACTCCGTCCAGCCCTTGGCCATGCCGTACGTGGCGAGCAGGGATCCGACGAACGTCCAGGCGTCAGCCCAGACGGGCTCCCACGACCCGAGCGCGCGGAAGAGCGGAGTGAGGGCGATCGTGCCGATCACCATCACCAGCACGAGGCCGATCCGGGCGCTGTTCGGAGCCCAGCGGGGCGTCACGCGCCCGCCGTCCGACGACGCCTGCCGCCAGCGCACCCACCCGTAGATCGCCACGATGATGAACATGACCTGGCGTCCTGCCTGACCGAGCAGGTGCGGGAGTTCGTGGTCGGGGTTGAGGATCGACCCGAGGAACACCGTGAGCAGCAGCAGGTTGCCGACGATGCCCACCGGCCACGCCCAGATCTTGCGCTGCATGCCGCCGAGGGCGCTCGCCAGACCGAAGGCGTTGCCCACCACCTCGCGGATCAACAGCACCTGGCCGCCGGGCAGCACCCACTGCGAGTTGAACGCATCGGCGAGCCAGAGCAGGGCATTCACGTGAGCTGGTCCGGGAAGGGGCGCTCGTCGAGCACGAGCTGCAGCAGGGTGAGATCGAGCCAGCGGTCGAACTTGGCGCCGACCTGCGGCATCCGCCCGACCTGCAGGAAATCGAGGCGCTTGTGCATGACGATCGAGCCGGTGTTGCCGCTCTCGACCGCCGCGACCATCACGTGCACGCCGAGCCTGCGCGCACGATCGATCAGCTCGATCATCAGCGCCTTGCCGATGCCGCGCCCGCGCTCGCCGTCGCGCACATAGACGGAGTGCTCGACCGTGTGCCGGAAGCCGTGGTGCGGACGGAAGTCGCCGAACGTCGCGTACCCCAGCACTCCGGTGTCGTCCATCGCGACGAGCACCGGATATCCCCGCGCGGTGCGCTCGGCCATCCACGCCGTGCGGTCGGAGAGGTCGACGGCGTCATCGTTCCAGATGGCCGTCGTGCGCAACACCGCATCGTTGTAGATGGCCAGGATCGCCTCGAGGTCTGCGGTCTCGGCATCCCGGATCTGGTGGTCGCTCATCGGGTCTCCTGCATCTGCGCGGGGGGTGCGCACGGGACGACGCTAGCAGGATGCCGTGTGGGTGGGTGTGCGCAAGACTGGGCTCATGTCTCCTGCCGAAACGATCCGCGACCGCATCGTCCGCGCCATCGACGACGAGCAGCTGGGCGCATACGGGGTTCACGTGCTCGTCGGTGACGAATCGACCCAGCATCGATGGCGCAGTGATGACCGGGTGAACCTGTACTCCGTGTCCAAGGGGGTGAGCGCACTCGCGGCCGGGATCGCCGTCGACGAAGGCATCCTGTCGCTCGACACACGAGCCGTCGATGCCCTTGCGGTGCCCGAGCACGGCGCGGGCGTCGAGCGGGTGACCCTCCGGCATCTGCTCTCGATGACGAGCGGGATCGACTTCGAATGGTTCGGGGATCAGGAGGTGCCGTGGCCCGACCTCGCCCACGAGATGCTCGCGCGTCCGAGCCGAGGCCCGGGAGAGCACTTCCAGTACTCGGATGCCAGCACCTATGTCGCGATGCGGATGCTCGGGGCGGCCGTCGGCGATGTGCGGGACTGGGTGCTGCCCCGGCTGTTCCAGCCGCTCGGAATCCACAACCCGCAATGGCACAGGTGCCCGCTCGGATGGATCGTGGGCGGAAGCGGACTCGAGCTGCGCACGGAGGAGCTGGCCCGGATCGGTCGGGTCCTGCGAGACGGCGGCCGCTTCGGTGAGGAGCGGATAGTGGCCGAGAGCTGGATCGATCGGATGCACGCCGAATGGGTCTCGACGGGAGAGAGCGGCCGCTACTCGTCGTATGGGCTCGCCGCCTGGGGTGGGCCGAGAGACGGCTGGCGGCTGGACGGTCGATACGGACAGTACGTCTTCGTCGACGAGTCCGCCGACGCGGTCATCACTATCACGGCGCACGAGGAGGGCAACGACGGTCGACTGATCGAGATCGCCGCGGACGCCGTTGCCGGATCCGTGTCAGGTCGCATCGATCGAGGGCACTGACCCCTGATTCTGGCCGCTCGCTTCGTCGGTCTCTCAGGGGGAGGGCCGCCAGTGGGTGAGCTTGGCGGGGTTGAGGACGATCCACAGCTGGGTGATCACGCCGTGTTCGACGAGGAGGTTCATGACCGAGTGCACGGCGCCCTCGTTGCGGAACACCAGTCCGATCCCGTCGCCGAACCGCTGTTCCTCCACCGTCAGACGTGGGCTCTTTGCGGCGATCCCGAGCAGGAAGCGGGCGACGTGGTCGGCTCCGCTCACGACGTTGCGCGCGGCGCTGACGACACCGCCGCCGTCGCTGCGGAGTTCGACATCGGGGGCGAGGAACCGCAGAAGCGCGCCGATCTCACCGGTTCGCGTGGCGTCCTGGAACGCGCGGACGACGCGATCGTGCTCATCGCGAGGAACCGCGACCGCCCGGCTCTCGCGCACGTGGCGACGAGCGGATGCCGCCAGCTGCCGCACGGCGGCGGAGGATCGGCCGACCGCCGCGGCGATCTCGTCGAACGGCACGGCGAAGACGTCGTGCATCACGAACGCCACGCGTTCGGCGGGTGTCATCGCCTCGAGCACCACGAGCAGTGCGGTCGAGACGTCGTCGTCGAGGGTGATGCGGTCGAGGGGATCCGCGGGTGACGCCGTGCGCGCTCCGATCGTCCCGGCGAACACATCGGCCGGAACGGGCTCGGGCAGCCACGGCCCGACATACTGCTCGCGTCGACGACGTGCGGACCCGAGGAGGTCGAGCGCGACGCGGCCGGCGACGGTCGTCAGCCAGCCCGCCGGGTTCGCGATGCCCTCGCGCTCGACATCGGTGAGCCGGTACCAGCGCAGGTACGTCTCCTGCACGATGTCCTCGGCATCGGCCAGTGTCCCCGTCATCCGGTAGCCGAGGGCGAGCAGACGGCGGCGTTCGCGGAAGACATCGTCGAGATCGTCGTCCATGGGTGTCTCCTCCGGTGCGGCATCCGCCGTGTTCTTGTCGTGTGTGGCGCTCGCGGGTCGTGTTCGCGGGTGTTCTTTTCGCGTGCTTCCTGTCGCGTGTGCTTTCGCAGGATATGACGATGCAGCGCGCGCACGTGTGAGGCCTCACATTCTCGACGGCCGTCTCGTCATCACAGCGGGAGGGTGCGCGGTGGGTGCACGCACCGCGCGCAGGCGGGTTCCCGGAGCGGAGAGGAAGTCGGATGAGGATCGCCGTCGCAGGAGGAACGGGTGTCGTGGGCCGGCATGCCGTCGCGCAGGCGCGGGCCGCGGGGCATGAGGTCGTCGTGCTCTCGCGCGCGGGCGGTGTCGACGTGGGCGGTGTCGACGTGGGCGGTGTCGACGTGATCACGGGCGCCGGTCTCGTCGAGGCGCTGCAGGGCGCGGATGCCGTGATCGACGTCACGAACACGACCACGCTCTCGGCGGCGAAGGCCATCGCCTTCTTCGAGACGGCGACCCGCACCCTGCTCGCCGCGGAAGAGGCTGCGGGCGTCGGGCATCACGTCGCGCTGTCGATCGTGGGGATCGATGGGATCGACTCCTCCTACTATGCGGGCAAGCTCGCGCAGGAGCGCGCGGTGGCGACGGGGCCGGTGCCGTTCACGATCGCGAGAGCGGCGCAGTTCCACGAGTTCGCCGGGCAGGTGCTCTCGGGGATGCGCGGGCCCGTGGCACTCCTGCCGACGCTGCTCATGCGGCCGGTGGCCGCCCGGGAGGTCGGTGCGCATCTGGTGCGGCTCGCGGAGGGTGCGGCGACCGGTCGGGCGAGCGACCTGGTCGGTCCGCGCGACGAGATCCTGCTCGACGTCGCCCGGCGGCAGCTCGCGTACGACGGTCGGCGCCGGCGCGTGGTGGGGGTGCGCCTGCCCGGCGCATACGGCGCGGGGCTCGCGTCGGGGGCGCTGCGCGGCGGCGCCGATGCCCGGCAGGGGCGCATCACGTTCGACGAGTGGCTGCGCAGTGAGGACCACGTGCGCGGCGGGTGAGGCCGCAGTGCGCTGTGGTGGGACGCGTGTGCGCCCGGTGTGGAGGCGGTGTTGCACAGTGTGCGGAGGCCGCGATTGCGCGGCGAGTGAAGCCGCATCGCATGCCGGCATTCCGACCATAGTTTAGAACATATGTTCTAAACTGAGATCATGACCACGACCCGTCTGACGCCGCTCCTCGAGGCCATCGAGCGCCTCGGCGATGCGTGGGCCGATGCGGAGAGGAGCACCGATCTCTCGCGGGCCGAACTGCTCGACGCGCATCGTGCGGTCGGCGAGGTGCAACGCTGTCTCGACGGGATCCACGCCGAACTCGCGGCGACGATCGCGCACGAATCGCGGCCGGAACTCGGCCCCGAGGGGCTGGCCAAGGAACAGGGATTCCGTAACGCCGGAGCACTGATCGCGACCACGACGGGCGGTTCGCCGGGAGACGCGAAGCGCCTCATCACGGTCGGTCAGGCCGCCGCACCGCGCAGCAATCTGCTGGGCGAGGTGCTGCCCGCGAAGTACCCCGCACTGGCGGCAGCGCTCGCCGCCGGTGAGATCTCCGTGGCCGCCGCCGCAGTCATCGTCGCACTGCTCGAACGACTTCGCCTCCGTGTGGGGTCGGCGCGGGTCGACGAGGCCGAGGGGCTGCTCGTCGCTCGCGCCGCGGGGATGACGCTCGACGACGTGCGTACGCTCGTCGCCCGCACCGAAGCCTGGCTCGACCCCGACGGGGTGGCTCCCAAAGAGCAGCAGTCGCGTGATCGTCGCTCTCTCACCATGTTCGAGCGCGACGGCTCCTTCCACCTCAACCTGCAGACCGACATCGCGTCGAGCGCGCCCATCAGGGCAGCGATCCAGGCCTACGTGTCCGCGACGTTCCAGGCGCGGGTCACGGCACCCGAGCCCGGTGCGGCCGACGCCGATCACCGCACCGTGGTGATGATCCAGGCCGACGCCGTCACCGCCCTGTGCGAGCATGCGATCGCCTGTGACAACGGCGGGATGCCGGCGACCGGCGCGACAGTGGTGGTGCGTGTGAACCTCGACGACCTCACCTCGGGGCGGGGAGTCGCGACGATCGACGGCAGCGACCAGCCCGTGAGCATCAGCACCTGCCGACGGATGGCAGCGGGTGGCGGGATCATCCCGGTGGTGCTCGGCTCTGCAGGAGAGATCCTCGACTGGGGCCGAGAGAAGCGACTGTTCACGCGGGCGCAACGTCTCGCCCTCGTCGAGCGAGACGGTGGATGCGCGATGTGCGGCCTCCCGCCCCAGATGACCAAAGCGCACCACATCAGGTGGTGGCAGCGCGACACCGGTCCGACCGATCTGAACAACGGCGTGCTGCTGTGCGAATCGTGTCATCACCGCATCCACGACAACGGATGGGACATCAGCGTCGACGGTGTCGGCGTCGCCGCGCGGGTCTGGCTCATTCCTCCGCCGCACGTTGATCCGGCGCGGACTCCTCGCCTCGGAGGACGGGCTCGCTATGACATCGCCGCGTGAGAAGACCGCGACGAGGGATGCATCGAGGGTTGCGTCGAGCGACGCGTCGAGGGACGCGTCAGGCGTGCACGTCGACGGGGGATTCCCCGCCCTCGTGGAAGTTCGGCTTCTTGCCGAAGAGCTTCGCGATGCCCAGCACGATGGCCACGATGATCAGGCCCGCGACCAGTCCGGCGAGGGCAGAGAACAGGGTGTCGCCGATCCAGACGATCACACCGCCCGCGGGCTCGAGGAGGTGCTCGATGCCGTGCAGGATGTCGGCCCCGAAGTGCACGCCGACCTCGCCGAGATTGACGAGCAGCAGGTGGCCCCCGACCCACAGCATCGCGACGGTGCCGAGGATGCTGATGAAGCGGAAGACTCCCGGCATCGAGCGCACGATCCTGGTGCCCGTGTGGCGCACGCGCTGCACAGGGCTCTTCGCCATCTTCAGGCCGATGTCGTCGATCTTCACCAGGAGCGCGACCGCGCCGTACACCACACCGGTCATGATCAGGGCGATCACGGCGAGGATCGCGAGGGTGGTCCAGATATCGAGACCGGCCTCGAGATTCGCGAGCGAGATCAGCATGATCTCCGTCGAGAGGATCAGATCCGTGCGCACGGCGCCGAGCACCAGCTTCCGCTCGTCGCGCGCGCTCTCGTCAGCGTGCCCGTGCTGCACGCCGAACCACTCGAGCACCTTCTCGGCCCCCTCGAAGCACAGATAGGCTCCGCCGAGGATCAGCAGATAGGGCAGCACCCACGGCGCGAAGGCGGTCAGCAGCAGCGCCACCGGGATGATGATCAGGAACTTGTTGGCGAGAGATCCCACCGCGATCTTCGCGACCACCGGCAGCTCACGCGCAGGCGTGATGCCCTGCACGTACTGGGGCGTCACGGCGGCATCGTCGATCACGACGCCCGCAGCCTTGGCGGATGCCTTCATCGCGGCGCTCAGAATGTCATCGACGACCGCGAGCAGTCCAACCGACATGTGTGTCTCCCCTGTGGTGTGTGTGGCGGAGCAACTCTACCGACTGCGACGAAACTCACAGCCCGCTCACAGTCCTGCGGGACCAAAACCGGGCATCCGCCGGTTGTGCTCTATGACGCCGCAGCCAGCCGCGTCGGAAAAGGAGACGCATCATGTCGAATGACTACGGCAGGACTCCGGAGGCCGTCAGCGACCTCACCCACCTGCAGTACGAGGTGACGCAGGAGGATGCCACCGAACCGCCCTTCCGCAACGCCTACTGGAACACCCACGACGACGGCATCTACGTCGACGTGGTGTCGGGCCAGCCCCTGTTCTCGTCGACCGACAAGTTCGACAGCGGCACCGGCTGGCCGAGCTTCACCCGCCCGATCGAAGAGGGCGCGGTCACCACGCGCACCGACCGGAAGCTGTGGATGACGCGCACCGAAGCCCGCTCCACCGGAGCCGACAGCCATCTCGGACACGTGTTCGACGACGGACCCCGTGCCGCCGGTGGCCTCCGCTACTGCATGAACTCCGCCGCCCTGCGCTTCATCCCGGCTGACAGCCTGGATGATGAGGGGTACGGTCGCTACCGTCACCTCTTCGCCGGCGCCGAAGCCGACACCCCCACCGCCATCCCCACCTCTGAGGAGCAGTCATGACAGACACCGGAACCATCACCCGCACCCCAGGCACCGAGACCGCTGTGCTCGCAGGCGGCTGCTTCTGGGGGATGGAAGACCTCATCCGTCGCCAGCCCGGAGTGCTCGACACCCGGGTCGGGTACACCGGCGGATCCAACGACCACGCGACCTACCGCAACCACCCCGGCCACGCCGAGGCCGTGGAGATCGTGTTCGACCCGACGAAGACGACGTACCGCGACATCCTCGCGTTCTTCTTCCAGATCCATGACCCGTCGACGCTCGATCGTCAGGGCAACGACCGAGGGTCCAGCTATCGCTCGGCGATCTTCCCGCTCTCTCCCGAGCAGGAGACCGTCGCCCGCGACACCATCGCCGACGTCGACGCGTCGGGCCTGTGGCCGGGCAAGGCCGTCACCGCGATCGAGCCCGCCGGACCCTTCTGGCAGGCCGAGGAAGAGCACCAGGACTACCTGATCAAGTACCCGAACGGGTACACCTGCCACTTCCCGCGCGCCGGATGGGTGCTGCCGAAGCGCGAGCAGAGCGCCGCGGTCTGATCGCCGCACCGAGAGCCCTTCGTCGTGCCCGTGTGACTCCGTCCCCTGAGCGAGCGCAGCGAGACGAAGGGCTCTTGTCGTGCCCGTGTGGCTCCGCTCCCTGAGCGAGCGCAGCGAGACGAAGGGCCGCGTCAGCTCCCGGACAGGAAAGCCAGGGCCGCCTCCTTGAAGGAACGGGATCCCGGAGCGTTGAAGTGATTGCGGTCGGGGATCTCGAAGAACCGACCCTGCGGGGCGGCGGAGGCGAGGGCCCGGGAGCCCTCGATGATCGCATCCTTCGATCCCGTCGCGAACAGGATCGGACTCGCCGGAGCGTTCGACGGATCCGGGTCGATCGTCCGTGACGAGCGCATCCCCTCGGCGAGGGCGACCAGTGCCGCGAGGTCGTTGCCGGGCACGCGTTCGGTCAGCGTGATGTAGTTCTGCGTCGTCGGATCCGACACCGGGGTGCCGTCCGCCAGATACGCGCGCACCTGATCGAGATCCAGTCGGGCGAGCGGGATGCCGTCCGGCACCCCGCCGAGCACCGCACGGCCGATGCGCTGGGGCAGGTCGCGGACGACCTCCCAACCGACGCGCGCACCCAGCGAGTACCCGAGGTAGAACGCGTCATCGACGAGATAGGCGTCCATGACCGTCTCGACATCCGTCGCGAGGGTGCGGATCCCGTAGGCATCGGCCTGATGTGGCTTCTCGCTGAGCCCGTGGCCGCGCTGGTCGAGCGCGAGAACGCGATAGCCGGCCTTGGTGAGCTCCCGCACCCACCCCGTGAGCACCCACGTGTCGCGGGCGCTGGAGGCGAAGCCGTGCACGATCACCACCACGGGTGCGTCGAGGTCGCCCCACGTGTACGTCGCGAGGCGCGTGCCGTCAGCCGCGTACACCTGCTGGGGCTCAGGCATGTTGTTCAGGTCAGAGAGAGGGACTGCCACGGCATCCATTCTGGCCCTTCCGAAAAGCGACCATGGCCGCGCACGCGACGGGGGCCGACACGCCACTTACAGGACGGTTGGTGCAAAACCATCCTGCACGTGGCGTGTCGGCCCCCGAAGTGGAGCGGCCCGGTCACCGGATTCCGGATGCGGGTCGGCGGATGCCGGTCACCGGAATCCGGCCAGCGGATGCCGAGCGGGCCCGCCGCTCAGAAGCGGGCGCGCAGCGCGTCGCCGAGCGAGGCGTCGACGTTCGTCCAGTACTGGAAGAAGCGCTCGCGGATCGCGTCGATCGTGATGCCCTGACCCTGACCGGTGAGGGTGTCGAGGAATCGGGCGCGCTGCTCCTCGTCGAAGACCATGCGGTACAGCGTGCCGGCCTGACCGAAGTCGTCGTCGTCGAGGTGCAGGGTCGCCGCGGAGCGGATCAGCTCGCCGTCGGACTCCCAGCTCGCCTCGACGCCGGCCAGCGGGTCGGCCTCGGGGCCGCCCTCGGCACCGTACGAGTTCGGGGTGTACACGCGGTGCTCGGCCGGGTTGAACCGGTACTGCATGTGCCCCTCGTGCATGTAGTTGCGCACCTCGGCGGCATGCGGCTGGTTGACCGGCAGCTGGTTGTAGTTCGTGCCGACGCGGTGACGCTGGGCGTCGGGGTAGGCGAAGACGCGGGCCATCAGCATCTTGTCCGGCGAGATGCCCGTGCCGGGCACCTGGTTGCCGGGCGAGAACGCCGCCTGCTCGATCTCGGCGAAGAAGTTCTGCGGGTTGCGGTTCAGCGTGAACGTGCCGACCTTGATGCGCGGGTAGTCCTTCTTCGACCACGTCTTGGTGAGGTCGAACGGGTTGAAGCGGTACTCCTTCGCCTCCTCGTACGGCATGACCTGCACGTAGACGTCCCACGAGGGGTGCTCGCCACGGGTGATCGCGTCGAACAGGTCGCGGCGGTAGTGGTCGGCATCCGAGCCCGCCAGCTGCTCGGCCTCGGCCGCACCCATCGCCTCGACGCCCTGGTTGGACATGAAGTGGTACTGCACCCAGAAGCGCTCGCCCTGGGCGTTCACCCACTGGTAGGTGTGTGAGCCGTAGCCGTTCATGTGGCGCCAGCTGCGGGGCAGGCCGCGGTCGCCCATGAGGTAGGTGACCTGGTGGGCGGACTCGGGCGAGAGGGTCCAGAAGTCCCACTGCATGTCGGCGTCGCGCAGGCCAGAGTCGCCGAGGCGCTTCTGCGAGTGGATGAAGTCCGGGAACTTCATCGCATCGCGGATGAAGAACGTCGGGGTGTTGTTGCCGACGATGTCGAGGTTGCCCTCGGAGGTGTAGAAGCGCAGCGAGAAGCCGCGCACGTCGCGCCAGGTGTCGGGGGAGCCCTGCTCACCGGCGACCGATGAGAAGCGGAGCAGCGTCTCGCTGGTGGCGCCGGGCTGGAACACCGCGGCACGGGTGTACGCCGAGACGTCCTCCGTGACGACGAACTCGCCGAAGGCGCCGCCGCCCTTGGCGTGCGGGTTGCGCTCCGGCACACGCTCGCGGTTGAACGAGGCGAGCTTCTCGACGAGGTAGCGGTCGTGCAGGACCGTGGGGCCGTCGGCGCCGACGGTGAGCGAGTGCGCGTCGCTCGGTGCCGGGGTGCCGGTCTGGGTCGTGGTGTTCGGTTTCGTCATGTGCTTCTCCTTCTGCGCGAGGCGAGACGAGGGCATCCGTGGGTCCGGGTGCTCTCGGTGTTCACGCCTACGCGGCGTTCTGGCAACTGGGACACAGGCCCCAGAAGGTGACTTCGGCTGTTCGGACGGTGAATCCCCCCGCCGAAGACGGGGTGAGACACGGCGCGTCGCCGACGACGCAGTCCACATCACCGACCGCACCGCATTCGGTGCAGACGACGTGGTGGTGGTTGTCGCCGATGCGCCGTTCGTAGAGCGCTGCGGAACCTGCCGGTTCGATCCGACGGAGCAGCCCCGCCGCCGTCAGGTCCGCGAGGATGTTGTGCACCGACTGGATCGACGTCGTCGGGAGCACCGCGGACACGGAACGGTAGACCCGCTCTGCATCCGTGTGGGCCATGGATTCCATCACCTCGAGCACAGCGACACGGCCCGCGGTCGCCCGCAGTCCCGCATCGCGAAGCGCGGAGTCGAGGTCGGTGTCCATGCCTCGACTGTACCTGCTGTTTTGAGTTGTTCAAAAGACCGGCGTGTCGGCGTCGGCGGTTGCGCGCTCCGTGCAGATGCGTAGCGTGGAGTGATGGCTATGAGACGAGCGGCGACGATCGGACTGATCCTGGTGGCGGGCATCGCGCTCGCCGGATGCACGGGTGAGCCCAGCGGGTCACCGAGCGGGCCGGCCTCCGGCTCGCCCTCCCCGTCGGCATCGACACCCGCGCCCACCTCCACCGGGGATGCGGCGGACGCCGACGAAGCGCTGCTCCCGATCCCCGCCGACGAGATCAGGGACTGGGCCGAGACGGCCGTGCCGAGCACCGGTGCCGAGGGATCCACCCCGATCCTCTCCGGGTGGCTGAGCGAGAACACCTCCCCGCACCAGAAGACGCTCCTGCAGTCCCAGGAGGCCGGTGCCTATCAGGCGCAGCTCGCCTGCCGGGGCGACGGCACCATCACTCTGACGGTCGGTGAGCTCGATGAGGAGCAGCCGTCTGCCGAGCCGATCGTCTGCGCCAACGAGACGATCGCGTTCGACGTCACCACCGCCGCCACCGGGATGCAGATCGTGATGGACCTCGAGGGTGCGCCCGCGATCTATGCCCTGTCGCTGCAGCGGATGAGCTGAGCCGCAGCCTCGATCGGCGTCAGGACTCCGAGGGTGCGAGGGGCAGCTCGAGTCCGTAGTTCCACGACAGGATCGCCGGCTGCTCGCGGTAGAAGCTCAGCACGGAGACCGATCCGGCGTTCAGGGTGATCTGCGCGCCGAAACGCGGCGCCAGTCGCAGGTAGACGGCGGTCAGGATGCGCAGGAAGTGGCCGTGCGCGACGAGGGCGACATCTCCGTCCGCCAGGGCGGGCAGGATGCGGGTCAGCACCCGCGATGCCCGGGCGGCGACCTCTTCGACGGTCTCGCCCGGCGTCGCGCCGCGGATCACCCCGTGCGTGAAGGCACTCCAGTTGTAGCCGAGCTCCTCGCGGATGTCCTTCGTCGTGCGTCCCTCGTATCCGCCGTAGTCCCACTCCACCAGCAGCGGATCGACCTCTGCGTGCAGACCGGCGAGCTCGGCGGTGCGCCGTGCGCGCTGCAGCGGCGAGGTCAGCACGAGGGAGAAGTCGTAGTCCGCGACGAGTTCTCCGGCTCCGCGAGCGAGATCCTCACCCCGGGCGGTGAGCGGGATGTCGGTGAGGCCGGTGTGCAGACCGGCCTTCGACCATTCGGTCTCGCCGTGGCGCAGGAGGACGAGCTTTCCCGACGGATTGTCGGGCGCGGGGCGGTCGGGCAGCGGGTCGTATTCGGGGAGCGCAGGCACACCGCAACCGTAGTCCCGAGGTCCCGCCTGCGGACAGCCCGCACGATCAGCGCCATCCCCCGGGTCTCGGAACGGCCGGCGGCAGGTCCGGACGTCAGCGGGTGATCGTGAACCCGCCGCCGCGCACCCGCACCCGGCCGCCCTGCACGGCCTGGCCCCGCGGCGATCCGTCGGCGTCGTACGAGCGTCCTGATCCGGGCGCGAGGGGAGCGATGCGCTGGTCCCGCCGGGTGCCTCCGGCGTACAGCACGGCAGCTCCCGAGGTCGTCGCGTAGACGGCCGACGAGACCGCGGGCTGGATCACCAGGGCGTCGAGCCGCACGTCACCGCGGCTCGTGCAGCGCACGGTCACCGCCTCGGCGGGCAGGTCGCCGCCGAGCAGTTGCGGCACCAGCATTCCGTCGGCCTCGGTGAGGCCCCGATCGCCGGCGCCTCCGGCGGGGGTGCGCGTGCTCCAGAGTCGCCGGCGACCGCGGAACACCTCCCACACCGCGTCTCCGGCATCCGCGGCCTGGCGCCAGACGAGACCGTGCAGGATGCCGTCGGCCTCGGTCACGTCGAACTCGACCGTTTCGCCCGCGGGCACCCGCACATATGCGGCACCCGAGAGGTTGCCCTCTCCGATCCACGCGCCGCCCTCCGGGCGCACGATCGAGCACCCCGCCGAGAGCCGAGCGCTCTCGGCCTCGAGCACCCTCAGCCCCGAGAACGACGACAACCCGGTGATCGATGTCGCGATGCGGGCGATGTCGCGGTTCGCGTCGAGCAGCAGCATCGTGAGGAGTCCGTGGATCGTCGACTCCGCTCCGGAGTTGCGATTCACACGTCCGTCGGTCTCGACGCCGTCGAACGTCACGCCGGTGGCCGGGTCGTAGACCGGGATGCCGGCGGTGTTGGCGCCGAAGAACCAGCCGGCCGCCAGCCCCGCGAGCACGCGCAGCCCCTCGCCTCCGACGGTCGCGGCCTGCACGGCCCCGGCGACGCGACCGTGCGCGCCGTACGCGATCTGCGCTTCGGCGGGCAGCGGCGCCCACGCGTTGTGCGGCCCGCCCGAGGCGAGCACCTGCGGCGTGAACGTGCCGGCATCCGCGACGGCTGCGGCCCTCCAGTCGCGTCGACGCAGCACCGCACCGGCCCTGGCCAGAGCCTCGGGTGCCGCCGCGCCCCAGGCATGCCAGAACCCGAGCGACCCGGTCCACGGCAGCACGGCGCCGAACGGCCAGCCCTTCTTCGGGTCGCTCGCCATCGCGGCGACGCCGTCGCCGTAGGTCTGCAGGGCCTGGCGGCTGCGGGCGTCGCCGGCCTCGGTCGCGGCGGCGAGCCCGAGCATCGCCTCGGCCGTGGCATCCGCTCCGCCGGCGATCAGCCAGGCCGGCAGGTCCCTGCCGTCGCTGCGCACCCACTGCCCGGCGCGCGACAGCGACTCGCGGCCGAGAGCATCGAGGGCGAGATGCAGCCGCTCGAGCAGGAACGCCGCGAACGCGGCATCCTCCCGCCGGAACGCGGCGTACCCTTCGCCGAACGCCCACACCGAGCGGGCGAGCCAGTACGACTCGGCCGAGTCCGAGGGGTCGGGCAGCTCGACGGGGATCGCGCTCGGAGTCAGCGTGCCGTCCTCTTGCTGCCACAGCACGACCCGGCCGGCATTGTCGCCGCTCGTCGTCTGCAGGAAAGCGAGCGAGCGCAGCACATCACGCGCCTCGTCTCGGCTCTGCGGGTCGCCGGTCGCCTGCCAGTCCCGCAGGAACACGATGGCTGCCCGGGCGATGTCGTCGGCGTTGTACGCGCCCTGCGTCCAGTACCCCGTCACGGCGTCGCGTGTGCCGCCGCCGACAGGGCGGTATCCGCCGGCGCCGTCGGTGTCGGCGTACGTCCACGGCGCGAGCACCCGCGGCGATTCCTCGATGCCGAACGTGGTGTGCGTCGCGCTCGCGACCACCGGCACCTCGGCGAGCAGGAACCGCAGATGCGCGAGGTTCGTGAGCCGGGCACCGCGTGCGCCGTCCGGCGGTGCGACGCCCCAGGGGTGAAGGCCGGGGGATGCCGAGGCCTGCGCCGTGCGCGCATCGAGGGGCAGCAGGGCGAGCGCAGAGCTCGCGGCCGCCGCGGTCAGGAACGTGCGTCGGGAGAGGGACATGGTCTCAGTCCTCGTCGGCGCCTGAGCCGACAGCGTCTCGCAGTGCGCGGCCCCACGGCTGCGCGGGATCGTGGATGGCGACGGCGAGGGTCGTGTCGGACTGGCCGTAGTAGGCGAACCATCTGTCCTGGAACTTCACGAGCCCCTCGACGAACGTCACGTTCGACACCAGGCCATGCATGTCCTCGAAGGTCTGCGGGCGCAGCCACGGCTCCTGCAGTCGGGCGATCACCCGGGTCGGCTCGTCGGGGTCGATGGCGATCTGCCCGCAGCGGTAGTCGACGTCGACCGTTCCGTCGTCGTGCACCGTGCGGGTCGCCCCGTTCGTGAGGAACACGAGCAGGCCGTTGTCCGCCAGCACCGGCGAGGTGCCGATCTCGACGAGCGCCTCGTCCCACGTGCCGGGGGTCGGCGAGTACATCGGCTCGGTGTCGGGAGCGCCAGGCGTCCAGTGGATGAGGTCGTCGCTGGTCGCCCAGTAGATCGCCCCCTCGCCGAAGTACATCCACCACTTCCCGTGCATCTTCTGAGGCACGATCACGCCGGCCTTCGACCAGTTGAACCCGCGCGGGTCCATGGTCTTGAACGTGTCGAAGTCCTCGAACAGCGGTCCGTGCTTGGTCCAGGTGCGCAGGTCGGTCGAGGTCGCGAGGCACAGCTGCGCGCTGCGCCTGTCCCAACCGGTGTAGGTCAGGTAATAGGTGCCGTCGATCAGCGCGATGCGCGGGTCCTCGCATCCGTAGCGCTCGTAGTCCTCGGACGGCGAGAGGATCGGCGCGTCCTCGCGGGTGAAGTTCACGCCGTCGCTCGATCGGGCGATGCCGATGTGCGAGACGATGTCGTCGGCGTGCGCGCGATAGAGCAGCACGACCTCGTCGCCGTCGACGATCGCCGCCGGGTTGTAGAGGTTGGCGGACTCCCAGCTGTCGCCTTTCGGCCGCAGGATCGGGTTGCCCTCGTAGGGGGTGAAAGGTCCGAGGGGGAAGGTGGCTCCGGTGAACATGGATGCCCTTTCTGGTGAGACGGTGAGCGATCAGCCTTTGACGGCCGCGCCGAGGTCGGTGGCTCGGAAGAACCGCTGGAAGACGACGAACAGGATCACGACGGGGAAGGCCAACGCCGTCGCACCGGCGAGGATCGCGCCGTTGGGGTTCGCGGTGGACTGCGCGACATTGGAGATGTAGTTCGCGAGGGACACGGCGAGCGGCTGCAGCGACGCATCCTTCGTGATGAGGAACGGCCAGAGGAACTCGTTCCAGGGACCGATGAAGGTGACGAGCACGACGGTCACGAGCACCGGCTTGATCAGCGGGATCGCGACGGATGTCAGCAGTCTGATCTCCCCGGCGCCGTCGATGCGCGCCGCCTCGAAGATCTCGACGGGCAGCGCCTTGAAGAACTGCACGAAGATGAACACCGAGGTGGTGTTGATGAGGAACGGCAGGATCATGCCGAGGTACGAATCGCCGAGTCCGTAGCTGCGCGTGATCTGCACGTACAGCGGGATCATCAGCAGCTGGAACGGCACCATCTGCACGAGCAGCATCAGCACCCAGATCACGCCGCGACCGCGGAAGTCGAGACGGGCGATCGCATAACCGGCGAGCAGACCGAACACGACGGTGCCGAGCAGCACGCCGGCGGTGAAGATCAGCGAGTTGAGCAGAGATCCCACCAGATCGATCCGGGAGTCGATCGCGACGAAGTTGTCGACGGTCCACCCCGAGGTCGGGAAGAGCTCGTTCGGGGAGTTCGTCGGGTTCTCCTGGAACGCGCCGACCAGCATGAAGTAGAACGGGAAGGCGAAGCCGATGGCCGCGACCGTGAGCAGCACCAGGCTCAGGATGCGGGGGAGTGAACGTGTGCGTCTCATGGTCATCGCTCCCTGGTCGCGCGGTTGGCGGCGAGCGACAGCATCCCGACCAGGATCACGAGGATCATGCCGATCGCCGCCGCGGTGTCGGGGTTCTGCTGCTGGATGCCCAGCTGGTAGATGAGCAGCACGGGTGTCGAGGAGGCGCCGTCCGGGCCGCCGCCGTTCGTGAGCAGGTACGGCTCGGTGAAGAGGTTGGCGCCGGTGATGATCGACAGGATCAGCACGAGCGTGGTCGCATTGCGGACGCCGGGGATCGTGACGTTCCAGAAGCGCGAGAACGCGCCGGCGCCGTCGGTCTCGGCCGATTCGTACAGCTCCTTGGGCACGTTCTGGAGGGCCGCGAGATAGAGCAGGATGTAGAACCCCAGCTGCTTCCAGGTCACGTAGAGCGCGATCATCGGCATCGCGAGTCCGCTGTTCACGAGCCACGACGGGTCGGGGGCGAGCGGGCCGAGGACGGTGTTGATCAGCCCGTTGCCCGAGAACAGCAGCATCCAGACGCCGACGAGCGAGACGCTCGCCGTCAGGTACGGAACGTAGAACGCCACACGGTAGGCGGCGACCCAGCGGATGCCGGTGTTCAGCGCCGCGGCGAGCACGAGCGAGAGCACGGCGGTGAGCGGCACGTTGATGACGAGGAAGATCAGCGTGTTGCGGAAGGAACCGAGCACGCGCGGGTCCGTGAGAACGGTGACGAAGTTGTCGACACCCACGAAGGGACGCTCCACCTCCACGCCGGGGGCGGTGAAGAAGTAGTCGTGAAAGGCGATGTAGATCGCGAACCCGAGGGGGTACGCGAAGATCGCGATCACGAAGACGAGGTACGGCAGCGCGAAGAGGCCGCCGATCGGCTGCGCACCCAGCCATCGGGTGCGCAGCCGTCGGGTGTCGGTCATCGCGTCACTCGGCGACGAGGTCGTCGATCTTCGTCGCCGCGGTCTTCAGGAAGTCGTCGATCGACTCCTTGCCGAAGATCACGGAGGCGGAGTACTCGTCACGGAACGCCTGCCAGGCCTCCACGGAGTTGGGGATGCTGGGCACATCCGCCGTCGCCTCGGCCTGCTCGGCGAACGACACATAGTTCGGGTTCGCGTCGAAGTAGTCGGCGTACGTGCCGGTGAGGTCGGTCCGCATCGGCATCTGACCGGTCGCCTCGAGCAGCTGTCCGTCGCTGTCGACGCTGGTGGAGAACTTCAGGAACTCCCACGCCGTGCCCTGGTTCTCGCAGGCGGTGAACATCGAGACGCTCTTCGAGTCGGCGAAGGTCGTCGGGTTCTCGCGTCCGTCGCTCGTCGGCACGGGCATGAAGCCGACGTCGACGGTGTCGGCGTACGACGGGATCGCCCAGGGGCCGGCGAGCTGCATGGCGGTCGTGCCGGCGGACATCGCATCGTCGGTCGACGCCTCGTTCGGCGCGAGCTTTTCGTCGTAGAAGGTCTTCCAGAACTCGGCGACCTCGCTGCCGGCGTCCGAGTCGAATGTCGACGTGCCGTCTTCGACGAGCATCGTGCCGTCGGTCTCGGCCAGGTAGAGCGGGTAGAAGTCGAACCAGGGCTGGTAGAACTCGCTCGTCGGCGCCGGCCAGATGGCGCTCTGCACGCCCGAGTCGACGATCTTGCGCGAGCCGTCGAGGAACGCGTCGTAGGTGTTCATCTGCGGGTCCTCGGGGTCGATGCCCGCGGCCTGGAACAGTGCCTTGTTGTACATCACCATCACGGGATTCGACTTCCACGGCAGCTGGTAGAAGCTGCCGTCGGTGGCGTAGGAGTCGACGTCGCCGCCTCGGTCCGTGATGTAGTCGCTGCCGCCCTCCATGGTGCTGAGGTCGACGAGACCGCCCTGCTTGACCCAGCCCGAGACGGCCGCCGGAGCGACGTTGTAGACGAGGCAGGGCGCGGTGCCCGCCGTGATCGCGGCCGTGATGGCCTCTTCCGACGACGAGCCGGCGGGGATCTCCTGCGCATTGACCTTCTCGTCGGGATGCTCGGCGTTCCAGGCATCGACGACGGCGGTGCCCCAGGCGACCTCCTGCTCGTTGTTCGACAGCCAGATGTCGATCGGGCCGGTGGAATCGGCGGAGCCCTCTCCGCCGCCCCCGCCGCCTGCCGAGCATCCGGTGACGACGAGCGCTGCCGCTCCCAGGAGCGCTGCGGCGCGGATCTTCTTCTTCATGGTGTCCTCCTTGACGCGATGGTTCGGGTGATCGTCTAGCGGGTGGTGCTCTCCCGGAAGTGCACGACGTTGCAGTCGACGACCTCGGTGCGCGGTTCGGCGCCGAGGATGTCGGCCAGCAGCAGGCGGGCGGCCGCGCGTCCTCGCGCGGCGGGCCCGGATGAGACGCTCGTGAGAGCGGGGGAGAGGTGGGCGGAGAGGTGGTCGTCGTCGAAGCCGGCGATCGCGAGATCGCGGGGGATGCTGAGCCCGCTCGAGCGGGCGAACGACAGGCCGGCGATCGCCATGGTGTCGTTCGAGTACAGGATGGCGGTCGGGCGATCCGGCAGATCGAGCAGCTCGGCGGTGCGGGCGCGGCCGCTGGCGGCGGTGAAGTCGCCCTCACGCAGCAGCTCGTCTCCTCCGACGGCGTCGACGTAGGCGTCCGCGCGCACCCGCGAGTGCACGTAGTCGAGGGGGCCCGCGACATGCGCGATGCGCTCGTGGCCGTCGGCGCGCAGGTGGGCGATGATCTCGCGGATCGGCTCCGCGTCGTCGGTGCGCACGCAGGAGAATCGGGTCGGCCGCTCATAGGCGCCCACGAGCACGGCGGGCAGATCGAGCTCTTCGAGCAGCGGCACGCGCCAGTCGTCGGTGCGCAGGTCGAGCAGCAGGGCGCCGTCGGCTCGGCCATGGCTGAGCGCGCGGTAGGCGCGCTCCTCGGCGGCACGGTCGGGGACGACGTGCAGGATCAGTCCGGTCTCCGTCTCGGCGAGCACCGATTCGACGCCCGCGATGAAGGCCGGGAAGAACGAGTCGTTCGCGATGACCTCGGGGTCGCGGGCGAGCACGACGGCGACGGCGTTGGCCTTCTGTGTGGCCAGGGCCCTGGCGCTCTGGCTCGGCACCCAGTCCAGTTTCTCGGCCGCGGCGAGGACCTTGGCCCTCGTGTCGTCGGAGATGGGGCGCTTGCCGCTCAGGGCGTGCGAGACGGTGGCCTTGGTGACGCCGGCCTCGCGGGCGACATCTGCGATCGTCGTGCGGCTCATGCCACCTCCTCGTGGAACCTCGGGCTGATCGTCGGCAGGGACTCGGCACAGTTCAACCGGTTTGACGATCGCGGGTGAAGCGAGTGTAAACCGGTTTGACGGATGCGGTCAAGGGCCCCTCTGATCCCGGTCCCGCCCGGGATCAGACGAACGTGATGGTCTGCTGCAGACGGGTGCGCACGTCGAACAGCTCGTTGCCCCCGATCGCGCGGGCGCCCGGAACACCCTGGCGCAGCACCATCGACAGCGCGCTGCGCCGCACGACCACGACCGGCATGCCGCGGCTGCTGCCGAGCGGAGTGACGGCCTGCGACAGATCGTCGTCGGGGAGGACCATGATCGCTCCGCCGAACTTCACCCTGGCGGCCTTGGCCACCGTGCGCATGCGGGCGAGGGCGGCGGTCACCGGCGCGCGGGTGCCGAGGCTCGGCCCGGTGATCTCTCCGCGCCGGAAGCCGACGACGCCGCCGAAGTCCTCCGACATCACGCCGTACAGACCCGACGGGCTGAGCACCACGTGGTCGAGCTTGTCGTCGGCATCCGCGCCCGTGGCGACGTCGTGCCAGACGGTGAAGCCCATGCCGAGGGCGCTCACCGTGCGGGCGGTCGCTTCCTCGGCCAGAGCATCGGCGAGCAGTCGTCGCAGGTCTCGCGGAGCCGAGCGCACGAGTGCGGGGTCGTAGGGGTCCGGCACCTCGACGCCGCGGCCGGCCCATTCGCGGATCAGCGACAGATAGCGCTCGCGACGCCAGCCACCGGGGTGGCCGTACGAGCGCGCCCGGGGGCGGGTGTCGGTGCGCGTCGCGGTCTGCGGACGCCATCCGCTCCACTCCGGCTCCGACGGGATGCCGGGGTGCGTGCCGCTGCGGCGGTCGTAGGCGGCGCGACTCTCGGCGGTGCCGACGAGCTCCCACGCGCGCTGCACCTGGATGAACACGGCGGCGTCGCCGCCGGTGTCCGGGTGCGACTCGCGCAGGCGCAGCCGGTAGGCGCGCCGCAGCTCGACGTCGTCCACCGACGGGTCCACACCGAGGATCTCGTAGGCGGACGCCGAGAGCGGGCTGTCGAACATCGCTCTCCTTCCGAGATCGCGGCATCCAGAATATCCGGCTGCTGTTGTGGATCGGCCGTGGCCGTCGGTGTCAGTCGGGCACGTCGACGATGCGCTCGCCGCCGATCACCGGCACGACGGCCCCGGAGGAGGCCGCCGCGATGTCATCCGCGAGTCGGTCGAGCTCGGGCGCCGGAACCCAGGCCTCCAGCGTCGCCCGTGCCCCGTACCGAGGTTCGCCGAGCGTCGCCCCGTGATGCAGAACCCAGTCGCGCAGCAGGTTGTCGATGCGTCCGGCATCCGCGTGCGACACCTCCATCGTGATCCGGGTGAGCGACTGCCGCCGCACGAGCGCGGCGAGGTCGAGGGCGTCCGAGACGGCCGAGGAGTAGGCCCGCACCAGCCCGCCGGCGCCGAGCTTCACTCCGCCGAAGTAGCGGGTGACCACCGCGACGACGTCCGTCAGCTCGCGGCGGCGCAGCACCTCGAGCATCGGCACGCCGGCTGTTCCCGAGGGCTCGCCGTCGTCGGAGGACCGCGCCTGGTCGCCGAGCAGACCGGTCACCATCGCGGTGCAGTTGTGACGGGCATCCCACCACTGCCTGCGCAGGCGCGCGATCACGGCATCCGCGTCCTCGACCGAGGCGACCGGAGTGACTGTCGCGATGAATCGGGACTTCTTGATGACCAGCTCGTGCTCCACAGGCGCGGCGATGGTCGCCGGGTGGCTGCGGGGCGGAGTCATCCGCCTCAGACTACCCAGCCCCGGTGCCTGCTCAGCGCCGCCTGCTCAGCGCCGCCTGCTCAACGGTCGACGAACGACATCTGCTGCGGGTTGTAGCGGTCGCCCTGCACTCCCACCCGTGCCGCGAGCTGGTCGAGATCGGCCATCTCATCGGCCGAGAGGGCGACGGTCGTCGCCCCCGCGTTCTCGGCGATGCGCGAGGTGCGTCTGGTGCCGGGGATCGGGACGATGAACGGCTGCCGGGCGAGCAGCCAGGCCAGCGCGACCTGTCCGGAGGAGGCCTCCTTCGCCTCCGCGAGGGCGGTGACGTGACTCACGAGGGCCTGGTTCGCGGCCCGGTTCTCTTCGCTGAAGCGCGGGATCGTGCCGCGGATGTCGCCGTCCGAGAACGAGGTGCTCTGATCGACCGTGCCGGTGAGGAATCCCTTTCCCAGCGGGCTGAAGGGCACGAAGCCGATGCCGAGCTCGGCGAGGGTGGGCAGCACCTCGTCCTCGGGATCGCGGGTCCACAGCGAGTACTCGCTCTGCAGGGCGGTGACAGGCTGCACGGCGTGCGCGCGACGGATCGTCGAGGCGGATGCTTCGGAGAGGCCGAAGTGGCGCACCTTGCCCTCGGCGATCAGCTCGCCCACCGTGCCGGCGACGTCCTCGATCGGCACGTCGGGGTCGACGCGGTGCTGGTAGAAGAGGTCGAGCACGTCCGTGCGCAGCCGTCGCAGCGACTCCTCGGCGACGCGGCGGATCTGCTCGGGCCGGCTGTCGAGTCCGACGCTCGTGCCGTCTTCGATGCGCCAGCCGAACTTCGTCGCGATGACGACCCGGTCGCGGATCGGCTGCAGCGCCTCGCCCACGAGCTCTTCGTTGACGTACGGCCCGTAGACCTCCGCCGTGTCGAAGAACGTCACTCCGTGGTCGAGTGCGGAACGGAGAACGGCGATCATCTCGTCGCGGCTGCCCGGGTTGGGGCCGTAGCTCTGCGACATCCCCATGCAGCCGAGACCGATGGCCGAGACCTCGAGTCCCTGTCCGAGTGTGCGAGTGTGCATGTCGTGTCCTTTCGTCGAGGACGACGCTACGCCCGCGCCCGACGCGGTGGGAGGCCCTGCCGGAACCTCCCACCGGGATGCTGAGTCGTGGACGCGAGAGGGGCGACTACTCCGCGGAATCGTCGCGCAGGTACGCGATGTGCGCCGCGTGCCGCGTCAGGTGGTTCTGCGATCTGCGCACGAACAACCAGGCGACGAGCAGCAGCACGAACCAGATCGGCGTCACCAGCAGTGCGGTCAGAGTGTCGGGCTGCGTCGTGAGCGCCCACAGGATGAACACGAAGAACGCCAGCACGACGTAGACCATGAAGATGCCGCCGGGCATCCGGAACGTCGATGTCGCGACCTTCTCGGGACGCCGGCGCCGGTACGCCAGGTAGCTGCAGAGGAAGATCGTCCACACGAACATGAAGCACACCGCCGACACGGTGGTCACCATCGAGAACGCGGTGCCGATGTCCTCGCCCGCGTACAGCAGCACCACGCCGGAGAGCAGCAGGATGCACGAGAGGAACAGCGCGTTCTGCGGCACGCGCCGCGTCGACAGGCGGCCGAAGAGCCGCGGCGCATCGCCGTCCTGTGCGAGGCCGAACACCATGCGCGAGGTCGAGTAGATGCCCGAGTTCGCGCTGGACATCGCCGAGGTCAGCACGACGAGGTTGACGACCGTGGCGGCGATGCCGAGGCCCGCGAGGGCGAACATCGCGATGAACGGGCTCTCGTTCGCGACGTACTCCGTCCACGGGGTGACGGCCATCAGGATCACGAGCGCGCCGACGTAGAACAGCAGGATGCGGATCGGGATCGCGTTGATCGCCTTGGGCAGATTGCGCTCGGGGTCCTTGGTCTCGGCTGCCGCCGTGCCGACGAGCTCGACGCCGACGAACGCGAAGACCGCGATCTGGAATCCGGCGACGAAGCCCAGGAAGCCGTGCGGGAACATCCCGCCGTGTTCCCACAGATTGGCGAAGCTCGCGGTTCCCGCGTCGTGCCGGAAGCCGGTGAAGATCATCACCAGACCGGTGATGATGAGGGCGACGATCGCGATGATCTTGATGAGTGCGAACCAGAACTCCATCTCGCCGAACGCGGCGACGGTGGGCAGGTTCAGCGCGAGCAGGATCACGACCACGAGCACGCCGGGGATCCACAGCGGGATGCCGGGGAACAGCGCGTCGGAGTAGCCGGCGATCGCGATCACGTCGGCGACTCCCGTCACCACCCAGCAGAACCAGTACGTCCAGCCGGTGAAGAACCCGGCCCAGGGGCCGAGCAGGTCGCTGGCGAAGTCGCTGAACGACTTGTACTTGAGGTTCGACAGCAGCAGCTCGCCCATCGCGCGCATGACGAAGAAGAGCATGAACCCGATGATCATGTAGACGAAGATCACCGAGGGGCCGGCGACCGAGATGGTCTTGCCGCTGCCCATGAACAGGCCCGTGCCGATCGCGCCGCCGATCGCGAGCAGCTGGATGTGGCGGTTGCTCAGCGCCCGCTTCAGGTGCTGCTCGTCACCGCCCGTGGATCCGCCCGTCGCACCGCCCTTCGTTCCGTCCACGCCGACGGTCGCGCCTGTGTTCTCTGTCGTCATCGTTCGAGCCTCCGGTGGTTCTGTGCCGCCTCCCGCTGCGGCATCCTTCCGACCGTACTTCGCGATCGGGGGTGTCGGCGGAGCGAATCGCGTCGACATGCCGCACCGCGTCGTCGCGCGGGTGCCCGGCTCAGCCCGACGACGCGGAGGAGGGGGCGCGGTAGGTGCCGATGATCGCCGCGATGAGGTCGGAGTACGCGGCGTCCTGGCTCGCGAACGAGCCGTTGTTGCGTCCGTGACGAAGCACCTCGACGCGATCCGACACGGCCTGCACATCGGCGATGTTGTGGCTGATGAAGACGACGCCGAGACCGAGTTCGCGGAGCCGCTCGATGTGCGTGAGGACGTCGGCGGTCTGCGCGACGCTGAGCGACGCCGTCGGCTCGTCGAGGATCACGATGCGAGGTTGGCTGATGAGCGTGCGGGCGATCGCGACCGCCTGTCGCTGCCCGCCCGAGAGGGTGTTCAAGGCGGAGCGGATCGAGGGGATGTTCGCGGCGAGGTCGCTGAGCGCCTGTCTGGTCGACTGCTCCATCTCGCCCTCGCGCAGCATCCCGCTCGGGGTGCGCAGCTCGCGGCCGAGGAACACGTTCGCTGTGACGTCGAGGTTCTCGCAGACCGCGAGATCCTGGAAGACGGTGGCGATCCCGAGACGATGGGCTTCCGCCGGCCTCGAGATCTCGACGCGCTCGCCGTCGATGCGGATCTCGCCCGAGGTCGGCGCCAAGGCTCCGGCGATGATCTTGGCCAGAGTCGATTTGCCGGCGGCGTTGTCTCCGATGAGACCGACGACCTCTCGAGCGTGCACGGTGAAGTCCACGTCGGTGAGCGCCTCGACGGCCCCGAAGCGCATCGAGATCCCACGCAGGGTGAGCAGGGGCTCTGCCTGTGCGGCGGTGATGTTCACGCGCGGTCCTCGAGCAGCTGCGACGGATCCGTCGACTGCAGGATGTGGATGATCGCGCCGATGAGCACGGCATCCTTGCCGAACGATGAGGGCACCGGGTCGCGCCGCGGAGTCCGCCCCTGCGGCGCGTTGTCGCGGACGGCGGCGGCGAACGGCAGCAGGAAGATGGGCCCCGCGTCGACGAGCTCGCCGCCGACCGTGATCACCTCGGGCGCGAGCGATTGGTGGGCGGCCGCCACGACGCGTCCGAGTGCCGTCGCGGCGTCGGCGACGACCCGCGCACACCCGGGGTCGCCCGCGGCCGCGCGGGCGATCACATCCTTGAATGTCACCTGTCCGAAGGTGGCGCGCAGGGGGGCGGTGACGGCCTCGGCGCCGGCCACCGTCTCGAGACAGCCGCGCTGGCCGCAGGCGCAGACCGACCCTGCGGGGTCGACCTGCACATGGCCGATCTCGCCCGCCGTGCCGGAGCGTCCGCGGTAGATCTGCGAGTTCAGGACCACGCCCGCGCTCGCCGTGTACGAGGCATGCACGAACAGGCTGTCCTTCACATCTCGCGCCGTGCCCAGTGTGGCCTCGGCGAGGGCGGCGAGATTCGCATCCTTCTCGACGAGCACCGGGCAGCCGATCCGCTGTTCGACGACCTCGGCGACCGGCCGGGGCTCCCATCGGCGCATCACCCCGCTGTAGGCGATCAGCCCCGTCTCCGGGTCGACCGGCGCCGGCAGGGCGATGCAGACGCCGATCAGGTCGTCGGCATCCGCGGCGATCATGCCGAGCATGTCGATGATGAGGAGCGTGATGCGATCGAGCACGGTGTCTTCGGCATGGTCCGTCGGCAGCGGCATCGACCGATCGGCCAGGACGTCCTGTCCGACGTCGGAGAGCCGTACGCGCATGCTGCGATTGCCGATCTGCACGGCGGCGACCAGGCCCGCTCGACGCGCGATCGTCACGAGCTGCGCGCGCCGACCGCTGCGCGAGGTCGGGTGCGTCTCGATGAGGCCCGAGAGGCTGAGCTCCTTCACGATGGCCGAGACGGTGGCCGTCGAGAGGCTGGTCGCTTCGGCGAGCTCGACCTGGGTGAGCCCGCCGAAGCGCTTGACCGCGTCGACGATCTTCGCCGTGTTGGCCTCGCGCAACCCCGACTGGGATCCCGCGGGCCATCTGCTCATAGCGGGAGCTTATCGCGCGTCGATGCCGTCACCGCGGTCAGCGGGCGGCACCGGCCCGACGCTTGTTCCAGACGTCGAAGGCGACGGCGATCAGCAGCACGAGACCCTTGACCACCTGCTGGGTCGCCTGGTCGAGGCCCATGAGCTGCATGCCGTTGCTCATCACCGCCATGATCAGGCCGCCGACGATCGCGCCGCCCACTCGGCCGACGCCTCCGGTGACGGCCGCACCGCCGATGAAGCAGGCGGCGATGGCGTCGAGCTCGAACATGTTGCCCGCTCCGGGCTGAGCCCCGTTCGTGCGCGAGGAGAACACGACCCCGGCGATGCCGGCGAGCATGCCCATGTTCACGAAGATCCAGAAGTTGACCCTCTGCACGTTCACGCCGCTGAGCAGGGCCGCGTGCAGGTTGCCGCCGATCGCGTAGACGTGGCGGCCGAAGACGCTCTTCTGCGTGATCACGGAGTACGCGATGATCAGCACCGCGAGGATGATCAGGACGAACGGGAGGCCGCGGCTCGTGGACAGCTGGTAGCCGAACCACATCACGACGGCCGCGACGATCGCGATCTTGGCGACGAACCAGCCCAGCGCCTCGACCGACTGCTGGTGTGCGAGCTTCGACCGGCGGCTGCGAACCTGCCAGACGGCGTAGCCGACGACGCCGATCGCGAAGATCACGAGTGTGAAGACGTCGACCCCGTAGCCGCCGAACAACCCGTTTATGAACCCGTTGGCGATCGAGTAGTAGGTGCCGCCGAACGGCGACAGTGAGACGTTGCTCAGCACGATGAAGGTGAGTCCGCGGAACAGGAGCATGCCGGCCAGCGTCACGATGAAGGCGGGAATGCCGACGTACGCCACCCAGAAGCCCTGCCATGCCCCGACGAGCAGCCCGACGGCGATCGCCGCGAGAACGCCGACCCACCACGGCTGCTGACCGCGGATCACGATGACCGCGGCCGTCGCACCGGTGAGTGCGACCACCGAGCCGACGGAGAGATCGATGTGACCCGCGATGATGACGATCACCATGCCGATCGCGAGGATCAGGATGTAGGAGTACTGGAGGACGATGTTCGTGAGGTTGCCCGGCGAGAGGAACGTCGGGTTCAGGATCGCGAAGAACGCGACGATCGCGATGAAGGCGACGAGGATGCCGCTCTGGCGGAGGTTCCGCGTGGCGAGGCTGAAGAGGTTGCTGACGCCGGTCATCGCGCGGCCGTCCTTTCGAGGGTCATGAGCTGCATGAGGTTCTCCTGTGTGGCTTCTGCGGCGGGGAGTTCACCGGTGATCCTGCCGAAGGCCAGGGTGTAGATGCGGTCGCAGATGCCGAGGAGCTCGGGGAGCTCCGAGGAGATCACCAGGACCCCCTTGCCGGCCGCGACCAGGCGATTGATGATCGTGTAGATCTCGTACTTCGCGCCGACGTCGATCCCGCGGGTCGGCTCGTCGAGGATCAGGACGTCGGGTGCGGTCTGGATCCACTTGCTCAGCACGACCTTCTGCTGGTTGCCTCCGGAGAGGTTGCCGACGAGCTGGAGCACGCTGGGGGTCTTGATGTTCAGCTCGGCCCGGTACTGCTCCGCCACCTGCAGTTCGCGGTTCGCGTTGATCCATCCGCCCGGGCTGATCAGGCGCAGCGACGCCATGGTGATGTTGTGCCGGATGTCGTCGATGAGGTTGAGCCCGAATCGCTTGCGGTCCTCGGTGGCGTAGGCGATGCCCGCACGGATGGCGGCGCTCGTCGTCGAGGTGTTCACCTCTTTGCCGCGGACGAAGACCTTGCCGCGTGCGTGGCGTCCGTAGGTGCGCCCGAACACGCTCATCGCGAGTTCCGTGCGTCCGGCACCCATGAGACCGGCGATGCCGACGACCTCTCCGGCGCGGACGGACAGAGAGGCGTCGTCGACCATGACGCGCCCCGGTTGGGTGGGGTGGCTCACCGACCAGTTCTCGATGCGCAGCACCTCCTCGCCCGGGTCCGAGACGCGCTCGGGGTAGCGGTGGGCCAGATCGCGGCCGACCATTCCCCGGATGATCCGCTCCTGCGTCGAGGCGGGATCCTTCATGTCGAGGGTCTCGATCGTCTTGCCGTCGCGGATGATCGTGGTGCGGTCGGCGATCTCGGCGATCTCGTTGAGCTTGTGCGAGATGATGATCGACGTCATGCCCTCGTCGCGCAGCCGGCGCAGCAGATCGAGCAGGTGCGCGGAATCGGTGTCGTTGAGCGCGGCGGTCGGCTCATCGAGGATCAGCAGGCGCACGTTCTTCGACAGCGCCTTGGCGATCTCGACGAGCTGCTGCTTGCCCACCCCGAGCTGCGCGACGGGCGTGGCCGGGTTCTCGTCGAGCCCCACCTGGGCGAGGAGCGCGGATGCCTCGGCGTTCGCCCTGTCCCAGTCGATGAGGCCGTTCTTCGCGCGTCGCTCGTTGCCGAGGAAGATGTTCTCGGCGACGCTCAGATAGGGGATCAGCGCGAGCTCCTGATGGATGATCACGATCCCCTTCTGCTCGGAGTCGGTGATCGCGCCGAAGGCGGCCACCTCACCCTCGTAGATGATGTCGCCGTCGTATGTGCCGTGCGGATAGACGCCCGAGAGCACCTTCATCAGGGTGGACTTGCCTGCGCCGTTCTCGCCGCAGATCGCGAGGATCTCGCCGCGGTTCACGTCGAGGCTGACGCCCTGGAGCGCCTTCACACCCGGGAAGCTCTTCTCGATCGCCCGCATCTGCAGAACCGGTGTCGTCATGACCCGATGTCCTTTCGTGAGAGAGGGGCGTGCTGCCGGTCCGGCAGCACGCCCCGAGGGAGATCTACTCGGCGACGCCCGAGTCGACTTCGGCCTGCGTCCAGTAGCCGGAGTCGATCAGCAGGGACGTGATGTTGTCCTTGTAGACGATGTCGGACTGCAGCAGGTACGAGGGCACGACCTTCACCCCGTTGTCATAGGTCTCGGTGTCGTTCGCCTCGGGCTCGTCGCCCTCGAGCATCGCCTCTGCGGCGACGACCGACTGTTCGGCGAGCTTGCGGGTGTCCTTGAAGATCGACGAGAACTGCACGCCCTTGTCGATCAGGGTGATGGAGGCGATCTCCGCGTCCTGGCCCGTGACGACGGGCAGGCCGTCGGCGATGGTGGCGCCGAATCCGCCGGTGCCCTGCAGGGCCGTGATGATGCCGCGGGACAGCCCGTCGTACGGCGACAGCACTCCGTCGAGCTTCGTGCCGTTGCCGTAGGTCGAGGTCAGCAGGTCCTCCATGCGCTTCTGCGCGGTCTCCTGCTGCCAGCGCAGGGTCGCGGCCTGCTCGATCTCGACCTGACCGGACGGAACCGCGAGCACGCCGTCGTCGATGAACGGCTGCAGGGTGTCCATCGCGCCCTTCCAGAAGAAGTGCGCGTTGTTGTCGTCGAGCGAGCCGGCGAACAGCTCGATGTTGAACGGTCCCTTCTGGCCGGTCTCCTTGCCGTCCGCGTCGAGGACGCCGAGGCCGACGAGGAGCGAGGTGGCCTGCTGCACGCCGACCTTGTAGTTGTCGAACGTCACGTAGAAGTCGACGTGCTCGCTGTCGCGGATCAGGCGGTCGTAGGAGATCACCGGGATGTTGGCAGCCGCCGCGGCGTCGAGCTGCGACGACAGCGCGGTGCCGTCGATGGCCGCGATGATGAGCAGGTCGGCACCCTTGGTGATCATCTGGTCGATCTGCTGACCCTGGGTGGGGATGTCGTCGCCGGCGTACTGCAGCTCGACCTGGTATCCGGCATCCTCGAGGCCGGCCTGCACGGCGTCGCCGTCGGCGATCCAGCGCTCCGAGGTCTCGGTCGGCATCGAGACGCCGATGAGCATGTCGCCCTTGTCGGCACCCTCGGCTCCTGCGGGTCCGCCGGTCGAGCCTGCTCCGCCTCCGCCACAACCGGCGAGGGCGAGGGCCCCGACCAGGCCGAGTGCGGCCAGTGCGTACTTCTTCTTCATCACGAGCTCCTTCGCTGTGCATGCGTGGTGGGCGCCATCGCCCGAGATCGGAATCCCTGCCATTCGGGACTCGCTCGGGAGACACTTTCCTTGAGTTCGAGTCTCGAAGTCAAGGGGCTGTGATCATTTCGTGACTTCCCGGATCGCGTGGAGGATCAGGATGCTGTTGACGTCAACCCATGCGTGGTGTGAATTCGTTCGGTTCGAGATTCGAAGTCAATGCGGGCGTCGCGGGCGCGAGAAAATCGGGTCTTCCGTGGCCCCGAATCGATTCGATATCCTGAACGCTCCCCCGATCATCCCCAGTCCTGCGAGCCGCTTCCTCATGGCCACCTCTCTCACCACGGGTCGTCCGTGGCGTGTCATCCTCTCGTTCTCGATCCCCCTCCTGCTCGGCAACGTCGTGCAGCAGATGTACCAGTTCGCCGACGCCGTCGTCGTCGGCAGGCACCTCGGCGTGCAGTCGCTCGCCGCCGTCGGTGCGACGGGCAGCCTGCTGTTCCTGCTGATCGGGTTCGCCTGGGGTCTCACCAGCGGTTTCGCGATCCCCATCGCCCAGGCGTTCGGCGCGGGCGACGGGGCCGCGGTGCGTCGATCCGTCGCAACCGGCGTGATCCTCACGGGTGCGACGAGTGTCGTCCTCACCGTCGTCGCGCCGTTGATCGCGGCGCCCCTTCTCGACCTGCTCCAGACGCCGTCCGAGCTCATGCCCGAGGCCACGACCTTCACGCAGATCAGCTTCATCGGCGCGAGCGCGACGATGTTCTTCAACTACCTCTCCGCGATCATCCGCGCGATCGGCGACTCCCGCACCCCGCTGATCTTCCTCACCGTCTCGTGCGTCCTCAACGTCGCACTGGTCGTGCTGATGGTGGGCCCGCTCGCCTGGGGCGTCGGCGGCGCGGCGCTCGCCACGGTCATCGCGCAGGCGGTCTCGGTGGTGCTCTGCCTCGAGTTCGTCCGCCGCCGTCTGCCCATGCTGCACCTGCGTCGTGCGGACTGGCGCGTCTCCCGCGACGACGTCCGCGAGCACCTGCGGCTCGGCCTGCCGATGGGATTCCAGGCGTCGATCATCGCGATCGGCACTCTCACCGTGCAGGTCGCGTTGAACACGCTCGGCTCCGACGCGGTCGCCGCGTACACCACGGCTTCCCGTGTCGACGGCCTGGCGGTGGCGTTCCTGTCGTCGCTGGGACTCGCGTCCTCGATGTACGCGGCGCAGAACCTGGGCGGTCGGCGGCCCGACCGCATCCGCCGAGGAGTCATCGAAGGCACCTGGATGGCGGTGATCACCGGCGCCCTGCTGGGCGCGCTCATCATCGCGTTCGGCACCGCCATGGTGCGTCTGTTCGTGGGGGAGGGGTCCGACGAGGTGGTGCGGCTCGCGCACCTCATGCTCGTCATCAACGGATGCGGCTACTGGGCGCTCGGGGTGCTGTTCGTGCTCCGCGGCGCGCTGCAGGGGCTCGGCCACACGCTGATCCCCACGGTCACCGGGGTGATCGAGCTCGTGATGCGGGTGGGCGCGGCCGTCGTGCTGGGCGCACTGATCGGCTTCGAGGGTGTGGCGCTCAGCAACCCGCTGGCCTGGCTCGGCGCGATCACGCTGCTGGTTCCCGCGTACGTGCGCGCGCACCGGTCACTCGCGCGCATGCCGGTGGATCCCGTCGAGTCGACCGAGACGTCCGCCATCGCGATCGTCGGCCCTACGGACGGGTCCATGGTCGTCGATGCGGTCCTCACCCAGCCCGTGCGAGTGGTGCGCGGTTCGCGGTTCGCCTGGTTGACGCGGCGCTGACGCGGGGCGTCACGATCGCGGAACATCATCCTTGAGACGGATGCCCGGAATGCCGACACTTCGTAGTGTTGGTTGTACGGAGGTTCCGTTGACCGGGGGGTCGAGATGACGTCATCGAGAGTGGCAAGCGAACTGGCATCGATTCTGGT
Organism: Microbacterium sp. ANT_H45B; assembly: GCF_008369345.1. Taxonomy (NCBI): domain Bacteria; kingdom Bacillati; phylum Actinomycetota; class Actinomycetes; order Micrococcales; family Microbacteriaceae; genus Microbacterium; species Microbacterium sp. ANT_H45B. Next base: position 420,211 of record NZ_VOBK01000001.1, read on the forward strand.
GCCGCTCGGAGTGGCCGGGGCGGTGTTCGCGGCACTGTGCGCGATCGTCGCAGCCGTGGCCATCATGCGCGGCGCGGCAGGACTCGCCGGCGGAGCAGTGGGTCTGTGGATCCCCGGAGCCCTGCTCAGCTCCACGGCGTCGTTCGCGAGCCAGTGGACGCCGCTGCTCGTCTCGGGCGTCGCGCTCGTCGCGATGCTCGTGATCGGAGCGGTGGCGCGCAGGGTCGTGAATGCCGGCGAACCCGCACGGCAGGCGGCGCGCGAGGCTCGGGCCGCCGCGATCGTCGATGCCGTCACGCTCGCCGACGGCGCGGCGCCCGCCGCTCCCCGCACCACGAAGCCGGCCACCACGACGGGTGCTCAGCCGGCGCTCGCCGGCTGACGCCGCGCCCCCTCACGTCGGCGCTCAGCAGTAGGCGCTCAGCGGTAGTCGCGGTCGCGGTGCTGCGCCGCCTCGTCTCCCGCGGCGACGCGCTCGCTCTCGCGCGCCCGCAGCTCGACGCGGCGGATCTTGCCCGAGATCGTCTTGGGCAGTTCGGGCACGAACTCGATGATGCGCACGCGGAGGTGCGCCGAGAGCCGGTCGTGGGCGTACGCGAAGATCGACCGCGCGGCGCCGGCGTCGTCGCCCACGGCATCCGCCCGCAGACAGACGTAGGCCTTCGGCACCGCCAGCCGCGTGGGATCGGGGCTGGGGATCACCGCGGCCTCGATCACGAGGTCGTGCTCCAGCAGCACCGACTCGAGCTCGAACGGCGAGATCTTGTAGTCCGACGCCTTGAAGACGTCGTCGGCGCGACCGATGTAGGTGAGGTAGCCGTCGGCATCGCGCTGGGCGATGTCGCCGGTGTGGTGGTAGCCGCCCACCCGTGACTCGGCCGTCTTCTCGGGGTCGTCGTAGTACCCGGCCATGAGCCCTGTGGGCGGATGCGCGAGGTCCAGCGCGATCTCGCCCTCGGCGTCGGCGAGTTCGCCGGTCGCGGGGTCCAGCAGCACGACCGGGTAACCGGGAAGGGGGCGGCCCATCGAGCCGACCTTCACGACCTGGCCGGGGGAGTTGCCGACGCAGGCCGTCATCTCGGTCTGCCCGAATCCGTCGCGGATCGTGCCGCCCCACGCATCGCGCACGCGGTCGATGACCTCGGGATTCAGCGGTTCCCCGGCGCCGACGAGTTCGCGCGGCGGGTGGGTGAGGCGCCCGAGATCCGCCTGGATCAGCATGCGCCAGACCGTCGGCGGGGCACAGAACGTCGAGACGTGGTGGGTGTCCATGACCTGCATGAGAGTGTTCGCGTCGAAGCGGTCGTAGTTGTACACGAACACCGTGGCCTCGGCGAGGAACGGCGAGTAGAAGCTCGACCAGGCGTGCTTGGCCCAGCCGGGTGACGAGATGTTGAGGTGCACGTCGTCGGGACGCACGCCCAGCCACCACATCGTCGACAGGTGCCCGATCGGGTACGAGACGTGCGTGTGCTGCACGAGCTTCGGACGGCTGGTGGTGCCGCTCGTGAAGTAGAGCAGGGCCGTGGCGTCGGCGGGGGTCGGTGCATCCGGCTCGAACGTCGTCGGCGCGGTGATCGAGTCGTCGAAGCGCGTCCATCCCTCGGGGACGCCGTCGCCCACCCCGATGCGCAGCACCTGCGCGTCGATGTCGGCGATGCGCTCGGCGAGTCCGTCCGTCGTCACGATCGCGCGGGCGCGCCCGTGCTCGACGCGGTAGGCGAGGTCGGATGCCGAGAGCAGCGTCGAGGTGGGGATCGACACCGCGCCGATCTTGGTGATCGCGAGCATCACCTCCCACAGCTCGATCGTGTTGCCGAGCATCACGATGACGTGGTCGCCCCGGCGGATGCCGATGCCGGTGAGCCACGCGGCGACCTGGTCGGAACGCGCCGACAGCTCGCCGTACGTCCACGACCTGCGGGTGAGGTCGGCCGAGACGATCTGCACGGCCGGGCGCTCGGGCCTCTCGCCGGCGATGACGTCGAACCACTCCAGTGCGAAGTTGAACGTCGCGGGTGTCGGCCACGAGAATCCGTCGCGGGCCGCGGCGTAGTCGGTGGCGTTCGCGAAGAGGAAGTCGCGCATCTCTCGGACCGATGTCGTGGCTGCGGTGGCGCTGCGGCTCATGAGGGGCTCCCTTGCTCGACGGACGACGTGTCCATCCTCGCCCACGATCCTCTCAGCGCGCGAGCAGACCCGCGCCGTCGCGCAGCTCGAACACCAGTTGGGTCTCGGTACCGCGCACCACGGGGTGCACCGTGATGTGCTCGAGCACGATGTCGCGCAGCGCCGTGGCATCCTGCACCGCGACGTGCACCAGGAAGTCGTCGACGCCCGCGACGTGGAACACCTGCAGCACCCGGGGGATGCCGGCGAGCGCGTCGAACAGTGCGGTGACCTTCGGGCCGGTGTGGTTCGCCAGCCGCACTTTGATGATCGCCTGCAGCGGCGATCCGAGGGCGGCCTCGTCGACCCTGATGCGGGTGTCGCGGATGATCCCTCGTTCGCGCAGAGAGCGCACCCGGTGGGCGCAGGTCGATTCGGCGAGACCCAGGCCGCGGGCGAGCGCCTTGTTGGTGACCTCGGCGTCTCGGGTGAGCACGGCGAGGATCTCGAGATCGACCTCGTCGAGTTGCGCTTTCGCCAACGTGACCATCTCCCTGCAGCTCCGTTCCGCTCAGAATAGCGAGATCGCCGCCTGGAGCGAGTGATTCTGTCGAACGACGGCGGCAAAAGCGCATTTCCGGCAACGTGGAAGCATGACTGCACCGTTGCATCCAGACACCCTCGCCGTGCACAGCGGGCGCGCCGACCTCGACGGACTCGGCGTGCACGCCCTGCCGATCGACCTCTCGACGACCAATCCGCTTCCCGACATCGAGCGGGGCGGCGATTCGTACGAGGCGATGGCGACGGGGGGCCGTCCACCGGCCGACGGCAGCCTCGTCTATGCGCGTCTCTGGAACCCGACCGTCGCACGGTTCGAAGACGCGCTCGCCGAGCTGGAGCACGCCGAGGCGTCGGTCGCGTTCGCGTCGGGGATGGCGGCGATGACCGCGGTGATCCTCGCCCACGGTCCGGCGGCGGGTAAGCACCACGTGGTGGCGGTGCGTCCGCTCTACGGGGGCACCGATCACCTGCTCGGGTCGGGGCTCCTCGGCGTCGAGACGACCTACTGCGAGGCGGCCGACGTGGCCGCGGCCATCCGTCAGGACACGGGTCTGGTCGTGCTCGAGACTCCGGCGAACCCGACCCTCGATCTCACCGACATCGCTGCCGTCGTGGCTCGCGCGGGAGACGTGCCGGTCGTCGTCGACAACACCTTCGCGACGCCGGTGCTGCAGAACCCGATCGATCACGGCGCGGCCATGTCGCTGCACAGCGCGACCAAGTATCTGGGCGGCCACGGCGACGTGATCGCCGGCGTCGTGGCCTGCAGCGAGACGACGGCCGAGGCCTTGCGCCGGGTGCGGGCGGTGACGGGCGGCCTGCTGCATCCGCTGGGCGCCTACCTGCTGCACCGCGGACTCACCACTCTGCCGGTGCGGATGCGCGCGCAGCAGGAGAACGCGCGACGCATCGTGCAGTGGTTGGGGGATCGGCCCGAGGTCGCCGAGGTCTTCTACCCGGGGCTCGACGGCGACCCCGCCGGCATCCTCGAGAGACAGATGCGGGGCACCGGGGCGATGATCGCGATGCGGATGCGGGGTGGCTTCGCCGCGGCATCCGCAGTGACCTCGTCGACCACCCTGTTCACGCACGCCGTGTCGCTGGGCGGCGTCGACTCTCTGATCCAGCATCCCGCCGCCCTCACGCACCGACCGGTCCCGGAGGAGGCGCGACCCGACGCCGACGTCCTGCGACTGTCGATCGGTCTGGAGAACGTCGACGATCTGATCGCCGACCTCGCGCAGGCGTTCGCGGAACTGCCCGCCGCGCGCACACTCGTCGGCGCCGGCGTCGGCGTCGGCGTCTGAGTCGGCCTACGGCAGGCGGATCGTCCCCGTGGCCAGGCGCTCCGTCGGCATCCGGTCGCGGTTGTACGTGATCTCGCTGTAGCCGTGCGGGGTGGGCAGGCCGTCGTCATCCAGGCTCACGAACACGATCTTCTCGATCGTGAGGATGCGCTTGCGGGTGATCATGTTGCGGGCGACGGCCCGCATGGTCAGCGACGTGGTGCCGAAGTGCGTCGCCTGCAGGCCGATCTCGATCAGATCGCCCTGCACCGCCGACGCCTCGAAGTTGATCTCCGAGATGTGCTTGGTCACCGCCCGGTAGTTGCCGAGCTGCACGATCGCGTAGATCGCCGCCTCCTCGTCGATCCACTTCAGCAGGCTCCCCCCGAACAGCGAGCCGTTCGCGTTCAGGTCCTCCGGCTTGACCCATTTGCGGGTGCGGAAGTTGATGCCGTCTTCAGACCACTGCCACTCGGGAGTCTTGTTCGTCGCCATGCTCCGAGGGTAGGAGCCTCATGAGTCGGGGGTGTTACGCGAGCGCGCCGACCCGATCCGCGCCGACCCGATCCGCTCCGGGCGGATCCGCTCGGGGCGGATACCCGCCCACGGCGGAGCGAGGCGACGGATGCTGGGGTCATGAGCGAAGAAAACCCCCTCCCGCAGTTCGGGCCCGAGGCTCGCCGAGCACTGTTCCACGAACGCGTCCTGGTGCTCGACGGAGCCCTCGACGACGACAACGGCACGCTGCTGATGACGCAGCTGCTGACCCTCTCGGCCGAAGATCCGACCACCGACATCGCGCTCTGGATACACTCGCCGGGCGGTTCGGTTCCGTCGATGCTCGCGATCCGCGACCTGATGACGATGGTGCCGAACGACGTGTCGACCCTCGCCCTCGGGCTCGCCTGCAGCGCCGGACAGTTCCTGCTGTCGGCCGGCGCGAGGGGCAAGCGCCGCGCGCTGCCGCACGCCCGCATCCTCATGCATCAGGGGTCGGCGGGCATCGGCGGCTCGGCGGGCGAGATCGAGACGCAGGCCGACGACCTGCGGCACATGCGCGACACGGTGCTCGGGCTGATCGCCGACGACACGGGGCAGACCCGAGAGCGGATCTTCGAGGACTCGCTGCACGACCGCTGGTACACGGCGGCCCAGGCGAAGGACTACGGCTTCATCGACGAGATCGCCGCGTCCCTCGGGGATCTCATGCCGCGTCGCCGTGCCAGGGTCGGACTGGGGGCGAGCGCATGAGCGGCTACGCGATCCCGAACGTCATCGCGCAGCATCCGCGGGGCGATCGAGTCATGGACGTCTACTCGCACCTGCTCGCGGAGCGGGTCATCTATCTCGGCACCGGAATCGATGCGGGCGTGGCGAATGCTCTCATCGCGCAGCTGCTGCATCTGGATGCCGACAGTCAGGATTCCGGCATCCAGTTCTACATCAACAGCGAAGGCGGCGACCCGGGGGCGGCGCTCGCGATCTACGACACGATGCAGCACATCCGCCCCGCCGTCGCGACGACCTGCGTCGGGCAGGCGATCGGACCCGCCGCGCTGCTCGTCGCCGCCGGAGCACCGGGGCAGCGCGCCGCACTCGCCCATGCCCGGATCGTGCTGCATCAGCCGGCCGGACAGTCGCGCGGGGCGATCCCCGACCTGATCCTCGCGGCCGACGAGGTCGTGCGGGTGCGCTCGGACATGGAGGCGGTCCTCGCCAGGCACAGCGGACGGTCGCTGAACGAGCTGCGCGCCGACACCGACCGGGACCGCGTCTTCACGGCATCCGCCGCCCTGGACTACGGGCTGATCGACACCGTGCTGGGGGAGCGGGCCGTCTGACGGGCGGTGCGGGGTCGATAGCGCATCCCGCCCGCGGTGCGGGGTCGCCCGCGGTGCGGGGTCGATAACGCATCCCGCCCGCGGTGCGGGGTCGATAACGCATCCCATACGGCCAGATCCGGTGCACGATCGACCCCGCACCATCGACCCCGCACCATTGACCCCGCACCGCGAGGCACCGGGTGAGGGCGCTGAGGGCGCGTAACGGGTCAGGCGGCGAGGGCGAGAGCCCCGCGAGAGGCCGAGACCGCGGCGGATGCCGGAGTCGCCGCCGCCTGGCGCAGCTCGTCGGCGACGGCGCTCGTCAGCTCGATCAGTGACGTGTCGAGCGCACCCGCGATCGCGGCGATCATCTCGCTCGAGGGCTCCTTGAGTCCTCTTTCGACCTCCGAGAGGTACTGGGGCGAGACCCCGGCGTTCTCGGCCGTCTCGATCAGGGTCTCGTCTCGGTCATGTCGTCGCCGCCGCAGCTGGTCGCCGACCATCCGGCGCCACAGGGGTTCGGGCTCGCCGGGGCGAGGGCGGGCAGGACGAGGTGCGCGGGAGAACGGGACGAGGTCGGCCATGCCTCACGATAAACCGCCGTCAGCGGGTGATTCGAGCCGTTCTGCTCAGAGCAGAAAGCTCCGCTCACGCGTCGGCGCGCTCCGCCGACGCGGTCGCAGAAGATGCCGCGGCATCCGTCGCCGCCCAGCTGGCGAGCATCCGCAGCTTCTCCTCGGATGCTGAGCCCGGCTCCGCCGTGTAGGTCGACATCTGCAGACCGGGATCGGCCGGCAGCTCGAAGGCCTCGTAGGTGAGTTCCATCTCGCCGACGACGGGGTGGTTGATCCTCTTGACGCCGCTGCGGTGGAAGCGCACGTTGTGCGCGGCCCACAGCGTGCGGAACCGCTCGCTGCGCGTCGACAGCTCGCCCACGAGATCGGTGAGCGTGCGGTCGAACGGGTTGCGTCCGGCTTCGCCGCGCATCGCGGCCACGAGCTCCTGGGTGTTGCGCTCCCACTCGGGGTAGAACTCCTGCGCCGCCGGATCGAGGAACGCGAAGCGGGCGCTGTTGGGCACCGGGGTCGTGAACAGTGGGGCATAGAGGGCGCGGCCCAGCGCGTTCGCCGCGAGGTAGTCGAAGTAGTTGTTGCGCACGATCGCGGGCGCCTCTGTCATCGCGTCGAGCAGGCGCAGGATGCTGGGCCGCAGCGTCGCGGTCTTCTTGCGCGGCGTGCGGGCGACCGGTGAGACGTTGGCCGTGCGGGCGAGGTCGAACAGGTGCGCCGTCTCGGCCTCGTCGAGCCGCAGGGCGCGGGCGAGCGCGTCGAGCACCGTGTCGGAGACACCGGAGAGATCGCCGCGCTCGAGGCGGGTGTAGTAGTCGACGCTGACGCCGGCGAGCATCGCCACCTCTTCGCGGCGGAGCCCCGGTACGCGACGGTTGCCGCCGTATGCGGGCAGGCCCGCCTGATCGGGGGTGATGCGGTCGCGCCTCGACGAGAGGAATTCGCGGACCTCGGTGCGGGTGTCCATGTGATCGACGGTACGCCCCCTCGCGGGATGAAGGGAGGTAGTGCCAGGCACTCCCTCACCTCCCCGAGGCCTGACTCAGAACGCCGCAGTCACACCCGGGAGCAGCTTGGTGAGGATGGCGCCGAGCTGCTCCCGCTCTGCGTCCGTGAGCGGGTCGAAGATCAGCTCACGGATCTGCGCCACGTGCACGGGGGCTGCTCCCCGGAGCAGTTCGCGACCGGCATCCGTCAGAGCGGCGGTCAGCGTGCGCTTGTCCGTGCTGCACGAGGTGCGCGTCACCCAGCCGAGCTCTTCGAGCGAGTCGATGGCATGGCTGAGCCGCGAGCGGCTGAGTCCGGCGATCTGCGCGAGCTCGGTCATCGGGATCGCGCGGTCGTCCTGGCCCGCCAGCGTCACGAGGATCGCGTAGTGGGCGTGCTTGAGTCCGGTCTCCGCCTTCAGCGCGCGATCGAGCACCTGCGGCAGCAACTGGACGAACCGGATGGTCGGCAGCCAGGTCTGCATCTCGGTGTCGTCGAGCCGTCGGTCGCTCGCAGGGCGCTCGCTCACGACGCTGTCGACCATCACGCGGCGGAGAGATCGAGCGTGTGCGCGGTGTGGTCGCGCTTGGCCTCGAGGTAGCGGTGGTTCGCGTCCGACAGGTGCACACCGGTGCGCACGTGCTCGGTCACACGGATGCCGAGGGATTCCAGCTGCGCCGCCTTGTCGGGGTTGTTGCTCAGCAGGCGGATGCGGTCGGCGCCCACCGCGTGCAGCATCTGCGCCGCGACCGTGTAGTCGCGCTCGTCCTCACCGCGGCCGAGGGCCACGTTCGCCTCGTAGGTGTCGAGCCCTGCGTCCTGCAGCGCGTAGGCGTCGAGCTTGGCGTACAGGCCGATGCCTCGGCCCTCCTGGCGCAGGTAGAGCAGGAATCCGCCCTCCTCGGCGATGCGCTCGACGGCCTCTCGCAGCTGCGGACCGCAGTCGCAGCGCTCGGATCCGAAGACATCGCCGGTCAGGCATTCGCTGTGCGGGCGCACGAGCGGTGCATCTGCGCCGTCCGCCGCGCGATCGAGCGCGCCCTTCCAGTCGCCGAGGCCCAGGAGCAGGTGCTCGCGGCCGTCGACCAGCCCGTCGAACGTCACGACGTCTGCGGCGGTGGAGAACCCGTCGGCGAAGCGCATCGGCACGCGCACCCGCGTGCGCTCCGTGGCGACCGGAACGACGGTTGAAGTTTCAATCATGTGGGATGAAACGCGATGTGCGCGCGTCTATTCCCGCGAAGGGTGTCTTGTCAGAGCCTCCCGCGGACGCGACGGAAGGAGTTGACTGGACGCACAACACCGAAGGAGCACCACTCATGCGTGGAGTAGTCATGTACGCACCCGGCGACGTTCGCGTCGAGGACCGCGAGAAGCCGACGATCACCCGTCCGACCGATGCCGTGATCCGGATCGCCGCGACCTGCATCTGCGGATCCGACCTGTGGCCCTATCGGGGCGCCAACGAAGTCGATCACGACCCGATGGGCCACGAGTACGTCGGCGTCGTCGAAGAGGTCGGCGCCGATGTGAAGACCGTGAAGATCGGCGACTTCGTCGTCGGGTCGTTCATGGCCTCGGACAACACCTGCGAGATCTGCCGGGCCGGATACCAGTCCCGCTGCGTGCATGTCGTGCCGATGGGCCGGTTCGGCACCCAGGCCGAGTACTCGCTGATCCCGCACGCCGACGGCACGCTCGTCGCGACGCCGGGGCAGCCCGACGCCGATCTGATCCCGTCGCTGCTCGCGGCATCCGACGCGCTGGGCACCGGCTGGTTCGCGGCCGTCGCCGCCGAGGTCGGGCCCGGCAAGACCGTCGCCGTCGTCGGCGACGGGGCGGTGGGGCTGCTCGGCATCCTCGCCGCGCGTGAGCTCGGCGCCGAGCGGATCATCGCGATGAGCCGTCATGCCGAGCGCCAGGTGCTGGCGCGCGAGTTCGGTGCGACCGACATCGTGGAGGAGCGCGGAGACGAGGGCGTGGCCCGCATCAAGGAGCTCACGAACGGGCTCGGCGCGCACTCGGTGATCGAGGCGGTCGGCACGCAGGAGTCGATGATGCAGGCGATCCGCGCGACCCGCCCCGGCGGTCATGTCGGGTACGTCGGCGTCTCGCACGACGTCGCGCTGCCCGGCGAGGAGCTCTTCTTCTCGGGCGTGCACCTGCACGGCGGCCCGGCTCCGGTCCGTCGCTTCCTCCCCGAGCTGATCCAGTTCATCTGGGATCGCAGGATCGACCCCGGCAGGGTGTTCGACCTCACGCTGCCGCTCGAGGACGCCGCCGAGGGCTATCGCGCCATGGACGAGCGCCGCGCCACCAAGGTGCTGCTCACGGTCTGAGCCGACCCTCGACGGCCCGATCACGGCGGCGCACGAGTCGGAGCTCGCTGGCCAGGATGCCGAGCACGACGAGTGCGCCGCCGATCAGCGCCGTAGCGGGCAGGCGCTCGCCGGCGATACGCCCGATCGCGGCCGCCCACACCGGCTCGCCCGCGTAGATGATCGTCGCGCGGGTCGGCGAGACCGACTTCTGCGCCCAGTTCATCGTGAGCTGGATGATGCAGCTCGCCGCCCCGAGCCCGACCGCGCATCCGACCCAGATCCAGGAGAACTCGGGGAGCCCTTCACCGACGACCGGCATGGTCAGGATGCCGAGCGCACCGGCGGTGAGGAGCTGGATGATCGTGATCCGGCCGAGGTCGATCCTGCCGGCGAACACGCTGATCAGGATGATCTCGGCCGCGATCGGCAGAGTGCTGATCATCGTGAGGATCTCGCCCGATCCCAGCGTCAGCGCGAACGCGTCGGGGCCGGCGATGAGCAGCAGGCCGAGGAACGCGAGTCCCGCGCCCACGAACGCCATGGCCGGCGGGCGCTTGCGGAACACCGCCCACTGCGCGAGCGGCACGAGCGGGATGTACATCGCGGTGATGAAGGCCGACGTGCTCGAGTCGATGGTCTGCAGCCCTACGGTCTGCAGTCCGTAGCCCAGGTAGATCATCACGCCGATCGCGACTCCCGCCCCGATGTCGCGCCAGCGGATGCCGCGGAGAGCGCTCCGGAAGATGACGATGCTGATCACCCCGGCGACGAGGAACCGGAGGCCGACGAAGAACCAGGGCCCTGAGTGCTGCATCGCCCAGTGCACGAGCAGGAAGGTGCCGCCCCAGACCGCCGTCACGGCGATGAGCGCGACCTCCTGTCGACGCAGCTCCATCCAGCGGAATCGAGTGGACATGCGGGTCCTTTCTCGACGCGGCCGGATCGAGCCTAGTGCCCGGCGGATGCGGCATCCGGCACCGCTCTCGGTACCCTCGCAGCATGAGCAACTTCGTGAGCGCCGAGCAGCTGAGCGCACTGCAGTCCTCGGGGGCACCCGTCAGGGTGATCGACGTGCGCTGGCGCCTCGACCGACCGGACGGTCACGCGGAGTACCTCGACGGACACATCCCCGGGGCGGTCTACGTGCCGCTCGCCACCGAGCTCGCCACGCACGGGGAGGCGTCGGAGGGACGGCATCCGCTCCCCTCCACGCGGATCCTGCAGGATGCCGCGCGCCGCTGGGGCGTGCGCCGGGGCGATCTCGTGATCGCATACGACGACGCGAAGGGCCTGAGCGCTTCCCGCGCCTGGTGGCTGCTGCGTCAGGCGGGTGTCGAGGTCCGAGTGCTCGACGGCGGCCTCCGTGCGTGGATCGCGGCCGGCCTTCCCCTCGCGACGGACGACGTACGGGTCGACGCCGGAGACGTGGTGCTGGCCGAGATCGGGGGCGATGCGATCTCGATCGACGAGGCCGCGGCCTTTCCCGAGAACGGAATCCTGCTCGATGTGCGCGCTCCCGAGCGGTACCGCGGGGAGCACGAGCCGCTCGACCCGGTCGCCGGTCACATCCCGGGTGCGGTGAACCTGCCGATGGCGGCGCACCTGGATCCCGAGGGACGGATCCTCGACCTGCACACCCTGCAGGCCACCTTCGCGAAGGTCGGGGTGACCGAGGGCACGCCGGTGGCGGCGTACTGCGGATCGGGGATCACCGCCGCGCACACCGCGCTGGTGCTCGACGAGGTCGGCATCGCGGCGAAGGTGTTCCCCGGTTCCTGGAGCCAGTGGTCGAACACGCCGGGCCGCCCGGTCGCGACCGGCGACCGACCCGCCTGAGGCGGCGGCATCCCGCCGGCAGTCGCGTAGCCGGGGCGACGGCCGTGCTCGGCGCGATGGCCGTCAGCGACCGTCGGCGTAGCTCCAGCTGACGCCGAGCGCCCCCGGACCGAACGCGCGGCGCACCTGGTGCACAGACCCGCGACCTTCGAGCGACAGCTCGGTCGTCGTCACCCCGGCGGGAGTCTCGACGCGCTCTTCGATGCGGTCGGGCAGGGCGTCGGGGTGGAATCGCGTCCAGACGAGCAGTTCCCGGCACTGTCGCGCCATGGCATGCCCCGTCTCGCGCTGCGGCGGATAACCCGCGGGGTACTCGACCGACCATTCGACCATCGCGGTCGCCGGCGCGGTCAGCGGCGCATCGAACTCGAACAGCACGCCGTGCACCTCGCCGTTCGGGTGGGAGTAGTGCGCCGAGATGCGTCCGCCCGACACCGCTCTGATGATCGGGGCAGGCGTGCTGATGCCGGGAGTGATCTCGAGGAACGGCGTGGACGTGGCGGTGCCGACCGTCGCCTGCAGGATGCTGCGGGTGATCGAGTACGCGACGTTGCCCGCCGCGTCGACGTCCGTCACGGAATGCGTGGTGAGCTCGCGGGTCGTGTCGGGGTATTCCGCGCCGAGGGCGGCGTACGCGTCCTTCACGGCCTGTTCGAGTTCTTCCTCGTCGAGGGGGAACTGACTGGGTCCGAGCGGGCCGGTGCGGTTGGTCGAGCCCAGCAGGCCGGTGAGCGATCCCGGGGCGAGATGCAGGAGCTGCTCGATGTCGCCCAGTGCCGCCATCGACTGCGCGCCCTCGGGGCGACGCGCCCCCGACCGCCAGTAGCTGAGCGTCGCCATCGACACACTGTTGCCCCGGGCGCGCAGCAGTTCGTGCAGCTTCGCCAGAGTCAATCCACGCGCATTGATCGCATCACGGAGCGAGCCTGCGAAGGCGTCGGCATACCGGCGGATCCCCGTTTCCAAACCCATCACAGCACCCCCTCCGGTATGTGAAGAATCGAGTTCTACAGTGAGCTTACGACCACACCAGCATCGCGTAGGGGTACGAGGTGCTATTTCTGGGGTCTTTGGCGCGGACAGTCGTGGGCAGGGTGCCCGAACTCACGACGAATCCGAGCCTCGACGCAGTGTCGCCCCCGTCGCTGCGTTCTGTCGCGGGGCCTGATGATCGATCTGGGGAGATCCATCGGGCCCCGCGAACACCTCTCTTCCGGGTCTGACCCACTCCGCACCCCCGCGTAGACTGGGGGGAACACCTCGGAGGACCCTGCATCGTCATGTCTGCCCCTGCCCGCACGTTCACCGTGCGTCACGTCCAGTTGCTGCGCGCGCTCTTCGCCGCGGCCGCCGCGGTGATGATCACGTTCTCTCCTGACCACTCCGCGGCCGTCGGGCTCTCGGTGTTCAGCGGGTTCGTGCTGACGACCGGTCTCGTGATGCTGCTCGCCGCATGGCTCGTGTACCCGGCAGGGCAGCGCTGGCCCGCCATCGTCTGGGCGCTGCTCGGCTTCGTCGCCGGAATGACGGCGGGGGTGCCGGCCTGGCGCACCGAAGACGTCTTCTTCGTCGTCATGATCGCCTGGGCCGCTGCCACCGGCATCCTCGAGCTCGTCGTGGGCCTGCGCGGTCGACGGACGGGCGACGTCGCGGCGCGCGACTCCCTCACCCTCGGTGCGTTCGGACTCCTGCTCGCCGTGCTGCTGCTCGCGATCCCCGCGGGCTTCGTGCAGCCCTACGCGATCGAGGGGGCCGGCGAGTTCGAACTCACCGGCATCATCCTCGGCGTCGGCATGTTCGGCGGATATGCGGCGATCGTCGCGGTCTTCCTCGCCATCGCGGGGCTCAGCCCGAAGGGCGACGACGCGGTCGCCGATCCGCAGACGATCGAGAACGACCCCGCCCCCACCGGGCACGGAGGAGAGCGATGAGCGACGAGAAGCCCACGCGGCGCGACATTCTGCGCCCGCTGCACCTGCTGGGGATCGCGCTCGCCTGCGGCGTGTTCGCGGCGGTCGTGACGCTCGTGTCGACCGGCGCCTTCACGGCGCGGGTGAACAGCGCCATCGCGAACGGCACCTACGACGGCCTGACTCCGATCGCCCTGGGGCTCGTGGTCGGCGGCGGGGCGTTCATCGTGACGCTGCTGTTCCTCGCGATGCTGATCCTCGTCGTCGATCCGGCTGAGGTCACCAAGACCGTCGATCGTCCGGTGCTCTACGACGCCGAGACCCCCGACGAGCCCGACGCCGACAAGCCCGGTCGCGCCGACTCCGCCTGATCCGCTCCGTCTGATCCGCTCCGCCTGATCCGCTCCGCCCCTTTCTGACTCGTTGCGGTGCGGGGTCACTTTCGCACCTGATTCCGCAGTTTCCGATGCGTTATTGACCCCACAGGGAGCGTGCGCTGCACGATCGACCCCGCAGCCCGGGAGTCTCCGGCATTCATCCGGAATAGTCGCGGGTCCCCGCCGCTTGTGCCTGTAGTGACTGCCTCGATCGATCGCGCCTCCGTCGGACTCCGCTCGACGCGTGGTCCGGTGCTCGGTGCGCTCATGCTCGCCACCGGACTCATCGCGATCGACGCGACGATCCTCGCGACGGCGGTGCCCAGCATCGTCCGCGATCTCGGCAGCTACCAGCAGTTCCCGTGGCTCTTCTCGGTGTATCTCCTCGCGCAGGCGGTCAGCGTGCCGATCTACTCGCGCTTCGCCGACACCGTGGGTCGCAAGCCGATCATCCTGCTCGGCATCGGACTCTTCCTGCTCGGCTCGGTGCTGTCGGGGTTCGCCTGGAGCATGACCGCACTGATCGTCTTCCGGATCATCCAGGGCCTCGGTGCCGGGGCCGTCGCGCCGATGTCGATGACGATCGTCGGCGACATCTACACGGTCGCCGAGCGGGCCAAGGTGCAGGGCTATATCGCCTCGGTCTGGGCGATCTCCTCGGTGGTCGGCCCCGCGCTCGGCGGGATCTTCGCCCAGCTCGACGCGTGGCGGTGGATCTTCTGGGTCAACATCCCGCTGTGCCTGATCGCGGGGTGGATGCTGCTGCGCAGGTACCACGAAGAGAAGCAGACACAGCGGCACCGAATCGACTACGCCGGAGCCGTGCTGCTCACCATCGGACTCACCGGCCTGATCCTCGGGATGCTCGAGGGCGGCAACGCCTGGGCCTGGATCTCCGTGCCCAGCGCGATCTGCTTCGGGCTCGGAGTGCTGGCGCTGATCGTGTTCGGGGTCGTCGAACGGCGGGCCGCAGAGCCGATCGTCGACCTGCGGCTGGCCGCTCGTCCGCTCATCCTCACGACCACGATCGTGTCGCTCGGCGTCGGTGCACTCATGACGGGCGTCACGAGCTTCGCACCCGCCTATCTCGAAGGGTCGATCGGCATCGCCCCGCTGCTGTCGGGGCTCGCGGTGGCGGCGCTGACCCTCGGGTGGCCGCTGGCTGCGGCGAACTCCGGACGCCTGTATCTGCGCATCGGGTTCCGCCGCACCGCGCTCACGGGCATGTCGATCACAGCCGTCGCGGCGATCGCTCTCGCGGTGGTGTCGCCCTGGCCCAACCCGTTCTCGATCGCAGCCGTCGCGTTCGTGCTCGGGTTCGGTCTGGGGTGGACCGCGGCACCCACGCTCATCGCCGCCCAGGCCTCGGTCGGCTGGGGAGAGCGAGGAGCCGTCACCGGCATGAACGCCTTCGCCCGATCGGCGGGAAGCGCGCTCGGGGTGGCCGTGTTCGGCGCGATCTCGAACTCGGTCATCGCCCGGGGCGCCGGCCCCGAGGATCCGGCGACCATCATCTCGGCATCCGTCTGGGTGTTCATCGCCGCCGCGATCGTGGCGGTCTTGACGTTGCTCGCCGCGGCGTTCATGCCGCGCGACTCCGCCGGGGCGCGCTCCGGCGAACCGCGCTCCGGCGAGCCGCGCTCGTAACCGCGGGCGACCGTGTCCGCGGCGTCGTCGATCCGGTACGGGCTTTCCCGGTGCGGGGTCGCCTGGTGCGGCCCTGATAGGTGCGGGGTCACTTGTGCATCCGATTCGGCCTGTTGCGGTGCGTAATTGACCCCGCCTGGAGCGCGGTGCGTTATTGACCCCGCCTGGTGCGGTCGGATGCGACCCGCTCACGTCCCGTCAGGATCGGTGCGGGGTCACTTGTGCATCCGATTCGGCCTGTTGCGGTGCGTAATTGACCCCGCCTGGAGCGCGGTGCGTTATTGACCCCGCCTGGTGCGGTCGGATGCGACACGCTCACGTCCCGTCAGGATCGGTGCGGGGTCACTTGTGCATCCCTGATCGGTGCGGGGTCACTTGTGCATCCGATTCGGCTGTTTGCGATGCGTTATCGACCCCGCACAGATCGCGCGGTGCGCTATCGACCCCGCACAGAGCGCGCTACGCGATGTCGCCCGTGCGGAAGGCGCGGATGCATGCGCTGAACCACCCGCACCGAGCGCGCAGACTACGTGGCGAGCTGCTCCGCGATCCCCGTGTAGGTCGCGGGGGTGAGCGCGAGCAGACGCTGCTTCGCGGCATCCCCGATCTCGAGCTTCTCGACGAACTCCGCGAGATCCGCCGCACCGACGCGGTGGCCGCGGGTCAGCTCCTTGAGCAGGGCGTAGGGGTCGGTGATCGACGATCGACCGGCGACGACCTCGGCGCGGATGACGGTCTGGATCGCCTCGGCGAGGACCTCCCAGTTCACGTCGAGGTCGGCGAGCAGGACATCGCGCGACAGCGAGATCGCGTTCAGGCCCCGGCGCAGGTTGTCGATCGCGAGCAGCGAGTGCCCGAAGGCCACACCGATGTTGCGCTGGGTGGTCGAGTCCGTGAGGTCGCGCTGCAGGCGGCTGGTCACCAGCGTCTGCCCGAGGGACGCGAGCAGGGCGCCCGAGATCTCGAGGTTCGCCTCGGCGTTCTCGAAGCGGATCGGGTTGATCTTGTGCGGCATGGTCGACGATCCGGTCGCGCCGGCGACGGGGATCTGCTCGAAG
Organism: Microbacterium sp. ANT_H45B; assembly: GCF_008369345.1. Taxonomy (NCBI): domain Bacteria; kingdom Bacillati; phylum Actinomycetota; class Actinomycetes; order Micrococcales; family Microbacteriaceae; genus Microbacterium; species Microbacterium sp. ANT_H45B. Next base: position 436,698 of record NZ_VOBK01000001.1, read on the forward strand.
TAGCCGAGCGAGATGTACGTCCAGATGTCGGTCGCGAGGTTGTGCAGGATGCCGCCGGCGTGACGGATCCGGTCGTACAGCTCGACCTGCCAGTCGTGGGACTCGATCTGCGTGGTGAGCAGATTGAAGCCGAGCCCGAGGCCTTCGATGTACTCGCGGGAGATCGTGGGCCAGTCGGCGTCGGGATCGGCCGCGATGTGCGCGGACCAGGTGCCTGTCGCACCCGAGAACTTGGCGAGGTAGTCGGATGCCGCGATCTGCGCGCGCACGCGCTCGAGGCGCCATGCGAAGACGGCGATCTCCTTGCCCATCGTCGACGGCGTGGCCGGCTGCCCGTGCGTGCGGGACAGCATCGGGGCGTCGGCGTGCTCGGCCGCCAGCTCGCGCAGCTTCGCGATCACGACGTCGAGGCCGGGCAGCCAGACCTCCTCGACCGCGCGCTTGACGGTCAGGGCATACGAGGCGGAGTTGATGTCCTCGCTGGTGCAGGCGAAGTGCGTGAGCTCGGCGATCCGGTCGAGTCCGAGTGCGCTCAGGCGGTCGCGCACGAGGTACTCGATGGCCTTCACATCGTGCTGCGTGACGGCCTCCTTCTCCGCGAGCCAGTCGATCTCGGCCTGGCCGAAGTCGCGGTACAGGGCGCGCAGGCGCTCCTTGTCGGCATCCGACAGCGGGCTCGTCTCGAACAGCGAGCGGTCGGTGAGAGCGATCAGCCACTCGACCTCGACCTCGACCCTGGCGCGGTTCAGGCCCGCCTCCGAGAGGAAGTCGGCGAGTCCGGTGACGGCGCCGCGATAGCGACCGTCGAGGGGGCTCAGGGGCTGGGGCGGGAGCGAAGGCTGGAAAGTCAGGGGAGTCCTCCTGATAGGGCCCCTGGCGAGGGGGGCGTGCGGGGCCGACGGATGGCCGGCTCGAGCTGGCGGAACAGGCCGCGGGTCGCCGTCTCAATCATACCGAGCACGGAATCGAACATCTCGGGGCCCGCGTAGTACGGATCGGGCACGTCATGGGTGACGGCGCCGGGGTCGAAGCCGAGCAGCAGCGTGACCTTGCCCTCTTCGTCTTCGTCCCGCGCCCATTCGCGCAGGTTCCGTTCGTGGGTGCGGTCGAGCGCGACCACCAGATCGTTGTCCGCGAACGAGGCGAAGGTGAACTGCTTCGCCCGATGCTGCGAGCCGTCGTACCCCCGTCGGGCGAGGGCGTCGAGCGTGCGGTGGTCTGCCCGCTCGCCGAGGTGCCAGTCTCCCGTCCCCGCGCTGCGCGAGATGATCCGCGAGCCGAGGCCCTGGCGTTCCGCGAGATCGCGGAAGACGACCTCGGCCATCGGAGAGCGGCAGATGTTCCCCGTGCACACGAAGATCACGCGGAAGGGATCCGGGGATGTCACCGTCCTATTCTGCCGCTCGTCGTCGATCCGCGCGACGCCCGCGTGCCACTCCGGCGGTCTCGACGCCCTCTGCACCGACCTCGTTCGCCGCCCGACTGCTCACCGCGGCCGGGAAATCGGGGATTCCGCGGCCTGCGGGCACCCCCGGATCGCGGATGCTGGCCGCATGCATTCCTCCTACGCACTCGCACCGACGAGCTCGGCAGATGCCGCATGGGCCAAGGCGCGGGCCGCCCGCGAGATCCGCGCCGCGATCGACGCGCTCGACGACGCCGCGGCGGCCCTGCGCGGTCTCGCCGTCGACACCCGATGGCACTCCGGCGGGGTGACGGCGTTGCGCGAGACGCTGGCCGACATCGCCCGGCGCGTGGGCGCAGAGGCGGCGGGCGCCCGCGATCGCGAGGCCGAGGTCGCCCGGATCGATGCGGCATGAGCGGGCTGACGATCGATCACGGCGGGGTGATCTCCATCGATCCCGAGGTGCTGCGCGAGGCCGCTGGTCGCCTCGACCGGGTCGCCTCGCGCATCGACGCCGCGCGGGTCGCGCTCGACAGTGCGCAGCGGATCATCGTCGACACACCGGGGTTCAGCGCGTACGTCGACACGATCGCGCTGTGGGGCGCCGTCCAGCACGTGTCGTCGCTGACGGAGGAATGCCGCGAAGCCGTGTCGAGCACGCTGCTCATGGCGGATGTCTACGAGTACGTCGAGCTGCGGGCCGAGGCCGAGATGCTCGCACGGACGGATCCTGCGGTGGCCGATCGGCTGAGACTCCGGGCGGAACGGCTCGGCGCGTCGGACGACCGCATCCGCGCGATGGCCGTTCAGCTCGAGGCCGACTGGCGCACGCGACGATTCGACGGGCTGGTCGGCAACCCGGTGCTGCCGGCGCTGTACGGCGACGTCTTCGGACTGGCGGCGCTGGTGGGCGTGTTCTCGGGGTTCGGCAAGGTGCTGCCGGGCGAGACGCTCTCCGGCACGGCCGATCGGGTGTCCGTCGCCCCCGTGAAGACCTCGTCGCCGTCGAGCGGCCCCACCGGTCTGGCCGCGGCCTTCCGCCGCATGCCCACCGCCGAGGGAGCGCAGGTGGCGGTGGAGAAGTACTCCTATGCCGACGGACGCACCCGCTACGTCGCCTACTTGAAGGGCACGCAGAGCGTCGGCTGGGGCGGCCGCGAGCCCTGGGACCTCAAGTCCAACGCCGAGCTGTACACGAACAAGCGCTCCGCGTCGTATCAGGCGACCGTCGACGCCCTCGCCGCCGCGGGCGCGGAGGCCGGCGACGAGGTCGACGTCGTCGCCCACTCCCAGTCCGGCATGGTCACCGGGCATCTGTCCATGGAGAGCGAGTTCGACGTGCAGGTGCAGATCACGGCGGGGAGCCCGGTCGAACCCACGCTCGACCCCGACCAGACCCTCGTGCAGCTGCGGCACACCGATGACCCGGTGTCGGCGCTGGCCGGCGGCGGTTCGCCCGAGGGCACGGGGTCACCCGACAGCGTCATCCTCTCGCGGGAGGGGGATCCGCTCGACACGATCGAGGACATCTGGGTCGACACCCATCTGCTGCACTCCTACACCGAGACCGCGGCGATGGCGGATGCCTCGGGAGACCCGAGGGTGGAGGCCCTCGACGGCTTCTGGGACGAGCTCTCCGACGCCGAGATCATCGAACGCACCGAGTACCACGCGGAGCGGGTGCAGTGACCGGCCGGTCGTGTCCGTCACTCAGTCGCTGTCCGCCGCTCAGTCGCGGCGCTGCTTCTTGCTCTGGGGGCGCAGGATGAAGCCGAACACTCCGTTGATCAGCGAGATGATCAGCGCGGCGAGCACACCCCACCAGAAGCTGCCGACCGTCAGGCCCCAGCCGAAGCCGCTCGTGATCCAGGCGGTGAGCCACAGCAGGAAGCCGTTGATGACGAAGCCGATGAGCCCCAGGGTCAGGATGTACAGCGGGAACGCGACGATCTTGACGACGGTGCCGATGATCGTGTTGACCAGCGCGAAGATGGCGGCGACCGCGAGAAGGGTCAGCACGAGCTGCAGGGTCTCGCCGGGCGCGAACGCTCGGATCTGCACCTGCAGGGCGGGGATCAGCGTGACGACCCAGAGGGCGAACGCGTTGACGACGACTCGGATGATGAAGCGCATGGTGAAGCCAGTCTTCCATGCGCGGCGCGAGAAGTCAGCGGATGTGTGCCCGAAGTGAGTCCGCGATCTCCTCGAGTGACGCGGAGCTCTGGGCAGTTCGCAGGATCAGATCGAACGCCGTCTCGAGATCCATGTCGATGATCAGCCCGTTGAGCTCCAAGAAGGTCATGGTCATGATCCAGGCGAACCGCCTGTTGCCGTCGAAGAGGGGGTGATTCTGGCTCAGCGATGAAAGCAGCGACGCCGCCTTGAGCTCGAGCCCCGCGTACGCCTCCACACCGAACATCGAGCTCCCCGGGCGGGACAGCGCCGACGACAGCAGGCCGATGTCCCGGACATGGAAGCCGAGTGCCTCGAGAATCCCGACCGCCTGCGGAAGCTCGAGGTAACGGGTCACGCGTCTTCCAGCTTCTTCATCAGCTCCGAGTACCGATCGGCGACATCACGTGCGATGGTCACGGCCTGTTCGGTGGTGACCTCCTCGCGGAGAAAACGATCTGCGGCCTCGATGAGCAGCGCGTGCTTGGACGTGTGCCGGCGCTCGGCGAGCGCGTTCAGCTGGGCATCGAGTTCCTCGGGAAGTCTCACCGTCATCGCCATACCAAAATGGTACTACTCCGGGAAAGTGGTCGCCAGGGCCTGCGGGATCCTTAGACTCATCCTTGTGACCGACCCGATCCTGCCGCGCATCCGTCCCGCCATCGCCGCTCTCGCGCCGTACCGACAGGGCAAGCAGGCAGGACCCGACGCCTACAAGCTGTCGAGCAACGAGAACCCGTTCGAGCCGCTCCCCTCGGTCGCCGCCGCGCTGCAGCACACCACGCCGATCAACCGCTATCCCGACGCCACGGCCACGCGGCTGCGCGAGCGGCTCGGCGCGCGGTACGCGGTCGAGCCCGACCAGGTGCACGTCGCGGCCGGGAGCGTGTCGATCCTCCACCAGCTCATCCTCGCCACCGCCTCCGTGGACGACGAGGTCGTCTACGCGTGGCGGTCCTTCGAGGCCTACCCGAGCCTCCCGCTGGTCGCCGGCGCGACCGGGGTTCCGGTGCCGCTGACCGCGGAGTCGCGTCACGATCTCGACGCGATGGCGGATGCCGTCACCGACCGCACCCGGGCGATCATCCTCTGCACGCCGAACAACCCGACCGGGCCGATCATCACCAGCGACGAGTTCGCGACCTTCGTCGAGCGCGTGCCGACCGACGTGCTGATCGTCCTCGACGAGGCCTACGCCGAGTTCGTGACGGCACCGGATGCGGTCGACGGACTCGAGGAGCGGGTGTTCGAACGGCATCCGAACGTGGTCGTGCTGCGCACCTTCTCCAAGGCGTACGGGCTCGCGGGTCTGCGCATCGGGTACGCGATCGGCAACGAGAAGGTCCTCGACGCGGCCCGGACGACGGGCATCCCGCTGTCGGTCACGTCGGCGGCGGAGAACGCGGCGATCGCGAGCCTCGATGCCGAGGCCGAGCTCTTCGAACGGGTCGCCGTGATCGTCGAGCGACGCACCCGCCTGCTCGAGGGGCTGCGCGCGCAGGGCTGGGACGTCCCGGACACCCAGGCGAACTTCGTCTGGCTCCCCACCGGGGAGCGCACCGAGTCGGTGGCGGCCGCGTTCGTGGCGGCCGACCTGATCGTGCGTCCGTTCCCCGGCGACGGCATCCGCATCTCCGTGGGCGAGGAGGCCTCGGTCGACCGCGTTCTCGAGGTCGCCGCCCGCCTCCGCTGACCTCGCCTCGAGACCGGCGGGGCGCACCGAGACCGCCTGTTCTCCGGTTTCCCGGCAGATGCGAGGACGTCCTAGGTATGCGTGACCACGCATGCGCACGCCGGTAGCGTGGGACCGTGACCTCGCCAGAGACTGAACTCGTCCGCGTCCTCGATCAGGACGGTCGCTTCACGCCCAGCCCGGCCGCCGAGCGCTATCTGCCGTTGATCGAGGCGATCAGCGACGCCGAGCTCGAGCAGTTCTACAGCGACATGGTCGTCATCCGCGCGATCGACACCCAGGCCACGAACCTGCAGCGCCAGGGGCAGCTCGCCCTGTGGCCGCCGAGCCGGGGGCAGGAGGCCGCGCAGGTCGGATCCGCCCGAGCCGCGCGTGCGCAGGACACGATCTTCCCGTCGTACCGGGAGCACGCGGTCACCCGCATCCGCGGCGTCGATCCCGTCGACATCATCAAGCTCATGCGCGGCGTCTCGCACGGCGGATGGGACCCCACGGATCCCAAGAACGGCAACACCCGGCTGTACACGCTCGTGCTCGGCTCGCAGGTGCTGCACGCGACCGGGTACGCGATGGGGCTGAACTTCGACGGTCGCTCCGGCACCGGGGACCCCGAGCGAGACGAGGCCGTCATCGTCTACTACGGCGATGGGGCATCGAGCCAGGGCGATGTGCACGAAGCCATGGTCTTCGCCGCCAGCTACCAGGCGCCGACCGTCTTCTTCCTGCAGAACAACCACTGGGCGATCTCGGTGCCCGTGTCGACGCAGTCGCGCGTGCCGCTCGTCGAGCGCAGCGCCGGCTACGGCATCCCCAGCATCCGGGTCGACGGCAATGACGTGCTCGCCAGCTACGCGGTGTCCCGCATCGCCCTCGACGAGGCGCGGGGCGGGGCCGGACCCCGGGCGATCGAAGCCGTCACCTACCGGCTCGGTGCGCACACCACCAGCGACGACCCCACCAAGTACCGCGGCTCGGACGAGGAGCAGTCCTGGGCCCTGCGCGACCCGATCGACCGGATGCGCGCCTTCCTCGAGAACCGGGGAGCATCGGCGCAGTTCTTCGCCGACGTCGAGGCCGAGGCGGCCGATGCGGCGGAGGACCTGCGCGCCCGGAGCGTCGAGCTCGGCGCCCCGACAGCCGACAAGATCTTCGACCACGTGTACAGCGATCCGCATCCGCTCATCGCGGAGCAGAAGGCCTGGCACAAGAGGTACGAGGCATCGTTCGAAGGAGACGGCAAGTGACCCTCGAGACGATGCCGTTCAGCAAGGCGCTCAACGCCGGACTGCGCAAGGCGATGGAGGATGACCCCAAGGTCCTGCTCATGGGTGAGGACATCGGCAAGCTCGGCGGCGTGTTCCGCGTCACCGAGCACCTGCAGCGCGACTTCGGCGAGCAGCGCGTGCTCGACACTCCCCTCGCCGAGTCCGGGATCGTGGGCACCGCGATCGGACTCGCGATGGTCGGGTTCCGTCCGGTGATCGAGATCCAGTTCGACGGATTCGTGTTCCCGGCGTTCGACCAGATCACGACGCAGCTCGCGAAGCTCACCAACCGTCACGAGGGAAACCTCAGCCTGCCCATCGTGATCCGCATCCCGTACGGCGGGCACATCGGTGCCGTCGAGCACCACCAGGAGAGCCCCGAGGCCTACTTCGCGCACACCCCGGGTCTGCGTGTGGTGTCGCCGTCGACCCCGAACGACGCGTACTGGATGATCCAGGAGGCCATCGCGTCGAACGATCCGGTGATCTTCATGGAGCCCAAGAGCCGCTACTGGCCCAAGGGCGAGGTCGACCTCGCCGGATCCGCGGCGCCGCTGCACTCGTCGCGCGTGGTGCGCACCGGCTCCGACGTGACCCTCGTCGGTCATGGCGCCATGGTCACGACCCTGCTGCAGGCGGCGGCGCTCGCCGAGTCCGAGGGCACCAGCTGCGAGGTCGTCGACGTCCGCTCGCTGTCGCCCATCGACTACGAGCCCATCCTCAACTCGGTGCGCAAGACCGGTCGCATGGTCTACGCGCAGGAGGCGCCGGGCTTCACCAGCATCGGCAGCGAGGTGGCGGCGACCGTCATGGAGCGCGCCTTCTACGCCCTCGAGGCACCGGTGCTGCGCGTCTCGGGGTACGACACCCCGTTCCCACCCGCGAAGCTCGAGGGCACCTACCTCCCGGATGCCGACCGCATCCTCGAGGCCGTCGACCGCTCGCTGGCCTACTGATCTCGCCGTTCCGAAAGGACCGCTCATGAGCACGCAGAACTTCACCCTTCCCGATGTCGGCGAGGGGCTGACCGAGGCCGAGATCGTGACGTGGAAGGTCGCACCCGGTGACACGGTCGCCATCAACGACGTCATCTGCGAGATCGAGACGGCCAAGTCGCTCGTCGAGCTGCCCTCGCCGCATGCCGGCGTCGTCGGCGAGCTGCTCGCAGCCGAGGGCGAGACGGTCGAGGTCGGCGCCCCGATCATCACCTTCGTGACGGATGCCCGCGACGACGCCGGTCCCGGCGTGGTCGCGACCGCCGAGGCGCCCGCGCCCGAAGAGGGCGGCGGGTCGGTCCTCGTCGGCTACGGCACCGGCGGCGGCGCGACGTCTCGTCGCAAGCGTCCGGCGGAGCGTCCGGTGCGCTCGTCCGTCGGCGTGATCGCGAAGCCTCCGATCCGCAAGCTCGCCCGCGACCTCGGCGTCGACCTCACGACCGTCACGCCGACCGGCGCCGACGGCGAGGTCACCCGCGACGACGTCGTCACCCACGCCCAGCAGGCCAGTGTGTTCCGCAACATCGAGACGCCCGAGTGGGGTGCCGTGCGCGAGGAGACGGTGCCCGCGCCGCAGAGCGCACCCTCGGGCCTCGCCCGGGGGCTGTCGCCGGCCGCGCCGGCAGCGACCGCGTCCGACGACCGCACCGAGTCGATCCCGGTCAAGGGCGTGCGCAAGGCCACCTCGTCGGCGATGGTGCAGAGCGCCTACTCCGCCCCGCACGTGACCGTGTGGAAGGAGATCGACGCGAGCCGCACGATGGAGCTCGTCAAGCGCCTCAAGGCCTCGCCCGATTACGCCGACATCCGCGTCTCGCCGCTGCTCATCATGGCTCGCGCGGTCATCTGGGCGGCCCGCCGCACCCCGATGGTGAACGCGGCCTGGGTGGAGACCGAGGGCGGGGCCGAGATCTCGGTGCGCCACTACGTGAATCTCGGCATCGCGGCGGCCACCCCCCGCGGCCTGCTGGTGCCGAACATCAAGGACGCGCAGGACCTCAGCATGAAGGACCTCGCCCGGGCCCTGAACCGCCTCACCCTGACGGCGCGCGAGGGCAAGACCAGCCCCGCCGACCAGCAGGGCGGCACGATCACGATCACCAACATCGGTGTGTTCGGGATGGATGCCGGCACGCCCATCATCAACCCCGGCGAGGCGGGCATCGTGGCCATGGGCACGATCAGCCAGAAGCCGTGGGTCGTCGACGGCGAGGTGCGTCCCCGCTGGGTCACCACGGTTGCCGGATCCTTCGACCACCGCGTGATCGACGGCGACGGCATGAGCCGCTTCATCGCCGACGTGGCCTCCGTGCTCGAGGAGCCCGCACTGCTCGTGGAGTGATGTGAGCCGGCCCGCAACAGTGCATCGGCTGAGAGCACTTCAGGGGGAGGGGCTGATCTTCTGGATTGGTAAGTCGACACGTGACCCCGGGCAGTGTGAAAGCGACGAGGGCCCCATGGGGCCTCAGGCTCTGTTCTCGAGTTGTCAGGATGCTGCGCCGACGCGTGCCTGCTCACCCTGGGCTCGCCCGTGCCGCGACCGTTTTACGGGGACGGAATGAGGTGTGTCAGGAAGTGCTCGCCCGTCCGAAAGGGCCGCCGTGTGTCCCCCGAAAGGGTGACATACGTGGCGCTCGCCGATTCCTATAGTGAGCGGGACAGCCGATCCATCGAGCGAAGGATGACGTATGACGACGAAGAGGCGGTTCCGGTCTGCACTGGTCGCGACTGTGGTGATGGTGGGCGCACTTCTCGTGCCGTCAGCCGCGCACGCTGCGGACGCTGCGGACGACCCGACCTCCTTCACCACTTTCGGCTACGTGCCGACGGGTGCAGAAGGCACAGCCGCGCAGGCTGATGTCGAGGCTCAGGTCACGCGGGCCGACTCGTTCGACGCGTCGTCGCGGTCACGCTCTGCGGCGCCCGATACCTCGCAGATGGCGCCGGCATCGCCTGAGGATCTGGCGGCGGCCGCCGCAGCGGATCCTGCGTATCGGATCGTCTCGAGGTGGACAGACAAGATCGCGAAGTCGACAGTCGCGCGCGCGGGAAATGGCACCACCTGGGGTCTGACGAAGGTTCAGAACAAGCATCACGTGAACCTGAACATGATCCAGAAGACCACGAAGTTCCCTCGCCCCGACGGGGGCCGTGTGATTCAGGGCAGCGCCATCATCTACGTGACGGACGCGATTGAATGGGAGTGCTGGTTGGGCTCCTGCACCCCGAAGCGCACCATGGCCGTCAAGGTGGTCGTCGAGAACACCCGCATGAGCGACAACTACCAGAAGGGCCTCATCACGGCATACTGCATGGGCGTCACCGTGTGCCCGCAATGGGTGATCAACGTCGCCAGCTGAGGAAAGGCCCTGCCATGGAACCCGACACATCCGACGACGCACTCGTCCGCGCGGTCCGCAGCACGTGGGACACCGCCCACGGAACTGCGCTGATTCCGGCGAGGCTGCAGCTGCTGTCCGTCGCCGCTCGCGGCGCGGTGCTGGAAGTACTCGTCTCAGACGAGAACGCGGCCCGCTTCGGGTTCGCAGCCCAGGTCCCCGTGCTCGATGACGGCGAAGACGACGGAGAACCGGGTTCGGCCGAGCACTGGGCGCTGTGGCAGGTGATCGTCCCGTTCATCGAAGAGATCGAAACGGATGCGGTGCGCCGCTACACGGCGAACGCCGCGGGAGTCAGATGGGTCTCTGCGACCTAGTCGCGAAAGCGTCGGCATCGACGAGGGTGGCAGTGCTCGAGACATCCGGCACCGCCACCCTTCTCGCTGCCCGAGACCCGCGGACTTAGCCGACCGCGCTGAGGCGCCGTTCCGCCAGCAGGGGCACGGCCACCTCGCGGGCGGCCATCCGCGCGGTCGCGACGGCGCCGATCGATACGACCTCGGCGCCGAGCGTGGAGGCGAGGATCTCGGGGGCCGGCAGGTGCAGCTGGGCCGGCAGCACCTCGCGTGCGGCGGCGAGCACGGGCTCGATGCTCTCGGCGACCCCTCCGCAGATGATTACGCGCGCCGGGTCGTACATGCTGCCGAGCACGCCGACGACGCGGGCGAGGGTCGCGCCGACCCGCGACGTCGCGAGCCGCGCATCGGCATCACCGGCGGATGCCGCGGTCAACACGGTCCGCGGATCGATGCGCTCCGCGCCCGCGAGCCGGCCGATCGCCGATTCCGACGAGATCTCGCCGCTCTCGACCCCCGCACGCACCTCGTCCTGCAGGGCGTATCGCAGGCCGAAGGCCGACCCGACTCCGATGATGTGGTCGAACACGACGCCCTCGCCGACGCCGCCGTGCGCGCCGTGCAGCACGTGGCCGTCCACGACCACGCCCCCGCCGAACCGTTCGCTCGCGAGCAGGGCGACGTAGTCGCGGCATCCGACCGCGGCCCCCGCGGACCCCTCGGCGATCGCGGCGAGCTGGGCGTCGTTCTTGATCTCGACGACGGGGGCCCACTCGTCGAGAGCGTCGGCGAGCCCCGGGTTGGTGCGCTCCCAGAAGCCCTCGGGGTGCGGCGGTGAGATGCCGGCCCTGTTCACCGGCGCGGCGACCCCGACGCAGATCGCGAGCACCGCCTCGCGCGAGACGTCGGCCTCGGCGAGCGCGTGCGCCATCTGGTCCAGGATCGTCGCGCGCCGCGCAGCCGCCGACTGCGTCGGATCGAGGTCGGTGCGGTGGTGCACGAGGGTGCGCTCGAGCGGATCCGAGATCGTGACCGCGAGGTGGGTGTCTCCGGCATCCACCCCGATGACGACGCCGAGGTCGGATGCCAGCACGAAGCGCCGCGCGGGGCGCCCCGCGCGGTAGCTCCCTGCCACCCGTGCGTTGGGGAGTTCCCGCAGCACGGCGGCGTCGACGAGGGTGTCGATCGCGTCGATCGCGGTCGAGCGGGTCAGCGTGGTGGTCGCCATCGCCTCACTCGCGGTGAACTCGCCGGCGGTCCACGCGAAGTCGAGGATCGCGCCGACACTGGCTCGTCCGGTGCCCAGACCTGCGGATACTTCTGTCACGGGTCTTGACCTCACTCTCGTTCACATGAGACAGTACCGTTCATCGAAGTAAATTCGCTCACTAGATTTAGTCTGCGTATCTACAGCATGAAAGGACAACGGTGTCTGTCAAACCACCACGCCCGGCGCAGATCGTCGCCGGTGCGGCCGCTCTCGCCCTGGTCGGGGCCGCCCTCACCGGCTGCTCGACGGCCGGCGGAACCGAGACCATCCGCTTCACCTTCAGCAAGCGGGAGGCGATCGAGTTCATGACCGAGCTCGTGGCGCAGTACAACTCCTCGCAGGACGACGTCCGCGTCGAGATCGACACCTCGGGTGTCGATGTCGTCTCGGCCAGCTTCGTGCGGGGCAACCCGCCCGACATCATGCTCGCCAACTACAACTACGAGATCGCCCGCTTCGTGCAGCGCTGCGCGCTCACCGATCTGTCGGGCACCGACGCCGCCTCGACCATCCGCGACGACCTGCAGCCCCTGATGGAGCAGTACGGGTCGTGCGAGGGGCGCACGAGCGCACTGCCCTACTCGGTGATGGGCGCCTCCGTGATCTACAACAAGGAGATCTTCGCGCAGCAGGGCCTCGAGGTCCCGCAGACCTGGGACGAGCTCCTCGCCGTCTGCGATCAGCTGAAGCAGGCGGGCATCGACCCGTTCTACGCCACCTTCAAGGACGACTGGACCGTCGCGCAGGGCTGGTACGACTACACCGCCGGCGGATCGGTCGACGTGATCGACTTCTTCGACACGCTCGCGACCGAAGGCACCGGTGTGGGACCCGACTCGGAGGTCTCGTTCGAGAAGGACTTCGCCGAGCCCATGGATCGCATGATGACGCTGGTGAAGGACTACACGAACGCGGATGCCGCGAGCCGGGGTTACGGCGACGGCAACCTCGCCTTCGGCAAGGGCGAGGCCGCGATGTACCTGCAGGGGCCGTGGGCGTTCAGCGAGATCGAGAAGACCGCCCCCGACCTCGACCTCGGCACCTTCCCGCTGCCGATGACCGACGACCCCGCCGACCTCGGCGTGCGCGTCAACATGGACCTCGCCGCGATGATCCCCGAGGGATCGCGCCACCAGGAGGCCGCCCGTGACTTCCTGGAGTACCTGTTCCTGCCCGAGCACATCGAGGAGTACAACGCCTCGCAGCTCGGGTTCACCCCCACGAACGATGCTCCGGCTCCCGACGACCCGCGCGTCGCGGGCATGGTCGAGTACTACCAGAACGGCCAGATCTATCAGGGTCCGTCGGTGCTCGTGCCCAAGACCCTTCCGGTCTTCAACTACGCGCAGGCCATGGTGCTCGGCGCGTCCCCGACCTCCACGTTGCGCACCATGGATGCCGACTGGGCGAGGATCGCGTTCCGCGCTCCGATCCCGTCGACCCAGGACAACGCCTCCGGTGAGGACTCCGCATCCGGCGAGACAGAGGAGTCCACGCCATGACGAACACCGCTCTCCCGAATCCCGCTCTCCCGAATCCCGCGGCGACTCCCGCCGCGTCGAACCTCACCAGGCCGAACAGCGCGACGACCGACACCACGGCGATCGTCACGGGCGGCACCCGCAAGCTCGGGCGCCGCACTCGCAAGGTCGAGCCGATCTACTACCTGTTCCTGCTGCCGACGCTGGTGCTCTTCACGCTCGCGATCACGGTGCCCGGCGTCATGGGGATCTTCTTCAGCTTCACCGACTCGATCGGCATCGGAGAGTGGAGCTTCAACGGGCTGACCAACTACATCGCGATGTTCAGCGACCCGGCCATCCTGCAGAGCTACCTGTTCACGTTCGGCTTCTCGATCGCGACGGTGATCGTCGTCAACGTGATCGCGTTCCTGCTGGCGGTCGGGCTGACCTCCCGCATCCGCTTCAAGACGGGTCTTCGCACGATCTTCGTGATCCCCATGGTGATCTCGGGCATCATCATCGCCTACGTCTTCAACTTCCTCTTCTCCAACTCCATCCCGGCCGCGGGCGCCGCCACCGGCATCCCGTGGCTGTCGACCAGCCTGCTCGCCAATCCGGATCTCGCCTGGGTCGCGATCGTCATCGTGACCGCCTGGCAGGCCGTGCCGGGCACGCTGCTGATCTACATCGCAGGGCTCCTCTCGGTGCCGGGCGAGGTGTACGAGGCCGCGAGCATCGACGGCGCGAGCAAGACGCAGCAGCTGCTCCGCATCACACTGCCGCTCGTGGCCGGCTACGTGGTGATCAACGTGATCCTCGGCTTCAAGGGCTTCCTCAACGCCTACGACATCATCGTCGGCCTCACCAACGGCGGACCCGGCACCTCCACCCGCAGCGTCGCGATGACGATCATCGCGGGCTTCAACGGCGGCGACTACGCCTACCAGATGGCGAACGCGACGATCTTCTTCATCGTCGCCGTGCTCATCTCCCTGCTGCAGCTGTCGCTGACCCGCGGAAGGAACGCACTCTGATGTCGACGCAGACACTCACCACCATCCCCACCTCGGGCAAGAAGCCGCGCATCCGTATGGAGCGCGTCAACTGGTCGGGCACGATCATCCTGATCCTGTGCGCGTTCACCGTGCTGCTGCCGCTGTACGTGACCATCTCGATGGCCTTCAAGACCACCGGCCAGGCGGTCGACGGCAACGCCTTCTCGCTGCCGGCTCCGTTCAGCATCGACGGCTTCGTCGAGGCATGGAACCTCACGAAGTTCCCGGTCGGCGCCGGCATCTCGCTGCTGGTCACCGCCGGAACGGTCATCGCGACGATCATCCTCGCGGCATTCGCCTCGTACGCGATCGTCCGCAACTGGGACCACCGCCTGTTCCGCTGGTCGTTCTTCTACCTGCTGGCCGCGATGTTCATCCCGTTCCCCGTGGTCGCGCTGCCGCAGATCCAGCTCACCGGATGGGTCGGACTCGACAACCCGTTCGGCGTGATCATCCTCGCGACGATGTTCCAGCTGAGCTTCAGCGTGCTGCTGTTCACCGCATTCCTCCGTTCGATCCCGCTCGAGCTCGAGGAGAGCGCGCGCATCGACGGCGCGACGACGTGGCAGACGTTCTGGCAGCTGATCTTCCCGCTGCTCGCACCGATGAGCGCGACCGTCGGGATCTTCGCGTTCCTGTACGCCTGGAACGACTTCATGATGCCGTCGCTGATCATCTCCGATCCCGCGATGCAGACCCTGCCCGTGCGGCAGAACCTGTTCCAGACCCAGTTCAGCAACAACTACAACGTGTCGTTCGCCTCGTACCTGATGGCGATGGCCCCGGCGATCCTGGCCTACCTGTTCACGCAGCGCTTCGTCATGGAGGGCGTCACGCAGGGCGCCGTCAAGGGCTGACGCATCTCCCACCGCAGACCGCAACACGAAGGAGCAGTACCCCTCATGACCGATGCGCTTCTCACCGAGACCCGCGACGACACGACGGCAGCATGGTGGCGGCAGGCCGCCGTGTATCAGATCTACCCCCGCAGCTTCGCGGACGCGAACGGCGACGGACTCGGCGACATCCCGGGCATCGTCTCGCGCGCCGACTACCTGCGCGATCTCGGCATCGACGCCGTGTGGCTCAGCCCGTTCTACCCCTCGGCCCTCGCCGACGGCGGTTACGACGTGGCGGACTACCGCGACGTCGACCCGCGTCTCGGCACGCTCGACGACTTCGACGACATGGTCGCGGCGCTGCACGAGCGCGGCATCCGCGTGATCGTCGACATCGTGCCGAACCACTCGTCGGATCTGCACGAATGGTTCCGGGAGGCGCTCGCCGCAGGGCGCGGCTCGGCGGCGCGCGAGCGGTACATCTTCCGTGAGGGCTCCGGGCCCGACGGCTCCGAGCCCCCGACGGACTGGACCGCCGCCTTCGGCGGATCGGCCTGGGAGCGCGTCGAGGACGGACAGTGGTTCCTGCACAGCTTCGCGCCCGAGCAGCCCGACCTCAACTGGGATCACCCGGAGGTGCGGGAGGACTTCCTGACGACCCTGCGGTTCTGGTCGGACCGGGGCGTCGACGGCTTCCGCATCGACGTGGCGCACATGCTCACCAAGGATCTCAGCGAACCGCTGCCGAGCACCGCCGAGCTCGAGCTCCTGCCGCACGACGGCAGCCACCCGCTGTACGACCGCGATGACGTGCACGAGGTGTACGCCGAGTGGCGCCGGGTCTTCAACGAGTACGACCCGCCCCGCACGGCCGTCGCCGAAGCCTGGGTGCGCACACCCGAGCGCCGGGCGAAGTACGCGTCGGCGGAGGGGCTCGGGCAGGCGTTCAACTTCGACCTGCTCGTCGCGGACTTCGACGCGACGCAGTTCCGCACGATCATCGCCGACAACCTCGCGCAGGCTCGCGAGACCGGCTCGTCGACCACCTGGGTGCTGTCGAACCACGACGTCACGCGTCACGCGACCCGCTACGGTCTGGCGCCGCTCGCCGGTCGCACCGGGGTGAAGCAGGGCGTGGAGTGGGTCGCCGCCGGAGGCCCCGCCGATCAGCTCGACCGCGAGGGGGGTCTTCGCCGCGCGCACGCCGCGACGCTGCTGCTGCTCGGCCTGCCCGGCAGCACATACCTCTACCAGGGCGAGGAGCTCGGTCTGCAGGAGGTCGCCGAGATCGGTCCGGACGAGCGACAGGACCCCTCGTTCTTCCGCGGAGCCGACTTCGACGGTCTCGGACGTGACGGATGCCGTGTGCCGCTGCCGTGGACGGCATCCGGCCCCTCGTTCGGATTCGGATCCGGCGAGGCGCATCTGCCCCAGCCCGACTGGTTCGGCCGGTACGCGGTGGATGTCGAGGACGGCGACCCGTCGTCGACTCTGACCCTGTACCGCGAGGCTCTGCGGCTGCGTCGCGAGCTGCAGACAGACGAGAGCCTCGAGTGGATCGAGACCGGTCGCGCCGACGTGCTGCGCTTCGCCCGCCCGAACGGCTGGCAGGTCGTGACGAACTTCGGGGCGGAGCCGTTCGAGCTCGGGACGGATGCTGCGGATGTCGTGCTCGGCACCGTCGTCGACGGGGCTGTACCGGCGGATTCGACGGTGTGGATCGCGTCCGGTCTGATCGGCTGACGCGTTTCGTCTCGTCGCTGCGCTCCTCGCTCAACGGCCGGGCTCCCACTTGACGACAGGGGCCCGGTCGCTGAGCGAGCGCAGCGAGACGAAATGCGCCCGCCGTCAATTTGATAATGGTTCTCATTAGCGTCTAGAGTGGGCGACATGAAGAAGCCGTTCGTCGCCCTCGCCCTCGCATCCGTCGCCGCCCTGACGCTGGCCGGATGCTCCTCCGCCCCCGCGGGGGCCGGTGCGGACGGCGGCACCGTCACCGTGGCGGCGAGCACCAACGTCTACGGCTCCCTGGCCGCACAGATCGGCGGAGACCGCGTCGACGTCACCTCGATCATCGAGTCCGTCACGCAGGACCCGCACTCGTACGAGGCCTCGGCGCGCGACCGCCTCACGGTGCAGAAGGCCGACCTCGTCATCGAGAACGGCGGCGGCTACGACGCCTTCATCGACACGCTGCTGCAGGATGCCGGCGACCCGCATCTGGTCACCGCGGTCGAGTTCTCGCACGACTACCCCGGAAACGAGGGGCACGAGCACTCCGCCGAGGAGGGCGAGGACGCGCATGACCACGCAGATGGCGAAGCGGGTCACGAAGGCCACGACCACATCGAGGGCTTCAACGAGCACGTCTGGTTCGACCCGCACACGATGATCCACGTCGTCGAGGCGATCGCCGACGAGCTGAGCGAGATCGACCCCGACGGCGAGGCGGACTTCACCGCCAACGCGAAGAAGATCGTCGCCGACCTCGAAGGCTTCGAGACCGACCTCGAGACGCTGAAGACCGAGGCCGGTGGGGCGAACGTCATCATCACCGAGCCCGTTCCCGGATACCTCGCCGCGGCCGCCGGGCTCACCGACGTCACCCCCGAGGGCTTCGCGGAATCGGTCGAGGAGGGCAGCGACGTCGCCCCCGCGACCCTGCTCGAGACGCTGAACGTGATCGAGAGCGGAGACGTGCGTGCGCTGCTCACCAACGCGCAGACCGGGGGAGCCGAGACGCAGCGCGTCGAGGACGCCGCGACCGCCGCCGGGATCCCCGTCGTGGCCTTCACGGAGCTGCTCCCCGACGGATCGTCGTACTCTGAGTGGATGAGTGACGCGATCACGAGCCTCGCCGACGCGCTCCAGTCGTGAGCGCCGCCGCCGACGCGCGGGCAGGAGCCGAGACGCAGGACCCCGTTCTCGACATTCGTGGAGCCGCTCTGCAGCGCGGCGACCGGGAGCTGTGGTCGGGTCTCGATCTGACGGTGCAGGCGGGTGAGTTCATCGCCGTGCTCGGTCCGTCCGGGTCGGGCAAGACCACACTGCTGCGGGCGATCTTGGGCCTGCAGCCCCTCTCGTCCGGAGAGATCACGGTGGCCGGCGGGCCGGTGCGCAAGGGGAATCCGCGCATCGGGTACATCCCGCAGCAGCGCTCGCTCGCCCCCGACACGAGCATGCGGGCCCGCGACCTCGTGGCTCTGGGGGTGCAGGGCAGCCGATTCGGCTTCCCCGTGCCGCATCGGGGCGACCGGGAGAAGGTCGACCGGCTGCTCGAATCCGTCGGCGCCTCGCACTACGCCGACAGACGCGTCGGACTGCTCTCCGGCGGTGAGCAGCAGCGGCTGCGCGTGGGGCAGGCGCTCGCCGACGAGCCGACGCTGCTGCTGTGCGACGAGCCGCTGTCGAACCTCGACCTCGCGAACCAGGTCGCCGTCACCGACATCATCGATCGGCAGCGCCGGGAGCGCGGCGCGGCCGTGCTCTTCGTCACGCACGACATCAACCCGATCCTCGGCAGGGTCGACCGGATCCTGTACATCGCCGGCGGGCGGTTCGTTCTCGGCACCCCCGAAGAGGTGCTGCAGACGCGTGTGCTCACCGCCCTCTACGGCACCCCGGTGTTCGTGCTGCGGGCAGGCGACCGTCTCGTCGTGGTCGGCGTGCCCGACGCCGAGCCCCACCACGACCACGCCCACGACCACGGAGGTGCCGCATGACTGTCATGACCGGCATCGTCGCGGCGGTCGACTGGAGCGACGTCTTCTCCTTCCAGGACTACGGCGAGCTCGTCGCCCTGCTCGCGAACTCGATCATCGCGGGTGCTGTGCTCGGCATCGTCGGCGGACTCATCGGCGTCTTCGTGATGCAGCGCGACCTCGCGTTCGCGGTGCACGGGGTCAGCGAGCTGTCGTTCGCCGGAGCCGCCGCAGCGCTGCTTTTCGGCGGCAGTGTGGTCGCGGGGTCGCTCGGCGGGGCGCTCGTGGCCGCCGTCCTGATCGGCGTGCTCGGTGCGAAGGCCAGGGACCGCAACTCGATCGTCGGCGTGCTGATGCCGTTCGGCCTCGGCCTCGGCATCCTCTTCCTCTCGCTCTACGACGGGCGCAGCGCCAACCGGTTCAGCCTGCTCACCGGACAGATCGTCTCGGTGTCGAGCCCCGACCTCGGCTGGCTGCTCGGCATCAGCATCGTGGTGCTGCTGGGGCTGCTGCTGATGTGGAACCCGCTGCGCTTCGACTCGCTCGATCCCGAATCCGCCGCCGCGCGCGGAGTGCCCACGCGTGCCGTCAGCCTGCTGTTCATGGTGCTGCTCGGACTCATCGTGGCCGTGAGCGTGCACATCATCGGCGCGCTCCTCGTGATGGCGCTGCTGGTGACCCCGGCCGCCGCCGCGATGCGCCTCACCGCAGGACCGGTGGCCGTGCCCCTGCTCGCGGCCCTGTTCGGATTCGTGTCGGCGGTCGGCGGAATCCTGCTCGCTCTCGCCGGCACACTGCCGGTGAGCCCGTACATCACCACCCTGTCGTTCACGATCTACGTCGTGTGCTGGATCATCCAGCGCGCTCGCGGCGGTGTGCGCCGCGTGCGCGCCTGACACTCCCAGGGCCCGGCAAGGGCGGCGCGCCTAGAATCGTGGGTATGGCTCAGCGGAACACCTGGCAGCGCGAGCGCGTGCGCGAAGCTCTCGCCGATGCGCGCGGCTTCGTCAGCGCGCAGAATCTGCACGCCGGGCTGCGCGATGAGAACACCGGCATCGGCCTCGCGACGGTCTATCGTGCGCTCGCCGGACTCGCGGCTGCCGGCGACGCCGACTCGCTGCAGAGCCCCGAGGGCGAGGCGCTGTATCGCGCCTGCACCACGCAGGGCCACCACCACCATCTGATCTGCCGCAACTGCGGGCTCACCGTCGAGATCGAGGCGACCGACGTCGAGCAGTGGGCGCATCGCACCGCGGCACTGCACGGGTTCACGGATGCCGCGCACGTCGTCGACATCTTCGGCCTGTGCGCCTCCTGCACCAACAAGCGCGACGCCGAAGAGGTAGCGACCGCGTGAGCGCCCCGACCGCCACCCACACCCCGCACCCGCAACGACTCTCTCGGTCGCCGCGCTCGCCATGGGTCGGCGTCGCACTCGGTGCGGCCCTGGTGGTCGCGCTGTTCCTCATCGACCGGTTCCTGCCCGACCTGTTCACCGCCAGCCTTCCCGCCAGGGCCCAGGACGGCCTGACGCTCGCGATGAGCGTGCTGATCGAGGCGCTGCCGTTCGTGGTCCTCGGCGTGCTGCTCTCGATCGTGGTGCAGGTGTGGCTGCCCGCCGACGTCATCCACCGCTGGCTGCCGAAGCGCGCCTGGGCCCGTCGTGCGGTGCTGTCGCTGCTGGGCATGCTCATCCCGGTGTGCGAATGCGGCAACGTGCCGTTCGCGCGCGGGCTCATGATGCGCGGACTCGCGCCGGCCGAGGCCATGACCTTCCTCATCGCCGCGCCGATCGTGAACCCGATCGTCATCCTCACCACGCACGCGGCGTTCGGCTTCGACGACGGCATCCTGGTGGCCCGTCTGATCGGCGGCTACCTGATCGCCAACCTCATCGGCTGGATCTACAGCCGTCACCCCGACCCGAACGGCATGCTCACGCAGCGTTTCGTCGACACCTGCGATCGCGTCACCCACGAACACGGCACGCCGGTGCGCCGCAGCCTCACGCAGTTCCTCGTCGAGCTGCGCGCGGTGATGCCCGCGCTCATCATCGGCTCGGCGCTCGCCGGAGCCGTGCAGGTGCTGATCCCGCGCGACGTGCTGCTGGCCATCGGCTCGAACCCGGTGCTGTCGATCCTCGCGATGATGGCCCTCGCGATGACGGTCGCCATCTGCTCGAATGTCGACGCGTTCTTCGCGCTCTCCTTCGCCTCGACCTTCTCGTCGGGTGCCCTGGTGGCGTTCCTGCTCGTCGGCCCCCTCGTCGACGTCAAGATGCTCGCGCTGATGCGCACCACCTTCACCACCCGCACGCTCGTCGGCATCGTCGGCGTCGTCGTGTTCGCCGCCTTCGCGATCGGGATCGGGGTGAACGTCTTTGTCTGACCGCACCCACGACCGCGTCCACGACCGCGTCGACCGACGCCGGGCACTCGGCAGCCGCTGGCTGGGCATCGGCCTGGCCACGCTCGTCGCCGTCGTGACGCTCGGCCTCGGGCTCACCGGTCGACTGAATCTCTACATCAGCCCCGAGTCGATCTGGTTCGCGTGCACCGCTGCCGTCGTGACCATCGCGGGCGCGATCTGGTCGTTCGCGCTGCCGCTCGGCGAAGAGGGCGATCACGGGCACGATCACGGGCATGCGGCCGCGGAGTCATCGGAGCATCCGGATGCCGCGTCCACGCCCCGCCGCACCCTCGCGCTGGCCGGCACGGTGACCGGCGGCGTCGTGGCATCCGGTGTCGTGATCGCCGCGCTCGTGCTGCCTCCCGCGTCGCTGTCGGTCGAGCTCGCGATGTCGCGGGTGGGAGAGCAGACGGCGCTCTTCGCGGGCGCGGACGACGTGACCCTCGGCGTGGCCGACACCTCCACCTTCGGTGTGGGCGACTGGGCGAGCGTGTTCGCGACGGCCACCAACACCGCGGCGTACGACGGCAAGACCGTCACCCTCACGGGGTTCGTCACGCCGACGGATGCCGACGGCGTGAACCTCACCCGCTTGGTCATCACGCACTGTGTGATCGACGCGCAGCCCGCGACGCTGCCCGTGACGATCGAGGCGGGCGAGTACTCCACCGGTCAGTGGGTGCAGGTCGAGGGCACGGTGAAGGCCGACGTCGACGGATCGCTGCACGTCGAACCGACCACGGTGACGGCGATCGACGAGCCGCGGGACCCGTATGAGTACTGACGATCAGCGACCCGACGTTCCGCGCACGAGGGCCGAGATGCGGGCCGCCCGCGAGGCCGAGGCCGCAGCCGCCGCCGCGGCGGCGCCTGACGCGACGGCTGACGCGACCCTCCCCGTTTCGGGGGCCGACACGACCCTCCCCGTTTCGGGGGCCGACACGCCACATGTCGGACGTAGTCCGCAGAAGGGTCCGACATCTGGCGTGTCGGCCCCCGCCCCTGAGGCCGAGACGTCTGCTGTCGAAGCCGGGGTGCCTGCCGCCGAGGCTGAGACGCTCACCACGGAGACCCCCTCTGCTGCCGAGGCCGAGACTCCCGCCACCGCCGCCCCTCCCGCCGCCGCCTCGCCTCCCGTCACCGCCTCCCCTCCCGCCGCCTCCTCTCCCACCGCCGTTTCCGCACCCGACACCCTTCCGGTATCGGGGGCCGACACGCCACATGTCGGACGTAGGCCGCAGAAGGGTCCGACATCTGGCGTGTCGGCCCCCGAACCGGCGCAGCCGAGCCCCACCGCTCCGCGCGACCGACGCTTCCTGTTCGCCCTCGCCGCGGTGCTGGGCGTCCTCGTCCTCGTCGGCGGCACGCTCGGGTTCGTCAGCCTGACGCAGGGGCCGCGCATCACCGAGGTGCAGGTGAATCCGAAAGAGGCGATCGAGTCGTCGGGGAGTCGCGTCATCCTCACGGCCAACCAGTCGCTCGCGGCGATCGACGAATCCCAGGTGACGGTCGAACCCGCGGTGCCGTTCACCCTCGATGCGGCGGGCCGGGGCATCGGCATCCGCTTCACCGTGCCGCTCGACGACGACACCGAGTACACCGTGAGCGTCGCCGATGCCGTGGGGGCGGGCGGCGGACCCTCGTCGACGCTGACCACCAGCTTCTCGACACCGGCATCCGCGCTGTTCCTGCTGCAACGTGACCCCGATGGAGACGACTCGATCTTCCGCACCGACCTCGCCGGCGAGGGCGTCAAGGTGTTCACCGCCGACAAGATCAACGACTTCCGTGCGACCTCGTCGCAGCTCGTGGTGTCGATCGAGGAGGCCGAGGGCTCGAAGCTGCTCGTCATGGACCGCGACGGCAAGAACCCGCGCGAGCTCGACCTGCCCGGCGTCGGCTTCGTCGGGGCGATCCAGGTCTCGGATCGCGGCGGCTACGTGGGGTACAGCTACTCCGACAAGAAGCTCACCGACACCGAGGGGCGCGCGAGCGTGCTGGTCACCCAGTCGCTCAGCGGCGACGACGAGCCCGTGGTGACCGAGGTCGGCGACAAGGAGGCGAACATCTTCGTCTGGCAGTTCGTGCCGGACAGCGCGGCGGTGCTGTTCATCGACTTCGACGGGGCGCTGTCGCTCGTCGACCGCTCGTCAGATGCGGGCGTGCAGTCGCTCGGACTCGCGACGACGATCCAGGGCATCTCCCGAGGCACCTACACGGCCATCGTCGAACGGCTCGACGGAACGGTGGTCGAGCTGAACCTCGCCGACGGCACGGAGGTGCCGCTGGAGCCGTCCGACCCGGACTACGGCACGGCGACCACGATCACGCCGTTCCCCGGCGGCACGCTGCGTCACGTGGTCGCGCGCGACGAGAACGGGATCCCCAGCGGCCAGGCGGTGGTGCGCGTCGACGACGACGGAAAGGCCACCAAGCTCGCCGAGGTCGACTCGTCGGACTCGATCCTGCAGGCCTGCGCCTCACCCAGCGGGCAGTACGCCGCCGTCGTGATCGCCCCGGATCTGACCGACAACCCCTACGACCAGATGCTGCTGCCGCTGCCGCAGAAGCTCGAGACGCACCTGCTCGATCTGCGCACCGGAGATGAGATCGTGGCCCTCACCGGCTTCGACGCCTCGTGGTGCCAGACCGCCCCGCAGTTCTGACCCTCATGCCTTCGGAGGCCCTGCATCGAGCCACCCGCGCCGAGCTGAGCGGACTCGCCGCCGAGGTCGCCCCGCAGCTGCTCGGCGGGGAGCTGCGCACACTCGTCGCCGGTGCGGAGGTGCGTGTGCGACTGACGGAGGTGGAGGCGTACCACGGGCAGGGCACCGGCCCGCAGGCCGATCCCGGCTCGCACGCGCGCATGGGCCGCACCGCACGCAACGCCACGATGTGGGGCGAGCCGGGCCACCTGTACGTCTACCTGAGCCACGGCATCCACTCGTGCGTGAACGTCGTGTGCGGGCCCGAGGGGCAGGCGGGCGGAATCCTGATGCGCGCGGGCGAGGTCGTCGACGGGGCGGATGCCGTCGCGGTGCGCCGCCGCGTGGCGACGCCCCTGACCCGCACGGCACTGCGCGACCTCGCGCGCGGACCCGGTCGATTCGGCCAGGCGGTGGGGCTGCGGCATCCGATCCACGACGGCATCGACGCGATCACCGGCGCGCAGTTCGAGGGTGCGCGCGCCGAGCTGTGGCTGCGCGACGAGCCGATCACCGACGTCGCGACCGGGCCGCGCGTCGGCGTCGCTGGGGTCGCGGGGACCGAGGCGTTCCCCTGGCGCTTCTGGATCTCCGGCGACGCGACGGTCTCGCCGTTCCGCTGGGGGAGGGGCGCTCAGGCAGAGTCTCTCCACACCACGGGCGTCGGCAGCAGGATGCCCTCGCGCGGTCGCTGATCGTCGCGCAGCTGCGCGAGGACGGATGCCGCCGCAGCCGCGCCGAGCCCCTCGGCCGGCTGGTCGACGGTCGAGAGCTGCGGGGTGGTGCGCGTCGCCCACGAGCTGTTGTCGAAGCCGATCACGCCCACGTCCTCCGGCACCCGTCGCCCGGCGTCGCGCAGGGCGCCCATGGCGCCGGCGGCGACCGCATCCGACGCCGCGAACACGCCGTCGATGTCGGGCGCCCGCTCGAGCAGCCTGGCCATCGCGGCCGCGCCGTCGGCATAGGAGTACAGCGGCACCTCCTCGACGAGGAACGGATCGAAGCGCGCGCCCAGCGCGTCGGTGAAGCCGGCGAGACGATCGGTGCCCGAGTCGCGGTCGAGGGCGGCGGCGATCATCGCGACCCGCGTGCGTCCGGTCTCGAGCAGTCGTGAGGTGACGGCCCGGGCGGCGCCGCGGTTGTCGACGCCGACCCAGGCGGCATCCACATCGGGTGGGTGTCCGACGTAGGCCACCGGAAGGTCGAGGCGCATGACGGCCTTGGTGATCGGGTCCTGCGCGCGGGCGGAGACGATGACGGCCCCGTCGACGAAGCCGCCGTTGAGATACCGTGCGACGCGCTCGGTGTCGCGCACCGAGTCCACGACCAGGCACACCATCTGGTAGTCGGCCTCGGACAGCGTCTCGTTCGTGCCGAGCATGATCGCGCCGATGTTGGGGTCTTCCAGGAACAGCGCGTGCGGCTCGTGCACGATGAAGGCGATGGCCTGCGTGCGCTGGCGGACGAGGCTCTGGGCGGCCGTGTTCGGCACGTAGCCGACCTCGCGGATCGCCTCTTCGATCGCGTTGCGGGCGGAGTCCGAGACGTAGCCGCCGTTGATCACGCGACTCACGGTTCCCCGCGACACCCCGGCCACGCGCGCCACGTCGTGCACAGTGCTGCGGCGGCGCGCGGAAGTACTCATGATCGACAGCCTAGCGACCCCGACTTGACGCGATTCGTCTCGCCATGCGACGATGTGTGCACGTTCACAGAAATCTGACCCGCTTCTTTCGTCGCGTCTACTGTGCACGTGCACACATGAACCGCAAAGGAGCGTCACCGCATGGCCGCCGCAGTGTCCGACCGCATCGCCTCCCTCACCGCAGGGAGCGGCCTCGTCTTCGGATGCGACTACAACCCCGAGCAGTGGGATCGCAGCGTGTGGCCCGACGACGTGCGGCTCATGCAGCAGGCCGGCGTCGGACTCGTGGCGATCAACATCTTCGGCTGGTCGTCGATCAACCCGGCCGAGGGCGTGTGGGACTTCGATGCGCTCGACGAGATCATCGGCCTCCTGCACGAGGGCGGCATCCGCATCAACCTCGGCACCGGCACGGCGTCGCCCGCACCGTGGGTCACCGCCCGGCATCCCGAGATCCTTCCGGTCGGCGAAGACGGCACGGTCTTCCAGCAGGGCGGACGCCAGGGCTACTGCCCGAGCTCGCCGGTGTTCCGCGCCTACGCCGCCGAGGTCGTCACCCGCGTGGTCGAGCGCTACGGCGACCACCCCGCCGTGTCGCTCTGGCACGTGTCGAACGAGCTGGGCTGCCACAACGCGCTCTGCTACTGCGACACGAGCGCCGAGGCGTTCCGCGGATGGCTGCGCGACCGCTACGACGACATCGACGCGCTCAACCGGGCGTGGGGGACGACGTTCTGGAGCCAGCGGTACAGCGACTTCGACGACGTGCGCGTACCCGCCCAGGCGCTGTCACTGCGCAACCCCGGTCAGATCCTCGACTTCCAGCGCTTCAGCTCCGACGAGCAGCTGGCGCTCTACCGCGCCGAGGCCGCCATCCTGCGCGAGCGCAGCGACGTGCCGGTCACGACGAACTTCATGGTCACCGCTCACATCCGCAACCTCGACTACTGGACGTGGGCGGGCGAGATGGATCTGATCGCCAACGACCACTATCTCGACCGTCGCCTCGACGACCCGCGCGGCGAGCTCTCGTTCGCCGCCGACCTCACCCGCGGGCTCGCCCAGGGCGCGCCGTGGCTGCTGATGGAGACCTCCACCGGCGCCGTGAACTGGCAGCCCTACAACCTCGCCAAGGCCCCCGGCGAGCTGCAGCGCAATGTCGCCGCGCACGTCGCGCGCGGTGCCGACGGCATCTGCTTCTTCCAGTGGCGCGCCTCGACCCAGGGCGCCGAGAAGTACCACACCGCGCTCGTGCCGCACGCGGGCGAGGACTCCGACCAGTGGCGCGAGGCCGTCGCGCTCGGCGGCCTGCTCGAGCGTCTCGGCGAGGTCGCGGGCACTCGGGTCACCGCCGACGCCGCACTGCTCTTCTCCTGGGAGAGCTGGTGGGCCACCGAGAACGAGGGGCGACCGAGCGAGGGGCTCACCTACCTCGGTCAGGTGCACGCCGCGCACGCGGCGCTGGCGGATGCCGGCGTCACCACCGACGTCGTACCCCCCGGCGGCTCCCTCGACGGGTACCGTCTGCTGATCGTCCCCGCCCTGCACCTGCTCAGCGACGCGGATGCGGCCGCCCTCACCCGCGCGGTCGAGAACGGCGCCACGGCGCTCATCACGTTCTTCAGCGGCATCGTCGACGAGCAGGACCGCGTGCGCACCGGCGGCTACCCCGGCGCATTCCGCGACCTGCTCGGCATCCGCTCGGAGGAGTTCGCCCCGCTGCGCCCCGACGAGACCGTGTTCCTCACCGACGGCACGAGCGGCTCGGTGTGGTCCGAGAGGCTGCGGGCGACGGATGCCGAGGTCGTGGCCTCGTTCGCCGACGGACCGTCGGCCGGCGGCCCCGCCCTGACCCGCCGCACCGCCGGCGACGGCGAGGCGTGGTTCGTCGCCACGCAGCCCGACCGCATCGCGTACCGCGACCTCGTCGCCCGTCTCGCCGACACCGCGGGCGTCGTCGCGCATCCCGGTGCGAACCGTGACGTCGAGATCGTCCGACGCTCGGGTGATGCGGGGAGCTTCCTGTTCGTCATCAACCACGGCGACTCCGGAGCCGAGATCTCCGCCACCGGCCACGACCTCGTCACCGACGCCCCTGCGACGGGCTTCGTGCCCGCCGGGGCCGTCCGCATCATCAAGGAGGATGTATGACCACCACGCTCACCGCTCCGGCGGTCGCCTCGGCGCCTCAGGCGCCGGGCCGCCGCCGACGGATCCCGCACAAGGGCGCCATCGCGTTCCTGATCGTGCCCTTCGGCGTCCTTTTCGTCCTCTTCTACGTCGTGCCCATCGCGTACGCCTTCTGGCAGTCGCTGCTCGTCGTGAAGCGCGAGGGGACGTTCGGCAAGGCCGAGCAGGTGTTCGGCGGATTCGCCCAGTACGCGCTCGTCTTCCAGAACGAGGCGTTCTGGAGCTCGATGGGCCGGATGCTCATGTTCGGCGTCGTGCAGGTGCCGGTCATGCTCGGGCTCGCACTGCTGTTCGCCCTGCTGCTGGACTCGCCGCTCGTGCGCGGCAAGCGCTTCTTCCGTCTCGCGTTCTTCGTGCCGTACGCGGTGCCCGGCGTGATCGCCGCGATCATGTGGGGCTCCCTGTTCTCGCCCAACCTGTCGCCGTTCACCGCCATCACCAAGAACATCGACTTTCTCGGCGCCGACCTCGTGCTGTGGTCGATCGCGAACGTGGTCACCTGGGTCTACGTCGGCTACAACATGCTGATCATCTACTCGGCGCTGCTGTCGATCCCGCAGGAGCTGTACGAGGCCGCGCGCCTGGACGGCGCCAGCCAGTGGCGCATCGCCTGGTCGATCAAGATCCCGCTGGTGCGCCCCGCGATCGTGATGACGGCGATCTTCTCGATCATCGGCACTCTGCAGCTGCTCGCCGAGCCGCAGGTCTTCCGGTCGTTCAGCTCGGCCGTGACGAGCACCTTCACGCCGAACATGACCGTCTACGCCACGGCATCCATCCCCAACACCAACCTGGCGGCCGCGTTCTCGGTCGTGCTCGCCGTGACGACGTTCCTGCTGTCGTTCGGGTTCATGAAGTACATGCAGCGCAAGGAGCAGAACGCATGAGCACCATGTCGATCGTCGCCCCCTCCCGCTCGTCGCGCGGCAGCGGCTCGCGACCGCGGTCCGCTCGGGAATCGGGCATCTCGCGCACCGGCGCCATGCTGATCATGGCCGTCTTCACGGTCTACTTCCTGCTGCCGCTGTGGTGGCTGCTCGTCGCATCGAGCAAGGAGACCGGCGACATCCTCACCACCGCACCGCTGTGGTTCGCCGACTTCCACCTGTTCGACAACATCGCGGAGCTCTTCGCCTACCGCGACGGCGTCTACCTGCGCTGGCTGATGAACTCGGTGCTCTACGCGGCCCTCGGCGGCGCGATCGCCACCCTGCTCGCCGCGATGGCCGGCTACGCCCTGGCGAAGTACCGCTTCCCCGGTCGCGACCTGCTGTTCGACATCGTCCTCGGCGGCGTTCTCGTGCCGGCGACCGCGCTCGCGCTGCCGCTGTTCCTCCTCTTCAGCCAGGCGCAGCTCACCAACACCTTCTGGTCGGTCTTCCTCCCCTCGATCGTCAGTCCGTTCGGCGTGTACCTGGCACGGATCTTCGCCGCCTCCTCGGTGCCCGACGAGCTGCTCGAGGCGAGCCGGCTCGACGGCGCGGGAGAGATCCGCACGTTCTTCACCGTCAGCGTCCGTCTGATGACCCCCGCGCTGGTGACGATGTTCCTCTTCCAGTTCGTGGCCATCTGGAACAACTTCTTCCTGCCGATGATCATGCTCCGGTCCGAGGACCTCTTCCCGGTGGTCTTCGGTCTCTACAACTGGAACAACCAGCTGAACCAGCTGCCAGAACTCCGCGGTCTCGTCCTGATCGGCGCTCTGCTGTCGGTCATCCCGCTGATCGTGACCTTCCTCCTGCTCCAGCGCTTCTGGCGCAACGGACTGGGCGCCGGCGCCTTGAAGTGAGCAGGCGGTCGTCCGGCCACCCCCGGGCGACCCGCACCACCGCACCACCCTCATCACCGAACCACCCTCGCAACACCGCACCACCACACATCGCATCCACGAAAGGGATCGAAATGCAGCATTCGAAGAAGAAGGCAGCGGCCGTCATCGCCATCTCGGCGTTCGCGCTCGCAGGCTGCTCCGCCGGCGGCGGAGACAGCACCGGAGGCGACGCGGCCGTCGCCTGCACCCCGGCGGACGGCGACGTCACGCTGGAGTTCACCTCCTGGATCCCCGGCATCGAAGACGTCGTGAAGATCTGGAACGACGCCAACCCCGAGATCCAGGTCGACGTGCAGACCGGGCCGAACGGCAACGGCGGCACGTACCAGAACTTCTTCAACCAGATCAAGGCGGGCGACGCCCCCGATCTCGGCCAGATCGAGTACGACGCCCTGCCGAACTTCCTCGTGCAGGACGGCGTCGAGGACCTCAGCGCGTGCGAAGACGTCGTCGCCGCCGAGGACCAGTTCGTCGACTGGGCCTGGGGCCAGGTCACCCTCGGCACCGACAGCGTCTACGGCATCCCGCAGGACACCGGTCCCATGGCGCTGTTCTACCGTGCCGACCTGTTCGAGCAGAACGGCATCGCGATCCCGACCACGTGGGACGAGTACCGCGACGCCGCCGTGAAGATCCGCGACCTGGGCGGCTACATCACGAACTTCTCGCAGTCCGACATCAACCAGTTCGCCGGCTTCGCCTGGCAGGACGGCGCGCAGTGGTTCTCGAGCGACGACAAGGGGTGGACGGTCTCGATGGCCGATGACGCCACCACGACGGTCGCCGAGTTCTGGCAGAGCATGCTCGACGACGACCTCGTGGCCACCGTGCCCGCGTGGACGGACGAGTGGAACAACGCCTACAACTCCGGACAGGTCTGGACCTGGAACTCCGCCGTCTGGGGCGCCAACTCCATCTCCAGCGGCGCACCCGACACGGCAGGCAACTGGTCTGTCGCACCGCTGCCGCAGTGGCAGGCCGGCGGCACCGCCGCAGGCAACTGGGGCGGATCGTCGACCGCCGTCCTCAAGGGCAGCGAGCACGTGTACGAGGCGACGAAGTTCGCGCTGTGGCTCAACACCTCGGACGAGGCGCTGACCGCGCTCGCGGACGCGGCCAACCTCTACCCGGCCACCACCGACGGGCTGACGCTGCCGGTCTTCGCCGACGGCGTCGACTTCTACGGCGGACAGAAGATCTACGACGTCTTCGCCGACGCCGCGACCCAGGTCTCGCCGGACTTCGCCTGGGGTCCGACCATGACCCAGACCTACTCCGACGTCTCCGACGGTTTCAAGGCCGCGGTCTCGGGCAGCGGCACGCTGCTCGACGCGATCGAGAAGGGTCAGACGGCGACCGTCGACGCGCTCAAGGCGGCGTCGATCCCCGTCACGGAGTAACACCCCACGGAGGCCCGCCCGTATGCTCACGGGCGGGCCTCCCTTTCTTCGTCTGGAGCGGCAATGAGCGCACTCGTCCACCTGACCTCGGCCGGCGTGAGCGTGGTCGTCGACACCGCCACCGCGCGCCTGCTGCACTGGGGCGCGGCGCTGCATCCCGCCGACCTCGACGTGCTCGCGGAGACCTCGACCGGGTCGGTGACCTTCAGCTCCTTCGACGCGCCGCGCACGCTCGCGCTGCTGCCCGTCGAGGCCGACGGCTGGTCCGGCGCCCCCGCGCTCGCCTGGCACCGGGACGGCCTGCACAGCGCCCCGCTCCTGCGCGCGGGGGAGTGGGAGTCCACGGCGTCGTCGCTGCGCGGACGCTTCGCGGATGCCGCAGCCGGCGCCGCCGTGGCCCTCGACCTCGACCTCGACGCCGCCGGAGTGCTGACCGCGCAGGTGACGGTCACCAGCACGGCCGACCCCGACGCCGCCCCACTCGACCTGCTCGCCGCACGCGTGCTGCTGCCGATCCCCGCGCACGCGACGGAGGTGCTCGACCACACCGGACGCTGGACGGGCGAGCGCCGTCCGCAGCGCGGCACGCTGCGCCACGGCGCGCATCTGCGACAGGTGCGTCGCGGACGCGGCGGACACGACGCCCCCTACCTCACCGTGCTCGGCACCGACGGGTTCGGCTTCCGCCGTGGTGAGCTGTGGGGAGCCCACGTCGCGTGGAGCGGCGACCTCGAGGTGGGGGTCGAGAGGCTCCCCGAGGGTGCCGGCGTGCACGGCGCGGTGCTCGGCGGCGGAGAGCTGCTGCTGCCCGGCGAGATCCGGCTCGGCGCGGGCGAGGCGTATGTGTCGCCGCGGGTGTACCTCGCCTACGGCGAGTCCGGGCTCGACTCGGTGTCCGCGCGCCTGCATCGGACCGCTCGGGCGCTGCCCGGGCACCCCGAGACGCCGCGCCCCCTCGTGCTCAACACCTGGGAGGCGGTCTACTTCGACCACGACCCGGCGAAGATCACGGCTCTCGCCGAGGCCGCCGCATCCGTCGGCGTCGAGCGATTCGTGCTCGACGACGGCTGGTTCCGCGGCAGGCCGGACGATCACTCCGGGTTGGGCGACTGGTACATCGATGACGCCAAGTGGCCCGACGGCCTCCGTCCGCTCGCCGATCACGTGCACGGACTCGGGATGCAGTTCGGGCTCTGGTTCGAGCCCGAGATGGTCAATCCGGTCTCGGAGCTCGCTGCGCGGCATCCGGACTGGGTCCTGCAGGCCTCGCCCGACTCGCCCACCTGGCGGCACCAGAAGGTGCTCGACCTCGCGAACCCGGATGCCGCCGCCCACCTGCTCGAGCGCCTGAGCGCGCTCGTGGCGGAGATCGGTGTCGACTTCATCAAGTGGGACCACAACCGCGACCTGCACGCCGCGGTCTCCCCGCACACCGGACGCGCCTCGGTGCACGCCCAGACGACGGCGTTCTACGCGCTGCTCGATGCGCTGCGCGAGCGGCATCCGGCGCTCGAGATCGAGTCGTGCGCGAGCGGAGGTGCCCGCGTCGATCTCGGTGTCCTGCAGCGCACGCAGCGGGTGTGGGCCTCCGACTCGAACGACCCCGTCGAACGTCAGCGCATCCAGCGCTGGACGGGAACCCTCGTGCCGCCCGAGGTGGTGGGCTCGCATGTCGGACCCGCGATCGCCGAGACGACGCATCGCGCCGCATCGCTGCCGTTCCGCATGACGACCGCGCTGTTCGGTCACGCCGGCATCGAGTGGGACATCACCCGGTGCACGCCGGAGGAGCTCGCGGCGCTCACCCGCTGGACGGCGCTCTACCGCGAGCTGCGACCGCTGCTGCACTCGGGCATCACGGTGCGCAGCGACGAGGTCGACGACGAGACCCTTCTGCACGGGGTCGTCGCCCCCGACGGTTCGCGCGGGGTGTTCGCCTGGGTGCGGCTGGGCACGTCGGTCGACGGGTTCACGCCGCGCACGCGCATCCCGGGCCTGCAGGCGGGGGAGCGGTATCGGCTTCGGGTGCGCGAGGACCTCGGGGCGGTCACGCGGCACCAGGTCGCGGACCCCGCGTGGCTCGACGCCGGGATCGAGGCCACCGGTGCGTTCCTCGAGACCGTGGGCGTGCCGCTGCCGCTGCTGGCACCGGGGTCGGCGCTGCTGCTCGAGGCCGTCCGGCTCTGAGCATCCGCCGTGCTAGACTGACTCCTTGTCTGCGCACACTCCTGTGCGCAGTTCGTGTGCTCCCCCCTCTGTTCCGATCCCTGAGCTTGTCGACGGGCGGCGATGGGGGGTGGCGCGCAGACAAGGGATCTTGGGTGGGGCCGTCCGGCCTCACGGTATAGAAGGAGTCACATCATGGCAGCAGTGTGCCAGGTGACAGGAGCTGTTCCCGGCTTCGGTCACAACGTCTCGCACTCGCACCGCCGGACGAAGCGTCGCTTCGACCCGAACGTGCAGAAGAAGACCTATTTCGTCGCATCGCTCGGTCGTAAGATCACCCTCAACGTGTCCGCCAAGGGCATCAAGGTGATCGATGTCCGCGGCATCGAGAACGTGGTCAAGGACCTCCAGGCGAAGGGTGTGAAGCTCTAATGGCCAAGAAGGCTCAGGACGTACGTCCGATCATCAAGCTGCGCTCGACGGCAGGTACGGGGTACACGTACGTGACGAAGAAGAACCGCCGCAACACCCCCGACCGCCTCGTGCTGAAGAAGTACGACCCGGTCATCCGTCAGCACGTCGAATTCCGAGAGGAGCGTTGATCAATGGCTAAGAAGAGCAAGATCGCTCGCAACGAGCAGCGCAAGGTCATCGTCGAGCGTTACGCAGAGCGTCGCGCCGAGCTGAAGAAGACCCTGGTCGACCCGAACGCCACCGACGAGGCCCGCGAGGCCGCACGCGTCGGACTGCAGAAGCTGCCGCGCAACGCGTCGCCGGCTCGCGTGCGTTCGCGCGACGTCATCGACGGCCGCCCCCGCGGTGTCCTCACGAAGTTCGGCATCTCGCGTGTCCGCTTCCGTGACATGGCACACCGTGGCGAGCTGCCCGGTGTCACCAAGTCGAGCTGGTAAGTCTCAGCAGACGAGCCGAAAGGGGCGAGGATCTTCGGATCCTCGCCCCTTTCGACGTCCGCGGTCGGTCGGCTGTCGCGCTGATGGGCGGACTTCTCCCCGATCGGCGGATCCATCGGCCCGAAGTCATCCGCCAGACGGGGAGTTCGCCGCCGGACGGGCGGGCAGCTCCGCCGCCGTGCGAAGGTGATCTGACACGCCTGGATGCGGCGGGTGGGACGATCACGGCTGCGGCGGGGTGATGGCGGGCTGATGGCGGCCAGGTGGCGGCCGACTGGCGGCCCGATGGCGTGGCGGTCGAACGAGGGCGCTGAGGAGCATGGAGAACATGAACACGACACGGATCACCGCACTGCGCCAGGCGCAGGGATGGACACAGGAACGACTCGCGAACGAGAGCGGCGTCGGGCTCAGAACGGTGCAGCGGCTGGAGGCCGGGCAGGACGCGAGTCTCGAGACGCTGTCACTGGTCGCGGATGCACTGCAGGTGCCCGTGCGAGACCTCTTCGCCGAGATCGACGATGAGATGCTCAGCAGTCGCGTCGACTCGCTGCAGCAGCGTACGGACGAGCAGCAGGCGTCGCGCGACCGGATCGCGCACGCCTGGACGTGGCTGTACGTCGGGGTGGGGATCGTCTGCACACTGCTCAGCTTCACGTTCTCGTACGGGGTCGTGCTCTTCCTCTCGTACTGGGTGGGCGGGTACGCGATCCTCACGGCACTGCGCCGTATCGTCCTGGAACCCCGTCTCGACGCCCGCTATCCGCTCTCGAAGGAGACGCGCACCCGCCGGGCCAAGCGTCGAGCGGCGGCGACAGCCCGCAGCGACGACGGCGCCCTCTCCGGGACGCCTGCCGCCCCCTGACGCGGTGAGATCGTCCGCCCCTTCGTCGTGGGGCGGACTTCTCCGCCGGGCTGGTCGCCCCTCGTCGTGGGGCGGACTTCTCCCTGGTGGGCGGACTCCCTGGCCCGAGTTCTCCGCCTGTCGGGGAGTTCTCCGCCGGGCTGACACCCCCTCGTCATGGGGCGGACTTCTCCCCGGTGGGCGGACTCCCTGGCTCGAGTTCTCCGCCCGTCGGGGAGCTCTCCGCCGGTCGGGGCGGGAGCTATGTCCACGAGAGCTCCTGCACGAGGCAGGCAACCGCGATGTCATCCACAGATGCTGAGATGCACGACCGGGCGGATGCTGCCTGACCGGCATCATCGACGGATGGATGTGGAAGCGGCGCTCGGCCGAAGAGGAGGGGTCGCCCGCGTTCGGACCCTGCGGAGAGACGGGGTGACCGAGCACGCGCTGCGACGCGCGGTCCGTGAGGGCCGCGTGTTCTCGGTCTGCCGGGGGTGGGTGGCGGTTCGCGGTGCGGATCCGATGCTGGTCGCCGCAGCCAGGCGAGGCGTGGTGATCAGCTGCATCACCCTCTGCGCTCGGAAAGGGCTCTGGGTGACGTCGGCATCCGGGGTCCACGTCGCCGCTCCTGCCAAGTCGGGGCACGCGAACTCGGCACGAGGAGTCGTCCATTGGAGTCGGCCGACCTTTCCGCGAGACCCGGATCTGCTCGAGGACTCGCTCGAGAACGCGCTGATCCTGGTGGCGCGATGCCAGTCGCACGAAGACGCGCTCGCGACCTGGGAGTCGGCGCTGCGGCAGCACGTCGTGGACCCGGATGTGCTGGCGGAGGCGTCGTTGACGCCGCACGCGCGTCGGATGCTGAGCGAGGCGACGCCGTTCGCGGATGCCGGCACCGAGACGATCTTCCGGACGAGGCTCGGATGGCTGGACGTGCCGATCGTCCCGCAGGTGTGGATCCTCGGCCACCGGGTCGACTTTCTCATCGGTGAACGACTCGTCATCCAGATCGACGGCGGACACCACGTCGGGCCGCAACGATCGAGCGATATCGCCCACGACGCCGAGCTGATGCTCCGGGGGTATCACGTGATCCGCATCGGCTACGAGCAGCTGGTGCACGGATGGCCTGAGGTGCAGAGCCTGATTCTCGCCGCTGTCGCGCAGCGGCGTCATCTCGCGGCGTGAGCCCTCCGCCTGTGGCGGACTTCTCGCCGTCGGGAGGACGCTGTCGCGCTGTTGTTCCGCCTCACGCCGAGTTCTCCGCCCGACGGGGAGGCCGTCGGGGAGTTCTCTGCCCGACGCGGCGAGAGCACGCGAGAGCACGCGGCGAGAGCACGCGGCGAGGCACGCCGAGAGCGGAATCGACGTCTCACGAGTCACATTCGTCACTTCTGCACCACGACACGCCGCCCAAAACTTCAAAACCCGCGAAATGACGCGGAAATGTGGGTGGTCATTGATACATTCAAGGCGGTCACTCGACCAGGGGCATCCGCCCCGATACACACAACGATGCGACGGAACACTCGTCGCTGGAGGATGACATGGCTGACAAGTCCATCACCAAGACCGAGCTCGTCGCGAGCATCGCTTCCGCCACCGGCCAGAGCCAGGCCACCGTCTCGGGTGTCCTCGACGCGCTGTTCTCCTCGGTCTCCGACGCTGTTGCCAAGGGCAGCAAGGTCTCGATCCCGGGCTGGATCTCGTTCGAGCAGGTCGCGACCGCGGCTCGCACGGGCCGCAACCCGCAGACCGGTGCCGAGATCAAGATCCCGGCCGGCCACCGCGTCAAGGTGACCGCTGGTTCCAAGCTCAAGGCTGCCGTCAAGTAAGACTGCTCCTGTTCGAAGGCCGCTCCCGATCCGTCGGGGGCGGCCTTCGTGCTCCCGCGACGACGGCGCGGCTTAGGCTTGACGTGTGAGTGCCCGCGTCGCGCAGACCCCGACCCGCTCCGCGTATCGCGCGGCGGGCGTCGGCCTGCTGCTCGCGGGCGGTCTGGTCGCCGTCGTCGCCGCACTCGTGATCGGCGGCGGAGCCGCACCGCTGCTGCTGCAGGACCCGGGTCCGTTCGTGCGCTGGGCGACTCCGATCGCCAAGCTGGTGATGAACATCGCGTCGGCGGCGATGCTCGGATCCCTCGTGCTCGCGCTGTTCGCGCTGCGCAGCGAGGAGAAGTCGTTCGACACCGCCCTCAACATCGCGTCTGCCGGGGCGGCCGTCTTCACGGTCTCCGCCGGCATCGGCGGATTCTTCACCTTCATGGCCGCGTTCAACCCGCAGCTCAGCGCCGAGCGCGAGTTCGGCGAGCAGCTCGGCCGGTTCCTGCTCGAGCTGCCACTGGGCCAGTCCTGGCTGATCACGACGATCATGGGATCGGTCATCACTGTGCTGGCCTTCGCCTGGCGCACCTGGACCCCCACGCTCATCACGGCCCTGCTCGCCGCCGCATCCTTCCTGCCCCTGGCGACCCAGGGGCACTCGGGTGATCTCGCGGGCCACAACATCGCGGTGAACTCGATCCTGCTCCACACGATCGGCGCGGCGGTCTGGCTCGGCGGCCTGCTGCTCGTCGTGATCCTGCGCGATCGCTCGGGCATCCGCACCGCCGACCTGGTCCGTCGCTACTCGAGCCTCGCGATCGCGGCCTTCGTGGTCGTCGCGGTCTCGGGGGTGGCCCGCTCGTTCGTCGCACTCGGAGACATCTCGCAGCTGTGGACGCCGTACGGCACGATCCTGCTCATCAAGGTCGTGCTGCTGACAGCCATGGGCCTGTTCGGCGCCTGGTACCGCATCCGTCTGATCCCCCGCCTCGACGGCGAGAACGCGACCCGCTGGTTCTGGATGCTGGTGCTGGGCGAGATCACGCTGATGGGCCTCGCCTCGGGGGCGGCCGCCGCCCTCGCGCGCACACCCCCGCCGACCGGCGAGGAGCAGGCCTTCGTGCAGACTCCCGCCGAGAATCTCACGCGCTCGCCGCTGCCGCCCGAGTTCACGATCGACCGCTGGTTCACCGCCTGGGACATCGACGTGCTCTGGCTGGTCGCCGTCGGCTTCGGGCTGTTCCTCTACCTGGCGGGTGTGCGTCGGCTGCGTCGCCGCGGCGACCGCTGGCCGATCCATCGCACGGTGTTCTGGCTGCTGGGCATGCTGCTGCTGCTCTGGGTGACGGGCGGGCCGATCAACGCCTACCAGGAGTACCTGTTCAGCGTGCACATGCTTGGGCACATGATGCTGTCGATGGCGATCCCGCTGCTGCTGGTGTCGGGCGCGCCGATCACCCTGGCGCTCCGCGCGATCCACAAGCGCGACGACGGCACGCGCGGCGGGCGCGAGTGGATCATGTGGGCGGTGCATTCGCCGTTCTCGCGGGTGGTCACGCATCCGTTCGTCGCCGCGGGCATCTTCATCCTGTCGCTGTGGGCCTTCTACTTCACCGACCTGGTGCGCTGGTCGATGTACGAGCACCTCGGCCACGAGTGGATGGTCGCGCACTTCCTGATCTCCGGCTACTTGTTCGTGATGAGCCTGGTGGGCGCGGACCCCGTCCCCTACCGGCTGCCGTACCCCGGGCGGCTCATCACGCTCATCGCGATCATGGCCATGCACGCGTTCTTCGGGGTCGCGATCATGATGCAGGAGGGGCTGATGGTCGCCGACTGGTTCGGCTCGATGGGGCGCACCTGGGGTCCCTCGCCGATGGAGGATCAGTACATCGGCGGCGGCATCGCGTGGTCGATCGGGGAGATCCCGACGCTGATCCTCGCGATCACGGTCGCGATCCAGTGGAGTCGCAGCGACAGCAAACTGCAGAAGCGCCAGGATCGGCACGCCGACCGCACGGGCGAGGCCGAGCTCGAGGAGTACAACGCGAAGCTCGCCGCCCTCGCCGAGCGCGACCGCCGCGAGGCCGCGCGCCCGACGCGCTGACGCTGCCCGACGCGCTGACGCTGCCCGACGCGCTGACGCGCCGCGCCGGCGCGGTGTCAGCCCTCGGGCTCGTCCTCGCCGGGGGAGCCGATGCGGATCGACGCCGAGCCGTCGGGGAGGATGGTGATCGAGCCGTCCACCTGGAAGGGGACGTCCTCCGACACCTCCTGGATCGAGCCGTCGAAGAGCGAGCGGATCTCGACCTCGACGTGCGCGACGGCATCCGTCGGCGGGATCTTCCAGTGGCCGCCGTCGGGGACGACGGTCACCTGCGGCTGATCGGCGATCGACCACGTCGGCAGCGACGCGATGCGGTTCGAGACCTCGAGTCCGAACGGGCAGGCCGTGGGCTGCAGCACCTCCTGCGCCGTGCAGCCGGTGAGGAACTCCTCGACCCGCTGCTGCACGACCGAGACGAACTCGTCGGTCGGATCGGTCTGCAGGTCGAGGGGGGTCGTCGCGAGCGGGCTGTCTGCGAGGACGCCGACGCCGTCGGACTTCGCGATCGCGGTGTCGACGGTCACGGCGTACAGCCCGGGGGTGAACACCAGCAGCGGCAGCGGGTCGAGCGGCGCGGCGTCCGCGCCCGCGGGAGACACCTGACGGCGGTCCATCTCGAAGCCGTTCACCGCGAACTGATCGGCGCCGCGCAGCGTGAGATCGACCACGGCGAGGGGGCTCGTCGTGAAGCGCCAGTTCGGGGTCACCCCGGCCCATCCGTCCTGCGCGACCGTGAACGTCGTGGTGCCCTCGTGATCGGCCGCGCGGTACGAGACGGTCACGGCGGTCGCGTCGCCGTCGGGCGCTTCGGAGACGACCTCGACGTCGGTCAGCGGCGCGAGAGCGGAGTGCCGCAGCAGCGCCTCGGAGGCCGTCGCGCCGATGCCCGCGTTCTGCAGGGTCTCGCGGTCGATCGCGACACCGGGCACGCGGAGGGCGTCGGCGGCTCGTCCCTCCGAGAGGAGGTCGAGGTAGCGCACGACGAACGCGGAGGGACCGTAGAACTGGCGGTACAGCGTAGCCCCGCCGGCGCCGAGGGCGGCGACGAGGACGAGGCCGATCACCGCGAGGAGCGCGAGATCGGCGGCAAGACGGGAACGCCGGGGCGCCTTCGTCTCGACCTGCTGCATGGCGTCAGTCTAGGAGGACGCCCTGGGATGGAGCCGTGCGCCGCGTCGCTGTGTGACGGGCCGATCGGCTGTGTCAGACGGATGCCGCACCACGACCCCCCGTAGCATGGAGAGCGCGCCGTCGTGCGCGTTTCCCGTCGTCTTCCCGTGTGAGAGAACCGTGTCGCTTCCCGCCCTGTCCGAAGAGCAGCAAGAGCTGTTCCGACTGATCGAGGATACCGGCGAGCACGTCTTCATCACCGGCCGTGCGGGCACCGGCAAATCCACACTGCTGCAGTACTTCTCGTGGAACACGAAGAAGCAGATCGCGATCTGCGCCCCCACCGGCGTCGCCGCCCTGAACGTCGAGGGACAGACGATCCATTCGCTGTTCCGGCTGCCGATCGGTCTGATCGGCGATTCCGACATCGAGCAGAACGACAACACCCGCCGCATCCTCAACGCGATCGAGACGCTCGTCATCGACGAGATCTCGATGGTCAACGCCGACCTGATGGATGCCATGGACCGCTCGCTGAGGCAGGCCCGCGGCAAGCGCGGCATCCCCTTCGGCGGCGTGCAGATCGTCATGTTCGGCGACCCGTACCAGCTCGCGCCGGTGCCGCCGCGGGGCGACGAGCTGCGCTACGTGAAGGACCACTACCGGTCGTTCTGGTTCTTCGATGCCAAGGTCTGGGCGGGATCGGGCGGGGGAGACGCGCAGGACGATGACGGCGGCCTCTTCGCCGTCGACACGCGCGCCGAGCTCCACGTGCGCGAGCTGGTGCAGATCCACCGGCAGTCGGATGACGGCTTCAAGGCGATGCTGAACGCGGTGCGCTACGGCCGGGTGACCGCCGAGATCGCGGGAGTGCTGAACGCCCAGGGTGCGCGCACGCCCCCCGACCCCGAGCCGGGGGAGGTGCCGATGATCACCCTCGCCACCCGCAACGACATCGTGAACACGATCAACAGCCGTCACCTCGCCGCATTGCCGGGCAAGGAGCAGACCGCGAAGGCGGAGGTGA
The DNA here is from genome assembly GCF_008369345.1 of Microbacterium sp. ANT_H45B. NCBI lineage: Bacteria > Bacillati > Actinomycetota > Actinomycetes > Micrococcales > Microbacteriaceae > Microbacterium > Microbacterium sp. ANT_H45B. The sequence continues at coordinate 477,422 of NZ_VOBK01000001.1, forward strand.
ACGGCGAGTTCGGGCGGGGCGAGGCGTCCCTGCCCGCCGAATCCGAGCTGAAGCTCAAGATCGGCGCCCAGGTGATGTTCCTGCGCAACGACACGTCGATGTCGGGGGAGCCGCCGCGGTGGGTCAATGGCACGATCGGCACCGTGGTGCGCATCCTCGGCGAGACCGTGCGCGTCGAGATCGACGGCGACGAGGTCGATGTCGAGCCGGCCGTCTGGGAGCGCTTCCGCTACTCGTACGAGGCCAGCACGAAGAAGCTGTCGCGCGACGTGATCGCGGAGTTCACGCAGTTCCCGCTGCGACTGGCGTGGGCGGTGACGATCCACAAGTCCCAGGGCAAGACCTACGACCGCGCGATCATCGACCTGGGGTCGGGCGCGTTCGCGCCGGGGCAGACCTACGTGGCGCTCTCGCGGCTCACCGCGCTCGACGGCCTCTACCTGTCACGGGCGCTGCGGCCGAGCGACATCCGGGTCGACGAGGACGTGCGTCGTTTCATGCGCGACGCCTGGCTCGCGGCATCCACCCCCGAGGTCGGGAAGGGCTGAGTCGTTTCGTCTCGGTCGCTGCGCTCCCTCGCTCAACGAGCGGGGTCTCCGTTGCTGCGCTCCCTCGCTCAACGAGCGGGAGTCAGGACTCAAGCGGCGACGCGCGCGCGGTCGAGGTCTTCGAAGAGCTCGGTGTTGAAGCGGTAGGCGAGCAGGACCTCGTCGATCACCCGCTCGCGCTCCGCGTCGTCCCACGGGGCGGCGTCGAGCTGCTCGCGGTAGACGTCCTTGAACGCGGCGGGATCTGCGATGTCGTCGAAGAGGTAGAACCCGATGCCGTTGGTCTCGAAGCCGAAGCGGCGGGCCATGACGCGGCCGATGAAGACCCCGCCCGACAGGTCGCCGAGGTAGCGGGTGTAATGGTGGGCCACGAAGCCGCCCGCCCAGGTGGCGCCGACCTGACGGATGCGCTCGACGTAGCGCTGCGTGGTGGGCAGCGCGACGATCAGGTCTCGCCAGTCGGCGCCGAGCAGGAACCCGAGGTCGGCCTCCAGCGCAGGCAGGCGGGTCAGCTTGTCGCTGAGGAACACGGATGCCACGGGGTCCTTGCGCATGCGCTCGCCCGCTCCCTCGAGCGCCTCGTAGATGAAGTAGTGCTGGGCGACGAGGGCGATGTAGTCCTCGCGGGAGCCCTCGCCCTTGAGCAGATCAGACATGAAGCCCGCTCCCTCGCTGCGCGAGTGCGAACCGGAGGAGCGTTCCCGGAGGGCGGCGGAGAAGGAGAGGATCTCGGACATGACCTCAGTGTAAGGGTTGCCTAACCTCGAGCGGAACCCTCGATCTCACCGCGTCATGCGTGCGGACGCGGCTCGACGCCGACTTTCGCGCACGCGAGGTCGTACAGAGCGACGACCTCGCGGCGGACGGCCGAGCGTTCGGTGATCGGCCCGGACGGCCAGGCGATGCGGAGTTCCGAGACGGCACCCGCGTCGGTGACCTCCCAGACGCCGCCGTCGCCGTCGAGACCGGTCATCACGGCATCGGTGATCTCGCCCTCGCCGGCCCCGGTGAAGGCGCGGGTGATGAGCAGGTTGTCGTCGCGGTGGTCGCCGTTCATGTGGCGGAGGATCGCCGAGACGACGTCGGCATCGAAGATGTGCGGCATGGTCCTCACCCTAAACCGGCCCCTGCGATGCGATCTTTCAGGATCCGCGTTCTAGACTCGGGAGACACGTCTTCCGGGGGTCCCCTTTCATGCAGCTTCTCTCGTCACGCAGGTTCCGCGCCGCAGCGGCCGGCGTCGCCGTGCTCGGACTCTTCCTCACCGGATGCACGTCGTCCGAGCCGGAGTTCAGCTATCAGCCTCCGTCGCAGGTCGACGGCGACTTCCCCGCCGACACGGTCACGGCGATGCAGGATGCGGTCGCGAACGCGCTCGCCGCCTCCGGCGCCTCGGGCGCCGTGGTGGGTGTCTGGGCGCCATGGAGTGGACGCTGGGTGACCGGCGTGGGCACCCAGGAACCCGGAGCGGGCGCCGAGATCACGACCGACATGGCCTTCCGCGTCTCCGACATGACGAGACTCATGACGTGCGACGTGCTCTACGGCCTCGCGGACGAGGGCATCGTCGGTCTCGAGGACCCCGTGCCCGACCATGTGTCTGGCGTTCCGGACATGACGGACACCACCCTGCTCGACCTCTGCAACAGCACGAGCGGGATCGGCTCCTCCGAGGGCATCGCGCAGACCGCGTGGATGACCACCCCCGAGCGGGTGTGGGCGCCGCTCGAGCTGGCGTCGTACGGGCTCGGTGCGCCGCGTGCCACCGCGCACACCACGTACACGAACTCCGATGCCGGATACCTGCTGCTCGGACTCGCTCTCGAGCGTGCGTCGGGTATGACGGCATCCGAGCTCATCTCCGCGTACGTCACCCGGCCGCTCGGGCTCTCGAACACCTCGCTGCCCTCGCCCGCGCCGGCGGCGCCCTCCACCGGTCCGGTGATGAACGGCCACTACCTCGCCCCCGTCGAAGGCGGATACAACTGCGCCGCCCCGGTCGACATCACGACGCTGTCGTCGAGCACCGGCTTCACCGACTCCGGGGTGGTCTCCACGATCGACGACCTCGGCCGCTACATGCAGGCCGAGGCCGCCCAGGTGCTGCGCACGAAGAAGGAGCCGAACCGCTTCGGGTCACCGCTGCCGCAGGCCCCCGACGCCCCGTCCTGGTTCCAGGCGACCGGAGGTGCACTCCTCGTCGGCTCGATGATCGGTCAGTCCGGATGGACGCCCGGTTATCAGACGTCGGCATTCTCCGACCCCGCGACCGGGTTCACTGTAGCGGTCTCGCTGAACGACTCGACCACCGGCGGCACCACGGCGATGTTCCTCGCGTGGGAGCTGGCGGCCCTCGCCTCCAAGGCGCCGGCGGCCGAGGGTCAGACGGCACCGGACTTCGGTCTGCCCTTCACAGCGGAGCAGTACCACCAGGCGATCGCGGACTCCGCGCTTCCCTGCGTCGCACCGCCTGAGGGCTGATTCGGACGCACCCGGCCGCTGCGCGACCGGGTCGGGAGAGAGGTCGGCCATGGCCATCATCGACAACGCGATCTACGTCGACGGCGTCCGCACCGAGAATCCGCGGAGCCTGAGCGAGACGTTCGAGGCCATGCGCGAACGCGGCGGGATGAGCTGGATCGGTCTCTATCGTCCGAGCGAGGCGGAGATCCGCGAGGTCGCCGACGAGTTCGGCATCCATGCGCTCGTGGTCGAGGACGCCCTGTCGGGGCATCAGCGCTCGAAGCTCGAACGGTACGGCGACGTCCTCTTCATGGTGCTGCGCTCGGCGCGCTACCTCGATGAGACGGAGGAGGTCGAGTTCGGCGAGATCCACCTGCTCGTGGGGCCGGACTTCGTCGTCACGATCCGGCACGCCGAGTCGCCCGATCTCGCCCGCGTGCGCCACCGCCTCGAAGACGACCCCGCGCTGCTCCGTCTCGGCGCCGGGGCGGTGCTCTATGCGATCCTCGACGAGGTCGTCGACGAGTACGCCCCGGTGCTGGCGGGTCTCGAGAACGACATCGACGAGATCGAGGGTCAGCTGTTCGAGGACGGCATCGACGCGACGCAGCGCATCTACGAGCTGGGCCGCGAGGTCATCGACTTCCAGCGTGCGGTGCAGCCTCTCGCCGGGATGCTCGATTCTCTGCTGCGCGGCTCGCCCGAGCACGAGGCCGACGAGGAGCTGCAGCGCTACCTGCGCGATGTGCTCGACCACACCCTGCGCATCTCCGAGCGGGCGAACACGTTCCGCACCGTGCTCGACAACGCCCTGACCGTCGAGTCGACCATCGTGGCGCGTCGGCAGAACGAGGAGATGCGGCGGATGACGGAGCTGAGCATCCGTCAGAACGACGAGGTGAAGAAGATCTCGGGATGGGCCGCGATCCTCTTCGCGCCGACCCTCGTCGGCACGGTCTACGGGATGAACTTCGATCACATGCCCGAACTGCACTGGGTGCTCGGCTACCCGATGGCCATCGGACTGATGCTGGCGATGGGCGTCGGCCTCTACTGGGCGTTCAAGCGCAAGGGCTGGCTGTGACCGCCGAGAGGTGAGGCGGAGCGTACTCGACGCCGCGTCAGTCGGCCCGTCGGCGCCGGGCTCTCCCCCTCGCGAAGCCGGAGGCCATGACGACGATGAGCACGACGGACACGACGGTGAGCAGTCCGCCCAGTCCGGTGACCGTGCGGCCCGGGGTCCCGTGGCCCTCGACCACGGCCGCGCTCGGTTCGGCAGTGCTGTAGATGACCGTGACGCTGCTGCCGAGGGCCGGCTTCTCGTCGGGCGCCCAGTCGGCCCAGACCGAATGCGATGACGTGTCGCCGGCGAAGTACTCGACTCTGAAGTTGTGCGTGGAGGCCTCGGCCCCGTCGTTCACTTCGACCACCGTTCCCGTCGTGCGCGAGCCGCTCGCGACGAGCTCTCGGTCGGCGGCGTTCATCGACGATCCGACCACCAGCAGCACGGGGCCGACGAGGAGGATGGCGACGATCACGATCGTCTGGAACACGGGGTGGTACACGAAGCTCCGGGGCGCGTTGCCGGAGTCGTAGGGCGTCATCACGTGCCCATCTCAGCACAGGTTCGTCGACGAGGGGCTGATGCGGGGCGTCGAGAGGACGGGGAATCCAGCGCGGTGCGCGCGCGACCCGGTCTCAGTCGTCGGTGTCGACGCCGGGCCCAGGACCGGGTCGCACGGCGGCATCCGGCGCGATGTCGATGCGCGTGGTGCCGTCGTGCTCCGACACCTCGATGCGCGGCGCGGCATCGGCCTCGGTCGCCTCCGGCGCCGCGGTCAGCTGATCGTGCCGCTTCTCTTCGCTGGTCATCTCGTCGTCCGAGTCCGGGGTGCGGTCAGTGGTTGTCATGATTCTCCTCCGTGGTGGTGTGGGTATCGGTGGTGGAACCCGTGCGGGCTGCGGTGCGCGTCCTGCCCCAGCGCGCGAGCAGGTACAGGACGCCCCCGACGGCGAGAAGGATGCCGCCGAACAGCCAGACGGCGGGGCGCTGCTGGGTGAGCAGCAGGATGCACGACCCGATGCCGAGCACGGGGATGATCGTCCAGATCCGGAAGTGGTCGTGCTCCACCCGATCGCGGCGCAGCACGAGCACCGAGACGTTGACGCTGAGGAACACGATCAGCAGCAGCAGGACGACCGTCTCGGCGAGGGTCGCGAGGTCGCCGACCAGGGTCAGCCCCATCGCGACGAGGGTGGTGGTGAGAATGGCGACCCACGGGGTCTTCCGTCGCGGCAGCACGCGACCGAGCACGGCGGGCAGCAGGTTCTGCTCGGCCATGCCGTAGGTCAGGCGGCTCACCATGATCATGGTGAGCAACGCGCCGTTGGCGACCGCGACCAGGGCGATCAGGCTGAACAGCCAGGACGGGATGCTGGCGCCCGCCGCCTCGACGACCGAGAGCAGCGGACCGCTCGACTCCTGCAGGTCAGAGGCGGGCAGCGCGATCGAGCTCGCGATCCCGACGAGTACATAGACCGCGCCCGCCGTGAACAGCGCACCGAAGAGCGCACGCGGGTACGTGCGCCGCGGATTCTTCACCTCTTCGATCATGTTGGCCGAGGTCTCGAAGCCCACGAAGGAGTAGTAGGCGATCACGGCGCCGGCGAGCACGGCCATCGCCGCGGGAGTCCCCTCGGGCGTCTGGGTGAGGCGCGAGGCGTCGCCACCGCCGCCGGCCACAAACACGCCCACCACGGCGATGACGATCACGAGACCGCTCAGCTCGATCGCCGTCATCACCAGGTTCGCCCCCAGGGACTCGCGGATGCCGCGGGCGTTGAGGGCCGCGACGACGGCGAGGAAGACGATCGCGACGGGGATGGTCGGCAGGTCGAAGAAGGTGCCGAGGTAGTCGCCGGCGAAGGCGATCGCGAGGCCCGCGGCGCTGGTCACTCCGGCGGCGAGCATGCTGAACCCGACGAGGAACGACACCGCCGGGCTGTGGAAGGCGCGCTCGGCGAAGACGGATGCCCCGCCCGCGCGCGGGTACTTGGTGACGAGCTCGGCGTACGAGCCGGCCGTGAGGAGTGCGAGGAGCAGGGCCAGCAGGAGCGGCGCCCACAGCATCCCGCCGACCTTCTCGGAGAGCACCCCCATCAGGGCGTAGATGCCGGCGCCGAGCACGTCGCCCAGGATGAAGGCGAAGAGCAGGGGCCCGGTGATGGCGCGGCGAAGCCGAGTGGGCTCCTCAGGCGTGCGCGCGGTATCGGAGGTCATCCCGGAACCCTAGGGAGAGAGGCGGGTCACCGGCGACGGGGTTGACAGGCCGCCGGACCGAGTGCCGCGGCGTCGCGAAATCACCCGTGCGGGGGATGCCGCCGCTCGCGGCGGGTCATAGCGTGGAGGCATGCTGATCGTCGAGGAACTCCACATGCTGCTGCTTCGGCCCGACGGCCGTGTCGAGAGCGCGGTGAGCGGGAACCGTCTCTATGGCGAGGTCGCGGCCGTCCTCGTCGACCTCGCCCTGCACGGGCGCATCTCGTTCTCGCACGAGAAGCATCCGACCGTCGACATCGTGTTGACCGAACCGACGGGCAACCCGATCCTCGACACCACCCTGCAGCGTCTCGTGCCGATGCGAGGCAAGCGACTGCAATCGCTGGTCGTGTCGCCGAAGCTCGATCCGCTCGAGGTCGTCGTCGAGTCGCTGGTCGTGCAGGGAGTCCTCGTGCGCGGGGAACGCGGATTCTTCGGCTGGGGGTCGGAACGCACTCCCGAGTCCGACCCCGCGCCCGAGCTGGTGCTGCGTTCGCGGCTCGCCGCTGTGCTCGCGGGCACCGGCGCCCCGACGCAGGCTGACCTCTCGCTGCTCTCGATCCTGCAGAACCTCAACGCCGCGCGCGCGATCCTTCGGGCGGAGTGCGGGGACATCTCGGCACGCGACCTCAAGAAGAGGATCGAGCAGCTCACCGCGGGGTCGCCGGCCGGGGATGCCGTCGCCAAGGCCGTGAACGATGCGATCGCCGCCGCGATGGTGGCCATCATGACTCCGGTGATCGTCGCGGCGACGATCACCTGACCCGCTCAAGTCGGGGGTCAGCGCAGCACGGCGACGCGCTCCGCAAGCTCGTCGATCACGCGGCTCTCATCGAGAGGGTCGACGATCACGCCGGCGACGGCGTCGAGGTCGAGCACCGGGAAGTGCGAGGTCGCTCCGATCTTCTCCTCGCTGCCGAGCGCGAAGGTCTGCGTGCATCGGGCGGAGATCGCCCTCTTGGTGACGGCGTCGTCGAGGTTGCCGGTGGTGAGTCCGCGCACCGGATCGACGCCGGTGACGCCGAGGAAGAAGAGGTCGGCCGCGAGGTGCTGCACGGCTTCCATGGCCAACGGACCGCTGGCGACCATCGAGAATCGTGCCAGCTCGCCGCCGATCATGACGATGCGCGCGGCCGAGTGCTCGGCGGTGGCGAGGGCCACGGCCGGGCTGGGCGTGATGACGGTGAGGTCGGCGCCGTGGGGCAGCATCCGCGCCATCGCGAGAGTGGTGGTGCCGGCATCCAGCACGATCGTCGAACCCGGTTCGATCAGGGAGACGGCGCGAGACGCCACTCTCTCCTTGCTCGCGGTGGCGAGGGATGACCGCTGATCGACGGGCCTGTCTGCCGGGGGGATCGGCAGAGCGCCCCCATAGACGCGCACCAGCTCGCCGGCCTCGGCGAGCTCTCGCAGGTCGCGACGGATCGAGTCCTCCGACACCCCGAGATCGAGGGCGACATCCTTCGCCACCACGCGTCCGTCGGCGCGGAGGATCTCCCGCAGGTGGTCTTTGCGCTGTGCGCCCAGCATCCGAGCTCGTCTCTTCTTGTTCTCTCACGAAGTTGCACGATCTTTCACGGTTAACGTTACAGTCTTCTTCATGACGACACCACTCCTGATCCTGATCGCCGGCCCCTACCGCTCCGGAACCGGCGGCGACCCCGCTCTCATCGCCCGCAATCTCGAGACCCTCGAGCAGGCCGCAGCGCCCATCCACCGGCTCGGACATGTCCCGATGATCGGGGAGTGGGTCGCTCTGCCGATCCTGCGCGGCCTCGACGAGGACGCAGCGACCGGCGGCGATGTCATGTACGAGACCGCGCACCGACTGCTGCAGCACTGCGATGCCGTCCTCCGTCTGCCCGGTGAGTCCTCGGGCGCCGACAAGGACGTCGAGATCGCACGGGAGCGGGGGCTTCCGGTCTTCCGCTCGCTCGACGAGATCCCCGCCCTCGGCGCCGCAGCACGCGTCCGGTGAGCCGGGGGAGCTGACCGCACCGCGGTCACGCCTCGAACCGCCCGTGTTCAGGCGTCGAACCGCACCCCGGTCAGCTCCTCGGCCGCCGACCACAGCGCGCGTCCCACCTCGGGGGAGCGCACCTGCTCGCCGGCGCGCACGCGAGCAGGTGCGCCGCGGAACTCGAGCAGACCGCCGGGGCCCCAGTAATCGCCTCCGGTCGCATCGGCCGACACCGCCGCGTGCACGATCGGCGCGGCGCCCGCATCCTTCCCCTGCACGAGCGGTCGACTGAGTCCCGCGAGGGTGCGGGAGAGGCCCGAGACCTCGGCGAGACCGGCGCGATGCGGAGTGAGCGGGTCGACCGCGTAGCCCGGATGCGCGCACAGTGCGGAGCGCGCGGTCCCTCGCCATCGCCGGTCGAGCTCGAACGCGAACGCCATGAGCGCGGCCTTCGAGCGGCCGTACTGACGCAGCGACGCCCCGGTCCACGGCTGGCCGAGCGTCGCAGGGTCGATCTCTGCGAAACGGTGCGCCAGCGAACCGACGGCCACGACGCGCGCCTCCTCCGCGAGCGCCTGACCGAGCTGCGCGAGCAGGGCGAAGTGGCCGAGGGCATTCGTCCCGACCATCAGATCGAGCCCGTCGGCGGTGCGCGCGCGGCGGTCGGCCGCTTTGATCCCCGCGTTGCAGATGACCGCGTCGAGCCGCTCGTCGACCGAGGCCGCGGCCGCGGCGATCGCGTCGAGCGAGCCCAGATCGAGGGGGAGGATGCCGACGTCGGCGCTCGCCGCATGCGCACGGATCGACGATGCCGCGACCTCGGCGCGGTCGGTCGATCGGCAGCCGAGCAGCACCCTGGCCCCGCGGGCGGCGAGCTGTTCGGCGCACCAGTATCCGATCCCCGCATTCGCGCCGGTGACCAGGATCGTGCGACCGCCGAGGTCGCGGACGGGGGCGGGGGCCGGGGTCATGTCCTCCAACCTAGGCGGCCCATCGAGGGCCGGAGAAAAATTCTTCGACGACTTTGTGACGAATGCCGCCCGCCGCACGTCTTACCTGTGAGCGACCAACCACGCTCCCGGTGCGGCCGACTGGTCTCGCAGCCGGAACCACGTGAGACGAAGGAAAAGTCATGGCAACTCAGGATCAGAACACCCCCTCCAGCCCCGCCGAGAAGGAGCTGGCTCAGACTTCCGCCGCGCCGAAGCCCGCCGCGTCCGGCTCCCGCGTGGACCGCTCGTCGAGCTTCTCGACGTCGCGCATCCCCACCGACGTCGACGCGGCCGGCAAGACGGTCATCGCCGATGGCGTCGTGGCCAAGGTCGCCGGCATCGCCGCCCGTGAGGTCGCCGGCGTCTACGCGCTCGGCGGCGGCGGAGCACGCGCCTTCGGTGCGATCCGCGACGTGATCAACGCCACCGACCTCGCCCAGGGCGTCAAGGTCGAGGTCGGCGAGACGCAGGCCGCAGCCGACCTGACCATCGTCGTGGAGTACCCGGCCCCCATCCAGGAGGTCGCGAACAACGTCCGCGCCGCCGTCGCCGGTGCGATCAGCCGCCTGGTCGGCCTCGAGGTCGTCGAGGTCAACGTCGAGGTCAACGACGTGCACGTCCCCGGTGACGACAGCACCGACAACGAGGAGTCGCGCGTCTCATGAGCCCCACCATCACCGGCGCCGTGATCGGCGCACTGCTCGCTCTCGCCGCACTGGCGTTCGGGTTCTGGGGCTTCCTCCTCGTCGCCCTGTTCGCCGGGATCGGTGCCATCATCGGCCGGATCGCCTCCGGCAAGCTCGACGTCCGCGGTCTCGCGGACGCCTTCACGGGGCGGCGCACCTCCTGATGCGCGTCGACCAGCACTTCGCCCCCGGTGGTGGCCCCGTGGGGGTCGCCACCGGTGGGGCCACCGTTCCTGGCCGCGTCGACGTGAGGGAACGCGTCTACCGCACGGTGACCGAACAGGCATCCGCAGTCCTGATCGGTGTGCCACGCGGCGACGTGAAGGTCGATGTCGCCGAGCATCCGGGCGGCTTCGCCGTCCGCATCGCCACCCCGCTCCCCGTCCCGAATCTCGACGACACCGTCGCGATCGAGCAGGGAGTCCCCGTTCTCGGGAGGGCCCGTCAGCTGCAGGAGCAGTTGCAGACGCGGCTGACCGGAATCCTCGGTCGAGACATCACCCGGATCAACCTCACCATCACCGGTGCCACCATCCCAGAGAGGAGTCGAGTGCGATGAGCACCCCCGTACTTCGTCGCGTCGTTCGTCGTGAGACGCATTCGCCGCGCACCGTCGCGATGTTCGTCGCGGTCATCCTCCTGATCCTCGCCCTGGCGTACATCGGTCTCGAGATCGTGCTGAGCCTCGCAGCGCAGCCCGCTCTCCTGCTCGGTCCCGCCGCGGCGGGCGGATGGCTGGTCGGACTGCCGACCGCGCAGCCGGCCGGTCTCGTGATCGCGGGCAGCATCGTGCTGGCCCTGATCGGGATCGTCTTCATCGGTCTGGCCGTCACCCCCGGCCGCCTGTCGAAGCACACGCTCGAGGCGGGCGACCGTGCGGTCGTCGTCGACAACGGCGTGATCGCCAGTGCACTGGCCCAGCATCTGTCGGAGCAGACGGGTCTCTCCCGCGAGAGCATCACCGTCGGCGTCGGCCATCGGTCCGTGGACGTCACTGTGCGTCCCGGCGCCGGCATCCCGCTCGACAAGAGCGCGGTGCAGTCCGCCGCAGAGGCCGAGCTGACGACCTACCGACTGACCAGGAGCGTACGCACCCGGGTCCGTATCGAGCGGCCCGACGAGAAGGAGGACGAGCTGTGAACGCCACCAATCGTGCGCTGAACCGCACCCTGCTGCTGATCATCGGGCTGCTGTTCCTCGCTCTCGGGGCCCTCGGCATCGCGATCATGAGCTGGCCCACCGCGACCGACATCTGGACGTCGGCCGGCAAGGACGCCCGCACCTGGCTCGACCAGGCGATCGCTGCCACGGCCATCGCAGGAGGAAGCCTCTCCTGGGTCGGTATCGGCGCCGTCGCCGCGATCGTCATCGTCGTCGTGCTCCTCATCGCCGCGTTGACGAGCATCTCGGGGCGCCGCTCCAAGACGGTCCTCCGCTCGTCGGGTTCGCAGAACCCGCTCGGCCGGGTCACGGTCACGGAGTCCTTCGTGTCGGATGCGGTGAAGAACTCGCTCGCGGATCGGGCCGACATCCTCTCCACCCACGTCACCGCGAACGACATCCACAGCGAGCCCGTGCTGCACGTCGCGCTGACCCCTCGTCAGAACACCGATCCGCGTGAGCTGGTCGACCACGTCGACCGCCTGCTCGGCAACCTCGCGACCCTCACCGGCCGTGAGACGGCGACCTACGTCTCCATCCACACCGGTCTGCGGGCGCGGCTCGCTCACGACCAGCGTCGTCTGACCTGATCCGCTGACACCGATCCGTCACCCCCGACCACTCGTCACCCAGGAAGAGAACCACCATGCGAAACAAGATCCTCCTCATCGGCGCCGTCGCCTTCGTCGCCTACATCCTGGGCAGCCGGGCCGCGACCGTGCAGATCGACAAGGGCGAGTCCGTCCGGCACCAGCTCGTGCGGATGTGGAACGACCCGAAGGCCAAGAAGGAGCGGGCCAAGGCCGCGAAGAAGGCCAAGAAGGCCGCGGAGAAGGCCCTCGACAAGGTGCGCCGCTGAGCGTCCGCACCCCACCTGCTTATCGTCGGTCGCGAAGAGCACGACGATAAGACGCCGGGAATCCTCCCGTCGTCATCATCACCCTCACGAAAGGAGCTCCTCATGGGACTCGATGACAAGATCAAGAACGCCGCTCAGGACATCGCCGGCAAGGCGAAGGAAGCGATCGGCAACGCGACCGACAACGACAAGCTCGCCGCTGAAGGCAAGGCTGACCAGGTCAAGGCCGACGCGAAGAAGGCCGGCGAGAACGTGAAGGACGCGTTCAAGAACTGATACCCCCCCGACGGGCGGGCGGAGCATTCGTGCTCCGTCCGCCCGTCGGTGCGTGTGCGGGCGGGTGGAGTCGTATGCGGGTCGTCGTGAGACGATGCGGGGATGGATGCCGATTCCGAGAGGGAGCTGCGCGAGCTCCGCATGCGTGCGTACGGTCCCCGCGCCGACATCGCGACGGACCCGGTCGCACTGCGCCGCCTGGAAGAGCTCGAGGCCGCGCGCGCCGCACTACCCGACTCCGGCGTCGCCCCCGGCATCGTCTCGGTCGATGCCCGTTCCGCGTCCGTCATCGCCGACGGTCGCGTCGAGGACCGAGCGGGCGACGATCTGCTCGACAGGCTCGGTGACGACTCGCTGTGGGACGACGATCCCACCGCCACCGCCACCGCCACCGCCGGCGGTCCGGGTCCGGCGGATGAGGCTGCAGGGCGGCCCACCCGTCTCGCGAGAAGGCACGCCGTGCTGTGGGTGGCGTCCGTGGTGGCCTCCGCCGTCGCGGCCGCTCTCGTGACGTTCGCCGTCACCTCGCTGCAGACGGTGTCGACGTCACCGGGCGCGCCGCAGGTCGCCACGCTCCGGCTCGGGCCCGACGACACGGTTCCTCCGGGCTGGTTCGGTGCGGAGGCCGACATCGTCAGCGCCGAGTTCGCCGGTCTGACGATCTTCGAGAGTCCCGGGTGGGCCTCGGAATCGGGAGATCGGACGTCGGAGAATCGCTGTCTCGCCGTCGCGAAGACCAGCGACCTGCCCGAGCAGGGCGAGGACGAGAGGGATTTGTACACCGATAGCCCGGTCCGCGGGTCGTGCGGTGTCGCGTCCTTCCCGACCGTGCTCACCCTGCCGTTCGATGACGACATGCCCGCGGAGCTGATCGAGCAGTACCCGTCGGGCGTCGCCGTCCAGTTCGTCCTCGACGGCGACCGCGTCGGGGTCTTCCTCGACTCGAGCGAGGAGTAGCCGCGGGCTCCGCGCCCGGAAGCTCACCCGAGGGGATTCTGCTCCAGCTTGCGGACGACGCCGCCCTCGACGAGTCGACGCGCGGCTGTGTGGGGCTTCCTGGCCGCCTGGTCGACGACCCCGGAGCCGAACTCGTCGGCGAGGTCGAGGCGGGGATACGCCTCGAGAACCTCACGGAGGAAGGCCTCGGGAAGCGCGTCGGGGCGCGCGCCGGAGATGTCGAGACCGGTCGCGATCTCGAGCAGGTACCCTTCGACGTCGACCGCGGGATCCACCGAGGGCCAGTTGTGCCGCACGATCACCTCGAGCGCACGGGTGCCCCGCTGCGCGTCCCACCCCGCTCCCCGGGTGAGCGTGACGGCGACATGGCCGCCGGCCTCCTCGTAGGAGCGGAGCACGTTGTCGAACTCCGGAGCCAGGCCGATGTCATGGAGCACGGCCGAGACGTAGAGCAGCTCATGGTCGACGTCGTGTCGGCCTTCGATGACGGCGAACGCCTCGGCCCACAGCCACGACCGCACGACGTGGTTGACCATCGTCGGGGACTGATACTGCGTCGCGAGCGACAGGGCGGCGATCGCCGCGGGCGTGCGGGGCGCCTCGAACGAGTCGAGGTGCAGGGGCGGATGCGTCTCGTGCGCGCTCATGCCGGTCAGCGTATCGTTTCGAGGCCGCACCGCCCGCATGCTCGCACGCCGATCTACAGCGGCGGATCGAGGGCGTCGAGCGCCGCATCCATCTCCTCGGCCATGTGACGGTATCCGATGTCGGAGGGATGCAGACCGTCCGACGCCATCCAGCTGTCCTCGGCGCCGGCGTGGTGCCCGTCGAGCCATCTGCTCGCACCGGGGATCCAGTCCGCATCGATCCCGTCGGCGGCATCCTCGACCCATCCGATGATCGTCTCCACCGACTCGGGGCGCTCGTCGGTGTACCAGAACGGCTCGACGACGATGATCCTCGCGTCGGGCAGGGCGTCGCGCAGCCGGCTGAGGTCGTCGGTGATGGTCGTGCGGATGAGCTCGGCGCGTCGGTCATAGCTGAAGTTGTCGTTGAGTCCCATCGTCACGAAGACGATGTCGGGGTCCTGCGCGATGACGAGTTCGGGGAGGTCGTTCCCGTCGAAGTCGGAGCGGTGGTTGACGAACCCGAGTCCGTTCACGCTGGGGTTGAACTCCTGCCATCCGCGCTGCTCGCTGATGATCGAGGACCATCGGAGAGCCGGATCGCTCGCCCCCGTGCCCAGCGTGTACGAGTCCCCGTAGAACGCGACGACCGGCCCGTCTCCCGGCGTCGGGGACGCATCCGGCACCGGCCCCGCACTGCAGGCGGTGAGCCCGAGGGCGAGGGCGGCGAGGGAGGCGAGCGATCGGATGCGGCGCATGGTGGTTGTTCGTCACCGACCCCGGGCCGGATGGCGGCTGCTAGGCCGCGGCCCGCCGCGCCGTCGGGCGCGTGAGACGAGGGAGGAGCGCGGGAGTGCTCTCGCGGTACTCGATGTAGTCCGCCCTGTCGCCCCACTTCTTCTCAGCACGCGCCTCGAGCAGCGGGATGCCGCTGACGCGGGTGAGCAGCAGGATCACGAACAGCGGTGACAGCACGGCCACCCACTGCCAGCCGGTGAGCACGGGGGCCGCGGTCACGAAGACGCCGACCCAGATCACGATCTCGCCGAAGTAGTTGGGGTGCCGCGAGCGCGACCACAGGCCGGTGCGGATGAATTCGTCCTTGTTCTTCGGGTCGGCGCGGAACGCGGACTTCTGCGCGTCGGCGACGATCTCGATCACCATGCCGAGCACCCAGACGACGATGCCCACGACGGTGAGCCATCCGACGGGTGCGCGGTTCGCGGCATCCGTGCTGATCGCGATCCAGGCGGCGGCGGCCGTGATCGACACCCAGGCCCCCTGGATGACCCAGACCTGCAGGAAGCGCACGGGCGATCCCTTGATCTCGTCGAAGCGCCCGTCGGAGCCTGCCTTGTGCACGCGCATGGCGAGGAAGGATCCGAGACGCACGGCCCACAGGGCGACCATCACCGCGAGGATCCAGCTGCGCGCGTCGGGCATGGGTGTCAGCAGCACGAGGGCCACCGAGATCGCGAGGAACGTGAGGCTGCCGGTGAGGTCGAAGAAGCGCTCGGTGCGCAGGAGCACGGCCGGGATGAAGGCGAGGATCTGGATCACGTAGGCCGCCGCCACCGCGAGGGCGAAGAGCGGGATTCCGCCGAGCATCGCGCCGTTCTGGCTGCCGGCGAGCGCGACGAGCGCCCCGATGACGAGAGCGACGATGATGGCGATCAGCGAGGCGCGCGACGACTTGGTTTCGGTGGGCGTCGGTGAGGACATGGTGTTCTTCCTGTTTCTCAGAGGTAGAGGTCTTCGACGGTGACGGATGCGCGATCCAGGACGACGCTCCGTCGGAGTTTCATGGTGGGGGTGACGATCCCGCGGTCCTCGAGGTCGGCGAGGATCACGCTGAACCGGCGCACCTGCTCGCTCCGGGCCACCAGTGCGTTGGCGGCGTCGACGGATGCCTGCAGCCGCGCGCGCAGAGTGGGATCCGTGACCGCGCGGAGGTCGGGCTCGGCCAGGGGCGGGATGTCGGCGCCCGTGGTGCGCGCCCACTCCTGCGTCTGCTCCGGATCGAGCACCAGCAGCGCGGAGAGGTACGGCTTGCCCTCGCCTACCATCACCGCGTGGGAGATGAGCGGATCCGCCTCGACGGCGCTCTCCCAGCGGGTCGGCACGATCGTCTTGCCGTTGGAGGTGACGATGACGTCTTTGAGTCGTCCGTCGAGGATCAGTCTGCCCTGGTCGTCGAGTCGGCCGAGGTCGCCGGTGCGGAAGAATCCGTCGACGAAGGCGCCCTCGTCGTGGGCGGGATTGCGGTATCCGCCGAAGACGCCGAGGCCGCGGGCGAGCACCTCCCCGTCGTCGCTGATGCGCACCGTGAGGCCGGGGAGCGGCGAACCGACGCTGCCCGAGGCGATGCGTCCCGGCAGGTTGCCGGTGAGCGGTGCCGTGGTCTCGGTCAGGCCGTATCCCTCGATGACGGGGACGCCGATGCCGCGGAAGAAGAGCGACAGCTCGGGGTCGAGTGCGGCGCCGCCGGAGAGCATGTAGCCGACGCGTCCGCCCATCACCGCGCGCAGGCGGCGGTAGAACAGCGCGTCGAAGAACCGGTGGCGCAGACGCAGGGCGAGATCGTTCGCGGGGTGCGCGGCGGCGTCGATCCGCTCGGCGCGGCGGCCCCACGCGATCGCCGTCTCCCTGGCCCTGGTCCACACGCCGGCGAGGCCCTTGTCTGCGGCTTTGGCGGCGGCGGCCGCCTGGATCTTCTCCAGCACCCGGGGGACGACGACGAGGAAGGTCGGTCGCAGGGTGTCGAGGGTCGCGACGACGGTCGACGGGTCGGCGAGGTGGGCGATCCGCATGCCGCTGGCCAGGCAGATCAGCTGCAGGCCGCGGGCCAGCACATGAGCGAGCGGGAGGAAGATCACGGTGTTGCCGGCGTCGTTCACGATCTCGCGGTAGGCCGCGGCGATGTTGAGCACCTGTCCGAGGAAGTTCCGATGCGTCAGCACGACGCCCTTCGGCTCGCCCGTGGTGCCGGAGGTGTAGACGATCGTCGCCGGGTCGTCCTGGGTGGCCGATGCTCGGCGGGCCTCGAGGTCGGCATCCGAGACGTCGGCTCCGAGCGTGACGAGGTCGGCGAGGGGTGCGGATGCGGCGGCATCCATCGTCCACACGCCGAGGGGGTCGCCACCGGCCTCCGTGAGCGCCGACTGCAGTAGCGCCGTGTGCGACGCCGTGCCGCCGATCGCCAGACGCACCCCTGCGTCGGCGACGATGGCGTTCACCTGCGACGGCGAGGACGTCTCGTAGATCGGCACGACGACGGCACCGGCGAACCAGGATGCGAGATCGGCGACGGCCCACTCGTAGCGCGTAGGCGCCATGATCGCGATCGGGTCGCCCGCCTGCACGCCCCGGGCGATGAATCCCTTCGCCAGCGCGCGCACCTCATCGGAGAAAGCGCGCGTGGTGACCGGCCGCCAGGGGGCGGTGCTGCCGGCATCCGCCCTCTCGACCTCGAAGGCCACGTGCTCCGGCGCGGTCTGCGCACGGGCGACCAGGAGGTCGGTGATGTTCCGGTAGGCGTCGAGGACTGCCAGCGGCGGGGTCGATGATTCGATCATCGGTATGTTCCTCTCGGTCGAACGGGCGGTTCGGGGCGTGATGGCGGTCCTCGGTCGCGCGGACGAAAGGAACATGCGGGCGCGCGCATGTACTGCCATCCTCTCCTGTTCGGAGCCCCCGCCGATTCGGATGGGACCGCGTGCCGCGAGCAACCTCGGTTGACAAACGCCATCTAGCAACGTAGGTTGACAGTATGGAGTCATCCCAGATCGCCGCGACTGCGGCGGACCTCAGCGATCCGCGAGCGGGGCTGCGCGCCGTGGCGACACTGCGCGTGCTGGCCGACACCCTCGAGCTGCGTCAGGTCGAGGCCGCGCTGCGCGCGGGGATGACCTGGCAGGACATCGCCGACGCCCTCGGTGTGACCCGTCAGGCCGCCCACAAGAAGCACGCCAGGCGGGTCGACCCCGCCATCCAGATCCCCAGGAGGAACGCATGACCAGGTTCGCTCGAGCAGCTCACACCAGCCACTCGCTCTCGGTCGCCGCCATGGAGGAGGCCTCCCGCTCGGGACTCCGCACGGCCGACATCGAGCATCTTCTGCTCGCCCTCATCATCAACGACCAGTCGGCGGGGCGGATGCTGCGCGGCGCAGGCCTCGACATCGATGCGGCCCGCCGCGCCGTCGAGGACCAGCACGCCGCGCACCTGGCCGAGCTGGGCATCGAGGCGTCGTTCCCGGGGGCGGGGCAGATCGTGTTCCCTCAGACCGAGGGATACGAATGGAGCACCCGCGCCTCCGACCTGCTCATCCGCGCCAGCGGCAGAGGCAAGTCGGGCGACGCCGCGGCGGTGCTCCGTGAACTCCTGGTCGAGCCCAGCGGGTTGATCGACGGCATCCTGGCGCGCCTCGGAACATCTGCGCAGGCTCTGCGCGAGCAGCTCGACGAGCTCGGCACCGACGACACGACGACGCCGCTCACGGCGGTGAAGCGGCACGGCCGCGCGGCGGGATCGATCGAGACGTTCGTCTCCGCGCCGGTGGACGACGTGGCGGCCTTCCTCGTCGACCCCGCCCGGATCCCCGAGTGGCATCCGGGCGTGGGGTCCATCGAGCTCGGCGAGCAGGAGGTCGCCGCCGGCGAGGTCTGGGAAGGGCTCGCACCCACGCAGCGTCTGAACGGGGATCCTCTGACACGCAAGCCCGAACTCCGTCGTCGCCGCATCACCCTGGAGTCGGCGCATCTGCCGGACAGCGTCGCGTGGAGCTTCGCCTACCCCGATGCGCCGAAGAACAGCCCGGTTCTGATGGAGTTCACGCTGGCCGGCACGACGGGCGGAACGCAGGTCCACACGACGATGTCGTGGGCACGGCGCGGCGGATGGCGCGGAATCGTGGCTCTGCCCATGCGTCCGCTGCAGAAGTTCATGCTGTGGATCATGCTGGCTCAGACGAGCGCCGCGATCAGCCGTTCGTTCCGCTGACCCCCGCGTCGACCAGGATCGCCCGCGCGGCGCGCTCGCCGGAGGCCAGGGCCCCCTGGATCGACGCGGTGTCCCGATGGTCGCCCGCGATGTACAGGCGCTCGGAATGGCGCGGCGATCGCGGGGGTCCGAGGGGTGCCGGCTGGGCCGGGAGGGCATCGACGATGTCGTCGCGCCGGATCACCTCCCAGGCGCTGACGTCGGCGCCCCAGATCTGTGCGAGGTGGTGGCGGACATCGTTCTCCTGCGCGGCGCCGGTGGTGGCGCGGGTGGTGGCGCCGGTGGTGGCGCGGCCGCCCGGCAGCAGGCAGGTCGCGGCGATGAGGTGGCGTCCGGCGGGAGCGTAGGAGGGCACGGTGTGGGTCATCACGACCGTGTTCACCACGGGCCCGCGGCCGCGCCCGTCGACGGTGAGCAGTGCAGACTTCGTCGGGGGTTCGGGCGTCGTGAACCACCAGGTCTGCAGCCCGTGCGTCGCCGGCGACGGAAGCCCCGTGAGGTCGGCCACCGCATCGGGCCCGACCGCGACGACCACCCGAGCCGCGCGGACGGGGTCGCCGTCGACGACTCCGACCTGGATGCCGGTGCCGTTGGCGTGACCTTCGGTCGACAGGCGTTCGGCGGCCGTGCCCAGCCGAATGGTGGCGCCGCCGGCGCGTGCGCGTGCCGCGAGCTGTTCGGGGACGGCGGCGATTCCCTGTGCCGGCAGTCCGGGGCGGCCGAGCGCGAAGTACCGCACGAGCAGCCGGGCGAACGCGTTCGACGTGTCGCCGCGACCCTCCGCCAGCACGCCGGCGAGGAACGGCTCGAGCACGGCGGTCCGCAGCGGGCCGTGGAGCCCCGCCGCATCCCATCCTTCCCTCAGCGGGATGTCATCCTGCGCGAGGCGGGAGAGCGGACGCACGAGTGCCGGCGCCGCCCAGCGCGCCAGCGCGACGGCATCCGGCAGGGTCACCAGTCCGCTGCGCAGCGAGGTGACGATCGACAGCGGATGCCGCAGCGGATGCCGCAGCGCGGCCATGCCCTGCGCCGTGCGCACCTGCACCCCCACCGGAAAGCTCCCCATCGCCAGGACGTCGAGATCGACGCTGCGGCGGAGCGCAGGGTAGGCGGGGTTGAGCACCTGGAAGCCGCGATCCAGCCGGAACCCGTCGACGATGTCGGTGCGCTGGCGTCCCCCGACGGCGTCACCGGCCTCGAGCACGACGACATCGAGTCCGTGGGCTGTGAGCAGCTGTGCGCAGCGGAGTCCCGCGAGCCCGGCGCCGATCACGATCACGTCATGCACGGAGCACGGCTCCGGAGGTCTGCATCAGGCGCGTCGGCTGCATGGCACCAGCGTACGACGGGAGGGGAGAGGTGGACGCGTCCGTCGGGGCGAGGTGCACCAGCTGCGGCAGCGTCACCCGGTGAGGGAGGTCCGCATGTCGTTCCACACCGACGCCAGGCAGTCCTCGAGCGGCACGTCGGCGGGCCCCTCCAGCCATCTGCCCACCGCGAGATCGAAGCAGGTGACGGCGACGGCTGCCAATGTCCGAGCGCGCTCAGGGTCGATGCCGCGTCGGTGCAGCGACTCTTCGATGGCGCGGGCGAGGTAGTGACTGCGGAGAAGATCACGCTCGAGCAGTGCAGGCTCGCTGTGGACGATGCTGCGCCGACGCGCCATCTGCTCCCGCCAGTCCTGCACACCCCGGCACGCGGCTGCAAGGCCGGCGCGCACGGTGTCCGTCCCGTCGCTCTCCGACGGGACGGATGCCATGAAGGCGCTCACCGCCTGGGGGAACTCGCGATCTCGGAGGAACAGCACGTCCCGCTTGTCGGAGAAGTGCCGAAAGAACGTCCGTGTGGTCAGGCCTGCCGCCTCGGCGATCTGCGGAACCGTGGTTCCTCCGTACCCCTGTTCGGTGAACAGGGCCATCGCTGCAGCTTCCAGCCGCAGTGCGGCATCCGGGGACCATCGAGGCATAGAGCCATGATGACACGAACTGTCGTAAGATCGACTGTGACGGCATGAGATGTCATCAGGATCGGGGAGTGGACGAGTGAGCGACAACACTGCGGCGTGGATCGATTCTCCGTACGCGGATCTGACGATCCGAGAGGCCCCCATGCCGAAGCCCGGGCCGGGGCAGCTGCTGGTGGAGGTGCGCGCGGTGGCGGCGAATCCGCTCGATGCGATCATCCAGTCCAACGGCACCGTCATGTACGGGTGGCTGCGGTACCCGGTCATCCTCGGCGAGGACGTCGCGGGCGTCGTCGTCGAGATGGGTGCCGACGTGGACGCCTTCGCCGTCGGGGATCGCGTCGTGGCGTACGCGATGGGTCTGGAGAAGGGGCGGGACGCGGTCTCCGAGAGCGGCTTCCAGGCCTACGTCGCCGTCGACGCCGGCTTGGCCGCCGCCCTGCCGGCGGCTACCGCCTTCGAAGATGCCGCCGTCCTGCCTCTGGCGGTGTCCACAGCCGCGGCCGGTCTGTTCGAGAGCGACCAGCTGGCGCTGGACTACTCCCGTGTCGGGAAGGAGGCGGCCCGCGACGAGGTCGTCGTGGTGTGGGGTGGCGCGACGGCCGTCGGTGGCAACGCGATCCAACTCGCCCGCGCAGCCGGGTACCGGGTCATCACGACGGCGTCTGCGAAGAATCACGACCGGATGAGGCAGTTGGGGGCAGAAGCCGTCTTCGACTATCGGGACCCGAAGGCCGTCGATCAGATCGTCCGCGAGGTCGGCGGCTCCGCGGTGGCGGGGATCCTCGCCGTCGCGGTGGGGTCCGCCGAGCCCTGTCTGCGGATCGCGCGCGCGACCGGTGCCACGAAGATCGCGATGGCGAGTCCTCCCGTCTCGTTCTACGAGCAACCGCGCCGCCGCGGCCTCTCCTTCGCCCGCATCCGCCTCTTCCTGGAACTCGGAACGCGAACCGCGTTCCTGCAGGTGCGCAGCCGCGCTCACGGCATCAGGGCCTCGTTCATCTGGGGGAGCGCCATCGCCACCTCTCCCGTGGGGCCGGCCATCTGGGGCGCCTATCTCCCCGCAGCGCTCGCATCCGGCGAGCACCGTCTCTACCCGGAAGCCCGCATCGCGGGACACGGCCTTCCGGACATCCAGAAGGCCATGGACACCCTTCGCCGCGGCGTGTCCGCGCAGAAGCTCGTCATCACCCTCGATCGGGCACCGAGGGGATCCTGACCGATCCACGGAGCCCGCGCAGAATCGCACCGCAGGACCGTCGGCGCGAAGACGCGCGAAGGGTGTGAGCGGAGATCAGCGGCCCGCGCCCGAGGTCTTCTGCTGTCCGCCGTCGCGCGGAAGCAGCTCGAACGGGAGGCCTTTCGACACCGCCTTCGCGTACCGGACGAGGGAGACGGGTGGCAGATCGACCAGAGGTCCGCAGATGTGGAAGGCCGCGATGATCGCTTCGAGGTCGTCGCCTAGGCGAGTGCTGCGGAACCGTCGATCCGCCTCGTGGACGTTCGCGGCGGCGACCCGCACGATCTCCTGCCACTCCCGCTCGTCGAAGGACTCCGGGGGCACGGACCAGGCTCGCGGGGTGTTCACGGCCGAGCGAGTGGCCTGCTTCCCGCGGTGCGCAGCTGTGGCGTCGACGTTCACGGCCACCTCCCCCTTCGTGATCCCGTGCGCGGAGTGCAGCTCCGGTGTTGCGATGATCACGCATCAGCGCGCCCGAGGGCGTGCTGTGCAACATCTCGGTCTGTGCCCGCGCAACACACAGGCCGCGGCTCTCAGCGTTCGGCGAGGGCTCGGCGCATCCGGCGCACGGTGCCGAATCCCGACTGCTCGGCGGCGGCTCGCTCCGTCACCCCGTGCTCGAGAAGGGCCGAGGCGTTCGCGATGCGGGTTCGACGCAGGTAGCCGGAGGGGTTGTCGCCGTTCGCCTGGAACGAGCGGAAGAGGTGTGAACGGGAGACGCCCAGTTCGCGGGCGACCGTCTCCACCGTCGTCGCAGGATCGGCGGCCTGCGCGATGATGAAGGCCACGGCGTCGAGATGGATCTGGTCGCCCGGTCGGCTCTCGTGCTTCTCGAAACGGAGATCGCTGGCTGCGGCGATCGCCGCGACGAGCTCGGTGATCGCCCTCTCGACGTGGGTGAATGCGGCGTCCGAGGGAGGGACGGGGCGAGAGAAGATGGCGTTCGTCAGACTCAGGAACAGGGCGAGGTAGTCGGGTGAGGCCTGTCCCGTCCTGACGATCACGCCATCGGCGAGGGTGTATCCGCCGAGCACGACGAGGGTACACACGACTGCTGTCGCGCTGTCTATGAAGGTGAGGCTCTCGGGGCGGACGAGGACGACACCCCCTTCGGGGACGACGCTGGTCGTCGTGCTCGTTCCGACCGTCAGCTCGCCCTCGGTGACGACGAGGAGCATCAGGCGCTCCTCCGCCACCTGTCGGGGGGCCGGCGCGAAGGTGAACCTGGCTGGAGGGTGCCAGAAGCGGGAGACGATGAAGTCACGGCTCTTGAGAAGATCTCCCGCGAAGCTGAAGTCATCGGTGGGCGGCGTGAGTTCCCACCCCGTCAACGCAAGGAGGTCGCGAGCGGCTCCGGCTCGGAGGTTGAACCTTCGGTTCTCGTAGACGGCGGGGAAGATCTGCATCCGGGTCGCCTTCCTGCGCTTCGGGTGAAACGAGCTTAGCCAGGTGTCTGATCCTCGGGATCGATAGGATCGCCAGATGACCGCACTCGCCAGGGCCACAGACGCGCAGATCGATGCCGTCTGCGAGGCCTTCACGTCGGTATCGTGGCCGCTCGGCCGCGACGACTTCAAGACGCTCGCAGAGCGCCTCGGGTGGCAGTTCGCGTTGGAGACGTCGAGCGGCATCCAGCACCGCTCGGGGTATCCCGTGAATCTGCCGACCGTTCGCTCGCTCGTGGCGGAGGACGCAGTGTCCCAGGTCACGGTCGCGGTCTCCGATAAGAGCGACGACGCCGAGGGGCTGCGGAGTGCTGCGCACGGGCTGCAGGCGGCGCTGGGCGAGCGCCTCGGTGAGCCCTCCGGCTCCGACGGGGCAGGTCACTACTGGGAACTGGGCAACGGCGGCAGGATCCGACTCGCGAGGGTGCCCAGGAAGGTGCTGCTCGTCGTCGCGGATCAGCGGTTCGCCGAGGTGGAGCGAAGAGAGGAACGCCTGGGCATCGACCCCGGCCGCACGCCGGCGTAGGGGATGACAGTGCCTGATTCCGGGTCGGAACAGCGCTGGACGTGGCGCATCTGGAGGGGCTGACGGGAATCGAACCCGCGCTATCTGCTTGGGAAGCAGAAGTTCTGCCATTGAACTACAGCCCCGCACCTGCATCCGAAGAGCAGGTCACGCCAGCCTACCCGCACGATCCGTCACGACCAAAGTGCGGGACGGGTGTGGCAACTAGGCTGGGGCCGTGCTTCTCAGCGACCGCGACATCAGAGCAGAACTCGCATCCGGCCACATCGGTCTGGATCCGCACGAGCCGGAGATGATCCAGCCGTCGAGCATCGACGTGCGCCTGGACCGCTACTTCCGCCTCTTCGACAACCACAAGTATCCGTTCATCGATCCTTCGGTCGATCAGCCGGAGCTCACGCGGTTGATCGAGGTCGACCCCGACGAGCCGTTCATCCTGCACCCGGGCGAGTTCGCCCTCGGCGCGACCTTCGAGCAGGTCTCGCTGGCGGATGACATCGCGGCACGCCTCGAGGGCAAGTCGTCGCTGGGACGGCTGGGCCTCATTACCCACTCGACCGCAGGGTTCATCGATCCGGGATTCACCGGCCACGTCACGCTGGAGCTCGCGAACGTCGCCACGTTGCCGATCAAGCTGTGGCCGGGCATGAAGATCGGCCAGCTGTGCTTCTTCCGGCTGACCTCGCCGGCCGAGAACCCCTACGGCTCCGGCCCCTACGGCAACCGTTACCAGGGACAGCGCGGACCCACGGCATCCCGCTCGTTCCAGAACTTCCACAAGACCGACGTCGGGACGACCGACGTCGGAGCCGTAGGAGGCTGACATGAGCGGCGACGACAGCGATCGGCAGATTCCGATGGACCCGCGGGGCGCTGCCGTCCCGCCGCCGCCCGCGGAGGGTGCGGTTCCGAACGCCGTGAT
This sequence comes from Microbacterium sp. ANT_H45B, assembly GCF_008369345.1. Classification (NCBI taxonomy): domain Bacteria; kingdom Bacillati; phylum Actinomycetota; class Actinomycetes; order Micrococcales; family Microbacteriaceae; genus Microbacterium; species Microbacterium sp. ANT_H45B. The sequence goes on from NZ_VOBK01000001.1 coordinate 502,366, forward strand.
CCCGCCGCCTCCGCCGGAGTCGTCTGTTCCGGATGTGGTGATCCCGCCGCCTCCGCCGGAGTCGTCTGTTCCGGATGTGGTGATCCCGCCGCCTCCGCCGGAGGCGATGCTTCCGGCGACCCGCAGGTCGCGGCCGAAGCCGGCGATCCTCACCGGCGACCAGCCTGCTCCGGTCGCGGACGACTGGGCGCAGCCGTCGGTGGCTCCCGAGGTCCCGACATCCGGTGGATATCGTGCGCTGACCTTCGTGATCTTCGCTTTTCTGGTGGTCATCCTGGTCGCGGCGATCGTCGGCGCGATCTACCTCGGCACGACGACCTTCGGGATGTCGGCCGTCGATTCCTCGTCTGTCGCAGGCGCCGCGGCATCCTGGACCGGGTGACCTGGTCCGGCGTCGAGATGGTGCTGATGTCCTGCCATGGACGATCGGCCGGATGCCCGGTGCGCGGGTTCGACGGATGGATGCAGCCGCAGAAATGCCCCGCCTGACCGGGGTCAGGCGGGGCATTCACGTGATCGGATGCGGTCAGGCGTCGCGACCGCGGGAGAACCCGGCGTCGAAGCCGCGCTCGTAGGCGTGCTGCGCTGCGCCGGCGGTGCGGTGATCACCGCGGTTGTGGCCGCGATCAGGACCGAAGCCGTGGCCGCGGTGGTCGCCGCGCTCGTGGCCGCCGCGCTCGTGGCCGCCGCGCTCGTCGGTGAGGCGGTCGTGCCCGCGGTGTCCGTGGTGCGCGCAGGTGTGGCCGGCGGAGTCCGAGTCGGCGCCGAACTCGGCATCCGCACCGTACTCATGCCCGTACTCGCGACCCTGACCGAAGTCCGAGCCGAAGTCGCGACCGCGTCCGAACGGGCGGCCGTGGCGACGGCCGAAGCCGGGGCCGAAGCCGTGCCCGCGTCCGAACCTGCGAGGTCCGAAGCCGCGGCGACGGCCGCGTCCTCGGGGGAGCGGCGTCTCCTCGTCCCAGCCGAACGCGCGAGCGATCTGCTCGAGTGTGGCGAGGGTGGTGTCGAGGTCGTCGGGTGAGACGGCGTCGGTGACCTTGGCGCGGATGCCGTCGACGATGCCGTGGAGGCGTTCCTTGGCTGCGCGCCCGTCGGTCGTGAGCGTCCAGCCGTCGCCGTCGGCGACGACCCATCCGCGCTCCACGAGATCGTGCAGTTTGTGGGCGTTCAGCGGGCGGCGCGCAGGCACCGAGCCGTCGATCACGTTGAGGATCCGCCAGTCGCGGCGGCTCGCCTGCTCGCTCTCGAAGGCCGAGGTGAACTCGGCGGCCATCAGGCGGTCGACCGCCGTGATCCAGAAGCCGAACGGGCGGAAGGTGCTGTCTGTGTTCTGAGTGTCAGAGGTGTTCATGAGATGAGTCCTTAGATGTCATGGAGCATGTGCTTGTCACTATGCATGTATATGTAGTGTGACATGTAGTTCGGATGCATGTCAAGTCGCATGTAAAATCGACGGGTGAGCGCCGAAGAGAACGACCCCGCCGAGGCCATCGCCCGCGCCCTGTCCCGCCTGCGCGGACGTCGTCCTGGCGAACGCGGTCGAGGCCCCCGCGGGATGGGCGCGACGCGCGGGTGGCACGGTGGCCCGCATTCCGACCACTTCGAGCAGGGCGTGCACGATCACGGGCGCTCGGGGCATCCCGGCATGCCGCCGTGGATGAACGATCCGTCCGGGCGCTTCGGGGGGCCGGCTCGGATGCGGATGCTCGAGGCGCTCGCCGCGGCATCCGCACCGCTGAGCGTGAGCGACCTCGGCGCGGCGATTGGTGTCGATCAGCCGCGCGCCTCGCGGCTCGTGCAACAGGGGGTCGCGCACGGGTTCGTGCGGCGTGAGGCGGATCCGGACGACGCGCGACGCACGCGCATCGCGCTCACGGATGAGGGGCGCACGGCTGCGCGCGGAATGAGGGGGGAGCGGCGCGAGGCTCTCGGCAGGGCGCTCGCGGCGTTCACCGCGGACGAGCGGGAGCAGCTCGCGATGCTGTTGAACAAGCTCGCCGACAACTGGGAGAGCTGAGCGCTCGATCCGGCGCCGGAGCGGTGACCTGGGCGAGGGCGGTCTGGATCGTTGGAGACCTGTGCCGGGGGTGACGTGCGGCGTTCGTGATCGGCATTCCGGAACGCGGCTGCGGTGTTCCGGAATATGCTTCTGATCTGGCCGAAAAAGCTCGAATCGGTGGCTCGAATGTCGGTGGCCCCGGGTTGTATGGGGGCATGTCATCCCGCACTCGCAGCCTTGTCGATCAGGTCGTCGCCGACCTCGATCGGGTGCTGTCCGATGACGCGCTCGCGGGATTGTCCGACGCGGAACGGGTCGAGGTCCTGCAAGCGGCCGGAGCAGCGTTCCGGCGCGTCGAGGCCGTCGTGGTCGAGACGATCGCCAGTGGCGATGCGATCGACTTCCCGCATTCCACCGGATGCCGCACGCAGAACGAACTGCTCCAGCGCACCCTGCTGACAGACATGCGCGGAGCGACGCGCGTCGGGGCTGCCGTCGACCTGGTTCGACGGGATGTGAACCTGGTGTCCGGCGATCGGCTGCCCGCGCGGTGGCCGGCGCTGCGAGAGGCGATGCTCGACGGCGCGCTCAGCATCGCGGGGATGCTCGCCGCGACCGAGCCGCTCGAGAAGGTGTCGCACCGCATCGGCGTCGATGATCGGCTCGACGCCGACATCTGCCTCGCGCGTGCGGCGCGAGGCATCAGACCCGACCCCGAGGCCGGCCCAGACGATGAGGTTCAGGGCCCGGCACCCACGATCGACGAGCTGAAACTCCTCGCAGAGACGCTGGCCATGCTGCTCGACCCCGATGGAGACGAGCCCGGCGATGAGCCTGCGCGTCGTCGGGGCATCACCCTCGGCCAGGTGCGCGATGGGCTGCGTTCCATCAAGGGATATCTGACGCCCGATGTCGCCGCGCAGTTCGAGCTGATCCTCGATGCGATGAACAACCCCAAGGGCGACGGTCCGCCTCTGCCGGGTGTGGTGTTCACTGTCGATTCTGACGGCGTCGATGCTGCAGACGGCGATGCTGTAGACGGCGATGCTGACGACGGCGATGCTGCAGACTGCGATGTCGAAGAGGACCCATACAACTCCGATCCGCGCTGCGTCATCGACGACCGCACGCCCGCACAGAAGCGACATGACGCGCTCGCTGCGGCATTGGCGATCGCTGCCCGTCACCGAGACATGCCCACCCTCGGTGGCGCCGCACCGGTCCTGGTGGTGACGGTCGATGCGAACGACCTCGCCGAGGGCACCGGGCGTGCGAGCGTCGGCGGCGCCTGGGGACAGCTGCCCGTGAGCGTCGCTGCCCATGTCGGCTGCTCGGGGACGATTCAGCGGGTGATGTTCGATGAGGGGCGGATCATCGCGATCACGACCACCGATCGGGTCTTCACGGTGCATCAACGGCGGGCGATCATCGCTCGCGACAAGGAGTGTCTGATCCCGGGATGTCATGTTCCGGCGTCATGGTGTGAGATCCATCACGTCACCGAGCACGCGAGGGGTGGTCCGACACACACGGACAACGGTGTGCCGTTGTGCTGGTGGCATCACCGATCTCTCGGGAAGTCCGGGTGGGAGATCCGCATGAATGACGGTGTCCCGCAGGTGCGAGGGCCTGTCTGGTGGGACCCCGACCAACGATGGCGCACCCCGCGCCTCAGCGGTGCAGAGCGGGTGCGAAACGCGAGGAATGCGCAGAAGGCACCGGTCTTCGCGCGGGCCGGATGATGCGGCTAGGGCTGGGCGCCCGCGGTTGCATCCGTTCCCGCGGTTGCATCCGTTCCCGCGGCTGCGTCGGTTCGCGCGACTGCGTCGGTTCCGACCGCTGCGTCGGTGCCGAAGGCGAGCGATTCCTCGTCGTCGACGGAGAGCGAGAGCACGACGGTCTCGACCACCGGGTGCGCCTCGATCTGCTGTTCGATCTCGCGCAGGCGCCGGGCCACGTCGTGTTCGCGGGCGTCGCCGGCGAGATCCACCTCGGCGACGATGAACAGCCGGTTCGGCCCGACGTACTCGATGTGCAGGTAGGTGAGGCGCTGGATCTGCGGCGATCCGAGCAGCGCCCGACCGACTCGCTCGCGCAGCGCGGGCGATGCGTTCGATCCGACGAGGAAGGCGATGTTGCGCCCGATCAGGATCACGGCGACGATCCCCAGCAGGATGCCGACGAGGATCGACCCCACGGCATCCCAGGCGGCGACTCCCGTGATCTGATGCATCGCGATCGCCCCCGCGGCGAGCACGAGACCGATCAGCGCGGCTGCGTCCTCGAAGAACACCGCACGCAACGTCGTGTCGCTTGTGTCGAGCACGTAGTCCCAGGTCGACGATCCCCGCTCCTGCGCGAGACGTCGCGACTTCACCATCGCCTGCGTGAACGACGCCCCCTCGAGCACGAAGGCGATGCCGAGCACCGCGTACGCGACGACGGGGCTCTCGACCGGTCCCGTCTCGGACAGCTCCTGCACCCCGTGCATGATCGACACGATCGATCCCGCGGTGAAGATCCCGAACGCGGCGATCAGCGACCAGACGAACGCGGCGCGACCATAGCCGAGCGGATGCCGCTCATCCTTGGCGCGCGCGCCGCGGCGGTCGGCGATGAGCAGGAAGACCTCGTTGCCGGCATCCGCCCACGAGTGCGCGGCCTCGGCCACCATCGATGCCGACGACGTGAGCGCGGCGGCGACCGTCTTGGCGATCGCGACGAGGATGTTGGCGAGGAATGCGATGATGACCGTCACGCGGTCAGGCTACTCCCGCCCGAGCGTCGGTCGGCGCGTCACCCCGCGCGATGCGGATCGCCTCGCCCGGCGGGCCGCGGATCGCCAAGCCCGGCGGGACGAGGGTCAGGCGCGCTGCGTGGCTCTGACCGGCAGCAGCAGCAGGAAGCCGGCGATGAGCACCAGCACGATGCCCAGGATGCCGAAGGCGGTCGAGCCCGTCAGCACGATGAGCAGGGTCCAGGCACCGGATGCCATCCAGCTCGCGGCTCTGCCCGTCGTGGCGTACAGGCCGAAGATCTCACCCTCGCGTCCGGCCGGGGTGATGCGGGCCAGGAACGACCGCGACGCCGCCTGCGCGGGTCCGACGAACGCGCACAGCAGCAGGCCGCCGATCCAGAACACGATCGCTCCTGCGTCCACCAGGAAGAACACCGCGAGCCCCGCGACGACCATGGCTGCGAGGGAGATGAGGATGATCCGCTTCGGGCCGAACCGGTCGTCGTAGCGTCCGGCGATGATGGTCGAGACGCCCGCGATGAGGTTCGCCGCGATGCCGAAGATCACGAGCTCGAGGAACTCGAAGTCGAACACCTGCCCGGCGATGATCGCACCGAACGCGAAGACGCCGCCGAGGCCATCGCGGAACACGGCGCTCGACAGCAGGAACCAGAACGTCTGACGGGTGTCGGGGTTGCGGTAGAGGCCGACGACGTCCCTGACGAGAAGACCGTACGACGCGAAGAAGCCGACCTTGCGCTCGGGGCGTCCGAGCGACGGCTCCGGCACGTTGAGGAAGATCGGGATCGAGAACACGATCGCCCAGATGGCGCATCCGAGCGCGATGATCCGGAAAGGCAGTCCGCCGTCTTCGGAGAGGCCGAACCAGTCGGCCATGTAGAAGATGATCACGAGCACCAGCGCGATGATGCCGCCGATGTAGCCGAACCCCCAGCCGAGACCCGAGATGCGGCCGACGGTCTTCGGGTTCGCGATGCCGATGAGCATGGCGTTCGAGTTCACCGCGGCGATCTCGCCGAACACCGATCCCGCCGAGATCAGGGCCACGCCGAGCCAGAACAGCGCGGGCGTCGGTTCGACGAACCACAGCCCGAGCATGCAGGCGATGAGGGCACCCGTGCCGATGCCGAGCCAGAGCTTCTGCTTGCCGGCGGCATCCGCGCGCTGGCCCAGCACCGGTGCGATCAGGAGGATCGCGATGCCGGCGATCGTCGAGCCGAGACCCAGTCCCGACGCCAGGTCGGCCTCTGCCGCAGTGCGGATCGGGTCCGCCGAGTCGAGCGCGGCGACCTCGGGCGGCAGGAACACCTCGGTCGTGAGGTACAGCGCGGTGAAGATGAAGGTGAGGATGACCGTGTTGAAGGGTTGCGTCGCCCAGTCCCACAGTGCCCACGAGAAGACCTGCTTCCGCGGGGCGGGGTCGTCTCCGCGAAGGTCGAGGCCGATCACGCCGACCGCACCGCTGTTCGCCGTCGCTGCGGGCTCCGCTGCCGCGCCGTCGTGGGGGGATTCGCTCATGCTCGCAGTCTGGCCGCGTGGGGTGAACGGATGGTGACGGCGCGCCGCGCTGCAGTGCGCGGTCCCCCCGGCCGGGACTCACGCGTACGACGCCGCGAGCATCTCGGCGAAGAGCTCCTCCGCATCGCGCTCGACGCGGCGGCGGGTGAACCAGTCGCAGATGTTGACGCAGTCGCGGTGCAGCAGATCCAGGCCCTGGGGATTGGCGATGATGTCGACGATCTGCGGCAGGTCGATCACCCGCACCCGGCCCCGGTGCACGAGCAGGTTGTAGGCCGAGAGGTCGCCGTGCGCGAAGCCCGCCGCCGCGAAGATCCGCATGAGGTCGACCACCTGGTCGTAGAGGCCCGACAGCTCGTCGGGCGCGCTGCGCACGGCGGCGAGCCGGGGTGCGGCGACACCGTCCGTGTCGCCGAGGAACTCCATCAGCAGCTCCGTGCCGTTGACCTGCACGGGGTAGGGCACCGGCGCTCCGAGTTCCCACATGCGGCACAGGGCGTCGAACTCGGCGAACGACCATTGCAGCGCCGCGACCGCGCGGCCGTGCTCGGACTTCTTGGCGAGCGCACGCGTGTCGCGCGTGTTCCGGGTCGAGCGGCCCTCGGTGTAGACGCCGGAGCGGTGGAAGCTGCTGTGGTCGGAATCGCGATAGCGCTTCGCGGCCAGGAGGGTGCGCCGGCCGGGATCATCCGGCACCGCGCGTTCGAGAAGGAAGACGTCGGCCTCCTTGCCGGTCTTGAGGATGCCGAGCTCGGTGTCGAGCGCACCGGCGCTGGTCACCACCCAGTCCGGCCACGGCTGCGGGCCGCGCTCCGACGGGGTGATCGCCGGCCAGGTGGTCCAGCGCTGGTTCTCGCCGGGTTCGACGTCGGCGAAGGAGGGAACGGATTCGAAGGGAGACGCGTCGAAGAGACGCGGGGAGGGTGCTTCGGACGAAGCGGAGAGATCAGACACGGTGTGGCTCCGAGGGAGGGGAGGCCACGCGCGGATCAGGAGCGGGCGGCCTCGAGGGGAAGGATGTCGGCGAGGGTCACGACAGAGACGATGTTCATGTCATCCACTCCTCTCGCTCGGGCCTTCCGGGATCACCCGGCGCGTGGTCGAGCCTAGGGCGCGCGGACGGATGCTGTCCAGACCCGGTCCGGACGAATGGTCGGATGCCGCAGACGCCGCGTCGGGCACCGACCCTCTGCGGCTGCGAACCTGGAACCATGACGACGACCGCGCCCGTTCCCACGACCACCGCACCCTCCGAGCGGATCCGCTACGGCGGCCTCATCGTGCTGATGCTGATGGGATTCCTGCTCGTCACCGCGGAGTTCCTGCCCAACGGCGTGCTCACCGAGATGGCCGATGCCCTCGGCGTCACCCCCGGCCAGGCGGGGCAGACGGTCACGGTCACCGCGCTCGTCGGTCTGATCGTCGCCCCGACGGTCGGCCTCATGTTCCCCCGGCTCGACCGCCGCTCGCTGCTCGTCTGGATGGCGCTCGCCGCGGCGGTGTCGAACCTCATCGTGGCGATCGCGCCGAACCTGATCATCGTGCTGCTCGCCCGATTCCTCCTCGGCGCGGCGATCAGCGCCTTCTGGGCGATGTCGATCACGGTCGCCGCCCGACTCGCGGGCCCTTCGCATCTCGGCCGCGGTGTCATGTTCACCTCGGCCGGTGTCTCGCTGGCCACGGTCGCGGGTGTTCCGCTGGGTGTGATGCTCAGCGAGGTCGTGGACTGGCAGACGGTCTTCGCGATCGCCGGCGTGCTCATGGTCCTGCTGGCGGTGGCGCTGCGATTCCTGCTGCCGTCCGTCCCCGCCGAGCAGGCGTCGAGCATCCGTCTGCTCGTCGACACCCTGCGTCGTCCCGGCATCGGACTCGGCATGGTCGGACACGTGCTCGTCGTTCTCGGCCACTTCCTGGCCTACACCTACGTGCGACTCGCTCTCGAACGCATCCCGGAGGTCGAGCCGTCGACCATCATCGTGCTGCTCGCCCTGTTCGGGGTCGGTGGCCTCGCCGGCAACCTCGGGCTCGGATTCGTCATCGACCGCACGTTCGCCTTCTTCGCGGTGCTCGCACCGCTCGTGATCTCGGTATCGGTGCTCTCGATGATCTTCCTGTCGGGATCGGTTCTCGGCATCGGCATCGTCGTGCTCGTGTGGGGGTTCTTCTTCTCGTCATGGCTGCTCGTGATCAACACGTGGGTCGGCCATCGCACCCCCGACCGCCTCGAGGCCGGCGGCAGCCTGGTCGTCGTCGGATTCCAGGGCGCGATCACACTGGCCGCGGGCGTGGGCGGCCTGCTCGTCGACACTCTCGACGTCGAGTTCGTCTACGTTCTCGGCGCGATCTCGCTGCTGGTCGGCGCCGTGCTGTTCGGGCTGTCGAATCGTACGAGCACGGCAGCGGCCGCGGCCGCGCTCACCTGAATCGCGGCGTCCGGCACCGGGCACGGACTCGGATCGAGCTGACGCGCCGGACGCTTTCGACAGCGGGCGTCGTGTCGGGCCCGGGCTCCCACGTCGTGCTCAGGCGGGGACGTCGTGCTCAGGCGGGGACGGCGGTCAGCGCCTGAGCCCGCCACGCGGACGGCGTCATGCCGGTGCGGCGACGGAAGGCGCGGCTGAATCCCTCGTCCGACGCGTAGCCCAGCTCGCGCGAGGTCTCGCTGACGGAGCGGCCCTCGCTCAGCATCCGCTTCGCCGCATCGATGCGCACCTCGGTGACGTAGTCGGCGGGGGAGCGGCCGATCGCCGTGCGGAAGCGCTCGGCGAACACGGAGCGCGACATCGCGCCGACGCCGGCGAGGCGCTCGACCGTCCAGTCCTGACCCGGCTGCGCGTGGATGGCGTCGACGACGCGGTCGAGGAACGGATCCTTCGCCACGGAGGGCCAGCCCTCGGGGGCGCAGCCCTCTGCCGCCCAGGCGCGGATCACGCTGAGCAGCACAGTCTTCGCCATGACGCGGCAGATCACGGGATCGCCCTGGCGTTCGGGCGACGACGGCGGATCGGTCGGGCCCATGCTCGCCGCGAGCGCCGCCGCCGCCGGTTCGAGCGCGTCGAACGACATCACGGTGATCGGGTCGGGGAGAAGTGCGGCGAGCCGGGACGCACTGTCGGAGAACTCGAGCTCCACCACCACCAGATCGGAGGCGGTGTCCGCTCGCAGCGCAACCGGTGTCCGGCCGAGCGTGAGGAACGCGTCGCCCGCGAGGAGGCTCGCGCGCAGCGGCCGCTCGTCGATCGCCACGACCGTCGTCCCGGCGCTGGCCGTGCGGTCGACGTCGAGGCGGCATCCGGCGGTGGAGGGGGGATGCCCGCTCACCGACCCCGCGGCGATGTAGACCAGGGTGGCCGCTCCCGACGGCAGGGGCAGACGGTCGCCGTCGGTCAGAGCGACGCGTCGGGCCACTCCCACACGCAGGTCGACGGAGTCGAGCACCCGCCCCAGAGCTGTGGATTCGACCGTCACCATGCCTTCGGCAACGCCGGGGGCCGCGGCGCTATTCCGGATACCCTGGAAGGACCCCCACCCGAGGAGTCCCGTGTTCCGTACGCCCGACCGCCTGTACCGGGTCCTCGCGATCGCGGAGGCGATCACCTGGACCATCCTGATGTCGGCGATCATCGCCCGTGCCGCGGGTGCGCCGGGCATCGTGGTCACCATCGGCGGGGGCATCCACGGCTTCGTCTTCCTCGCCTACGGGGCGACCGCGATCCTCGTCGCGCTGAATCAGCGCTGGCACGTCGGAGTCGCCGTCCTCGCCGTGGCGAGTGCGATCGTCCCCTATGCGACCATACCGATGGAGATCTGGCTGCAGCGCACCGGTCGTCTCGCGGGCGCCTGGCGGCGGGAGCAGACCGACGACCCGCGCGACGCCCGCTGGTACGACCGTCTGATGCGGTGGTTCCTGCTCAGGCCGTTCGTCCTCGTGCTGCTGCTCGTAGTCGCCATCGTCGCGCTGTACGTCGTGCTGCTTCTCGCAGGCCCTCCCGGCGGCAAGTGACCGGATGCCGGTCGTCCGACGCGGTCAGTGCGCGGTCGTGATGCCGACGGCGTCCTGCACCAGCACCGAGGCGACTCTCGCGCCGGCGCCCGCGGCGACGATGAGCTGCTGCGGGCCGGGGATCGCCGCGTCGCCGGCCGCGTAGAGACCGGGGATGTCGGTGCGTCCCGAGCGATCGGTGACGAGGTGGCCGTCGTGATCGACCGACGGGGAGAATCCGCGCAGGAACGACAGGTCGGTCTCCCACTGCGGGCGCACGAAACCGCCGTCGATCGCGACCTCGGTGACGTCCTCCAGTCGGATCGCCTCGATGCGGCCGCGGTCGCCGACGAGTTCGGAGATCGGATGCCGCGCGACGGCGACTCCGCCCGCGGCGAGCTCCGCCTCCTGCGCCACCGTGACGGTGTCGGCGCCGAGAGTGAACACGGTCAGATGGTCGGTCCAGCGTGAGATGAGCCGTGCGCGGTCGGTGAGGTCGTCGGTCGTGCCGATCAGCGCGAGGCGTCGCCCGCGCATCTCCCAGGCGTCACAGGCCGCGCAGCTGAACAGGCTGATGCCATAGAAGCCGCGCAGGTTCGGCGCCTCGGGAAGCGTCTCCCGCAGGCCGGTGGCCAGCACCACCGAATGCGCGGTCACGACCCGGGCGGGATCCCTGCGTCCGACGGACGCCGTGAATCGCGCCGTCCCAGCGTCCGACGGTGGAGCATCCCCGGCGCCGTCCGATCGTTCGAGCGAGAGGACCCGGACGCGGGTGCGCACCTCGATGTTCGGGTACGCCGCGAGCTCCTCGCGCGCGATGCGTCGCAGCTCGTGCGGGGGCACGCCGTCGCGGGTGAGGAAGCCGTGCGAGTTCAGGGTGGCCGCGTTGCGAGGGCGGTCCGCGTCGACGAGCAGCACCCGCATGAGCGATCGGCCGAGGTTGAGCGCGGCGGAGAGCCCGGCAGGCCCCCCGCCGATCACGAGCGCGTCGTAGGCATCGGTGTCGGTCATGCGCACTCCCCGAAGACGGGCGGTGCGCGCGGTGCGGTCCGACGCGGGTGCGCCGACCAGGGCGGCGCCGCCGGCGGACGCGCTCGCGGGTCGAGTCGTCCGTTGCCTCCCATCCTGCCATCTTCCGAGTGAGGGTGCCCTAACAACGACGAGTCCGGCGCGCTCCTCGGCAAAGTTGAGCCAATTCATATCAACTTTGTTTGACACCTCCGAGGCACCCGGCTACAGTTGAGTCATCGCGACTCAGGTTTTCCCGATCGCCCAGAGTTTTCCGAACCACATCAACCTCGCAACAAAGGAGAATCACATGGCACGTGCTGTTGGAATCGACCTCGGTACGACGAACTCCGTCGTCAGCGTCCTCGAGGGTGGCGAGCCGAAGGTCATCGCCAATGCCGAAGGCTTCCGCACGACCCCGTCGGTCGTCGCCTTCACGAAGGACGGGGAGGTGCTCGTCGGCGAGACCGCGAAGCGCCAGGCCGTCACGAACGTCGACCGCACCATCGCGTCGGTCAAGCGCCACGTCGGCACCGACTGGACCTTCGACGTCGACGGCAAGAAGTGGACGCCGCAGGAGATCTCCGCGCGCATCCTCCAGAAGCTCAAGCGCGACGCCGAGTCGTACCTGGGCGACACCGTGACGGATGCCGTCATCACCGTTCCCGCGTACTTCAACGACGCCGAGCGTCAGGCCACCAAGGAGGCCGGCGAGATCTCGGGCCTCAACGTCCTGCGCATCATCAACGAGCCCACCGCCGCCGCTCTCGCCTACGGCCTCGACAAGGGCAAGGAGGACGAGCTCATCCTGGTCTTCGACCTCGGTGGCGGAACCTTCGACGTCTCCCTCCTCGAGGTGGGCAAGGACGACGACTTCTCGACCATCCAGGTGCGCTCCACCTCGGGTGACAACCGCCTCGGCGGAGACGACTGGGACCAGCGCCTCGTCGACCACCTGATCAAGCAGTTCAAGGAGACCACCGGCGTCGACGTCTCGGGTGACAAGATCGCCCTGCAGCGTCTCAAGGAGGCGGCGGAGCAGGCCAAGAAGGAGCTCTCCTCCTCGACCTCGACCAGCATCAACCTCCCGTACCTGTCGCTGACGGAGTCCGGACCGGTGTCGCTGAGCGAGACCATCACCCGCGCCAAGTTCGAGGACCTCACCAAGGACCTGCTCGACCGCACCAAGAAGCCGTTCGAGGACGTCATCCGCGAAGCCGGCATCAAGGTCGCCGACATCGATCACATCGTCCTCGTGGGCGGATCGACGCGTATGCCCGCCGTCGCCGAGCTCGTCAAGCGCGAGACCGGCAAGGAGGCCAACAAGGGCGTCAACCCCGATGAGGTCGTCGCCGTCGGTGCCGCCCTGCAGGCCGGTGTCCTCAAGGGCGAGCGCAAGGACGTCCTCCTCATCGACGTCACGCCCCTCAGCCTCGGCATCGAGACCAAGGGCGGCATGATGACGAAGCTCATCGAGCGCAACACGGCCATCCCGACCAAGCGCAGCGAGACCTTCACCACGGCCGACGACAACCAGCCGTCCGTCGCGATCCAGGTCTTCCAGGGCGAGCGCGACTTCACCCGCGACAACAAGCCGCTCGGCACGTTCGAGCTCACCGGAATCGCCCCGGCTCCCCGTGGCATCCCGCAGATCGAGGTCACGTTCGACATCGACGCCAACGGCATCGTGCACGTGTCCGCGAAGGACAAGGGCACGGGCACCGAGAAGTCCATCGTCATCTCCGGCGGCTCCTCGCTGTCGAAGGAGGACATCGAGCGCATGGTCCGTGAGGCCGAGGAGCACGCGTCCGAGGACAAGGCCCGTCGCGAGGCCGCCGAGGTCCGCAACCAGGCCGAGACGCTCGCGTACTCGATCGACAAGCTGATCACCGAGAACGACGACAAGCTGCCCGAGGACGTGAAGACCGAGGTCAAGGCCGACGTCGACGCGCTCAAGACGGCACTGGCCGGCGAGGACGACGAGGCCGTGAAGACCGCGTTCGACAAGCTGAACCAGTCGCAGGGCAAGATCGGCGAGGCCATCTACGCACAGTCCCAGGCCGAGGGCGCCCCGAGCGCCGACGCCGCGGGCGAGGCTCCGGCCGATGACTCCTCCTCCTCCGACGAGGATGTCATCGACGCCGAGGTCGTGGACGACGAGGACGAGAAGAAGTAATCATGACGGACAAGAACTTCGAAGGTGACGACGAGGTTCGCAGCGAGGGGTCGGATGCGCAGAGCACCGGCCCTTCGCCGCAGAACCCCGACTCGCGCGAGGCCGCGGCGGCAGAAGGATCTGATGAGACGCCGGTCGACGGCGCCCCTGACGATCTGACGGTCGACGACATCCTCGGCGCGACCCAGACCGGAGAGGCGGCGGCTGAGGATGCCGTGCTCGCCGATCTGGAGTCGACGCTGCTGAACGACCTCAAGCGTCTTCAGGCCGAGTACGCCAACTACCGCCGCCGCACCGAGGAGCAGCGCCAGGTCGAGATCGAACGCGCGAAGGGCGAGGCCGCCAAGGGCCTCATCCCCGTGCTCGACGACCTCGATCGCGCGGCCCAGCACGGTGATCTCGTCGAGGGCACGCCCTTCGCCGTGATCGCGGGCAAGGTGCGCGCCGTGGTCGAGCGGCTCGGTGTGGTCTCGTACGGCGAGAAGGGCGAGGAGTTCGACCCGCAGCGCCACGAGGCCATCTTCCAGCAGCCCACCCCCGGCGCCGACAAGACCACGGTGCTCGAGGTCGTCGAGGTGGGCTACCGCCTCGGTGACGTCGAGCTGCGTCCCGCGAAGGTCGTCGTCGCCGTACCTGCCGAGTAGGTGATCTATGGCTAGCCAGGACTGGTTCGACAAGGACTTCTACAAGACCCTCGGGGTCTCGAAGGATGTCAGCGACGCCGATCTCAAGAAGACGTACCGCAAGCTCGCTCGCAAGTATCACCCCGACTCCAATCAGGGTGATGCGACGGCCGAGGCGAAGTTCAAGGAGGTCAGCGAGGCGTACTCGGTGCTCTCCGACGCCGAACAGCGCAAGGAGTACGACGAGATCCGCGCGATGGGCTCGGGTGCCCGCTTCACGGCGGGTGGCTCGGGTGCGGGCGGCTTCGAAGACGTCTTCAGCCGGTTCGGGCAGCAGGGGCGCGGGCAGCAGCAGTCCGCCGACTTCGAGGACATCTTCGCGATGTTCAACCAGGGTCAGGGCGGGCCGTTCGGCTCCGGCCGCTTCGGGCAGACGTCCGGGGGGTTCCGTGGCTTCGGCGGCCCCCAGAAGGGTGCCGACGTCACGGCGCGCACGACGCTCGACTTCGCGACAGCGGTGCAGGGCGAGACGATCAGCCTGCAGGGCGACGACGGCAAGCCGTTCAAGGTGAAGATCCCCGCCGGTGTCGCCGACGGTCAGAAGATCCGGCTGCGCGGACGCGGCAGGCCCTCGCCGGACGGCGGGGAGAACGGCGATGTCGTCGTGCAGATCGCCGTGCGACCGCATCCGGTGTTCACCCGCGAGGGGCTCAACCTGCGCGTGGTCGTGCCGGTGACGTTCACCGAGGCGGCCCTCGGCGCGACGATCGAGGTGCCGACGCTCAGCGGCGACACCGTGAAGCTCCGCGTCGCGCCCGGCACCCCGTCGGGCCGTGTGCTGCGGGTCAAGGGACGCGGTGTCACGACGACGAAGGGCACGGGCGATCTGCTTGCCGAGCTGCAGATCGCGGTGCCGACGCACCTCGATGAGGCAGCCAGGGAGGCTCTGGAGAAGTTCCAGTCCCTGGAGCCGTCCGAGAACCCGCGTGCCGAGCTCATGGCGAAGGCGCGCCGCTAGAAGATGATGACGAGGATCACGAACACCGAGGCAGGAGGTATTCACCGTGACTGAACGACGAGTGGATGCCGACACCCCGGTGTTCGCGATCGCCGTCGCCGCTGAGCTCGCCGGCATGCACCCGCAGACGCTGCGACAGTACGACCGCATCGGCCTCGTCGTGCCCGGTCGCACCTCCGGCGGCTCGCGGCGGTACTCCCGCCGCAACATCGAGCAGCTGCGCGAGGTCGCCCAGCTCTCGTCCGAGGGAGTGAGCCTCCCCGCGATCGCGCGCGTGCTCGATCTCGAAGACGAGAACCGGATGCTGCAGCGACGGGTGGCCGAGCTCGATGCGGCACTGCGCGCAGAGCGCGAGAACCGTCCCGGCGTCCGCGTGTTCGCGGCAGGGTCCGCCGGCGTCATCCCGATGCCGGGTGGCCGTCGACTGCGCAGGTCGACCGACGTCGTCCTCTGGCGCCCCGGCAGCGGCAGCGGCCGCGGCTGAGATAGTCGCCGATCGCTGCCGACGTCGGCAGTCAGGCTGCTCCGAAGAACCGGGTCGCGATGTCGGCCACTTCTTTGTCCAGTGTGTCGATGCGACCGTTCAGCGTTGAATCGAGTGCATCGATCCTGCTGCTGAGCCGCCCTTCGACACCTTCGATCTGGCCGGTGAGGCGATGGTCGAGTGCGTCGATCTGGCCGGTGAGGCGATGGTCGAGTGCGTCGATCTGGCCGGTGAGGCGATGGTCGAGTGCCTCGATCTTCCCGGAGAGGGTGCCGTCTAGTGCTTCGATCTTGCCCGAGAGGGTGCCGTCGAGCGCCCCGATCTTGCCGGAGAGGGTGCCGTCGAGCCGGCCGATGCTGCCGGTGAGGGTGCCGTCGAGCCGGCCGATCTCGGCTCGGATCACTCTGCTGAACTGGGTGGTCATGACCGTTACCACTCCGATCATCACCGCGCCGAACACTCCGATGAGTGTCCAGATCTGAGGGTCGTTCATCGCCATGTCTCCATCCTCCGAGCGTCGAGCCAGAATGGCAGTGTGACGTCGCTCGCCGATGGCGACTGTCCCGATCCCCACTGCTCGGGGGACAGTTCGAGTGCTCTCCGCGTCGGTGCAGGAGAGGTCCGCCGGCGGCATGCCGCACGCGCGTCCATCCGCGCGCGGTATCGTTGCGACACGATGAGGATGACGCGTCGCACACTGCTGATCGGCGCCGGAGCCGGTGTTCTCGGGGTCCTTCTGGCCTCCTGCACGCCCGAGCCGGCGCCGTCGCCCACGCCCGACCGCTCGCCGACGCCGCAGCCGACCACCGACACGATCACGCCGGCGGCGTTCGCGCGCAGCGCGTGGTCGACCGACGCCTTCGCGCTCGGCGCGGCCAGCTTCACCCCGGTCGGGGTGCTCGCCGGTGCGCGGGATGCCCTGGCCGAACCGATCGACGAGCGCCTGTTCTTCGCCGGCGAGGCGACCGACACGGAGGCCCCCGGCACCGTGGGGGCCGCGATCCGTTCGGGAGAGCGCGCGGCCGCACAGCTGCTGCGCGCCGCCGATCGAGGGGAGCGCGTGGCGATCATCGGCGCGGGTCTCGCCGGAGCGACGGCGGCCTCGCTGCTCGTGGCCGACGGGCTCGAGGTGACGGTGTTCGAGGCGCGGGATCGCGTCGGCGGACGCATCCAGTCGGTCGTGGACGACGACGCCTGGCCGTTCCCGGCCCAACTCGGGGGCTGGCTGCTCGGCGCATCCGACGCCGCACTGATCGAGACGCTCGACACCCTCGACGTCCGCACCACCCCGATCGCCGGATCCTGGTGGAGATCGGGCGAGGGCGATGTCGATGCGCCGTCGGTCGATCCCGTCGAGTCCGCCATCACGGCCGCGCAGCAGGCGCTGACCGACTCCTCGCTCGAAGACGCGCTCGGCGCCGCCGGCGTCGATGTCGAGGAACCGGGGCTCGCCGCGCTCCTCGCCGCGATCGCGGCCTCCTCCGGCTCCGATGCCGACGAGCAGTCGACCTGGTTCCCGCCGGCGCTCCCCGCGGAGGGAGACGTGGCGCCGCTCGGCGACCTGACGCCGGTCTTCGACACCCTGCTCGAGGGCGCCCGGCTGAGCCTGTCGTCACCCGTCGGACGCGTCGCCTACGACGAGGCGGGTGTCAGCCTCGGCATCGCATCCGGGGAATCCCTGTCGTTCGACCGTGTCCTGCTCACCGTGCCGCTCGGCGTGCTGCAGAGCGACGGCATGCAGTTCGCCCCGGCGCTGCCCTTCGGGCATCGGGGGGCGATCGCCGACCTGGGCATGGGGCGCATCGAGACCGTATGGCTGCGCTTCGACGACCCCCTGGCGACGGCTACGCCTCCCGAGGGGGCCGCGGGCGCGCAGGGCGACGATGCGGATGCGGCGCCCACCGTCTGGCATGCGGTCGGCGGTGATGCGCTGATCCGCACCTGGGTGAACCTGCAGCCCGCGACCGGGGAGAACGTGATCGTCGGGATCGTCGGTGGCGATGCGGCGGGCGAGTTCGCCGAGCTCGACGACCAGAAGGCCCTGGAGGCGGCGATCTCCTCGCTCACTCCCTTCCTCGCCACTACGCCCTGACCCCGCGGGCCCTCACCTCGCGCACGGCTGAGCCCTGACCCCGCTCGCCCTGACCCCGCGCACCGGGCGGGCCGCGTGCGTCACACCTCGGGGCGTTCGCCGCCGCGCCGGCGC
Organism: Microbacterium sp. ANT_H45B; assembly: GCF_008369345.1. Taxonomy (NCBI): domain Bacteria; kingdom Bacillati; phylum Actinomycetota; class Actinomycetes; order Micrococcales; family Microbacteriaceae; genus Microbacterium; species Microbacterium sp. ANT_H45B. Next base: position 520,141 of record NZ_VOBK01000001.1, read on the forward strand.
ATGCGGCTCACCAGCACGATCACCGTGGCGACCAGGGCGAAGATCGCGAGTGCGATACCGCTGGTGAGCAGAAACTCCGGCGGACCCGACACCTGACGCGGGTCGAGGAAGTAGTACGGGTACCAGCCCACCGAGGGGCCGCGCCACAGGGTCACGCCGCCCCATGCGAGGGGGAACGCGAGCGCCGTCGGAACCACCCACCACGGCACGCCGCGGTGCCCCGGCGTGAGGACCCAGGCGATCGCGGTGCACGCGGGCAGCCAGAAGTGCAGCACCTGATCCGACCAGGGCACGTCGACGCGGATGCCGCGCAGACCCGCCTGCCAGACGATCAGCGCGAACGCGAGTCCTGCGGTGATCGTCCAGGTGAGCACGAGGGCCAGCGACACGGTGAACCACCGCGGATCGGTCGCACGGATGAAGGCGAGCACCGTCCCGGTCAGCAGGACCACCACGAGCGCGCAGTTGGACTGCACCGTCAGATAGGCGAAGAAGTTCTCGCCGGCGATCGTCCGCGAGCTCAGTCCCCAGAAGAGACGGTGCACGAGCGCGACCGTGCAGACGGCGGCTGTGACCAGGCGCAGCACGCCGAAGAGCGATCGTGCCCTCACCTTCGCCCCTGCCCCTTCCCGGCTGCGCCCATCGTCGTCCGGACGCGAACCGCGCCATCCGGCGAGTCTACGGAAGGTGTCGGGCGGCGAGCGCGTCGCGCGCTGCACACAGGAGAGGGAAAGGTCGGTTTCCTAGCGTGGAGAGAAGGGATCCACCCTGCTCCGCGCCTGGCGCGCGGTGTCCTGCCACGAAGGAACATCTCCTCATGACGAACACCACCGCCCCCTCCGCCGCCGCCTCGCTGGGACTCCTCGTCCTGCGCATCGTGGTCGGCGTCATCTTCGCCGCCCATGGCGCGCAGAAGATCTTCGAGTACACGATTCCCGGCACCATCGGCAGCTTCGAGGGCATGGGCATCCCGTTCCCCGAGATCGCCGCGCCTCTGGTCGCGTTCGTCGAGCTCATCGGCGGCATCCTGCTCGCCCTCGGTCTCTTCACGCGCCCGGTCGGCGTCATCCTCGCGGTCGACATGGTCGTGGCGCTGTTCGCCGTGCACCTGCCGGCGGGGCTCTGGGTCGGCGAGGGCGGATACGAGTTCGTCGCCGTGCTGGGCGCCGCCGCCCTCGCGCTGGCGTTCAGCGGTGCAGGCCGCTTCTCGCTCGACGGCGCGTTCCTGCGCGGGCGGGCCCCGGCCTGGCTCAGCTGATCACGAGCAGGATCGCGAACGGGGAGTGCCGGAAGGCGCTCCCCGTTCGTGTGTATGCTGTCGACAGTTAACAGGAGGTCACCGTGACAGAGTCCGTCAAGCGCGGGGAGTCCCTCGGAGTGCAGGTCGCTCAGGTGCTCCGCCAGCGCATCGTCCGCGGGGAGCTCGCACCCGGAGCCCGCATCACCGAGGAGGCGCTGGCCGAGGAGTTCTCGGTGAGCCGCGGTCCGATCCGCGACGCGCTCACGCAGCTGAGCTTCGAGATGCTCGTCGAGGTGCAGCGCCCTCGCGGCGTCTACATCACCGGTCTTTCGCAGGACGACGTCGATCAGCTCTACAGCCTGCGGGGCGCCCTCGAGCAGCTCGCGCTCTCGCGGGCGATGCGGGTCGAGGACGACGAGCGGTGGGCCTCGATGACCGCAGCGGTCGAGCGGATGGGTGCGGCGGCAGACAGCGGCGATCATGCCGCCTTCGTCGCCGCGGACCTGGAGTTCCACTCCCAGATCTACGCGCTCGCCGACCACCCGCGCCTGCAGGGGGCATGGAGCCAGTACCTGCCGACCTTCACCGCGCTCCTCGAGGTGACGATCAACCACGATGACGATCTGCATGAGTCGTCGGACGACCACGTGCGGCTGATGGACGTGATGCGCACCGGCACCCCGAAGCAGGCGGCCGCCGTGCTGACCGCCCACCTCGACGGCGCCAGGGATCGGATGCTGAGCGAGCTCGCCGACCGACCCGCCTGACGGCGCCTGCGCGTCGGATCTCTGACGGTCTCCGACAGATCTCCGTCCGGATCAGGCGGGAGGCGTCAGGCGACGACGCAGCACCCAGGTGTTGCCGGTCGCATCGCCGCTGTGCTCGAAATCGTCGAGCACAGCGCTCGACAGGGCGAGGCCGCGTCCGCTCTCGCTGTCGACGCCGGGCATCGTGACCGCATCCCAGTCGATCCTGGCCGGATCGGCCGTGTCGACGAAGGTCGCGACGAGGTCGTCGGCGCCGACCTCGATGTCGACCTCGACGGTGATGCCGACATCCGGCTCGCCCTGCGCGTCAGCGTGCGTGGCGATGTTCGTCGACACCTCACTGACCGCCAGTGCGAACAGCGTGCGGTCCTCGGGTGCCACATGCGGGGCGGACTCCCAGAGGGCGTCCAGGGCGTCGAGGACGTGCTCGACGAAGGCGGGGCCGGCGAGGCCCGCGACGTGCGCCCGGCGCTCCTCAACGCCCATCGAACGCCGTCTCGGGTGTCGGGTGGTCGAGCAGCACGCGGTCGAGATTCGTCAGGTGCAGCACCGTCCGCACCGCCTCGGGCACTGCCGCGATGCGCAGATCGCCGCCGGCGACCCTGGCGCTCTTCAGACCGCCGACGAGGGCTCCCAGGCCCGACGAATCGACGAACTGCAGGTCGGCCATGTCGATCACGATCCTCGACTCGCCTCCGGCCACGAGGTCGTTCACCGCCTTGCGGAGCAGCGGTGCTCCCGTCGCCGTGAGGCGTCCGGACAGGGAGATCACGGCGAAGCCGTCCCTGATGTCAGTGCTGAGATCCATGGTTCTCCTCCTCGAGGGTTCGGGCCGGTCCGCGGTAGCGGGCGGCTTGGATGATGACGCTGAGCACGACGAGGTCGTACAGCACCCACACCGTGTTGACCAGGGTGCCGGTGCCGTCGCCCGTTCCGATGACGACGCGGGTGATGCCGATCACGAGCGCCACGCTGAGCACGACCATCGCGGTCAGCTGCGGCCAGATCTCGCGCCACGGCACTCCTCGCGGATCCCGTCCGTCCTTGCGCGTCACGGCGAACGACAGGGGGCGGCCGAAGACCACGTTCGCGAACGCCGTCCAGCATGCGCGGATCCAGACCGGGAACAGCGCGAGCGAATACTGCTGCCCGCGCCAGGTTCTCAGCCCCTTGGCGACCACGAGGAACAGCAGCTGGTTGACGAGGAAGTAGGGCAGGAACCGCACGAAGAAGTCGACCGACCAGGCGGTCACGGGAAGCACGCCGAACACCAGGTAGACGACCGGCGCCGTGAGATAGATCACGGCGGCGAACCCCGAGAGATAGCTCCACATCGTGGCGAAGTACATCAGCCGCTGCCCGATCGACAGTCCGCGCTTCGCGAGCGGGTTGTCGCGCAGCATCACCTGCAGCGTGCCCTGTGCCCAGCGCAGGCGCTGCGTCAGCATCGTCCGCAGATCCTCGGGCGCGAGGCCCTTCGCCAGGATCTCGTGGTGGTAGACGCTGCGCCAGCCGAGCGAGTGCAGCTGCATCGCGGTGGCCATGTCCTCCGTGACCGAGATCGTGGCGAGCGGAAGGATCGGCTGCGCCTCGTCGCCGCGGTCGAGGCGGAGAGCGTCGAGCAGCGCTCGTACGGCGTCGAGCGCAGTGATCGGCGACAGATCCGACTGGGCGAGCGCCGTCAGGCCCGCCTCGTCGACGACGATCGCGTCAAGTTGCGCATCGTGGGCGATCGGCAGCGAGCCCAGCTCCGCGAGGTCGGATCTGATGCCGGCGAGATCCTTGGCGACCAGGATCACCGAGGCGTTGTGCACCGCAGCCAGCACCGCGTCGGCGACCTCTCGCACGGGCGCCCCGCCGGCGAGATCACGACGGCTCTGGCCGATCGTCACGTGCAGTGCGAAAAGCTCGCGCCGGAGTTCGGGATCGGATGCCGAGCGCATCTCCTTCTCGACCAGGGTCTCGGAGGTGCGCAGCGCGCGAGCCGCGGTGTCCGTCACCTCGCGCACGTAGCCGATGATGCCGAGCTGCATCAGGGCGTCGCGACGGAGCACGGCGTTCGATCCGCAGAAGAACGCCGCGTTCCAGCCGTCCTTGCCCTGCTGGATCGGGCCGTAGAACAGCGGCGCCTGGCTGCCGAGCGGGTCGGCCTCGTCGACGTTGACGAACCACTGCGGGGTCTGCACCACGGCGACCTCCGGGTCGTCGGCGAAGTACCCGAGCGTGCGGTGCAGGATCAGCGGATCGGGGATCTGATCCGCGTCGAGGATGAGGAGGAACTCCCCGTCGGTCTCGAAGAGCGCGCTGTTGAGGTTGCCCGCCTTCGCGTGACGGGGCTTGCCCATCCAGTCGTCGGAGCGGGTGAGGTAGCCGATGTCGGCGTCGCGGGCGGCCCGCTCGAGCTCGGGTCGGGCACCGTCGTCGAGGATCCAGGTGGTGTGCGGATAGGCGATCCCGCGCGCTGCTCGCGCGGTCGTCATCACGAGCTCGATCGGCTCGTTGTACGTCGCGATGAACACGTCGACCGTGCCCTGAGGCGGCGACACGGGAGCCGGCCGCTCTTTGGCCCGCCACATCGTGAGACAGAAGAGGAAGGTGTCGATCAGGCTGTAGGTCTCTGCGATCACCAGGGGCACGGCGATCCACCACGCCGACCAGTTCACCGATTCGAGCCAGCGCCACGCGACGTAGTTCACACCGAGCAGCACCGACAGCACCGCGATGATGCGGATCGCGGCGAAGCGGGCGGTCATGCGTCGCGCCGCACCACGACCACGGTGATGTCGTCGGTCGCTCGATCGTCCGAGATGAGCTGCAGCGCCTCGTTGATCGCCCCATCGGGACCGAGCGCGTCGAGCACGCGGGCCACGTGGGCGAACGGGTCATCGGCGTCGAGCACGTCGAGCAGGCCGTCGCTGCAGCACACGAAGGCGTCTCCGGGTTCGAGGCGCGTGTTCCGGGACTCCCGAGCATCCTGGTCCGGAAGGGCGGCGCCCATCCCCAGGGGGAGGCCGGTCGAGCGAAGGTGCTCCCACGAGCCGTCGGCTCGGAGGATGAACGCGAGGCTGTGCCCGGCGTCGATCACCTCGAGATCGCCGGTCTCGGGCTGCAGCTCGGCGTGGACCGCCGTCACGAACATCGTCGTCTCGGAGAGGTCCTCCTCGAGCAGCCGGTCGGCGTCGGCGACGGCCTCGGCGATGCTGCGCTCGGGAGCGGTGCGCAGTGAGGCGCGCACGCCCGCGGCGACGATGGCGGGACCCGTGCCCTTGCCCATCGCGTCGGCGAGGGTGATGCGCAGCGCGCCGCCGTGGAGGCGGAGGTCGTAGAAGTCACCCGCCAGGCGGCCACGCGAGGCGCCCCCGCCCGCGATCGTGTAGCCGGCGATGGTGGGGAGCGAGTGCGGTCGCAGCGCGCTCTGGATCAGAGTGGCCTGATCGAGCTCGGCGTCGGCCGCGAGCTCGGTCTGCACCCAGAAGGCGAGGTCGCGCAGCAGGTCGCGCTGCGCCTCCGAGAAGGTGTGCGGCTCGGTGTCGAGGACGCACAGCGTTCCCACCGGTTCGCCGCCGGGTGCGTGCAGCGGGTGCCCGGCGTAGAACCGGAGGTGCGGATCACCGACCACGAACGGATTCGCCGCGAAGCTCTCGGTCGCGCTGGCATCCTCGATCACCACCGTGCGGTCCTGGCCGACCGTGTAGTCGCAGAACGAATCCTGTCGGGGCGCCTCTCGCCCGCCGAGTCCGATCTCCGACTTGCGCCACTGGCGGTCGCCGTCCAGGAGCGAGACGCTCACCATCGGCATACCGAACATCTGCTGAGCCAGCCTGGCGACCCGATCCACTCGTTCATCCCGTGGTGTGTCCAGGATGCCGAGTTCCTCCAGTGCCTGCTGGCGTCTGCGTTCATCGAACATTGCTCCGCTCCCCTCGTAGCTGCTCTCATCCTCGCACCTGCCGGGGCGCGGATGACAGGCGGTGGCGGAGAGTTGTATACCGGTATCAGTGTTGACTGTTAACAGTAAACGCTGCTACGGTCTGAGAGTCGACAACAAGGTCGACCCACGTAGAGGAGCAAAGATGCCCCGCATGCGCATCACCCGGGCCGCCGCCGCGATCGCGGCCGTCGCCGCCACCGCCCTCGTCCTGTCGGCCTGCACGAAGGTCGAAGAGGGTGAGGATGCGGCATCCGCCTTTCCCGAGAACGACATCCGCCTGATCATCCAGGCGAACCCCGGCGGCGGCTCCGACCTGTCGTCGCGTGCCCTCGCTACCGAGCTCGAGGGGATCCTCGGCGTCAGCGTCATCCCCGAGAACATGCCGGGGGCGGCAGGCGCCCTCGCCATGGAGTACGTCGGAGCGCAGGACCCCGACGGCTACGTCATCGGATTTGCCCCCGTCGAGATCGCGATGCTCAACACCACCCAGAGTGCCAACGTGCTGCCCGAGGACTTCGACCTGCTGGGTCAGATCATGCTGGCTCCCGGCGTCATCACGGTCGGCGCGAACAGCGGCATCGAGTCGCTGGAGGATCTGGTCGACCGGGCGAAGTCCGGGGCCGTCACGGTCGCGAACTCCGGCGCCGGATCGATCTGGGAGGCGGCGACCATCGGCCTCGGCGATGCGACCGACGCGACGTTCTCGCCCGTGCCCTACGATGGCGGCGCGACGGCGGTCGCCGCCGCGGCATCCGGCGAGACCGTCGCTGCGGTGTCGGGACTCGGTGAGGCGCTGGCGCAGGGCGAGGCCGTACGCATCCTCGGCGTCATGAACGACGAGCGTCACCCCGACGCGGAGGACGTGCCCACCGTCGACGAGGCCATCGGCGAAGACGTCGTCTTCGGCGGCTGGGGCGGCATCTACGCCCCCAAGGGTCTGCCCGACGACGTGAAGAGCGAGCTCGAGTCGGCCGTGAAGCAGGCGGTCGAGTCCGACGGCTACCAGACCTTCCAGAAGGATGCCGGCAACCTCGTCGTCTACCGTGACTCCGCGGAGTGGACCACGTTCGTGAACGAGCAGTTCGACCTGTTCAAGGACCTCCTGGGCTGACCGGCCCGGGACCGCGGGGCCGGGCTCATCTCCGGCCCCGCATCACCCACGCCGTACATCGAACCAGGGAAGGAGCATCATGTCGCACGCCGACGTCACGAGCCCGGCCGCACCGGACGAGCACCAGGGCGCACCCGCCTCCCGACCGCTCGAGATCGCCTTCGGGGTCGTCGCCCTCGCGTTCAGCGCCGGGTACCTCTTCCTCTCCACGCAGATCCCGCTGCGCCGTGAGGCCGCACCCGGTCAGATCGATGCCCGCTTCTGGCCGATGGTCATCGCGGTCACCGCCGTGGTCATCGCGCTCGCCGTGCTCGCGGTGGCCCTCGCCCGCCCGGCCCCCGGCCGCGAGGATCTCGACCGCATCCAGTCCGGAGGGATGCTCCGCGTCATCGCCACCCTGGCGATCTCCGGCGTCTTCATCGCCGTCTGGTCGCTCGGAACCGTCATCCTGTTCGGCTATCGCATCGAGGTCTTCCCGGTCGCCGCCGCGCTGCTGATGGCCGCGCTCATGCTCCTCTACGGCCACCGCCGCTGGCTGAGCCTCATCATCTACTCCGTCTCCGTCACGGCGTTCGTCTACGTCGTGTTCGGCATGCTCCTGAGGATCCCGCTGTGAACGCGCTCATGGAGGGGCTGAACTCGCTCCTCGACATCTCGATCCTGCTCTACATGCTCGTGGGGCTCCTGCTCGGCTTCATGGTCGGCGCCTTCCCCGGCATCACCGCGACCATGGCCGTCGCCCTCGCCGCAGGGTTCACGATGACCCTCGAGCCCGTCCAGGGACTCGCGGTGCTGCTCACCATCTACGTCGCGGCGAACTTCGGCGACAGGGTGCCCTCGATCCTCATCAACACCCCCGGCACCCCGGCGTCGATCGCCACCACGCTCGACGGCTATCCGATGGCCAAGCAGGGCAGAGCGGGCCTCGCGCTGACGATCTCGGCGATCGTCTCGGCCGTCGGCATCCTCGCCTCGCTCGTGCTCTTCGCCGTCGCCGCTGTGCCGATCGCGAGCTTCGCCCGCGACTACTTCAAATCGCCCGAGCTGTTCGCGCTGGTCGTGTTCGGCATCTCGATCATGATCGGCATCTCGTCGAAGTCGATGCTCAAGGGCATCCTCGCCGGTCTCTTCGGCCTCATGCTCGGCACCGTCGGGACGTATGCGGCCACCGCAGACCAGCGCTTCACGTTCGGGGTGCTCGAACTCGTCGAGGGCGTCAACTTCATCGCCGTGATCATCGGCCTCTTCGGGATCGCCGAGCTCTTCGATCAGCTGCTCACGTACCGCAAGAGCAACGTCCGCCCCATCTCGAGCCTCGGCCGCTGGTGGCCGAACCGCTCGGAGCTGACGCAGAGCGGCCGTGCGACCGCGGTCGGCGGTGCCGTCGGCCTCGGCGTCGGCCTCATCCCCGCCGCGGGTGGCGACATCGCAGGGCTCATCGGCTGGGAGCGCGCGCGCAAGGCCTCGAAGCACCCGGAGATGTTCGGCAAGGGATCCATCGAGGGCGTCGCCGCCTCCGACACGGCCTCCAGCGCCACGCTCGGCGGTTCGCTCACGACCACGATGGCCCTCGGCATCCCCGGCGACTCGGTGATGGCCGTGATGATCGGCTCGATGATCATCTGGGGCATCACGCCCGGTCCGACCCTGTTCACCAACCGCCCCGACCTGGTGGTCTCGATCGTCGGGATCATGCTCGTCGCGACGCTGCTCTCGCTCGCCCTGAGCCTCGTGCGCATGAAGGGCATGGTGAAGCTGCTCGACGTGCCCCAGCCGTACCTGTGGAGCGGCATCCTGATCTTCTGCATCATCGGCACGTATGCCACCTCGAACAGCCTGTCGACCGTCGTCACGATGCTCGTGTTCGGCGTCATCGGGGTGATGCTGAAGCGGATGCAGGTGCCCGCCGGCCCCATCGTGCTCGGCCTGCTGCTCGGCCCGCTGGCCGAGGAGAACCTGGCTCGCACGTTGGCGATCCTGCCGACGCGTCCGTTCTTCGAGGTGGTCAGCCCGATCGCGCTCGTGCTGCTCGCGCTCGCCGTGCTGTCGATCGTGATGCCCGCGATCCGCGCCGCACGCTCTCCGCGCGGAGAACGTGCCTCACTCGAGGACTCGATCCTCTCCGCATCGACGGTCGAGCAGATCGAGAAGGCCCACGACGAGCTCGCCGCGGACCCCGACCTGCTCACCTCGACCGTCCGCAACGTCGACACCTCATCCCGTGCGAGCCGCAGGGCGCGCAAGAACTCCAAGGAGACCGAGAAGTGACCCGCTACGACATCGTGACCGCCGTTCCCACGGCGTTCCACCGCGACGGCAGCCTCGACCTGGAAGGCTCGCGTGCGATCTTCCGCTTCGTCGGGCAGTCGGGCAACGAGGGCGCGTTCGTGCTCGGCACCACGGGGGAGTTCCCCGCCGTCGACGTCGCGGAGTTCACCGCGCTCGTGGGTGCGGCCCTCGAGGAGCTCGCCGACAAGATGCGCGTGATCGTGCACGTCGGCCAGCCCAGCACCTTCGAGGCCGTGCGCCTCGTCGAGATCGCCAAGGGCCTCGGCGCGACGGAGTTCGCCGCGCTCACCCCGTACTACCTGAAGTCGACCGAAGACGCGATCTTCGACTACTACCGAGCGGTGTCGGATGCCGTCGGCGACGGGCGCCTCTACGTGTACATCTACCCCGCGCGCAGCGGCAACACCGTCTCGCCCGATCTTCTCGTGCGCCTGGCCGCGCTGCCGAACGTGGTGGGAGCGAAGCTCAGTGAGCTGTCGCTCGACGAGATCGCCGCGTACCGCGCCGTGGTTCCCGCCGACTTCGACCTCTACACCGGTGCCGACCGCGACCTGATCGCTGCGGTGCAGGTGGGTGCGCAGGGCGTCGTCTCGGGTGTCTCGTCGGTCACCCCGAAGCCGTTCCGCGCTCTCGCGGATGCCGGTCGCTCGGGCGATGCCGCGGCGATCGCGTCGGCCCAGGCCGCGGTCGACGACGTCGTGTCTCTGATCGGCGGAGACATGGCCCGCATGAAAGAGGCGTACCGCGTGCTCGACGTGGTCGACACGCACTGCCGCATGGCGATCGCCGAGCCGTCCGACGACGAGCGTGCCGCCGTCGCCCAGGTGGTCGCGGCGAACCGGTAGCGATTCTCACAGCCGGGTCGGGGAGGATGGGTTCATGCCCGCGAACTCGCATGACTCCCGGCCCTGGCTCGACTCGTATGCCGAGGGCGTGCCCGCCGAGATCGACGCGCCGACGCAGACCCTGTCGGAGATGATCTCGGCGAGTGTCGCGACCTACGGCCGGCGGCCGGCCCTGGAGTTCTTCGGGGCGGTCACCACCTATCGCGAGCTCGGAGACCGGATCCTGCGCGCGGCCGAGGGGCTGCGACGCCTGGGCGTGAGCCGAGGCGACCGGGTCGCGCTGGTGCTGCCGAACTGCCCGCAGCACGTCATCGCGTTCTACGCCGCTCTGCGCCTCGGCGCGGTGGTCGTCGAGCACAACCCGCTCTACACCGCTCGGGAGCTGCGCCACCAGTTCGAGGACCACGGCGCGAAGGTGGCGATCGTCTGGAACAGGACCGTCGACACGATCGCCGAGTTCCCGTCGGATCTGCGGGTCGAGCACATCGTCAGCGTCGATCTGACCGAGGCCATGCCCGCCTCGCAGCGCATGCTGCTGCGGCTGCCCGTCCCGAAGGCCCGGGCTGCCCGGGCGAAGCTCACGGCCGCGCCGAAGACACGGCGGGCGCTGCCCTGGAAGAAGCTGGTCGATCACCGCCCGCTCTCCCGCAAGGTCGCGGGCCCGACGCTCGAGGACACGGCGCTGCTGCAGTACACCAGCGGCACGACCGGCATCCCCAAGGGAGCGATCCTCACGCACGCGAACCTGCGGGCGAATGCGATGCAGGGACGCGCGTGGGTGCCGGGCCTGGTCGACGGCGAGGAGACCTTCTACGGGGTGCTGCCGCTGTTCCACGCCTACGGCATGACGCTCTGCCTGACCTTCGCCATGAGCATCGGGGCGAAGCTGGTGCTCTTCCCGACGTTCGACCTCGGGCTGGTCACGAAGGCGGCGCGCACGAGTCCGCCCACGTTCCTGCCCGCCGTACCGCCGATCTACGACCAGCTCGCCCGTGCGGCAGCGCGCGGCACGATCGACCTGTCGACGGTGCGATTCGCGATCTCCGGGGCGATGAGCCTGCCGGTGGCGACGGTGCAGAAGTGGGAGGAGGCGACCGGCGGTCTCCTGGTCGAGGGCTACGGCATGACCGAGAGCTCGCCCGTCGCCCTCGGGAACCCGATCGGTCCGAGCCGGCGCCCCGGCACCGTCGGAGTGCCGTTCCCCAGCACCGAGATCCGCATCGTCGATCCCGCCGACACCGACGTCGACATGCCTGCGGGCGAGCGCGGCGAGCTGCTGCTGCGCGGTCCCCAGGTCTTCCAGGGCTATTGGCGGCGTCCCGGAGACACCGCCGATGTGCTGCTCGCCGACGGCTGGCTGCGCACCGGCGACATCGCCGAGGTCTCGGCCGACGGGTTCGTCACGATCGTCGATCGCCTCAAGGAGCTCATCATCACCGGTGGCTTCAACGTCTCGCCCACCGAGGTCGAGGACGCACTCGAGGCGCACCCCGATGTGGTCGCCGCCGCCGTGGTCGGCCTGCCCCGCGCGAGCGGAGGCGAGGAGGTCGCCGCCGCGGTGGTGCTGCGAGACGGCGCGACACTCGACGCCGGGGCCCTGCGTGACTTCTGCCGCACCAGGCTCACCCCCTACAAGGTGCCCAAGCGCGTGGTCGCGGTCGACGAGCTGCCGCGGTCGCTCATCGGCAAGGTGCTGCGTCGCCAGGTGCGCGATCGGATGCTCGACGACTGACCCGGGCGTCCCGACGGCGGGGCCGCCCGCGGACGGATCCCCTCGCGAGGGCTGGTTTTCTGAAATCGATTTCGCTAGGTTCGGGGCACAGCAACGCTGATCGAGGAGGATCATGCACCGTGTCGCACCGACCCCCGCCCCCACCCTTCCGACCGCCCGTCGGCGCCGCCGTCGTCTCGCCGCGGCCTCCGTCGCGGTCGTCCTCGCACTCGCCGGCTGCTCCGGTGCCGGGGGAGGGGAGCAGCCGGTGAGCGTCGACACCGATCCCGACCGGCCGTTCGTGCTGGAGGGGGTCTCGAACCTCACCGAGATCGCGCAGCTCACCGGTCCCGACGCCATGAACGACACCGCAGCGGTCTCGGTCGCCGGCACCGATCTCGGCTCGATGGTGAACCTCGGCGACCGCACGTTCTTCCTCTTCGGCGACACGTTCGGCGAGCGTGATCCCGAGTCGATCGGCGGCCAGGGCGGATTCTGGCGGTCGAACGTCGCGGCCTGGACCACCGACGACGACCCCTCCGACGGCATCGACTTCGAGGGCTGGGTGGAGGACGACATCGGCCTCGCCGCCGCGCTGATCGAGGGTGATCACGACGCGAACGGCGCCGAGGGCGAGGTGACGAAGATCCCCACGTACGGGTTCACGATCGGCGAGACGATGTACGTGTCGTACATGTCGGTGCGCTTCTGGGGGGAGCCCGGTGCCTGGGATGCCAACCGTGCCGCGCTCATCGTCTCGCGGGACGGCGGCGAGAGCTGGCAGCCGGTCGAGGGTGTCGAGTGGCCGGGGGACTCGAACTTCGTGCAGGTGGCGACGGCGCGGGTGAGCGAGGGCGGCACGGACTGGATCTACTTCTGGTCCATCCCGTCCGGTCGTTTCGGCAGCGTGCAGCTCATGCGCGTCGAGGCGACGGAGGATGCGGTGGAGGATCAGTCCGCCTACTCGTACTTCGCCGGAACAGAGGGGGAGACGCCGCGGTGGAGCTCTGACATGGCGGACGCTGCGACCGTCGTGGAGGGCACGATCGGAGAGCTCTCGGTGATGTGGTCCACCTATCTCGAGCGGTGGATCATGACGTACTCCGATGCCGGGAACGCGTACATCCGCGAGGGCATCACGCCCTGGGGGCCGTGGGGCGAACCGCTGGAGCTGGTGTCCGGCAGCGACTACGAGGGGCTGTACTCGCCCTACCTGAATCCGCGGTACGTCACCGAGGACGGGCGTCGGATCCACTTCACCCTCTCCCTGTGGGGGCCGTACAACGTCTTCTGGTTCTCCGCGGATCTGGACCGCGTCGACTGAGAACGGTCGGCGAGATCGCTCGCGAATTCGCTTGCGCATGAAATCGATTTCGCTTACTGTGGCGCATACCCGATCACCGATGATCGTCAGGTTCGGCCGGAGCCCGCCGGTGACAGCCGGACACACAGCAGCGACTCGATGAGGAGTCCGTTCCTGAGGAGGAACCATGAGAATCACCCCACGCACGCGCAGGGCGGCGGTCGCCGCAGTCGGTGCTCTCACCGTCGGAGCGATGCTCGCCGGCTGCGGGTCCGGAACCCCGGGCGAGTCCGCCGGGGGCGACGGCGCAGAGGCCGGCGTCACCACGATCCAGTTCTGGCACCGCAACTTCACGCCGGTCGAGAACGAGTGGTACGAGGGCATCATCAAGAAGTTCAACGACTCGCAGGACGAGATCAAGGTCGTCGGCACCCAGGTGCCCGGTGACGCGTGGGATCAGAAGATGAAGGCCGCACAGGCGGCGGGCAAGGCCCCCGACATCTACACCCACCCCGGCAGCATCCAGGATGCCGTCAATGCCGGACAGCTGCACGAGCTCGACGGCATCGTCCCCGATGACGCCCTGGCGGAGATCTCGGATGCCGCCAAGCCGGTGTCGGAGATCGACGGCACGTACTACGCCTACCCCCTCCTGCTCGAGCCGCAGGCCGTGCTGTTCTGGAACACGGACATGCTCGACGCCGCCGGCGTCGACGCCGACCAGGGCCCGACCACCTGGGACGAGCTGCTGGATGCCTGCGCCAAGATCCAGCCCACCCTCGGTGACGGCCAGTACTGCATCTCACCGGCACAGGACGCCGCGACCTTCGCCTGGTCGACCGTGGGCCAGCAGTACAACTTCGCGGGGCACACCGCGCTCAACGACGACTGGACCGGGCCGAACATCGACGATGACGGCTACCGCGACATGATGGCGCAGTACAAGACCCTCTGGGACAAGGGCTACATGCCCAAGCAGCCGCTCGCCGACTACGGCGGGGGCAAGGACTTCGGCGAGCAGAAGGTCGCCTTCAAGGTGTCGGGATCGTGGATGCTGTCGGAGATCGGCTCGGACTACCCCGATGTCCTCGACAAGACGGGCATCGGCGCGATGGTGAGCTCCAGCGACGCCGACGGCCGCACGTCGACGACACTCGGCAACTTCAAGTGGGTCATCGACGCGAAGACCAAGAACGCAGAGGCCGCGGGCACGTTCCTCTCGTGGGCCATCGCCGGTGATCCCGAGAACCTCGTGCCGTTCTTCGTCGACACGCAGTTCACCAAGGCGCCGGTGCGCCAGTCCGTGCAGGACGCCGTCGCCGCCGACCCCGCGGCGGCCGACGCCCCCTGGTCGTCGATCATCACCGAGGACATCGCCCCGAACGCGATCCCCGAGCCCACCTACCCGTGGGACGTGTCGCTCGCGGTCGGCACCGCGTTCGAGTCGGTCATGAAGGGGTCCGCGTCACCGGATGCCGCGATCGACACTGCGGACAAGGCGATCCAGACGGTCATCGACCGCGAGGGTCTCGCCGACAAGGCACCCAGCCAGTAGCCCGTGCCGTTCCGGGGGGTCGGCGTGCGCGCCGACCCCCGGAATCACGCAGTGGACGAAGACAGCGAGAGAACGGGTGGAGTGAACGATGGTCAGTGCAGTCTCGACGGAGCGGCGGGCGGTGAGACACCGCGCGGATGCCCGGAAGTACCGTGACACGAAGGTCGCGTACCTCTTCCTCCTGCCGGTGGTCGCCCTTCTCGGCATCTTCGTGGTCTGGCCGGCGATCTACGCCGGATTCCTCTCCTTCCAGAACTGGAGCTTCTACAAGGACCCGGAGTTCGTCGGGTTCCGCAACTTCACCGCCGTTCTGAGCGATCCGCTGTTCTGGGCGTCGGTCGGCCGCGGATTCGCGTTCGTCGCGATGACCGTGCCGCCCATGCTGCTGCTGGCGTTCTTCTTCGCCAGCCTCGTCGTGAGCGTGTCGCGCCGCTTCGCCGGCATCCTCAAGGTCAGCATCTACATCCCGACGATCATCTCCTCGGTCATCACCTCGATCGTCTTCGTGCTGATGTACGACTACTCGGGCGGACTCCTCAACTGGTTCCTCGGGATCTTCGGCATCGACCCCATCGCGTGGATCGGCGACCCGGCCTGGGCGCTGCTCGCGATCGCGATCCCCGCGATCTGGCTGGGCATGGGGCTGACCTCGCTCATCATGGTCGCCGCGATGGTCGACATCCCCACCGAGTACTACGAGGCGGCGGCGATGGAGGGGGCGAACTGGTGGCAGAAGACGGCGTACATCACGCTGCCGCAGATGAAGAACATCATCCTGTACCTGCTGATCACCGGGTTCGTCGCCGCGATCCAGCAGTTCGAGCTGCCGCTCGTGATGACCGGTGGCGGTCCGCTGGACTCGACGACGCTGCCGAACCTGTTCATCTTCAACCACTTCCGCAACGACATCAACGTCGGCTACTCGATCGCCGCCGCGCTGGTCATGTTCGTCGTGCTCGGCACGGTGTCGGCGATCGTCTTCAAGTTCGTCAACTCCGAGAGGCTGGTGGACTGATGGTCACCATCGCGCCGCAGGACACCACGCGCGCCATCGTGCTCGCCGGCACCGAGCCGTCGCGTCGATCGCACCTGCCCAAGACCCCGGGCTCGTGGATCACCGTCATCGCCAAGCTCCTCGCCGGGGGCGTGTTCCTCGTGGCGGCGCTGTTCCCGCTCGCCTGGATGGTCATCGCCGGGTTCAAGTCGAAGACGGAGGTCATCCAGACCCCGTTCCAGTTCTTCCCCGAGGTGTGGCGGTGGGAGAACTACGCGCAGATCCTCGCCGACCCCACCTTCACCCGCACGATGCTGTGGACCTTCGGCGGAGCGGTGCTCTTCACCTTCCTGAGCCTGACGATCAACTCGCTCGCGGCCTACGCGTTCGCCCGGCTCGACTTCCGGTTCCAGCGGACGATCTGGGTCATCGTGATCACGACGATGTTCATCCCCGGCATGACGATCCTGCTGACGAGCTTCATCGTCGTCACCCGGCTGTCGATGCTCGACACGCTGGCCGTGCTCGTGCTGCCCGGGGCGGCGAGCGCCGGCACGGTGTTCTTCATCCGGCAGTTCTACCTGAACATCCCGGCCAGCCTCGAGGAGGCGGCGATGCTCGACGGATGCGGTCGCTTCGCCATCTTCGTGCGCATCTTCCTGCCGCTGTCGAAGCCGCCGTTCGTGGTCATGGGCATCACCTCTTTCCTCGCGTACTGGAACTCCTACGTCTGGCCGATCCTGACGATCACGACCCCCGAGCGCTTCGTGGTGCAGCAGTTCCTCGCGACGTTCCGCTCGGAGCGCACCAGCGAGCTCGGGCTGCTCATGGCGGGCTCGGTGCTGGCCGCCGCGCCCGTGATGATCCTGTTCCTCGTCTTCCAGCGCCAGATCATCGGCAACATCAAGATGGCCGGGCTCAAGTAGGCCGGCCGACAGAGAGCGACACCCACACGGAAAGAGGTCGACGATGACCGAACAGCACACACCTCCGCTCATCACCCGCCGCGGCATGCTGCGGGGGGCGCTCGCGCTCGGTGCCGGGATGCTGGCCGCACCCGCCGTCGGCATCGGCGCCGCCGCCCCGGCATCCGCCGCAGGCCCGCTCACGGTGTCGCGGATCACCGTGCTCGCCGGCACGCAGAGTCCCGTGCAGTACGGAATAGGGGCGACCGACCTCGGCATCCCCGCCCGCACTCCCGATGGGCGGATGCTGTTCATGTTCGGCGACACCTGGGCCGACGGCGTGGGTGGCGCGAACTGGCGCTCGCCGGTCGCGCTGTACTCGTCGACGACGAACCTCGGTGCCGGGGTGACGTTCAACGGTGCCGCCGGGGCGGGCGCGAACACGCAGGGCACCGCTCCCCAGCTCTGGTACTACCCGCACGATACGTACTTCACCACGGTGATCCCCTCGGACGTGATCACGATCGGATCGCGCATGTATCTGCACGCGATCGTGAACGGGCCGCAGTTCGGGGCCGTCCGCTGGACGGAACTGTGGAAGTCCGACGACAACGGTGCCACCTGGCAGCACACCGGGCTGCAGTTCCCGGCGGACATGGCGGGTGGGAAGTTCCAGTGCATCACCTGGGGGCTCGGCAACGACGGCTACGTGTACATCTACGGCACCGGGTTCCAGCGCGACAAGGGCATCGTGCTCTACCGGGTGCCGTCGAACAGCATGACGACTCTCTCGGCGTACCAGCCCTGGGGTTTCGCGAACGGCTCGTGGGGATGGGGCAAGCCGGTCACGGAGGTGCTCTCCGGCGGGTTCGGCGAGATGTGCCTGCGACCGCTCGGCGGCAAGTGGATCCTCACATGGTTCAACGCGCCGGCGTACCGGATCGACGCGATGGTGCTGAACACCCCGACCGACAACCTGTACACCGCGACCAAGACGACGCTGCTGTACGGCAGCGAGTGGGGGCAGGAGGATGCCTCGCACGTGGCGCAGCTGTACGGCGGGTACATCATCCCCGGGTCGACGCTGTCGGACCTGCACCTCAGTGTCAGTCAGTGGAAGACCGCCGACAACAGCGTGTACCACTCCGAGCAGTTCCGAGTGCAGGGGCTCGTCTAGGCAGGCGACCCGGTCTCCGGGCATTCGGAGACCGGGTCCCCGGATGCCGGGGAGATCAGTCCTGCGGGGCGCGCGGCGGGGTGGCGCCGATGTCAGGCACCGGGGCCGTTCCTAGGTGCACCTCCAGGTCGTCGGCCGACGGCGTCTTCGGCCGACGCGCGGTCGGCCGGTCGAGGTAGAACAGGGCCGTCGAGGCGATGTCGTCGCGCAGGGGCAGATAGCGCCATCCGCTGCGCCAGCCGAGCGCCTGGATGTCGACCTTGGGGATGCCGGTCGCGAAGTGGATCGGGTCGAGCAGGTGCCAGCGGTACAGGCCGAACCTCTGCTGGCTCACGTACAGCCCGTCGGGCCTGATGACCTGTGGCATGCCGAGGTACGGTGTGGAGAACTCGGTGTAGCCCGTGCCGGGGATGTCGAAGTTCCAGGCGCCGCCGAAGTAGTCCTCGGTGCCGGTTCCGGCGATCGTGGGGTACTCGGCGTCGTCGTCGAGGTAGAACTTGATCTCGCCCTCGCCCCACCAGCCGTTGGAGTTCACGCCCCAGGCGATGTACGTGCCGACGTACTGGCCCTGCCCCTCGATGCCCTCGAGGATCACGTGCGGCGTGCGGTCCTCGAGCGGGTTGGAACGCCGCCACTGCGCGTGGAAGTACGCGTCGGTCGAGTGGTCGCCGCCGATCTCGTACGTGACCTGGAAGTAGATGCGCACGTCGACCGTCGAGGTGTTCTCGATCGTGAGGCGTGCCCCGTCGCGGAAGGGCATCGGCCAGTAGGAGTTGAAGCCGCCGTGCGGGTTCGCGGCGATCGTCTGCGAGTTCACCTGGGCGAACACGCCCCAGCCGTTGCAGAAGAAGTCGCCGTACGGCACCTCGACCGCCGGCTCCTCGGCGCCGTCCCAATAGGCGCGCAGCAGCAGGGTGCGCCAGTTGTCGGTGTGGGTCGTGATCCAGATGTGGGTGATCTTGCCCGCGCCCTCGATGTTCGCGAGGTCGAAGGTCGCGCCCGCCTTGACGTCGACGCTGGGGGAGATCTTCCAGCCGGGCCCGAGGTCGCGGGCGCAGGATGCGCCCGTGCCCTCGGTGGCCCGGCCTCCGCCCCCAGCGGATCCGTCGAAGTTCTCAGGGGAGATGGAGCGGGTCTGGACCTGTCGCAGCGTTGCGAGGGTCGCGAGATCCGAAGCAGCAGAAGTCATGGGCGCCAATGTAATCGATTTCACCCGAGAACTCCAGAGATCGGAGGCGTGCGCGATACTGTTGCTTCACATCCGGTGCAGCCGGACGAAGCAGTGAGGTTCGAATGGCCACGATCTACGACGTCGCGGAACTGGCGAAGGTCTCTCCCGCCACAGTGTCGCGCGTGTTCAACGGGACGAGCGTCTCGGAGGACAAGGTCGCCGCCGTGCGCGACGCGGCCGCGAAGCTGAACTTCACCCCCAACCGCACGGCGCGGACCCTGCGGAGGCAGAGCTCCGAGGTCATCGCCCTCGTGATCCCGGACATCGAGAACCCGTACTTCACCGAGATGGCCCGCGGGGTCGAGGACGTCGCCTCCGAGGCCGGGTACTCGGTCGTGCTGTGCAACTCCGACGCCCAGGTCGAGAAGGAGGCCACGTACCTGCGGATCGCGATCGCCGAGCACATGTCCGGCATCATCATCGCGACCGCCGACGAGACCTCGAACCTCGACAGCATCCTGGCGACCGGTCGCCCCGTCGTGGCGGTCGACCGCAGCACGACCTACGACGTCGACGGCGTCGTCATGGCCAACCGCGCCGCGGGCGCGTCGGCGGCGAAAGACCTGCTCGGAGCCGGTTACCGACGCATCGCCTACATCGGTGGCCCCGAGCACATCGACACGGCCGCCGAGCGCGCCGCGGGCTGGCGCGCGGCCATGGGATCGGCGCATCCGGAGCTCGATCTCGACGAGCTGGAGCGCTTCGCCACCTTCCGGGTCGACGGCGGGCGCGCCGCGATGGAGGAGCTGCTCGCGCTCGCCGACCCGCCGGACGCCGTGGTCGCCGGCAACAACCTCATCGGCGTCGGGGCGATCCAGGTACTGACCGAGCGGGGGCTCACCCCGCCGGAGGTCGGCGTCGCGGTGATCGGCTCGCTGCCTTTCACCACACTCTCTCCGACCGCGGTCACGGTGGTCCGCCTGCCCGCTCGGCACATGGGCGTCACGGCGGCGCGGATGCTGCTCGACCGCATCGGCGGAGACACGCAGCCCTCGCGCACGGTGGTGCTGCGCAACGAGATCCAGCCCGCCAGCGCCGTCAGGGCCTGACCCGCCGCCACGGCGATGCAGGGATGTCCGCACATCGCCTTGCGCCTTGAAATCGATTTCGCGTACAGTTGCGGGAGATTTCAGAATCATGAGCATCGGTTTCAAGGAGGACGCCATGCGCCGCACCCCCGGGGCCCCATGGGTCGAGTCCGGAGCGCCCGCATGACCCGTCGTGCCGTCGGCATCCCGCACACCTCGCAGGCGACCGCCTTCCCGCTCGGCGGCATCGGCACCGGCAACGTCTCGATCGGCGCCCGCGGCGAGCTGCGCGACTGGGAGCTCGAGAACCTGCCGGACAAGGGGCGTCGCAACCCGCACTCGTTCTTCGCGATCCACGCCGCACCGGACGACGGCCCCGCGGTCACGCGCGTTCTGGAGGCGCGCTTCACGGGGCGTCACGACGCCGACGCCGGCTACGCGTTCGATCAGCTGGCCGGGCTCCCGCGGCTCGACGGGGCCACCCTGCACGGCGAGTACCCGATCGTCGACGTCGACTTCACGGACGCGGTGCTGCCGGTCGACGTGTCGCTGCATGCCTTCACCCCTCTGGTGCCCCTCGACGCCGATGCCTCCGGCCTCCCCGCCGCCGTACTGCGGTATCGCGTCACCAACCCGGGCGTCGGCCGCGTCGCCGTCACGCTCGTCGGCAGCGTCTCGCACACCGCAGGGCGGGGAGTCCCCGGACCGGATGCGCCGTGGGGCCTGCGTGCGACCCAGAACGTGCGCTGGCGCGACGAGGGGGCCGTGCGCGGGCTCGACTTCGGCATCGATCTTCCCGCATCCGACCCCGGATACGGCACGCTCAGCCTCACCACCTCCGATCGCTCGACGACCGTCAAACCGCAGTGGGTCACCAGCTACTGGCCCGACGGGGCGCGGCTGTTCTGGGACGATCTCGCCGACGACGGACAGCTCGGGGCCGAGCCGCGCCTCACCCTCGAGGATCGCCCGCGCGGACTGTTCGCCGAGCTCGACGCCGATCCCGACGCCCCGCCCCTGACCGAGGCCGAGATGCTCGCGAAGCTGCCGCGCCTGCGCACCGGATCGCTGGGCATCGTGCACACGCTCGAACCGGGTGAGACCCGCGATTTCGAGTTCGTGCTCTCCTGGGGCTTCCCGAATCGTCGCCGCGGATGGCACGGCCACATCGTGTTCGCGGATCCGCCGGGCGACGACGTCGTGCGCAATCACTACGCCTCGCTCTGGCCGGATGCCTGGGCCGCGGCCACACACCTGCACGAGAACCTCGAGGCGTTGGAGGGCGCGACGGATGCCTTCGTCGAGGCGCTCTACGCCGGCACCCTCGACCCCGTGCTCGCCGACGCGATCGGTGCGAACATCGCCGCGGCGCGATCGACCACCGGATTCGTGCTGGAGTCCCCCCACCCCGACCTGGGCGACGGCCCGGTGTTCGCGGCGTGGGAGGGATCGTTCGATCACGGCGGATCCTGCGAGGGCACCTGCACGCACGTCTGGTCGTACGCGCAGACGCTCGCCTGGCTGTTCCCGTCGCTCGAGCGCAGTGCGCGCCGGGCGGAGTACCTGCTCGAGACCGACGCGGCCGGCGCCCAGAAGTTCCGCGGCAACCGCGTGTTCGGGGGCCCGTCGTGGTTCATGGGTCCGGCCGTCGACGGGCAGCTGGGAACGCTCCTGCGTCTGCACCGCGAGTGGAGGTTCAGCGGCGACGATGCCTTCCTCCGCGAGCTGTGGCCCGCGGCCGCACGCACCCTCGACTACGCGATCCGCGAATGGGACCGCGACGGCGACGGGCTGCTCGACGGCGAGATGCACAACACCTACGACATCGAGTTCCACGGCGCCGAACCTCTCGCCAACGGCGTGTACCTCGCCGCATTGCGCGCGGGGGCCCGGATGGCCCGTCACCTCGGCGAGGAGCAGCGCGCGGCGGGGTGGGACGCGCGCGCGGACCATGTCGCTGCGGCGATGGACGAGACGCTCTGGAACGGCGAGTACTACCGTCAGGTCATCGCCGACCCCGACTCCCACCGCTACCAGTACGGCGACGGCGTGCTGTCCGACCAGCTGCTCGGGCAGTTCCATGCGTACGTGAACGGGCTCGGGAGCATCCTGCCCCCGGAGCGGGTGGACTCGGCGCTCGCCGCGATCGTCGCGCACAACTTCCGCGACGATCTCTCCGCCCATGAGAGCACGCAGCGCGTCTACGCCCTGAACGATGAGGGCGGACTCCTGCTCGCCTCGTGGCCGCGGGGCGGTCGGCCCGTCATCCCGTTCGTGTACTCCGACGAGGTGTGGACGGGGGTGGAGCACCAGGTCGCGGCCTCGCTCCTGTTCGCCGGACGCGTCGATGACGCGCTGCGCATCGAACACGCGCTGCGCGCACGCTACGACGGCGCGCATCGCAGCCCCTGGAACGAGATCGAGTGCGGCAACCACTACGCGCGATCGCTCGCCTCCTGGGCGCTGCTGCTCGGCGCGAGCGGCGCGCAGTGGGACGCCCCGAGCGGCACGCTCTCGTTCGCCCCGGCGAGCGCAGGACGCTTCCGCAGCCTGTTCACCACGGGCACCGGCTGGGGGCGGGTCGAGGTCGACGACGATGCACTCACGCTGCATCTCGACGGCGGCACGCTCGAGGTGGCCGACCTGCGACTGCGCGACCGCGGCCTCGCCCGCGGCATCCGACTCCGAGCGGGGGAGACGCAGGCGTTCCCCCTCGACCCCGCCCCGACCGTTCGATCGACCGGCGAGACCAGCGCCACGACCGATAGCGGCATCACGACCAGTAGCACCACGACCAGTAGCACCATCACGACCAGCACCATCAGCGGAGAGGCATCATGACCACCTACACCCTGCCGGCACCGGCATCCCGACCCGCATCCGCGCCTGCGACCGCGTACCTGATCGCCTCCGGCGACCTGCGCGAGGCCGCCAACACCGGCGGCTGGCCCGTGCAGGTCGAGCTCGAAGCGGGCGTCACCGGCGTCTTCGAAGACCTCGGATGGACCGTCATCCGCGCCAACGACGTCGACCCCGAGACCGGTCACGGCTTCATCTCGAGCCAGCGGATGGGGCTCGAGGTCTTCCGGAACATCCCGACGGATGCTCCTCTCATCGTCGCCGAGGCGGTGTGGCAGTACTCGCACCACGTGCTCGCGGGGCTGCGCACGCACAAGGGACCGATCCTCACGGTCGCGAACTTCGCGGGGGACTGGCCGGGTCTCGTCGGCCTGCTCGGGCTCAACGCCGGACTGACGAAGATGGGCACGCCATACGCGACGATCTGGTCGGTCGACTTCACCGACCAGTGGTTCCGCGACGGCATCAGGGAGTGGACCGAGACCGGGGCGATCACGCACGACGCCTCGCACGTGCGCCCGCTGCCCGAGCTCCCCGACAGCCCCGAGAAGCAGCTCGGGGAGGCGCTCGCCGCCGAGCTCCTCGCGGAGAAGGCCATCATCGGCGTGTTCGACGAGGGCTGCATGGGCATGTACAACGCGATCTTCGACGACGAGCTGCTGAACAGCACGGGCATCTACAAGGAGCGCCTGTCGCAGTCGGCCCTGTACGCCGAGATGCTGAACGTCACCGAGGACGAGGCGGATGCCGCCTACGACTGGCTGATCGACGCGGGCATGACGTTCATCTACGGCGAGGACGCCGCGACCGAGCTCACCCGCGAGCAGGTGCAGTGGCAGCTGAAGATGTACATCGCCGCGCTCCGCATCGCCGACGACTTCGGGCTCGACGCGGTCGGCATCCAGTACCAGCAGGGCCTGAAGGACCTGGTGCCGGCATCCGATCTCGCCGAAGGCATCCTCAACTCCACCGAGCGTCCGCCCGTGACCTCCCGCGACGGCTCGCGCGTGCTGCACGAGGGCCGCGCGTTCCCGCACTTCAACGAGGCGGACGAGGGCGTCGCGGTCGACGCGCTCGTCACCGACCGCGTCTGGCGGGCCATGGGACTGGTGCCCGACAACACGCTGCACGACGTGCGCTGGGGTGAGGACTTCGACGGGCAGTTCGTCTGGGTGTATGAGATCTCGGGCTCGGTGCCCGCCTCGCACCTGGGCGGATGGCAGAACGCCGAGGGATGGCGCCAGGGCCATGTGTTCTTCCCCGCGGGCGGCGCCACGATCAACGGCGTCTCGAAGCCGGGGGAGATCGTGCTGTCGAGGGTGTTCATCGCCGACGGCATCCTGCAGGCCGACATCTTCCGCGCATCGGTCGTCGAGCTGCCCGCCGAGGAGACGCAGCGGCGCAAGGACGCCACCAACCCGGAGTGGCCGATCGCCCACGTCGTGCTGCACGGCGTCTCACGCGACCAGTTCATGGCCCGCCACAAGGCCAACCACGCGCAGACCGTCTACGCCCCCGACGCCGAGACCGCCGACAAGGCCTTGATCGCGAAGGCCGCGATGTTCGCCGGCATGGGCATCAAGGTCAACCTGGTCGGAGACGTGAACCTCTGACACGGAGATGCCGACGGAAGAGGGGCGGATGCCGCGGCATCCGCCCCTCTTCTCTGCGCGATGCACCCCTTTCGAGCGTCACGCTTAAGCGATATAGTCATCGCACGCCGCATCGATGCGACGTGAGATCGACAACGACGCCGAAGGAGAAGCTCCACCATGAGTCAGCCGAACCCCCGTCATTCCCTGATCCGGCGATGCCTGGCGGCGACGGCCGCCGTGGCGATCAGTGCCGCGGGCGCTCTCGTCGCCTCGTCGGCCGCCGCGACCGAGGCGCCGGCAGACGACACGAAGCTCGCGGTCTATGTCGAAGTGAACTCGAACGATTTAGCGAACGTCGCCGACTACGCGTTGGCCGATTCGGGTGCCCCCGCCGTCGATCTGGCGATGATCTTCGCCGCCAACATCAACTACGACGGCGAGAAGGCCTACCTGCATTTCAACGAGCGGGTCACCGAGACGCTGCAGGATGCCGACAACCAGATCCGTCCGCTGCAGGCGCAGGGCACCAAGGTGCTGCTGTCGGTGCTCGGCAATCACCAGGGCGCAGGCTTCGCGAACTTCTCGACCTATGCCGAGGCCGACGCCTTCGCGGCGCAGCTCGCCGACGCCGTAACGACCTACGGCCTCGACGGCATCGACTTCGACGACGAGTGGAGTCAGTACGGCGCGAACGGCACCCCGCAACCCCACGCGCAGTCGTTCGGCTGGGTGGCCTCGGCCCTGCGCGACCGCCTCGGACCCGACAAGCTCATCACGCTCTACGCGATCGGACCGTCGTACACCGCGACCGACTTCGGCTCCTTCGACGTGGGCGCCACGCTCGACTACGCCTGGAATCCGTACTACCCGACCTACGACGCCCCCACGGTTCCCGGTCTCGACGACCGCTCGCGCATCGGCGCCGCCGCGATCGATCTGTCGAACACGAGCGCGGCGACCGCGACGGACTTCGCTCAGCGCACGGCCGCCGACGGGTACGGCGTGTACGTCGCGTACAACCTCACCGCGACGGATCAGTCGTCGCTGATCTCGGGCATCACCGAGGCGATCAAGGGCGAGGCCACGGTGTACTCACCGCAGTGATCCCGGACCGGCCGCCTCGGCCCGGATCGGGAGCCCGGCCGGACCGAGAGCTCAGGCCGGATCGGGAGCCCGGCCGGACCGAGAGCTCAGTCCGGACCGAGAGCTCAGTCCAGATCGAGAGCTCAGTCCAGATCGAAGAGCTCGAGCTGTCGCACGGTGACCTCGGCCTCCGCCCGCACGCGGAGGGCCGAGGTCACCGTGCGTGCGGCGAGGGTGAACGGCGTCGTGCGGTCGGCCGGGAGTTCCGTGTCGGCGGTGACGGCGACCGGCTCCCAGCCGCTCGTCGTCTCCGTCTCCCACACGAGAGCGGTCGAGGATGCCGCGGACACCATCGTGACCGAGACGTCGCTGACCGCCCGAGCCTCGGCGAATCGCCAGCCGATCCACTCGCCCGGCCGCAGGACGACGCCGCCGGCGCCGACGGGTTCGCCGTCGTCGACGACGCGCTCCGCGTGACGGACGCCCTCGGACGCGATCGTCGCGCCGTCGCTCGCCGTCAGGTCGGGGCGCCACGGCGCAGCATCCGCCTTCGCAGCCTCGTCGAGCCCGTCGTCCGAGGAGTCGCCGAAGACGAGGTCGAGCACCGCGTCGCCGACGAGGGCATCGACGGGCAGCTCGGCTGTCGTGAGCGGGATGCCGTTCAGGCGCGCCTCGTGCAGCACATGCGCGCGCGGCGAGCGGCGGTGGGAGCGGATGCGCAGCGTCGATCCGTTCCCGCGGTCGACGCGCACGTCGTCGAGCAGGGGCGAGCCGATGCGCAGGACTCCCGAGGCGAGTTCGAGCGGATAGAGCCCGAGCGCCGCCCAGAGCCACCACGCGCTCATCTCGCCGTTGTCTTCGTCGCCGGGGAATCCCTGGCCGATGTGGGCGCCCGCGAACAATCGGCCGGCGAGGTCGTGCACGATCGCTGCCGCACGCCACGGCTGATCGCTGTGCGCGTACATGAACGGGATGTGGTGGGCGGGCTGATTCGAGATCGCGCACATGCCCGAGCGCAGCGCCCTGGCCTCCCGCTGTTCATGGATCACGGCGCCGTAGGAGCCGCCGAACCGCTCGTCCGCGGTCTCCGGTTCGGCGAACAGGGCGTCGAGGTGACGGCCGAAGTCCGCCGGGCCGCCGTGGAGTGCGGCGAGGCCC
This sequence comes from Microbacterium sp. ANT_H45B, assembly GCF_008369345.1. NCBI lineage: Bacteria > Bacillati > Actinomycetota > Actinomycetes > Micrococcales > Microbacteriaceae > Microbacterium > Microbacterium sp. ANT_H45B. Next base: position 546,923 of record NZ_VOBK01000001.1, read on the forward strand.
GCCCCGTCGTGCACGGCTCCGACCGACATCCCCCAGGCGTTCGTCTCGACGTTGTCGCCGCCCCAGACGCGCGGATCGAAGGGCTCGGACGAGAACGATCCGCGGTCATCGCGGCCGCGGAAGAACCGGGTCTCGGGGTCGAACAGCGAGCGATACGACAGTGCGCGGTTCGCGAAGTAGCGGGCGAAGGCGCGGTAGCGCGCGGCATCCGTCGGCGAGGCATGGGGGTCGGACGCGAGCTGCGCGGCGAACCGGCCGAGGGCGGCGTCGCTCACCGCGTTCTCGATCGTCCAGCTCATGCCCTCGGGAACGGCCGACGAGATGGAGCCGGTGAAACGGCCCCGCCCGATGCCCTTGCGGCCGCGCAGCGCGTCGGGGCCGGGCTCGCACGCGTTGCGCCATCCGCTCTCGAACGCCTCGCGCCGATCGAGATCGACGCCCCAGCGGGCGGCGTCCGCGAAGATCTGGTCGCTCGACGTGCCCACCATGCTGTCGACGTATGCCGGAGCGCTCCAACGCGCCATCCAGCCTCCCTGTCGGTACTGCGCGAGCTGGCCGTCGAGCAGCCGGCCGGTCAGCGCGGGATCGAGCAGAGCCAGCGCGGGCCATTCGGTGCGATAGGTGTCCCAGTAGCCGTTGTTCACGACGAGTTCGCCGTCGACGATCGGCGCGCTCGTCTCGCGCTCGCCGAACGGCTCCCGCGCGGCGAACACGTCGGCGAACCGCCAGGCGGGCGCATCCGCCGTTCCGGTGTTCTCGGCGGCGGTGTTCGGGTACAGATGCATCCGGTGCAGAGCGGCGGCGATGCGGTCGCGGTTCTCCTCGTGGGCCAGTCGGCGGTGGGGAGCGTGCGCCGCGGGCAGGGGCGGGATCGTGACGCGCCCCAGCACGCGGTTCCACGACGCCGCGGCGGTCGCCCGAAGCTCGTCGTAGGTGACGTCTGCGGGTGCCTCGAGGTCGAGGCTGCGTCTGGCCTGCTCCACCGAGAGGAACGACACCGCCACGCGCACCTCGAGGGAGCCGTGTCCGCCGACGTACCCGGCGACCCGGGCCCTGCCGTCGTCGTCGAGAGCGCCGTGCAGATCAGCCGCATCGTCCCCCTCGCGTCGCCGCACGGTGCCGGCGAAATAGCAGCGGGGAGCGTTGCCCCAGTCCTCGGGACCCTCCGGCGTCCAGCCGGCGAAGCCGTCGTCGGTCCACACCAGGCGTCCCTCGTCGGTGGGCTGATCGATCACGAACCCGACGATCGTGTCGGTGTCGGTGTCGGTGTCGGTGTCGGTGTCGGTGTCGGTGCCGGTGCTGTGCACGCGGAATGCGGCGGTGTGCGAGGTCGCGGTCATCTCCGCCCGGAGCCCGCCTCCGAGTTCGACGGCGTACTCATGGGGGCGTGCGCGCTCTGTGCCGGGGGTGATCCACCGGCGGCGCGCCGCGCGTTCGGACGTCGGCCGCCCGTCGAACGGCATCAGCTGCAGCACCGAGCGGTCACCGATCCACGGACTCGGCTGGTGCGAGAACTGCAGGGCCTCGAGACGCCGTCCTGGCGGGTCGTCGTGGATGCCGGGTCGGTAGGGCCAGCGGGTGTCGGAGGCGTCGGTGGCCGGGGTGACGAACGTGAACCCGTGCGGCAGGGCGACCGCCGGGATGGTGTTCCCCCGCGAGAATCGGGGTCCGGAGTGGCTGCCGCGGCGCGTGTCGACGCGCTCGACCGGAGGGAGGGCCTCGTCGATGGCGGGCTGCTCGGCGATGACGCACTGCACGAAGCCCGTGACGTGTGCGGGGAGCCCGCTCGAGCCCGCCAGTGACCCGGTGCCGAGCACCAGCTCGACGGCGACCGAGGTGCGGCGCGTCGGATCCGCATGCATCGGAGCGAGGCTCACCGTGTCGGCGTTCCACTGCTCGGGCATGCTCCAGCGCGCCGCGAACTGCGCCTCCGGAGTGAGGGGGACGTCGTACCGGTCGCGCACGGCGGCGACGTCGCTCAGTCTCGTCCCGTCGACCGCTCGCGCATCCACCGTCACGGCCAGCGCCGCATGAGGGGCGAGCGTCGCCGCGTCGCCGTCGGCGTAGAACGCCCAGTGCAGCACCGTGTCGGGGGTGACCGGAACATCGTCGAGGCCGGGCACATCGATCCGCTGCGCGCCGGCCGACGGATCGACGGCGAAGGCGAAGACCGGGCCGCGCAGCACGCCCGCCCCCGGTCGCGACGAGGGAGGATCGAGCGGACCGTTGGCCGGCGTCAGCCGCACGCTGCTCACCCCTTCACCGCGCCCTCCTGCACGCCACGGAAGAAGAAGCGCTGCGTGAACGAGAACATGATGATGATCGGCACGAGCGCGATCATCGTGCCCGCGGCGATCAGGCGGGGATCGACCGAGAAGCTGCTGTTGAGGTACGCCATGCCGACCGTGAGGGTGTACTTCGACGGGTCGGAGAGCACGATGAGCGGCCAGAGGTAGTCGTCCCAGGCGCCGATGAAGGCGAAGATCGCGACGACCGAGACCATGCCGCGGATGTTCGGCCACACGATGTGACGGATGCGCTGCCAGGTCGTGGCGCCGTCGACGGTCGCGGCATCCAGCACGTCCTTGGGGATCATCCGACAGGCGGTCGCGATGAGCAGGACGTTCATCGCGCCGATCGCGCCGGGCAGGAAGACGCCCCACAGGGTGTCGGCGAGGCCGAGCGCCCTGATCGTGAGGAAGTTGCTCGTGACGGTGACCTCGCCGGGGAACAGCAGGGTGGAGAGCAGGATGGCCATGACGATCCACTTGCCGCGGAACTTCATGCATCCGAGGGCGTAGCCGGCGAACGTGGCGAGCACGACGTTGCTCACGACGGTGCCGATCGACACCAGCAGCGAGTGCCATGCGTAGAGGTACACGGGCACGACGTCGGCGACCGTGAGGTAGTTCTGCACGGTCGGATCGCGCGGGATCAGGTCGGGGGGAAAGGAGTAGATGTTCTCCTGTGGTCCCTTGAACGACGTCGAGAGCTGCCAGACGAACGGGCCGATCACGAGCACCAGCACCAGCAGCAGCAGGGCGTAGCGCCCGATCAACCCGCCGAGCGTCGGGGTGCTGAAGTCGCCGGAGCCGCGACGGCGGAAGATGCGCTCACGGGCGGCGGGCGGCGTCCGATCGTCGGGGCGCCGCTCGGGGTCGAGGCGGGGAGGGGTGAGCGTGCTCATGCGGAGACCTTCGCCTTCTTCTCGCGGTTCATGAACGCGATCGCGGCCATCGGAAGCAGGGTGAGCAGGAAGAGGGCGACGCTGATCGCGGAGGCGTAGCCGATGTTGCCGTTGAGCCCGGATCCGACCTGGCGGATCAGCATCACCAGCGACAGGTCGTACCCGCCGGGGCCGCCGGTGCCCTTGGAGAGCACGTCGAGCTCGGCGAAGACTCTCATGGCCGACACCGCGATGAGCACCGCGATGAGGAGCATCGCGCCGCGCACCGAGGGGATCGTCACCGAGAGGAAGCGGCGGAACGCGCCCGCGCCGTCGAGCATGGCTGCTTCATGCAGCTCCTTGCCGACGTTCCCGAGGGCGGCGAGGTACACGACCATGTAGTAGCCGAGTCCCTTCCAGACGGTCAGCAGGATCGCGCAGCCGAGCAGCAGCCACCGGTCCACCAGGAAGGCCATCGGACGGTCGATGACGCCGAGGAACTCCAGCGTCTGGTTGATGATCCCGCGGCTGTCGAACAGCCACGTCCAGATCAGCGCCACCACGACGACGGAGGCGATGACGGGGAAGTAGAACGTGGTGCGGAAGAACGCGATGCCCGGCAGCTTCTTCTGCACGAGCATGGCCAGCAGCAGCGGGAGGATCGTGAGCAGCGGCACGCACACCACCACGTAGATGATGCACGTGGTGAGCGCGTTCCAGAACATCTCGTCGGCGAACATCCGCTCGTAGTTCGCCCCGCCGACGAACGCGGGGGCGCGCAGCGGCTTGGCGTCGGTGAAGCTCAGGAAGACGGTGTTGAGGAACGGCCAGAGCGCGAACACCAGCACCCAGACGACGGCGGGGCCGAGGAGGAGCCAGGGGGTGAACCACCTGTGCGATCGCATGCTCGTCCGACGGGTCCGGATGGCGGTGTCCGCGCTCATGGCTTACTGATCCACCCGGTTCGCGTTGGCGTACTCGACGATCTTGTCGAGCTGGTCCTTCGGGTCGGCCTCGCCGTTGACCGCGAGGGCGATCTGCTGCGTCATGTAGGTGGCCATGTCGGAGGTCCACTGGAACGGGATCGCCTTGGCATCCTGCATCGCGGCGAACACCGTGTCGATCGCGGCGAGCTGCTTCTCATCGGTGATCGACGACGAGATGTTCGCGACCACGTCGTCGCCGCCGGCAGAGGTGCCGGGGGCGGTGCCGACGGCCAACGACGAGAACGCGATCTGGTTCTCCTCGCTGGTCGCGAACTCGGCGAACGCGAGGGCGGCCTCCTTGTTGTCGGAGTCGGCCGACACGTTCAATCCCTGCACGTACAGCGGCGCGATGCCGAGGCGCTGGGTGGCGACGGTGTTCTCCAGCAGCGCCGGAGCGTCCTTCGCGAGGTCGGTGGTGAAGCCGGTGCCTCCGGTGGTGAAGGCGACCTTCTCCTGGATGTACGCCTCGGCGTTTCCGCCGTAGTCGCCGGTGAGGGCTTCGGCGGGCATCGCTCCTGCCGCGTACGCGTCGGCGAACTTCTGGATGATCGCGGCGGCCTCGTCGGTGTTGAAGTCGAACTCGCCGTCATCGTCGATGACCTCCATGCCTGCGGAGGTGAAGGTGTCGAGAGCGGGGATCGACGACAGCAGCTGCACCTTGCCGCCGGACTCGGCGGCGACCCTCTCGGCGAGAGTGAGGAGCTCGTCGACCGTGGTGGGCAGGTTCGCCTCGGTCACGCCGAAGGGCGCGAGCTGGGCGAGGTTCCACCACGACGCGTCGCTGGACAGGTACCACGGCAGGCCGTAGGTGCCCTCCATCCCGGGGTACTGGCTGTAGGCCTCCCAGGCACCGGCGTTGTACGAGGATTTCAGCTCGGGGTCGGCCGTCTCCAGGTCGACCAGCTTGCCGGCGGCGACGAGCGGATACGCGATGTCCGGCGGCAGGTTGAGCACGTCGGGAAGAGTGTCGGCGTTCGCCTGGCTGAGGATCTTCTCCTGGTAGCCGTCGCCCGGCTGGTCGAGCCACTCGACCGTGACATCGGGGTGCTCCTTCTCGAACGCGTCGATGAGGTCCTCGAAGTAGGGCGTGAACTTCTCGTTCTTCAGCGACCAGGTCTGGAACTGGATCGTCCCGCTCAGCTCGCCGGACGTGTCGATGGGACCGGAGGCGCCGGTGGGGGCACCTCCTCCGGTGCAGCCGGCGAGAGCCATGGCGCCGATCGTGAATGTTGCCAGAGCGACAATGCGTGCGGGAACTTTCATCGTGCTTCTTCCTCGAGGCGGGCGATGGCCGCAGGTCCGAGGTCACGGACTGCAGCGCTTTAGCAGATGAAACCACCGGATGACCGCCCTGTCAAGGCGGTGGCTCCGACGAACACCGGCGGCGCGGAGAACCTCGTGCCGGTATGTTGCTCAAGCGTTATAGTGGTGCAACATGTCCTCGTCGGAGGGCTCCGTCGGAAAGGTCCGGACACATGACGCAGCGCCGCGCTCTCGATGCTCCCCTGAGATTCGGGGCGAATTACACGCCGTCGAAGGACTGGATGCATTCCTGGCTCGACTTCACCCCCGACGACGTGCGTCGCGACTTCGCCGCCCTGGCGGAACTCGGACTCGACCACGTCCGCGTCTTCCCGCTGTGGACGGTTCTGCAGCCCAACCGCACCCTGATCCGTGAGAAGGCCGTCGACGATGTACGCGCGATGGTCGACATCGCCGCGGAGTTCGGCCTGGACGCGAGCGTCGACGTGATCCAGGGGCATCTGTCGAGCTTCGACTTCGTGCCGTCGTGGCTGTTCACCTGGCACGACCGCAACATGTTCACCGACCCGACCGCGCTCGACGGACAGGTCGCACTCGTGCGTACTCTCGCCGGCGCTCTGCGCGAGGCGCCGAACTTCCTGGGGCTGACGCTCGGCAACGAGGTCAACCAGTTCTCGGCGCACACGCACCCCTCGCCGTGGCCGGTCACGACCGACGAGGCCGGCGCCTGGATCGAGACGCTGCTCTCCGCCGCCGAGGATGCTGCGCCGGGTGCCGGCCACGTGCACAGCGAGTACGACGCGGTCTGGTACATGGACGGGCACGGTTTCACCCCCGCGCACGCCTCGCGGCTGGGGGAGATGACGACGATCCACTCCTGGATCTTCAACGGCACAGCCCAGCGCTACGGCGGTCGATCCGTCGCCTCCGATCGTCACGCCGAGTACCTGATCGAGCTGTCCCGCGCCTTCGCCACCGACCGGCAGCGGCCGGTCTGGCTGCAGGAGGTCGGCGCTCCCTCGAACTGCCTCGACGAGAGCGAGATGCCGGGGTTCCTCGAGGCCACGCTGCGCTCCGCGGTGCGTACCGAGAACCTCTGGGGCGTGACGTGGTGGTGCTCGCACGATGTGAGCCGGGAGCTGGGGGACTTCCCCGAGCTGGAGTACTCCCTCGGCCTGATCGATCAGAGCGGCGCGGCCAAGCCGATCGGACGTCGATTCGCCGAGCTGATCCCGGAGCTGCGGGCGCGTGCCGCGGCACCCGTGCGCGACACGGCGATCGTGGTCGAGGTCGACCCGCACGAGGTGCCGGTCAGTCGCGCGGCGCTCAGCCCCGGCGGTGCCGTCTTCCAGGCATGGGTGGATGCCTGCGCGCGCGGCGTCGATCCCGCCTTCGTAACCTCGCGGGCAGCCCTCGATCCCGCGGCACTCGCGTCGCGCGGCATCCGCACCCTCATCCGCCCCGATCTGTCGGTCGATGCCGTCGACCCCTACGGCTCCGTCAACACCGTCGTCGGCTGACGCGGATCGCGCATCGCTCGCGCACAGATTCGCGGACCGCTCGCGCACAAAGCGCGTCGAGCTCAGGCCGTGGCCGGCGGGGCGGTGCTCTCTCGGGCGCTGAGGGTCGGGGTCGGTCCCTGCGTGCTGGGCAGCGTCGTGCCCGCCTCGATCTGCTGCAGCAGCAGGGTGGCGGCCTGTTCTCCGAGCTCGAAGGTGTCGCGGGTCATCGCCGTGATGGAGGGGTTGATCAGCCCGGCGATCACCGAGTCGTCGAAAGACGCCAGCGAGACGTCCCGCGGAACGACCCGCCCCATCTCCTGCGCCACCCGGAGCCCTGCGACCGCCATCACGTCGTTGTCGTAGACGATCGCGGTCGGACGCTGCCGCCCGGAGAGCAGGGTGCGGGTGACGGCCGAGGCGCGCGTCGGCGAGAAGTCGGTGGTGATCACCTCTCCGACGATGCCGTCGGCGGACATTCGCTCGAGCACCTCGGCGCGCAGCCGGGTGTGCTCGAGATCGGCGGGGCCGGCGACATACGTGATCCGGGTGTGCCCGAGGGCGGCGAGGTAGGAGAACAGGGTGTCGGCCACCTCGTCGTCGGCGATCCAGACGCTGGGCACGGCTCCCTCGGGAGACGGCTTCGAGCCGATCAGCACCGCGCGCGCGTCGAGGGCGGCGATCCTGTCGCTGCGCGGATCGTCGTCGCGAGGGTCGATGAGGATGATCCCGTCGACCTGGTTCGACGACCGCCACTGGCGATGCACCTCCATCTCCTCGCCGATGTCGCCGACGAGGCGCAGCTGCAGGCTGACCTTTCTCTGCGACAGGCGGGATTCGATGCCGGCGATCAGGTCGGTGAAGAACGCCTCGGATCCGAGCGAGCGGGCCGGGCGGGCCAGGGCGAAGCCGACCGTGTTCGCCCTGGCGCCCACGAGCGCCCTGGCGGCCGAGCTCGGCTGCCAGTGGTTCTCCTCGACGATCGAGAGGATGCGCTGGCGCGTCTCGTCGCTCACTCCGGGCCGTCCGTTCAGTGCGAACGACACGGCGCCGGGAGAGACCCCCGCCATGCGCGCGATATCGGCGATCGTGACGCGTTTGCCCAGAGCCATGCGCCTCACACTACTTGATCGGTTTAGCCCCCAGGAAGGCGATGACGGATGTCCGGGGCGATCAGCACTAGATCGCTTTAGTAAATCGGATAGCATGGACGGCAGCCGCCCCTGATCGGGCGCGCATCGAGCCCCCACTCACCGTCGAGCCCGGAGAACACCCACCATGCATGACGACACCTCGCTCACCGTCGGTCGCGTCTCGCGCGTCCTCGCAGAGCGCATCCGCCCGGCCATCCACTCCGCATCCGTGCCCCTGACGGTCGAGAGCGTCGAGCTGCCCGGTGAGCCGATCAGCCCCGCCGAGGGGCTCGCGCTCGAGTTCGCCGGGACGTCGGTTCCGAGCATGTGGGGACCGGCCTGGTCGACCACCTGGTTCCGGCTCTCCGGGCGGGTGCCCTCCGACTGGGCCGGTCGCCGGGTCGAGGCCGTGATCGACCTCGGGTTCGACATCAACATGCCGGGCTTCCAGTGCGAGGCGCTCGCCTACCGCCCCGACGGGTCGCCGGTGAAGAGCATCAACCCGCGGAACCAGTGGATCCCCATCGCGCAGACGGCGCAGGGCGACGAGCCCGTCGAGCTGTACCTGGAGGCGGCCGCGAACCCCGTGCTCCTCGACTACCACCCCTTCCTGCCCACGCAGGAGGGCGACATCCGCACCTCCTCGCCGGAGCCGCTGTACCGACTGCGGCGCCTCGACCTCGCCGTCTTCGAGACCGAGGTGTTCGAGCTGTCCCTCGATCTCGAGGTGCTGTTCGAGCTGCAGGCCGAGCTGCCGGCGACGTCGCCCCGCCGCATGCGCATCCTCCAGGCGATGGATGACGCGCTCGACATGCTCGATCTGCAGCGCATCGCCGAGACCGCATCCGACGCCAGGGCCCGTCTCGCGCCCGCCCTCGCCGCACCGGCCGAGGCGAGCGCGCACCGCATCTCCGCCGTCGGGCACGCGCACATCGACTCCGCGTGGCTGTGGCCGGTGCGCGAGACGATCCGCAAGGTCGCGCGCACGACCTCGTCGATGACGACGCTCATCGAGGAGCAGCCGGACTTCCTCTACGGCATGTCCAGCGCACAGCAGTACGCGTGGCTCAAGGAGCACCGGCCCGAGGTGTTCGCGCGCGTCAAGGCCGCCGTGGCCGAGGGGCGTTTCCTGCCGCTGGGCGGCATGTGGGTCGAATCCGACACGGTGATGCCCTCGGGAGAGTCTCTGGTGCGGCAGTTCTCATACGGTCAGCGCTTCTTCGAGCGCGAGTTCGGCATCCGCTCGAAGGGCGTGTGGCTGCCCGACAGCTTCGGCTACTCGCCCGCACTGCCGCAGCTGATGCGTCGTGCCGGATTCGAATGGTTCTTCACGCAGAAGATCTCGTGGAACCAGCAGAACGTCTTCCCCCACCACAGCTTCCTCTGGGAGGGCATCGACGGCTCGCAGGTGTTCACGCACTTCCCGTCGATGGATACCTACAACTCGCAGCTGAGCGGCATGGAGGTCGCCAAGGCCTCTCGCCAGTTCAAGGAGAACCGGGTGTCGTCGCGGTCGATCGCACCGGTCGGCTGGGGCGACGGCGGCGGGGGGACGACGCGCGAGATGACCGGGAAGGCGCAGCGCCTGCAGAACCTCGAGGGCAGTGCGCAGGTCGTGTGGGAGCATCCCGACGTCTTCTTCGAGGCCGCGCGTGCCGAGATCCCGAACCCCGCGGTCTGGGTCGGAGAGCTGTATCTCGAGCTGCATCGCGGAACCCTGACCAGCCAGCACGCCACCAAGGCCCTGCATCGCTGGGCCGAGCAGGCGCTGGTCGAGGCCGAGCTGTGGGCGGCGACGGATGCCGTGCGCACCGGTGCCGAGTACCCGACCGCGCAGATCGACCGCCTGTGGGAGACCGTGCTGCTGCACGAGTTCCATGACATCCTTCCCGGCACGTCCATCGCGTGGGTGCATCGTGAGGCGTCCGAGGTGCTGTCCCGGGTGATCGACGAGGCGCAGACGCTCGCCGGATCCGCCCGTCGCTCGCTCGCCGGCGACGGAGACCGCGAGCTGCGGTTCGTGCCGAGTTCGGTCGGAGAGGGCCGGGCTCTCGGCGCCGCGTTCCTCGAGGCGCGCGCCGAGCCGGATGTCGCGCTCGCCGAGGAGGGTGACGGCTGGCGTCTCGAGAACGACCTGGTCTCCGTGCTCATCTCCGCCGAGGGACTCATCGTGTCGGCCGTCGACAGGGCGTCGGGCCGCGAGGTCGTGGCGGAGGGGCGCGCGGCGAACCTGTTCCAGCTGCACCAGGACTTCCCGAACATGTGGGACGCGTGGGACATCGACAAGTACTACCGCAACAGCGTCGAGGACCTCACCGGGGTCGCGTCGATCACGGCATCCGTCATCGACGGCGTCGCCACGGTCGTCGTCACGCGGGCCTTCTCGGAGTCGACCGTCGAGCAGACGATCACTCTCGCTCCGGCCTCGCGCACGGTGGAGCTGCGCAACGTGATCGACTGGCACGAGACCGAGAAGCTGCTCAAGCTCGCATTCCCGCTCGACATCCAGGCCACGCACACCGAGGCCGAGACGCAGTTCGGGTACCAGTCGCGGGTCACGCACACGAACACCAGCTGGGAGGCGGCGAAGTTCGAGGCCTCGATGCACCGGTTCGTGCTGGTGCGCGAGCAGGACTTCGGCGTCGCCCTCGTGAACGACTCGATCTACGGCTACGACACCTCCCGCGAGGTGTCCGATGACGCGGTGGCGACCACCGTGCGCCTCTCGCTGCTCCGCGCACCGCGCTTCCCCGACCCCGACACCGACCACGGCCCGCACGAAATCGCGGTCGGCTTCGTGATCGGAGCGGATGCCGCGATCGCGACCGCCGAGGGCATCACGATGAACAACCCGGCGGCGATCGTGCGTGGTGCGCGCGAAGTCGACCCGCTCGTCTCCGTGCACGGCGAGGGCATCGTCGTCTCGGGCGTGAAGCTCGCGGACGACGGGTCGGGCGACGTGATCGTGCGACTGTACGAGGCGCTCGGTCGTCGTGCGATCGGGTCGATCACGGCCGAGTTCGACCACCGGGAGATCCGCGAGGTGTCGCTGATCGAGGACGCGCTCGACGACGCGCGGCTCGGCGGCGAACTGCGCCTGCGTCCGTTCGAGGTGCGCACCCTGCGTATCGTGCGCTGAGTCTGCGCTCTGCCGCCTCGCGGGCTGTCGACGCGGGCCATTGTGGTCGCCGCTGTGTGGGAGGACGATAGGCGAATGGTCACCCTCGAGGATGTACGCGAGATCGCGCTCGCGCTCCCGGGGGTGACCGAACGCGTCGGCGGTCACACGGGAGAGCCGTCGTGGCGTCTGCCGAGCGGGCAGATCGCGTGGATCCGCGGTCCCAGCAAGGTCGATCTGCGCCAGCTCGCCGACCTCGGACTCGAGTGGCCCGAGGGCCCGGTGCTCGGGGTGCGGGTGGCGAGCCTCGAGGAGAAGGCCGCGCTGCTCGCCTCCGAACCGGACGGGCTGTTCTCCATCCCGCATTTCGACGGGTACCCGGGGCTGCTCGTGCAGCTCGACACCGTCGAGAAGGATCGGCTCGCCGAGATCATCGCGGATGCGTGGCTCGTGCGTGCGCCCGTGCTCGTCGCGAAGCAGTGGCTCGCGGAGCGCGGGCTGGACTGAGTCCTGGGGCTGGGTGCTGGGGGCTGGGGGCTGGGGGCTGGGGGCTGGAGGGCTGGATTGAGTACTGGGGCTGGGCGCTGGGCCTGCGGGCTGGGCACCGAGTCCTGGGCTCTGGGTCTCGGGTGCTGGGTCCCGGCTGGGTCGCGGGGACCGCCGCAGGGTCTGTGGCGCCCCATTCCGGGAGATTGGAATACGCATCTGATCTGGGGTAAATAGGAGGGTTCTCGGGCCTTGAATGTCGGTGGTCCCGGGTTGACTTGCGGGTATGGACAGCACCACGGAGCTTCTGGATCGGGTCATCGCCGACCTCGATACGGTGCTGTCCGATGATGCGCTCGCGGGGCTGACCGACGCGCAGCGGGTGGCTGTTCTGCAGGGTGCGGGGGCGGTGTTCCGGCGGGCTGAGGCGGTGATCGTAGAGACCGTCGCAACGGCCGATCTGGGGGACTTCCCGCATTCGGCGGGCTGTCGGGGGCTCAACGAGTTGCTGCAGCGGACGCTCCTGGTCGATGTGCGGGGCGCCAGCCGGGTCGACAGGGCCGTCGATCTGGTGCGGCGTCCGGAGAGTCTGGCAGGGGAGAGGATGCCTGCGCGCTGGTCGGAGATGCGGCTCGCGTTGCTCGACGGGGTGGTCGGAGTGGCCGGGTTCCTTGCGGCGACGGGGCCGATCGAGAGAGTGTGGGATCGGCTCACGATCGATCAGCGACTGGCGGCGGATGTCGCGTTGGCGGGGTGCGCCCGCGGGCACGGTCTCGAGATCGACGCCGACGATGACGACTCGGGTGCGGATGAACCTGGTCCGTCGCCGACGGCGCAGGATCTGAAGGCGCTCGCGGAGGACCTCGCCTCGATGTTCGATCCCGATGGGGAAGAACCGAAAGACGAGGAGGCCTGTCGTCGTCGCGGAATCACGATCGGTCGGTTGCATGACGGCGTGCACGCGATTCGCGGGTATCTGACCCCCGACGTGGCGGCGCAGTTCCAGCTCATCATGGACGCGATCCTCAACCCCAAAGGCGACGGGCCTCCGATGCCCGGCGTGCACTTCGCGCCCAGCGACGGCTCTGCCGCGGATGCGGGTGACGACGCCGGGGCGGACGCGGACTCTCGCGCACGCGCAGATGCAGATGCAGACGGCGAGGATCCGTTCAATTCGGATCCGCGGTGCGTGATCGATGGTCGCACTGCGGCGCAGAAACGCCACGACGCGGTGGCGATGGTCATCGCGATCGCTGCCCGCCACAATGCCATGCCCACCCTCGGCGGGTCGTCGCCGGTTCTGGTCGTCACCGTCGATGCCAAAGACCTCGCCTCGCACGCTGGTCATGGCGAAGGCGCCACGTTCGGGGACACCGCGTCGGCACCGGCCGACAACGGCGGGTGGGCGACGATCCAGGGATCCGGCGCCCACGTCCCGATCTCCATTGCCGCGCAGGCCGGCTGCACCGGAGCGATCCAACGCGTGCTGATGGATGAGGGGCGGATCATCGGCCTGACGACCACGGATCGCGTGTTCACGGTGCATCAACGACGGGCGATCGTCGCCCGCGACAGGGAGTGTCTGATTCCGGGATGCCACGTTCCGGCGTCATGGTGCGAGATCCATCACGTGATCGAGCATGCCCGGGGTGGGCCCACGCATACGGACAACGGTGTGCCGTTGTGCTGGTGGCATCACCGAAGCCTCGGTGCCTCGGGCTGGGTGATCCGCATGAAAGACGGTCGCCCGCAGGTGCGGGGACCTGCATGGTGGGATCCCGCACAACGCTGGCGCACCCCACGACTCAGTCTGCCGAGCAAGGCGCGTGTTCGCGGTGCCCTGCTACGGGTCTGAGTGCCACCGACAGGGACCGGGCACGTTCACACGACAGGGACCGGGCACGTTCACACGACAGGGACCGGGCACGTTCACACGACAGGGATCGGGCACGATCGCGCGACAGGGATCGGGCGCTCTCAGAGGGGATCGAGTACCTTCAGGCCGGCCCGAGCCGCAGGACCTCGGGCGACTCGCCCCCGGTCAGCTCATCGGCCACGCGGATGCTGCCCGCCAGCTCATCGAGAGCGCCGTCGAGAGTTCCGAAGCGCTCGCGGTCGCTGCACACCGCCGTCAGCGTCACGAGGTGCGTCCCCGTGTCCCATGTGTACGTCACGAATGGAGGAGTGGCCGGCGACGGCGGCATCGGCACCACGAGCTTCTCGCCCGCCCCCAGCCATCGGCTCGAGAACGAGACCGTGTCGTCATAGTCCATCGGCATCGACGCGCGAGCGATGCGCACCTCCGGCGTCAGCGTCTGCACCGTCGCCATCGCGACGACGAGCTCGGGGTCGGCCTTCCACGTCCACACCAGCACCCGGCCTGCCGCGCGACGCATCAGCAGCGGAGCGGCTTGACTCATCGCCCAGGCGCCGAGACGCGAGCCGGGGCGTTCGGTGACGCCGAGCGCTGCGTTCGCCTGCCCCAACAGCATCCGGATCGCGGCCTTGCGGTGCCGCCGGCCCTTCCATCCGAGCGAATCGGTCACGGGGATCCACAGCCGGGGGTCGGCATCGGCAGTCAGTCGCATGATGCCACCGTAACCGTCGTGACTGAGCGGATCCGCTGTGCGGGCGAGTGGGCGACTTGACGGCGCCCACTCGGGTGAGTGACACTCGGATAACTGTTAACTGTCAGATGAAGTGGGGGGATCGGTGAATTCACGACCACTGGGCATGGGCGAGCAGATCGCTCACCGCCTGCGCGTCGAGATCATCACCGGGGTCATCTCCCATGGTGAGCATCTCGCCGAGGACGCTCTCGCGACGCGCTTCGACGTGAGTCGCGGCCCCATTCGCGATGCACTGCGCCGCCTCGAGTCCGAGGGCCTGCTGGAGAGCCGTCGCAAGAGGCTGTACACCCGCGGGTTGGGGATCGAGGGCGTCGAGGAGCTCTACGAACTCCGTGAGGCGCTGGAATCGCTGGCGATCCGACTCGCGGTCGCCCGCGGGAGCGCCAAGGAGTGGGATGCGATGCAGGGCATCGTCGACCGCATGCGCGCGGCGGGTGAGGTCGGTGACGTCGAGATGTTCGCCGAGGCGGACATGGACTTCCACACGTCGTTCTACACGATCTCCAAGAACCGACGCCTGATGGAGGCGTGGCGGCCTTACCAGCGCACCTTCGCCATCCTGTTCGAGATGAGCGACACCCCCGACATCCCCGCCGCGACGGCGGATCACCAGGGCTTCCTCGACATCGTCCGCCTCGGTGACGCCGACGCGGCCGTCAAGCGCCTCCAGCTGCACCTCACGCTCGCCAAGGGGCACCTGCGCGACGCACTGCCGGAGTCGCCGCGCACCGTCCAGGCGTGAGTCACCCGCGTCGGCCCAGAACCCCGTTCACGTCGACGACCACCTTGCCGGTGACGGCCGGGTCGTCCACGGCGGCGAAGGCCTCGGCTGTGTCGTCCAGTGATCGTGCTGTCGTGACGATCTCCGCAGCATCCGGGGTCGCCGACAGGAGTCGCAGGGCGTCATCGAATTCGCCCGTGAAACGATGCGAACCGATGACGCGCAGCTCCTTGGTCACGATCGCCGACAGCGCGATCGGGCGCTGATCGCGGGGCAGCATGCCGAGCTGCACGATCGTCCCTCCCACTCGTGCCATCGCC
Organism: Microbacterium sp. ANT_H45B; assembly: GCF_008369345.1. NCBI lineage: Bacteria > Bacillati > Actinomycetota > Actinomycetes > Micrococcales > Microbacteriaceae > Microbacterium > Microbacterium sp. ANT_H45B. The sequence continues at coordinate 562,245 of NZ_VOBK01000001.1, forward strand.
GCCGCAGATTCGAGGGAGGCCGGTACCCCGCTCGCCTCGATGACGAGGTCGGCGCACGACGCTGCGGGGCGCTCGGAGGAGAGATCGACGGTGCTGTCCGCCCCGATCCGACGGGCGAGCGCGAGCGGAGCGCTTCGCACATCCGTCACCGTGATGCGGCGAGCACCGGCCCGCCGCAGGGCCAGCACGGCGAGCAGCCCGATCGGGCCGGCACCGCACACGACCGCATCGAGCCCCGTCGGATCGCCCGCGCGTGAGAGGGCGTGCAGTACGACCGCGGTGGGTTCCGCCAGCACGGCGGTCGCGGACGGGAGATCCGGTGGGATGACCCGCAGCCGTTCGGTGCGCACGCTCAGGTGCTCCTGCAGGCCGCCGTCGGTGTGCGGCCACGTCGATGCCGAGCCGAGGAAGGATGGGGGCTCCTCGAGGAGATCTGCAGCCACTTCGCGCTCACCCGGGCGGGGGCACGGCCAGACGGGGTGCACCGCCACGCGATCGCCGACACCGACGGAGTCGTCGCCCGCAGCCACGACGGTGCCGACGATCTCGTGCCCGAGTACGAAAGGCTCACGGACCTCGAAGTCGCCGTTCGCGCCCTTCATGAAATAGCTGAGGTCGGATCCGCAGAGGCCGACGAGGTCGATCCTGACCAGCGCGTGACCCCGACGGAGAACGGGCATCTCTCGCTCGTCCCACTCCAACATTCGTGGGCCCACGAGTCGTAGGGCTTTCATGTCTCTCCGTTCACGCCATCGTGTCTTGACCTGCCTGTGAGTCTGGCATATGTTGATTGTTAACAGTTTTACAGTTTTGAGAAATCGTCGATGGTGACGCCGGCCTCCGCTGCTGCGCACCTCCAGAAGGGCAGCAGGATGAACGACAGCACAGCCGAGGTCGGCGCAGGGCGCACCGTCATCGTCGGAGCCGTGCGCTACGCGGAGCTCTGCGGGCGTGGCAGGCAGCTCCTCCTCGACCACGGATTCACGCTGATCGAGAACCAGACCACCGTGCCGTGGACCGCCGAGCAGCTGCTCGCGCACATCGGCACGGCCGACGCGGCGGTCGCGGGCGTCGAGGTGTTCGACCAGGACGCTCTGGCCGCTGCTCCCGCTCTCCGCATCATCTCTCGGCTCGGCGTCGGGCTCGACAACGTCGACCTGCCCGCCGCGCGCGCCCGGGGCATCGACGTCGTCAACGTGCCGGGTGGCAACGCCGAGGCCGTGGCGGAACTGACTCTCGGGTTCATCCTCTCGCTGCTCCGTCGACTGCCTCGGATGGATGAGGCGGCGCGTGCGGGGCGCTGGGACCGCTACGTCGGCGGCGAGCTCGCCGGCAAGTCGATCGGTCTGCTCGGGTTCGGAGCCATCGCACGGCTCCTCGCCTCCCGTCTCTCCGGCTTCGACCTCACGATCAAGGCCTACGACCCGTACGCCGATCTCGACGCGGCGGCGAAGGCCGGTGTGGACATCGTGTCGCTCGAGGACGCCGTGCGCGACGTCGACATCGTCAGCGTCCACGTGCCCCACCTCGCCGAGACGCACCATCTCGTCGACGACGAGCTCATCGCCCTCATGCGCGAGGGGACTCTGCTCATCAACACCAGCCGGGGTGGACTCGTCGACGAGGCCGCGCTCGTGCGCGGTCTCGACTCCGGCCGTATCGCGGGTGCCGGCCTGGATGTGTTCGAGCATGAGCCGGTCTCGCCCGACAACCCGCTCTTCCGTCACGATTCCGTCGTCACGGCTCCCCACGCGGGCGCCGACACGAAAGAGGCGTACGACCGCATCGGCTGGGCCACCGCCCAGGCGATCGTCGACGTCTTCTCCGGACGAACCCCCGTCCACGTCGCGAACTGATCTCCACCCGGTCACCCGAGTACCCCCACAGATAAGGAACGAAGATGTTCAGCAGGAAAGCACAGCGATCCGCCCTCGCGGTCCCCGCGGTCGGCGCACTCCTCGTCGGCCTCGCGGCCTGCGGCGGAACCCCCGCTGCAGACGACGGCGAGGTGACCGACCTCACGATCATCGCGGCGAACAGCCCGTGGACCGAAGGTCTGAAGACCCTCGCCTCGACGTACGAGGACGAGACCGGCGTCAAGATCAACATCGAGGCCTACGGCAACGAGCAGCTCAACGACACGCTCAAGGTCAAGCTCAACGCGCAGTCCGACGACGTCGACATCTTCGCCTACCAGGTGCAGGACGTCATGCGGGAGTTCTCGCGCAACGGCTGGCTCACCGACATGACCGACTACGTCGAGTCGGATGCCGAGTGGAACTGGGAGGACTTCCAGCCTGCGGCGCGGGAGGCCGTCCAGCTCGACGGCGTGGTCTACGGCGTCCCCGTGATGACCGAGCGGCACGTCGTGTACTACCGCTCCGATCTGCTCGAGGCCGCCGGAATCGAGCCGCCCGAGACGCTCGACGAGCTCGAAGCGGCGGCCGAGGCTCTCAACGACCCGGAGAACGGCTTCTACGGCATCGCCATGCGCGGCGCCCGCGTTCCCCTGGTGACCCAGCTCTCGTCGTTCATCTACAGCTTCGGCGGCGACTTCCAGGATGAAGACGGCAACGCCACCATCGACAGCCCCGAGGCGATCGAGGCCATCGAGTTCTACGGCGACCTGCTGAAGAACTACGGCCCTCCAGGGGCCGCGAACATGGGCTGGGTCGAAGCCTCCGCGATCTTCGCGCAGGGCAATGCGGCGTTCTACCTCGACGCCGACAGCCAGGCCTACACGTTCCTCGACGAATCGAACTCCGCCGTCGTCGACTCGGTCGCGTTCGCACGGTTCCCTGAGGGCCCTGCGGGCTCGAAGTTCTACAACATCGTGCCGCAGACAGTCGGTATCAGCGCGTTCTCGAAGAAGCAGGATGCCGCGTGGGAGTTCATCAAGTGGGTCACGAACGAGGAGAACACCACGCAGATGCTCGCCGACGCCACCGTGCCGGTCGCGCGACAGTCGGCCTGGGATGACGACGCGGCGACGGCGAGCTTCCCCGCCGGCCTCGTCGAGATCATCCGGAACATCGGCGAGGACGGTGTCGGGCACGACCGCCCGCAGCTCGAGCAGGTCGCTGCCGCTCGCGAGATCATCGGCGGTCCCGCGATCACCGCGATCGAGGGTGGAGACGTCGCCTCGGCGGCGGAGACCGCCAACACGGCGTTCCAGGACCTGGTCGACTCCGAGAAGTAATCCGGGAGAGGGCGTCGCACCGAAGAGTGCGGCGCCCCCTCATCCCCGCTGGTCGAGGAGGACCACGATGTCGAGCACCTCGCTCAAGAACCGCCCGCCTGTGACGACCTATCGTCGCAAGCCCGTCGACTGGGTCGATGCGAATCTGAAGTGGATTCTGATCATCCCGTCGGTGGTGTTCATCACTCTGCTGATCGCGTTCCCGGTCGGGTACACGATCTTCCTGTCGCTCACCAACGCGCAGGGTGCCGTCACGCGGCCGTTCGAGTTCATCGGCTTCGACAACTACGCGCACTGGCTCGGCGACGTCACCCGGTTCTGGCCGGCTGTCGGCCGCACGGCCTACTTCACGATCGTCGCTCTCGTCCTCGAACTCGTCATCGGCCTCGCCATCGCCCTATTGCTGAGAAAGACCTTCCGTGGCCAGGGCCTCGTGCGGGTGTTCATCCTGCTCCCGCTGGTCGCGACGCCCGTCGCGGTCGGCATGATGTGGCTCGTGATCTTCGAGCCGACCATCGGCTTCGCCAACGTCCTCATGAAGTCGATCGGACTGCCCGCCCAGGGGTGGCTCTCCGACAAGGACACGGCGCTGAACACACTGATCTTCATCGACGTCTGGCAGTGGACCCCGATGGTCATCCTGATCCTGCTCGCGGGCCTCTCCACCCTCCCCGAGGAGCCGGACGAGGCCGCGCGCGTCGACGGTGCGAACGCGTGGCAGCGCTTCCGCCACATCACGCTCCCGCTGCTGTCTCCGGTGATCGGCGCCGCGGCGATCCTGCGTGCGATCGACGCGCTCAAGACGTTCGACATCATCTACGCCACGAAGGGCCGCGGCGGCGGATCCAGCAACGAGGCGGAGACGCTCAACATCCTTGCCTACAGCGATGCCTTCGAGTACTCCCGCTACGGACGCGCATCGGCGCTGCTGATGCTGTTCTTCATCCTCATCATCCTCGTGCTGCTGGTCATCGCGATCCTGCGCAAGAGAGCGGAGAAGCTGTGAACACCTCGACCTCCCCCTCCACCGTGGTCCGGATGCGCCGTCGGCGGCGACCGGCGCAGGTCGTCGGAGGCTGGGCGCGCGCGCTCGGCATCCTCGCCGTCGTGATCGCGTTCATCGCCCCGCTGATCTGGATGCTGCTGGCGAGCCTCAAGACGAACCTCGAGATCATCGATCCGAGCAGGACGTTCTCGTTCACGCCCACCCTGAAGAACTTCGAGACCGTGTTCGGCGCCCAGGCCTTCGGGCCGATCATCCTCAACAGCATCGTGGTGGGCACGGGCGCGACGCTGCTGGCTCTCGTCATCGGCGTCCCCGCCGCGTACGGGATCGCGCGGTTCAAGGCGACCAACACGACCGCCTACCTGCTGATGGCGCGCATCATCCCCGGGGTCAGCCTGCTGATCCCGTGGTACTTCCTGTTCTCGCAGATGCAGCTGGTCGGCACCTACACGGTGCTGATCCTCACCCACGTCTTCGTCACCATGCCGCTGGTCGTGGCGATCATGTCGAGCTTCTTCGACGGCATCCCCGAGGAACTCGAGGAGGCCGCCCAGATCGACGGATCGAGCAGGATCGGCGCCTTCGTGCGCGTCGTGCTGCCGTTGTCCGTGCCCGGCATCGCCACCGCGACGATCCTGTCGTTCATCTTCAGCTGGAACAACTTCCTCTTCGCTCTCGTGCTGTCCAACCAGCACACCCGCACGCTCCCTGTGGCGATCGTGAACTTCACGAGCTACGCAGCCGTCGACTGGGGCGGTCTCATGGCCGCGGCTGTCGTGATCACGGTTCCCGTCATGATCATCGCCCTGCTCGCGCAGCGGTATGTGGTGAGCGGCCTCACGGCCGGTGCGACGAAGGGCTGAGCGGATGCCCAAGCTGATCAACGACCCGCACGACTTCGTCGACGAGGTCATCGAGGGGATCCTGCTCGCCCACGGCGACCGACTGCATGCGGTGTCCGACGACGCGAGGGCGATCGCGCGCGCATCGTCGGAGCCGGGGACCGTCGGCATCGTCACAGGCGGCGGATCCGGTCATCTGCCGCTGTTCCTCGGCTACGTCGGCGCGGGCCTCTGCTCGGCGGTCGCGGTGGGCAACGTGTTCTCCTCGCCCTCCGCAGCGCAGATCGCGGCGGCCACGCGCGCGGCGGACGCCGGTGCCGGCGTGCTGTACCTGTACGGCAACTACGGCGGCGACGTGTACAACTTCGACCTCGCAGCCGACATCGTCGGAACCGACGGCATCCGCACGCGCACCGTGCTCGGCGCCGACGATGTCGCGAGCGCCCCGCTCGAGAGCGCGAGCTCCCGTCGCGGTGTCGCCGGCATCTTCTTCGCGTACAAGATCGCCGGTGCCGCCGCAGCCCGCGGCGACGACCTGACCGCGGTCGCCGCCCTCGCCCAGCGTGCCGTCGATCGCACCGGGACCATGGGGGTGGGGCTGTCGCCCACCGTTCTGCCCACGACCGGAAAGCCCTCGTTCGAGCTGGACGAGGGGCAGATGGAGATCGGGATCGGCATCCACGGCGAACCGGGCAGTCGCACGGGACCCCTCGCCGCAGCGGATGACGTGGCCGACGAGCTCCTCGACAGCATCATCGCCGATCGCGGCATCGATACCGGTGCGCGCGTCGCGCTGCTCGTGAACGGCATGGGCGCGACGCCGCTCGAAGAGCTCTATGTGCTCGCCCGCCGCGCCAGGCGACGACTCGACGCGCTGGGCGCTCGAGTGCACCGCACGTGGGTCGGCGAGTTCGCGACCAGTCTCGAGATGGGTGGTGCGTCGATCAGCATCCTCGTGCTCGATGACGAACTGACCGCGCTGCTGGATGCCCCGGCCGACTCCCCGTTCTTCTCGCAGGCCGGAGAGACGCCATCGGCGCGGGGGACTGGCCCGCGATGCCCCGCCGCTGACGGGCGCGTCGCCGCAGACGCAGCGAGCGCGGGCGCGGCCGGCCCGCCTGCGGCTACCGGTCCGTCGAGCGCTGCCGGCCCGTCGAGCGCTGCCGGCCCGTCGAGCGCCGGCCCCTCGAGCAGCGGCGATCCCTCCGCTCGCGAGGCCGCGGATGCGCTCGTCCGGGCGATCCGCGGCGTGATGCCGCTCTGGGCCGAGCACGCCGGTGAGCTGCGCGACCTGGATGCCGCCCTCGGCGACGGTGATCTCGGCATCACGGTCTCGGCCGGCGCGGAGGCGATCCTCCGCGCGCTCGAGGGGTCCCCCGACGATGATCTGGCGCAGCCCGTGCTGCAGGCGGGCGAGGCTTTCGCCACCGCCAACCCTTCGACCTTCGCGGCGCTCTTCGGCGGCGGGATGCTCGCGGCGGCGTCGACGCTGCGCGGGCGCACCACGCTCGATCGCGTGACCGTGAGCGCCGCGCTGACGGCGCTCGCCGACCGCATCGCGGAGCGCGGCGGGGCTCGTCCCGGCGACAAGACGCTGCTCGACGCCCTCCTGCCGTCCATCGCGGCGTTGGACGCGGCACCCGCCGGTATCGACGAGGCGATCGCGGCCATGCGCGCCGCCGCATGGAGCGGTGTGCGTGAGACGGCCGAGCTGGTCTCACGACGAGGCCGCGCCTCCTGGGTCGGCGAACGCGGCGCGGGCCATGCCGACCCCGGGGCGACGGCTTATGCGCGGCTGCTCGACGCGGTCGCGGAGTGGCGGGAGCAGGTCGCGTGACCGTCGGCATCGCCTGGGTGCTCGGGGGAGGATCGGGGATCGGACGCGGGGCTGCCGTGTCGCTCGCCGTGTCCGCCGAGCTGGTGGTGGTCTCCGGTCGCCGGGTCGACGAACTGCAGCGCACGGTCGACGCCGTGCACGCCGCCGGCGGGCGCGCGGTGGCGCTGCCGGTCGATGTGGCCGACGAGGCCGCGGTCGCGCAGGCCGCGGAGATCATCGGCGCCGACCACGGTCCGGTCCGCACCCTCGTGTACAGCGCCGGCACCAACGTGCGCAATCGCTTCTGGGATGACACTTCCCCTCGCGACTTCGCGCGAGTCGTCGACATCAACCTCACCGGCGCTGTGCGCGCCATCCACGCCGTGCTTCCCGCCATGAGACGCGAGGGCGACGGCCTCGTCGTCCTCGTTTCCTCATGGGCGGGGTGGCGCTTCGCACCCGGCGTCGGAGCCGGCTACTCGACGAGCAAGACCGCGATGGGGGCCCTCGCCGAGACCGTGAACGCGCAGGAGCGCCTGCACGGCATCCGCGCCACGCACTTCTGCCCCGGCGAAGTGGCGACCGAGATCCTCGATACGCGTCCGAATCCGCCGAGTGCGGACGAACGCGCACGGATGCTCACCGCCGACGACGTCGGCGACGCGATCCGCTGGATCGCGGAACTGCCCCCGCGCATCTGCGTCAACGAGATCGTCTTCACACCGACTTCGAACACCTCGTACGCGTGACGTCGACCCGCCCGTCGGCTGCCGCTCCCCACCCCACGACCCCACCCCGCGACCCGATCCCAGGAGAGCCCATGACCCGCCGAGACATCATCACCGCCGTGCCCGTCGCATTCGCCGACGACGGAGCCCTCGATCTGGAGGGCTCACGCGCGATCCTGCGCTTCGTGGCCGCCTCCGGCAACGAGGGAGCGTTCGTCCTGGGCACGACGGGGGAGTTCCCCGCGCTGTCCTTCGACGAACGCGCTGCCCTCACACGGGCCAGTGTCGAGGAGCTCGGCGGACGGATGCGCGTCATCGTGCACGTCGGCGCGCCCAGCCTGTTCGAGGTGCGCCGTCTGATCGCGGCGACCCGCGAGGCCGGCGCCACCGAGGTCGCCGTGATCACCCCGTACTACCTGTCGTCGAGCGAGGAGGGTCTGTACGACTTCTTCCGCGAGGTCTCGGCGGTCAGCGACGGTCTCGACGTGTACGTCTACGTGTTCCGCGACCGCACGGGCAACTTCGTGCCCGCACCGCTGATGGCGCGTCTCGCCGCCCTTCCGAACATCGTCGGCGCCAAGATCAGCGGCGAGCCCCTCGCGCAGGTGGCCGCGTACCGTGCGGTCGTCCCCGAGGACTTCGTGCTGTACACCGGGAGCGACCGCGATCTCGCCGTGGCCTCCGACAGCGGCGCCCAGGGGGTCGTGTCCGGGATCTCCTCCGTGCTGCCGCGGCCGTTCCGCGCGCTGCGCGACGCCGCGGCCGGAGGCGACGAGGCCGCCGTGGCTCGCGCGCAGGTCGACGTCGACACCGCGGTCGACGTGATCCAGGGAGACATGGCCCGCATGAAGGTCGCCTATGCCGCGCTCGGCGTGCCCGCGGGCGGAGTGCGGATGGCCATCGACGCGCCGGATGCCGCAGCGGTCGCCGCGATCGAGAAGGCGGTCCACGAACTGTCGTGACGAGGGGCGGGGAGGGGGCGGTGGCGCGGGCCGCGGCGTTCCTCCCCGCTGCCGATCAGGCCCCTCCGGTAGAGTGGCGAGCGCCCGCAGGGGCTCCCTGGCCGCCGTACCGTAAGGCAGAATGTCTTCCTCTCCCTCCGATCCGACGGGTTCCCCCGACGCCACCCCCGACGCCGTGTCCGCGTCAGGGTCGCGGCCGCTGCGCATCCTGATCGGGTGCGACACCTTCGCCCCCGACATCAACGGCGCCGCACGATTCGCCGAGCGTCTCGCTGCCGGTCTCGTGCAGCGCGGTGAGGACGTCCACGTCGTCGCCCCCAACCTCGTCTACCGTCGCACGCCCGCACGCACCGAGGTGATCGAGGGCGAGCCGATGACGCTGCACCGGCTGCCGTCGGTGCGCTGGGCTCCCCACGACTGGTTGCGCTTCGTCTGGCCCTGGCGCGTGAAGCACTACGCCCGCAGGATCATGGACAGCGTCCAGCCGGATGTCGTGCACATCCAGTCGCACATCGTGATCGGCCGTGGTCTCGCGCGCATCGCCCACGAACGCGGCATCCCCGTGATCGCGACGAACCACGTGATGGCCGAGAACATCCTCGATCACACCACCATGCCGAAGTGGGTCGACGACCTCGTGCTGCGCTGGGCATGGGGCGACGCGAAACGGACCTTCGCCCTGACGCGCGCGATCACCACGCCGACCCGGCGCGCCGCCGACTTCCTCGAGCGGACCGTCGCTGTCGAGAACGTGATCCCGGTCAGCTGCGGCATCGACCGCGCGCAGTACACGCCCGTGATCGGGCCCCGCGACAAGAACCGGATCATCTTCGTCGGCCGTCTGACCGCCGAGAAGCAGGTCGAGGTCATCCTCGAGGCGATCACCAAGCTCGACCCTGCGCTGGACGCGAGCTTCGACATCGTCGGCGGCGGAGACCAGCGCAAGCAGCTCGAGAACCTGACCGTGCAGCTCGGCCTCGCCGATCGGGTGACATTCCACGGGCGCACGAGCGACGAGGAGCTGCGCGCGCTGCTGTCACGGGCCTCGGTGTTCACGATCGCCTCGATCGCCGAGCTGCAGTCGATCGCGACGATGGAGGCCATGGCCTCGGCGTTGCCGATCGTCGCCGCGGATGCCGTGGCACTGCCGCATCTGGTGCACGACGGCGAGAACGGCTACCTCTTCGAGCCCGGCGACTCCGACGCCCTCGCGGCGCGACTGACGGACGTGCTGACCGCGGACGCGGCGGAGTACCAGCGGATGCAGCAGGCCTCGCTCGACGGCGTCGTCATCCACGACATCAATCGCACGCTCGACACGTTCGAGGCGCTCTACCGCGACGAGCCCCTGCCCGAGTGATCGGGCGCGCCATGCACATCGTCTTCGTCGGCGACCAGCACCTCGACTCCCTCGGCGGGGCGCAGGTGTCGATGCGGCTGCAGCGACGGTACCTCGAGCGCGCGGGTCACACGGTGACCGTCGTCGCGCCGAGGATGCACGGTCCGCGCGCGCGGAGCAGCGCCGACCCCGCGAACGTCGATCTCCCGTCGGTGCCGATCACGACCGACCGGGAGTACTCGATGAGCTGGCCGGGGCGCCGTACCGACCGCATCCTCGATCGGGCGATGACACGGCGACCTCCGGTCGATGTGGTGCACGTCCAGGCGGATTTCTGGGGCGCGTTCATCGGGCACCGGTACGCGGCGCGGCACGGGATTCCGGTCGTGCACACCATGCACAATCGCGTGGATGTCGGCATCGCGGCCGTGACACCGCTGCATCGACCCGTGCTCGCGGTGCTGAACCTGTGGCGTCGTCGGGCACTGCGCGACGCCGCCGGCATCGGTTCCGACGGATCCCGCACGGTCCCTGACGGCGCCGGCTTCAAGAGCGCCGCCGGCGACAGCGACGGGTGGGCGTTCCTCCGGGGCATCGCGCGCGGCGCCTCGGCGGTCACGGCGCCGTCGACGCACTTCGCCCGACGCCTCGAGGAGCACGGCGTGTTCAGTCCCGTCGATGTCGTCTGGAACGGCATCGACGACGAGGTCCGCGACGCGACGCTCGCGACCGCTCCGTCGCAGCGCGACCCCGGACGCCCGCGTCTGGTCTGGCTGGGGAGGATGAGCCCGGAGAAGCGCCTGCTGCCGTTCCTGCACGCCTTCGTCGAGTCCGGGGTCGATGCAGAGCTCGAGATCATCGGCGGCGGCGCGCAGCGCGCGGCGGCCGAGAGGATCGTGTCGGGTGTGCGCGGGGTGCGGTTCGCGGGAAAGCTCAGCTACCCCGAGACGCTGGCGCGCATCGCGGCGGCGGACGCGCTGGTGCAGACCTCGATCGGGTTCGAGACCCAGGGGATGACGCCGTTCGAGGCCGCGACCCTCGGCACGCCCTCGGTGATCAGCGACCCCGACATCGCGGCCGAGCTCGGTGGCGGGCTCTGGGCGGTCGCCGGTGCGTCGGGTACCGAGGACCAGCGCAGGGCCGGGCTCGTCGACGCTCTGCGCCGGGCGGTGTCCGACATCGCCGCCGGAACCGCACCCGTGCCGATGCGCGAGGTCTCCGAGGCGTTTCGACAGTCGTCGCGCACCGCCGCGATGGTCGAGATCTACGAACGGGTGCTCGCGCGCTGAGCGGCGTCGGTCAGAATCCGAGGCTGTAGAACAGGCTCGCGATGAACGAGACCACCGTGCCGATGACGGTGTTCGCCGCGATCCCGACGGCGATCGCGGCGAGGAGGTGCGGAGCCGGTCGTCGCAGCGCGGTGATGCCGAGCACGAGACCGGTGGCCGCTCCCACGAGTACCAGGAAGCTCGGCACGCTCTGCAACGCGCCCATCACCCCGAAGCCGACGCTCGCGTACAGCATCGGCAGCAGGAGCTGCCAGACGAGTCCCACCGCGACGGAGACCACGGTCACGACGAACGCGAGGCGCCCGAGGGGATTGCCGGCGGCGCTCGACGACGCTCCGTAGGGAGTTCCGGATGCCGCGGACGTGCGGTAGGGCTGGCCGGGCTGTGCGTAGGGCTGGCCGGGCTGTGCGTAGGGCTGGCCGGGTTGTGTGTAGGGCTGGCCGGGTTGTGCGTAGGGCTGGCCGGGCTGTGCGTGCGGCTGGCCGGGCTGTGCGTGCGGCTGGCCGGGCTGTGCGTGCGGCTGGCCGGGTTGTGCGTAGGGCTGGCCGGGTTGTGCGTAGGGCTGGCCCGGCTGTGCGTACGGCTGGCCGGGCTGGGGTGCCGGTGGAGGGGTGTGTCCCTGCGGCGGGGGGATCTGCGGAGCCGCGTCGTGGGGGCGGGGTTCGCTCATGTTCTGTCTCCGGTCAGGCGTACGTCAGGAGTAGGTCAGGAGTAGGTCAGGGCGATGACGAGGTTGGACACCCACGAGATCACGATGCCGGCGATCGCCGATGCGCTGATGCCGATGGCGATGCCCGCGAGGATCTGCTGCCTCGGTCGGCGCACCGACATCAGCCCGAGGATCAGCGCGACGACCGCCGCCACCAGCGCGAAGAGGTTGCCGATCGCGCCGAACACCCCGATCGCCGACGGGCCGTCGAGCAGTCGGACCGCGACGGGGAAGGACAGCGTGACGAGAAGCCCGATGCCCATCGCCACCAGCGCGATGACGAAGGCCACGCGCCCGAGCGATCCGCCGGATGCGGGTGCGGATGCGGGTGCCGGTGCGGATGCGGGTGCCGGTGCGGATGCGGATCCTGCCGAAGGCGGCTGCGGTGCTGCGGAGGGGAACTGCGGGGGCGCGCCGTACGGCTGGGCGGGTGGCTGGTGAGGCTCGCTCATGGTGCGAGCGTAGCCGGGGGTGACCCGCGTGGCGAGAGTCAGCGGTAGATGTGTCCCGATTCCGCGCGGTCGTGAGCGCGGGGTTCCCCGACGCGCGACCAGTCGGTGGGGGTCTGTCGATATCCGTCGCGCCGCAGTTCCACGACCGTGGCGATGACGGCCCAGAGTACGAGGGCGAGAAGAGCGAGAAGAAGGAACATGGCAGAAACGCTACGTTCAGTCTTGATCTGCCACGAGTGGCAGAATAGACTGCGGACGTAGGAAACCTGCCAACCGGGGGAGATCGCCATGATGAAGACCGTCGCCTGTGTCGTCCAAGACGGCTTCGCGCCCTTCGAGTTCGGTCTGGCCTGCGAGGCGTTCGGTCTCGATCGCTCGAACGACGGCGTCCCGAACTTCGACTTCCGCGTGGTCGCGCCTCGTCCCGGTGCGGTGGCGTCGAAGATGGGCTTCTCTCTCAACGTCGAGCACGATCTCTCCTTCGCGTACGAGGCCGACCTCGTGATCCTGTGTCCGGTGCCACGCGAGTACTGGGGGCAGATCGATCCGCTGCTGATCGAGGTCGCCCGAGACGCGGTCGCGCGGGGAGCCTGGGTGCTGACGATCTGCAGCGGCTCGTTCATCCTCGGAGCCGCAGGTGTGCTCGACGGACGCCGCGCGACGACGCACTGGATGTACGCGGACGTCATGGCCGACATGTATCCCCTCGTCGACGTCGACCCGGACGTGCTGTTCGTGCAGGACGAGCGGATCATCACGAGCGCGGGAACCGCCGCAGGCATCGACGCCTGCCTGCACCTGCTGCGCCAGGAGCTCGGCGCGGAGCTGACCAACCGCATCGCCCGCCGCATGGTGGTGCCGCCGCAGCGCGACGGCGGGCAGGCGCAGTTCATCGATCGACCCATCCCCGTCGTGCCGAGCGACTCGCTCGCCGCCGTCGCCGACTGGGCGGTCGAGCACCTGCGCGACGACCTGGGCATCGAGAGGCTGGCGGCCCGCGCCCTGATGTCGCCGCGCACGTTCGCCCGCCGGTTCAAGGCCGAGTACGGAGCGACTCCGGCCGCCTGGCTCGGACGCCAGCGGGTGCTGCACGCGCAGCGGATGCTCGAGCGCAGCACCCTCTCGCTCGACCGGATCGCGGAGGAGTGCGGGTTCGGATCCGCGGCGGTGCTGAGGCAGAACTTCTCACGAGTGCTCGGCACCACTCCGACCGCCTACCGCGCGCGCTTCTCCTGCGCGGACGAGACGGAATCCTCCGCCGCCTGACCGTGTGACCGCCCGTCATCGTCTTGTCAGTGCGTCCAGTGCCCTGGTCGAGGCAGCGCGCGGTAGTCGAGCTCGACATGGCCCGGCGTCACCGTGGCCAGGCAGTACAGCAGCGACTGCGTGGGGTACCCGTGCGGACGGTTGTCGCGGATGATCGCGCGGTCGTCCTCCGGGTCGAGTCCGGCCGACGAGGCGAGCAGCGACGTCCAGTCGGCGGCCCACTCCGCCGCGTCATCCGTGGCCCCCTGCGCGCGGAACTCCGGCAGCCAGGCGGCGATGCGCGGGGTGTCCGGATCGTCGAGGTCGTCGTGCGCGATCATGTGCACGCCGTGGCGGATCGGCGTCTCGCGCAGCTCGACGCCGTCCCAGCTCACGACTCGCGCGCCCTCCGGCGCCACTTCGAGCAGGTTGAACCCGTGCATCGGCAGCGGGGCGACCGGGGATCGCCCGGAGGCGGACTCCAGCGCCAGCGAACCGCGCGACACCGCGACGTCTTCTGCGAGGTCGACGACGTCGGCGCGATTCAGCAGCACCGCCAGCCGACCGGCCGCAGGGTCGGTGGCGAGCCACGCGCCGCCGGCGCGACGATCGCGGATGCCGGAGACGCCGGGGTACGCATCCGGCCACCATTCGCCCGGAGCATCCCATTCGCGCTGCGGATCCTCGTCACGCACCGCGAGCAGTCGGGCCGTCACGGAGTCGGCGACATCGATCACGACGGTGCACACGGTGCCCAGTCTACGAGCGGTGCGCGGACCCGGACCCCGTGGGGCGGATGCTGCGGCAGAATCGAAGCGTGAACATCGTCGTCGGGGTTACGGGTGGCATCGCCGCATACAAGACAGTGCACCTGGTGCGGCTGCTGACCAAGGCGGGGCATGACGTGACCGTCGTGCCGACCGAGGATGCGCTGCGTTTCGTCGGTACGCCGACCTGGGAGGCGTTGAGCCGGCATCCGGTCACGACGAGCGTCCACGACGACGTCGCGCGCGTGCGGCACGTCGCCCTCGGGCAGGGGGCCGACCTGGTGATCGTCGCACCGGCGACCGCGAACTCGATCGCCAAGATCACCGCCGGCATCGCCGACGACCTTCTCGGCACCACGCTGCTCGCCACCGAGGCGCCGGTGCTGCTCGCGCCGGCCATGCACGCCGAGATGTGGCGGAATGCGGCCACCCGGGCGAACATCGCCACGCTGCGGAGCCGCGGGATCCATCTCGTCGGACCGGCCGACGGTGAGCTCGCCGGCGGCGACAGCGGCCCCGGGCGCATGGCGGAGCCGGAGGAGATCCTCGAGGCGGCGGTCGCGCTGCTCGGCCCGCACGACCTCGACGGTGTGCGCATCGTGGTCTCGGCGGGCGGGACCAGGGAGCCCATCGATCCCGTGCGGTACCTGGGCAACCGGTCCAGCGGCAGGCAGGGCGTGGCGCTGGCGGCGGAGGCGGCGTCCCGCGGTGCCGACGTCACGCTCGTCGCCGCGAACGTCTCGGATGACGTGCTGGCCGCTGCACGGCATCCGGCGGTCCGGATGGTGCCGGTCGCGACGGCCGCCGAACTCGCCACGGCTATGAAAGATGCCGCGCGCGAGGCCGACATCGTCATCATGGCCGCGGCCGTCGCCGACTACCGCCCCGCCTCGGTCGCGGATCAGAAGCTGACCAAGGAGCAGGGCGCGCTGACCCGTCTCGAGCTCGTCGAGAACGAGGACGTCGTCGCGGCGCTCGCGACCCTGCGGTCGGAGGGTGCGGCGCCGGATGGTCAGACGATCGTCGCATTCGCGGCCGAGACCTCTCCGGACGCGCACGAACGCCGGGAACGCGCTCGCCGCAAGCGGGCGCGCAAGGGCGTGGACCTGCTCGCCGTCAATCTCGTGAACGCGGAGCAGGGGTTCGAGCAGCCCGACAACGCGGTCGAGATCGTCGGGGACGGCGGCGAGGTCGTGGCATCCGTCGCCGGCACCAAGCGCGAGGTCGCCACAGGCATCCTGGACGCGGTGCGCGCAGTGCGATAAACTTGAGTCACGTCCACTCAACTTTGAGGACTTCGACCCGTCGTAGTGGTCGATCAGCAGTGACGAGAAGGAGTCTCCCAGGAGGAGCGCATGCCAGGCCCACAGAGCGCACAGAACGACGACCAGCAGTCCGCCCTCGAGCAGTTCGGGATCAATCTCACCGAGCGCGCCCGTCAGGGAAAGCTCGACCCGGTGATCGGGCGCGACGGGGAGATCCGCCGTGTCAGCCAGGTGCTCACCCGCCGCACCAAGAACAACCCGGTGCTGATCGGTGAGCCGGGCGTCGGCAAGACGGCCGTCGTCGAGGGGCTCGCCCAGCGCATCGTCGCGGGCGATGTCGCCGAGTCGCTCAAGGGCAAGGACCTGGTCTCCCTCGACATCTCCGCTCTCGTGGCCGGTGCCATGTACCGCGGGCAGTTCGAGGAGCGCTTGAAGAGCGTGCTCAAGGAGATCACCGAGTCCGACGGGCAGATCATCACGTTCATCGACGAGCTGCACGTGCTCATGGGCGCGGGCGGAGGCGAGGGGTCCGTCGCCGCGTCGAACATGCTCAAGCCGATGCTCGCCCGCGGCGAGCTGCGGCTGATCGGCGCGACCACGCTGAACGAGTATCGCGAGTTCATCGAGAAGGATGCCGCCCTCGAGCGCCGCTTCCAGCAGGTCTACGTCGGAGAGCCGACGGTCGAGGACACCATCGCCATCCTCCGCGGCCTCAAGGGTCGATACGAGGCGCACCACGGTGTCACGATCTCGGACAGCGCGCTCGTCGCCGCCGCCGCACTGTCGAACCGCTACCTTCCCGCGCGCCAGCTGCCCGACAAGGCGATCGACCTCGTCGACGAATCGATGTCGCGGCTCAAGATGGAGATCGACTCCTCGCCGGTCGAGATCGACCAGCTCAAGCGCCAGGTCGACCGGATGAAGCTCGAGGAGCTCGCCCTCAAGCGCGAGAAGGACGCCGCCTCGAAGGAGCGCCTCGCCGCGCTCCGCGGGCAGCTCGTGGGCATGGAGGCGCAGCTCGCCGACCTCGAGGAACGGTGGGCGCGTGAGCGTCAGGGGCTCAATCGGGTCGGAGATCTGAAGAAGAAGCTCGACGACGCGATCACGCAGCGCGACCTGGCGATGCGCGAGGCCGACTACACCCGTGCGTCGAAGCTCGAGTACGAGACGATCAAGCGCCTCGAGCAGGAGATCGCCGAAGCCGAGCAGGCCGAGGCCGCCGTCTCGACCGAGGGACGGATGGTCAACGAGCAGGTCACCGACGAGGACATCGCCGCCGTGATCGCGGCGTGGACCGGCATCCCGGTGGGGCGCCTTCTGCAGGGCGAGAGCGAGCGTCTGCTGCACCTCGAGTCCGAGCTCGGACGCCGTCTGATCGGGCAGAAGGATGCGGTCAGGGCGGTGTCCGACGCCGTGCGGCGGTCACGGGCAGGCATCAGTGACCCCGGTCGGCCGACCGGTTCGTTCCTGTTCCTCGGGCCGACCGGCGTCGGCAAGACCGAACTCGCGAAGGCGCTCGCCGACTTCCTGTTCGACGACGAGCGCGCCATGGTGCGCATCGACATGTCGGAGTACGGCGAGAAGCACTCGGTGTCCCGCCTCGTCGGCGCCCCTCCCGGCTACGTCGGCTACGAGCAGGGCGGCCAGCTCACCGAGGCGGTGCGCCGCCGCCCCTACAGCGTGGTGCTGCTCGACGAGGTCGAGAAGGCGCATCCCGAGGTGTTCGACGTGCTGCTGCAGGTGCTCGACGACGGTCGGCTGACCGACGGACAGGGGCGCACGGTCGACTTCACGAACGTCATCCTGATCCTCACCTCGAACCTCGGGTCGCCGATCCTCATCGACCCGACTCTGTCGCCCGACGAGAAGCGGGAGCAGGTGATGACCCTCGTGCACCAGGCGTTCCGCCCGGAGTTCCTGAACCGGCTCGACGACATCGTCATGTTCTCGGCGCTCAGCCAGGACGACCTCGCGCAGATCGTCGAGCTCTCGGTCGATCAGCTGCACGACCGGCTGCGCGATCGGCGGCTCACACTCGCGGTCACCCCCGACGCCCGATCGTGGCTCGCCGAGCGCGGGTACGACCCGATGTTCGGCGCGCGGCCGCTGCGTCGTCTGATCCAGACCGAGGTGCAGAACAAGCTGGCGACGGCGCTGCTCGCCGGCGGCGTGCACGACGGCGACACGGTGCGCGTGGACGTGGCCGTCGACGGCTCGGGGCTCGTGCTGACCTCGACCTCCCCCGAACCTCTCGACGAGTAGGGCGCTCAGGGTGCGAGGGCGGGGGTGCGGCTGTGCTACTTCAGCCGCTCGCTGCGGATGCCGCCGAGCGCATCGCCCTCGAGCTCGCGCCCGATCAGCGAATGACGGCGCGAGTAGGCGAAGTAGATGATCATGCCGATCGCGAGCCAGATCGCGAAGCGCACCCAGGTCTCGGTGCTGAGGTTGAGCATCAGCCAGAAGCAGGCCAGGGCCGAGATCCAGGGCAGCCACGGCGACAGCGGCACCGTGAACGGGCGCTCGAGGTCGGGGCGGGTCTTGCGCAGGATCGGCACGCCGATGCTCACGAGAACGAACGCCGACAGGGTGCCGATGTTGATCATGTCGCCGAGCACCTGCACGTCGAAGAAGCCCGCGATGATCGCGATCACGACGCCGACGATCAGCTGGATGCGGATGGGGGTGCCGCGCTTGGCGTCGGTGACGCTCAGCGCGCGGGGCAGCAGGCCGTCACGGCTCATCGCGAAGACGACGCGGGCGAGTCCCATGAGCAGCACCATGACGACCGTGGTCAGGCCGACCAGGCTGCCGATGGCGATGACCTGGGCCGCCCACGTGGCGCCGACCAGCTCGAACGCGCTCGCCAGCGACGGCTCGTCGAGCTTCGCGAGCTCGGTGTACGAGACCATGCCGGTGATCACGATCGCGACTGCCACGTAGAGCACGGTCACGATGATGAGTCCGAGGATGATGCCGCGCGGCACGGTGCGCTTGGGGTCCTTGGTCTCCTCGGCGCTGGTGGCGACGACGTCGAAGCCGATGAACGCGAAGAAGACCAGTGCTGCACCGCTGAGGATGCCGAAGACGCCGTACATCGTCGGGTCGGAGCCGGTCAGGAACGAGAACAGCGACTGCGTCCATGCGCTTTCCGATGCGGCGCCCGACTGCGCCGGCGGCACGAACGGGGAGTAGTTCGCACCCTTGACGAAGAAGATGCCGACCACGATGACGAACAGCACGATCGCGACCTTGATGACCGTGAAGACGCTGTTGACCCGGCTGGACAGCTGCGTGCCCAGGGCGAGCAGCAGGGTGAAGATCGCGACGATGAAGACGGGGCCCCAGTCGAAGGAGAGCGGCCCGAGCTGCAGCGTCATGGGGATCTCGAGATCGAACAGCGACACCGCGTCGCCCAGGTACACGCCCCAGTACTTCGCGATCACGGCCGAGGCCATGAGCATCTCGAGGATGAGGTCCCAGCCGATGATCCAGGCGAGGAACTCGCCGAGGGTCGAGTACGTGAACGTGTAGGCGGATCCGGCGACGGGGATCGACGAGGCGAACTCGGCGTAGCAGAGGATCGCGAGGCCGCAGACGGCCGCGGCGATGATGAACGAGATGATCACCGCGGGGCCGGCGTGCCGCGCCGAGGCCTCGGCGCCGACCGAGAAGATGCCCGCGCCGACGGCCACGGCCACACCCATGACGGCCAGGTCCCAGACGCCGAGCGAGCGCTTCAGCGACCGTTTCTCGTCGTGCGTCTCGGCCATCGACCGTTCGACGGATTTGATCCTGCGCTGAAGAGCCATGCGCACGATTCTAGGAGGGAGCGCGGGTGCACAGAAGAAGGGCGCCGTCCGGATGTCGGGCGGCGCCCCTCTTCGTGCGGCCGGGTGTCAGGCGCTGAGGATGACGGTCTCGGCGATCGGGCGACGGACGCGCGGGGCGGTCTCGCCCTGCTGCAGGCCCTCGGGCAGGCCCGAGGCGTCGCCCAGCTCGCCGACCGCGATGACGGTGATCGCGGTGAAGCGGGGGTCGAGGTCGGCGAACTCGCGGACGACCTCGGGGTCGAATCCGCTCATCTGGTGCACGAGGAGTCCCTCGTGGTGCGCCTGCACGGAGAAGTGGGCGACGGCCTGACCCAGGTCGTAGACGGCGTGGCTGATGGCCGTGCCGTCTTCGGACTCGGTCTCGGCGATGGCCACGATCAGTGCCGACGCGTTCGAGGCCCAGAGCTGGTTGAACTCGACGAGCGAGTCGACGACCTGCGAGAACAGCGCGGTGCCGCGGCGGGCGACGATGAAGCGCCACGGCTGCATGTTGTAGGCGGACGGCGACCAGCGGGCGGCCTCGAGAGCGGCGTTCAGCTTGGCGTCGTCGATCGTGTTCTGCGCGTCGTAGGCGCGGGGGCTCCAGCGCCCGGCGAGGACGTCGAGGACGGGGTGCTCGGTGGGGGCGGTGCGGTCGATCACAGGAGTGCTCACGGAAGTGCCTTTCGGAAGGAGTCGGACGGACTCCTTCGTCCGCGGTACGTCGGGCACAACAAGTCCATGCTCACGCATATTCCCGGATGACGCTGTATGTCTCGGGTGCGCTCAGGGGCGATCGAGCGAAGGCTCGGATGCGGTCAGGCGGGGAGGGTGCGCTCAGGCGGGAAGGATGCGCTCGGCGGTGGAGGCGAGGGCCCGCCGCACCGCGCGGATCGACGGCGCGGCCACCGACACCCGGCGCGTGGATGAGAAGATCTCGCGGCGCGGCTCGTCGGGCAGCGGGGTGAGCGCCACCGTCGGCGACTCTCCCGCCCAGACGAGGCCGGGCAGCAGGCCGACGGCGAGTCCGGCGCGGATCAGTCGCACATGGGCCGTGAGGTCGGCGACCTCGAAGCGCACGTCGGGTTCGAAGCCCGCGGTGCGGCACAGCTGCTCGGCCCAGGCGCGCGAGGCGGTGCCCGCGGGTTCGAGCACCCAGGGCTGGTCTCTGGTCGACCACAGCGCGGCGACGGGGTCGGCCTCCTCGGGGGTGCCGGGGTGGCGAGCCAGGGCGATCGGGTCGTGCACGAGCATCAGGCGGTCGAGGTCGGCGTGGATCGGTCGTGTGCGTCCCGGGTACTGCTCGGCGAGGATCAGGTCGAAGTCTCGGCTCGAGACGCCGACGAGTCCGGTCTCGGGATCGCTCTCGGTGACCTCGACGCGGAGGGCGGGATGCTGCTCGCGCAGCGTGGCCAGAGCCCCCGGCAGCAGCGCATGCGCGGTGGACTGGAAGACGGCGATGTGCACGGTTCCGGTGACCTCGGTCAGCGACTCGGCGACGGCCACCTCGGCGTGCTCCAGCTGGTCGAGGATGCCGATGGCCTCCGCCACCAGCACGTTGCCCTGAGGGGTGAACTGCACCCCTCGGCCGACCCTGCGCAGCAGCGGGACGCCGACCTCGCGCTCCAGCGCGCTCAGCTGCTGTGAGACCGACGCCTTGCTGTACGAGAGGGCGTCGGCGACGGCCGACAGGGTTCCCCGGCGTGACAGCTCCACGAGCATCCGCAGCCGTTGCACGTCGAGCATCCGCCCTCTTTCCCGATCATCTGAATCGTTCAGTCCGACTGAACAGAATGCTGCCGAATCGGTTGATAGACGTAGCCTACGCGTGCGCCGGACAATGATCGAGCCGCACACGATCCCGGGTGTGCGATCCCCCGGAAGGTTCCCTGATGACTGTCGCCGCCGACACCACCGCTCCCCTCGCCACCCCGCGCACCGAGGACGTCGCCGCGCTGGTGCAGCGCTGGCTCGCCGAGAGCGAGACCCACCCGGTCGAGCCCGCCGCCCAGCGTCTCTCGGAGGTGCTCAAAGACCCGAACGGACTCGCGTTCACCGTCGGCTTCGTCGACGGCGTGATGCGCCCCGAAGACCTCAGCGTCGCCGGTCGTGCGCTCGCCGACCTCTCGGAGATCACCCCCTCGCTGCTGCCCGGATACCTGCGCGCCGCGATCAAGGCCGGTGGCTTCTGGGCACCGAAGCTGCCGGGCGTGGTCGTGCCGATCTCGCGCCGGGTGCTGCGCGCCATGGTCGGACACCTCGTGCTCGACGCGACGCCGTCGAAGCTCGGGCCCGCGATCGCCCGACTGCGCAAGAGCGGCAACCGCCTGAACCTCAACCTCCTCGGCGAGGCCGTGCTCGGTGAGCGCGAAGCGGGCCGCCGCCTGCAGGGCACCTACGACTTCCTCGCCCGCAAGGACGTCGACTACGTCTCGATCAAGGTCTCCAGCGTCGTCAGCCAGCTCTCGATGTGGTCGTTCGACGAGGCGGTCGCCGACGTCGTGACCAAGCTCACCCCGCTCTACGAGCTCGCCGCCGCCTCCGAGGCCTCGGGCCCTTCGTCACGCTCAGGGACCACCAAGTTCATCAACCTCGATATGGAGGAGTTCCGCGACCTCGACCTGACGATCGCGGCGTTCACCGCCATCCTCGACCAGCCGGGACTCGAGAACCTCGAAGCCGGGATCGTGCTGCAGGCCTACCTGCCCGACGCGCTCGGTGCGATGCAGCAGCTGCAGGAGTGGGCCGCGGCCCGCCGCGCCAAGGGCGGCGCGCCGATCAAGGTGCGCGTCGTCAAGGGCGCCAACCTCGCGATGGAGGAGGTCGACTCGGCGGTGCACGGCTGGCCGCTCGCGACCTACGGCACCAAGCAGGACTCCGACACGAACTACAAGCGCGTGCTCGACTGGTCGATGACCCCGGAGCGGATGGATGCCGTACGCATCGGCGTCGCCGGACACAACCTGTTCGACATCGCCTACACCTGGCTGCTGGCTCAGGAGCGCGGCGTGACCCACGCGGTCGAGTTCGAGATGCTCCTCGGCATGGCGACCGGGCAGGCCGAGGCCGTGCGCAAGGACGTCGGTCGCCTGCTGCTGTACACACCCGTCGTGAACCCGGCCGAGTTCGACGTTGCGATCGCCTACCTCGTGCGCCGTCTCGAAGAGAACGCGAGCCCCGAGAACTTCATGTCCGCCGTGTTCGAGCTGGCCTCCGACCCCACGCTGCTGGCCCGCGAACGCGAGCGCTTCGAGCGCTCGCTCGCAGGCCTCGAGGCCGACCGGTCGGTGCCCTCGTCGCACCGGGTGCAGAACCGTGCGGACGAGAGCACCGCGCGGGCGGATGCCGTCACCACCGGCTTCGCCAACCAGGCCGACAGCGACCCGGCGATCGCGGCGAACCGCGCCTGGGGGCGCGAGATCCTGCAGCGGTCGGTCGACTCGGCGCTCGGGCTCGACGCCATCGCGCGCGCCAGGGTCGAGACGGCCGATGAGCTCGACGGAGTCTTCGCCGCCGCATCCGCCGCCGCTGCGACGTGGGCGGCCCTGCCGGCCGCCGAGCGCGCCGCCGTGCTGCACCGGGCGGGCGACGAGCTCGCCGCCCGCCGCGGACAGCTGATCGAGATCATGGCGCACGAGGCCGGCAAGACCATCGCCGAGGCCGACCCCGAGGTCTCGGAGGCCATCGACTTCGCGCACTACTACGCCGAGCGCGCGCTCGAGCTCGAGGCCGTCACGGGCGCCGAGTTCGTGCCCTCGAAGATCACCGTGGTCACGCCGCCGTGGAACTTCCCGGTCGCGATCCCCGCGGGCGGCGTGCTCGCCGGTCTCGCCTCGGGATCGGGCGTCGTCATCAAGCCCGCCAAGCTCACCCAGCGCTGCGGCGCGGTGATGGTCGAAGCCCTGTGGGCCGCCGGTGTTCCCCGCGACCTGCTCGCACTCGTCGACCTCGCGAACCGCGACCTCGGCACCCGCCTGGTCGCGAGCCCCGAGGTCGACCGGGTGATCCTCACGGGCGCTTACGAGACCGCGCAGCTGTTCCGCTCGTTCCGATCCGACCTGCCGCTGCTCGCCGAGACGAGCGGCAAGAACGCGATCATCGTCACCCCGTCGGCCGATCTCGACCTCGCCGCCGCCGATGTCGCGCGCAGCGCCTTCGGGCACGCCGGACAGAAGTGCTCGGCGGCGTCGCTCGCGATCCTCGTCGGGTCGGTCGCCGACTCGCGGCGCTTCGAGCGTCAGCTCGTCGACGCCGTGACCTCGATGCGCGTGGGGCTGCCCGACGACCCGGCGACGCAGATGGGTCCGATCATCGAGCCGGCGAACGGCAAGCTGTTGACCGCGCTCACGACGCTGGAGAAGGGCGAGCGCTGGCTCGTCGAGCCGAAGAAGCTCGACGACGAGGGGATGCAGTGGACCCCCGGCGTCAAGATCGGCGTCGCTCCGGGGTCGACCACGCACCTGACCGAGTTCTTCGGACCCGTGCTCGGCATCATGCGCGCGAAGGACCTCGACGAGGCCATCCGCCTGCAGAACGCCGTGGACTACGGCCTCACCGCCGGCATCCACTCGCTCGATTCCGACGAGGTCGCCACCTGGCTCGACCGTGTCGAGGCGGGCAACCTCTACGTCAACCGCGGCATCACCGGCGCCATCGTGCAGCGGCAGCCGTTCGGCGGCTGGAAGCGGTCCGCCGTCGGCGCCGGCGCCAAGGCCGGCGGACCCAACTACCTGTTCGGCCTCGGCGACTGGCGTCCCGCCGAACTCCCCGCCGCCGCGGCGGGCGCCGCCCTCACCCCGGTCGTCGACAGTGTGCTCACGGCGGCGGCGAGCGACCTCGACGCGGTCGAGATCGAGTGGCTGCACCGCGCCGCCGCGGCGGACGAGCAGGCCTGGACCTCGGAGTTCGGCATCGTCAGCGACAAGTCGGGCCTCGGTGTGGAGCGCAACGTGTTCCGCTATCGTCCGGTCGCCGCCGACGTGCGCATCGGCGAGGCGGCCCCGCTCGTCGACGGCCTGCGCGTGATCGTCGCGGCGCTGCGCAGCGGCAGCCCGTTCACGGTGTCGGCATCCGCTCTGCCCTCGCGGGTCGAGAAGGCGCTGCGCGCGCACGGGGTGACCGTGAAGCACGAGAAGGATGCGGCGTGGGTGGCCCGCTTCGCGAAGGCGGCGGCGAAGGCCGAGCACAGCTGGCAGCGGGTGCGTCTGGTCGGCGGCGATGCGTCGGCGCTGTTCGAGGCGCTCGGAGGCACTCCGGACGTCGCCGTCTGGTCGCACGCCGTCACGGGCGCCGGCCGGGTCGAGATGCTGCCGTTCCTGCACGAGCAGGCGGTGTCGATCACGAACCACCGGTTCGGCAACCCCACGACATTGTCCGACGGCCTGATCTGATCGGTCCTGCCGGTCATGCAGGTCTGACCGGTTCTGCAGGTCTGGCCGGTTCTTCTGCTGATCCGGCCGGTCGTGCTCACCCGCGTCGTCGGTAGGTGATGGCGGGGCGTCCTCCCTCATCGAGGGCGACCTCCGCCGTCACCTCGTAGACGGTCCGGATCAGCTCGGCCGTCAGCACCTCCGTCGGCGTGCCCGCGGCCACCACGCGTCCCTCGCGCAGCACCACGATGACGTCGCAGTACATCGCCGCGAGGTTGAGGTCGTGCAGGGCGATGACGGTGGTCATCGGCAACGCGCACACCAGGTCGAGCAGTTCGAGCTGGTGTCGGATGTCGAGGTGGTTCGTCGGTTCGTCGAGGAGCAGCTCGCGTGGTTCCTGCGCGAGGGCACGGGCGATCTGCGCGCGCTGGCGCTCGCCGCCGGAGAGGGTGTGCCAGAGGCGGTCGGCCTGCCGCAGCAGGCCGACGTGGGCGAGCGCCCGGTCCACCGCGGCCTCGTCGGCGGAGGTCGCGCTGCCCAGGGGCGAGCGATGGGGGATGCGGCCGAGGCGAGCGACATCGCGGACCGTGATGTCGACGTCGGTGTCCGCGTGCTGCGTCACGGACGCCACCGATCTCGCCACGCGGCGCCTCGGCACGTGGGCGAGGTCGGCCCCGTCGAGCGTGACGAGTCCGGAGGTCGGTCGCACCAGGCCGTGCAGCAGGCGCAGCAGCGACGACTTGCCCGAGCCGTTCGGTCCGAGCAGGCCGACGGTCTGTCCGGGTTCCGGGTGCAGTGTCACCCCGTCGACGACGAGGGTGCCGCCACGGTTCCACGACACGTTCTCGGCGCGGAGGGTCATGCGCGCCTCCTCCTCCGAGCCAGCAGGGCGATGAACACCGGGACGCCCACGAGCGCTGTCCCGACACCGACGGGAAGCGGTGTGGGCGAGAACGCGACGCGAGCCCCGGCATCGACCCACACCATGAAGACGGCCCCGATGATCGCCGTGGCCGGGATCAGGCGCGAGTGGCGCGCACCGGCGACCAGACGTGCGGCGTGGGGGAGCACGAGGCCGACGAATCCGATCGCTCCGGCGATGCTCACCAGCGTCGCGGTGATGAGTGCGGTCGTCACGAGCAGGACCGCCCGGGTCCTGGCCACGTGGATGCCGAGTGACGCCGCGACATCATCGCCGAAAGTGAAGGCGTCGAGGGTGCGGGCGTAGCGGAGGCAGAGGAGCGAGCCTGCGGCGACCACGCTCGCCGAGAGCGCCGCGTCGTCCCAGCGCACCCCCTCCAGCGAGCCGAGCAGCCAGAACATCACCCCGCGGGTCTCGTCCGAGTCGGCGAAGGCGAAGATGATCAGCGAGGTCAGGGCCGAGAACAGCTGGGTGCTGGCCACGCCCGCGAGCACGACGCGGTCGTTTCCGCCGCCGGACAGGCGGGCGAGCAGCAGGACCAGCCCGAACGCGACGAGGGCTCCGACGAAGGCGCCGCCGGACAGGCCGATCGTCGCGCCGCCGAGTCCGAGGATCCCGATGGCGACCGCGCCGGTCGATGCGCCTGACGAGATGCCCAGGATGAAGGGGTCGGCGAGCGGATTGCGCAGGAGCGACTGCATGATGACGCCGCAGAGTCCGAGCCCGGCGCCGCACGCCGCGGCGACGAGGGCCCGGGGCAGGCGCTCCTCCCAGACGATCGCGTCCTTCGACGCCTTCACCGGGATGTCGGTGAGGCCCAGATGGTTCGAGACGATGTCGCGGACGTTCACCATCAGGATGTCCGCCGGGCCGAGGGTGATCGCCACCCCGACCGACACGATGAGAAGGAGGAGCCCTGCGACGACGAGTGCACTCGACGTTCCGAAACGATGGATGCGCGGAGGGCGCGGGGAGGCGTCACTCGAGGCGTGCTCGAGAGACGGCGTCCGCGCGGTGGGGGTCAGAGCTCGCCCTCGTGCTCGACCCACCACGCCTTGATCTTCTCGAGGCCGTCGACGAACCTGATCGAGGGGTTCAGCTCGGCGCCGTGGAGTGCGATGTAGTGCTGGGCGCGCACCCCGTCGATGGTCTTCGTCAGGGGGTCGGATTCCAGGAACGCCACCTTGTCGTCCAGGCGGTCTCCGGGAAAGCGATCGCGCTGAAGATCGCCCAGGATGAAGACCTGCGGATCGCGGTCCGCGACCTCTTCCCAGGTGGTCGCGGGCCAGTCGTCGTCGAGTTCCGTGAAGACGTTGTCGAGACCCGTCATCGACGACAGGAGTGCAGCCGAGCCGAGACCTCCCGCGACATACGGCGTCTTGGTGTCCGCGAACCAGAAGGCCACCGTCGCGCCCCCGAAATCGACCCCGGCGGTCGCGGCCTCGGCGCGCGCCTTCAGATCGGCGATGAGAGCGTCCGCACGATCAGAGACGTCGAAGATCTCGCCCAGTTCCGCGATCTCCGCATACAGCGCATCGATCGTGAGCGCTGTCGTGCGCGTTCCGCCCCCGTTGATGCTCGTGCCGTTGTCGCAGTCCGTCGGCGAGAGGTAGGTGGAGACCCCCGTCTCGGCGAACCGCTCTCGCGAGGCGACGCCGCCCTCGGCGAAATGCCGGCCGAAGGAAGCGGTCACGAAGTCCGGGTCCGCCCCCAGCGTGACCTCGTACGTCGGGGCGTTGTCGGCCAGTCGTGGCACCTCGGCATTCGCCTCCGCGAGGGAGTCGAGCACGGGATCGGTCCACGACGCCGTGCCCACGATGTGATCCTCGAGCCCGAGAGACAGCAGGATCTCGGTCGAGTTCTGATCGAGCGAGACGACCCGCTGCGGGGCGGCGTCGACGGTCACCTCGACGCCGCAGTTCTCGATGGTCACCGGGTAGTCCGTAGACCCTTGCCCCGGTGCGGCGCTCACCGCCGGCTCGACCGCCTCGGAGGCACCGCACCCGGCGAGTCCCACCGTCATTACCGCTGCAAGGGTGAGACCGATCACGGCTCGCTGACGCACAGGTACTCCTCAAGTAGACAACCACATAAGGTTAGCCTTACCTGTGCGTCAGTGCGAATCTTCGAGACGTCGAGGGTGCGTCGTCAGCCGCGCAGCGCCTCGCCGAGCTTGACCCTCGTTCCCATGCGCAGCAGCGAGTTCTCGTAGATCTTCGCGCCGATCATGATCGCCGCGACGCAGCTCGCGAGCAGGATGACCAGGCTGAGCAGCGGCTCCCACCACTGCGCCTCGCCGACGAACAGCCGCATGGGCATGCCGACCGGTGCCGAGAACGGCACGTACGACATGATCGTCAGCACCAGCGGGTTGTCGTTGAAGACGATGACGAGCACGTACGGCGCCATGATCAGCATCGTGATCGGGGTCGTTGTCGAGCCGATGTCCTCCTGGCGGGAGACCATCGAGGCGGCCGCCGCGAACATCGCCGCGAGCAGGATGAATCCGAACAGGAAGAACACCGCGAACCAGATGATCGGTGCGCCGAGGGTCGACAGCACGGCGTTCTGGCCGGTGACGATGAGACCCACCGTCGCGATCGCGGCGAGAGCGAGGATCTGCCCCATCGCGAGGATCGTGTTGCCGATCACCTTGCCCGCGAGCAGGGTGCGCGCCGGGATCGCCGACAGCAGGATCTCGACGACGCGGGTCTGCTTCTCCTCGACGACGCTCTGCGCGATCGTTCCGCCGAAGGTGGCCGCCGCCCCCATGAACACGATGCCGAAGGCGATCGCGATGAAGTAGCGCAGCAGCGGGTTGGTGGTCGCCGGCTCCAGGATCTGCACGTCCGGCGCCTGCGAGAGCGCGGAGACGAGCGAGCTGGGAGCGTCCTTCAGCGCGATCACGGTGTACCCGGAGGGGTTGTCGCCGGGCAGCACGGCGGCGTCGACCTTCTCGGAGCGGACGAGCTCCTCGGCCGCCGCCTCATCGGACACCTCGGTGGCCTTCACGTTCGGCAGCGCCGAGACCGCAGATGCGGTCTGCGAGGTCACGGCGACCGGCATGGCATCCGCGCCGGTGTTCTTGCTCGCGAACCCGCCGATCACGATGCCGGCGAGGGCGATCAGCAGCAGGACGCCGGTCGAGATCAGGAAGGCCTTGCTGCGCAGCTTCGAGCCGATCTCGCGCTCGGCGACGAGCCAGATCATCGGGGCCGGTGACGGCGACCCGGTCTTGGTCGGGGTGCTCACTGGATGACCTCCTTGAAGATCTGGGCGAGAGAGGGATGCTTGGGGGCGAAGCTGGCGACATCGCCGCGTTCCACGGCGGTGCGCAGCACGCGCTGGGCTGTGTCGGGTCCGTCGGCGTCGAACAGGGCGTAGCCGCCCTCGAAGTCGACCACGGTGACGCCCGGCTCGCCGCGCAGCCACCCGGCATCGCCGGCGGAGACGAGCTCGTATCGGCTGCCCGCATGCTCGGCGCGCAGCGCGTCGCGCGAGCCCGAGGCGCGGATGGTGCCGCCGGCGAGGATCACGAGGTCGTCGCACAGGCGCTCGACGACATCGAGCTGGTGGGAGGAGAAGAGGATCGACGCGCCTTTCGCGGCGGAGGACTGCAGCACCGAGGCGACGACGTCGACCGCGAGCGGGTCGAGGCCCGAGAACGGCTCGTCGAGGATCAGCACCTCGGGGTCGTGCACGAGCGCTGCGGCGATCTGCGCGCGCTGCTGGTTGCCGAGCGAGAGCGACTCGATCGTGTCGCCGAGCCGTTCCTCGAGTCCCAGCTCGGTGAGCAGTGCGGTCGCGCGGGTGGTGGCATCCGGCTTGCTGAATCCGTGCAGGCGGGCGAGGTAGACGATCTGCTCGAGCACCTTCATCTTGGGGTACAGACCGCGTTCTTCGGGCATGTACCCGAAGTGTCGGCGGTCCGCGCTGGTGAGCTTTCGGCCGTCGAGCTCGACGGTGCCTCCGTCGGAGTTGAGCAGACCCAGCACGATGCGCATGGTCGTCGTCTTGCCCGCGCCGTTGCCGCCGACGAACCCGGTGAGGCGTCCTGGCGTCACCCCGAAGGAGATGTCGTCGAGCACGCGCCGAGAGCCGTAGCTCTTGGTGATGCCCGTGAGGAGGAGGTTTCCTGTGGTCACTTCGATGTACTCCGTTCGCTCGGTGCAACACGTGTTCGCTCAGTGCATCGCGTGGTTCGCTCAGTGCATCGCATGCCTTCACGCTAGGGCGCGGTGTGCTGCGGCGGCATCCCCCGTACGGCGGATCTCTGCGACGCACCGACCCGTGGGCGGACCCGGCCGGGGTCCGCCGTGCGGGGGAGTGGCCCCACGACTCCAGACGAGGGGAGTGCCTCAGCGGAGGAAGAGGAACGAGAAGATGCCGATCGCGAAGGGTGCCGCGGTCGCGATGAACACCACCCCGACGATGATGCCGACGACCAGCCATGGGCTGCGGCGCTTCAACCGCCGGCCCGGAGGGGCGACGCCGGGCGGGGGCGGGGTGAGCACTCCTGCGGGGGCGGCGAACGGAAGCGGCTGACCCGAGGGCTCGGGCGAGGGCGCGGCCATCGACGGCGTGGGCTGCGGCTGTGGTGCCGCGAGCCGGAGGCGGTCGTCGCGCCAGCGCGCCCACTGATCGAGCTTGCCGAGAAGAGCCCCGACCGCGCCGAACAGCCACGCCCAGGTCGCCGGGTCGAGGGTCGAGACCTCTCGGCGCGCGTAGAGGAACAGCCAGTCGTCGACGATCTCGACATCGAGCTGCGCGGCATGGTCGATGAAGCGCGCCATCACATCGGGGGTGAAGAGGTACAGCGCATCCGTCTCGTACCCCGTCGGGCAGTACAGGGAGAAGAACCTGTCGAAGTCCCCCTCGAGCGACAGTCGCTGCGTGCGGCTGAACGCGGCGGTCATCGAGCTGCCGAGAGTGTTGTTGCCGAGAGCGTCGAGCACGATGTTCGGCAGCGGCACGTCGAGCTTGACGGCCACGTACCCCCAGCGGTGGACCTGGGACTGCTTGCCGTTGCTCGTCGTGTACTGGTAGTTGCCGAACTCGACGAAGCGAGGTGCGACCCCGCGCAGCACATCGGTGGACATGCGGCTCGATCCGTTCGAGAAGATCATGCCGGGCAGCGGCGGCGCGTCGATCCTCTCGATGTAGGTCAGAGCGTTCGCACCGGCGAAGCGGGCGAGGCGGAAGCGGGTGATGTTGCGCGTGCGGATGCCGCGACGCACGAGCGCGACGAGTCCGACGATGATCCCCGCGAGCAGCAGCAGGGCGATCGCGCCCCCCACGGCGACGCCGACATCGCGGCCGATCACATAGCCGAGCCCCATCACGAAGATGCCGATCACCGGAACCACGCACAGCAGCGCGATGATCGCGAACACCCAGGCGATGATCTGCCCGGCGGAGGTGGGGTTCGCCGCACGATGCGCGCGGACGAACGCGTCCAGCTCGACCGGATTCACCGGATCGATCAGCGCACGCGCGTCGAAGTGACCGGCGGGGATGCGGGCGGCGGGGCCGGGTGCGGAGCCGGGCGCAGAGCCGGATGCGGGGGCGGTCACGCGTCCACGCTAGTCGAGCCGCCCGGCGTGCAGCGCGGTGCGGGTCCGGGGGTGGGGGCGGTCACGCGTCCACGCTAGTCGCGCCGCCCGGCGTGCAGCGCGGTGCGGGTCCGGGGGTGGGGGCGCTCACGCGTCCACGCTAGTCGCGCCGCCCGGCGTGCAGTGCGGTGCGCACCACCAGCCCTGCGACGAGCGCCCAGAACGCCGCACTCACGCTCAGCAGCGAGATCCCGGATGCCGCGACCAGAAAGGTCACGACGGCGGGGATGCGCTCTCCCGGATCGTCGATCGCCTGCTGCACCGACGACCCGAACGCGGCGAACAGCGCGAGTCCGGCCACCGCGGGGATCACCGCCTCGGGGGCGAGGAGCACCAGCGCGGCGAACGCGGCGGAGAAGCCGCCGAGCACGAGGTAGGAGATGCCCGTCGAGACGCCCGCCACCCAGCGGCGCTTCGGATCGGGGTCGGCATCGGGCGAGGCGGCGAGTGCCGCGCTGATCGCCGCGAGATTGATGGCATGTCCGCCGGCCGTCGCTCCCAGAGCCGTGCCGATGCCGGTGACGAGCATCGCCGGGCGCCAGGGCACCTCGTAGTCGAAGCTGCGCATGATGGCGATGCCCGGCACGTTCTGTGAGGCCATCGTGACGATGAACAGCGGAAGGGCGACCCCGATCAGCGCCCCGAGGGTGAAGGTGGGGGCGGTGAGCTCGAGGCGAGGGATCAGCAGCCCCGCATCGACGGGCGCACCCGCCCGGATCAGCGAGACGGCGACCACCACCGCCGCGGCGACGAACGCGAGCGGAACCGCCCACCGCGGCGCGAGACGGGCGACGATCAGCCAGGTGACGACGACCGGCACCACACCCCACGGGTTGGCGACGAGCCCGGTGATCGGCGCGAGGCACAGCGGCAGCAGCACGCCGGCGAGCATCGCCTGGGCGATCGACGGCGGGATGCGCGCGATCAGCGCCCCCAGCGCGGGCCACAGGGCGGTGAGCAGGATGAGTGCGGCGGTGACGAGAAAGGCTCCGACGGCTGCCGACCAGCCCCCGTCGACGACGCCGGTCGCGGCGAGCAGCGCCGCCCCCGGGGTCGACCAGGCGACCGTGATCGGCATCCGGTATCGCCAGGCGAGCACCACGCACGCCAGGCCCATCGTGAGGCTGACTGCGAGGAGTCCGCTCGCGGCCTGCGCCGGCGATGCGCCGACCGCGCCGAGACCGGTGAGCACGACCGCGAACGAGCTCGTGAAGCCCACCAGTGCGGTGACGACTCCGGCCATGATCGGGCGCGAGAGGGGTGCGGCGGTCTGCATGCTCCGAGAGTATCGGGGTGCCGCGGGGGTCCGGAGGTGCTGCGTCGGCAGCGATCTACGCGAGTCCGAGGCGGTGCGCGAGCACGACGGCCTGCACGCGGTCGCGGGCGCCGAGCTTCTGCAGGATGCGCGACACGTGGGTCTTCACGGTCGCCTCGCCGATGAACAGGGCGCTCGCGATCTCGGCGTTGCTGCGCGCATCGGCGAGCAGCACGAGCACCTCGGACTCGCGCTCGGTGAGGGGTTCGGCGAGGGGTTCGGCGAGGGGCGTCGGCACGGAAGTCGTGGTGCGAGCGGGGGAAGCGGGTCGAGCGGGCGCCGCGGCCGTGGTGAAGCGCGCGAGAACGCGGCGGGTGACCTCGGGGGCGAGCATCCCGTCGCCGGCGGCCAGGGCACGCACCGCGGCGATGAGGTCTTCGGCGCCGGCGTTCTTGAGCAGGAAGCCGCTGGCCCCGGCATCCAGTGCCTGGTACAGGTAGTCGTCGCGGTCGAAGGTGGTGATGATCGCGATGGCCGCAGAGACCTCGCGGTCGGCGACGATCCGGCGGGTCGCCTCGATGCCGTCCATGTCGGGCATCTGCACGTCCATCGTGATCACGTCGGGGCGCAGAGCGGATGCCTGGGCGACCGCCTCAGCCCCCGTCGCCGCCTCGCCCACCACGGTGATGTCGGGCTGGGTGCCGAGGATCGTGCGGAACCCCGCGCGCAGCATCGCGTGGTCGTCGACGAGGAGCACGCGAATAGGGGGCGTGGACGTGGTCATGAGGCGGTGCTCGTCTCTGTCAGAGGCACCCGCGCTCGCACGCGCATCCCGCCCGAGGGGCGAGGGGTGACCTCGAGGGTGCCGCCGGATGCCGCCGCCCGCTCGCGCATGCCGAGCTGTCCCAACCCGGGGCGCAGCACCGCCATGGCGCGACCGGTGTTGACGACCTCGACCTCGACGCCCTCGTCGTCATAGCGGACGCGCACATCGGCGATGGCGCCCGCTCCGGCATGACGGCGAGCGTTCGTCAGCGACTCCTGCGTGATCCGGTACAGGTTGACGGCGACGACCGAGGGCACCGGCACCGGTTCGCCGATCACCGCGTAGTCGGTGGGCAGCCCCGCCTCGGTGGAGGCCTCGACGAGCGAGCGGATGTCGTCGAGGGTCACGGTCGATGCGGCATCCGGCGTCTCGCTGCCCGGGGAGCGCAGGGTCTCGAGCAGGTGCCGCAGCTCGTGGATGGCATCGCGCGCCGACCCCTCGATGCCGGTCAGGATGCTCTTGGACTTCTCCGGATCCTGGTCGATCACCAGACGAGCGGCTCCCGCCTGCACCCCCATGACCGACACGTGATGCGCGACCACGTCATGCAGTTCGCGGGCGATGCGCACGCGATCGAGGGCGACGGCCTGCGCGGCGGTCACCTCGCGCTCCCGCTCGAGCTCGGCCGTGCGGTGCTCGAGCGCCTGGCGCTCCTGCGCCGCGTGCCACGAGCGCTCGCCGAAGTAGTACGCGCCGCCGAAGTAGAGCACGTTCAGCAGCAGCTGGATGAGCATGAAGGCCAGGTAGGGCGAGAGCAGACCGGCGGCGACCTCGGCCTTGTCGGCCTCTTCGATCGCCTGGCGGTACATCGTGATGAGGAGCCAGACGAACATCCCGACGATGATCGAGACGCGCACGATCATCGCGGCTCTGCGATTGTTCATCCACGCGCCCACCGTGTACAGCGACACGAACATCGCGATGTTGCCGACGTAGATCTCGGGCACCTGGAACGAGATCGCGAGGAAGTACGCGACGCACACGGTCACCGCCACCGGGCCCGGCCAGCGCCGCCGCACCGCGAGCGGGGCGGTGACGGCCACCGCGTACACGAGCGCCGTCCACGGCTCCGCCCGGGTGTCGCCGTACATGTCTGCGACCGTCGAGAGCGCGGCGCTCAGCACCGCGCCGACGAACATCACCGCGGCGAGCACGAGATCCCCGCGCTGCTCACGGATGCTGGGGATGCGGGTGAACGGCGCGGCGGGCATCCCCCCACCGTAGAGCCGGGACGGATGCGGCGGCATCCCCCGCACGGGGGACTGGGAGCGGACGGCGCCGGGCGAGTACACCTATGACACGACGACCGGCAACCGCACGGGTCTCGTGAAGCGTTCCGCGGCGGGAGCGGTCTCGACGGCCGCTTATACGTACCCGGCCGCGGGCGGGGATCGTCCGCACGCGGTGGGCACCGTGACCGGTCCGGCCGGAGTCGGGCCCGGCTCGTACACGTATGACGCGGCCGGCAACATGACCGGTCGCCCCGGGCAGACGATCACGTTCAATGATGTCGGCAAGGTGTCGAAGGTCGTCGCCGGTTCGGTGACGCAGAACACGGTCTACAACGTCGATGGCAGCATCCTGCTGCGGACGAACACGAGCGAGGGTGCGACGTTGTTCGTCGGCGACACGGTGTTGTCGCAGGCGAATGGGTCGACGGTGGTTGCGGGGGTGCGGACGTACTCTGGTGCGGAGGGCAAGCCGATCGCGGAGAAGTCGGCGAAGTCCGGGACGGCGGGGACGACGTTGACGTGGTTGTTCTCGAATCTGGAGGGGACGGTGGACGTGCGGACCGTGGCGACTGCGGCGGGTACGACCACGCGTACGTTCCGTGATCCGTATGGTGCTCCGATCGGGTCGTCGGGGGTGTGGTCGAGCGGGACTGGGTATATGAACAAGCCGGTGACCGCGTCGACGGGTCTGACCACGGTGGGTGCACGCACGTACGATCCGGTGGTGGGGAAGTTCCTGTCCGTGGATCCGGTGATCGACACGAATCTCCCGCAGCAGAACACCGGCTACACGTACTCGGGGAACAACCCGACGACGTACATGGACCCGACCGGGCTGCGACTCTCTATCGGCTGCGAGCCGCGCTGCGGCAAGGGAGCGGCCACGGTTGCGCAAAAGTTGACCCCGCGAGGAGCAACCTCGAACGGCGCGCCAGCAAGTGTCCAACCCAAGTCGCGTGTGACGGTGAACGGGACGCAGAGAGTCGCGAGGGGGATGCCCACCCCATCTGCGACACCGCAAACTCCGACGATATACACCGCCGGCCTATGGACGGGTAGCGAACAGCACATCGCTCGCGACTGGGGCAGGAGCGTGCAAGATGTCAAGAGCGCGATCCATGAGCTAAAGGACGAGTTGAAGTATCCGGGCGCAAAAAAGAATCCAGATGTGGAAGTGAATATCGAGACCGGTGAAGTCCGCATCAAAGATGGCGATGGTGAACCCGTAGGGAACCTTGACGATTTCTTTGAAGAGACTCGTTCGGCACCTACGCGACAAAAACCCGTCATCGATGTCGGTGCTGCGACTGTTGGTGTGATGATTGGGTTATTGGTGATCGCCGGTTATATAGTATCTGGTCCCGCGACGGCGATCACGGGATAAGGTGAGGGGTGGGTTAGTGTGACAACACAGAAGTCCGTAGTGCAGTTTTCTGTCCGCGGCGTGCCTGCAAATTTGTCCCTGAGGTCGTATGGCGCGGGTTCCCCTACGACGCGGTTGGTGACCAACCGCAGAGGAACTCGTCTCGTCGCCGAATATGCAGCTACCCAGGGAAGTCGGGCGCTTGATGTTGCAGGTTTGTTAGGTCTCGATCCGCTATTAGGGCCTCTCGGTCAGATGGCCGAGATCGCGGCGCGATGCGATGGGATACACATCGTCGCGTGGCTCACGCATAATGAGGACACGCTCGTGGTGTCCCGAGATTGGCTCAGAGCGTGGCGTCATCTGGTTAGGGGCATCTGGGTGGAGGCATCCGAGTTTATCCAAGACATCGACGAAACAGACGTGATCAATCTGGTGCTCCGTAATGGCCACGAAGTTGTGGCTTCAAGAAGAATCGTGG
This sequence comes from Microbacterium sp. ANT_H45B, assembly GCF_008369345.1. NCBI lineage: Bacteria > Bacillati > Actinomycetota > Actinomycetes > Micrococcales > Microbacteriaceae > Microbacterium > Microbacterium sp. ANT_H45B. The sequence continues at coordinate 598,733 of NZ_VOBK01000001.1, forward strand.
GTAATGACGCATCGCAGAGGCAGTCTGAACTAGCGCAGTGGATCGGTGACCTTGGTGGACATGGTCGCAGCAGTGCTGCAACGCACCTGGACATTGAGTTGATCGCCCGCTGGGGCATCGCTGGCTTGGTGCTTGACGACGATGTCCTGGACCTTCTGAAGGAGATGAAGGTTGACCTCCATGTGTTCGCGCGGGGATCATCTGGACACGACCACGGTGCTCAGCCGCCCGGCGGGCAACACGGCCGTGGTGCAGATCGCCGGATCCAATGACCCTTGGACGGAAACGATCTCTGTCCCATGAAACAGCTCCGACGTCGTCGAAGATTCGCGCCTGTTGTTTGTTTGATCGTTGTCCTCGCGGGATGCGCACCGGCCGGATCCGCGTATGACTACACGTTCGAAGCCGCGAATGCTGACGGCCTCTATAGCGACTCTCGGGGTCACTCTGCAGGGATCCGCCTCGATGGTGACTCTTTTGAAGCGATCGATCTGCCGACAGTGCTCTGCAGCGACGATGTCCCGCTATCCGTCCGTAGCGTCGACTGGGATGCGGTTTCATCCTTCTCCGGAACCTGGAAGACCTTCGACAGCCCTTCGTACTCGGGGTATTTGGCGCCATCCGCTGCAGACTGCCGTTTTCTCCCCATCTACTTCCAGCGCGACGCCGCTGGACAGCAGAGCTTCATCATCCTCCTGAGTGCTGATGAGGACTTCAAGGAAGAGAACGTGATCCGCTTCGTTCGGACCCAGAATCAAGGGTGAAGACGATCGGAGGAGGGGACTGTGGACGTGCAGACGGTGGCGAACTCGACAGGCACGACCAGGCGGGTGTTCCGTGATCCGTATGGTGCTCCGATCGGGTCGTCGGGGGTGTGGTCGAGCGGGACTGGGTATATGAACAAGCCCGTGACCGCGTCGACAGGTCGATGGGCGGAGACCATGCCGTGATTCGCCGCAGGCGAGGGAGAGTGGCTCTAGTGCTGATCGCGACAGCGCAGCTTGGCGGGTGCGCCTCGAGCGGGGGCGCTCCGGCAAGCGACATAACCGCTGAACAGTTGAGGGGCGAGTGGCGTATTCCGAACCGGGGCGCCAAGGTAACGGTTGAAATTCATAGCGATCAGACATTCGAGATGTACAACTGGCCCTCGAACCTGGGATGCGCTGCGCCGACAGCTGAGTTTGTTCTCGGAGGGTAGAGGGCATAAAACTCTATTAATACTCGTTGTAGGGAGATAGCATGCGACTGAAGACTGGTCTTCTGTTCGGTGCCGTTGTCTTGGCCGCTGCGGCCTTGCTTGTGGTGATAGGCGTAGCGATCATCACAATGTTCGGGATCCGAACTGGTCCATCTTCGCAATACGAGTACCCCATTGTGTGGGTATCCGTACCCGAAACCGATCCCGAGTCCACTGTTGCTTCAGTGTTGCGGTTGGAGGATGACGGGACGGCCTCTTATAAAGGCATTCAGTTCGGCGACCCGGGCCCCGACGGCCGCGCGTGCATCGACAGTGATGGTGAACGGTACTCGGGCAACGGGTCCTGGGAGTTGGGCGAGGACGGCGCTCTTCGCATCCACGATGATGCCGGGACGGCAGTCTTCCTTCCTGACCACGGTCGATTCACCGGACCCGACTGGTCGGAATTGCGCCAGCCGTTCTGCGACGACACTTACGTCGACTTCAGCCTCGTCATCTGAGCGATCGGTGGGCCCGAAACCTGCAGACGGTCGCGAGTGGGTGGGGAGCAAGCGACCGCCGCGGGGATATCGTCGCTGACGATCTGTGCGGCAGAACCCCCTTGACGGCCTACTTGTATTTTGCAAGTATCGCCACATGAGCCTCTTCATCACCTGCCCCGTCGCCGACGTCGACCGGGCCACCGCCTTCTACACGGCACTCGGATTCACCCTCAACGCCGAGATGTCCGATCACAACGTCTCGTGCTTCGCGATCGCGCCCGAGCAGTACGTCATGCTCGGCAGTCGCGAGATGTACGCGAGCGTCGGCGGCACCGAGGATCTCATCGGCGGCCCCGACACTCCCTCGAAGGTCACAGTCTCGTTCGACCTCGACAGCCGTGAGGCAGTCGATGCGCTCGTCGAGCGTGCCGCTGCCGCCGGCGGGCGGGTCGGCGACACCGACGACTACCCGTTCATGTACCAGCGCCAGTTCGACGACCCCGACGGATACCACTACTCGCCGTTCTGGATGAAGCCGGACACCGATCCGCACGCGTGAGCGACCTCGCCGCAGCCCTCGATGTTGTCGGGGCCCGATGGGCGCTGCTCATCGTCGAACGACTTCTCGACGGGCCGCAGAGGTACGGAGATCTGCATCGTGAGCTCGGGGTGCCGACAAACATGCTCGCCACCCGGCTGCGAGAGCTCGAGGCGGCCGGGGTGCTGACCCGAATGCCCCTGCGGCACAACACGCGGGCGTACGCGCTCACCGATCGAGGCATCGCGCTGCGCGAGGCCATCGATGCGCTCGGCCGCTGGGGCCAGGAGAAGTAGATCCCCGCGAGCAGCAGCGCGAGCGCATACTGTCAGCATCGCCGCCCTCGCGTGCAGCGCCTCTCGTGCAAAGGAGCACTTCGATGACCGCACGCATTCTGATCGACCTCTTCAGCACCCTCGACGGTGTCGCGCAGGGGCCCGGAGGCACCGATGAAGACCCGTCCGGAGGTTTCGCATCCAGCGGCTGGCAGGCCGGGTACCCGTCGTCGAGCATGGGAGACACCGTCTCGAAGGGGATGCAGGGGCTCGATGCCCTGCTGCTCGGGCGCCGGACGTACGACATCTTCGCCGCGTATTGGCCTCACCACACAGACGGCCCGTCCGGCGAGATCGGCCGGCTCTTCGACCGCGTGCCGAAGTACGTGGCGACACGGAACGATGACCTCGCGCTCGATTGGCAGAACAGCCACCGCGTGGGCAGCGACCTCGCCGCCGAGATCGCCGATCTACGGGCCAGGCACCGAGAGGTGCATGTGATCGGCAGCGTCGACCTGGTCCACTCGCTGCTGGCCGAGGGGCTGTTCGACGAGCTCACCCTGTGGGTGTATCCGATTCTGCTCGGCGCCGGCAAGAAGGTGTTCGACGACGGCGCGCTGCCGTCGGTGCTGCAGCTGATCGAGCCGCCGGTCGCAGACAGCGACGGCGTGATGCTGCTGCGCTACGGACGCACCGATCGGGTGCCGGCGGTCGGAACGTTCGAGGACTGATCCCGCACAGCTCGGGCGGGAGAATCCCGGGTGGTCTGAAGTGGCGACCTTCGGCTACTGTCCGGGCGGGCGGGACGCAGTACGATCCTGGAAGTGCGGTCGGCGATTCGGGGGTGGCGTGATGATGCTCACGTTTGCGCTTGGCATTCTTCCTCTGTCACTAGGAGTAGCGCTGATCCTCGCAAGACGCAGGATTCCACGTATTATGCACTCGAGGCTGAAGCGAGTATACGGCGAGCCTCTCGCGGATATGGTCGATCAGCGCTTCGGCCCGAAGGCGGTGGTATTCATTGCAATCGTCTTGATGCTTCTGGGTGGTAGCAACGTGATCGATGCCCTGATTCGCTAGGCGGCGATGGTCCGATCGGCAGCGGTGGGTGGTGTGAGATGAACTCGATGATGGTGGTGTTGTTTCCGCTCATCTGCGTGACCGTCATCGTGGCGGGTGTTTTCGTCGTCAGGTATCGAGAAAGGTTGTGGCTCGATGCGCGCGATCGCCAGCGGAAGATCTTCGGTCGACACGCGGCCGGGGCGTTCGAACGACTTCAGAGATCGTTCTGGATCGGCTTCGTCGGTGTGGTTGCGATTGTCGCTGGTGTTGGTCTGCTTGTGCGCTACGTGACCGTGGTGCTGTCCTGAACCTCCGCTTGCCGGAGCTATCGTGCAGCGCGCGCAGAGTTTCGAAGGACTATACGACGATGGTGGCGCATGTGAAGCGAGTGAAGCGAGTGAAGTCAACCAGATGGCCCCTGTTCGCGGCCATAGTCACGACGGCCATTATTGTGGGCATTACGCGTCACTTCGTGATCGAGCTGCAATCGGAATCCATCCAACCTTCGGCGCAAGTAGTCCGCAGTGGTCTCGCTTCAGTTCTCATTTTCATCGTCGGGGGCGTGCCCGCCGCTTTGCTGAGCGAGGCGATTATGCTGCGCACGAAGCCGAACGGCCAGAAATCACTACTCGAATGTTTGCTTTATGCAGTCGCCGGCAACCTTGTTTCGTTTCTGTGCGGGAGCCTTCTGTTGTACTTTCTGATTTGGGACCTCGCCGGACGTACGTTGGTGCTGGGAGCGCTCGCGACCCTCGGCACTATCGCTGTATCGATAGCCCTTTGGTCGGGACAGGCGGGAGAGGCGGGACAGATTAGTGATGCCGATTGAAACGATTCTTCCCAATCTGATCGTCGGGGTTGGTGTATTTCTTTCAGGAATAGCGACCGTGTGGAAGCGCAAACCGCTCAACGAGCTCATGTACAGATCGCAGAAGAGGATGTTCGGGGAAAAAGCGGCGAGTGTGTCGGCGGGCCGGCAGACCCCTTTCATGATGGGCGTCGTGGGTGTTCTCATTGCCGGTCTCGGACTCGCAATGTTCGCGTTCGGTATTGTTGGGATTATGCAGATGGTCGGGGCGTGAGCTGTTTTGCTGATTTCAGGGATCATCTGTGGAGTACTCGGCATCCTCATTGCTGTCTTTCACAAGCGCTACTGGCGGTTCTTGAGGCGAGCGAGTTATCGCCTCTTCAGCGAGGCGCTCGCAGAAGCGTTGCTGAACCCCGGCGAAAGCCCGAAGATGATTATGTTCGTCGGAATAGGCGTCGCACTGATGGGGCTGATTCAGATCGCCTTCGGGTTGGATCTGTTCTGACGGGGTGCGTCACCGTGATGGAAGGGCAATGCGCATGCTCTTGACGGCGTTGCGAGTCAGGGCCCTCGGCGCAGCTGCAGCGACAGTTGCGGCATCCGTAGTGCTCGTCGGCTGCGTCCCTCTCCTGCCGTCTCGTCCGCTGTGACATGCCCCGCGACTGACCTGCCTGGATGCCTGTTGCTCGCCGGCGATCGGGTCGCACCGGGCCATCGACAGGGAGTGCGTCAGCCGATTCGGCGCGTCAGCCGATCGCGAGGATCCGCTCGATCACCCTGGCGACGCCGTCATCGTCGTTCGAGGCGGTCGTCTCATCGGCGGCATCCTGCACGATGTCATCGGCGCCGGCCATCGCCACTCCGTGACCTGCCCACCGCAGCATCTCGACGTCGTTGAGGGCGTCGCCGAAGGCGATGACGTCGCCGCGGTCGATGCCGAGGTGCATGCAGAGGCGGGCGAGGCCGCTGGCCTTGGTGACGCCCTCGGCCATGACCTCGAGGAACGGCGCACCCGAGAGCGTCGCCTCGAAACCGTCGAGGTCGAGTGCACGCAGCGCGTCGTAGAGCACCGACGGCGCGAGCTCCGGGTGCCGGATCACGAACTTCAGGCTCGGCGCCGACACCACCTCATCGAGGGGCACGCCGCCCATCGTCTTCGGAGCCCGCTTGTGGTCGGTGAGATCCGCGATCTCGGCGTACCCGTGCTCGGCGACGAAGGTCTCGCCGGCATCGCGCACGCTGGCGAACAACAGCCCCGGGATGCTCGCCCGCAGCGCCTCGGCCAGCGTGCGGATCGTCTCGGCGGGCAGCTCCTCGGCGAACAGCATCCGCCCGTCTGTGAGATGCACCGCATAGGCGCCGTTGCTGCACAGCGCCCACCCGGCGAAGGCGGCATCGGCGGCGATCGTGCGCAGGCCGATCGGTTGGCGGGCCGTGACCGGCACGACGTGGATGCCGCGGGCCCGGGCCGCGTCGAGTGCCGCCCTGGTGCGCGGGGAGACGGACGACGTGGAGTCGAGCAGCGTGCCGTCGAGGTCGGTGGCTATCAGGCGCATTTCGTCTCGCTTCGCTCGCTCAATGAGCGGGTGCTTTGGTCGGCCCTTCGTCTCGTCGCAGCTCAGGGCCGGCTCAGGAGAAGATCATGGGCAGGTCGTCGTCGTCTTCGGCCCCGCCGCCCAGGTCGAATTCGACCACCACCGGGACGTGGTCACTGGGCTGCTCGCCCTTGCGCTCGTCGCGGTGGATCGATGCGCCGCTCACGGCATCGGCGAGCGTCTTCGAGCCGAGGACGAAGTCGATGCGCACGCCCTCGTTGCGCGGGAACTTCAGGCGCTGGTAGTCCCAGTAGGTGAAGCCCTCGGGGATGAGGGGACGCACCACGTCGGTCAGTCCCGCATCCTGGAACGCGAAGAACGCCTGGCGCTCCTCAGGCGACACGTGCGTCGAGACGCCCTCGACGATGTCGGGGTCGCCGTTGTCCACGTCGAACGGGATGATGTTGAAATCGCCGACCAGGGCGAGCGGCAGCTCGGGGTTCGCCGCGAGCTCGGCCGTGGTCGCCTTCTTGAGCTCCTCGAGCCAGTGCAGCTTGTACGCGTAGTGCGGATCGTCGAGCGAGCGGCCGTTGGGAACGTACAGGCTCCATACGCGCACGCCGTCGACCATGACGCCGAGCGCTCGGGCTTCGAGCGGAGCATCCGGACCCTCATGCCCCTTCGCGAACCCGGGCATGCCGTCGAACGCGGTGCGCACGTCGGTGACCGGCAGACGGCTCGCGATCGCGACGCCGTTCCACTGATTCAGACCGTGCACCTCGACGTGGTACCCGGCCTCTTCGAACGGCCCGTACGGGAACTGCTCGGGTTTGCACTTGATCTCCTGCATCGCCAGCACGTCGATGTCTTCGCGCACGGCGAATTCGACGGTGCGGGTGACGCGGGTGCGGATGGAGTTGACGTTCCAGGTGGCCAAGCGCATGCGTCAAGCCTAGTTGCGACATCGGACGGATGAGTTGCGGTGTCGGACGGCGGAGTCGCGCCATCGGACACGCAGACTTCCCGCAGAACACGAGACCCCCACCTCCTACACTGGATGCCGTGACCGCACTCGACGCAGACCGCCAGACGCTCCTCGACCTGATCAAGGATGAGGCGGTGTTCCACGGCGACTTCACCCTCTCGAGCGGCAAGCAGGCGACGTATTACGTTGACATGCGCAAGCTCACCCTCGACCACCGGGCCGCCCCCGCGATCGGCCGCATCATGCTCGACCTGATCGGCGACCTCGACGTCGTGGCGGTCGGCGGCCTGACGCTCGGCGCCGACCCGATCGCCAACTCGGTGCTGCACGCCTCGGTCGCCGCCGACCGGCCGCTCGACGCGTTCGTCGTGCGCAAGGAGCCGAAGGACCACGGCCGCGGCCGCCAGATCGAGGGCGCCGACGTCAAGGGCAAGCGCGTCGTCGTGCTCGAAGACACCTCGACCACCGGCCAGTCCGCGCTCAAGGCCGTCGAGGCGCTGCGCAAGGAGGGCGCCGAGATCGTCGCCGTCGCGGTGATCGTCGACCGCAAGACCGGCGCGCAGGCCGCGATCGAAGCCGAGGGCCTCGAATGGCGCGCCGCCTTCGACCTCGATGACCTCGGACTCGACCCCCAGTGACCCGGTACGCACTCGCCGTCGACGTCGGCGGCACCAAGATGGAGGCTGCGCTCGTGAGCGCGGACGGCGCGCTGGTCGAAGGCAGTCGTTCGCGACAGACGACCGGGCGAGAGGCGACGCTTGATTCGCTCGACGCCGCCGTCGCGGCGATCGTCACACACGCGCTGGCCGCGTTGCCGGCGGATGCCGAGCTGGTCGGGGCAGGAGCGGGCAGCGCCGGGCCGATCGACCGTGGCACCGGATCGATCCTGCCGGTGAACATGCCGCTCGCCCGCGGCTTCGGGCTTGCGGAGTCGGTGCGCACTGCGGCGTCTGCTGCGCTCGGCCGCGAGGTGCCCACCGTCCTCGGCCACGACGGCGGCGCGCTCGCGCTCGCCGAGTCGTGGCTGGGTGCCACGCAGGATGCCGGCGCCTCGTTGTCGATCGTGGTGTCGACCGGTGTCGGCGGCGGTTTCGTCGTGAACGGCGCCTACATCCCCGGCGCTACCGGCAACGCCGGACACCTCGGCCAGGTGCGCCGCGAGGGCGGGCTCACGCTTGAAGAAATCGCCTCGGGACCGGCGAGCGCCGCGTGGGCGCAGCAGCAGGGCTGGGCGGGATCGACGGGCGAAGACCTGGCGCGGGATGCTGCGGCGGGCGACGCCACCGCGCGTGCGGCCATCGAACGCTCGGCGAAGGCCGTCGGCGAGGCCTTGGCGGATGCCGCGACCCTCGTCGACCTCGACATGGTGGCGATCGGCGGAGGCTTCTCGCGAGTCTCTGCCGACTACATCGACCTCGTGCAGCAGGCCCTCACCGCGAGCGCCGCGCACGAGTACTCGCGCCGCACCCGCGTCGTCCGCTCGGGTCTCGGCGACGAGGGGCCGCTCATCGGCGCCGCCGCACTCGTTCTGCGCTGACGCGTCTGTCGTCTGCAGCAGATCGGGAGCGGCGCGTCAGCGTGACGCGACGATCAGGTGGCGCTGCGGGCCTTCAAGCCGCGCGACCGCGACCTTGAGTTCGACCATGTCCGCTGCGACTCCGTCGATGCGTGCTCCGAGTGATCTCTCGACTCCATCGATGCGTGCTCCGAGTCTCTCTTCGAGTCCGTCGATGCGTGCTCCGAGTTTGTCGTCGACTCCGTCGATGCGTGCTCCGAGTTTGTCGTCGACTCCGTCGATGCGTGCTCCGAGTGACCTCTCGAATCCATCGATGCGGCGGATGCACCACGCGAAGCCCGCGCACATGATGCTGCCCAGCGTCAGCAGGAGGCCGACGGCGCTGAGGACGATCGTGAGGGTTTCTGCGGACACGAACATGCTCCCATTCTGACGGCGACCGGCGACTCTCGCAGAATGCTACGTGCGCCGTTGTCGCACGTGATCCCGAGGGGTGCCAGGGAGCCGGCCACGGTGGATGAGTCGCGTGGAGCGAACCTCCGTGCAGGAAGGACGCCCCCTTCCGTTCGCCTCCCTAACAAAACCGGCCTACGCTCGTAGCAGGCGACGGAAGGAACACTCATGCGCGTACTCGGATTGCTCTCGGGCACCTCTCACGACGGAATCGATGTCGCGGTCGTCGACTTCGTGGAGAACGAGGGGACTCTTCGCGGCACCGTCCTCCACGAGGACAGCGTGCCGTATGACCCCGAGCTGCGCGCGCGTCTCGTGGCGGCGCTCCCGCCTGCGCCCACCACGTTCGCCGAGGTCTGCGAGCTCGACACCCTGATCGGCCAGGCGTTCGCCGAGGTCGCGGCCACGGCGGCGGCCGCGGTCGGGGGAGTGCACGCCGTCTGCACGCACGGCCAGACGGTCTTCCACTGGGTCGACGCCGGTCACGCGCTCGGCACTCTGCAGATCGGCCAGCCCGCCTGGATCGCCGAGAAGGTGGGGGCGCCGGTGGTCTCCGACGTGCGCATCCGTGACGTCACCGCCGGCGGGCATGGGGCTCCGCTCGTGTCGTTCCTCGACGAGCTGCTGCTGCGCGACCGCGCAGGCGTCTCGGCGGCCGTCAACCTCGGCGGTATCGCGAACATGACCGTGGTCGGCCCCGACGGTCTGTCGGCGTACGACATCGGCCCAGCCAACGCGCTGGTCGATGCGATCGTCGTGGCGGAGGGCCTGGACGAGCGCGGCTACGACGCGGATGCCGCGATCGCCCGTGCCGGCATCGTCGACGACGCTCTGCTCGACGCTCTGCTCGCTGACCCGTACTACGCGCTCCCCGCGCCCAAGAGCACCGGCAAGGAGCACTTCCACCTCGAGTACGTGCGCGAGCATGTCGCTCGGCAGCGCGACCGCGGGCGGGAGATCGCGATCCCCGACCTCGTGCGCACCCTCACCGAACTGACCGTGCGGACGGTCGCCGCGGATGTCGTCGCCGCCGGCATCCGCTTCCTCGCGGTGTCCGGAGGAGGCTGTCACAACCCGCTGATCCTGCAGGGCCTGCGCGATGCCCTCCCCGGTGTCGAGGTCGTGCTGGCCGACGAGCTGGGCGCGCCGGTGGACAGCAAGGAGGCCATCCTGTTCGCGCTGATCGGCTGGTGCACCATGCACGGTGTGGCGGCCGTCGCCCCGGGCGGGACCGGGGCGCACGAGCCGCGCATCCTCGGGACGATCACCCCGGGGGCGGGTCCGCTGCGGATGCCGGAGCCGGTCGCGCGCGTGCGCAGCCTCACGCTGCGCAGCCTCACGCTGCGCTGAGAACGGTCAGGCGCTGAGAGCCGTCAGCGCCTGCGGTCGTCGTCGTCCCAGGGGCCTTCCCACCAGCCGGCGCGGCCGTCGCCCTCTGCGCCGCCGCCGCGGCGTCGGGAACGGACCAGCTGCACGACGAACACCGTCAGTGTGCTGAGCAGGATCAGGAACAGGACGAGGAACAGCACGTCGGACTGATTCATGGGCGTCTCCCCTCCGCGGCATCCGCCACGATCTTGGCGATCCGCGCCGCGCGCGTGTCCGCGCGCTTCGCCATCGCGATGTGCGTGAGTCCGAACTTCTTCACCGAGGGCGGGAACGCGTCCCAGTTCGCCCGCGCGGCCGGCTCGGCATCCAGCGCGCGTGTGAGCTCGTCGGGCTCGACGCCCGCCTCGGGGCCGTCGAGCAGGACCCATGATCCGTCGGCCTTCGCGGCCTCGAGCACGCGCAGGCCCGCGGGCGCGAGCAGTCCCGCGGCCTCGAGCTCGATCAGACGCGCTTTGTTGGTCGCCGCCCATCCGCTGCCCCGACGCCTCGGGCAGAACCACTGCCCGACGGTCCGGTCGTCGAACGTGCGCACCGGGCCGTCGATCCAGCCGAAGCACAGTGCCTGGCGCACGGCATCCTCGTAGCCGATGCCGTCGGCGCCCTTGCCGCGGATGCTCAGCAGCCAGACCCCCGAGGCGCGCTCATGATGCTGCGCGAGCCAGTCGCGCCAGACCTCGGCATCCGCCGCGACGACGCGCTCCCCCTCGTCGAGCGCGCCCACGTCAGTCCTCGTCGAGCGTCGGGATCGACTCGGTGACGGTGGGCAGCAGATCGGCGACCGAGTCGACGATCTCGTCGGGCCGGAACGGGTACTTCTCGACCTCGGCCTGGTCGCTGATCCCGGTCATCACGAGCACGGTGTGCAGACCCGCCTCGATGCCGGCGATGATGTCGGTGTCCATGCGGTCGCCGATCATGCCGGTCTTCTTCGAGTGCGCACCGATCTTGTTCAGAGCCGACCGGAACATCATCGGGTTGGGCTTGCCGACGACGTAGGGCTCCTTGCCCGTGGCCTTCGTGATGAGGGCGGCGATCGCGCCGGTCGCCGGCATCACGCCATCGGCCGAGGGGCCGGTCGCGTCGGGGTTCGTGACGATGAACCGCGCGCCGCGGATGATCAGCCGGATCGCCTTGGTGATCGCCTCGAACGAGTAGTTGCGGGTCTCGCCGACGACCACGAAGTCGGGGTCGGTCTCGGTCATGATGAAGCCGGCCTCATGCAGAGCGGTGAGGATGCCGGCCTCGCCGATCACGAAGGCCGAGCCGCCGGGAACCTGCTGCTTGAGGAAGTCGGCCGTCGCAAGCGCCGAGGTCCAGATGCGCTCCTCCGGAACGGTCAGGCCGCTGGCCCGCAGCCGCGCCGAGAGATCGCGCGCGGTGAAGATCGAGTTGTTCGTCAGGACCAGATAGGGGATCTCGTTCTGCTCCCATCCCGCCAGCAGCTCGGATGCGCCCGGGATCGCGTCGTTCTCGTGCACGAGAACGCCGTCCATGTCGGTCAGCCAGCATTCGATGTCGTCGCGGTGTCCCATGTGCACAGCCTATTCGCCCGGGGTGGCGTGCAGGTGTCGGGTCTGCGTCGCGCTGTCAGGTCGTGCTGTCAGGTGCGTGCCCGCGGGGGCATCCCTGCCCCGCGCAGTTCAGGCGCTGAGCCAGACGACATCCGCCGCGCCTTCGGGGAGCGTCGCGGGAGAGCCGTCGAGCTCGACACCGGATGCGGTGGTGGTGATCGTCGCCGCGACCACGACGCCGGCGGCCTCGAGCGAGCGCAGCAGCTCGGGATCGCGGTCGTCGACGCGCAGGACCCGCCCGGTGTGACCGGCGGGAGCGTCGGCGAGCAGCACGAACGGCTCGCGGTCGACGCGTCCGTCGGCGTCGGGGATGGCATCGCCGTGCGGATCGAACCGGGGTCGCCCCAGGCGCGCGTCGATGCCCTCGAGCAGCCGATCGCTGATGGTGTGCTCGAGCACCTCGGCCTCGTCGTGCACCTCGTGCCAGCCGTAGCCGAACTCCTGCACCAGCCAGGTTTCGATCAGGCGGTGTCGGCGCACCATCGCGAGCGCGCGCTGGGTGCCCGCATCCGTCAGGCGCACCGCTCCGTACGGGACGTGCGAGACGAACCCGGCCGCGGCGAGCTTCTTCACCATCTCGGTCACCGACGAGGGGGCGATGCCGAGCTTCGCCGCGAGGACCGACGGGGTGATCGGCGCATCCTGCCATTCGGTGTGCGCGTAGACGGTCTTGAGATAGTCGTCTGCTGCCGGAGATGCCACGCTCCCAGCCTAGATCAGGAGGGTGCCGGCATTCTGTCCTCGGTGTGGCTCAGAGCTCGGCGGGGCTCAGGGCTCCGGGGGCCAGGGCTCGGTGGGGCTCAGGAGTTCGCTGCGGTCAGGACTCGGCGGCGCTCAGGGGTTGGCGACGTCGACGAGGATGCCGAAGGCCACCTGGCCCGCGAAGAACATGATGAGGAATCCCAGCAGCGCGGCGAAGAGCGAGAGGCGGCCGTCGAATCCCTCGATGCCGGCGATGCCGATCTTTCGGGCACGGAAGGCGAGCACGAGCGTCGCGAGACCGAGGGCGAGCTGCACCCACGGGCCGCCGATGGGCAGCACCGTCGGGAAGGCGACCAGCAGTCCGCCGGCCACGCCGGTCGCGATGGCGATCCAGGTGAGGATGCGGACGGTGCGACGGGCGTTCTCGACGGGCATGCCCTCGAGCCTACTGGCCGGGTGAAGCCGCGCCGCCCGCTGTGAATCGTCTCAATCGAGCCGATCTCCTTGACGGCGCCGGGGGTGGCGGGTAACTTCGACCGGGCACGGGAAAACGCTATCCGAGCGGGCGTCCTGCCCAGAGAAGGATTTCGACGATGAACATCCGACATCATTCATTCCGCGCTGCCGTCGCGGTCGCCGCCGCAGGCTGCCTGCTGGTGGGAGGCGTGCACAGCGCCGCCGCCGCCCCCGCCACGGGCCCGGACGCCGGACGCCATGGCCCGGCATCCGCGACTCCGCAGCTGGAGAACCTCGACCGCGGCCTCGTCGCCGTCTCCACCGCCGACGGCGTCTTCCTGAGTTGGCGGCTGCTGTCCTCCGAGGCGACCGGGGCCACGGCCACCGGGCTCGCCGGACCCGACTTCGCCGTCTACCGTGACGGCACGAAGATCGCCACCGTGACCGACAGCACGAACCTCGCGGATGCCGAGGGAACGGCCACGGCGGAGTACTCCGTCGTCCCGATCGTGAACGGCGTCGAGCTCGCGGCATCCGCCTCCGCCCCGGTCACCGCCTGGGCCGATGGGCATCACGACCTGCCGCTGCAGAAGCCCGCCGACGGCGTCACGCCCGCGGGCGAGGCCTACACCTACTCCGCGAACGACGTGTCGGTCGGCGATGTCGACGGCGACGGGCAGTACGAGTACGTCGTGAAGTGGGAGCCGTCGAATGCGAAGGACGTCTCGCAGCGCGGCTACACCGGCTCCGTCTACCTCGACACCTACGAGCTCGACGGCACGCTGCTCAACCGCCTCGACCTGGGCGTGAACATCAGGGCGGGAGCCCACTACACGCAGTTCCTCGTCCACGACTTCGACGGGGACGGCCGCTCGGAGACGATGCTGAAGACGGCGCCGGGCACCAGGTCGGTGCAGTACGGCGCCGACGGGGCCGTCGTCGGGGAGTCCTTCATCACCCTGCCGAAGTCCGACCGCAAGGCCGGGGTCACCCACGACGACGACTACCGGCTCAGCGCCGCCGACTACGAAGCACATCTCGTCGAGATGTTCCTCGGCTGGAGTTCACGCGACGAGGTCGTCTCGGGGCAGTGGCCGGCGACTCTCGAAGAGGCATGGGGCATGCCCGTCACGCACGAGTACCCGCTGAGCAGGGAGAGCGCCGAGGAGCTCGCCGACACGTTCATCGACGTGTATGCGCCGAGCCGCAGCGCCCGCAACCTGCTGCGGGAGTTCGAGGGCTTCATCATCGACGGGCCCGAGTACCTCACGGTCTTCGACAGCGCCACCGGCAAGGAACTCCAGACCATCCCGTATCCGACCGAGCGCGGCGATGACGGCCTGCTGTGGGGCGACTACGCGATGTCCCGCATCGAGCCGGGCAACCGCGTCGACCGCTTCCTGTCGGGCGTCGGCTACCTCGACGGCCAGCATCCGTCCGCCGTCTTCGCCCGCGGCTACTACACGCGCACGACCGTCACGGCCTTCGACTGGGACGGCAAGCGCCTCACGGAGCGCTGGGATGTCGACAGCGGCCACGCGCCGATGACGAACCCGTTCAACGACTCGCCCCACGGGCGTGATGGCACCGACCCCGAGTTCGGGACGATCACGACGCAGGGCGACCACTCGCTGAGCTTCGCCGACGTGGATGCCGACGGCAAGCAGGAGCTCGTCTACGGATCGGCGACGATCGATCACGACGGCAGCCTGCTGTACAGCTCGTTCGACGTGCTGCCCGAGGGCAGCGCCGCGCCGGGCGAGAACGTGCGCCTCGGCCACGGTGACGCGATGCACGTGGCGGACATCGATCCGAGCCGCCCCGGACTCGAGATCTGGACGGCCCACGAGGGCGGCACCTTCGCCCCGTACGGATCGGTGTTGCGTGATGCGGCCACGGGGGAATCGCTGTTCGGCGCATACTCCGGTCGCGACACCGGTCGGGCGATGATCGGAGACGTCCGCCCGGACATCCCCGGCATCGAGGTGTGGTCGAGCATGCCCGGCGGCACCGAGGGCAGCGGACTGCTGAGCGCCACAGGAGAGCTGCTCGACACGGCGACGCCCGGCACGAACATGTCGATCCGCTGGGCGGGGGACATGACCACCCAGATCGTGAACGGCAGCGGCGATCAGACACCCACGATCGACGACTGGACCCGTGGCACCGTGCTCACGGCCACCGGAACCCTCACGAACAACGGCACCAAGGGCAATCCCTCCCTGGTCGCCGACGTGCTGGGGGACTGGCGCGAGGAGCTGCTGGTGCGCACGACCGACTCGAGCGCGCTGCGGTTCTACACGACCACCGAGCCGACGGCGCACAAGCTCACCACGCTCATGCACGACGTGCAGTATCGCGCCGAGACGGCACGTCAGCAGACGACCTACAACCAGCCCGCGTATACCTCGTTCTACCTGGCGAGCGATATCGACTGGGCGAACGTCCCGGTGCTCACCGCGCCGGTGACGCCCAAGGCTCCGAAGTTCACCGACAAGCCCGGGACGTCTCGTGACGAGGTGAAGGTGCCGGCCAACGTCAAGGGCGTCACCTATTACGTGAACGGCGAGAAGGTCGAGGCGCGCAACGGCAAGGTGCGCGTCACGGGCGAGGTGACCGTGGTCGCTGTCCCCGAGCCCGGGCATCGCATCGCCGACGGTGCCGTCTCGCAGTGGACGGAGACGCTCCGCTCGCGTTGAGCGCGCGAGCGCTGAGCGCGGATGCGCTGAGCGCAGACAGACCGCCGCCCCGAGCCGAATCTTCCCGTGCCGGCTCGGGGCGGTTCCGCGTGCGCGACGCCTGCTCAGGCGCCGGTCAGGACCAGCCAGAGCAGCGCGCCGTTGAGGGCGATGAGCAGCACCGACGCCAGCACACCGGCCGCGGTGGTCCATCGCCGGTTCACCCAGGCGCCCAGCGTGCGACGCTGGGCCGTGAGCGCCACCAGCGGGATCAGCGCGAACGGGATGCCGAACGACAGCACGACCTGGCTGAGCACGAGGGCCAGTGTCGGATCGACGCCGAGCCCGAGGATCACGAGCGCGGGGATCAGGGTGATCAGCCGCCGTGCCAGCAGCGGGATGCGCACGTGCAGCAGGCCGTGCATGATCTCGGCTCCCGCGTAGGCGCCGACCGAGGTCGACGCGAGCCCCGAGGCGAGCAGGCCGACGGCGAAGAAGGTGGCGACGACGGGCCCGAGCCCCGCGGCCAGCGCGGCGTGCGCGCCTTCGAGGGAGTCCGTGCCGTCGACCCCGGCGAGGTTGGCGGCGGCGAGCAGCAGGATGCCGAGATTCACCGTCCCGGCGATCACCATCGCGATCGAGACGTCCCAGCGGGTCGCGGTCAGCAGACGGCGGATGCGGGAGACCTCGGTGCGCGCCGCCTCGGTCGGTCCGTGCGTCGCGGCCGCGCCGAACCTGTCGCGGGTCAGCGAGGAGTGGGCGTAGATCGCGTGCGGCATGATCGTCGCGCCGAGGATGGACGCGGCGAGGAGCACCGATCCGGTGCCCTCGAAGCGGGGCACGAGTCCGCCGACGATGCTGCCGGCATCCGGTGGAGCGACGAAGAGGCCGGCGACGAAGCCGACCGCGATGATCGCCATCAGCCCGATGATCACGAACTCGAACGGCCGCGCGCCGCCCCGGTTCTGCACCGCGAGCAGGATCATCGACACCGCGCCGGTGATGACGCCGCCGAGCAGCAGCGGGATGTCGAACAGCAGGTACAGCGCGACCGCCCCGCCGATGACCTCGGCGAGGTCGGTGGCCATCGCGACGAGCTCGGCCTGCAGCCAGTACGCCCGGCGGGCCCACGGCCTCGTCAGCCGCGTGCCCAGCACCTCGGGGAGGCTCTGGCCCGTGACGACGCCGAGCTTGGCGGAGAGGTACTGGATCAGCCACGCCATGATGTTGCCCGCCACGACGATCCACACGAGTAGGTAGCCGTACTGGGCACCGGCCGTCATGTTGCTCGCGACGTTGCCCGGGTCGAGGTAGGCGACTCCGGCGACCAGGGCGGGCCCGAGCAGCCACAGACTGCGGGGCGGTGTCGCGGCATTTTTAGGCATGCCGAAATCGTAGCGGATATTTCGGTGTACCTAAATATGCGCTCCGTCGCGTGACGGATAGCCTGACGGGATGGATGAGCAGACGCCCGCAGGCCCGGCGGAGACAGGCGACGCGTCAGAGACAGGCGACACGTCGGGAACACTTGACACGTCGGAGACAAGCGGATCGTCAGACGCAGGCGGATCGTCGGCGCAGCCCGGGTACGGGGTGGGCCCCTGGCCCGGCGGACCCGCGGAGTGGCCGCAGGGGGAGCAGTACGACCCCGAGCTGCTCGCCGCCGGTGACACCCGCAACGTGATCGATCGCTACCGGTACTGGCGGATGCCGGCGATCGTCGCCGACCTCGACACGAAGCGGCATCCGTTCCACGTGGCCATCGAGAACTGGCAGCACGACATGAACATCGGCTCGATCGTGCGCAGCGCCAACGCATTCCTCGCCGACACCGTGCACATCATCGGTCGTCGCCGCTGGAACAAGCGCGGCGCCATGGTGACCGACCGCTACCAGCACGTCGTCCACCATGAGGATGTGCAGACCTTCGCGGCCTGGGCGGCGGCCGAGGGCATCCCGATCATCGCCGTCGACAACGTCGAGGGGGCAGTGCCCGTCGATCGTGCCGAGCTGCCGCAGAGCTGCGTCCTGCTGTTCGGGCAGGAGGGGCCGGGTCTCTCCGACGAGGCGCTCGCCGCGGCATCCGGGCACATCGAGATCACCCAGTACGGATCGACCCGGTCGATCAACGCGAGCGCGGCCGCAGCCGTGATCATGTACGAGTGGTGCCGGAGGCACGCGGGCTGACCCTCGGGTTCCTGCGCCGCCGTCAGTCCCGGTCTAGGGCTGCGCGGCCCACCTGTCCGGGATTCCGAGATACGTGGAGAACGTCGAGTCCTGCGCGTGTGTGCAGGATCAGACTCCGGCGGTGAGCCAGCGTCCTGAGCGCACCCGCCAGCCGAGAGTGCCGAGGCGAGCGAGCAGGTACACGCCGAAGAACGCGACGGCGAGCCAGATGAGTCCGGGGGCACCGTCGACGCCGGTCGCGGCGATGATCCAGAGCGCGGGGAGGAACGGCAGGAGGTTGAGCACGCCGGCGAGTGCGAGGTATCGGGCGTCGTTCGCGCCCATCAGCACGCCGTCGAGCACGAACACGACACCGGCGATCGGCTGGGCGACCGCGAGGATCAGCAGCGCCGGCTGCACGAGCGCCGCGATGTCGGGATCGCCGGTGAACACGATGCCCAGCACGCCGGACAGGGCGGCGATCAGCGCCCCCACGATCACCCCGAACCACACGCCCCACGCGACCGTCCGCGCCAGCACGCGCTGCACCTGCCGCTGGTCGCCGGCTCCGAGCTCCTTGCCGATCAGGGCCTGCGCGGCGATCGCCAGGGCATCGAGGGCGAAGGCCGCTGCCGAGAAGATCGTGAACACGATCTGCCAGCCGGCGAGCTCGTCCGTGCCGATGCCCGTGGCCACGGCGACGGTCACGAGCAGCGCTGCCCGCAGACTCACCGTGCGCAGGAACAGCCAGCCCCCGGACCGCGCGGTGCGGCCCATGCCCTCGCGCTTCACCGTCAGCGAGGCATCATGGGTCACGGCGAGCCGTCGGATGACCAGCACGTAGGCGCCGACCATCCCCCACTGCGCGACCACGGTGCCCGCCGCGGAGCCGGCGATGCCCCAGCCGAGCCCGTAGATGAAGACGACGTTGAGCAGGGCGTTCGCCCCGAACCCCAGCCCGGCGATCCACAGCGGCGTGACCGTGTCCTGCATCCCGCGCAGCAGTCCGGTCGCCGCGAAGACGATCAGCATGGCGGGGAGACCCCACATCGAGACAACGAGGTAGTCGTTGGCCTGGGCGGCGACGGCATCGCTCGCTCCGAACAGCGACACCAGCCACGGCGAGGCCACGGCGCCGGCCGCCGCGAGCACGGCGCCGAGTGCCAGCGCCAGCCACATGCCGTTGATCCCGACCGACACGGCCTCGCCGGGGCGACCGGCGCCGAACAGGCGGGCGACCGCCGGCGTCGTGGAGTAGGCGAGGAAGACCATGAGTCCGACCACCGTCTGTAGCACGGCGCCGGCGATGCCGAGTCCGGCCAGCGGCGTCGTGCCGAGGTGCCCGATGAGCGCGGCGTCGACGATGAGGAAGGCGGGTTCCGCGATCAGCGCGCCGAGCGCGGGGACGGCGAGGCGCAGGATCTCGCGGTTGAGGGTGCGCTCGGTCATCCTCAGAGCCTATGGGCTGACACCGACCGACCCGTGTCGTCGCCTCCGGCCGTACCCTGGAATCACCCACCGGATGCCAGGGAGGTGCATCGTGTCGGACCCCCGCGAGGCCGCAGCCCGATACCGCGCGCGGCAGCAGAGCGACGGCGCGGAGGATGACGCGGAGTCCGGCGACGCTCCGGGCATCGCGGCCGCCACCGATCGCGCGGCGTTCATCGAGACGGCCATCCAGGTCGCGATCCGGCGGGGCGACTTCGACGATCTGCCCGGCGCGGGCAAGCCCCTCGAGGGGCTCGGCACCCACCACGACCCCGACTGGTGGATCCGCCGCAAGATCGAGACCGAGAATCTCACCGGGCTCGGACCGCCCGCGATCCTGCTCCGCACCGAGGATCGCGAGCTCGACGCCCAGCTCGACCTCCTGGGGCGCGAGAGCGATGTCCGTGATGTCCTCGTCGACTTCAACAGGCGCGTCGTCGACGCGCGCCGGCAGCTGCAGGGCGGCCCGCCGGTCGTGACGAGCACTCGCGACGTCGACGCCGAGGTCGCCGCCTGGGCCGAACGGCGCGCCGCCAGGCTCGCCGTTCGTGCCGCGGAGCCGCCGGAGCAGCCGCGGCGTCGGAGATTCGGTCTCGGACGCCGAGACTGATCTTCTCGGACGCCGAGACTGATCTTCTCGCCCGTCGGGGCTGATCTTCTCGGACGCCGAGACTGATCTTCTCGCGCGTCGGGGCTGATCTTCTCGGCCTCTGGGCCTGATCCTCGCGCCCGCCGACCCGGATGTCGGACCGGCGCATAGGCTGGGTCGCATGACAGATGTGCTCCCTTCCGGCCTCGAGATCGCCGAGTTCAGCTCCGACATCCGCCCGCAGGACGACCTGTACCGCCACGTCAACGGCGCGTGGCTCGCGCGCACAGAGATCCCCGGCGACAAGGCGCGATGGGGGTCCTTCCACCTCCTCGCCGAGCAGGCGGAGAAAGACGTCCGCGCGATCATCGAGGAGTCGCAGGATGCCGAGGTCGGCACCCTCGCGCGCAAGATCGGCGACCTGTTCGCGAGTTTCATGGACACCGAGCGCATCGCGGCGGCGGGGGTGTCGCCGCTGGCGGAGACGCTCGCCGAGATCGACGCCATCGACGGCATCCCCGCGTTCCTGCGCACCGTGGGCGCGTACGACCGCGATGGCCGTGCCCACCTGATCGGCTTCTACGTCGACGGCGACCCCGGCAACCCGGAGCGCTATCTGCCGGTGGCCGTGCAGTCGGGCCTCTCGCTTCCCGACGAGAGCTACTTCCGGCTCGACACCTTCGCCGAGACGCGTGCGGCCTACCGCGCGCACCTCGAGCGACTGCTCGGTCTCGCCGGGATCGTCGAGCCGACCGAGGCCGCCGATCGTGCGATCGCGCTCGAGACCGAGCTCGCGGGGCACCACTGGGACAACGTGCGCAGCCGCGACGCGGTCGCCACCTACAACCTCCTGTCCTGGGCGCAGATCCAGGAGCTCGCGGGCGTCGACCTCGAGCCGTGGCGCGACGCGGTGGCCCCCGGGCGCCCCGACGCGTTCGCCGAGGTCGTCGTCTCGCAGCCGAGCTTCTTCGAGGGACTGGGATCGCTCCTCGTCGCCGAGCGGCTCGACGACTGGAAGGCATGGCTGCGCGCCCAGGTCGTGCACGCCGCGGCTCCCTACCTGACCGACGACATGGTGCAGGAGAACTTCTCGTTCTACGGCACCGAGCTCACCGGAGTGCCGACGATCCGCGAGCGCTGGAAGCGCGGTGTCTCGGTCACCGAGAGCGCGCTGAGCGAGGCCATCGGCAAGGTGTACGTCGAGCGGCACTACCCGCCGACGGCCAAGGCCGAGATGGACGAGCTCGTCGCGAACCTCATCGAGGCCTATCGCCAGAGCATCACCGACCTCGAGTGGATGACGGCGGAGACCCGCGAGCGCGCGCTGGCGAAGCTGGATTCGTTCACCCCGAAGATCGGTCACCCCACCGTGTGGCGGGACTACTCCACCCTCGAGATCGACCGCGACGACCTGTTCGGCAACGTGCGGCGCGCGGCGATCTTCGAGCACGACCGCAACGTCGCGAAGGTCGGGCAGCCGATCGACCGCGAGGAGTGGCACATGCCGCCGCAGATGGTCAACGCGTACTACAACCCGTCGATGAACGAGATCGTCTTCCCCGCGGCCATCCTGCAGTACCCGTTCTTCGACGCCTCCCGCGACGCGGCGGCGAACTACGGCGGGATCGGCGCCGTGATCGGACACGAGATCGGGCACGGATTCGACGACCAGGGCAGCCGGTACGACGGCGCGGGCAAGCTCGAGGACTGGTGGACGGATGCCGACCGGTCGGCGTTCGAGGAGCGCACCAAGGCCCTCATCGCGCAGTACGACGAGCTGGTCCCCGAAGGTCTCGACGCCGAGCACCATGTGAACGGCGCCCTGACGATCGGCGAGAACATCGGCGATCTCGGTGGTCTCGGCATCGCGCTCAAGGCGTACGAGATCTCGCTCGACGGTGCCGAGGCCCCGGTCGTCGACGGGTACACGGGCGTGCAGCGCCTGCTCCTGTCGTGGGCGCAGGTCTGGCAGCAGAAGAGCCGCGACGCCGAGACGCTGCGACTGCTCACCATCGACCCGCACTCGCCGAACGAGTTCCGCTGCAACCAGATCGTCCGCAACATCGACGCCTTCTACGAGGCGTTCGACGTCTCCCAGAACGACGCGCTCTGGCTGCCGCAGGACTACCGGGTCACGATCTGGTGAGACGCGGGATGCCCTGCAGGCTCCCATGTGACGATCTGATGACCGAACGTCGCAGTCTGTAGGGCATCCTCACCGGCCGGGGTTACGATATCCGTGCTGTGGGGACGGACCCCGCAGCATCCCGCCTGTCCAACCCCCCTAGAAGGATCACGCGTGGGTGCTCACGAGCCTGTCGAAGGGCCGCCTCTGGCCTCGCTGCGCCGCTCTCAGCGGACCAGCCGTCGCCTGCCGCGCCGTGCCGCCTCCGGGCGGAGGTCGTTCACCTCGACGCTGCGGGCGCTCGAACAGCTCGCGGATGCGGGTGCCCAGGTCTCGGTGCACGTCGTCGATCTCGACACCCACGTGCACGTGCTCGCCGGCGACGATCACGTCACCATGCCCGTCGCGGGTCTGGGTGTCGTCCCTCTTCTGATCGAGGTCGCGGCCGCTTTCGAGGACGGCTCTCTCGACCCGCTCGAGATCGTCGAACGGAGCACCATCGACGCGGTGTCGACGTCGGGTGTGTGGCGGCATCTGCACGCGCCCGCTCTGCCGCTCGAGGATCTCGCGGTGCTCGCGGCCACCGCCGGAGATCCGATCGCCGTGAACGCGTTGCTGCAGCGCGTCGGCCACGAGCGGGTGCGCGATCGCATCGAGGCGCTCGGCCTGCGCCGCACCGCCCTGCTCGACCGCTTCCGCGACGAGCGCGGACCCGACGACGCTCCGCAGGTCGCGGTCGGCTCCGCACGCGAACTCGCCGGTCTCTTCTCGGCCCTGGTGAACTCCCAGGTGGTGGACGCCCCCGTCAGCGCCCAGGTGTCGGAGTGGCTCAGTCTGAATCAGGACCTCAGCCTCGTCGCCGCCTCGACGGGCCTCGACCCCTTCTCGCACGAGCACGACGCGCACGGACTGCTCTTCATCAACAAGACCGGCCGTGACCGCGGAGTGCGGGCGGAGGCCGGAGTCCTCGCCGGCCCGCGTGCCGGCGTCGCCTATTCGCTCATCGTCTGCTTCGACGACCTGTCCATCGCCCATCGACTGCGCGCCCACGACGTCTTCAGGGTTCTCGGCGTCGAGCTCATGGAGTACACGCACTGACAGCCCGCGCGGTGGCTGACAGCCCGCGCGGTGGCAGGCTCCCGGCCCCCGGACAGCCCGCGCCGTGGTCGCTAGCCTGGAGGCATGCCCCGCCCCGACTGGACTCCGCACCGCCGTGATGACCGAGAGCTGCTCGGGTGGATCCACACTGACGGTGACGACTGGGTGGCCGTCGACGTGCTCGGGCGTCCGGCGTCTCCTCCTACGGAGTGGCTCGACGCCGAGGCCGCTCTCGAGGCGAGGGGTCTCGCCTGGCTCGCGGATCCGTGGATGCTCGAGGGCGAAGCGGATCGGCCGCTTCGCGTGCGCATCCTCGAGGTCACTCCCGATGACGACGGCGTTCCCGGGCGCATCGTGGTGAAGATCGATGACTTCGGCGACGTCACCCGTCCGCCTGTGCAGCAGTACGTGCTCGAGTGGCCGATCCCTGCGCGGTTGCGACCGCCGACGGACACAGATCCCGATCCGCGGGTGATCTGACAGCGACTGACCTGCGATCAGCCCGAGCCCCGGTCAGCCCGGCAGCGACGGATGCTGTTCGACAGCGCGATGGCGGGGGATGAAGAGCGACAGCACGAGCGCGAGGATTCCCGCCGCGATGGCCAGCCAGAAGCACAGGTCGAAGGCCGCTCGCGTCGGAACCGACACCCCGCCGATGTCGGTGCTCATGGCGGCGAGGACTCCGCCCATGACCGCGGACGCGCTGGAGGTGCCCACGGAGCGGAAGAGCGCGTTCAGGCCGTTCGATGCCCCCGTCTCCCTCGCGGGGACGGAACGCATGATGATCATCGGCATGGCGGCGAACGTGAACCCGATCCCGACGCCGATCAGCACGTTGCCGACCAGGATGTGCCAGACCTCGCTCGACCACAGCAGCACGAACAGGTAGGCGAGCACGATGGCACCGGCGCCGACCGTGAAGAGGGGGCGCGGGCCGACGGCCCGTTCGAGCCAGCCCGACAGCGGAGAGATCACCATCATCACCAGACCGGCGGGCATGACGATGAGCGCGGCCGAGACCATGTCGAGCCCGAAGCCCGAGCCCGAGGCGACGGGCCCCTCGAGCAGCTGCGGGAACGTCACGTTCGAGGCGAACAGGGCGAATCCCATGCCGATCGCGGCGATGTTGGTGAAGAGCACGGCCGGCCGGGCGGCGACGCGCAGGTCGAGCAGCGGGTCGGTCGTGCGCAGCTGGTACCAGCCCCAGACCAGCAGCACGCCGACCCCGCCGATGATGCAGGCGAGGGTCAGGGGTGCGGTCCAGCCCCACTCGGCGCCTCGCGAGACGAACAGCAGGATGCCGGTGAGGCCGATCGCGAGACCGATCGCGCCGAGCACATCGAGGCGGCCGGGAAAGCGCAGCACGTCTTCCGGCACGACGAGGAGCACGAGGGCGAGCCCGACGACCCCCAGAGCGGCGGCCAGCCAGAACAGCCAGTGCCAGTCGGCGTTCTCGGCGAGCAGGGCGGCCACCGGCAAGCCGATCGCACCGCCCACGCCCATGGTCGCACTCATGAGCGCGACCGCCGAGCCGAGGCGCTCAGGGGGGAGGATGTCGCGCATGATCGCGATGCCGAGCGGCACCACACCGGTGACGGCGCCCTGCAGCGCCCGGCCGATGATGACGCCGACGATCGACCCCGAGAGCGCGGCGACCAGCGAGCCGACGATCAACAGAGCGAGCAGCACGATCACCACGCGGCGCTTGCCGTACATGTCGCCGAGGCGACCCGAGATGGGTGTGGCGACCGCGGCGACCAGCAGAGTGATCGTGACGACCCAGGTGGTGTCCTCGCGCGAGGCGTTCAGCAGCCTCGGCAGCTCGGCCTGCAGTGGCACGACGAGCGTGAACATGAACGACGCGCAGAGCCCTGCGAACGCCAGCACGGCGATGACGGCCCATCTCGGAGCCTTTCGGGAGAGTCGTCTGCGCGCGCGATCTTCGTTCTCTCCCATCCCTTCAGGCTATCGGCGTCCGAGACACCCGAGGCGCGGGGGAGGGGAGATCGCACTCAGCGGATCGTGCTCAGCGGATCGTGCTCAGCTCACACCCTTCATCAGGCGCAGCACGGGCTTGACCGAGAGCAGTAGACCGAGGCCCACGACGATCGCGATGCCGCCGAGGATCGAGAAGTACGGCACCTCGTTCTTCGGGTCGTAGAACTGCACGAGCCAGCCGGAGATCGCCGTGCCGAGCGCGATCGAGAGGAAGAACAGCGCGACCATCTGCGTGTGGAACGCCTTCGGCGCGAGCTTGGTCGTCACAGAGAGACCCACCGGCGAGATCAGCAGCTCGGCGATCGTGAAGACGAGCAGGATCCCGACGATCGCGAGCAGCGGTGTCGAGTTCGGCCCGCCACCCGCGAAGGGGAGGAACAGCAAGAAGGCGGAGCCCATGATCATCGCCCCCAGCGCGAACTTCACCGGCGTCGACGGCTGGCGGGTGCCGAGACGCGTCCAGATCGCGGCGAACACCCCGGAGAGGATGATGATGAACACCGGATTGATCGACTGGACCCATGAGACCGGCATCACGAACCCGAGGATGTTGCGATCGAGTCGCTCGTCCGAATAGACCGTGAGCACGGTGAACTGCTGCTGGTACAGCGACCAGAACGCGACGCTGGTGACGAACAGCGGCAGGAATCCCCACACGCGCGAGCGCTCGGTGCCGTCGATGAGACGGCTGCTGAGGATCACGGCGAAATAGGCCACGGCCGCGACGACCGTGCCGATGATGACGATGGTCGACAGGTTGTCGGCCCTGATCACCCCGACCATCACCAGCACGACGATCGCGGCGATCGCGGCCAGCGCGATGATCGCGACGAGCGGGTAGCGCGCGGAGGGCAGCGGATTCGGGACGCGTCGGGCCTCGTCGGGCAGAGCGCGGCGCCCGAACGAGTACTGCACGAGACCGAGGGTCATGCCGATCGCGGCGAGGCCGAAGCCGTAGTGGAATCCGAGCGAGGATTGCAGGATGCCGGTCAGGATCGGCCCCATGAACGCGCCGAGGTTGATGCCGAGGTAGAACAGCGAGAAACCGGCGTCGCGGCGGGTGTCGTCGGCGCTGTACAGGGTTCCGACCACCGAGGTCGCGTTCGCCTTGAGACCGCCCGAGCCGAGGGCGACCAGGACGAGACCGACGCCCACCCCGAGGAACCCGGGGAGCAGGGCGAGGGCCACGTGCCCGGCCACGATGACGATCGCGCTGAGGAACAGCACCCGCTCCGAGCCCAGCATCCGGTCGGCGATCCACGCTCCGAGAATGGTGGAGAGGTAGACGGATCCGCCGTACGCACCGACGATGCCGCCGGCGACGGCCTGGGAGAGCCCGAGCCCGCCCTCGCTGACCGAGAAGTACAGGTAGATCAGCAGGATCCCCTGCATGCCGTAGAAGCTGAAGCGCTCCCACATCTCGACGCCGAAGATGTGGACGAGGGCCCAGGGCTGCCCGAAGAACCGGGTGTCGGACGTCTCGGCGGTGGTGTCGCTGGTTGACATCCCTCCACGGTACGCCGAGCGAGCGCGCACGGTATGCCCATCCGCCTGCCGTTCGGCCGTTTCCGGGGCGGGCGATTCCGAAATCGGCGGTGGGGAGGGCAGACTGGGGGCGTGCGAACCATCCGTGATCTCGACACCGTTGAACTCATCATCGACGCGCAGGGGCTGCTCGACTCCATCCGTGGACCCGAGCGAGTCATCGACGCGGGGACGCTGCGCGCGCTGCAGCAGTCCGGCAACTACGTCGTCGGCCTGTTCGATGCCGAGGGCGGAGAGGAGCGGATGGTCGGTGCGTCGATCGCCTTCTTCGGCGCTCCGGCACGACGGGCGATGCACTCCCACATCACCGCGTTGCGACCCGAGTACCGCGGACGCGGCTGGGGCCGGGAGCTCAAGGAGCACCAGCGTCAGTGGGCCTTCTCCCGCGACGTCGGCCGCATCACCTGGACATTCGATCCGCTCGTCGCCCGCAACGCGCACTTCTTCCTCACGGTGCTCGGCGCCCGCGCGACCGGATACTCGGTCAACCGCTACGGCATCTTCGGCGGTGGCGACGCGGGAGATGAGAGCGACCGGCTCGATGTCGAATGGGCACTCGCCGACATCGCCAAGCCCCCGGCATCCGAATCCGTCGTGGAGACGCTGGAGATCCCGTCCGACATCGAGACCATCCGCGTCGAGAATCCGCAGGCCGCGCACGAGTGGCGCACCCGCCTGCGCGCGCAGATGGAGGGGCTTCTCGGCAGCGGCCTCACCCTCGCCGGATTCGACGTCGCGAAGGGCTACCTCTTCACGGCCTGAGAGTCGTGGCCCCGTGACCGCTCGTGTCGCGCGGATAGGATCGAAGTGCCCGTCGTCACGGGCTCGCCCCTGCGACCTCTGGAGCCACCGTGGCCGAACAGTCCCGCCTCGACAAGGTCATCGCCCTTGCTCGCCACCGCGGGTTCGTCTTCCAGACCGGTGAGATCTACGGCGGCTCCCGGTCGGCGTGGGACTACGGGCACCTCGGCACCGAGCTCAAGGAGAACATCCGCCGCCAGTGGTGGCAGACGTTCGTCCGTGGCCGCGGCGACATGGTGGGACTCGACTCGAGCGTCATCCTCCCTCGGCGGGTGTGGGAGGCCTCGGGCCACGTCGCGACCTTCAGCGACCAGCTCGTGGAGTGCCTGAACTGCCATCGGCGCTTCCGTGCCGATGCCGTCGTGGAGGAGGCCGAGAGGCGCGCGGCCCGCACCGTCGACGCCGCTCTCGCGGTCGCCCCGTGCCCGAACTGCGGAACCCGAGGGCGGTACACCGAACCCGCATCGTTCTCGGGGCTCGTGAAGACCCATCTCGGCGTCGTGGACGACGAGTCCGGCCTGCATTACCTGCGTCCGGAGACCGCGCAGGGCATCTTCGTCAACTTCTCGAACGTGCTCACCACCAGCCGCAAGAAGCCGCCGTTCGGGATCGGGCAGGTCGGCAAGGCGTTCCGCAACGAGATCACCCCCGGCAACTTCATCTTCCGCACCCGAGAGTTCGAGCAGATGGAGGTCGAGTTCTTCACGGCGCCGACCGACGCGCAGACGTGGTTCGCGCACTGGGTCGAGGCCAGCTGGGACTGGTATCTCGATCTCGGCCTCGACCCTGCCAACCTCCGCCGGGTCGACGTGCCCGACGGTGACCGCGCGCACTACTCGGCCGCCACGATCGACGTCGAGTACCGCTTCGGATTCGCGGGCAGGGAGTGGGGCGAGCTCATGGGGGTGGCGAACCGCGGCGACTACGACCTCGCCCGTCACAGCGAGGCGTCGGGGCAGAGCCTGACGTACTTCGACCAGGCGACGGGCGACCGGTACACCCCGCACGTGATCGAGCCGTCGTTCGGGCTGACGCGCTCGATGCTGGCCTTCCTCGTCGACGCCTACCGCGAGGAGGAGGCGCCCAACGCCAAGGGCGGCACGGATGTGCGCACGGTGCTGCGGCTCGACCCGCGCCTCGCTCCCGTCAAGGTCGCGGTGCTGCCGCTGAGCCGGAACGAGCGGCTGTCGCCGCTGGCGCGCGAGGTGGCGGATGCGCTGCGGGGCTCCTGGGCCGTGGACTTCGACGATGCGGGGGCGATCGGCCGACGCTACCGACGCCAGGACGAGATCGGGACTCCGCTGTGCGTGACCGTCGACTTCGACTCGCTCGACGACCACGAGGTCACCGTGCGCGATCGCGACAGCATGGCGCAGGAACGCATCCCCATCGACCGCCTGCACGACCACCTCGCCGCGCTCCTGCGCGGCGCCTGACAGCAGTGCGCCTGACAGCAGTGCGCCTGACTACCCGGTGCTGACTGCCCGGTCCTGAAAGCAGCGCGCCCGGCTCGCTATTTCGTCTTCGCCGCCGCCTTCACGGCCTTCTTGTGCTCGCGGACCTTCGTGAGCGACTCGGGCGAGACGATGTCGGCGACGCTGCGGAACGATCCCTCGACGCCGTAGTCGCCCGCCGCCTCCCGCCATCCGTCGCCGGTGAAGCCGTACTGCTTGCCCAGCAGCGCGAGGAAGATCTTGGCCTTCTGCTCCCCGAAGCCCGGCAGGGCCTTGAGACGTCTCAGCACCTCAGCGCCTGAGGGATCGCCGTCCGTCCAGATCGCGGACGCGTCTCCGCCCCACCGGTCGACGAGCTCCTGGCAGAGCGACTGCACGCGGGCGGCCATCGAGCCGGGGAACCGGTGCACGGCGGGCGTGGTCTTGAAGGCGTCGAGGAACTCGTCCGGGTCCATCCGGGCGATCGTGGCGGCATCCGCGGCCCCGGTGCGCTGTTCGATCTTGAGCGGACCGGCGAACGCCGTCTCCATCGGCACCTGCTGATCGAGCAGCATCCCGACGAGCAGCGCGAGCGGGTTGTCGGACAGCAGGGCGTCGGCGTCGGAGTCGCCGGTGATGTGCAGGGCCATGAATCCAGTGTGGCACCGGCTGCTCGCCGCCGCGATCAGGCGCCGCTGTGATCAGGCTGTGTCGAGCACCCGATCAGGCGGTGGCGGCGTCGTCCGCCGCCGGGGCGACCTGGTCGATCCCGTACAGGGTCGACAGCGCCGCAGCGAACTCGTCCGCGCGGCCGGTGGCGGCCAGCTCGTGCGCCCGTGTCGTCGGGGTGTGCAGCAGGACGCCGGTCAGGTGTCGGAGCGCCTGCTCGACGCGTCCGTCCTCGTCGCCCCGGGCGCGGGCCCGCGAGATCTCGGCCTCGAGAAGACCGAACATGTGCGACCGCAGTGCCACCACCGAGGGGGTGACGCTCTGTCGGCTGCCGACGACGTGGAAGGTCTCGGCGGCCTCGCGCACGACCGAGCGGGCCGCATCCGTCGCCTGCAGCTCTTCGAGCGGTGCGTGCAGGCTGATCGTCTCGAGGTCGAGGAGGGCGACCCCTTCGAGGGTGGCGACGGCGGGGTCGACGTTGCGGGGCATCCCGAGGTCGACGACGAGCTGGCTGTGCGACGCCACGGGGCATCCCTCGACCGCGATGCCGGTGGGGGCGTGCAGGTGCTCGGGTGTCAGCACGGGTGCGGTCGCGGTGGTGCAGGTGATCAGCAGGCTCGAGCGCGATGCGACCCGCGCGTAGTCGGCCTCGGCGACGGGGCGGATGCCGTGCTTCGCCGCGAACTTCTCGGCTCGCCCCGACGGCGAGTACACCGAGATGTTGACGGCACCCCGCTCGCGCAGCGTCGCAAGCGTGACCGCGGCGTAGGCGCCGGTGCCCACCAGCAGCACGCGCTCGGTCGACCAGTCGACGACGCGGCTGTCGGCGAGCTCGAGTGCGAGGCGCACGAGCGAACGGCCGGCGCGGCCGAGCGCCGTGACGTTCTTGACCTTGCGCTGGGCCTGGCTCGCCCGCTGGAACAGGCGCTCCAGTTCGGGGGAGGTGGTGCCCTCCTTGCGAGCGGACTTGAGTGCACGGCGCACCTGGCCGGCGATCTCGCCCTCGCCGGAGACAACGGATTCGAGGCCGGAGGCGACCGAGAAGAGGTGCTCGGCCACGCGGCGACCGGCGTGCACCTCGTAGGCGCCCTCAAGTTCCTCGGCGCGGATGCCGGTCGACGACTCGACGGCCTCCAGCACGGCCTCGACGCCGATCGCGCCCGCGGCCGTGACCGGTTCGTCCATCTCGACGTAGGCCTCGAAGCGGTTGCAGGTAGCCAGAACGACCGCACCCTGCACGCAGGACGCCATGTCCACCACGGTGGAGGCGACGTCTTCGGGGGTGCGGCTCAGTCGTTCGAGCAATTCGAAGGAGGCGGTCTTGTGACTCGCCGTGACAACCAGCAGCACAGATCGATTCTACCTGAGCCGCAGGGCACGTCGGCCCGGACGCGGGTGGGAGGATGGAGGCATGGCTCTCTCCGACGCTCCGCTGCTGCGCGCCCTCACCGGCCCCCGCCCCGAGCACGCCCCCGTCTGGTTCATGCGACAGGCCGGACGATCGCTGCCCGAGTACCGCGAACTGCGCGTCGGCACGCGGATGCTGGACGCCTGCCTCACCCCCGATCTCGCGGCGGAGATCACGCTGCAGCCGGTGCGCCGCCACGGCGTGGACGCCGCGGTGTTCTTCAGTGACATCGTGATCCCGCTGCGTCTCGCCGGGGTCGATGTCGAGATCGAGCCCGGCCGCGGACCGGTGTTCGCGAACCCCGTGCGCTCGGCCGCGGACGTCGATCGTCTCACCGCGATCGATCCGCTCTCCCTCGATGGCACGGCCATCGCCGAGGCCGTCGGCATCGTCACCGCCGAGCTCGGCGACACCCCGCTCATCGGCTTCGCGGGCGCGCCGTTCACGCTCGCCGCCTATCTCGTCGAAGGCGGCCCGTCGAAGGAGCACCTGCGCGCGAGGGCGATGATGCACGCCGACCCGGACTCCTGGAACCGGCTCGCCGGCTGGCTCGCCCTGGTTTCGCGTCGCTTCCTCGAGGTCCAGCGCAACGCCGGAGCCTCCGTCGTCCAGCTGTTCGATTCGTGGGCAGGGTCGCTGAGCACCTCCGACTACCGGAGGTTCGTCGCTCCCCACTCGCGCGTGGCGCTCGACGCCATCGGCGTGCCGAGCATCCACTTCGGCGTGGGCACGGGGCCGTTCCTGCAGGACATGCGCCTCGGAGGCATCGCTGACGCGGTGGGGGTCGACTGGCGGCTTCCTCTCGACGAGGCGGCGGGGATCCTCGGACCCGACGTCACGGTGCAGGGCAACATCGACCCCGCGCTGCTCGCGGCGCCCTGGCCGGTGCTGGAGGCGCACGTGCGCGATGTGGTCGATCGTGGGCGCGCGGCGCGCGGTCACATCGTGAACCTCGGACACGGTGTGCCGCCCGAGACCGACCCCGACCAGCTGACGCGCATCGTCGAGCTCGTCCATTCGCTCTGATCTGATCCCGGCCCCGGACGCCCCGACCAGCTGACGGGCATCGTCGAGCTCGTCCACTCGATCTGATCGGACCCGGCCCGGACGCTCTGATCGGATCCTGGTCCCGGACGCCTCGACCATCGCTCTTGCCGACCCCGCGGCCCTCGCAATATAGCCTGAGTGCTAGATTGCGAACATGGCAGATGACGCGTCCGACATCTTCTCGGCGTTGGCCCACCCGACGCGACGGCAGATCCTGCAGGATCTGAAGGAGGGTGAGCTGGCGGCGGGCGAGATCGCCTCGCGGTTCTCGTCGAGCGGCCCCACCATCTCGCGTCACCTGGGTGTGCTGCGCCAGGCGGGGCTCGTCACCGAGCGGCGCGACGCGAACCGCATCCTGTACTCGCTCGTGGGGGAGCGCCTGGCGCTGTCCGTCGGCGACTTCCTCTCGGCGGTGTGCCCGGAGCAGATCGTGCTCCGCGAGGTGCGCAAGCGCGGCACCGGGAGCAGCGCGCACACCCCCGCCGAGGCGTGATCCGGTTCTTCCGGCCCGAGACCGGATCGACGCCGCGTCGTGGATGAAAGGATTGATCCATGACCTCGAAGCCCGTGAAGCCCGCGAACAGTGAGTCGTCCCGCCCCGAGCCCGTCGACCTGGCCGCCCGTGCCGCGACGCGGCACATCGTCGTGGTCGGCGGGGGCGTCGGCGGACTGATCGCGGCACGCGAATGCGTCAAGGTCGGCATGCACGTGACGCTGCTGGAGGCCTCGGATGCCGTCGGCGGTGCGATCCGGCGCGCGGAGCTCGACGGGGTCGTGGTCGATGCCGGCGCCGAGAGCTACGCGACGCGGGGCGGGCGGGTCCGCGCGCTGCTCGCCGAACTCGACCTCTCCGATCGCATCGTCGCCCCGGCGGCAGGAGGAGCCTGGCTGGCCGGCATCCCCGGAGTCGGCGCCGCTCCGCTTCCGGTCGGCGGGATCCTCGGCATCCCCGGCAACCCGTTCCAGGAAGACGTACGCCGCGTCATCGGATGGTCGGGAGCGTGGCGGGCATACCTCGACCGGATCCGCCCCCCTCTGACGATCGGCCACAACCAGAGCCTCGGCAGACTCGTCTCGTCGCGCATGGGGGCGAAGGTGCGCGATCGCCTCGTCGCCCCCGTCACGACCGGCGTCTACTCCGCGTCACCCGACGACGTCGACGTCGACATCGCCGCCCCCGGACTCAACGCGGCGCTCACGAGCGTCGGCTCGCTGTCGGGAGCCGTCCAGGCGCTCCGCGAGCAGGGGGCCGCGCGCGCCGCCCAGGCGCAGGTCCCGGCCCAGGCGCCCGGCGCCGCGGTGGAAGGGCTGCAGGGCGGGATGACGGTGCTCGTCGAGGCGCTCGTCGCCGACATCGAGAAGCTCGGCGGCGTCGTGCGCACCGGGGCCCGAGTGACGCGGATCGCGTCGTCGGGGGACGGCTGGGTCGTGCGCGCCGACGCCGCGGATGTCGGCCTGAAGGATTCCGACGCCGCAGATGCCGACGCCACGGCGGGACTCGCCGAGGAGGCGACGGAGCAGCTCGACCTCGCGGCCGACGGGGTCGTGCTGGCCACGTCGGAGCACGCCGCGCGACGTCTTCTCGAGGAGGCCGCACCGGAGCTCTCCCTGACGACGGCGGCGGATGCCCCGGAGATCGAGATCGTGACGCTGCTGCTCGCCGCTCGGGCGCTCTCGGGCGCTCCACGCGGTACCGGTGTGCTGACCGTCCCGGGGAGCCACACCGCCAAGGCGCTCACCCATTCGAGCGCGAAGTGGGACTGGGTGCGCGAGGCCGCCGGTGACCGCCACCTGGTGCGCGTCTCCTTCGGCGCGCAGGGCGAGCCTGCTGCGACGGCCGGGCTCGATGACGCCGCCGCCGCCCGAGTCGCTCTGCGTGAGGCGTCGGCCCTGCTCGGGGTCCCGCTGGCGGAGAGCGATCTCGTCGACGCGCACCGAGCGCGCTACGTGCAGTCCCAACCCGCGTCGATCATCGGCTCCGGCGCTCGACGCGAGGCCGCACGCCGCGCGATCCACGCGGTGCCCGGCATCGCGGCGGTGGGGGCGTGGCTCGCCGGAACCGGTCTCGCGCAGGTCATCCCCGATGCGCAGGAGGAAGCGGATCGGCTGCGCCGATCGCTGCTCTGGGACTGACGGCGACTCCCTGGGCGGGGCCGACGAGCCGCGGATGCGGGAGCACGGGTGACCCGCAGGATGAAGAGGAAAGTCGGCCCGCTGTCAACCCTCTGCCCCGGTAGATGCCGAATTCGGCATACGGGGCTACGCTGGACTCCTGCCAGGCGGCACCGGGCCGTCAGTTCGCCCCAGGGCGTTCTACCGGAACAACGTGAGGAGACCCCATGAAGGGGAAGATCGGACTCGTCGTAGGGCTCGGAGCGGGATACGTCCTCGGAACGCGCGCGGGCCGCGAGCGCTACGAGCAGATCAAGACGCAGTGGCTCAAGGTCTGGAACCTCGACCCGGTGCAGGAGCAGGTCGACAAGGTCAAGGGCTACGTCGGCGACAAGGCCGCCGCGGTGCCCGGCGCGATCTGGAACGGCGTGCAGAAGGTCGTGAAGTCGGTCGGCGGGAACGACAAGACCGCCGGACAGCGACTGGACTCCGCCGTCGCCGCGGGCAAGAAGGCTGCGGACGACATCGTCGATGCGACCGAAGACGCCGTCGACGAGGCGAAGGACACCGCGAAGAAGCCCGCCGCGAAGAAGCCGGCCTCATCGCGGTCCACCGCCGCGAAGTCCGGGAGCTGACATGCCCCGCGGATACCGCGATCGTGCAGAGGACAGCCTGCTGTCGCTGATCGGCGACCTCCCGGAGCTCATCACGAGCCTCGTCAAGGCCGAGATCAACGCGGCCAAGGCCTGGGTCTCGCGCGTCGCGAAGGATGCAGGCATCGGATCCGTCTGGTTCCTCGTCGCGCTGTTCTTCCTGTTCTGGGCCGTGCCGGTGATCTTGGTCTTCGCGATCGCCGGGTTGTCGTCGTGGTGGCCGGTCTGGCTGTCGGCGCTCGCCGTGCTCGGCATCCTGATCCTCGCCGTGCTGCTGTTCGCGCTGCTCGGCATCCTGAAGTTCCGCAAGGTGCTCGCCCGGAAGAACCCCGTCCAGGCGGTGGGCGAGGACGTCCGACTCGTGAAGGAGGCCGGCCGTGACGAACTCTGACATCACGAGATCGCTGCCGAAGACCGCGGTCCCCGCAGGGATCGTCGACCCCGTCGAATCGGCGCGCGCCGAGCTGAAGGCCGCTCTCGCGGCGA
Organism: Microbacterium sp. ANT_H45B; assembly: GCF_008369345.1. Classification (NCBI taxonomy): domain Bacteria; kingdom Bacillati; phylum Actinomycetota; class Actinomycetes; order Micrococcales; family Microbacteriaceae; genus Microbacterium; species Microbacterium sp. ANT_H45B. Next base: position 633,999 of record NZ_VOBK01000001.1, read on the forward strand.
TCGAGGTCAAGGGCAACTTCCCCCGCCGCATCGACAAGGCCTCGAAGCGCGCCGTCGCCAAGGCGCGGGTGCTCGCCGACCGCAACCCGGGTGCCGCCATCGCCGGTGCAGTCGGTGTCGCCGTGGTCGTCGGAGGGGCCGTCTGGGCGATCGCTCGGGCACTCGCCCGCTGACCGAACGCCCGTTGGCCGGACGCCCGACCGACGGCACATCAGCGCAATCCGACTCGCGTTCGCGAGCTCTCCACGAAGGGGGCAGACTGGAGCCATGTCCGATGAACGCGAAGAGAACCCGTCCGGCTTCACCCTCTGGGCGGTCTGGCGACGGAACCCCGATGTTCCGGTCACCGAATCCGATTCCACCGAACTCGAGACGATCGTCTCGTACGTCGAGGATTCCGGCGTAACGGTCCGCGGCTTCTACGACCTCTCCGGCCTGAAGGCCGACGCGGACCTGCTGGTCTGGCTGCACGGCGACACGGCGGAGGGTCTGCAGAAGGCGCTGCGTCGCCTGCGCCGCACGGAGCTGCTGCGCACCCTCCTCCCCGTCTGGAACGTGATGGGCGTGCACCGTGACGCGGAGTTCAACCGCGCGCACGTTCCCGGATTCCTCCGCGGTGTGGAGCCCAAGGACTGGCTGTGCCTGTACCCGTTCGTGCGCACGCCCGAGTGGTACCTCGCACCGGAGGAGGAGCGTCGCAAGATGCTCGCCGACCACGGTCGCAAGGGTGCCGCGTTCACGGGCGTCATCGCGAACACGGTCGCGGCCTTCGCGCTCGGCGACTACGAGTGGATCCTTCCGCTCGAGGCCGACGAGGTCACCGAGCTGGTCGACCTCATGCGCGACCTGCGGTACACGGATGCGCGTCTGTACGTGAAGGAGGAGATCCCCTTCTACACGGGACGTCGTCTCCGGTTCGACGAGATCGCAGACGTGCTGCAGTAAGCCGACCATGAGCATTCTTCGCACCAGGACCGCCCCGATCCGACTGGGGACTCGACGCAGCGCGCTGGCGCAGGCCCAGTCCGGCCACGTGGCCGCGGCTCTCGAGAAGATCACCGGGCATCCGGTCGAGCTCGTGCCGATCACCAGCGAGGGCGACACCAATCGTGCATCGCTGTCGGAGATCGGCGGACAGGGCATCTTCGCCACCCGTCTGCGCGAGGCGCTGCTCGCAGGGGAGTGCGACTTCCTCGTGCACTCGCTGAAGGACCTGCCGACCGCGATCCCGGACGGTCTCGTGATCGCGGCGACACCCCGTCGCGAGGACGCCCGCGACGTGGCGATCACTCGCGGAGGCACACCGCTGCATGCGCTGCGTGCGGGCAGCCGAGTGGGCACGGGTTCGCCGCGTCGCATGGCGCAGGTGCATCGCCGGGCCCCGCATGCCGAGGTGGTCGACATCCGCGGCAACGTCGACTCGCGTCTGCAGCGGGTCGCGTCGGGGGAGCTCGAGGCCGTGATCCTCGCCGCCGCGGGCCTCTCGCGTCTGGGCTCCGATTCGCCGCTGCGGCGTGAGGAGCTCGGCCTCGCCGAGTGGCCGACCGCGCCCGGGCAGGGCTCGCTCGCGGTGGAGACCCGCACCGATGCTCCGGCCGACCTTCTGGCTTCGCTCGCCGAACTGGACGATCACGACACCCGTGTGGCCGTGACCGCGGAGCGCGCCGTGCTCGAGGGGCTGGACGCCGGATGCCAAGCTCCGATGGCCGCACATGCGGTCGTCGAGGGAGGGGATATCCGCGTGCGGGCGGTCGTCTACGCCTCCGACGGGGGCCGTCGGATCGGCCTCGACGTCACCGAACCCCTGAACGGGGAGTATATTCGTCGGAACGGCAGCGGCAACGGAGCGGATGCTGCCGATGGTGCACCCCCGATGCACGCGGCACGCGAGATCGGGTTGTCTGTCGCCCATCGGCTGCTCGATCAAGGGGCGGCCGACCTCGTCTCCCGAGAGCATCCTTCATCATGACCAATACGAAGCAGGACCGACCGTTGGACGGCTGGCGCATCCTCGTTCCCCGTGGGGGCCCGTGGGGCGACAGCGTCGCCGCGAGCCTGCGCGCGCAGGGTGCTGTGCCCGTCGTCGCGCCGCTGATCAACTTCGCGCCGACGACCGACCAGGCGGCGCTGGACGTGGCCCTCGCGCAACTCGCCGGCGGATCGTACGACTGGCTGACCGTCACGAGTGCGACGACCGTCGACGTCATGTTCGCGCACCGGGCGGTGGTGCCGCGCAGCACGCGGATCGCCGCTGTCGGCGAGACCACCGCGGCGGCGCTGCAGGCGGTCGGGTACGAGGTCGCGCTGGTTCCCGAGCAGGACAACTCGGCCGAGGGGATGGCGGAGCAGCTGATCGCTCTCGAGACGCAGCCGCGCCGCATCCTCGCCCTGCGCAGCGAGATCGCGAAACCCGTGCTCAGCGTGCTGCTGCAGGACGCGGGCCACGATGTCGACAGCGTCGTGGCGTACCGCACGGTCGGCGTTCCGGTGACCGATCGCATCAAGCGTGACGTCGAGAACGGCCGCATCAACGCGATCCTGATCACGAGCGGATCGGTCGCGGCTCAGGTGCGCGAGCAGTTCCCCGAGATCCCTGACGACACGCTGCTGGCGGCCATCGGACCGCGCACGGCGAAGGATGCCGACAAGGCCGGCCTCCCGATCACGGTCGTCGCCGACAAGCAGACCGTCGATGCGCTGATCGATGCCGTGTCGAGCTTCACCCTCCCGCACGCGGCGGATGAGCTCGCACCGTGAGCTTCCCTGAGGTCCGGCTGCGCCGGCTGCGCCAGTCGCCCGCTGTACGCGGTCTCGTGCGGGAGACCTCGCTCGAACCCCGGCAGCTGGTGCTGCCGCTCTTCGTCCGCGAGGGTCTGACCGCGGCGGCACCGATCGGATCGATGCCGGGAGTGGCGCAGCACTCGCTCGACTCTCTGCGGGTCGCGGCGACCGAGGCCGCCGAGGCGGGTGTCGGCGGCGTGATGCTCTTCGGCGTCCCGGCGGTGCGCGATGCACGGGGCTCGGGCGCGGATGACCCCCAGGGCATTCTGAATGTGGCGACCGAGGTGCTGGCCGCCGAGGTCGGCGACGCCCTGGTCGTGCAGACCGATCTCTGCCTCGACGAGTTCACCGACCACGGGCACTGCGGTGTCCTCGGGGCCGACGGCTCGGTCGACAACGATGCCACGCTCGAGCGCTACGCCTCGATGGCGCTCTCCCAGGCGCGCGCCGGATCCCAGCTGCTGGGTCTGTCGGGAATGATGGACGGCCAGGTCGCGGTCATCCGCGAGGCGCTCGATTCCGAAGGATTCACCGACACTCTGCTGCTCGCGTACGCCGCGAAGTACGCGAGCGCCTTCTACGGGCCGTTCCGCGAGGCCGTGGACTCCCAGCTCACCGGCGATCGCCGCACCTACCAGCTCGACCCGGGCAACCGGCGCGAAGGCGTGCGGGAAGCCGTGGTCGACGAGGAAGAGGGAGCCGACATCGTCATGGTGAAGCCGGCGATGGCCTTCCTCGACGTGCTGCGCGAGGTGCGTGACACCGTCCACATCCCGGTGTGGGCGTATCAGGTGTCCGGCGAGTACGCGATGATCGAGGCGGCATCCGCGAACGGCTGGATCAACCGCCGCGCGTCGATCCTGGAGTCGCTGCTCTCGATCCGTCGGGCCGGCGCCGACGTCGTGCTGACCTACTGGGCCATCGAGGCCGCCCGCTGGCTGCGCGGCTGACCTGAGTCGGCCCGGCCCGGGTACTTCACCCAGCCCAGGTCTTCGGGTCTGAGTCCTGTCTTCGGGTCTGAGTCCTGTCTTCGGGTCTGGGTCCTGTGCCCAGGTCTTCGGGCTAGCCTGGAGGAGATGCCGGGAGACCTCCGCGCATCGCTGAGGAGTGTGCTGTGACCGACCGCAATGACGACCTGTTCTCCGCTGCCCGTGCGGTGATCCCCGGTGGCGTGAACTCGCCGGTGCGCGCGTATGGTTCGGTCGGTGGAACGCCGCGCTTCCTCGCGTCGGCGTCGGGTGCGACGGTTACCGATGCCGCGGGCACCGACTACGTCGACCTGGTCGCGTCGTGGGGTCCTGCACTGCTCGGCCATGCGCAGACCGAGGTCGTCGCCGCGGTGCAGGAGGCGGCGACCCGCGGTCTGTCCTTCGGCGCTCCGACCGAGGGCGAGGTCGAACTCGCGTCCGTGATCGCCGAGCGCGTGCGTGTCGGCGAGGCCCGGCCCGTCGAGCGCGTGCGTCTGGTGTCGACCGGCACGGAGGCCACGATGACGGCGATCCGTCTCGCTCGTGGTGCGACGGGACGCGACCTGCTGGTGAAGTTCGCCGGCCACTATCACGGACATTCCGACGGCCTGCTCGCCGCGGCAGGTTCGGGTGTCGCCACGCTCGCCCTGCCCGGTTCGGCGGGTGTCCCCGCACCGATCGCGGCACAGACGCTCGTGATCGACTACAACGACCCCGGGGCGCTGGAGGCGGTGTTCGCCGAGCACGGCGATCGCATCGCCGCGGTGATCGTCGAGGCGGCTGCGGCCAACATGGGCGTCGTGCCCCCCGCGCCCGGCTTCAACCGGCTGCTGGCCGACACCGCCCACGCGCACGGCGCGCTGCTGATCCTCGACGAGGTGCTCACCGGCTTCCGCGTGCATCCGGCGGGATTCTGGGGCCTGCAGGCGGAGGCGGGAGAGCAGTATCTGCCCGACATCATCACCTTCGGCAAGGTCGTCGGCGGGGGGATGCCTCTTGCTGCTCTCGGTGGACGCGCAGAGGTCATGGACATGTTGGCGCCGCTCGGCCCGGTGTACCAGGCGGGCACGCTCTCGGGTAACCCGCTCTCGGTCGCCGCGGGTCTCGCCACGCTGAGGCTCGCGACGCCGGAGGTCTACGCCACGGTCGATGCCGCGGCCGCCCGGGTCTCGGCGGCGCTCGATGCCGCGCTCACGGATGCCGGCGTGACCCATGCCGTCGCTCACGCCGGCAGCCTGTTCAGCGCGTCGTTCCGCGCGTCGTCGCCGCGCACGTACGCCGACGCGCTGGCGCAGGAGTCGTTCCGCTACGCGCCGTTCTTCCACGCGATGCGTGAGCAGGGCGTCGCCCTGCCGCCGAGCGTGTTCGAAGCATGGTTCCTCACCGCCGCGCACGGCGAAGAGGAGCTGCAGAGGATCGAGGCGGCGCTGCCGATCGCGGCTCGTGCCGCTGCCGCCGCCACGGACCCGGCAGCGACTGCCCCCGACGCGACGGCGTGAGCACGCGGCCGTCTTCGCTCTGACCGTCACGCGAACGTCTCGGGTCGTCACGCGAACGTCTCGGGTCGTCACGCGAACGCATTCGGCGTCACGGTCACGGGTCGTCACGCGACCGTGCCACGTCGTCATGCGAACATCTCGGGCCGTCACACGTCCGCCCCACGTCGTCATGCAAACCCCACGGGTCGTCATACGAACATGACCCGGCGCGGCGGAGTATCGCGGTAGGTGCGTCCGAGCGGACTCCGCCAGTCGATGGTTCCGTCAGGGAGCTGATGGGCGGTCCATCGATGGTCTTCGCCGACGTCGGGATGCTTGAGCACATGGTGGGTCGCGCACAGGTGACCCAGGTTGTGGATCTCGGTCCTGCCGCCTTTCGCATGATCGAACGTGTGGTCGAGCTGGCATCGATGCACCGGCATCCTGCATCCCGGGAATCGGCAGTGCTGATCTCTCGCCCGCAGGAATCGTCGCATCGATTCGGTCGGGGTGTAGGCATCCGTCTCCACGACGAGCCCTGATGGATCGAGGAACAGACGTGACCACCCGCCGTTGCGTCCCGCGAGGTCGCGGGCCACGTCGGGGTGCAGCGGTCCGTGTCCGTCGAGGTGGGCAGGACGGTCATCGATCCCGGCGAGCGTCGTCGCCGCGACGGTCACCTGGATCCGAGCCTGGATGTTGTCGAGACCCGAGCCGTTCGCCGCGCTCGGGTCGGAGGTCAGGAGCAGGTCGATGAGGAGGTCGGTGCGCACCTGGTCGATGGAGCGTGAGTCCGTCATCTCGACCTGGATCCCGTCGCCGCCCCGCCCCGCGATCACCACCCGCGCCAGCCGGGTGAGACGGTCGTGGATCGCCGTGGCGAGGTGTTCGGGGAGGACGACGCTCAGGACGGAGAGGCCGTCGTCGGCGGACCGCAGCGTGACGGTGCGCTCCGATGTCGCTCGTGCGTGACGCTCCACCGTCGTCGAGCCGGCGAGGGCGGCGGCGAGCTCGCGCATGTGCGCGCGGGTGCGGGCCGGCGTCTCGTGCTCTGCGACGATGACCGCCGCGCTGTCGTAGAACGGCAGCGCATCGGAGTCGGCCCGTCCGTTGTTCACGGCCTCTCGGACCACTCCCGCCGCCCGCACGATCTCGCGGACGTGTGCGGCCGAGATCGCTCCGGCTCGGAACGCCTTCTGCACGCGCGGGTGGCGGCCGTCGGCGAGGAATCCCGCGTCTGTGAGCGCGTACTCGACGCTGCCCTGGCTCATCTGCCCGGCGGCCGCGTACTCCGCGACCATGGACCGATGGATCGCGTCACGGTGGTACGGGTGCTCTTCGGACTCGGCCGTGCAGAGCCGCATCCGCTCGGCGAGGATGTCAGACGCCTCCGCCTCCAGTCGGGCGATCTGACGTCGCTTCTCGACCCAGGAATCGAGCAGCGCACCGCGCTGCTCGAGGCTGAGGTCTGTGGTCGAGGTCATGCTCCGATTCTAGTACGTTTGTTCGAATGTCGAGCAGAACATCGGAATGGGAGAAAGACGTGGACACCTGGGAACCGACAAGGGATCGTTGCCTTCCTGTGAGCAAGACACAGACATCTGGGCGGGTGCCGCTGGCAGACTGGACGCATGGTGACGTTGCTGCTTGATCAGACGCGACTCGAGATCGTGCTCTCGCCGATCGAGCGGGCTGCGAGCTTTCACCGCGACAATCTCCGCATCGAGCGAGAGACCATCGCGAAAGTGCAGCTGATCGACGACGCGTGGACGTGGCTTCGGGGAGTTCCCAATCCCGGGACGCATATTCCGGGCATCCTCGCCGCCGGAACGTGGAAGGCCGCCGGCAGTACCGACTTCGTGCTGATCCGCAGGCGGCGACCGAGCGTCGTCGTCGACCTCCTCGGCGATGACCAGTACCGGCGACTGATCCTCACCACGAGCCACGGTCTCGCACTGACGCAGGCGCTCCGGCTCGACGTGACGGATGAGCCCGCGGATGTCGAGGAGATCGTCGCCACCTCCCCGATCCCCGTGTCGAAGGGAAGCCGGCGTCCGGTGATCCGCCCGCGTCCGGCGTGAGGCCGGGGAGCGCCGAGACTCCCTCATGAACGAGGAACGCCCTCCATCGCCGTGCGGCGTGGAGGGCGTTCTCGTCAGGTCTCAGTAACGATGAGGCTCGGAGTCGTCCTGCTCCGAGTCGTCGTTCCTGTCCGCCTCGTTCTCGGCAGCATCGTTCTGGTGCTCCGAGTGGTGGTCCTCGGCGTGCTCGTGGTCGTCGGCAGCACCCTCGTCGGCAGCACCCTCGGGCGCAGCGCCCTCGGGCGCGGCCTCGTCGATGCTCTCGACGACGCTGTCCTCGCTCGACGCGTTCTCGAGCGGGTACTCCCTCGGCTCGTCCTCGTAATACGCCCGAGCCGCCTGGGCGAGCATGGAGCTGACGGCTGCGGACCGCGGGTCCTCGTCCTCCGCCTCGTCGTCTGCAGTACTCGCCGGCGTCGTGCCGAACAGGATCTCGTCGAAAGACGGTGCGATGGCGGACTCGGCAGGTGCCTCGAATCCGGTTGACGCCGCATCCTCGGCGGATTCGGCGGGTGCCTCCTCCTCCTCGGCTGCCGACTCCTCGGCAGGTGCCTCGGACTCGACAGGCGCCGACTCCTCGGCAGGCGCTTCGCCCGGGACGTCGGTCTCGTCGTCCGCAGCCGCGACGGCAGAATCAGTCTCAGCCTCGACAGCCGCATCCGCCTCGACAGCCGCATCCGCCTCGACAGCCGCATCCGCCTCGACAGCGGCAGGCGCCTCGATCGCCGCAGGTGCCGCGTCGGCGCGCGGCTCGAACCGGCCGCCGCGCACGAGATCGATGAAGACGTCTTCGAGGGTGGGTCCGCGCTGCACGAGCGTGCTGAGCGCGATCCCGGCCGATGCCGCGATCGCACCGACCGTTCCGGCGTCGCTGCCGCGCACCGTGAGTCCCGAGCGGAGCACCTCGACCTCGAGCCCGGCGGCCGAGAGCGCGGTGGTGAGCGCGGCGCGATCGGCGGCGTCGACGACCACGGATCCGGACGACGGATCGGCGAGCGTCTCGATGCCGCTCGAGAGCATCAGCTGGCCCTTCGAGAGCACGAGCACGTTGTCGGCGACCTGTTCGACCTCGCTCAGGACGTGCGAGGAGACGAGCACCGTGCGACCTTCGTCGGCGAGCCGGCGCATCAGGAGGCGGATCCAGCGGATGCCCTCGGGGTCGAGGCCGTTCGCCGGCTCGTCGAAGACGAGAGCGCCCGGGTCGCCGAGCAGGGCGTGCGCGACGCTCAGACGCTGGCGCATGCCGAGGGAGAAGCTGCCGATGCGGCCCTCGGCCTCGTGCTCGAGACCGACCAGCGCGAGCACCTCGTCGACGCGGGAGAGCGGGATGCCGTTCGCCTTGGCCGCGATGGTGAGCTGGCGTTCGGCCGAGCGGCGGGGACGGTAGGCCGTCTCCTCGAGGACCGATCCGATGGTGCGCAGCGGATGACGCAGGTCGGGGAACGCGACACCGCCGATCGTCGCGGTTCCGCTGGTGGCGCGCACCTGACCGAGGAGGATGCGCAGCGTCGTCGTCTTTCCGGCTCCGTTCGGGCCGAGGAAAGCGGTCACGACGCCGGGCTCGACTCGCGCGGAGAAGTCGGACACCGCCGTCACGTCATTGAAGCGCTTGGTCACGTGCGTGAACTCCAGCACCTGTCCGTCGGGCATCTGCGACCTCTCGTTGCAGTGGGCAGTTCCGTCTATCCTGCCGGAAAAGCCGCCGGATCGCGTATTTACCCCACGAACGGCCGCCGTGGCAAGGCCGAATGTACGGGGTAGCCTGGCACCCGTGACCGATTCCCTCGACGTCTCCCGGGTCCTCGTCCGCACCGACGGCGCCCTCGGCAGGCTCACCCTGAACAGGCCCGAAGCCATCAACGCGCTCGATTTCGGAATGGTCCGGCTGCTGGCCGAGGCCCTCGAGGCGTGGCGGGACGACACCGACGTGCAGATCGTCGTCATCGACGGGGCGGGCGAGCGGGGGATGTGCGCCGGCGGCGATGTGAGGGGCCTGCATGCGCAGATCGTGGCGGGTCATGCGGACGAGGCGGCGGAGTTCTTCCGTGCGGAGTACGCGCTCAACGCGATGATCGCCGAGTACCCGAAGCCGATCGTGTCGATCGCCGACGGCATCACGATGGGCGGCGGGGTCGGGCTCTCCGGGCACGCCTCGATCCGCGTCGTCACCGAGCGCTCGAAGATCGCTATGCCGGAGACTCGCATCGGGTTCACCCCGGATGTCGGCGGGACGTGGCTGCTCGCGCGGGCGCCCGGGCGATTCGGGGAGTACTTCGGTCTCACCGGCGGCACCATGGACGGCGCCGATGCGGTGCTGCTCGGGTTCGCCGACCATTTCGTGCCCTCGGACCGGCTCGACGCCCTGCGCGAGGCGCTCGCCTACCGCGCGGACCCGACCGGGCCCGCCGAGATCGTGCTGCTCTTCGACGAGACCCCCGAGCCGTCCGCTCTTCCCGAGTCCCGCGGATGGATCGACGAGGCGTTCTCCGCCGACACGGTCGCGGGCATCCTCGAGCGCCTGCACGCGCACGATGCTCCCGAGGCCGCCGCGGCCGCCGAGGTGCTTGAATCCCTGGCGCCGACCGGGCTGGCGGTGACCCTCGACGCCGTCCGCGAGGCGCGCGAGCTCCCGGGGCTGCGCGCAGCGCTCGAGGGCGAATACCGGCGTGTGATGTGGTTCGTCACGCGGCACCCCGACCTCGTCGAGGGGATCCGTGCGCAGCTGATCGACAAGGATCGGAACCCGCGGTGGGATCCGGCATCCATCGCCGACCTGCCCGCGGATGCCGGTTCCGGTGCCCGCGAGTTCGTGCCGGAGCCGCGGCTGTTCTGACGACGGCGAGGCCGCCGGGCGGGTGGCGTCGGTTCGCTGTGAGCGAAGGTCCACCGGCAGGGGGATACGAATGTCGGCGGTTCGTGGCACTCTAGCTTGTGCGCGATCGTCGGCCCGCGTCCGCCCGCCGAGAGATCAGCGACGCCATCCTTCCTAGAAAGTCCGCCTGTGCTGGGAAAAATCCTCGTCCGATATCTGTCCCGCTATAAGTGGTTGCTCGTGGCCGTGCTGGTCTTCCAGTTCGCCAGCGCGATCGCGACCCTCTACCTGCCCCGTCTGAACGAAGACATCATCAACAAGGGCGTCGCGCAGTCCGACACCGACTACATCTGGCGCACCGGGCTGTTCATGCTCGCCGTGTCGCTCGGGCAGATCACCGCGTCGGTCATCGCCACGTACTTCGCCGCGCGCGCGTCGATGAGCGCCGGTCGCGACATCCGCGCCGACGTCTTCGGAAAGGTGAGCGGATTCTCCGAGCGCGAGGTGTCGCAGTTCGGTGCGGGCTCGCTCATCACCCGCAACACCAACGACGTGCAGCAGGTGCAGATGCTCGCGATGATGGGTGCGACGATGCTCGTCACCGCGCCCCTCCTCGCGATCGGCGGCATCATCTTCGCGGTGCAGACGAACATCGGCCTCAGCTGGCTGATCGCGGTCTCCGTTCCGCTGCTGCTGATCGTGGCGGGTCTCGTCGTCAGCCGGATGGTGCCCCTCTTCCGCAGCTACCAGGGCAGGCTCGACACCGTGAACCGGGTCATGCGCGAGCAGCTGACCGGAGTCCGCGTGGTGCGCGCCTTCGTGCGCGAACGCATCGAGGAGGAGCGCTTCCGCGGCGCGAACACGGACATCATGGTCGTCGGTCGCAAGGTCGGCTCCCTCTTCGTCCTCCTGTTCCCGCTGTTCATGCTCATCCTCAACGTCACCGTGGTCGCCGTCGTCTGGTTCGGAGGAATCGAGGTCAACAGCGGCACCGTGCAGGTGGGAACGATCTTCGCCTTCATGCAGTACATCGGTCAGATCATGGGCGGCGTGATCATGGCCAGCTTCATGGCGATCATGATCCCCCGTGCGGCCGTCTCGGCCGAGCGCATCGGAGAGGTCCTCGACACGGAGTCCAGCATGGAGCGTCCGACGAACGGCGTGACCGACTTCCCGACGCCCGGATCCGTCGCCTTCGACGGCGTCGAGTTCACGTACCCGGGTGCCGATTCGCCTGTGCTCACGGGCATCAGCTTCGGCGCAGAACCCGGAGAGACCGTGGCGATCGTCGGATCGACGGGTGCGGGCAAGACCACGCTGGTGTCGTTGATCCCCCGCCTGTTCGACGCCTCGGGCGGCGCTGTCTCCGTCGGGGGCGTCGACGTGCGCGAGGCCGATGTGGAGTCGCTGTGGGCGACGATCGGCCTCGTGCCGCAGCGCCCGTTCCTCTTCACCGGAACCGTGGCATCGAACCTCCGTTACGGACGCGAGGAGGCCACCGACGAGGAGCTCTGGCATGCGCTCGAGATCGCGCAGGGTCGCGACTTCGTCGAGGAGATGCCGCAGGGGCTCGAGTCGCGCATCACGCAGGGCGGTACGAACGTGTCGGGCGGTCAGCGGCAGCGTCTCGCGATCGCCCGCGCGATCGTCCGGCAGCCGCAGATCCTCGTCTTCGACGACTCGTTCTCCGCTCTCGACCTCACCACGGACGCCCGTCTGAGGCAGGCGCTGTGGCGCGAACTGCCCCATGTCACGAAGATCGTGGTCGCTCAGCGAGTGTCCTCCATCACGGATGCGGACCGCATCGTCGTGCTCGAGGGAGGCACCATGGTCGGCGTCGGCACGCACGCGGAACTGCTCGAGACGAGCACGACCTATCGGGAGATCGTCGAGTCGCAGCTGGGGGTGGACGCATGAGCGAGCAGAACACGCCGAAGACCCGACGTGGTCGCGCCGCCGCCCAGACGGACGTCGCGCAGCCGGCCGAGCCGGAACTGACCGAGGAAGAGAAGTACGAGGCCGAGCTCGCCGAGAAGGCACGCCAGAACGGCGGCGGCTGGGACAGCGTCGCACCGGGCAAGGCCGACAACTTCGGCAAGAGCTTCAGCCGGATGATCGGTCTGCTCAAGCCGTCCGCCGTGTGGTTCATCCTGGTGTCGATCGCGGGTGCCGTCGGCGTCGTGCTGACGGTGGCCGCCCCCAAGGTGCTCGGCGAGGCGACCAACCTCATCTACAAGGGCTTCATCTCGGTGCAGCTCGCGCAGGCGAACGGGGACTTCCCGGGCTTCCCCGCCGGCACCGCGAAGGACGACGTGGTCGAGGCGCTCCGCCAGGGAGGACAGGACGACTACGCCAACCAGATCTCGGCCCTCGGCGACTTCCGGGTCGGCGAGGGGGTGGACTTCGAGGCGCTGCGGTGGGTCATCATCGCCGTGCTCGCGATCTACATCGTCGCGGCCTTCCTCAGCTGGATCCAGGGCTACGTCATCAACGTCATCATGGTGCGCACCATGTGGCGCCTGCGCGAGTCGGTCGAAGCGAAGATCAACCGCCTGCCGCTGTCGTACTTCGACAAGGTGCAGCGCGGTGACCTGATCTCGCGTGTGACCAACGACATCGACAACATCACGCAGACCATGCAGCAGTCGCTGTCGGGCGCGATCACCGCCGTGCTGACGGTCGTGGGCGTGCTGGTGCTGATGTTCTCGATCTCCTGGCAGCTCGCTCTCGTCGCCCTCGTCGCGCTGCCTCTCATGGGCGTGATCTTCGGCGTCATCGGTCCGCGGTCGCAGAAGGCCTTCGGAACGCAGTGGCGCAAGGTGGGGCGTCTGAACGCCCGCGTCGAGGAGGCGTTCTCGGGACACGCGCTCGTCAAGGTGTTCGGTCGCGAGAAGGACGCCCTCGACAAGTTCAAGGACGAGAACGAGGAGCTGTTCCAGGCGAGCTTCAAGGCGCAGTTCCTCTCCGGCATAATCATGCCGGCGATGACCTTCGTCGGCAGCCTCACCTACGTCGGCATCGCCGTGCTCGGCGGGCTCATGGTCGCGAGCGGCCAGCTGCGTCTCGGCGACGTGCAGGCGTTCATCCAGTACTCGCAGCAGTTCACGCAGCCGCTGTCGGAGCTGGGCGGCATGGCTGCGGTCGTGCAGTCCGGAACCGCATCGGCGGAGCGCGTGTTCGAGCTTCTCGACACCGACGAGCAGGAGGCCGACGAGCCCGATGCGCCGATGCTCGCCGACGGCGAGGGCGTCGTCGAGTTCGAGAACGTCGCGTTCTCGTACACGCCCGATCGTCCGCTGATCACCGACCTGTCGTTCCGCGTCGAGCCCGGTCAGACCGTGGCGATCGTCGGACCGACCGGAGCGGGAAAGACGACACTGGTCAACCTGATCATGCGGTTCTACGAGCTCGACGGCGGACGCATCCTCCTCGACGGCCAGGACATCTCCGAGATCACGCGGGACCAGCTGCGCTCGCGCACGGGCATGGTGCTGCAGGATCCGTGGCTGTTCGCGGGCTCCATCCGCGAGAACATCCGGTACGGGCGGTCCACTGCGACCGACGCGGATGTGCTCGAGGCCGCGAAGGCGACGTACGTCGACCGCTTCGTGCACGCCCTCCCCGAGGGATACGACACCGTGCTCGACGAAGACGCCTCCAACGTCTCCGCGGGAGAGCGCCAGCTCATCACGATCGCGCGAGCGTTCGTCGCCCAGCCGTCGATCCTCATCCTCGATGAGGCGACGTCGGCCGTCGACACCCGCACCGAGCTGCTGCTGCAGAACGCGATGGCCGCGCTGCGACAGGGGCGCACGTCGTTCGTGATCGCGCACCGGCTGTCGACGATCCGTGACGCCGATCTCATCCTCGTCATGGAGCACGGAGACATCGTCGAGAAGGGCACGCACGACGAGCTCATCACGGCACAGGGCGCCTACTGGCGGCTGTACCAGTCGCAGTTCGAGCAGGCCGCGACCGACATCGATGCCGAGGACGCGCTCACCGGGACGACTCCGGTGGTCGTGAGCGGCGATGCCGACGATGCGGCGAGTGCCGCGCAGATCGGCGCGTCGGTCGGGGCGCAGGTCCCCACCGCCGAGGCGGCCGCGGCCCAGGCGGTCGTGGAGCGCCCGGATGCCGGAGAGACCACGCACTGACCGCAGACGGCGAACGCCCCACCCGATCATCCGGGTGGGGCGTTCGCTTTCTCGTTCCTGCGCCGAAGCCGCTCGCTGCCGGGGTCAGCGCTGCTCGTCGGCGAGGCCGAAGAGCTCGAGAGGGTGCGTCAGGCGCCACCAGGGACTCGGTCCCTCGACGTCGTCGACCAGGGAGACCGAGGTGGTCACGGTGTTCAGCGGACCGACGCTCGTCGCCGTGCCGATCGCCTCACCCGACTCACGGTTCTCGCCGAGGGTGAATGTCGTGGTCGTCTGCGCGGATGTTCCGTTCCACAGCACGAGTTCGGCGTCGGCATCCGTCACGACATCCGTGGTCGTACCCCAGCGGGTCGTGACGGCGCCCACGACCGTGCCCTTCGGGACGGCGGGTGCCTGGCCCGTCAGTGCGGTCTCGATCTGCGAGAACAGGGAGCGCGTCTCCGCCAGCCGCTGTGCATCGTCGGTCTGGCCGAGCACGGCGGCATACAGGTGCACCGTCGTGTCGTCGACGGTGATGTCCTTCGCCGTCAGCAGATTCCAGCTGTCGTCGAGCGTGCCGGTCTTCACTCCGACCACTCCGGGGTCTGCGAGCATGCCGTTGGTGTTCACGACGGTTCCGGCTCCGGGCAGATCGACCGACGGGGTGCCCACGATACCTACGAACACCGGATTCTGCATCGCGAGTTCGGCGAGCGCCACCAGCGCTTCCGGGGTGGCCGTGTTGCGGGCGTCGAACCCCGAAGGCGTGACGATCGTGATGCCGTCGAGACCCCGATCGCCCAGCCATTGCGCGGCGGCGGAGGTGAACGCCGACTCCGACCCCCAGATCTCGCGGGAGAGACGATCGATGTAGTTGTTCGCGGATCCGAGCAGTGTGCCCTGCAGCATCTGCAGCTCGGTGAGGGTGCCGCCCACCGGCACGTCCAGGGCGGACTGGTCGGAGCGGCGGTAGTCCCAGTAGGCGAGGTTGTCGGCGCGGGTGAAGGCGAACTCGGGCCCCTGCTCGCCGACCGCGAGCGGCATCCTGTCGAGCACCATCAGGCTCGAGACGACCTTCGTGACGCTGGCGATCGCGGCCTGGTCGACGGAGGACGACGCGGTGCCGATCCCGGCGATGCCGGCGGCAGCGCTTCCCTGCCCCGGCCACGTCAACGCCGCCGCGGAGGCGGCGACCGGAGCGATCTCCACGGCCCGCACGGTCGGCGCCACCTCGTGCAGCGGCCACAGCAGGGTGGTGCCGGTGTATGCGGCGACGAGTCCGACGAGGATGCCGGCGGGCACCAGCAACCCGGGACGGGCGATCGCCGGGCGCAGGCTCGCGTCGCTCAGCAGCCCGGTCTCAGAGGTCGGATGCGGCGCGGTGTCCAGGGAGCCCGAGGACGTGTGCTCGGCGACGTCGAGCGGGTCGACCCAGGTGAGGGGAGTGCCGCCGCTGCCGGCATCCGCCCACTGCGGCTCGGCATCGACGGCCGCGGCGTGGAGCGTCTCCGCATCGACGATCTCGGCATCGATCATCTCGGTATCGATGATCTCGGCATCGAGCGCCGCAGGGGCGGCGGTCGCAGCATCGGGTGTCTCGGCGTCGACGGTCTCAGCATCCCCGGTCTGAGCATCCCCGGTCTCGGCATCGGCGGTCGCGACAGCACCGGGGGCATCGGTGCCGGGTGCATCGGCGCCGAGGGCGTCGGACGGGGTGGCCTCGGCGGAGTCGGGAGCGGTCACCTCCTCACGGTACCGAACCCGCACGCAGATCAGCGGCGCGGCAACGGAAGCAGACGGGAGTGTCGGCACTGGGTAAGATCGAGAGCACAACCACGGGAGTCCGGCGAGCCGGGCTGAGAGGGAGCGAATCGCGCTTCGACCGTCGAACCTGATCTGGGTCATGCCAGCGCAGGGAGGAGTCACTGATGAGCACATCCACGTCCGGATCCACCACCGGGTCCGCACCCGCATCGGCGTCCGCCGCCTCGGCCTCCCGGGGCCTCGGCCGCCCGGAGCTGTGGCGGTGGCGGGTCGTCGACATCGTCGTCGCCAGCGTCATCGCCGTCGCCTGCGCGCTGATCTTCCTGCTCTGGAACGTCGGGTACGAGGTGCCGAGCAGCATCCTGAAGCCCCTGCTCCCCGGAGTGCAGGGGCTCCTCGCGGGCCCCTGGCTGATCGCCGGCGTGCTCGGGGCACTGATCATCCGCAAGCCGGGTGCGGCGCTCTACACCGAGCTGGTGGCCGCGGTCATCTCGGCCCTCGTCGGCAATGCCTGGGGCCCGCTCACCATCGTGTCGGGCCTCGTGCAGGGTCTTGGTGCCGAGCTCGTCTTCCTCCTCTTCCTGTACGGGGTCTGGCGCCTCCCGGTCGCGATGCTGGCCGGCGCCGGGGCGGGACTCGCCTGCGGCATCAACGACCGCATCCTCTGGTACGCGGGGGCGGACACGCTCTTCACCACCGTCTACATCGTCTCGACCACCATCTCGGGTGCGGTGATCGCCGGGCTCGGAGCCTGGCTGATCGCCCGGGGTCTCGCGGCCACGGGCGCGCTTGGCCGGTTCGCCGCCGGTCGTGAGGTCACCGCACGGGTGTGAGCGCCCCCACGACACCCGCCACCCTCGAAGCCCGTGGCTGGGGGTGGCGGTACGCCACGCGACTGCGGTGGGCCGTGCGCGCCGTCGACCTGCGTATCGAACCGGGGGAGCGGGTGCTGCTGCTCGGCTCCTCCGGTGCGGGCAAGTCCACCCTGCTCCAGGGCTTCGGCGGCGTGCTCGGCGGGGCCGACGAGGGCGAGACGCACGGCGCGCTGCTCGTCGACGGTCGTCCGGCGGCCGCTGAACGCGGCCGAGTGGGCATGGTGCTGCAGGATCCCGACACGCAGACGATCCTCGCGCGGGTCGGTGACGACGTGGCTTTCGGATGCGAGAACCTCGGCGTTCCCCGTCAGGAGATCTGGACCCGTGTGCGAGCGGCGCTGGATGCCGTGCGGCTCGACGTCCCGATGGATCGCTCGACCTCGGCGCTCTCGGGCGGGCAGAAGCAACGACTCGCACTCGCCGGCGTGCTCGCGATGCGACCCGGCGCGATCCTGCTCGACGAGCCGACCGCCAATCTCGACCCCCGGGGAGTGCGTGACGTGCGGGATGCCGTGGCCGCGGCGCTCGAGGTCAGCGGCGCGACCCTCGTCGTGATCGAACACCGCATCGACGTCTGGCTGCCGCTGGTCACCCGGGTGATCGTGCTCGGCGCAGACCCCGACGGCACCGTCGTGCTCGCCGACGGCAGCCCGGACGAGGTGCTCGGGGCACGCGGCGCGGAGCTCGCGGCATCCGGGGTCTGGGTGCCGGGGCATCCGCCGATCGCGCCCCCCGCTCCCGCACACGACGCCGGGGAGCGCCTCCTTGAGGCCCGCGGCGTCACCGTCGCCCGGCAGCGCGGCCTGCCCGTCGCCGGTCCGCTCGACCTCGAGGTGCGCCCCGGCGAGGTGCTCGGGGTGACAGGTGCGAACGGCACGGGCAAGTCGACGCTCGGGCTGACCCTCGCAGGCCTGCTCCCGCCGGAGGACGGCCGTGTCCGCGCTCTTCCCGCCCTGGCCGCAGGCGAGCGGGACGATCCCTTCCGATGGTCGTCGCGCGCGCTGCTCACCCGCATCGCGACCGTGATGCAGACTCCCGAGCATCAGCTGCTCGCGAAGACCGTGCGCGACGAGCTGGCGGTCGGCCCTCGGGCGCTGCGGATGCCGGAGCCCGAGATCACCGCGCGCGTCGACGAGCTGCTCGACCGTCTGCGACTCGCAGCGGTCGCCGGGGCGAATCCGTACACCCTCTCGGGGGGCGAGAAGCGGCGGCTGACCGTCGCCGCTGCGCTCGCCACCCGCCCACGGATGCTGGTCCTCGACGAGCCCACGTTCGGTCAGGACGCCACCACGTGGGCCGAACTGGTCGGGCTGATCGCCGATCTGCGGGATCAGGGCGCCGCTGTCGTCGCGATCAGCCACGATGAGGCCGTCCTCGAGGCCCTGCACGCCCGACGTCTCGAGGTCGTCCGGTGATCGACCCGCTGACCGCCCGCATCGAGCGGCCGGGACCCGTCGCTCCGCGCTCCGCGCTTGCGAAGCTCGCCGCCGCCCTGCTCATCGCGGTGCCGCTCGTGCTGACGATCGACGTCGTCTCGGCATCCGTCGCGCTGCTCCTGGAGATCCCGCTGCTGCTGCTCTCCGGTCTGCGTGCCCGAGAGTTCTGGATCCGCACCGCCGTGCTGTGGGTCGCGGCGCCCCTGAGCGCCGTCACCATCGCTCTGTACGGCGCGACGAGCGGCACGGTCCACTTCGAGTGGCTGGTCATGCGCGTCAGCGACGGGTCACTGGCGCTCGCCGCGGCGACGGCCGTGCGCGTGCTCGCGATAGGGCTCCCCGCGGTGGTGCTGTTCGTCACCGTCGACCCCACCGACCTCGCGGACGACCTCGCGCAGCGCGCGAAGCTCCCCGCCCGTTTCGTGGTCGGAGCGCTCGCCGGAATGCGCATGCTCGGTCTGCTCGTCGATGACTGGCGTGCGCTCGCGCTGGCACGCCGTGCCAGAGGCGTCGCCGACGAGGGGCGAGTGCGCCGCGCGTTCGGCATGGCGTTCGCCCTGTTCGTGCTCGCCATCCGGCGTGGGTCGTCGCTGGCGACGGCGATGGAGGCACGCGGCTTCGGCGGTCCGGAACCGAGATCCTGGGCCCGCGAATCGACGTGGGATCGTCGCGACACCCTGCTTGTGCTCCTCGCCGCCGTCATCCCGGCCTCGGCGATCGCGGCGGCCGTGGCGACGGGGGCGTGGAACTTCATCCTCGGCCCGACAGCCTGACCCGCCGACTGCCCGACCCGACCGCCTGACCCGGCGACCGCCTGACGATATTCAGCATTCTCATAGCTGGAATGCCGATGTATTCGCTAGCATCGAGTGAACCCAAGGGGAGTACTCCACCACGGGCGGCTCGTCATTACGGATGTCCCTGCATCCCGGGTCCCCGGTCCTCGTTCGCGATGATGGAGAAGACCTTGGCGTCGACATCGTCACGCCTACGTCTTCTGGAGACCTCTTGAACATCACGCCTCTCGTGTGGATCATCACGATCGCCGTCACGATCGCCTTCTTCGTGTACGAGTTCTTCGCCCACGTGCGAAAGCCCCATGAGCCCACCATCGGCGAGTCCGCCCGCTGGTCGGCGTTCTACATCGGCCTCGCACTGCTGTTCGGCGTCGGAATCGGCGCGGTGTCGGGCTGGACGTACGGCGGCGAGTACTTCGCCGGATACCTCACGGAGAAGGCGCTGTCGATCGACAACCTCTTCGTCTTCCTCATCGTGATGACCGGCTTCGCCGTGCCGCGCAAGTATCAGCAGAAGGTGCTGATGATCGGCATCGTCATCGCGCTGATCATGCGCGGTGGATTCATCGCGCTCGGCGCGGCTCTGATCGAGAACTACTCCTGGATCTTCTACCTCTTCGGCGCGCTGCTGCTGTTCCTCGCCTACCGCCAGGCCTTCGCCCACGGCGAGTCCGACCCGGCCAACGGCCGCTTCATGCGCCTCGTGCGCCGCATCCTGCCCGTGAGCAACGAGTACAACGGCGACCGCCTGACCGTCCAGCGCGACGGCAAGCGCTTCTTCACCCCGATGTTCCTCGTGATCATCGCGATCGGGTTCATCGACCTGATCTTCGCGGTCGACTCGATCCCCGCGATCTACGGCCTGACCGAAGAGGCGTACATCGTCTTCACGGCCAACGCCTTCGCCCTCATGGGTCTGCGTCAGCTGTACTTCCTCATCGGCGGTCTGCTGGAGCGCCTGGTGTACCTGGCGCAGGGTCTCGCGGTCATCCTCGCCTTCATCGGCGTCAAGCTCGTGCTGCACGCGATGCACGTCAACGAGCTGCCGTTCATCAACGGCGGCGAGCCGATGCTGTGGGCGCCCGAGATCCCCATCTGGTTCTCGCTCGTGTTCATCGGCGCGACCATCGCCGTGGCGACCGTCGCCAGCCTCATGAAGACGCGCCGCGACGACCGGATCGATGCGGCCGCGGCCTCGTCCTCCGCACCCCTCACCACCGACACACAGAAGGAACACTCGTGAACCAGTCGCGCCGCTCCGACGCGTCCGCAGACCCTGACAGACCCGGTGCCCGAGTGACCTCGGGCACCCCCGCACCGCTCGAGGTGACCCGCTGATGGGCGATCTCGCGGTCAACATCGCCCTGGTGTTCGTGTTCGTCCTCGTCGGCGGAGTGTTCGCCGCGACGGAGATGGCACTCGTCACCCTGCGCGAGAGCCAGCTCAACGCGATCGCCGCTCGCGGCAAGCGCGGCGAGAAGGTCGCGGGCCTGGCGAGGAACCCGAACACCTTCCTCTCGGCGGTGCAGATCGGCGTGACCGTCGCCGGGTTCGCCTCGGCGGCGTACGGTGCGACCTCGATCGCCCCGTCGGTCGCGCCGCTGCTCGAGAATCTCGGCGTCGCGGCACCGCTGGCGCTGACGCTCGCGACCGTGCTGCTCACCCTCGTGATCGCGTACCTGTCCCTCGTGCTGGGCGAGCTCGTGCCCAAGCGCCTCGCCATCCAGCGCAACGCGCAGTTCGCCTACGCGGTCGCACCGGTGCTCGACGGCTTCGCCACGATCATGCGACCCGTCATCTGGCTGCTATCGGTGTCGACGAACGCGGTCGTGCGCCTGCTGGGCGGCGACCCGAACAAGGCGGCGGACGAACTCAGCGACGAAGAGCTGCGCGACATCGTCGCGACGCACCAGAGCCTGCCCGACGAGGAGCGACGGATCCTCGACGACGTGCTGTCCCTGCGGGGACGCCAGGTGAGCGAGGTCATGCGGCCGCGGCCCGAGGTCGTCGCGCTCGACGGCGCCGCGCCCCTGGCCGAGGCGATCGCCCAGGTGCGGGAGCTGCCGTTCTCGCGGTACCCGGTGATCGACGCCTCGCTCGACGACATCGTCGGCTTCGTGCACGTGCGCGACCTGTTCGAGGCCGCGGCGGCAGATGCGGAGCGACCCGTGGTCGACCTCATGCGCCCGGTCGAGTACGTCCCGTCGACGGCCGGGGTGCTGCCGACGCTGACCCGCCTGCGGGCGTCGTCGCACCACATCGCGGTCGTCGTCGACGAGTACGGCGGAACCGACGGCATCGTCACCCTCGAAGACCTCGTCGAAGAGGTCGTCGGCGAGATCTTCGACGAGTACGACACCGAAGAGCGGATGCCGGCCGCCGCCGGCGCCCTCGACGGCCGCCTGAATCTGCAGGACTTCGCCGAGATCACCGGGATCGCTCTGCCCCGCGGGGCATCGGACACGGTCGCCGGGTTCGTCACCGAGATGCTCGGACGCCTCGCGGTGGTGGGCGACGCGGTCGAGGTGCCCGGTGCGACGATCCGCGTCACGGCCGTGGATCGTCGACGGATCTCGGAGATCCGCGTCGCGCTCCACGAGGAAGCGGATGCTCCGGTCGAACCCGCCGGCGGGAACTGACGCTCAGGTCTCGTTCCACAGCCTCCGGTAGTACTCCAGCCGCTCCCGATCGGGGGCGACGCCGTAGGCCTCGATGAGCGCATCGGCCCACCCCGGGCCGAAGTTCCACTCCGTGCTCATCGAGGCCGCGGCGAGGTCCGCCCAGCGATCGGCGACCCCGAGGGCTGCGAGGTCGACGTGCGCGAGCGGGCTACCGTCGTGGTCGAGCAGGGTGTTGGGCATGCACGCATCGCCGTGGCACACCACCAGCAGGTCGATGCTCGGCGGCGTGCGCAGGTCGTCCGGCACGGCGACGCCGCGCTCGAGGGCGTTCGAGATCCGCCACTGCGGGCTCCAGTTCCAGGGGCAGTGCTCGACGGGCAGGGCGTCGTGCAGGCTCCGCAGCGCCCTCCCGACCGCGCGCACCGCCGTCGCGGGCTCGTCGGCCCAGCGGGGGTCGACGGCGCTGACGCCGGGCAGCGCCGCGGTGACCAGCCACTCGTGGGTGGCGTCCTGGCCCTGATCGAGGACCTCGGGCACCGCGATCCATCGGCGAGCCCAGCGCATGCGCGCGGCCTCGTCGCGCATGTTCGCCTCGGCATCGTGCGGACCCCACTTGATGTAGCGCCCGTCGTCGGTGCGGAAGGTCACGCCTCCGATGCCGTTCACCCAGACGGGGGCCAGTGCGGCCTCACCGGCGAGGGTCCGCACGACGGCCGGGATCTCGACGGCCTGGCTCGGAATGCTCACGGTGCGGGTCTTCCCTCCGGTCGGTGGCGGCTGCACGACCATTCTCTCGTGCGGCCCTTCCGTCCGCCTCCCGCGGCGTAAGCTCGTGGTCGACGGGCCGCCCCGCGCGGACCGAGGCTCAGTCTGACACTCCGAATCAGCTAAGCTGACACTGAGTCGCACACGTTTCGAAGGAGAACCGCATGCAGATCCAGGGCTCGAGCGCTCTCATCACCGGCGGTGCGTCCGGTCTGGGCCTCGCCACCGCGCGCAGGCTCGCCGCCGCCGGCGCCGTCGTCACCGTCCTCGACCTGCCGTCGTCGCACGGCGCCGACATCGCCGCCGAGCTCGGCGGGGTGTTCGTCTCCGGCGACGTGACGAACGCGGACGACGCGGCCGCAGCCGCCGCCGCGGCACAGGCCGCCGCCCCGCTGCGCATCGTCGTGAACTGCGCCGGCATCGCGCCGCCCGCCAAGGTGCTGGACCGCGAGGGCAACCCCGCCGCGCTCACCGACTTCGAGCGCGTCGTGCGCATCAACCTGGTCGGCACCTTCAACGTGCTGTCGCAGGCCGCGGCCGTCATGGCGAAGAACGACCCGACCGACGATGGCGACCGCGGCGTGATCGTGAACACGGCGAGCGTCGCGGCGTTCGACGGACAGATCGGGCAGCCCGCCTACTCCGCCTCCAAGGGCGGCGTGCATGCCATGACCCTGCCGGTCGCCCGTGAGCTCGCCCGCCACGGCATCCGCGTCTGCACGATCGCGCCCGGCATCATGGAGACCCCGATGCTGATGGGGCTGCCGCAGGCCGCCCAGGATTCGCTCGGCCAGCAGGTGCCGTTCCCCTCGCGACTCGGGCGTCCCGACGAGTACGCCGCCCTCGTGCAGCAGATCGCAGAGAACGGCTATCTCAACGGCGAGACCATCCGGCTCGACGGCGCGATCCGCATGGCACCGAAGTAGACCGCGCCCCCCAGACCGCGACCCTCGCACCGCCGCCCACGCTCCAAGGAGACCGCATGTCCCTCGCAGGAAAGACCATCCTCATGTCCGGCGGCAGCCGTGGCATCGGCCTCGCGATCGCGCTGCGCGCCGCGGCCGACGGCGCCAACATCGCGATGCTCGCGAAGACCGACACCCCGCATCCCACGCTCGAGGGCACCGTGCACAGCGCTGCCGAGCAGATCCGCGCCGCGGGCGGACGCGCGCTGCCCATCGTCGGCGATGTGCGCGACGATGACGACATCACCGAGGCCG
This sequence comes from Microbacterium sp. ANT_H45B, assembly GCF_008369345.1. Taxonomy (NCBI): domain Bacteria; kingdom Bacillati; phylum Actinomycetota; class Actinomycetes; order Micrococcales; family Microbacteriaceae; genus Microbacterium; species Microbacterium sp. ANT_H45B. The sequence continues at coordinate 657,733 of NZ_VOBK01000001.1, forward strand.
TGCTGAAGACGCAGGGCGAGTTCGGCGGCATCGATATCGTCATCAACAACGCCAGCGTCATCGACCTCTCGCGCTCGCTCGACCTCGGCGCCAAGAAGTACGACCTGATGCAGGACGTCAACGTGCGCGGCACGTTCATGCTGTCGCGCGCGGCGATCCCGATCCTCACGGATGCCGAGAACCCGCACATCCTGTCGCTGTCACCGCCCCTGAACCCCAGCCCGAAGTGGCTCGGAGCGCACACCGGATACACGCTCGCGAAGTTCGGGATGACGATGGTCACACTCGGGCTCGCCGCAGAGTTCGCCCGCGACGGGATCGCCGCGAACACCCTGTGGCCGCGCACCACGATCGCGACGGCGGCGGTGCAGAACCTGCTCGGCGGCGACCGGGTGATGGCCGCGAGCCGCACCCCCGACATCTATGCGGACGCGGCTTACGCCGTGCTGTGCAAGCCCGCCGCCGAGTACACCGGGCAGACGCTGATCGTCGAGGATGTGCTCGAGGCCGACGGCGTCACCGACTTCTCGGGCTACGCCGCGGTGGCGGGCACCCCGGACGCGCAGCTGTTCCCCGACATCTTCCTCGACTGACGCTCCGCCGGCGGCATCCCGGCCGACCCTGCGCCGGCCTCGGTCCTCGCCTCAGGGGGGCGCCTCAGAAGAGAAGGTACACGGCGCCGGCGATCGTCAGCGCGATCACGATGCGATCGAACAGCACCTGGTCCATGCGCTTCGCCAGGCGGATGCCGCCGAGGGCGCCGATCACGACGAGCGGTGCGAGCACGGCGTCCATGAGCAGCACGTGCCCGTCGAAGAGTCCCAGTCCCGCGAGGAACGGGATCTTGACGAGGTTGATGATGGCGAAGAACCAGGCTGAGGTGCCCAGGAACACCTGCACCGGCGTGCGCGTCGCCAGGAAGTACATCGACAGGACGGGCCCGCCCGCGTTCGCGACCATCGTCGTGAAACCACCGAGCGTGCCGTAGACGCCGGAGAGCAGGATGCCGCCCGGGACCGGTGCGACCGCATCCGCTCTGTGCTGCCGCCATCGCCGCCACAGGGTGACGGCGATCATCGCGAGCAGGATCACTCCGATCGCGCGCCGCACGATCCCGTCGCCCGCGAGGGCCAGGAACGCGAACCCGGCCAGGAGTCCGGCGACCACGGCCGGGGCCAGGCGCAGCAGAGTGGGCCAGTGCGCATGCCGCCGATAGGTGATCAGGGCGAAGACGTCGCCCACGATCAGCAGCAGGAGCATCGCCGCGGTCGAGGTGCGTGCGGGCAGGACGGTCGCGAACAAAGCGATCGCCAGGATGCTGCCGCCAGGCAGCGCGGTCTTCGAGACGCCGATCGTGAGGGCCGCGACGCCGAGTGCCGCCCAGGCGAGGGGCTCGAGTCCGATCACCGTCGCGTGAGGGGACGTGCGGTCATGAGCGGTGCTGAACCGGTCATGAGTGGCGCTGCACTGGCCAGGCCTCGACGACGTCCTTCGACGCCTTGAGCCCGAGACCGGTGTGCTCGCGCACCAGCTTGATCGCATGGATCTTCTGGTCGGCGGCGACGAGGCGGTCGACCTCTGCCGCGACGGATGCCGCAAGGGCGCCGCGCACCGACGACGGCGTGGCCGTGATCGATGAGTGTGCGGCCGAGGCGTTCGAGACCGCCGCGAGATGTGGGGCCGTGGTGCTGACCGACCAGTGGTCGATGCGGTCCTTCGCCTCCTGTAGGCGCACACCGGTGTTCTCGCGGTAGACCTTGATGGCCTGGATCTTCTGTCCGGCGGCGACGAGGCGATCGATCTCGGCGATCGCGGTCGGGCTGAGCGCCGAGGCCGACGCGGTCGAGGTGGAGGTGGCGGCGACAGAGCGCCCCATCGTGGGGGACGGGGTGTACGTCTGCGGCTCGGGGGGCTGCGGGCGCATCGACCGCAGCGCGGCAGCGAGGATCAGCACGCCGACGACGATGACGAGGATGACTCCGCCGATGACGAGGATGGTGTCCATCCGCTCAGTCTAGGGACGCCTGCGCTCTCGCCGCAGGTCCTTCCCATCCGCCACCGCGTACCCTGGAGGTATGACCGAGACTCCCCGCACGCCCGAGACGCGCCCCGCCACGGCTCCCGCGTCGTCCCGTTCGGGGGCTGTCCGCTCCACCGGACCCGCCCAGGTGCGTCCGGCGACCGAGGGCTGGACCCAGCTGAAGGATGCCGAGGGGCGGCCGCTGCTGCAGTTCGCGAGCCCCAAACGCGGCAAGCCGCCGGTGCACCTCGCCGATCTGACCCCTGCCGAGCGCATCGAGAAGGTCAAGGAGCTCGGCCTGCCCGGCTTCCGCGCGAAGCAGCTCTCGACCCACTACTTCCGCCACTACACGTCGGATGCGGCGGCGATGACCGATCTTCCGGCCGACACTCGCGAGCAGCTCGTCGCAGGCATGCTGCCGCCACTGCTCACCGAGGTGCGCCGCCTCGAGACCGACCGCGGAGACACGATCAAGTTCCTCTGGCGTCTGCACGACGGTGCGCTCGTCGAGTCGGTGCTCATGCGGTACCCCGGCCGGATCACGCTGTGCGTGTCGAGCCAGGCGGGATGCGGCATGAACTGCCCGTTCTGCGCCACGGGGCAGGCGGGTCTGACCCGCAACATGTCGACCGCCGAGATCATCGAGCAGATCGTCCGCGCCAACCGTCTGATCGCCGAGGGCGGTCTCGGCGGCAAGACCCTTCGTCAGGCTCAGGGACCGGGGCAGACGCCGGAGCGCGTGTCGAACATCGTCTTCATGGGCATGGGGGAGCCGCTCGCCAACTACAAGCGGGTGATGGACGCGGTGCGTTCGATGGTCGCACCGCAGCCCGACGGCCTCGGCATGAGCGCACGCGGCATCACGGTCTCGACGGTGGGTCTCGTGCCCGCGATCAAGAAGCTCGCCGACGAGGGCATTCCGGTGACCTTCGCCCTCTCGCTGCACGCGCCCGACGATCACCTGCGCGACGAGCTCATTCCGGTGAACTCCCGCTGGAAGGTCGACGAGGCGCTGGATGCCGCCTACGACTACTACGCCAAGACCGGCCGTCGTGTCTCGATCGAGTACGCGCTGATCAAGGACATGAACGACCATGCCTGGCGTGCGGACCTGCTCGCCGACAAGCTCAATGAGCGCGGTCGCGGCTGGGTGCACGTCAACCCGATCCCGCTGAACCCGACGCCCGGCTCGATCTGGACCTCGTCGGACAAGGACGTCACGGACGAATTCGTGCGCCGACTGAACGACGCAGGCATCCCGACCACCCTGCGCGACACCCGCGGCAAGGAGATCGACGGCGCGTGCGGTCAGCTCGTCGCGACGACTGAAGACGAGGCCACCTCCGCAGCGATGGCCTGAGGCCCGGCGGAACCGCTCCGATCGCGGAGGCCGTCCCGGCGACCGAGGTGCTCGGCGCGCGACAGCCATGACTCGATGCGTGCGGGGCTCGCGTCCTTGACGCCGAGCATCCGGGTGGTCCGAACGGAGCGGATGCCGCAGAACCGCAGCGTTCCTCGGGCGACGTGCGTCTGCGCCGGCAGTCCGGTGAACGGCGTCAGGAACCACGGGGTGTCCGCCAGCAGGAACAGCCGACCGTTCGCGGCGGTCAGCAGTCCCTCGGGCATCCCGAGCCTCGAGTAGCGGTACTCCTGCTGCGGCAGGAGTGCCCGATCGAAGAATCCCTTGAGCAGCGCGGGCACCGATCCCCACCAGAGCGGCGTGAAGACCACGACCGTCCGCGCCTCGGCCAGTGCGCGCTTGGCGTCGATCAGATCGGGCTCGAGCGGCATGCGCTCGCGGTAGCCGAAGCGCAGCGACGGGTCGAAGTCGAGATCGCGCAGGGCGAGGATGCGGGCGTCGCCGTGGGCCGCGGCGTACCGACGCGCGAGTTCTGCGGTGAGGGATCGGGCATCCGGGTGGCCGTCGATGATCAGTGCGGAAGACATGCGGACTCCTATGTTGACAGTGTCAATCTTGGTGGACACTGTCAAGATAGGCAACAATGTTGCTTGTGTCAAGTTCTCGATCCGGCTATCACCACGGCGACCTCGCCCACGCGCTCGAAGCGGCGGCGATGCAGCTGCTCGTCGACAGGCCGGCGCAGGAGATCAGCCTGCGCGAGGTCGCGCGCGCGGCGGACGTGAGCCACAACGCGCCCTATCACCACTTCTCCGACCGCCGCGGTCTGCTCAAGGTGCTGGCTGAGCGGAGCATGGCCGATCTGGTCACGGCGGTGCGCACGTCGATCGAGGGCGCCTCCGACCCGGCCTCCGCCGCGGTCGAGGGCGGAGCCGCCTACATCCGCTTCGCCGTCGAGCACCCGCACGGCTTCGACGTGATCTACGACCCGACCGTGTGCATCCCCGGTGAGCCCAGCGAGACCATGGCGCCGCTGATCGCCGAGCTCGAAGAGCTGCTGTCGACCGCATCCGTCGCCGCGGGCCTCGAGAGCGAGAGCGGCGTCACCGCCGTCTGGGGACTCGTGCACGGCCTCGGGACCCTGTGCGCCGCCGGGCACTTCTCCCTCGACGATGCGCTCGCCGCGAGTGCCGAGGCGCTCGCGCGCATGCTCTCCCGCTGACCTCCGCGCGCCCTCCCCGCACGGGCCGCGCGCCCGCCCCGCGCCGACGGAACAGAGCCGCAGAGGCGGAAACACAGGCTTCGTCCACGCTTTCCACAGGCGGCGTTTCGTAGATTATCGGAATGCCCTATTCTGCTCACCGTCCCGGACGGTTCGATTCCCAGGGTCGGATCATCCTCGACAGCGACCCGAGCGCTGACACGGACGACCTCGACTTCCTGCGCGAGTACGAGCCGACCGGCGCCGATCTGCAGGAGCCGCGGCAGGCCGACCCGACCCCCGCGTCCGAGCCCATGCAGGAGCAGGACGCCACGGCATCCGCTCGTCCGGTGCGCGAGCCGAAGCCGCGCCGCCAGCCGCGCGAACGCGCTCCCCGCGTGCCCGGATCCCGCCTTCGTCAGCTGGCGATCCTCGGCGGAGCCGACGGCGAGATCCTCGATCGTGTGCCCGGCGAGACCCCGCGCTTCGTGCAGATGTTCTTCGTGCTCGCCGGGACCGCGCTGGTCTCGGCCATCTCGATGCTGTTCGCGCTGACCACCGGCGTGCAGGCCGCGATCTGGCTCGCCGCCCCGCTGGCGATCGTGTGGGCGCTGATCATCTTCAACCTCGACCGCTTCCTGACCTCGACCATGACCTCGACGAAGAACGTGTGGCGCCTCATCGGCCTCGCGATCCCGCGTGTGGTCATGGCGGCGATCATCGGTTTCGTCGTGGCCGAGCCGCTGGTGCTGCAGATCTTCCACAACGACATCGCCCGCGAGGTCGCCTCGACCAACATCACCCAGGCGCAGTCCGATCAGGACGCACTGGAGACCGGCCCTGAGCGCAAGGCGCTCGATGCCGCCTCCGACCGCGTCGCCGCGCTCGAGAACCAGGCGGCGACGGGGATCGTCGCCGGCACCGACTCGGCGTCCGCGAGCGAATCGGCCGCGCAGGGCACGGTCGACGACCTCACCGCCAAGATGACCGCCCAGCAGGGCGTCATCGACCAGGCGCGGGTGCTGTACCAGTGCGAGCTCACCGGCGAAGGCGCGGGCACGGTCCCCGGCTGCACCGGCGTCAACGGCGAGGGCGCGAGCTCGGATGCCGCGCAGGCGCAGCTCGCCGAGGCGCAGCAGACCTACGACGCGCTCGCCGCGCAGCTGCGCACCGCGAACGAGGAGCTGGCTGCAGCCGGCACCGCGGCCAAGGAGAACACCAGCACGTCGGAGACGCAGAACCGCGAGGAGGCGCAGTCGCAGCTGCCCGCCGCCCGTGACAGCTACGACACCGCGCTCGCCGCCTACAACGCGCGTGCCGAGTCGGTCGCCTCCGGCAACGCCGGCGCCATCGGGCTGCTCAGTCAGATCAGCGGACTCAACAGGCTGAGCGAGAAGGAGCCCACGATCCTCTGGGCGCACATCCTGATCGCCGCGCTGTTCTTCATGATCGAGCTGCTTCCGGTGCTGGTGAAGGTGCTCACGTCGTACGGCGACCCCTCGCTCTACGAGAAGGCGGCCGCGATCCGCAAGCAGGTCGCGCTCGATCGGGTCACCGCCGAGGGCTTCCGCGACCGGGCGGCGATCGTGACCGAGCAGTCGCAGGGCATGACGGCGGATGCCGCGACCGGCGAGCCGCAGACCCGCGCCGAGCGCAGGGAGGCGGCGCAGGCCGCCGACGCGCGTGCCGAGGCGCAGGAGCGCGAGCTCTCCGAGAAGCGCGCGCAGGCCCAGACGCTCGCCGAGCAGGAGCAGCTGGTCGAGCCCCGCGTCTGAGACGCGGGGGAAGGGCACGGCTCTGAGACCGGTCACGGAGTTCCGGCCCCGGTGTCGGTGGCGGCCGGTAGCGTTGTCCCATGGTCAACTATCGCTATCTCGGCAACAGCGGTCTCAAGGTCTCTGAGATCACCTACGGCAACTGGGTCACGCACGCCTCGCAGGTCGGCGACGACGCCGCCGTGAAGACGGTGCACGCGGCCCTCGAGGCCGGCATCACCACGTTCGACACCGCAGACACGTACGCCAACACGGCGGCCGAGGTCGTGCTCGGCAAGGCTCTCGAGGGCCAGCGCCGCGACGGCCTCGAGATCTTCACGAAGGTCTACTTCCCGACGGGTCCGAAGGGGCCCAACGACACCGGTCTGAGCCGCAAGCACATCCTGCGCTCGATCGACGGCTCGCTCGAGCGCCTCGGCACCGACTACGTCGATCTGTACCAGGCGCACCGCTTCGACTACGAGACCCCGCTGGAGGAGACCTTCCAGGCGTTCGCCGACGTCGTCCGTCAGGGCAAGGCCCTCTACATCGGGGTCTCCGAGTGGACGGCGGAGCAGCTCCGCGAGGGGCACGCTCTCGCGACGCAGCTCGGCATCCAGCTCATCTCGAACCAGCCCCAGTACTCCATGCTCTGGCGCGTGATCGAGGACAAGGTCGTGCCGGCCTCCGAGGAGCTCGGCATCTCGCAGATCGTCTGGTCGCCGATGGCGCAGGGCGTGCTCAGCGGCAAGTACCTGCCCGGCCAGCCGGTTCCCGACGGGTCGCGCGCGACCGACACGAACAGCGGCGCCGACTTCATCAAGAGCTTCCTGCAGGACGACATCCTCACCGCCGTGCAGCGCCTGAAGCCGATCGCCGACGAAGCGGGTCTGTCGATGCCGCAGCTCGCGATCGCCTGGGTGCTGCAGAACCCCAACGTCGCCGCCGCGCTCGTGGGGGCATCGCGCCCAGAGCAGCTCGCCCAGACCGTCAAGGCCTCGGGCGTGACGCTCGACGCCGACACGCTCGCCGCGATCGACACAGCGCTCGGCGACGCGGTCACCAGCGACCCCGAGCACACCTACTCGAGCTCGCCCAAGACGCGCCTGGTCTGAGACCGGTCTGCTCTGAGGCCCGCGTGGTCTGAGAGCGCACACGACGAAGGCCGTCGCCCCTCGGGGCGGCGGCCTTCGTCGTATCGCGCGGGTTACTCCTTCACCGCGCCGGCGGTCAGGCCCTGCACGATCCAGCGGCTCGCGAGCGCGAACATCGCCATGGTCGGCAGGATCGTCAGCACGGCGGCGGCCGACATGGAGCCCCAGTCGATGTTGAACGTCGAGATGAAGCCGTTCAGCGCCGAGGGCACCGTGCGGTTCGCGTCCGTGTTCATCAGCACGACCGACAGGAACAGCTCGTTCCAGCAGTTGACGAAGTTGAAGATGAACGCGGCGATGATTCCGGGGGTCATCACCGGCACCAGCACCCGGAACAGCGCGCCGAAGCGCGAGCATCCGTCGATCATCGCCGCCTCTTCGAGCGCGTCGGGGACGTTCTCGAAGAAGCCGCGCAGCATCACGGTGGAGAACGGGATGCAGATCGCGATGTAGACGAGGATCAGGCCGGGCTTCGTGTCGACGAGGCCGAGGTCGGTCATCATCGAGTAGAGCGGTCCGAGCGCGATGAAGGCGGGGATCATCTGCGTGAGCAGGAACGCCACGAGGACCGTGCCCTTGCCGCGGAACTCGAAACGCGCGATCACGTAGGCGCTCAGCAGGGCGATCAGCGTGGCCACGGCCCCCGCGATGATCGCGACGAGCGCCGAGTTGCCCAGGAACGTCGCGAACGCGCTCTGCTGGAAGAGCGTGACGTAGTTGTCGAACGACGGCTCGCTGGGCCAGTACTCGATCGGGAACCGGTTGATGGTGCCCGGGGACTTGATCGAGGTCAGCGCGATCCAGTAGAGCGGGAACAGGGTGATCACGAGCCAGAGGCCGAGCCCCACCACGCGGACCACGCCGCCGGGGGTGATCCGCCGCTTCGGCTTCGGCCGCGGGGCCTTCGCGAGATCGGGGACGGTGAGACGCCGGGTCTCGGTGACCGTGGTGCCGGTGATGGTCATCGCTGGACCCTCCGCATCGCCATCAGGTAGAACGCGCAGAACACGAACAGGAACGCGACGACGATGAGTCCGATGGCGCTCGCGATGCCGTAGTTGCCCTGCTGGGTGTAGTTGATCATCCACGTCGTGATGATGTGCGTCTGGTTCGCCGGCCCGCCGTTCGTCATCGCGTAGATGATGTCGGGGAAGTTGAAGATCCAGATGATGCGCAGCAGGATCGTGAGCAGCAGCGTCATCGAGATGTACGGGATGATGATCGAGAACAGCTGCCGGGCCTTGCCCGCGCCGTCGAGGCTCGCGGCCTCGAGCATCTCATCGGGCACGGACTGCAGGGCCGCGAGGATCATGATCGCGAAGAACGTCACGCCGTACCAGACGTTGGCCGCGATCACCGCGAACATCGCCAGCTTCGGATCCGCGAGCCACGGAAGCGGTGCCTCGATGAGTCCCGCCTTCATGAGCAGGTCGTTCACGACACCGAACTCGGCGTTGAACATCCAGCGGAACAGCATGCCGATGAGGAAGCCCGACACCGCCCACGGGAAGAACACGAGCGCCTGGTAGAGGCCGCGGAAGCGGAAGCGCTTGCGCAGCGCGAGCGCGATCAGGAACCCGATCACGAGCTGCGGCACGAGCGACCCGACGACCCACAGCACCGAGTTCCACGCGACGATGGGGAAGGCCGGGTCCTGGAAGACGGTGACGAAGTTGTCGAAGCCCACCCAGGGGGTGGAAGTGAGATCCCACAGGTTCCAGTCGTGGAAGGCCATGCGTGCGCCCTGCAGCATGGGCCAGTAGGTGAACCAGCACACGAACACGATCGCCGGGGCCATGAAGGCCAGCAGCGTCAGCGCGTGGCGGCCACGGAAGGGGCGGCGCCGGCGGGATGCCGGGGAGGCCCCGCCGGCGGTGCCGACGGAGCCCCCTTCGAGTGCGGTCCGGGTCACGGATCAGCCCTTTTCCGCTGCGTACTTCTCGGTCCAGAACGCGTCCCACGACTCGAGCAGCTCGCTCGTCGACATGTTGCCGAGGAGCACGTTCTGCACGTCCTGGTCGGACTTCTGGATCCACTCGGTCCACCAGCTGACGCCGCGCGGCTGGCGCACGTTGACGTAGGTCTCGGGGTCCTCGGTCATGGTGACGTAGCTGGTCCACGGTCCGGTCGAGTAGAACTCGTCATCGGCCGCCTCCGAGATGATCGGCACGAGGCTGTTGGCCTGCGCGAACTCGGTGGCGGGCTCGGCCGAGGAGAGGAACTCGACGAGCTTGACCGCGGCATCCTGGTGCTCGCTCTTCTCTGCGACACCCCATCCGGCGACGGCCAGCGGCTGAGCCGCCTTGCCCGAGGGGCCGACGAGCAGCGGGGCGGTGTCCCACTGGTCCTCGGTCAGCGACGAGTCCTGCACGGTCGCGATGACCTCAGGGTCCTGCAGCAGGAACGCGGTGGTGCCGTTGGTGAAGCCGGCGACCATCTCGGGGTATCCCCACGAGACGGCGGACGGAGGCGACGCCTTCTCGAACAGCGCGAAGTAGTCGTCGACCGCGTCCTGCGCTTCGGGGGCTGCGAAGATCGTCGAGCCGTCCTCCAGCAGGAAGGCGTCGTCGACGTCGAGGTCGTCGATCGTGTAGGCCTCGATCGCCGCGACCACGTTGCTGTTGGCGTTCGCTCCGCCGCGGAACGCGTAGCCGTAGATGTTGTTCGACGGGTCCTGGATGGCGCTGGCCTGCTCGAGCAGATCCTTCCAGCTGTGCGGCGGGCCGTCGAAGCCGGCGTCGGCGACGAGGTCGGTGCGGTAGAAGAGCGAGAGACCGTAGAAGCCGTACGGCACGAAGTAGCTCTTGCCGTCAGCCGCGACCGACGCCGCCTGTGCGTTGTCGGTCAGTGCGTCCCAGCCGTCCCACTTCTCGAGGTCGCCCGAGATGTCGTGCAGCCAGCCGTTGTTGGCGAACGGGCCGACCGTGATGTCGCGGACCTCGAGGACGTCGACGCCCTTGCCGGACTGCAGCATCTGCTGGATCTTCTGGTCGGCCTGCTCGGTGGGCGGCGAGACGAGGTTGACCTTGATCTTCGGGTTGTCCGCCTCGAACTCGTCGAGCAGGCCGCGGATCAGGTCGGTGCGGGCGGGGTTGGTCAGGCTCTCGACCATCTGCAGGGTGACGGTGCCGTCGGCGGATTCGCCGCCGCTGCCGCCGGAACAGCCGGTGAGCGCGAGGACGGCGACGGTGCCGAATCCGGCGGCCGTCAAGATTCTGTTCTTCTTCACGAGGTGCCTCTCGATTGGTGGTTGTGGTGTGTCGGGTGAGGGATGGAGCGGGTCAGGAGACGACGATCGCGTCGGCGGTGCGGATGCCGGCGCGGCGCAGGATCTGCGGGATGCAGCGTTCGACGAAGGCCTCGAAGTCAGACGCCTCGCTGTACAGGTGCGCAGACAGGCGGAAGTAGCCGATGCCGCGGAAGCTCGTGAACGCCGTCTCGACGCCGGTCGCGTCGAGCAGGTCCATCCGCAGCGCGTCGGCCTCTTCGCGGGTGGAGCCGAGTCCGAGGGGCAGGCGCACGAGGCGCATCGACGGCACGGGAGAGGGCAGCGGGGTGAGCGGGTCGTCGTCGCCGTAGGGTCGCAGGCCCTCGGCGATGATCTCGGCGCCGGCATCCGCCATCTGCGCCATCACCCGCCGTGTGTTCGCCCAGCCGAACTCGGTCTCGATGAAGTCGATCGAGGCGGGAGTCGCGAGGTAGGTCGTGGCGTCGATCGTGCCCTGAGTGTCGAAGCGCTCGGGATACGGCTCGTTCGCGGCCCAGGAGTCGATCAGCGGCCAGAGGTCGTCGCGGTCGGGCGCGGTGGTGACGAGCAGAGCCGAACCGCGCGGTGCGCAGGGCCACTTGTGCAGGTTGCCGAACCACCAGTCGCCCCCTGCGACGGCCGCCGCGTCGGCGACGAGGCCGGGGGCGTGCGCTCCGTCGACCAGTGTGCGGATGCCGCGCTCGGCGGCCAGGTCGGCGATGCGGCGGGTGGGAAGCATGCGGGCGGTGGGCGAGGTGATCTGGTCGACGACGATCAGGCGGGTGCTCGGGGTCAGTGCGTCGGCGAAACGCTGCACGACCTCATCGTCGGAGGCGAGCAGCGGCAGCTCGACCGCGCGCACGGATGCTCCGAAACGACGGGCCAGGCGCTGGGCGCCCATCGTGATCGCGCCGTAGCCCTGATCGGTGACGAGGATCTCGTCGCCCGCGCTCAGCTGCAGGGCGTTGTAGACGACGGTGGCGGCCGCGGAGGCGTTGGGCACGAAGGCGCTGTCCTCGGGGCGGGCGCCCACGAAGGGCGCGGTGCGCTCGCGGGCGGCCTGCACCCGCTCGGCGATGCGCGGGAACCACTCGACCGGGCTGAGGTCGGCGCGGCGACGCAGAGCATCCTGCTGCGCGACGACTGCGGTGGGCACGGCGCCGAACGAGCCGTGGTTGAGGTGGATGACGTCGGGGTCGAGGGGCCACGCGTCACGGGCTCGCAGGCCGGAGTTCAGCGTGAGCGGTGCGGGGAAAACTGGTGCGGGCATCGGTCCTCGTCGGTGCATCAGGGGGAGTTGTTGCACAACTTTGCCACAGAGGTTCCGAAATGACCACGAAAAGGTGAAGATGAAACATAGTCGTCATACGAATTTGACGAGGCCGGTATGTCCGACAGACTCTCAGAGGAATCGGGCGGTGTCAGGAGGATGTCGATGAGCGCTCTGGATACTGCTCTGCATGGACTGCGCGCACTGATCGCCGACGGAGCGCTGCGACCCGGTGATCGGCTGCCCAGCGAGGGCGAGCTCTGCGAGCGGCTCGGCGTCTCTCGCGGGTCGCTGCGCGAGGGCATCCGGATGCTGGCCGCCCTCGGCGTGCTCGAGACCCGCCACGGATCGGGCAGCTATGTGAGCGAGCTTCGCGCCGCCGACCTCATCGGCAGCCTCTCGCTCACCGTCGGGCTGCTGCCGATGGAGGGAGTGCTCGAACTGACCGAGCTGCGTCGGGTGCTCGAACCGCATGCCGCCGCACTCGCCGCCGCCCGCATCGACACCGAGACGGTCGAGGAGCTCGGCCGGGTGCTCGACGAGATCGAGGGCAGCGATGATCTCGAACTCCACTCGCGCCTCGACCACGCCTTCCACATGACGATCTCGCGGGTGGCGGGCAACGACGCGCTCACGAGCCTGATCGACGTGCTGCGCTCACGCTCACGGGCCTACCGGATCCCGGATGCCGGCGACGCCGCCGAACTCAAACTGCACTCCGACGCGGGGCACCGCGCGATCCTCCGTGGACTCGCGGCGGCAGACCCGGTCGCGGCATCGGCTGCGGCATCCGCGCACGTCGCCCAGACCGAGTACTGGGTGCGCCGGTACACCGACGTGAGTCTGATCGAACCCACGTCGGCGCCGGCATCCGACTGACCCGTGCGTCCGCGCTCGCGCCGCAGATCGTGACGATGTCCGCTGATCGAGCGGTCGGTCAGCTCGATCGAGGGGCGAATCTCAGGACGTTCGTGTCTCGGCGCACGAAGCCGACCGACTCGTAGAGGCGCAGCGCGGATTCGCGAGCCGGGCGGGACGTCAGATCGAGCTTTGCCACACCCCGGCGCTGCGCCTCATCGATGATCGCCTCGAGCAGCAGGCGCGCGATGCCGCGCCCACGGGTGCTCTGATCGACCACGACGTCTTCGATGCTGCCGTGCCATCCGGTGACGAGCGGTGCCATCACGAGGGTGGCCATCCCCACGATCCGGCCGGAATCGCGCGCGACGAAGAGGTCTGCGTTCTGCGCATCGAGCAGAGAGAGCACCCGTTCCGGGGCGAATCGAGCGGTCGATGAGAGCTGGGGGAGAAGCGCCTCGATCCGCTGAAGGTCGCTCTGGGTGAGGCTGTCTGCGATCGAGATGCGGAGTCCGTCGGCCATGGGCGCCGACTCAGGCGAGGGTGATGTCGACCTGGATCTCGGTCGCGATGCGCTCGAGATCACGACGCAGCGCGTCGAGGTCGACAGAGGCGGGAACCCGCGCGATCACGGATGCCTCGAACAGGCGGCCGCCGGCCATCGCGGCATCCCGGGTCTCGGTGGCCAGCTCTTCGATGCTGAGCTCATGCGCGCTCAGCACGTTCGAGATCTCACGGACGATCCCCGAGCGGTCGTTGCCGAGCACGCGGATCTCGAGCACCTCCGCCTCGGCGTCCGTCGCGGGTGAGCCGGCGAGCACCGCGAGAGTGAGCAGCCCCTGGCCCTGCAGCTCGCGGAGTGCGCTCTGCAGCCCGTCCGAGTGTTCCGGAGCGACCGAGACCTCGATCACGCCCGCGAAGGTTCCGGCGAGTTCGGCCAGCGAGCTGTTCTCCCAGTTGCCGCGGTGGGCATCGACGACATCGGCGACGGCGGCGACGAGACCGGGGCGGTCAGCACCCGCGACAGTGAGGATGAGAGTAGTCATGCGGCCAGCGTAGGGCGCGTGCGCGAAAACAGCCGAATCTGTCTACGAAGATGCGCGGACACGAGCGTGCCGCTTCCCTTCAGTTCCGCGCGCACCCACGCATCGGCGGGGCACATCTAGGGTGGACGGATGAATTCTCAGGACGCGGTCCCGTATGGCAGCCAACTTCTTGTGCGCGCGATGACTCTTCTGATGTCCGGGCCTCTGATTCCCTCGTGTCGAGCCCAGGTCGCCCTCCGGGTGGGGGCCGACGCACCGGTCGACCGTTTTCTCATCGACGCTTCGCCAAGAGACCTGGTCTACACCGTCTATCGGGCAGACGGCGAGCTGGTCGACGACTATGACGGCTACACGCACACCCGCAGGAGCGAGACTCCGGTGCAGGATATCCCCCGCAACTCCTTCAATGTCGAGCATTTCGCCGCACGTCTCGCGTTCCCGCTGTCGTTGCCCGTGTGGGGCCGCAGCTTCGACAACTACCGATTCACCGGTGAAGCGCTCGTTGAAGGCGAACACATCCAGCTCGCCCTCGTGCACACGAAAGACGACCGGCTGAAAGGGTCGCTTCTGGTCAGTGACGACTTGCGTATGGCGGTGAAGCTGGACACTCCGACACTCCTGATCGAGTACACAGAGATCGCCGCGGCCCGCCCCGCTCAGCCGGCGGGCCGGCTTTTTGGCCGTCAGGGCAGTAGCCGCTGACGTCCTGCATCGCACACAAGGCGGCCAGCGTAGCTGTTCGCAATTCAGCACCCAGCGGTCCCATCCCCGGCGATCGGCTGATCAGGTGGGAGAACGAGGGCATCCGTGCTGAATTGTGAACGAGTAGGTCAGCGACACCGAGGTCACGCGGGAACCGGCAGAGGGATCAGTCGGCCCACACCCCGGTCTCGAGGAGGTGGTCGAGGCGGGCGCGGTGCGGGGCGAGGTCCCAGCCCTGCTCGGCGACCCAGTCGTCGTTGAAGTACGTGCCCGCATAGCGGATGCCGCTGTCGCAGATCAGCGTGACGATGCTGCCGGTCTCGCCCGCCGCGCGCATCCGCGCGATGAGCTGGAACGCCCCGTAGAGGTTGGTGCCCGTCGAGCCGCCGGCGAGATGCAGGGTGCGCTCGCGCAGCATCCGGATCGCCGCGATCGAACCGGCGTCCGGCACCTGGATCATCTCGTCGATCACGGTCGGCACGAAGGACGCCTCGACGCGTGGGCGGCCGATGCCCTCGATGCGGCTGGGGCGCCCGACGGGCGGATCGACCGTGCCCGCCCAGCCGTCGTAGAACGCCGAGCCCTCGGGATCGACGACCGCGATCTGCGTCTCGTGGCGGCGGTACTTGACGTACCGGCCGAAGGTCGCGCTCGTGCCGCCGGTGCCTGCGCCCACGACGATCCAGCGGGGGATCGGATGCCGCTCCTGCGACAACTGGCTGAACACGCTCTCGGCGATGTTGTTGTTGCCGCGCCAATCCGTCGCACGCTCGGCGAACGTGAACTGGTCGAGGTAGTGGCCGTGGCACTCGGACGCCAGGCGCTGCGCCTCGGGCGACATGTCCTCGGCGCGGTCGACGAAGTGGCAGCGTCCGCCGTAGAACTCGATGAGGTCGATCTTCTCCTGGCTCGTCGAGCGCGGCACGACCGTCACGAAGGGCAGCCCGAGCATCCGGGCGAAGTACGCCTCGGAGACGGCGGTCGATCCGCTCGAGGACTCGACGAGCGTGGAGTTCTCGTCGATGCGTCCGTTCACGAGTCCGTACAGGATGAGTGAGCGCGCCAGGCGGTGCTTGAGCGACCCCGTGGGGTGCACCGACTCGTCTTTCAGGTAGAGATCGATGCCCCACTCCGGCGGCAACGGGAACAGGTGCAGATGGGTGTCGGCGCTGCGGTTGGCGTCGGCCTCCAGCAGGGCGATCGCAGTGCTGGTCCAGTCGCTCATCCTTCGAGCGTAACGGTCGCCTACTTCGGCGTGAACCCGCCCTCGCCCGTCTCGCCGTCGTACGTGAAGATCTGGTCCTCCAGCGTGATCTTGATGTCGTCGCCGAGCGGCTGCTGGGCGAGAAGACGCTCCTCGAGCATCGTCATCCGCTCCTCGTACTCCTGCGCCTGCGCCGCGTCGACGCCCCAGAGAGTGGCGACCTTCATGTCGGTGAGGAAGAAGAGGAAGGCCGCGACCGCGGTGCGGTTGAAGTCGTTGTCGGGAATGCTCTGCCAGAGCGCGCCGCTGTCGCGGAGGCGCTTGTACTCGTCCATCTTGGCGTCGAGGATGTCGGCGATCTCGGCACCGGCCCCGGCATCCGGGCCGCTGGGAGGCTCGCTGATCGATGTGGGGAGCGGCGCGGTCGACGGATCGGTCCTCGTCGCGGTGAGGGAACCCAGCAGCACGGCGACCGCGATGATGCCGACGATCAGCACCGCTCCGATCGAACCGAACACGATCCCGATCGCGCGGCCGGACGTCCGCGCCGGGGCGGGCGCGCCGATGCCGGGGTAGGCGGCAGTCGGGTAGATCCCGGGCTGCGAGGCCGCGCCGAACTGCGAGGCCGTGCCGGGCTGCTCCGCTGTGCCGGGCTGCCCCGTCGACGCGTAGGGCGGAAGCTGCGGGGGCGGCGGAGGGCCGTATCCATCGGGGGAGGCCGCTGGCGGAGCACCCGGTGCAGGAGAGGCGGGCCCGCTCAGCGGAGGAGCGAGCGGTACGACGTGCGGCGCCGTCTCGGACGTGCCGGGAATGGCGGGCGGCGGAGGGATGACAGGGTCGGCGCGCGGATCGGGCTCGTGCGGATCGACCATCGTGCTCCCCCTCCGTCGACGACACCGGCTCGGCGCGCTCTCGCCCCCAGGCTAGCGGCCTCGGATCAGTGCCGGATCAGTGCCGGATCACCGCTCAGATCACCGTGCCGGCTCGCGAGGTGCCGCCGTCGCCGTCGATGTGCAGCAGTGAGGCCTGCGACTGCTCCTGCTGCAGCTGGAACTCGAAACGCGAGCGATCGCCGCGGTGATACGCGACGAAGTACTCGATCGGGATGCCGTCGGACGCCCGGCTCACGCTGCGCAGCCGCAGGAGGGCGGAGCCGGCGCTCACGCCCAGATGCTGTGCCTGGTCATGGGTCGCGACGGTGGCCTCGGCCGAGCGCACCCCGCTCGTCGCGACGATGCCGTTGTCGGCGAGGAGGCGGTAGAGGGACGCCTCGGAGAGATCGACGCCGAGGGTGACGTGGCCGACCGTTTCCGGCATCCAGGTCGTGGAGAGCGACCACGGCTCGCCGTCGACGTGGCGCAGCCGCTCGAGCGCCACGACGGGTGCGCCGGGCTCGAGGTCGAGGGCGGCGGCGATCTCGTCGTCGGCGACGGCGGGCTCGTGGCGCAGCACATCGCTGTGCACATGTCCGCCTCGTCGCTCGACGTCGTCGTAGAGACCGATCAGGGTGTGCACGAGGCTCTCACTGGTGCGGGGGCGGGACACGAACGTGCCCTTGCCCTTGACGCGTTCGACGAGCCCCTCGTGCTCGAGCTGCGCCAGGGCCTGTCGCACGACGGTGCGGGAGATGCCGTAGCGCTCGCAGAGCCGGTGCTCTCCCGGCAGCGGATCGCCCGGCTGCAGGCCGTCGCGCGAGATGCCCTCGACGATGAGCTGGCGCAGCTGGTCGTACATCGGCGCCGCGGAATGGCGGTCGATCGCATCCTCCATGTCAGTACGCGACGCCCGCATGCAGGATCACGTTGGCGTAGGGGGTGAACTCGCCCGAGCGCACGAACGCCCGCGCGGAGTGGGTGAGCGCCTTGAACTCGACGTGCGGGACCATGGCGATCTCGAAGTCCTGGCCGGCGAACCTCTCGCGCAGCGCCGCCAGGATCTCGGGGCTCTTCTCGGCGACCTCTTCCGAGACGGTCGCGCCCTCGACGACGAGCTCGGCGAGCACCGTGTCGAGCACGTCGAGGAACGCGGGCGCGCCCGGGCGGTAGGCCAGATCGATGCGCTCGGATCCCGGAGGGATGGGCAGCCCCGCATCGGTCACGACCAGCAGATCGGTGTGCCCGGTCTCGCTGATGACTCGGGAGAGGGCGGGGTTGATGGTCGTCGCTGTCTTTCGCATGATGTCTCCTCGTGCGGGGTCGGACGGATATCGGGGCCGGAGGGCGGATGCGGTCAGAGGGCGTCGCGGGCCGCGAGGAAGGCGTCGACCTCGGCGCGCAGCGGCAGGCTCGGCGACGCGCCCTGCTTGGTGACGGCGAGCGCTCCGGCCGCGGTGGCCAGACGCACGGCATCGGTCAGCTCCCACCCGTTGGCGAGCGCGGCGCCGAGGTATCCGGCATACGCGTCGCCGGCCGCGGTCGTATCGACCGCCTCGACGGGGAAGGGCGGGACGACGAAGGCGGCGTCCGCCGTGACGACGCACGACCCCTGCCCCGCGAGGGTGATCACGGCCGCGCCGACACCCCGGTCGAGGAACCAGCGGCCCGCGAGCTCGGCACTGGTCGCGTCGACGACCTCGATGCCGCTGAGCACCGAGGCCTCGGTCTCGTTCGGGGTGACGATGTCGATGTTCGCCCACACCGAGTCGTCGAGCGGAGCGGCGGGGGCCGGGTCGAGGATGACGGTCATGCCGTGCTCGCGTGCACGGGCGGTGATGTGCGCGGTGAGCGCCGAGGGCGTCTCGAGCTGGGTGAGCAGCACCGAGGTCGTGGGCGCGAGGGCGGCCAGCGCCGAATCGATCTGTTCGGTGCTGAGGGCCGCGTTGGCGAGCGGAACCATGACGATGTCGTTCTGCGCCGATGCGTCGACGCGGATGTGCGCGACACCCGTCGGACCGGGCACGGTGCGCAGATGGGCCAGGTCGACGCCCGCCTCGCTGAGGCCGTCGACGACGAGGTCGTGGAAGAGGTCGTCGCCCACGCATCCGACGAAGCTCGTGCGAGCCCCCGAGCGTCCGGCCGCGACGGCCTGGTTCGCGCCCTTGCCGCCGAGCATGAGCGTGAACTCGTCACCGAGGATGGTCTCGCCCCGTGCCGGAAGGCGGGTCGAGAAGGTCGTCACGTCTGCGGTCACACTGCCGACGATGACGACGCCGGTGCGATCGGGCGAGGTGGCGGCTGTCATGGCACTCCTGATCGTCGTCGATGCGGGGTGCTTTGACATCCTCCGCGGCTGTCATTACATTAGCCGAATCTGAACCTGTAACGACAGGTTGTGCACAAGGAGACCCGATGACTGCCGCGGCCCCCCGTCTCTATGTCGACAGCGCGGACGTCGATCGCGTCGCCTCGCTCCTCACCGCGGGCGTCGTGCACGGTGTGACGACGAACCCGACGATCCTCGAGCGGGGTGGGCGCACTGCCGCCGAGATCCCCGACCTGTACGCGCGGTGGTCCGCAGAGGGCGCGCGGGAGATCTTCTTCCAGACCTGGGGCGGCGACACGGCATCGTTCCTGCGCAATGCCGAGACCATCCGGGCGCTGGGAGACCGCGTGGCGGTGAAGGTCCCCGCCACGCGCGACGGCTTCGCCGCGGCATCCGCTCTCGTCGCCGACGGCGCCACCGTGCTCGTCACCGCCGTCTACTCCGTCGCGCAGGCACTGGTCTGCTCCTCGATCGGAGTGCAGTACATCGCCCCCTACCTCGGCCGGATGCGGGACGCCGGCATCGACGGGGATGTCGTGATCGCCCGGATGCAGGAGGTCTGCGCCGGGAGCGGCACCGACGTGCTCGCCGCGAGTCTGCGCTCGCCTGACGACATCACCGGGCTGCGTCTCGCCGGGGTGCCGTATTTCACCGCCGCCCCCGATGTGATCGAGCAGATGCTGTTCCACGAGGTCAGCGACGGCTCGGCGGTCGAGTTCGACGCGGCGATGGTGCGGCTCGGAGCCTGAGTCCTCGCGTGCCGGTCGGGCGGGTCTAGGCGGCGGCCGCCTGGCGCAGCCACCGCTCGACGCCGGCGATATGCGCGGTGGCGAGCGAGGTGGCGAGCGCCGGGTCGTGCCGGGCGATGGCTTCGGCGATGGCGCGATGCTCCGAGAGCGTGCGCTCGACCGCCCCGGCCTCGGTGAGCCCGCGCCACACCCGGGCTCGCACGGTCTGACTGCTCAGGTGCTCGATGAGGCTGGCGAGGTAGGCGTTGCCGGCCATTCCGACGATCTCGCGGTGGAAGCGGATGTCGTGCTCGACCAGCTCCTCGACGCTGACGCCGGCGTCGATCGAGCCGACCTCGCTCTCGAGGTGCGCGATCGCCTCGTCGCTGCCGAGGGTCGCGGCGAGGCCGGTCGCCTGCGACTCGAGCATCCGTCTGACGGCGAAGATCTCGAGCATCGAGTCGTCATCGTGCATGTCGACCACGAACGACATCGCTTCGAGCAGCAGGTGCGGTTCGAGGCTCGTCACGTAGGTGCCGTCGCCGCGGCGCACATCGAGCACTCGGATCACCTCGAGGGCCTTCACGGCTTCGCGCATCGAGTTGCGTGACAGGCCGAGGCGTTCGGACAGCTCCTTCTCGGGAGGGAGCCGGTCGCCCGGCGCGAGCTCGCCCGACACGATCATCGCCTTGATCTTCTCGATCGCCTCGTCAGTCACTGCCATGGCGTCATCCTAGCCAGTCATCGGATGTCTGCGGCAGGATGGGCGTATGCGCGCACTCGATTCGCACCTGCATCTCTGGGACCCGGAGCTTCTGCACTACACCTGGCTCGAGGGGCCGCTCGCGTGGCTGTTCGCGGAGACCGAGATCGAGCACGCGCGCATCCCGCGTGCGACGACCGAGCGGGCGGTCTTCGTGCAGGCCGAGACGGTCGAAGACGACTTCCTCGAGGAGGTCCGCTGGGTGGCGTCTCTCGCGCAGCGCGTCGGCGTCGTAGGCATCGTCGCCGGCGCGAGGCTCGACCGCGGCACCGACACGACCGCGCATCTCGAGGGCCTCGCCGGCGAGCAGCTCGTGGTCGGCGTGCGGCACAACCTGCAGGGCGAACCGGACGGACTCGCGGTGTCGGCCGCGTTCGTGACCGGCGCGCGCGAGGTCGCCGCCCGCGGCTGGTCGTTCGATGCGTGCGTGCGCGCCTCGCAGCTGCCCGAGATCGCGCGCCTCGCGGGAGCGGTGCCCGAGCTGCGGACGGTGCTCGATCACCTCGGCAAGCCGGAGGTCGGCACTGCGGATGCTCCGGTGGCGCCGACGATGGAGTGGGTGCGCGACCTCGACGATCTGGCCCGGCATCCGAACGTGTGGTGCAAGCTGTCGGGGCTGCCTGCGGAGGCAGGCGGCGACTGGTCGCCGGAGCAGCTCGCGCCGTACCTCGACGCGGCCGCGGATGCCTTCGGCGTCGAACGGCTGATGTGGGGCAGCGATTGGCCGGTCTCTGTCATCGGCCCTGCGGAGGAGGGCGACCCGCACAGGACCCCCGACGGATCGCCGATGTATCAGCCGACGGCGCGGAGCCGATGGGCCGATGCCGTGATCGCCTGGGCCGAGCGCCGCGGGCACGACGTCGACGCCCTCATGTGGAGGAATGCCGAGGAGTTCTACCGGATCGGCCGGCGGCCGACGCATGAGGATGCTCGCGAGGGGCGACCACGACGCGGCATCCTGGGCTGGTTGCGGGGGGAGCGCTCGTAGCGCGATCGTGATCGCCCGCGCGATCGCGATCGCGGGCAGCGCAGACGGCCCAGAACACCGTGACCCGGCGGGACGCGGCGAGTCAGCTCCCGACGGGACGCAGGCGCAGCTGGGCCATTCCGCCGTCGACCTCGATGAACGTCCCGGTGGTGGAGCCGGCCGCAGGGCTCACCAGATACGCGACGGCCGCGGCCACCTCGTCGGGCGAGACCAGCCGGCCATGCGGCTGACGGGCTTCGAGGGCGGCGCGTTCGGCGGCGGGGTCGTCGGCCGCGTCGAGCAGTCGGCCGACCCACGGAGTGTCGGCGGTGCCGGGGTTGACGGCGTTGACGCGGATGCCCTCTCGCAGATGGTCGGCGGCCATGGCCCGGGTCAGCGCCGAGACGGCACCCTTCGACGCGCTGTACAGGGCGCGCTGCGGGAGTCCGGTCGTCGACGCGATGGATGCCGTGTTGCACACCGCCGCGCTCGGCGACCTCTTGAGCCAGGGCAGCGCGGCCGACGTCACGCGGGCGATCCCGGTGACGTTGATCGAGAGCACGCGCGCCCATTCCTCGTCGTCGTTCGCGCTGATGTCGCCCTGCGCGCCGACGCCGGCGTTGTTGACCACGATGTCGATGCGGCCGAACTCCGCGGCGACGGCGGCGACGGCGGCATCCACCGATGCGCGGTCGGACACGTCGGCGGTGAACGCCGCGAAGGCGGCATCCGCCCCCGAGGTGTCGCGGTCGAGCACGGCGATCCGCGCTCCGTCGGCGTGCAGGCGGGCGGCGATGGCGGCCCCGATGCCGGATGCTCCGCCGGTGACGATCGCGACGAGCCCGTCGAGTGCCGGGGTGTGGATCTGCGTGCTCACTTCTGTGCCTCCCAGGCCACGAACTCCTGGCGCTGATGCCCCAGTCCTTCGATCTCGATCTCGACCACGTCGCCCGCCTTCAGGTACGGGAATCTGCCGCCGAACGCGACCCCCTGCGGGGTGCCGGTGAGGATCAGATCCCCCGGCTCGAGAGTGACGTACTGCGACAGGTGGTGCACGATCGTGCGCACGTCGAAGATCATGTCGTTCGTGTTCGAGTCCTGGCGGGGCTCGCCGTTGACCCAGCTGCGCAGCCGCAGCTCGTCGACGTCGACCTCGTCGGGGGTGACCAGCCACGGGCCGGTGGGGTTGAAGCCCGGGGCGATCTTGCCCTTGGACCACTGCCCACCCGAGACCTCCATCTGGAAGGCGCGCTCGGAGACGTCGTTCGCCACCACGTAGCCGGCGATGTGCGCGTCGGCCTCGTCGGGGGAGTCGAGGTAGGAGGCCCGGGCACCGATCACGATGCCCAGCTCCACCTCCCAATCGGTCTTCTCGCTGCCACGGGGGATCGTGACCGCATCATTCGGGCCGACGACCGTGTTCGGCGTCTTCAGGAACATGATCGGCACGGTGGGCGGCTCCGCCCCGGATTCCCTCGCGTGCGCGGCGTAGTTCTGCCCGATGCAGATCACGGCGCTGGGGCGGACGATCGGCGCGCCGATGCGCCGTGCGGCGGCATCCTCGAGCTCGGGAAGCTCACCGGCCGCACGGGCCGCCTCGACGCGTGCGACGACGTCTCCGGCGAGGAAGTCGCCGTTCACATCGGATGTCACGGACCGCAGATCGAGGTAGCGGTCACCCTCGACGAGGACGGGGATCTCGGCGCCGAGGCTGCCTAGACGTGCGAACTTCATGTCTCTCCTGATCAGTGCCGTTTCCGCCGGTGCGGCGGCGCGCTGTCGTAGCGCGGCTCGTTGACAGTATAGACATCGGATGTTTACACTCCAAGAGATCTGCACGAATCCTTCCCCCCGTGCACGAGAGGATCCCGTGAGCCGCATCGTCGCCCTCGACACGACCGACATCCGCTTCCCGACGTCGCTGAGTCTGGACGGCTCGGACGCGATGAATCCCGACCCCGACTACTCCGCCGCGTACGTGATCGTGCGCACGGATGCCGAGGACGGCGTCGACGGCCACGCCTTCGTCTTCACGATCGGCCGCGGCAACGACGTGCAGGTCGCGGCGATCGACGCGCTCGCCGGACACCTCGTCGGTCGTGAGATCGAGCCGCTCCTCGACGACATGGGCGGCACGTTCCGCGACATCATCGGGGACTCCCAGCTGCGCTGGCTCGGACCGGAGAAGGGCGTCATGCACATGGCGATCGGCGCCGTCATCAATGCGCTGTGGGACATCAAGGCCAAGCGCGCGGGGCTCCCGCTCTGGCAGCTGCTGGCGCGGATGACGCCCGAAGAGCTGGTGGACCTGGTGGACTTCCGCTATCTCACCAACGCCCTGACCCGCGACGACGCCCTCGAGATCCTGCGCGCTGCCGAGCCCGGCCGCGCCGAGCGCGAGCGCGAGCTGCTCGCCACCGGCTACCCCGGGTACACGACCAGCCCCGGCTGGCTCGGCTACTCGGACGAGAAGCTCGAGCGGCTCGCCCGCGAGGCGATGGCCGACGGCTTCACCCAGATCAAGCTCAAGGTCGGTGCCGACCTCGACGACGACATCCGCCGTTTCCGCAAGGCGCGTGAGGTCTGCGGACCGGACTTCCCGATCGCGATCGACGCCAACCAGCGCTGGGAGGTGTCGGAGGCGATCGAGTGGGTCACCGCGCTCGCCGAGTTCCACCCGGCCTGGATCGAAGAGCCCACGAGCCCCGACGACGTGCTCGGTCACGCCGAGATCGCGCGAGGCATCGCGCCCATCCGCGTCGCCACCGGCGAGCACGCGCAGAACCGGGTCATCTTCAAGCAGCTGCTGCAGGCCGAGGCGATCTCGGTCATGCAGATCGACGCCGTGCGGGTCGCCGGCGTCAACGAGAACATCGCCAACCTGCTGCTCGCCGCGAAGTTCGGGGTGCCGGTCTGCCCGCACGCCGGGGGAGTCGGTCTCTGCGAGGCCGTGCAGCACCTGTCGATGTTCGACTTCGTCGCCGTCACCGGCACCCGCGAAGGACGCATGATCGAGTTCGTCGACCATCTGCACGAGCACTTCGTGATCCCCACCGACATCAAGGGCGGCTCGTACATGGCGCCGACCGCGGCAGGGTCCGGCATGGAGATGAAGGCCGAGAGCATCGCCGCCTACACGTGGACGGGACGGCATGTCGGTGTCTGAGCCTGCGGAGTCCGTCCCGAGGTCCAACACGTCGGGGGCCGATGGGGTCGGGGCCGACGGGGCCGACGGGGCCGATGGGGCCGACGTTTCGGGGGCCGACACGCCACATGTCGGACGGATCCCGGAAAACGGTCCTACATCTGGCGTGTCGGCGGGCGGGCGGGCGCGCCTGACCGTGCCGGAGCTCGGCTACGGTGCCGCGAACGTCGGCAACCTCTTCCGGGCGCTGAGCGACGAGGAGTCGTGGGGGATCCTCGAGGCGGCGTGGGAGAGCGGCATCCGCTACTTCGACACGGCTCCGCACTACGGGCTGGGGCTCTCGGAGCGGCGCC
The DNA here is from genome assembly GCF_008369345.1 of Microbacterium sp. ANT_H45B. Taxonomy (NCBI): domain Bacteria; kingdom Bacillati; phylum Actinomycetota; class Actinomycetes; order Micrococcales; family Microbacteriaceae; genus Microbacterium; species Microbacterium sp. ANT_H45B. The sequence goes on from NZ_VOBK01000001.1 coordinate 682,706, forward strand.
TCGGCGCCTTCCTGCAGACGAAACCGCGCGACGAGTACGTGCTGTCGACGAAGGTCGGTCGGCTGCTGCGGCCGAACCCCGATCACGACGGCGGCCTCGACACCGCGAACGACTTCCACGTGCCCGACGACCTGCGCCGCGAGTGGGACTTCTCGGCCGACGGCATCCGCCGCAGCCTCGACGAGTCTCGCGAGCGCCTCGGCATCGAGCGCATCGACCTCGTCTACCTGCACGACCCCGAGCGGCACGACCTCGACCTCGCGCTCGCCGAGGCCCTGCCCGCGCTCGAGCAGGTGCGTGCAGGCGGCGAGGTGTCGGCGATCGGCGTCGGCTCGATGGTGTCGGACGCGCTCGCCGCGTCGGTGCGCTCGGCCGATCTCGACCTGATCATGGTCGCCGGGCGGTACACGCTGCTCGAGCAGCCGGCGGCCGAGGACGTGCTGCCGGCATGCCGGGCGACCGGAACGGGGATCGTCGCGGCATCCGTCTTCAACTCGGGCCTGCTCGCGTCGAACGAGCCGCGACGCGACGGCCGGTATGAGTACGGTCAGCTGCCGGATGAGCTGTGGGAGCGGCTGGTGCGTATCGCCGCGGTATGTGCGGCGCACGACGTGCCGGTGCCGGCAGCTGCGATCCAGTACCCGCTGCAGTCCGACGTCGTGCGCTCGGTCGTAGTGGGCGGCAGCCGCGCGGCGCAGCTGCGGCAGAACGCCGAGTACGCGGCGCGGGACATCCCGTCCGCGCTGTGGGAGGAGCTGGCGGCGGAGGGGCTGATCCCCGCCTGAGCGCGGCTGGGCGCGTTCACGATTCAGCAGCGGCGCGCGCGGCACGCGGATTCCGGATGCCCGGCATCGGTGTCAGCGCAACGTCGTGCTGAATCGTGCACGGGGCATCGGCGGGCTCAGGCGCCGACCGTCGACTCGCGGATCACGAGTTCGGCCGCGAACGGAGTCGGTGCGGGCAGCCCGCCCGTCGGATCGGTGAGCTGGCGGATCAGCGCCGCCCCGGCGGCGCGGCCGATCTCGTACCCCGGCTGCCGCACGCTCGTCAGCGGCACGACGCTCTGACGCGCCTGCGTGACGTCGTCGAAGCCCACGATCGCGACGTCCTCGGGAACGCGGATGCCGTGGCGCAGCAGCTGCGTGAGCACGCCGATCGCCACCATGTCGTTCGCGGCGAAGATCGCGTCGGGGCGCTCGGCCGCGGGCAAGGCGGCGACGCGCCCGCCGGCCTCGAGTCCGTCCTCGGTCGCGAGATGCGGCACGTCGATCACCTCGAGCGTGGCGTCGGTGCCCGCGACGGCATCCTCCAGCCCTCTCAGGCGATCGTTCGACTGGCTGACGCTGGGCGCTCCGAGAAAGAGGATGCGGCGACGGCCGAGAGAGAGCAGGTGCTCGCCGGCGAGGCGCCCGCCGCCGCGGTCGTCGAAGCGCACCGACCCGACGCTCGACGACTCGGGGATGGGCCCCACCACGACCGAGCGGATGCCGCGATCGGCGAGCTGTTCGAGTCGGGGCACCACGTCTTCGAGCGGATAGATGACGATGCCCTGCACGCGGTGTGCCTCGAACATGTCGATGTTGCCGCGCTCGGTGGCGGCGTCGCGGTTGCTGTTGCTGAAGAACAGCGACCAGCCGCCTTCGCGCGCGGCATCCTCGACGCCCCGGGAGAGCTCGTGGAAGTACGGCAGCCAGGCGTCGAGCAGGATCAGCGCGAGCGTCTTGCTCGACCCCGCACGCAGCTGGCGTGCCGATTCGTTCGGCACGTATCCCAGTCGATCGATCGCGTCCCTGACTTTCGCGGCGCTGGACTCTCCGAGCACATGCGGGTGGTTGAGGTAGTTCGAGACGGTGGATGAGGACACCCCGGCGAGGGCGGCGACATCCTTGACGCTGGCGGGCATGGAGCTCCTTGTCGACGGCGTCGGTGCGCGCATGCGCGGGGGCGACTGCGCGGCCGCGCGGCACCGACGACTCCACAGTATCCCAGCGATTGGCACGTGCCAAGAAAGTTCTTGACACCGCATCCGCCCTCCGCGTACGGTGACTGAACACGGAGTTGGCACGTGCCAAACCCGGCGAGGCGATGGTGCCCCACACCCGTCTTTCGAGAGGTCTCATGAACATCGGCTGCCACGGGCTCGTCTGGACCGGACACTTCGATGCCGACGGCATCCGTCTCGCGGTCGAGAAGACGAAGCAGGCGGGTTTCGACCTCATCGAGTTCCCGCTCATGGACCCGTTCTCGTTCGATGTCGCCGCCGCCAGAGACGCGCTCGAGGAGCACGACCTGTCGGTCAGCGCGTCACTGGGACTGTCCGAGGCCACCGATGTGACCAGCGCTGACCCCGCGGTCGTCGCGGCTGGCGAGGCGCTGCTGCTCAAGGCGGTCGACGTGCTGGCGGATCTCGGCGGGCAGCACTTCTGCGGCGTGATCTACAGCGCCATGAAGAAGTACATGGACCCGGTCACCGCCGAGGGCATGGCGAGCAGTCGGGCCACCATCGCACGGGTGGCCGACCACGCCGCCGAACGCGGGATCTCGGTGTCGCTCGAGGTCGTCAACCGCTACGAGACGAACGTTCTCAACACGGCGCGTCAGGCGATCGCGTTCGTCGACGAGGTGCAGCGGCCGAACGTCGGCATCCATCTCGACACGTATCACATGAACATCGAGGAGTCGGATATGTTCGCGCCGGTGCTCGATGCGGCACCGTCGCTGCGCTACGTGCACATCGGCGAGAGCCATCGCGGCTATCTCGGCACCGGCACGGTCGACTTCGACACGTTCTTCAAGGCTCTCGGACGCATCGGTTACGACGGGCCGATCGTGTTCGAGTCGTTCTCGTCGGCGGTGGTCGCTCCCGACCTCAGCCGGATGCTCGGGATCTGGCGCAACCTGTGGACCGACAACGTCGAGCTCGGAGTGCACGCGAACGCGTACATCCGCGACAAGCTCGTCGCGGTCGATTCGATCCGGCTGCACTGACGTCCTGTCGAGGGAACCTGTTGCCAACTTGTTATTACAGGCCTTCCCTTCACTCAGGCACTTAGTTACATTTAGATACAACTTGCGCAGAGCGGTGTGCAAGCCGCAGAATTGATCCGATGTTTCCGGTTCGACCGGAATCAGCGGATGACGACCTCCAAGGAAGCAGGTGAGCACATGAGTGACCCCATTCTCAGAGTCGACGGGATCAGCAAGGGATTCCCCGGTGTGCAGGCTCTCAAGCAGGTGCACCTCGAGGTGCGCGCCGGTGAGGTCCTCGTGCTCGTCGGTGAGAACGGCGCAGGCAAGTCCACCCTGATGAAGATCCTCTCGGGCATCTACACCAAGGACGAGGGCACGATCACCTTCGAGGGGTCGGAGGTGGAGCTCACCAGCCCGCTGCAGGCCCAGCAGCTCGGGATCACGATCATCCACCAGGAACTCAACCTGATGCCCGATCTCACCGTGGCGCAGAACATCTTCGTGGGGCGGGAGCCGACCACCGGTCCGTTCCTCTCGGAGCGCAAGCTCAACGCGCAGACGGCCGAACTGCTCCAGCGTCTCGGCATCGGGCTGAACCCGAAGCAGCTCGTGGGCGAGCTCACGGTGGCCGAGCAGCAGATGGTCGAGATCGCCAAGGCGCTCTCCTTCAATGCCAAGGTCCTGATCATGGACGAGCCCACCTCGGCGCTCACCGACTCCGAGACCGAGACGCTGTTCGTGCTGATCGAGCAGCTGCGGGCATCGGGTACCGGGATCGTCTACATCTCGCACCGCATGGACGAGTTGCGGCGTCTCGCCGACCGCGTCACGGTGCTCCGCGACGGCACATACATCGGATCACTGGACCGATCCGAGGTCAGCATCCCGAAGATCATCGAGATGATGGTCGGCCGCGTGATCGACGAGGGAACGCGCCCCGCGGCCCGTGAGCACGCCGACGACCCCATCGTCCTCGATGTGCGGGGGCTCTCGACCCGGAACCTCCTCAAGGACGTGTCGTTCCAGCTGCACCGGGGAGAGATCCTGGGCTTCGCGGGACTCATGGGGGCAGGGCGCACCGAGACCGCCCGTGCGATCATCGGCGCCGACCGCAGCGACGGCGGCGAGATCACGATCGGCGGACGTGCGGCCAGGATCACGCAGCCCGCGGATGCCGTCAAGCACGGCCTCGGGTACCTCTCGGAGGACCGCAAGCTGCTCGGGCTGATGCTCGAGCAGGATGTGACCTTCAACACCGTGCTCGCCTCGCTCGGCACCTACGCCAACGGCATCGGCTGGATGGGCGACAGCAAGGCCAAGAGCCGCACCAAGGAGTATGTCGAGCAGCTGCGGGTCAAGACGCCCTCGGTGAACCAGATCGTGAAGCTGCTGTCGGGAGGCAACCAGCAGAAGGTCGTCATCGCCCGGTGGCTGATGCGCGACTGCGACATCCTCATCTTCGACGAGCCGACTCGCGGCATCGACGTCGGCGCCAAAGAAGAGATCTACCGCCTCATGCAGCAGCTCGCGGATGCGGGCAAATCCATCATCGTCATCTCGTCGGAACTGCCGGAGATCCTCCGCGTCGCGAACCGCATCGCGGTCTTCGCGAACGGACGCATCACCGGCACCCTCCGCAACGAGGACGCCAGCCAGGAGAAGATCATGCAACTCGCAGCACACGGGGAGGAAGACTGATGAGCGCTCCGCAGAACGGGTCGTCCACGACGACGATCATCCAGACCGCCCTCGACGAGAACACCGACAAGCGCGACGTCGTCGGGTTCCTGAAGCGTCAGGTCCAGCAGTCGCTGGCATTCGGCACGCTCATCGTGCTGGTGCTGTTCTTCTCGATCGCCAGCCCCAACTTCTTCACCTTCAGCAACATCGCCACGGTGCTGCTGTCGACGGCGGTCATCGGCATCCTCGCCCTCGGCACGACCTTCGTGATCATCACCGGCGGCATCGACCTGTCGATCGGAACCGGCATGGCGCTGTGCGCCGTGATGACCGGCGTCATCGTCACGAACCTGGGCCTGCCGGTCTGGGTGGGTGTGATCGGCGGCGTCCTCACCGGTGTGCTGATGGGCCTGGTCAACGGCGTGAACATCACGTTCCTCCGGCTGCCCCCGTTCATCGCGACCCTCGCGATGATGATGATCGCCGGCGGTCTCGCGCTGGTGATCTCCAACGTCGCACCGATCTACTTCTCGACCTCGGCTCCCGATTTCAAGAAGATCGCCCTCGGCGTCATCATCCCCGGCATCCCGAACGCCGTGCTGATCACCGCCGCCCTCGCGATCGTGGCCTGGCTGGTGCTGTCGAAGACCCTGCTCGGTCGCTACACGTTCGCGATCGGATCGAACGAGGAGGCCACCCGCCTGTCGGGTGTGAACACCCGCCGCTGGACGATCCTCATCTACATGTTCGCCGGTGCCTTCACCGGGATCGCGGGCATCGTCATCGCCGCCCGCCTCGACTCCGCCCAGCCGCAGATCGGCACCGGCTACGAGCTGCAGGCGATCGCCGCGGTGATCATCGGCGGAACCTCGCTGCTCGGCGGACGCGGCTCGATCCTCGGCACCGTGATCGGCGCGCTCATCATGAGCGTGCTCGTCAACGGCCTGCGCATCCTGTCGATCCAGTCGGAGTGGCAGAACATCGTCGTCGGCGTCGTCGTGCTCCTGGCCGTCTTCCTCGACTCGCTGCGCAACCGCCAGCACACCTGACCCATCCACCACCCGAGAACGCAGCACCAGAGAACGCAGCACCAGCTGCGATCCGCACCACCTCACACGCAGTCCCATCCACCACAGAACAATGGAGTTTTCATGAAATTCGGCAAGAAAACCGCATTCGCGGCGCTCGTGGCCGCATCGGCCCTCGTCTTCGCAGGCTGTGCAGGCGGCGGCGGTGACGTCATCGAAGAAGGAAGCGGCGACGGAGGCAGCGGCGATGGCGAGATGTACATCGCGCTCGTGTCGAAGGGCTTCCAGCACCAGTTCTGGCAGGCCGTGAAGAAGGGCGCCGAGGACAAGGCCGAGGAGCTGGGCGTGCGCATCACGTTCGAAGGCCCCGCCGCCGAGACCGAGATCGCGCAGCAGCTCGAGATGCTCACGAGCGCCATCGACAAGAACCCCGACGCCATCGCCTACGCGGCCCTCGACCCCGAGGCGTGCGTCGCTCCGCTCGAGCAGGCCAAGGCCAAGGACATCCCGGTCGTCTACTTCGACGCCCCGTGCGACGGCGACGTGGGCCTGAGCCTCTCGGCCACCGACAGCAAGGTCGCCGGCGCGCTGGCGGCCGAGCACATGGCGGAGCTCATCGGCGGAAAGGGAGAGGTCGCGATCGTCGGCCACTCGCAGATCAACTCCACCGGTGTCGAGCGTCGTGACGGCTTCGTCGACAAGATCGAGGCCGACTACCCCGACATCGACATCGTCGACATCCAGTACGGAGACGGCGACCACCTGAAGTCGGCGGACATCGCGAAGACGCTGATCGCGGCGCACCCCGACCTCAAGGGCATCTACGGCACCAACGAGGGCTCGGCCATCGGCGTCGTGAACGCCGTGAACGAGCTCGGTCTCGAGAAGGGCAAGATCACGATCGTCGGCTTCGACTCGGGCGCGGCCCAGATCAACGCCATCAAGGACGGCACCATGGCCGGCGCGATCACGCAGGACCCGATCGGCATCGGCGCGCAGGTCGTGCAGGCCGCCTACGACGCCGCCAACGGCGAGTCGGTCGAGAAGTTCTACGACACCGGTTCGTACTGGTACGACAGCACCAACCTCGAGGACAAGGACATCGCCGCGGTCCTCTACGAGTGACCCGAGCAGATCGTCGGAAGCCCCTCGCCTTCGGGCGGGGGGCTTCTTCCGTGTCCGGCGGTGCGGCGGATCAGATGCGGCGGATCAGATGCGGCGGAGGAAGGTGAGGATCGACGACGGCTCGACGATGAGCTGCTGCAGCGCCTCGTTGAACGGCACTCCCGCAGGAGCGGCGATGTGCGACCGGAAGGCCGCCTCGTCGCGATAGACCTCGTAGACGAAGAACCGGTCGGGGTCGTCGACGAGACGGGTCGCATCGAACACGACGTTGCCCTCCTCGGCGCGGACGACATCGGCGAAGTCGCGCAGCAGCGCGGCGACCTCGTCGCCCCTTCCCGGGCGCGCGGTGAACACGGCGTGCAGGATGGTCGGTTCGGTCATGAGGTCTCCTCGGGGTTCGTGGTGCGGCGTTTCGTCTCGGTGCTTCGCTCCTCGCTCAACGGGCGGGGAGGGGCGGTGGGCGTTTCGTCTCGGTGCTTCGCTCCTCGCTCAGCGGGCGGGCGTTTCGTCTCGGTGCTTCGCTCCTCGCTCAACGGGCGGAGGCTGGGGGTGCTTCGCTCCTCGCTCAACGTGCGGGGGTCAGGGTGAGCAGCCGGGCGGGGTTGGCCACCAGCATCCGCTCGACGGCGTCGTCGCCGATCGCGGACCGCAGACGAGGGACGTAGCGCTCGCCGAGGTAGGCGAGGCCGGGCATGCCGCCGTACGAGATGTAGCGGGTGCGGCGGGCGACGTCTCCGCCGAGCACGATGCGATCGACGGCCCCGTACTCGACCACCCGCGCGGTCAGCGCGAGCAGCTCGGCATCGGAACGGGTGCGCGGACGGGCGAACCCGTCATAGCCCAGGTAGGCGCCGCGCTCGGCGAGAGACGCGTGCAGACCCGGATCCGGGTCGCGGTCGGCATGCGCGAGCACCACGCGGTCGGCGGCCACGCCCTCACGCTCGAGCAGATCGAGCACCTCGTGCGCGGCGGTGCAGAATTCCAGATGCACCATCACCGGCGCTCCGGTCATCCGCTGCGCCGCCGCGACCGCGAGCAGCGTCGTGTGCTCGAACGGGCTGATGCGCCAGTAGTCCACGCCGGCCTTCAGCAGACCGGCGCGCACGGGCGCCTCGCCGTCGGGGCCGAGTGCGCGCACACCCTCGGGATCGTCGTCGTGGCGCGGCATCCCCTCCTCGACCTCGCGGATGAAGCGCGCCGACAGCGTCTCGGCATCCGCCGAGCGCGTGGGGTGGTCGGGGCCATAGTGCGCCTCGCGGTGGCGTCCCGTCGAGGCGACGACCTGCACCCCGGTGCCGGCGCTGATGCGCGCGACCCCCTCCGGATCCCGGCCGAGCCCGAACGGGGTGGCGTCGACCATCGCCGTGAAGCCGCTGGCCTTCAGCAGCGCGGCCTCTCGACCCGAGAGGTCTTCGTCGTCGAGCTCGTCGCCGACCAGCAGCGGCGAGATCTGGAAGAGGTGCTCGTGGTAGTCCGTCGGCCCGAGCTGGGCAGGGTCGACGTCGCCGAGGACCGTGCGGACGACGGACATCAGCGCACCGATTCGGCGGCGTCGGCGAGACGCTCGACGATCTCGGGCGTGAGGTCGATCTCGAAGACGTCGGCGACCACCTGCGACCAGCCGTGGATGAAGTACCGCCAGCCGTCGACGACGTGCAGGCCCTGCGCGGCCTCCTGGGCGCGTGCCTGATGCAGGAACTCCAGCGAGCCGCGGTAGTTGAACTCCCACACCCAGGCGCCCTCGGGGAACACGACATCGTCGGGCAGCGGTGAACCGGGGCGATCCTTGCCGAGACCGGTGGCGTTCACGATCAGCGACCCTGTCGGCGCCGAGGCGACGATCGCGGCGGCATCCTGCACCGTGTCGGTGCGCACGTAGGTGATCAGTCCCTCGGGAGTGCCGTGCTGGCGGTGCACCTCGCGCAGGTGAGTGAGGGCGTCGTCGTCGCGGGCGGTCACGGTGATCTTCGCCGGAGCATCGGCCCGTTCCGCCAGCGCCCAGCTGAGGGCGGTGCCCGAGCCCCCGGCGCCGAGGATCACGACCTCGGCCCCCGTGCGGGCGAAGTGATCGGCGGGAAGGAAGTCGTTCAGCGCGAGGTCGACCGTGAGCGGATCCTTGGCCCGCCCGATCAGCCGGTCGCCGCGCTTCGAGATGCTGGAGATCTCGGCGCACGAGACGGCGAAGGGATCGAGCTCGTCGAAGAGGTCGGACGCGGCGGCGAACACGTTCATCTTGTGCGTCGTCACGAGCGCGCCGCGATGGCGGGGGTCGTCGCGGATCCGCTCGACCATCGCGACGTACTGCGCGGGCGTCGCATCCATGGGCAGGTCGTGGCCCACGAGATTCGCGGTGGGCAGGCCCAGCACCTCGGCCCACGCCGGGAACACCCTCATGATCGACGACGAGCCGGTGCTCACGCCGATGAAGCCCATGTAGCCGCCGGTCGTGGTGGCGGGAGTCTCGGTGAGTGTCATTGCCTGGGTCCTTCAGGATCGCGGGGAGACGGGATGCAGGGGAGGGCGGCCCGCGAGCACGCTGAGCACGTCGTCGAGAGACATGGATCCCATGGCGTCGACGGCCTGCGTGGTCTGGGCGCCGAGGTGGGGCGTGACGATCACGCGGTCGGCGAGGTCGTCGGCGAGCAGGGGGCTCGCGCTCGCCGCGGTGTCGCCGTCGAGCGTGTCGGCGGCGTACGCGCCGAGGCGCCCGTCGCGCAGCGCCTCGGCCAGCGCCGACTCGTCGACCAGATCGGGGCGCGCCGTGTTCACCAGGATCAGGCCGTGGCGGATGCCGTCGAGCCGCGCCCCATCGACGAGCGCTCGCCCGCCCGGAGCGTGCAGCGTGATGAGGTCGGCGGTGCGGAACAGGTCGTCGAGGTCGGCGGGTTCGGCGCCCGCGTCCGCGATCACGGCGGCGGGCAGGAACGGGTCGGTGGCGAGGATGCGCGGGCCGAAGCCGCTCAGCCGCCGCGCGACACCCTGCCCGATCCTCCCGAATCCGACGATGCCCACGGTCGCCGCGCCGAGCTCCCTGCCGCGGCGGACGCTCCAGTCGCCGCGGCGCACGCGACGGTCGCCGTCGGCGGTGTACCGGAGTGCCGAGAGCATGAGCCCGACGGCGTGGTCGGCGACGGCATCCGCATTCGCCCCGGGGGTGTTCGTCACCGGGATGCCGCGCCGCACCGCTGCATCGAGATCCACCGCCTCCGTGCCGACGCCGTAGCGCGCGATGACCCTGAGGTTCGGGGCGGCGGCCAGATGGTCGTCGGTCACCGGTCCGGTGCCCGCGATCCAGCCCTCCGCCGCGGCCAGCAGCGGCGCGAGCTCGGGAAGGGCGTGGTGCGCGGGGCCGCGCACGATCTCGTGGCCTGCGGCGTGTGCCAGGGCGACGAGGTCGACGTCACCGTCGGAGAACGAGCGGCTGGTCGTGAGGATGACGCCCATCAGCTCTCGCGGCCGGTGGGGGCGGAAGCGGGGGCGGATGCGAACCACGGTTCGAGGGCGTCGTACGCCGCCGTGAAACGGGCGTGCCGCTGTGCGTGCACGGCGTGCCGACCGGCATCCGGGGTGAACTCGGCCGTGACCTCGCTGAGCGCGCGGGCCGCGGAGAAGTCTGCGAGTCCGAGTCCCACGGCGCCCGTGACGGCCGCGCCGAGGCTGTTCGCCTCTTCGACGATGGTGCGGCGGCGGATCGGCACGCCCCACACGTCGGCGAGGATGCCGAGCCAGGCGTCGCTCTGGGCGCCGCCGCCTACGGCGTCGATGCGGTCGATCGTCGCACCGGATTCCCGGAACGCCTCGATGCAGGTGAGCAGGTTGTACGCCACCCCCTCGAGCACCGCTCGGGTGAGGTGCGCACGGGTGTGGTGGCGCCCGAGTCCGACGAAGGCCCCGCGGGCGTGCGGGTCCCAGAGGGGCGATCGCTCACCCAGCAGGTAGGGGAGGAAGTAGAGATCCTCGGTGTCGAGGTGGCCGCCGGCCTCGGCCGTCAGCCGCGCGGTGTCGGGGTGCGCGGGGTCGGGGGAGAGCGCCTCGGAGATCCACTGCACCGAGGCGCCGCCTGCCTGCATGGTCGCCGTCGGGACGAAGGAGCCCGGCACCACGTTGTCGAACGTCATGGTGCGCATCTGCGGATCGTGCAGCGGCGCGAGGCTCGCGAACGAGATCCACGACGAGGTGCCGAGACACACGTACGCGCCGTCCTCCGGGGCGACGATGCCCGAGCCGACCGCGGCGAGCGGTCCGTCGCCGCCGCCCATCACGACGCGGACGGAGGCGGGGAGGCCGAGGGCATCCGCCGCCTCGACCGTGAGGGATCCGGCGACGGTCGTCGATTCGAGGATCTCGGGGAACAGTGCGGCGTCGAGTCCCGCGGCCGCGAGCACCTCGGTCGACCAGATGCCGCTCTGCTGGTCGTAGGCGTTCGTGCCGGAGGCGTCCGACCGCTCGGTCGCGAGGCGGCCGGTGAGCCGATAGACGATGTAGTCCTTCGCGACGCAGAAGTGGCGCACCCGCGCCCACACGTCGGGCTCGTTGTCGCGCACCCACATGATCTTCTCGACCGAGTAAGTGGGATTCAGGCGGTGGCCGAGCAGGCGGTAGGCGTCGTGGGCGCCGAGACGCTGCTCGAGGGCGTGGGTCTGGGTGCCCGAGCGGGTGTCGGCCCAGATGATCGCCGGCCGCACCGGATGCCCGTGGGCGTCGAGGAGCACCGTGCCCATCATCTGGCCGCTGACGACGAGGCCGCCGATGGTCTCGGGCGCGACGGTGGCGCGGTCGAGCAGCTCGCGGGTGGCCGCGACCACGGCATCCCACCAGTGATCCGGATCCTGCTCGGCGATGCCGCCCGCGGCGAAGTGGGCGGGGTACGGCACGGTGACCGAGGTGACGAGACGCCCGTCGTCGTGGTGCAGCGACGCCTTGTTGCCGGTGGTGCCGAGATCGTGCGCGATCAGCATGGCCCGGCCCTCACTCCGCCGAGGGGGACGCGGAATAAGGACGCAGGTCCACGCCCTCGCTCGCGCGATAGGCGCGTGCGCCCATCCCGTGATCGAGGACCCACCCGTAGTCGTGTCCGGCGCCGCCGGGGTAGACCGCGAGGAAGGCGTAGGGCTCGTCGCCCGTGTTGACCGAGCGGTGGGCCCAGCCCGGCGGGATGTAGCCGATCGTGCCCGGCAGCATGTCGAGCCACTCGGTGCGCTCGCCGTCGAACATCAGCAGGCCCCCGCGGCCCTTCAGTGCGAGGTAGATCTCGCCCTGGTGGTTCGGATGCTGGTGGCCCTTGGTCATCCAGAGCTCACCCGAGGTGTCGCCCGGCATGATCGTCGTGATCGACTGCGGCAGCTCGCGATCCACCTCGGGGACGGGCGAGCTGACCACGGTGTAGACGACGGGGTTCTCGCCGGCCGATGCCGCGGCCCAGGCATCCGCGTCCAGGAACAGGCCCTCGAGGTCGGACATCCGCCGCGTGAGGGTGGGCCCCTCCGGACTCAGCGTGAGCGCCTCTGCGTCGAACGAGATCGCCATCGGCGAGATCGGGGGCGTGTGGAACTGGGGCATCGATGCTCCTCGTACGGATGCTGCGGCGCTGCGCAACCTGTAATGACAAGTCGAGTGTACCTGTGATGACAGGTGGCGTCCAGCGTTCGGAGAGCGCGCGACGCTCCTGGTCTCAGGATGCGGCGCGCAGCGTGCGAGCGAGGTGGGCGCGGCCGCCCCTGACCGCCTCGGCCGTCACCTCGTCGAGTCCCGGATACTCGGCATGGCCGGCCGGGAGGGCGGCCAGCTCGAGCATCCGGGCCGCGTTCGCGACGCCGAACTGCCCCTGCGGCGGCACCGACTGATCCCACAGCGCCGCCTCGACCCGCACCGGGACGCGGGCGACGCCGAGAGCCGTCGACGCGTCGAACCAGCGCAGCACCTCGCGAGCCTCCGGATGCACCGCGATGTGCGCGCGCACCGCCTCGCCGCTGCCGAGACACCGCGCCGCCAGCCGCTCGTCGTACTGCCCGAAGCTGGGCACGATGAGGGTCGCCCCGATGAAGCGGTCGTCCCACGGGAGAGCGAGGGCGCCGATGCCGCCGCCGAAGCTCTCGCCGATGTAATAGAGCGGCAGGGGAGCCACCAGGGCGGTCAGCGCATCCGCGGCGAGCCAGAGGTCGCGGGCGCACAGTCCCAGCACGTAGTGATCGGGATCGTCGATGCCGGTCAGCACGTGCTCGAGCGGCTGATCGGGGGCGCCGACACCCGCGTTCAGCGTCGCGAGACCGCGGGCGACCGGGAAGATCGCGGCGGCGTCGGCGGGCACGCGCGACAGATCGACCGCATCCCGCCCGCCGTACCCGTGGCCGTGCACGACGCCGACGCGGACGGGGCCCTCGAGCGGCTCGACGAGCCAGGCGCGCAGCCGGATGCCGTCGACTCCTGCATGCTCGATGATCGACACCCGTCGGCCGTCCACCGACGAGGTGGAGAGCACGGTGGGGTCGGCATCCGTCGCCCGCGCCTCCTCGCGCCAGCGCATCCATCGCTCGGTGAAGCCCGGCGGCGCGGGGACCGGCGCGATCTCGCGCAGCGTGCTCGGCGTGTGCCCGTACGTGCCGTCGAACTCGGCGTGGGGGAACCAGGTGTCGTAGGGCGAGGGGAAGGACGTCATCGGTCTCCGAGCGGGTCAGGCGTTCGCGCGCCGTGCCCGATACGCGGCGACGGCGTTGCGGTTGGTGCAGGTGGTCGAGCAGTAGCGCTTCGAGCGGTTTCGCGACAGATCGAGGGCCAGGGCCTCGCAGGTGTCGTCGGCGCAGATCGAGATGCGGGAGCCCTCATCGGCGCGGATGACGTCGATCAGGGCCATGGCGGTCTCGATCAGCACGCGCTCGGCGAGCGGACGCTCGTCGTCGACAGCGTGCAGGTGCCAGTCGACGCCGTCGTGGCGCACGAGCCGGGGCGCGAGGTGCGCCTCGGCGAGGGCGGCGTTCACGTGCCGGGCCATGTCGTCACGGGGTGCGAGCAGCATGGCGCGCAGCCGGGGGCGGATCGCCCGCAGTGCGGCGAGCTCGGCGTCATCGCGGTCGAGTCGTCCCGAATAGGGGAAGTCCGTGAGGAAGGCGTCGTGGTCCGCGAGCGTCTCGAAAGTCGCGGGGTCTTCGGCGGAGTTCACCAGCCGGACCGCCGCGCGCAGCGCCTCTTCCGTGTCATCGGTGAAATTCATATTGACACCTTACATCGTGCGCGAGTAACGTCACCTGTCATGAGCCACATTGCGAATGACGCCACGGTGCCGGGCGTGCGCATCGGTCTGCCGCTGGCTATCGGCGCGGCCTTCGCCTTCGGGATGTCGGGTGGCTGGGCGCGCGGGCTCATCGATGCGGGATGGACGCCGGGAGCCGCCGTGACCGCGCGGGTGTGGATCGCCGCGCTCGTGCTCCTGATCCCGACGATCGTGTCGCTGCGAGGGCGATGGGGTGTGCTGCGCAAGAACGCCGCGCTGGTCGCCGCCTACGGTCTGCTCGCGGTGACCGCCACGCAGCTCTGCTACTTCCAGGCGGTCGCCGTCATGGACGTCGGCCTGGCCCTGCTCATCGAGTACACGGCGCCGATCGCCGTCATCCTGTGGCTGTGGCTGCGCAGGGGAGAGCGACCGACCCGCCGCAGCGTGATCGGCGCCGCCATCGCGTTCGTCGGGCTCGTGCTGATGCTCGACATCGTCACGGGCGCGGAGGTGAACGTCGCCGGCATCCTCTGGGCGCTCGCCGCGATGGTGGGGGCGGCGACGTACTTCCTCCTGTCGGCCAAGGCGGACACGGGGATGCCGCCGATCGCCCTCGCCGGGGGAGGGCTGCTGCTCGGCGCGGTCGCGCTGACGGTCGCCGGGCTCGTCGGTATCCTGCCCATGGCGTGGACGACAGACGACATCGCCTACCGCTTCGGCACCGTGCCGTGGTTCGTCCCGGTGCTGGCGATCGGCCTCATCGCGACGGCGCTCGCCTACGTCCTGGGTATCGCCTCGACGCGGATGCTGGGGTCGCGCCTCGCATCCTTCATCGCCCTGTCGGAGGTCGTCGCCTCGCTGCTCTTCGGCTGGCTGCTGCTCGGGCAGTCGCCTGACCTGCTGCAGGCGCTCGGCGCTGCGCTCGTGCTGGTCGGCGTGGTCGTCGTGAAGCTCGGCGAGCCGCGCTCCACAGCGCTCGGGGAGCCGGAGATGGTTTCCTCACGCGCAACGATGTGATAGTTTCTTCACGGGAAACCATTGGAGGATGATCGCAGTGAACAATGACGACGCACAGAAGAATCTCGATCTGGCGCGAGAGGGCCAGCGCCGGGCCGCTCGCACGGGCGCCCTCGCCGCTGCGGCCGTGACGGCGGTGATGATCATCGCGTACGCCGCGGTCGTCGATCTCGACATGCTCTGGCTGTTGGGTGTGGTGACGCTCGCCGTCGTGGTGCTCTCGGTGGCCAGGCCGATCCGATTGCGCCTCGACTGGTCGGATCGACGCGGCGTGGTCCTCTTCGTGGCGAGCATCCTCGCTGTCATCGGCGTCTACGTGGCGACGCAGGCGCTCGTGCGTGCGCTCGACTGGGCGGCGCCGAACACGATCTCGGCTCTGATCGCCGCGGTCGTCATCTTCGTGGTGTGCGCTCCGGCGCTCGTGCGTCTCGCGACGCGCAGGGAGCCGCTCGACGGAGGGGTGCGGCGCGGCGATGCCTGACGGCTCGCCGTCAGAGAGCGGCGATGCGGCGGGAGGATCGGTCTCTCCCGCCTCCGCGCTCGATCCGCTGTTCCATGAACCGGCGCGCCTGGCGGTGCTGTCGGCGCTGTCGCCGGCCGAGTACGTCGACGTCTCGACACTGCTGCGGCTCACGGGAGTGAGCAAGTCGGCGCTGTCCAAGCATCTGTCGATGCTCGCCGGTGCCGGCGTGGTGAGCGTCAGCCAGAGCGCCTCCGACAAGCGGGGGAGGCGCGTGGCCCTCACGCCGCTCGGACGCGCGAGCTTCACCGCCTACCTCGCGGCGCTCACGGCTCTCGTGCGCGACGCTCAGCGGCCGGGCGCAGGGGCTTCGAGCCTCTCGTAGCGAGGCCGCTCCGATCGCCGGCGCATGCCTGGCTTGCGCGGCGTGCCCGCTTCCGTGCGGGGTCGATTTCGTGCGGGGTCGACTTCGTGCGGGGTCGACTTCGTGCGGGGTCGACTTCGTGCGGGGTCGATTTCGCATCCCGGAGCGGCGTTTCGGGTGCGCAACTGACCCTGCACGGATTTCCGGGTGCGTAACTGACCCCGCACGGATTTCCGGGTGCGTAACTGACCCCGCACGGAGGAGCGGATGCCGCCCGCCCGCCGCTCGCGTGGGCCGGACAGGGAGACCGGGTGTCGACGGAGCGACGGCGCTGGAGTCGCTATGTATACGTCGAGGTGCGGTTGATCCCTCGAGGTTCCCTCATGCTGCACTTATGTATACACTGAGGGCATGAGCTCCGTCGCCGATCGCATCACCGCGAGCGATCGCGCGTACGCGGCACTGCTGGAGGACATCCAGTCCGGAACGCTTCCTGCCGGCTTCGTGCTGGGCGAGGTGGAGCAGGCCGCCCGCCTCGGCGTCAGCCGCACCCCGATGCGCGAGGCACTGCGCCGCCTCGCCGCCGACGGGCTGGTCGTGCAGCAGTCCCCGCGGGTCACGGTGGTCGCCGATCTGGATGCCGACGACATCCGCGCCCTGTTCGAGATCCGCCGCGCGCTCGAAGAGAGCTCCGCGCGCCTCGCCGCTCAGCGGGGCGACGCCGCCCTGTTCGCCGGACTCGCCGAGGAGTTCGCGCACGTCGATCTCGGCGCCTCGGCGGGCCGCGACGCGTACTACGCCCTGATCTCCCGCTTCGACGCGGCACTCGACGCCGCGGTCGACAACGACTACATCGCCTCGGCGCTGCGCACCGTGCGCACCCACCTCGTACGGGTGCGTCGCATGGCCCGCGACAAGCCCGCCCGTCTCGCCGCCTCCGCCGCCGAGCACCGCACGATCGCCGCCGCCCTCGCCGCACGCGACGGCGACCTCGCCGCCCACGCCACGCACGTGCACCTGCACAACGCGCTCGCCGGCATCCTCGACTCCCTCCCCGATCCCGCGACCGAAGGAAGATCATGACCGTCACGCACCACGTCCGCGTCCACCGCAGCGACGAGAATCTCGCCCGTGAAGACCAGCTGGCCTGGAAGATCGCCGAGGTCGCGGCCGACCCGGTCGAGGTCGAGCAGGACGTCGTCGACATGATCATCAACCGCATCATCGACAACGCCTCGGTCGCCGCGGCATCGCTCACCCGCGGGCCCATCAACGCGGCCCGCGCCCAGGCGTTCAGCCATCCCGTCTCGACCGGAGGCATCGGGGCCACCGTCTTCGGCGCCGCGCTCGACCACCGCACCAGCCCCGAGTGGGCGGCCTGGGCGAACGGCGTCGCCGTGCGAGAGCTCGACTACCACGACACCTTCCTCGCGGCCGAGTACTCGCACCCGGGTGACAACATCCCGCCCATCCTCGCCGTCGCCCAGCATGTGGGCTCGGACGGACGGGCGCTCGTGCGCGGCATCGCGACGGGTTACGAGATCCAGATGGACCTCGTGCGCGCGATCTGCCTGCACACGCACAAGATCGACCACGTCGCCCACCTCGGCCCGTCGGCCGCCGCCGGCATCGGCACCCTGCTCGGCCTCGACGTCGAGACGATCTACCAGGCCGTCGGCCAGGGGCTGCACACCACCACCGCCACTCGGCAGAGCCGCAAGGGCGAGATCTCGACCTGGAAGGCGCACGCCCCGGCCTTCGCCGGAAAGCTCGCGGTCGAGGCCGTCGACCGGGCGATGCGCGGGCAGACGAGCCCCGCTCCCATCTACGAGGGCGAAGACGGCGTGATCGCCTGGATGCTCGACGGCAAGGATGCCGCCTACGAGGTGCCGCTGCCCGCCGCGGGCGAGGCGAAGCGCGCGATCCTCGACTCGTACACGAAGGAGCACTCGGCCGAGTATCAGGCGCAGGCGTGGATCGACCTCGCCCGCAAGCTCGGCACCGAGAACCCGGCGCTGCGCGACCCCGCGAACATCGAGGCGATCGTGTTGCACACCAGCCACCACACGCACTATGTGATCGGCTCGGGGGCGAACGATCCGCAGAAGTACGACCCCACGGCGTCGCGTGAGACGCTCGATCACTCGATCCCGTACATCTTCGCGGTCGCGCTGCAGGACGGCGGCTGGCACCACGTCGACTCGTACACTCCGGAGCGTGCGGGACGCGAGGACACGGTCGCGCTGTGGCACAAGGTCACCACGGCCGAGGATGCCGAGTGGACGCGCCGCTACCACTCGGAGGACCCCGACGTGAAGGCGTTCGGCGGTCGCGTCGAGTTCCGCCTCACCGACGGCACGACCGTCGTCGACGAGATCGCCGTCGCCGACGCGCATCCGCTCGGCGCCCGACCGTTCGCCCGCGACAACTACATCGCGAAGTTCCGCCTGCTGGCCGAGCCCGTGCTCGAGGCCGCCGAGATCGAGCGGTTCCTCGAGCTCGTGCAGCGCCTGCCCGAGCTCACGGCCGCCGAGGTCGGCGAGCTGTCGATCATCGCGAAGCCCGGCCTGCTCGAGGGTGCCGACGCCCCGAAGGGCCTGTTCTGATGTCGCGTTTCGTCTCGTCGCTTCGCTCCTCGCTCAACGAGCGGGGACTCAGCGACCGGGGACCGTGCCACCGGCTCAACGAGCGGGGACTCGGCCACCGGTCGTTGAGCGGTCGCGGGATCGACCCCCGGTCGTTGAGCGGTCGCGGGATCGGCTTCCGGTCGTTGAGCGGTCGAGGGATCGGCTTCCGGTCGTTGAGCGAGCGAAGCGAGACGAAACGCGCACCCCGCCAGAGAGGGAAGAACTGATGCTGTACTCCCACGTCACGCCGACCGAGAAGCGCCGCCTGTTCCGCGAGCGGCTCGCGAGCGGTGAGCTGCTGAGGTTCCCCGGCGCCTTCAACCCGCTGAGCGCCCGCCTGATCGAGCAGAAGGGGTTCGACGGGGTCTACATCTCGGGCGCCGTGCTCTCGGCCGACCTCGGGGTGCCCGACATCGGGCTCACCACGCTGACCGAGGTCGCAGGCCGCGCGAAGCAGATCGCGCGCATGACCGACATCCCCGCGATCGTCGACGCCGACACGGGATTCGGCGAGCCTATGAACGTCGCCCGCACCATTCAGGAACTCGAAGACGCGGGCCTCGCCGGCACACACATCGAAGACCAGATCAATCCGAAGCGCTGCGGCCACCTCGACGGCAAGAGCGTCGTCGACGAGACCACGGCGATCCGTCGCATCCGCGCCGCCGCCGACGCCCGCCGTGACCCGAACTTCCTGATCATGGCGCGCACCGACATCCGCGCGATCGAGGGACTGGAGTCCGCGATCGATCGGGCGAAGGCGCTGGTGGATGCCGGGGCCGACGCCGTGTTCCCCGAGGCGATGCGCACGCTGGCGGAGTTCGAGGCGATGGCGGAGGCGCTCGACGTGCCGATCCTCGCCAACATGACCGAGTTCGGCAAGAGCGACCTCTTCTCGGTCGAGCAGCTGCGGGATGCCGGGGTGAACATGGTCATCTGGCCGGTCTCGCTGCTGCGCATCGCGATGGGCGCCGCGGGCCGTGCGCTGGATACGCTGAACGAGGAGGGGCATCTCACCTCGAAGCTCGGTGAGATGCAGCACCGAGCCGATCTCTACGACCTGATCGATTACGAGTCCTACACGCAGTTCGACTCGGGCGTCGCAGGCTTCACGGTAGACAGAGGGCGTCCCTGACCGCAGCGAAGGGAACCACGCCGGTTGCTGAGCGAGGAGCGCAGCGACGAGACGAAGTACACGAAGGAGTGAGCATGACCGAGTCGGACATCAAGAAGGGCCTCGCCGGGGTCGTCGTCGACACGACGGCGATCTCGAAGGTCAACCCCGAGACGAACAGCCTGCTCTACCGCGGCTATCCGGTGCAGGAGCTGGCGGCGACCCAGCCTTTCGAGGCGGTCGCCTATCTGCTCTGGCACGGCGAGCTGCCGACATTCGAGGAACTCGCGGCCTTCCGGGCGCAGGAGCGCCCGCATCGCGCCCTGACCGACAACGTCAAGGCGGCGATCGACCTGATCCCAATCGAGGCGCACCCGATGGACGAGGTGCGCACGGCCGTGAGCCTGATCGGCGCGTCCGACACGAACGCCGGCGGTTCGGTGCTCGATGCGGGCGGCAGCCCCGAGGAGAACCTCGAGCGCAGCATCCGTCTGTTCGCCGCTCTTCCCGCGATCGTCGCGTACGGCCAGCGACGTCGCCGCGGCGAGGAGCCGATCGAGGCACGCTCCGACCTCGACTACTCGGCGAACTTCCTCTGGATGACGTTCGGTGAGGAGCCCGACCCGGTCGTCGTCGACGCGTTCAACCGCTCGATGATCCTGTACGCCGAGCACTCGTTCAACGCGTCGACCTTCACGGCTCGCGTGATCACGTCGACCCTGAGCGACCTGTACTCGGCCGTGGTCGGAGCGATCGGTGCGCTCAAGGGCCCGCTGCACGGCGGCGCCAACGAGGCCGTGCTGCACATCTTCGACGAGATCGGCGAGGCGTCGAACGTCGTGCCGTGGCTCGACGAGGCGCTCGCCGAGAAGCGAAAGATCATGGGCTTCGGCCACCGCGTCTACAAGAGCGGCGACTCGAGGGTGCCGACCATGAAGGCGGCGTTGGACACCCTCGTCGCGCACTACGACAAGCCCGAGGTCGCGGCGCTGTACGACGCGCTCGAGTCGGAGTTCGTGGCGCGCAAGGGCATCTACCCGAACCTCGACTATCCCTCGGGCCCGGCGTACAACCTGATCGGCTTCGACACCCTCACCTTCACCCCGCTGTTCGTCGCCGCGCGCGTGACCGGGTGGACGGCGCACGTCATCGAGCAGGCCGGCGCGAACGCGCTGATCCGTCCGCTGTCGTTCTACGACGGGGTCGACGAGCGACACGTCGAGAGCTGAGCGCGCCGGTTTCCTGTCCCGCCCGTTGAGCGCCCTTCGTCTCGTCTCTTCGCTCCGGTTGTTGAGCGCCCTTCGTCTCGTCTCTTCGCTCCGGTTGTTGAGCGAGCGGAGCGAGACGAAACGCGCTCAGGATCCGCGAGCGAGACGAAACGCGCTTGACGTGTGCGCGTTTCGTCTCGGTGCTTCGCTCGCTCAACGGGCGGAGGCTGGTGCTTCGGCCTCGGGCGGAGTGTGGTGCGGTGCCGCGTCAGGCCAGTTCGATGACCGACCACGACAGCGGCGGCAGCGTCGCGCGCACCGCGCCGTCGACGACCTCGGCGCCGGCGAGCGGCACCATGTGCACAGCATCCGGCGTGGTCTCGAGGTTCGCGGTGTGGCGGTCGCCGCCCTCGGGGATCGTCAGGGTCTCGGCGTTCACGACCCGCAGGCCGCTCAGGCCGTGCAGGTCGACGGTGAGGTCGCTCTCCTCGTCGAGTGAGCGGTTCGCGACGAACACGACGACGCGTCCGGTCTCCTCGTCCCAGGTCGCGGCCGCATCGATCGCGTCGACGCCGCCGTAGCGCTTCGTCTCGATCTGCGGAGCCGACACCGCGAGACGCAGGATGCGTCCCTTGGCGAGACGCGCCATGCGCTCGAAGGGCCAGAAGCTCGTCTGGCGCCAGGCCGGGCCGTTCTCCTCCGAGCGGATCGGCGCGATCACGTTGACGAGCTGCGCCTGGTTGGCGATCTTCACGCGGTCGCCGTGCCGCAGCAGGCTGTTGAGCAGCGTGCCCACGACGACGGCATCCGTCACGTTGTAGGTGTCTTCGATCAGACGCGGATGCTTCTTCCACCCGGCCTTCGCGATCTCGACCGACTCGACATCGTTGAACTTCACCTGGTCCCACACGTTCCACTCGTCGAACGAGATGTCGACCTGCTTCGTGTGCTTGCCCGCCGCCTTCACGGCGTCGATCGTCGCGATGACACCGTCGATGAAGGCATCCATGTCGACCGACTCCGCGAGGAACGACTCGGCATCGCCGTCGTGCTCCTGGTAGTACGCGTGCATCGAGATGAAGTCGACCTCGTCGTACGCGTGGGTGAGGACGGTGTTCTCCCAGGTGCCGAACGTCGGCATCGACCGGCCGGAGGATCCCACGGCCACCAGCTCGATGCTGGGGTCGACGAGCTTCATCGCCTTGGCGGACTCCTGAGCGAGCCGGCCGTACTCGGTCGCGGTCTTGCCGCCGATCTGCCACGGTCCGTCGAGCTCGTTGCCCAGGCACCACAGCTTGATGTCGAAGGGCTTCTCGGCGCCGTTCCTGCGACGCAGGTCCGACCAGTACGTGCCGCTCGGGTGGTTGGCGTATTCGACGAGCGACCGGGCCTCCTCGACACCCCGGGTGCCGAGGTTGATCGCCTCCATGACCTCGACGTCGGCCTCCTTCGCCCAGTCCATGAACTCGTGCAGACCGAACGCGTTGGTCTCGATCGTGTGCCACGCGCCGTCGATGCGCACGGGGCGATCCTCGACGGGGCCGACGCCGTCTTCCCACCGGTACCCCGAGACGAAGTTGCCTCCGGGGTAGCGGACCACGGT
Organism: Microbacterium sp. ANT_H45B; assembly: GCF_008369345.1. NCBI lineage: Bacteria > Bacillati > Actinomycetota > Actinomycetes > Micrococcales > Microbacteriaceae > Microbacterium > Microbacterium sp. ANT_H45B. The sequence goes on from NZ_VOBK01000001.1 coordinate 705,109, forward strand.
GGGGCCCATCTCCTTCACGAGGGCGAGGACGTCCTGCCGGAAGCCCCGCTCATCGGCCTGCGGGTGTCCCGGCTCGTAGATGCCGGTGTACACGCAGCGCCCCATGTGCTCGACGAACGACCCGAAGAGTCTCCGGGGGACATAGGCGATGGTGAAGTCGCGGTCGATGGTGATGCGGGCCTTGCTCATTGCACTCCTTGATTCTGGCTCTGCGGATTTTCGGCCCGGGGGCCGGGGGAGGGACTACTGACCGCCGAAGCCGCTGGTCGCGACGCCCTTGACGATCTGCTTCTGGAAGATGATGAACACGATGATCAGTGGCAGCGCCGCGAGCACGGCCTGGGCCATGACCTGCGCGTACTGCACGCCGTAGGCGCTGATCACCGTCTGGAGTCCGACCGGCAGCGTCATCAGGGTGGTGTCGTTGATGACGAGGAACGGCCAGAGGAAGTTGTTCCACGCGCCGATGAACACGAAGATCGCGACGGAGGCGAGGATCGGACGGGAGAGCGGCAGCACGATCGACCAGAAGATGCGGAACCGGCTCGCCCCGTCGACGCGCGCAGCGTCCTCGAGCTCGATCGGGATCGCGTCGAAGAAGCGCTTCAGGATGAAGACCATGGCCGGAGCCACCACCTGCGGCAGGATGAGCCCCCAGTAGGTGTCGATCATGTTGAACGCGAGCATCTCGTAGAACAGCGGGATGATGAGCACCTGGGGCGGCACCACGATCGAGGCGATGATCGCGACGAAGAGCCACTTGCGCCCGGTGAAGTCGAGCCTCGAGAACGCGTAGGCGGCCAGCGCCGAGATCGTGAGGGTGATCAGGGTCACCGCGATCGACGTCCACAGGCTGTTGAAGGCCCAGGTGTAGACGTTGCCCTGCGACAGGATCGCGGTGAAGGCCTCGATCGTCGGACCGGAGGCGCCGATCCACGAGGGGTCTCCGCTGGCGGCATCCGTCTCGGTCTTGAAGGCCGTCGCCACCGCCCAGAGGAACGGCAGCAGCCAGCCGACGGCGAGCACGATCAGCACCACGAGAGCGCTGATGCGGAGTGCGCCGAACGGCTTCTCGCCCGGCAGGTGCGGGCGGCGGGGGCGCGCGGGCTTGGCGGTGGTGAGGGTCTCGGTGAGAGTGGCGGTGGACATCACAGCTGCGACTCCTTCCGGCGACGCGAGATCAGGGCCTGCGCGACGCCGATGATGACGATGAGAGCGAAGAACACGTAGGAGATCGCGGCCGAGTAGCCGAATCGGTAGCTGACGAAGCCGGCCTCGTAGATGTACTGGACGATCGAGCGGGTGGTGTCGCTCGCAACGCCGCCGAGCATCTGGTACGCCTGATCGAACAGCTTCAGCGACGCCAGGATCTGCAGGATCAGGATGAGGACGGTCGCCGGGCCCAGCTGGGGGAGTGTGATCGACCAGAACTGCCGCCAGGGACCGGCGCCGTCGAGGGACGCCGCCTCGTACTGCTGCGGCGGGATGTTCTGCATCGCCGCCAGATAGAGCAGGAAGTTGAAGCCGACGGTCCACCAGACGGTGGCGATGACGATCGACAGCATGTTGGTGTCGGGGTTCTGCAGCCAGGCGATCGGCTCGAGACCGAACGCCTGCAGGATGTTGTTGGCCGCACCGATCTGGGGGTTGAAGATCCACACCCAGATCTGCGAGATCACGGTGGAGGCGAGCAGGTACGGCATGAAGAACGACAGGCGCCACAGCCACTGGCCGGGGATGCCGCGATCGACGAGAGCGGCCATCAGCAGCGCGATCACGACGAGCGGCACGGTGGACAGCAGCGTGAACCAGACCGTGTTGCCCATCGAGCGCCACATGACGGGGTCGGCGAGCGCTTCGGCGTAGTTGGCGAATCCGACGAATGCTCCGCCGGCGCCGGTGAGCGACTGGTCGGTGAAGCTGAGGATGATGCCGTGCACGATGGGCCAGGCGAGGAACAGCACGAAAGCGATCAGGAAGGGCGCGAGGAAGGCCCAGCTGATCAGCTGCTCGCGGTTGCGGGATCCGGCACGCCGGGCCGGTGCGCCGGTCTTCGAACCGGTGACGATCGTGCGGGTCGAGTCGGTGGCCGCGGTGGTGGTCGTCATGATGCGAACGTCCCCTCGGGGTCTGCCGGGTTCGGCTGTCGGAGGAGGGTGTTCACACGCGCCTCGAAGCGGTCGACGGCCGTGGCGGGGTCATCGCCCGAGAGCAGCACGCCCTGCACGGCGGCGCCGAACTCGCCCTGGAAGTTCGATCCGGATCCGGTGAACCACGCGGTCGGGTCGTACACCACCTGCTGCGCGGCCTCGGCGTAGTGCGCCTGCGGGATCAGGTCGGCGTACTCGGCGGATTCGGTGACGGGGAGGAATGCGGGGATGTGCCCCGCCTCCGCCCAGCCGAACGAGCCCTTGAGCATGTCGGCCACGAACCGGTAGGTAAGGTCGCGCTTCTCGTCGTCGGCGTTCGCCTGGTGTGGCAGCACGAACGAGTGCGAGTCGGCGTAGACCGCCGGGGTGCCGTAGAGGGTGGGGATCATCGTCGCGTCGAACGGGATCCCCGCGTTCTGCATGGTGCGCAGCTCCCAGACGCCGGTGAACAGCATCCCGCTCTTGCCGGTCGCGAACTCGGCGACCGCGCTGCCGTAGTCGGCCTGCGCGAGGGCGATCTCGCCGTCGAGTAGGGTGCGCATGAGCGAGAGCGATTCGACGGCGGCATCCTTGTCGATCACGGCCTTGCCACCCGCAGGCAGCTCCATCGCGCCGCCGTGCTGCGAGTAGAAGGTGTAGAAGAGGCGCCACATCTGGGCGCCGTCGCCGAGGTAGCCGTACGAGAGCGCATGGCCCTCGGCCTGGCCGCCGATGGCCCGCAGCTGATCGAGGAACTCCTCGGGAGACGTCGTCTGCTGCAGACGCCCGTCGCTGTCGAGGACTCCTGCGGCGTCGCAGACGTCGGTGTTGAACATCGCCACGAACGGATGCGCGTCGAGAGCGATGCTGTACATGTTCTCGCCGACGAAGCCCTTCTCCCAGATCGGCTTCGGGAACGTCGTGCTGTCGACGCCGAGCGAGGCCAGCCGGTCGAGGTCCCACGTGTCGAGCAGGCCTCCGGGAGCCCAGCCGACCGTGCGGGTGGCGTGCATGATGGCGACGTCGGGGGCGCGGCCGCCGGCTCCGGCCATCGCGAGCTTCGTGTAGTAGGGCGTGCCCCAGGCGAGCACGGTGGGCCGGATGCGATATGCGTCCTGTGCGGCGTTGGCGGTGTCGAGCAACTGCGACATCGTCACACCGTCGCCGCCCGAGAGCAGGTGCCAGAACTGCAGTGTCTGGGCGTTCGTGCCCGGCGTGGTGCCGGGGGCGCAGCCGGCGAGCAGAGCCGCGGCGGCCGTGACCGAGGCGGCAGTCAGAAACTGCCGCCGAGACATATCGAGCGGGGGCGTCATCGTCACTCCTTCGTGACAGCGGTGAGGGTCGACCCATCATTACATCGATGTAATCGACGACGCAAGAGAGTTCCGATGCGGACGCGTCCGCGGACCGGAGCGGTCGTCAGGGGCGGTGGCCGCGCGGGGTGCCGCGTGTGCTGTCGCGCTCGAGCAGATGGTGCGACAGGGTGAGCGACCGCGGCGGGGCGGTGCGGTCGTCCATGCGCGACTCCAGCAGGCCGAGCGCGGCATCCGCGAAGGCGCGACGGTCGAAGGCGATGGTCGTCAGCGACGGAGACGTGTAGCGCGAGAACTCGACGTCGTCGAAGCCGGTCACGATCACATCGTCGGGAACGCTCACGCCGTGATCGTGCAGCGCATGCAGGGCGCCGAGGGCGAGCGTATCGGTGAGGGCGATGATCGCGTCGAAGGCGACGCCACGGCGGAACAGCGTCTGCACGCCCTCGGCGCCACCCGTCATCGACCACGGCATCGGATTGATCTCGAGAGCGGTGTCCCGCGTGATGCCGGCCTCGCGCAGGGCGTCGTGCACACCCTCGAGGCGCAGTCGGCTCGTCGCGGTCGCCACCGCGGAGTCGTCGTCGGCGCCGATCACGGCGATGCGGGTGGCCCCGCGGGAGAGCACGTGCCTGGTCGCCTCGGCCGCTGCGCGCCGGCTGTCGATGCGGACGTGATCGGCCCGGTTCTGCTCGACCTCGCCGAGCACGACGAGAGGGGGCAGGCGGTCGGCGTACTTCAGCACGCTGTCCTCGAGGCGGATGGGGTTGAGGATCAGCCCGTCGACCAGGTGCGCGCGCGCTCGGGAGACGAGCTCGCGCTCGCGCTCCGGGTCGGTCGCCGTCTCTTCGATCTGCACGGCGAGGCCGCGCTCATGAGCAGCCTCGACGAGGCGGTGCACGAGCTCGGCCGAGAACGCCGTCGCGAGGTCCGGGAGCGCCACAGCGATGATTCCCGAGCGTCCCTTGCGCAGCCCCCTGGCGTTGAGGTTGGGGACGAAGTCGAGCTGCGCCATGGCCGCATCGACCTTGCGCCGGGTCTCCTCGCTCACCGCGGTCGTGCCGGTGACGACGTTCGAGACGGTCTTGGGCGAGACCCCCGCGAGCGCCGCCACGTCCTTCATCGTCGCGCGGGGCGGCGGCATCGCTGTCATGCGGTCAGCCTAGCGACGGAGGGGGCGGCCCGAGTCGTACATCGATGTACTCCCTGGAGTGCTGGCTACGATGGCGCCATGACGATCGAACGCAACTGGGCCGGCAATCTCACGTACCGGGCGTCACGGATCGAGCATCCGTCGTCGATCGCCGAGCTGCAGGAGGTGTTCGCAGGCGGCGGGGCGATGCGGATGCTCGGCTCTCGCCACTGCTTCAACGACATCGCCGACACCGACGGGGTGCTCGTCGTGCTCGACCGTCTGCCCGAGGTGTTCGAGGTGAACGCCGCCCGTGACGCGGTGCGCGTCTCGGGCGGGCTGCGCTACGGCGACATCGCCCCGCGCCTCGCGGCCGAGGGTCTGGCGCTCGCGAACCTCGCCTCGCTGCCCCACATCTCGGTCGCCGGCGCGGTCGCGACGGGCACGCACGGGTCCGGAGACGCACTCGGCTCGCTCGCGTCGTCCGTGCGTGCGCTCACCGTCGTCACGCCGGCGGGCGAGGTGCGTGCCCTCTCCCGCGGCGACGAGGACTTCGAGGGTGCGGTCGTGAGCCTCGGCGCGCTCGGCGCGGTGGTCGACGTGACGCTCGACGTGGAGCCGACCTACGACGTGGCGCAGCACGTGTTCGAGCATCCGTCCTGGGACGCGATCCTCGCGGACTTCGACGAGGTCACCGGCGTCGGCACGAGCGTCAGCATCTTCTCGACGTGGACCCGCACCGACATCGCCGACCAGATCTGGGTCAAGCAGCGTCATCCCGAGGCACATGAGCTGCTGCGCGACGACCTGTTCGAACGGCTCGGCGCGGAGCCGGCCGCGAGCACGCGGCATCCGATCCTCGGCGTCGATCCCATCGCCTGCACGGACCAACTCGGCGTGCCAGGGCCCTGGTTCGAGCGCCTCGCGCACTTCAAGCTCGAGTTCACCCCGTCCGCCGGCGCGGAGATCCAGAGCGAGTATCTGGTGCCCCGGGCGGATGCCGTGGCCGCGATCCAGGCGGTGCGCACCCTCGCCGGGCAGATCGCCCCGCTGCTGCTCGTGAACGAGATCCGCACCGTCGCCGCGGACGACCTCTGGCTGAGCTCCGCGCACGGCACGGATGCCGTCGGCATCCACTTCACGTGGAAGCCCGACGAGGCGGCCGTCCGTGCCTTCCTCCCCACACTCGAAGCACTGCTCCCGGCGACCGCCCGGCCGCACTGGGGCAAGGTGTTCGCGCTCGACCCCGCCGAGGTGCGCTCGCGGTACACGCGATGGGACGACTTCGCTGCGTTGGCCGCCCGCTTCGACCCCGAGCGTCGCCTCGTGAACCCCTACCTCGAGCGGCTCGGTCTGTAACGAGCACCCGGTGTTCTGGATTTCACCTTGTGTCCTCCAATCTGTTACCGGTAACATCCGAACCGTAGTGATCATCGCGGCCCGCCAGGGCCACCGGGCTCTCGTCGTGCGAGGCCCCGGCATCTCAAGGAGGAGAGTGCATGAACAGCGTCGCGGTCATCCCGCTCAGTCCACACGGTCGCCCTGTCGCGGCCCGTCGTCCGGAGCGAGCCGTCCGGCAGGGGACTCCCCGACAGTCCCGCTGAGTCCGCCGAGATAAGCGTTCCGCCGAACCGCACCTCGCGACCCCGCGACCCCACGACCCCACAAGGGACCGACGACCGCCTCGGTGATCCACCGCGGCGGAAGACTCGGTCGCATCCCCACCTTCGCCTGAGGTCCCCGCCCTCGACGGCCTCCTTCTCTGAGGGAGCGCCGTCATCGGAGCGCGCCCGCGCGCCCTCGAGCGAATCGATACACAAGGAGAACACCCGTGAAGTCCCAGTCCAGATCCGCCGATCGGCAGCGCAGCCGATCCCTCTCGCGCCCTGCGGCGCTGTGGGGGATCGCTGCCCTCCTCGCATCGTCCGTCACCGCAGTGGCCGCACCGGGAGCGGCAGTCGCCGCTCCCACGAACACCATCTCCCACGGCGCCTTCGAGACCGGGGTGACCGTGACCGAGCCGCCAGCGGTTCCCGGCAACCTCCTGCCGGACGGCAGGTTCGTCTCCGACCTGGCCGGGTGGACCAACGTCCGCGGCGGCACGCTCGCCCTCGGCGATGATGCCGCCAGCGGCGCGCACGCCCTCACGGTCACCGGCCGCGAGAACACCCAGTCGGGTCCGTTCGCGAGCGTCGTCGACAAGATCGAGCTGGGTGCCACCTACCGGCTCACCGGCTCGCTCAAATACGACGAGGGCAACCCGACCCAGCAGTTCAACTTCACGTTCTGCCCCACGAACTTCAACGGCTGCGCCGACTACGGCCACACGTTCACGAAGGGTGAGTGGGGCACGTTCTCGCAGGAGTTCACCGCCGAGGCGAAGCACGTCGCGGCGGGATGGCTGTTCGTGGAGACGCCGTGGGGCTCCGGCGCGCTGCAGGACTTCTCGGTCGACGACGTCTCGCTGGTCAAGATCGCCGACGCGCCGGAGGTGCCCGCCTTCACGAGCCTCGAGAAGGTGCAGACCAAGCCCATCGGCGACCACAACCCTCTCGTCGGGCACAAATTCGGTGCGGACCCGCATCACCTCGTGTACAACGGTCGTCTCTACATCTACTCGACAGACGACACCCAGCAGTACGAGCTGAACAGCAAGGACGAGAACGGCCTGCCGACGCAGTCGAACGGCTACGGCGGCATCACCCGCCTCAATGTGATGTCCACGACCGACATGGTCAACTGGGTCGATCACGGCTCGGTGCCGATCGCCCGTGAAGGCGGCGCCGCCCCGTGGTCGCGCAACTCCTGGGCGCCGGCGGCCATCGAGAAGGACGGCAAGGTCTATCTCTACTTCTGCGACAACGGAACCGGCACCGCGGTCGTCGTCGGCGGCTCGCCCCTGGGCCCGTGGACCGATCCGGTGGGCAAGAAGATCATTCCCGACACCGTGTCGCCCGAGTACATCGCCGGAGGCGGGTTCCCCGCAGGCATGTGGCTGTTCGACCCCGAGGTCTTCATCGACGACGACGGACAGGGCTACCTGTACTTCGGCGGCAACTCGCAGATCGGCACCGCGCCGAACGTGCAGGGACCGCAGAATCCGAAGTCGACCCGGGTGGTGAAGCTGAAGGACGACATGGTCACCCTCGACGGCGACCCGGTCGAGATCGACGCCCCCGGCATCTTCGAGGCATCGAGCATCTTCAAGCGCGAGGGCAAGTACTACTACTCCTACTCGTCGAACTTCCAGGTGAACGAAGTGCCCGGGCAGTATCCGTCGCGCGGGGGAATCGCCTACATGATGACCGATGACCCGATGACGCTCGGCTCGTCGGAGTATGCGGGTGTGGCGTTCCAGAACCAGGGCACGTTCTTCGGTGCGGGCAACGGCGGCAACAACCACTCCGACATGTTCACCTACAAGGGCGAGACCTACTTCACCTATCACGCGCAGACGCGCGGGGCGGCGTGGGCGGCGGCCCTCGGCACCCCCGGCGCGACGCAGGGCTACCGCTCGGTGCACATCGACAAGCTCGAGTTCAATGAGGACGGCACCATCAAGCCGATCGTCGGCACGCGCGCAGGAGTGGAGCAGGTCGAGAGCTTCGACCCGTACCGCACCTTCGAGGCGGAGACCCTCGCCTGGCAGCTCGGCATCTCCACGACCACGACGGATGCCGTCTCGGTCGAGTTCCCCGAGCACAACGGGTCGGGGAACATGGTGCTCTCGAGCGTCGATGACGGAGACTTCGCCGGCATCGCGGGTGTCGACTTCGGCGCAGGCGCCCAGAAGGTGTCGGCGACGGTGAAGCCGCTGGTCGCCGGAGGCAGCATCCAGGTGCGCCTGGACGACGTCGACGGTCCCGTCGTGGCGGAGATCCCCGTCGACGGCGCGGTCGGAGAGTGGGCGACGGTCGAGTCCGAGGTCACCGGTGCCACGGGCGAGCACGATGTGTTCTTCGTCTTCGCCGGAGCCGAGGGCACGGATGCCGGGACCGACCTGTTCGAGGTCGACAACTGGGCGTTCGCCCCGGTCGACGACAGCCCCGAGGTGGAGCTGGAGGCTCAGCTCTCGGTCTCGAAGGTCGCAGCGGGTGGTTCTGTCACCGTGACCGCCACCGGCGTGACGACGGACGAGGTCGAGATCGGCATCGAGAGCACCTACCGCAAGCTCGCGACCGCGACCACCGCCGACGGTCGGATCGAGGCGATCGTGGTGATCCCCGCCGATACGACGGCGGGTGCGCACCACATCGTGCTCCGTGACGGTGAGACGGAGCTCGCACGACTGCCGCTCACCGTCGCCCGCGCCGACACCGGCGGCGGGACCGACGGCGGGACCGACGGTGGAACGGATGGCGGGACCGACGGCGGGACCGACGGTGGTACTGACGGTGGGACCGACGGTGGAACGGACGGTGGAACCGATGGCGGGACCGACGGCGGGACCGACGGTGGTACTGACGGTGGGACCGACGGTGGAACGGACGGTGGCACTGACGGTGGGACCGACGGCGGTGGCCCCGGTACTCCGTCGACAGGCGGTGGCACATCGACCGGCGGTGGTCCGTCCACCGGCGTGGGCACCGACAGTGCCCTCGCGAACACCGGAGGGGACGCGGGTGCGTCGCTGACAGCGGCGTCGCTCGGCGCTCTTCTCCTGGCGCTCGGATCCGGGGTCTGGATCCTGCGTCGCAGAAGCCGCTCGGTCGTGAAGGCCGAGTCGGAGTGAGGCGCGGTCGCCGCTTCCCCGCGGCGACCGACCTCGGGAGCCCGCCTCCTCCTGCTGCCCCCAGAGCAGGAAGGGGCGGGCTCCTCGTCCCTCGGCGAGGAGGGCCCGCCTGTCGTGCGTCCGCCGGCGCTCGCCGGCAGATCCGATCAGCGGATCGACACACGCAATCGTGCGATCTACGCGTGCGCGCCCCGATTGCACGGCCGTGCCTGTTCTCGGTAACATCTCTGCAGGCGGGACCGATGGAGGTGCGCATGCCCAACCTCGGCTCGGACAAGCCCGGCCTCCGTCACGTGGCAGACCTCGCGGGTGTCTCGCACATGACCGTGTCCCGGGTGCTCAACGATCACCCGAACATCAAGCCCGACACGAAGCGCCGCGTCCTCGAGGCGATCGAAGAGCTCGACTATCGCCCCAACCTCGTGGCCAGGGCGCTCGCCACCCAGCGCACGCGCCGGATCGGCGTCATCGTCGAGAGTGCGGTGGCGCACGGGCCGACCAGCGTCCTGCGCGCGGTCGAGCTGTCCGCCCGAGCGGCGGGGTACTCGGTCACGCCGGTGGCGCTGCACGAGGGCGACGCCCTGTCGCCGCAGGAGGCGGTCGACCATCTCGTCACGCAGGGCGTCGATGCGCTGTGCGTGATCGCGCCGCGCTCGTCGTCGGTCGCCGCGCTCCGCCGCATCGCGATCACGGTGCCGATGCTCGTCGTCAAGGCCGACGCCGACCCCACGTTCCTCACCGTCTCGATCGACCAGCACGCCGGCACGACCCTGGTCGTCGACCATCTGGTCGCGCTGGGCCACCGCGACATCCTGCATCTGGCGGGGCCCCTCGACTGGCTGGACGCCAGGGCCAGGGAGCGCGCGTTCCACACCAGGGCGAAGTCGTGGGGCATCCGCGAGCGCCCGATCGTCGTGGGCGACTGGTCGGCCGACTTCGCGTATGACTTCGCGAAGGGGCTCACCCGGCTGCCCGAGTACACGGCGATCTTCGCCGCCAACGACGACATGGCGATCGGCCTCGTCCACGGACTGCATGACCGAGGGTTCGAGGTGCCGACCGACCTCAGCGTCGTCGGATTCGACGACATCCCCCTCGCCCGGCACTTCCTGCCGCCGCTCACGACCGTGCGTCAGGACTTCGGCTCCCTCGGCGCCTCCGTCGTCGAGATGCTGCGGGCGGCGATCGAGGGCCGCGACATCCCCGCGCTCACCCGCATCCCGACGGAGCTGGTGCCCCGGGCCTCGTCCGCCGCCCCCCGGGAGGTGCGATGACCGCCGACCGAGCCCCCGAGCCGGTCGTGCGTCTGGAGAGCATCACGGTCGAGTTCCCCGGTGCGCGCGCTCTCGACGGCGTCGACTTCCGGCTCTTCGCCGGCGAGGTCCACGCCGTGATGGGCGAGAACGCGGCCGGCAAGTCGACGCTGGTCGGCGTGATCACGGGAACCCATGCCCCGGATGCCGGGTCGGTGCTCGTCGACGGCGAGCCGCGCCGCTTCTCCGGCGTCGCCGACAGCCGCGCCGCGGGCATCGCCACCGTCTTCCAGGAGGCGCAGCTGAGCCCGAACCTCAGCGTCGCCGAGAACGTGATGCTGGGGCGGGAGCGCCGAGGGCGCTTCGGGATCGACTGGCGCCGTACGAGGACGGACGCGGCCGAGGCGCTGGCCTGGCTGGGGCTCGAGGATCTCGATCCGAAGACGCCCCTGTCGCTGCTGACCCCTGCGCAGAAGCAGCTCGTGGCGCTGGCTCGGGCCGTCGTCGACGAGCCGAGGGTGCTGGTGCTGGACGAGCCGACGTCGAGTCTCGACGTCGCGGAGGTCGCGACGCTGATGCGCGTCATCCGTGGGCTCCGCGCGCGGGGCGTGGCGATCCTGTTCATCTCGCACTTCCTCGAGCAGGCGTTCGCGATCAGCGACCGCATGACGGTGCTGCGCGGGGGGAGAAGGGTGGGCGAATACGCCACCCGCGACCTGGACCGCGCGGATCTCATCTCGAAGATGCTCGGCAAGGACATCGAGAGCCTCAGGGCGCTCGGATCCGAACGCAAGGCGCACCACTACGCGTCCGATGGGCAGCCCGCCCTGCAGGCGTCGGATCTGGGCCGCCGCGGCGAGCTCGAGCAGATGGACATCGAGATCCAGCGGGGTGAGATCGTGGGCCTCGCGGGGCTGCGGGGGTCGGGGCGCACCGAGGTGGCCTCGCTGCTGAGCGGCACCGTGCGCGCAGACAGCGGCGCGCTCTGGATCGACGGAGAGCAGGTGCAGCTGCGCAGCCCCTCGGTGGCGCTGCGGCATCGGATCGCGCTGTCGGCGGAGAACCGCGGCACGCATGGGATCATCGGCGAGCTCACGGCCAGGGAGAACATGATCCTGTCGCTGCAGGCACTGCGCGGCTGGTCGAGGCCGCTCGCGCCGGCCGAGGCCTCGGCCCTCGTGGAGACCTATGTCGAGGCCCTGCATCTCGATCCGGCCGATCTCGATCGACCGGTCGGCGTGCTCTCGGGCGGTACGCAGCAGAAGATCCTGCTCGCTCGGGCGCTGGCCGTGCGCCCGCACGTGCTGATCCTCGACGAGCCGACCCGGGGGATCGACATCGCCGCCAAGGTCGACGTGCAGCGGCGGATCAGCCAGCTGGCGGGAGACGGGGTCGCGGTGGTCTTCATCTCGTCGGAGCTCGAGGAGGTCGTGCGGCTGAGCGATCGCATCATCGTGCTCAAGGACCGCGAGAAGATCGGCGAGCTCAGCAACGGACCGGGTGTCACGGTCGACACGGTCGTGGAGATGATCGCCGCAGAGCTCGGCCACAGCGTCGAACTGTGATCGGTAACAGAATCGTTAGACACCGAAACCGTTGATTTGAGGAACACCTCTTGTGTTCCAGAAATTGTTCCCGGTAACATCACGGCAGGACACGCGATATCGCGGTCCTGCAATCACGACAGGGACCACGGCGGTCCATCGTTGCCGGAGTGACTACCGGCGTCTCGAAGAGGAGAGAAAATGTCCGCGAAGAAGCGCATCCGCATCGCGTTCGGCCTGGCAGCAGTCGGCGCACTCACCATCGGCCTCGCGGCCTGCTCGACCGGAGACTCCGGGGAAGAGGGCGCAGGTTCCGACGGTGTCACCACCGTCGGCTTCGTCGCCGTCGGACCCGAGGGCGCCTGGCGTGAGGCCAACGAGCAGAACATCCAGGACACGTTCACCGAGGAGGCCGGGTACAACCTCAAGTACGCCCCGGCCACCAACCTCGACCAGAAGTCGCAGATCGACGCGTTCACGTCGTTCGTCGATGAGGGCGTCGACGTGATCCTGCTGTCGGCCACCGAAGCCTCCGGCTGGGAGGACTCCCTCAAGCGTGCGCAGGAGGCCGAGATCCCGGTGATCCTCCTCGACCGCGGTATCGAGCCCGACGACGACAGCCTGTACGTGACCCGCATCGCCCCCGACAACGTCGAGGTCGCGAAGGAGGTCGGCGCCTGGGCCGCCGCCACGTTCCCCGACGGCGGCAACTACGTCGTGCTCGAGGGTCCCGCCGGCGTCGGCGTCGTGAACGAGCGCAACGAGGGCTTCGATGAGGGACTCGCCGGTTCGTCGCTGAAGAAGCTCGACGCGCAGACCGCCAACTGGTCGGCCGAGGAGGGCAAGAGCGTCTTCGAGACCATGCTCAAGTCGTCGGGCAACGACATCCAGCTCGTGTTCGCGCAGAACGACGAGATGGGACTCGGCGCGGCGCAGGCCGCCGAGGAGGCCGGCCTCGTCGTGGGCACCGACGTCAAGATCGCCACGATCGACGGCACCAAGAACGCCATGACGGCCCTCGCCGACGGTGAGCTCAGCTACGTGCACGAGTACAACCCGCTGTTCGGCGACACCGCTCTCGACGTGGTGGAGAAGACGCTGGCCGGCGAGGACGTCGACTCGTACATCGTCGTCCCGAGCGAGGCGTTCGACTCCGCCGAGGCCGCGCAGGCCGTGCTGGCAGACCGCAAGTACTGATCGAGAACCGACCCCGACGCCGGAGGGATCCGGCAGCGAGTCCGGGTGGCGCAGACGCTGCGCCACCCGGACTCTCCCGGACGGAGAGACCCATGAACGAAGAACTTCCCCTCGTCGAGATGCGCGGAATCTCCATCGAGTTCCCCGGTGTGAAGGCCCTCGACGCCGTCGACTTCCGCCTGTTCCCCGGCGAGGTGCACGCGCTCATGGGTGAGAACGGCGCGGGCAAGTCGACGCTCATCAAGGCACTGACCGGCGTGTACCGCATCGACTCCGGCTCGATCGTCGTCGCAGGCAGCGCGCGCAGCTTCGGCGGCGCCGGCGACGCGCAGGATGCCGGGATCTCGACGGTGTACCAAGAGGTCAACCTCGCACCCAACCTCTCGATCGGCGAGAACGTGATGCTCGGCCACGAGCGCAGGGGCGTGTTCGGCATCAACTGGACGGCGACCCATCGCGCGGCCGGCGAGGCGCTCGAGCGTCTCGGACTCGGCCACCTCGACACCCGCAAGCCCCTGTCGACGCTCTCGATCGCCCTGCAGCAGCTCGTGGCCATCAGCCGCGCGATGGCGATCAAGGCCAAGGTCCTCATCCTCGACGAGCCCACCTCGAGCCTCGACGCGGCCGAGGTCGAGGGGCTGTTCACCGTCATCCGCTCGCTGCGCGACCAGGGTGTCGCGATCCTGTTCGTCTCGCACTTCCTCGACCAGGTCTATGCGATCAGCGACCGTCTCACGGTGCTGCGCAACGGACGGTACGAGGGCGAGTACCTCACTCGGGAGCTCGACCGGCACGCCCTCATCTCGAAGATGATCGGCAAGGATCTCGACACCCTCACCTCGCTCGGCGGCAACCGACGCCGCGAGCCGCGCGACCCCGCCGAGCAGCCGCTGCTGTCGGCGACCGGGATCGCCAGACGGGGTGCGGTCGAGGCGACCGACATCGACATCCGCCCCGGCGAGGTGGTCGGATTCGCGGGCCTGCTCGGCTCCGGCCGCACCGAGCTCGCGCGGCTGCTGTACGGCGCGGATCGCGCTGACGAAGGCTCCATCGAACTGCACGGGCAGCGTGTGGATCTCCGCTCGCCCGCCGACGCACTGCCCCGACGGCTCGCCTTCTCGACCGAGAACCGCCGCGACGAGGGGATCATCGGCGACCTGACCGTGCGAGAGAACATCATCCTCGCGGTGCAGGCCGAGCGCGGCTGGGCGCGGCCGATGAGCCGCAAGGAGCAGGACGCGATCGTCGACCGCTACATCGAGCAGTTCCACGTGCGACCGGCCGACCCCGATCGCATGATCAAGAACCTCTCGGGCGGCAACCAGCAGAAGGTGCTGCTCGGACGCTGGCTCGCGACGCAGCCCGAGCTGCTGATCCTCGACGAGCCGACCCGAGGCATCGACGTCGGCGCCAAGGCCGAGATCCAGGAGGCCGTGGCCGAGCTAGCCGAAGAGGGAGTCGCGGTCGTGTTCATCTCGTCGGAGCTGGAGGAGGTCGTGCGACTGTCCGAGCGGATCGTCGTGCTGAAGGACCACCGCAAGATCGGCGAGATCCAGAACGGCCCCGATGTCACCGCACAGGTGATCGTCGACGTCATCGCCGCCCACGGTGTGGACGCCGCGGCCGAGACCCTCGACGACGCCGACGGCGCAGTGACCGATAGCATCGCCCCCACGACCGACAAGGAGGCAGCGCGATGACCGCGTCAGCCGGCACCGCCATCTGGCGGGATCTGATCCACAAGCCCTTCTTCTGGGGGATCGTCGCGATCCTCGCGCTGCTCGCCCTGAACGTCGTCAAGGATCCGACGTACCTCGCGCTCTCGATCAACCCCAACAACGGCAACCTCGTCGGCAACCTCGTCGACATCCTGCGCCAGGCCGCCCCGGTGATGATGATCGCGATCGGGATGTCGCTGGTCATCGCCACCGGCGGCATCGACCTCTCCGTCGGCTCGCTCATGGCCGTCGCCGGCGCGGTCTCGATGGAGTTCCTCAGCGCGGCCGGCGACTCGTTCGGCGCGGCGCTCGCCGCCGTCGGACTGGCGCTGGTGATCACCGGCATCCTCGGTGCGGTCAACGGACTGCTCGTCGCCTACGTCGGGCTGCAGCCCTTCATCGCCACGCTGGTGCTCATGCTCGCCGGTCGAGGGATCGCCAAGGTGATCACCGGCGGGCAGAACACCACCGCCTCGAACGACTCGTTCCGGTGGATCGCGAACGGCTTCGTGATCGGCATCCCCGTCGTGTTCATCCTCGCCGTCCTCATCGTGATCGCGGTCGGGTGGGTGGTCAGGCGCAGTGCGCTCGGGCTCATGATCGAGGCGATCGGCATCAACCCCAAGGCGAGCCGCATGGCCGGCATCAAGCCGAAGGGGCTGCTGCTCACCGCGTACATCATGAGCGGCATCCTCGCCGGGGTCGCCGGCATCATGTCGGTCGGCAGCGTCATGACCGTCGACATCTCCCGCACCGGCTACCAGCTCGAACTCGACGCCATCTTGGCGGTCGTGATCGGCGGCGCCTCGCTCGCGGGCGGCAAGTTCTCGCTGAGCGGCGCGTTCGTCGGCGCCCTCCTCATCGCCACCCTCGACAAGACCGTGCTGTACCTCGGCGTCTCGTCGTCGGCCACCCCGGCCTTCAAGGCCATCGTCATCGTCGTGCTGTGCCTGCTGCAGTCGCAGCGGGTGCGCAGCTGGTTCACACGTCGACGCCGGGAGCGTCCGGTCGAACAGCTGCTGCAGAAGGAAGAGGTGTCGGCATGACCGCCCTGACCGTCGAACCCCGTCCCACCGCACGCTCGACGGAGACGCTCCTCGACCGCGTGCAGCGCATGATCCGTGCCAACCCGTCGGTGCTGCCGACTGTCGCCTCGGTCGTGATCTTCGTCGGCATGGTGATCTTCGGAGAGGTGGCGTACGGTCGCATCCTGCAGTTCAACACGCTGTCGAACCTGCTCATCAACAACGCGCACCTGATCGTGCTGGCCGTCGCGCTGACCTTCGTCATCCTGACCGGAGGCATCGATCTCTCCGTCGGATCGGTCATCGCGGTCTCGTCGGTGGCCGGAGTCATGCTCTCGAATGCGGGATGGAACGCATTCGCCGTCATCGTCGCGATGATCGTCATCGGGATGCTGTTCGGGGTCGTCTCGGGCGTGCTGATCCGATACTTCAACGTGCAGCCGTTCATCGCGACGCTCGCGATGATGTTCCTCGGTCGAGGGCTCGCCTCGCTGCTCAGCACCAAGCCGGAGCGGCTGGGCGAGGACTCCCCGATCCGCTGGATCGGGTCGCAGCTGAAGATCATCGACGGGCCGAAGGTGAACGACCTCGTCATCACCCCGGCGGTGCTCATCGCGGTGATCGTCGTTGCTGTCGCGTTCTTCGTGCTGCACCGCACCCGCACCGGACGCACCGTCTATGCGATCGGCGGATCCGAGAACTCGGCACTGCTGATGGGGCTGCCCGTACAGCGCACCAAGGTCCTGGTCTACGTGATCAGCGGTGGTCTCGCCGGTCTCGCCGCGGTGCTGTACACGGCACGACTGGGCACGGCGCAGAACATCACCGGCATCGGGTGGGAGCTCGACGCGATCGCCGCGGCCGTGATCGGCGGAACCGTGCTGACCGGTGCGTACGGCTACGTGCTCGGATCGGTGATCGGCGCACTCGTGCTCGGACTCATGAACGTGCTGATCACGCGCGACGGCGGCATCCCGCCCGAGATGACGACGATCATCACCGGAGGCATCCTGCTCGTGTTCGTGCTGCTGCAGCGGGCGGTGATCCGCAAGCGGGAGTAGCGGCGTCCGGACGCCATCGACGACGAACGGCCCCCTCTCGATCGAGAGGGGGCCGTTCGTGTGCGCGAGATGCGGCTGCGTCAGCTCGTCGGGATCCACACCCGCATCGTCGACGGGCCGCGCCGAGCCCAGTCGTGGTAGGCGACCAGGGGCGCGTCGGATGCCTCTCCCGTCGAGCGATGCCGCACCGGCAGCACGACGTGACCGTCCCGCTCGACGGGCTCTCCGGCAACGACCGCGTCTCCGACGTCGGCGCCGAGGTCGATCGACTCGAGCGCCAGGACCTCGGGGCCCCGTTCGATCACGACGCTGCCCCGCACGGCATCGACCATCGGATGCGGTGCCGTGGCGCGCGCCACGATCGGCAGCGTCAGCTCGACGACGTCGCCGGCGCGGAACGCCTCAGCGACTCGGAACACGCCCGCGGGCGCAGCGGACTCGCGCGCCTCGTCGCCGCTGTGCACGCGCACCGTCGCCCCCGAGGCCCAGGAGGGCACGCGCAGCGTCAGGGCGAACTCGGCGTCTTCGGTGATCGTGATCCGCACGACCCCCTCGGTGGGGTAGGTGGTCGACACGTCGAACGCGACGACCCGGCCGTCCGGCAGCGTCGTGCGCACGGTCGACGGCGCGTACTGGTGCAGCTGCACGCCGTCGTCATCGGCCGTCGCGACGTAGGCGGCGAGGCTCGCGAAGGTGCGCGCCACGTTCGGGGGGCAGCAGGACACCTCGAACCACGGTGCCCGCAGCGATGACGAGGCGCGGGGGGAGGTCGCGTCCGGGTCTGCGGGAATCCCCGGCGTGCGCTGATGCAGCGTGTTGGCGTAGAAGAACGAGCGGCCGTCCGACCCCGGAGAGGTCGCGACCACATTGAACAGCGTGCGCTCGATCAGGTCGGCGTACTGCGCCTCGCCGGTCGCGAGCAGCAGGCGCCACGAGAACATGATCGATCCGATCCCCGCGCAGGTCTCGGAGTAGGCGCGATCCGACGGCAGCTCCCAGTCGTCGCCGAACGCCTCGTCCTGATGGTGCGACCCCTGGCCGCCCGTGACGTAGGTGCGGCGCTCGACCGTGCGATCCCACTGCGCGCGCAGGGCGTCGAGCAGCGACGCATCCGACAGCTCGGTCGCCACGTCGGCGGCGGCGGCGGAGAGGTAGTTGGCGCGCACCGAGTGCCCGCGCAGCGCCTCGGCGTCGCGCACCGACACGTCGTCCTGGAAGTAGCTGCGTCCCCACTCGATCTCGCCCAGCGAGCCGCGGCCGTGCCGCTCGACGAACAGGGCGGCCTGATCGATGTAGCGCCTCTCGCCGAGCGCTCGGCCCAGCTCCGCCAGGCCCACCTCGACCTCGGAGTGCCCGCAGATCGCGTCGCGTCCGTCCGCGCCGAACTCGCGGCAGACGAGGTCGGCGGCGCGGCGGGCGATGTCGATCAGCCCGTCATCCGCCTCGGGTCGCGTGCGGATCCGCGCGACGGCCGCCTGGAACAGGTGTCCGAGGCAGTACAGCTCGTGGCCCCACTGCAGCGCTGTCCACCGTTCGTCCTGACCCTCGCGTCCGAACATCGTGTCGAGGTACCCGTCGGGTTCCTGCGCGGCGCCGACCCGCTCGACGATGCGACGGAATCGCCGCTCGAGGTCGTCGTCGGCCCCGGCATCCGTGCGGCCGATCTCCCACGCGAGCGCCTCGAGGTACTTGTAGATCTCGGAGTCGGAGAACTCGCGTCCGCGGCGTCCGGCCGGCAGCGAGCCGGCGGCCGCGAGGTCGAAGTTGGGCAGCCAGCCCTCCGATTCGAGTCGCGATTCGATGTGCGCGAGCGTGGCCGACCCGTTGACGGCCTGCCGCTCGCCCCAGAATCCACCGGTGATCGAGACCTCGTCGAGGCCGAGAGGGCGCAGGCGTCCGCGGGTGGGGACCACCGGAGCGGCGGGTGCGGTGGTGTCGAACATGGTCATCCCTTGAAGGCGCCGGACATGAATCCGCGCACGTAGTGTCGTTGCAGGATCAGGAAGAGCAGGATGCAGGGGAGCGCCAGCACGACGACCCCGGCTTCGGTTGCGCCGTAGTCGACGACGCCCTGCACCTGGCCTCGGAGGTTCGCGACCGCGAGCGGCAGCGTCATGCGGTTGGTGTCGTTGATGAGGATCAGCGGTGCCATGAAGTCGTTCCACGCGGTGAGGAACGCGAACAGGCCGACCGTCACGAGCCCCGGCTTGACCGCGGGCAGCAGCACCCGCCACAGGGCGCCCCAGCTGGAGCATCCGTCGACCATCGCGGCCTCGTCCATCTCGCGGGGGATCGACTCGAACGAGATGCGCATCATGAACATCGAGAACGGCAGCTGGAACATCGTGATCACCAGGGCGACGCCCACGAGCGAGTTCTGCAGGCCGACGGCGTTGAGGATCACGTAGAGCGGGATCAGCAGCGTCGCATAGGGCACCATCAGGATCGCGAGCGTCAGCAGGAACAGGGCGTTCTTGCCGGGGAACGAGAAGCGCGCGAACGCGTATCCGCCCAGCAGCGAGATGAAGAGCGTGAGGGTGACCGTGAGTACTGAGACGAAGAGCGAGTTGCCGAGGTACACCCAGATGCCGGCCTGGTAGTCGCCGAGGGCGATGTAGTTGCCGAAGCCCCAGCCGTCGGTCTGACTGGTGCCGGCCACAGGGCTGAGCGACGACACACCCGTCCAGATGAGGGGGTAGAGGAAGATCACGGCGAGTGCGGTTGTGAACACCCAGTACGGGATGCCGAAGATGACCCGCATCGCCGTCGAGCGGTAGCGCGGAGTGGTGGGCTGGCTGTTCGGCGCGACGATCGTGCGGGTGAGCGTTTCGGTCATGGTTCTCAGCTCTCATCCGGACGCCGGAAGGCGCGCAACTGGAAGACGTTGATGACGATGAGTGCGAGGAGCACGATCACCGAGAGGGCTCCGGCGATGCCGAGGCTGTTCTGGCCCTGGAAGGCCACGTTGTAGATGAGCTGCACGACCGTCATCGTGCTGTTGTCGGGGCCGCCCTTGGTGAGGATGTAGAACTGCTCGAAGGCGAGCAGCGATCCGGTCACGCACATCACTGTCGTCAGGGCGAAGGTCGGCTTGAGCAGCGGCACCGTGATGTGGCGGAACGTCTGCCACGGGCTCGAGCCGTCGATGCGTGCGGCCTCGTAGATGTCGTCGGGGATGCCCTGCAGGCCTACCAGCATCAGCAGCATGTAGAAGCCGGCGAAGCGCCACACGATCAGGAAGATCGTCGACCACAGTGCGCCCTCCGGGGTGCCGAGGAACGTGATGCCCCACGACTTCATCAGGCCCGCGAAGGGCCCGGCGATCGGCGAGTAAAGCACGTAGAACAGCAGAGAGGCGGATGCCAGGCCCAGCGCGCTCGGGATCAGGAAGGCGGTGCGCAGG
The DNA here is from genome assembly GCF_008369345.1 of Microbacterium sp. ANT_H45B. Taxonomy (NCBI): domain Bacteria; kingdom Bacillati; phylum Actinomycetota; class Actinomycetes; order Micrococcales; family Microbacteriaceae; genus Microbacterium; species Microbacterium sp. ANT_H45B. The sequence continues at coordinate 725,616 of NZ_VOBK01000001.1, forward strand.
AAGCCCTTCCACCGGGTCGACTCCTGCACGAGCAGGGCGAGCCCGAGGCCGAGACCGATCAGGATGACGGTCGTGATGACGGTGTAGAGCAGCGTGAAGCGGATCGAGTCCCAGAAGAGGCGGTGGGTGACGGCATCCGCGTAGTTCTCGGGGAAGTTGATGCCCCGGTTGCCGCTGAGCAGAGGCCAATCGGAGGCCGACATCTGCACCACCAGCACCAGCGGCACGACGAACAGCAGGGCGACGAAGATCGCGGTGGGGGCGGCATAGAGCCAGCCCTGCACCGGGCCGCCGAACGCGGTGCGCGGTCTGCGGCGCCGCAAGAGGGGTGCGGTCTGGGTCATCTCGGTCTCTTTCGATCGGGAGTGCGGGACGTGCGGGACGGATGCGGGGGCGGCGCGTTCGCTCCGCCCCCGCATCCGTGGTCACTGCGAGAGGATCGCGGTGATCTCCTCGTTGTCGGCCGGCACCGAGTCCTCGCCGTTGAGCACCGCGTTGCGGATCAGCGTGAGCCAGGGGCTGCCCGGAGCGTTGAAGGCCTGCTGGAAGTTGAGCGCCACCGGGGTGTCGCCCTTGGCCGCCACCTCGTTGATCGTGACGAGCCTCGGGTCGGCGGAGGAGTACTCGTTGTCGGCGAGGTCACCGCGCGACACGGCGTTGCCGTCTTTCGCGAGCACCTCGACCTGAGCGTCCTCCGACATCATCCAGTTGAGGAAGTTCCAGGCCTGCGCTGCCTTCTTCGAGTCCTTCGAGATGCCGATCCCGTCGCCTCCGACGAAGGTCGAGACGCCTCCGTCGACACCGGGGATGCCGGCGACGCCGGCGTCGAAGTCGAGAGACGGGAGCAGGGTGGCGGGGAAGGGCATCACGCCGACCTTGCCCTCGCTGAACGCGGCCGTCCACGTCGGGCCGGCCTCGTCGGTCGAGCTGGGGAGCACGGCTCCGGCCTCTTCGAGCCCGGCCCACGTGTCGTACACCGCCTGGGCGGAGTCTCCGTCGAGCAGCGACTCGGTGCCGTCGTCGTTCATGACTTCGTCACCGGATGCCCAGATCGAGGGGAACCAGGTGAACACCAGGCATCCGCCGCAGTTCAGGCCCGTCGCCGTGCCGTAGGTGTCGGGCTTGTTCAGAGCCTGCACGGCCATGGCCGCCTCGGAGAACTCCTCGAGCGTGGCGGGTGCCTTCTCGGGGTCGAGGCCCGCCTCGGCGAAGAGCTCCTTGTTCCAGAAGAGCATCGAGAGGTCGAGGGCGAACGGCAGCACGTACTCCGCGTCGTCGACCGTGCCCGCCGCCAGGTGGCCGGGGTTGATCTCGTCTTTGAAGTCGAGGCCGTCGATCTGCTCGGACATGTCCTGGAAGAGTCCCTGCTGGGCCCAGTTCGGCACATAGACGATGTCGGCGGCGAAGAGGTCGGGCAGCCCTCCCGAGCCGGCTGCGGCGCCGACCTTGGCGACATAGTCGTCGTTGGGCACGACCGTGAGCTCGACCTGGTTCTCGTGGCTCGCGTTGTAGGCGTCGACGAGCAGCTTGGCCTGGCGCTCGATGGGCGCGCGGGTCCACAGCGTCAGCGTCGTGCCGTCGTCGGTCCCCTCCGCCGTGATCGGCTCGTTCGAGGCCTCGTCTGCGGCGGGTGCGCAGGCGGCGAGGCCGCCGACCAGCAGGCCGGCCGCGACGACGGCGGCGGATGCGCGGCGCGCGGCGTGTGTGCGGATGATGTTCATGGGCGGGGGCTCCTCTTGGCTCTTCCTCGAGCGGATGCGGTGTGGCGCTTCGGCAGTGCAGCGCCGGTGTGGAGATGGTGTGGATCCGGATTTTTCGAAACTTACGAAAACCCTTTCGAAAAGGTATAGCGTGGTTGTGACGGGGCCGTCAAGCCTTGTTCCGATAACCTTTCAGCATCAGGGAGTGAGATGAGCGATTCGACCGGAGTGCGGGCTGTGACCCTCGGCGATGTCGCCGCGCGCGCAGGAGTGTCGATCTCGACGGCCTCCAAGGCGCTGAACGATCGCGGTGACGTCTCGGCGGCGACGCGGGCCAAGGTCCGTGCGATCGCCGACGAACTCTCGTTCACGCCCAACGCGATGGCCCGGGGCCTCCTCGCCGGCCGCACGGGCACGGTCGGTCTGCTCACCAGCGACCTCGAGGGTCGGTTCATGCTGCCGATCCTCATGGGCGCCGAAGACGCCTTCGGCGCCGGCCGCATCAACGTCTTCCTGTGCGATGCCCGAGGTGACGCCATCCGCGAGCAGCACCACCTGCGTGAACTTCTGAGCCGCCGGGTCGACGGCATCATCGTCGTGGGGCGGCAGACCGATCCGCGTCCGTCGCTCGGGCAGGAGATCCCGGTGCCCGTCGTCTACGCCTACGCGCCGTCAGACGACCCGCACGACCTGTCGCTGACCCCCGACAACTACGCGGGAGGGCGTCTCGCGATCGAGCATCTGCTCGCCTGCGGACGGCGGCGCATCGCGCACATCTCGGGCGACCCGACCTATGCCGCGGCGCAGGACCGCCTCGCCGGCGCCAGAGCTGCACTCGGCGACGCGGGACTCGAGCTCGTCGGCGAGCCGATGTTCTCGGAGTGGACGGAGCACTGGGGACGCGATGCCGCGGCGATGCTGCTGCAGCGGCATCCCGACATCGATGCGGTGTTCTGCGGGTCGGATCAGATCGCCCGGGGGGCGCTCGACTCGGCGCGGGATCTCGGCCGATCGGTTCCCGACGACCTCGCGGTGATCGGCTACGACAACTGGCAGGTGCTCGCCACCAACGCCCGACCCGAGCTGACCAGCATCGACGCCAACCTGCAGCAGCTGGGTCGCGAGGCGGCGCTGCGGGTGTTCGACGCGATCGACGGCATCGACATCGGTGAGGGCACGCACCGTCTGCCGGTGCGTCTCGTCATCCGCGGATCCACGATCGCCCGACGCTGAGGCGTGCCCGCACGTCCGGTCGATCGTGCGCGCGGCACGGTGCGTCCGATCAGACCTCGTCGCGCCAGGAGTGCTGAGGATCGAAGCCGAGCACGCGGCGGGCCTTGTCGATCGAGAGCAGCGTCTCGTTCGGACCGAACTCGCGGGCGTGCGGCACGTCGGGGAAGACCTCGGCGAGCAGTTCGGCGTTCGGTCGCGACATCACGGTGTCGGCCGCCGCGATGATGAAGGTGTCGAAGCCGGGAGCTGCGACCTCGAGGGCGCGCTCGATCGCCTGGGCGCCGTCCCGTGCGTCGATGTAGCCCCAGAGATTCCACTTGCGACGAAGGGCATCGGCGTCGAAGTCCGGGAACTCCGCGTAGTCCGCGGGGTTCATCACGTTCGAGAAGCGCAGCGCCGTGATCGACAGGTCGGGATGCCAGCGCACGAGCTCGGTCGCCATGCGCTCCTCGAGCGTCTTGACGAGCGAGTAGACCGATTCGGGGCGGGCGGGGTAGTCCTCGTCGACGGGCACGTAGGGCGGTGGCACGTCGAAGGGCAGGCCGAGGACCGTCTCGCTCGACGCGTAGACGACGCGGCGGATGCCGAGGCGCACCGCCGCCCAGAACACGTTGAACGTCGCCGGCATGTTGTTGTGGAAGGTTGCGACGTCGCTGCGGATGCCCGGCGCGGGGATCGCGCCGAGATGCACCACGGCGTCGATGCCGTCATGGCGGTCGCCGACGGCGCCGAGCGCATCCACGACCTGGCCGTAGTCCGTGAGGTCGACCTGCACGAAGTCGGGGCCGCGGGTGCCCGCGACGTCCATGCCGATGACCTCGTACCCGCGGGCGCGGAGCTCCCGCGCGACGACGCTGCCGAGCTTGCCCGATGATCCGGTGAGTGCGATGCGCATGTCACCAGAGTGGCACGAAGGCGGGGAGTCGGGGCCGTGCGGCATACACTCGTCGGCGTGAGTGACACGAACAGCGAGCCCCCGCGCACCGTCGGTGTGCGCGATGTCGCCTCTCGTGCCGGGGTGTCGCGGCAGACGGTCTCCCGGGTGCTCAACGACCATCCCGAGGTCGCGACCGAGACCAGGGAGCGGGTGCTCGCCGCCATGGCCGAGCTGGGATACCGCATGAACAACGCGGCCAGGGCGCTGGGGACCCGGCGCTCCCGCACTCTCGGTGTGCTGGCGACCGACGCGCTGCACTACGGACCCTCGCGCAGCATCGCCGCGCTCGAGGCCTCGGCCCGTGAGGCCGGGTACTGGCTGAGTGCGGCCTTCGCGGACGCGGGTGATGCGGATGCCGTGGTCGCCGCCGTCGACCACCTCGTGATGCAGGGCGTCGAGGGCATCGTCGTCGTCGCACCTCATGCCCACACCCTCGACGCGCTCGACGAGGTGCGCATCGGGGTTCCGGTCGTCACGCTGCACGCGGCCGACCGGGGCGCTCGTGGCCTCTCGGTCGATCAGGCGGCGGGAGCCCGGCTCGCGGTCGCGGCGCTCGCCGACGCCGGTCACACGCGCATCGCGCACCTCGCCGGACCCGCCGACTGGCTCGAGGCTGAGTCCCGCGCCGAGGGATTCGCCGCCGAGCTCGCCGCGAGAGGGCTCGCCGCCGGGCCCGTGTTCGAGGGCGACTGGACCGCGGGCTCGGGCTACGCGGCGGTCGAGGCCGTGCGCGGATCGGGCGTGACGGCCGTGTTCGTGGCGAACGACCAGATGGCTCTCGGGTTGCTCGGCGGTCTGCACGAAGCGGGCCTCGCCGTGCCGGGCGACATCAGCGTGGTGGGATTCGACGACACCCCGGACGCCGCCTACTACTGGCCGAAGCTCACGACCGTGCGACAGGACTTCGCGGAGTTGGCGCGTCGTGCGGTGGCCGCGGTGCTGGCGGGCAGCGCGGAGGCTCCGGCATCCGATCTCCCTCCCGTGGCGCCCGTGCTGGTCACCCGGGATTCGGTCGCTCCGCCGCGCTGACCCGGGATTCGGTGTGCCGACCCGTGCCGTGCCGTCGCGTGCCCTCCCGTCCTGTCCCGTCCCGTCCCGTGCCGTCGCGGCGCGGGGTCGATTTCGCACGGGAATCGCAGGCGGGGTCGATTTCGCACGTTGATCGGCCGTATCCGATGCGAAACTGACCCCGCCTGGGTGTGCGGTGCGAAACTGACCCCGCACGGACGCGGCGACAGCGCGCGTCTTGACCGCCGCCGCACCCGCGTGACACACTTCTGTGACCGGTCACAGTGACCACCGACGACCCGAGGTACCCGTGAGCAACGAAGCCCCCGCCTTCTCCCCCGAGATCGCCGCATCGATCCAGACCGTCCGTGAGGACGTCGCCCGCCTGCACGGCGAACTCGTGCGCTACGGACTCGTGGTCTGGACGGGCGGAAACGTCTCGGGGCGGGTCCCCGGCGCCGACCTGTTCGTGATCAAGCCTTCGGGAGTCAGCTACGACGACCTCGCGCCCGAGAACATGATCCTCTGCGACCTCGACGGCGCCGTGATCGCCGGAACGCCGGGCAGCGATCGCTCGCCCTCCAGCGACACCGCGGCTCACGCCTACGTCTATCGCCACATGCCCGAGGTGGGCGGCGTCGTGCACACGCACTCGACCTTCGCGGTCGCCTGGGCGGCCCGCGGCGAGGAGATCCCCTGCGTCATCACGGCCATGGCCGACGAGTTCGGCGGACCCATCCCGGTCGGGCCGTTCGCGATCATCGGCGACGATTCGATCGGCCGGGGCATCGTGCAGACCCTCTCCGGGCACCGCAGCCGCGCGGTCCTGATGCAGAACCACGGGCCGTTCACCATCGGCGCCGATGCGAAGGATGCCGTGAAGGCCGCCGTCATGGTCGAGGACGTCGCCCGCACCGTGCACCACGCCCGCGAGGCCGGCCCGCTGATCCCCATCCCGCAGGAGGCCATCGACAGCCTCTTCGCCCGCTACCAGAACGTCTACGGACAGAACTCGGACGCCCGACGATGAGCGACACAACCCCCCTCACCACCGCCCGCAGCACCACCGCCCGCGACGACATCGTGGCCGGCCGCACGAGCCTCGGCATCGAGCTCGGCTCGACCCGCATCAAGGCGTGCCTGATCGGATCGGATGCGACCGAGGTGCTCGCCACCGGGTCGTTCGCCTGGGAGAACCGCCTCGAGGGCGGCCTCTGGACCTACGACCTCGACGAGGTCTGGGCGGGCCTGCAGGCTGCGTACGCCGGGCTCGTCGCCGACGCGGAGCGCGCGCACGGCGTGCGCCCCGAGTCGTTCGGTGCCATCGGTATCTCGGCGATGATGCACGGATACCTCGCGTTCGACGCGCAGAGCGAGCTGCTCGTGCCGTTCCGCACCTGGCGCAACACCAACACGGGCGTCGCCGCGGCGGAGCTGACCGAGCTGCTCGGGGTGAACATCCCGCTGCGCTGGTCGATCGCCCATTTGTACCAGGCCGTCGTCGACAGCGAGGAGCACGTGCCGCAGCTCGACTTCGTGACCACGCTCGCCGGATACGTTCACACGGCTCTCACCGGCCGTCGCGTGCTCGGTGTCGGCGATGCATCCGGCATGTTCCCGATCGATTCGGCGACCGGCGACTACGACGAGCGGATGCTGCAGGCCTACGACGCGCTCGCGGCCGACCGCCTGCCGGCGAGCGCCAGAGACCTTCTTCCTGAAGTCCTCCCCGCCGGCGCCGAGGCAGGCATGCTCACCGCCGACGGGGCCGCCCTGCTCGACCCGACCGGCGCGCTGCGCCCCGGCATCCCGCTGTGCCCGCCCGAGGGAGATGCGGGAACCGGCATGGTCGCGACGAACTCGGTGTCGCCCCGCACGGGCAACGTCTCGGCGGGGACGAGCATCTTCGCGATGGTCGTCCTCGAGGGTCCGCTGTCGCAGGTGCACCACGAGCTCGACCTGGTGACGACCCCGGCCGGCGACGCGGTCGCGATGGTGCACTGCAACAACGGGGCGAGCGAGCTCGCCGCGTGGGCCGGACTCTTCACCCGCTTCTCCGCTGCGGCCGGGCAGCCGCTCGACGCCGATGCGGTGTTCGACGCGCTCTTCCGTGAGGCGCTCGAGGGCGAGGCGGATGCCGGTGGCCTGCTCGCCTACAACCATCTCGCGGGCGAGCCGATCGCCGGCCTCACCGAGGGGCGTCCGCTCTTCGTGCGCACCCCCGACAGCGCCTTCACCCTCGCGAACTTCATGCGCGCGCAGCTGTACGGCGTCTTCGGCACCCTCGCGCTCGGGATGCAGGTGCTCACCGACGAGGGCGTCGAGCTCGACCGCATGTTCGCGCACGGGGGGATGTTCCGCACCGCGGGAGTGGCGCAGCGCTTCCTCGCCGGCGCGCTGGATGCCCCGGTCTCGGTGGGCGAGCTCGCAGCGGAGGGCGGGGCCTGGGGCATCGCGGTGCTCGCGTCGTACCTGGCCCATGCCGACACGCGCACCCTGGGGGAGTACCTCGACGGCGAGGTCTTCGCCTCGGCATCCCTCGCCGTGGCCGAGCCCGACCCCGCAGACGTCGCCGGATTCACCGCCTATCTCGACCGCTACCGCGCAGGCCTCGCCGTCGAAGCCGCCGCCACCACCGCTCTCTGAACTGCTCCCGCCAGACCGAAGGATCCGCCATGCCCCGCACCCCGCTCACCACCTCGCTCGACGGCTACGAGGTCTGGTTCCTCACCGGGAGTCAGCATCTCTACGGTCCCGAGACGCTCGCGCAGGTCGCCGAGCAGTCTCAGGAGATCGCCCGCCTCCTCGACGAGGCGGGGGAGGTTCCGGTGAAGATCGTGTGGAAGCCGGTCCTCACCGATTCCGCCGCCATCAAGCGCACCGCTCTCGAGGCCAACGCCGACGAGAGGGTGATCGGACTGATCGCGTGGATGCACACGTTCAGCCCCGCGAAGATGTGGATCGCCGGTCTCGACGCGTTGCAGAAGCCGCTCGCCCACCTGCACACGCAGGCGAACGTCGAGCTGCCCTGGGCCGACATCGACTTCGACTTCATGAACCTGAACCAGGCCGCGCACGGCGACCGTGAGTTCGGCTACATCCAGACGCGTCTCGGCGTGCCGCGCAAGACCGTGGTCGGCCACGCGAGCGACCCCCGGGTGCGTCAGGAGATCGCCACCTGGCAGCGCGCGGCGGCCGGCCTCGCCGCCTCGCGTTCGCTCAAGCTCGCCCGCTTCGGCGACAACATGCGCTTCGTCGCCGTGACCGAAGGCGACAAGACCGAAGCCGAGCTGCGCTTCGGCGTGCAGGTCAACACGTGGGGCGTGAACGACCTGGCGGATGCGGTCGCCGCGGCATCCGCGTTCGAGATCGACGCCCTCGTGGCCGAGTACGAAGAGCTGTACGAGGTGGTGCCCGAACTGCGCCGCGGTGGCGAGCGCCACCAGTCGCTGCGCGACGGCGCCGCGATCGAGATCGGTCTGCGGTCGTTCCTCGAAGAGGGCGGCTTCGGCGCCTTCACCACCTCGTTCGAGGACCTCGGTGCGCTGACGCAGCTGCCCGGCCTCGCGGTGCAGCGTCTGATGGCCGAGGGCTACGGATTCGGTGCCGAGGGCGACTGGAAGACGGCGATCCTCGTGCGGATCGCCAACGTCATGGGGTCGGGCCTGCCCGGCGGGGCGAGCCTCATGGAGGACTACACCTACGACATGACGCCCGGTGACGAGCTGATCCTCGGCGCGCACATGCTCGAGGTCTCGCCGTCGCTCACGACCGCGAAGCCCACTCTCGAGATCCATCCGCTCGGCATCGGCGGCAAGGACGACCCGGTGCGCCTGGTCTTCACGGCAGACCCCGGGCCCGCGATCGTCGTCGCGCTCAGCGACATGCGCGACCGGTTCCGCCTCACCGCGAACGTCGTCGAGAACGTGCCGCCGCGTCAGTCGCTGCCCAAGCTCCCCGTCGGCCGTGCCGTCTGGAAGCCGCAGCCCGACTTCACCACGTCGGCCGCCGCCTGGCTGACCGCGGGTGCCGCGCACCACACCGTGATGTCGACGGCCGTCGGCCTGGAGGCGTTCCGCGACTTCGCCGAGATGGCCGAGGTCGAGCTGCTCGTGATCGACGACGACACCACTCTGCCCGAGTTCCAGAAGCAGGTGCGCTGGAACCAGGCGTACTACCGACTCGCGCAGGGGCTGTGATGACGCAGGGCGCCGCACCGGCCGTCGATGTCGTGGCCGCCGCACGTCTGCGCTCCGGCCGACAGCTGCGCATCGCGGCTCACGGGTACGAGGCGGTCATCGCGAGCGTCGGCGCCTCGCTGCGCGTGCTCACCCACGACGGGCGGGATCTGGTCGTGCCGTTCGACGCCGACGAGGTGCGCCCCGGATACCGCGGCACCACCCTCGCGCCGTGGCCGAACCGCATCGTCGACGGCCGCTACACGTTCGGCGGGGTCGAGCACCGGCTGGCCCTCACCGAGCCGACGCGGGGGCAGGCGCTGCACGGACTTCTGTCGTGGACCGAGTTCGAGGACCGTCTCGTGCTCGACGACCGCGTCGTGCTCGCCGCCGTCATCGAGCCGCAGACCGGGTACCCGTTCCGCGTCGAGGTCGAGACCGAGTACCGTCTCGACGCCGACGGGCTGCATCAGACGGTGACCGCGCACAACCTCGGGGCGGATGCCGCGCCATGGGGCACCGGACCGCATCCGTACCTCGTCGCAGGCCCCGGCCGGGTCGACGACTGGACGCTGGCTCTGCCGGCATCCGACGTGCTCACGGTGACACCCGACCGGCTGAGTCCTGTCGCGGTGGAGGGCGTGACCGCGCATCCGCAGTGGGACTTCCGCGCCGCGCGCCCGATCGCCGACGTCTTCATCGACCACGCCTTCACGGGTCTCGCCCGCGAGGGTGGAGTGGCCGAGGTGCGCCTGGTGACAGATGCCGGGACCGGCGTCGCGATGACCTTCGACGAGCGCTGCCCGTGGGTGCAGGTGCACACGGCCGACAACCCCGAGATCGCCGCGATCCACCGCATCGGCCTCGCGGTCGAGCCGATGACCTGTCCGCCGGACGCGTTCAATTCCGGGACCGACCTGGTCGTGCTCGCGCCCGGGGCTGCGCACGCGGCATCCTGGAGTATCTCCGCGATCTGAGCCGGAGCGGCGGGCTCCGCGTCTCGCGCGGTGCGTTCCGACTGCCGTCTCGCGCGGTGCCGGGCCAGTTCCGCATCCGGCGGTTTGCGGGGTCAGTTGCGCATCCGCACGTTATGCGGGGTCAGTTCTGCATCCGTAACGTTCGATTCCGGTGCGCAAGTGACCCCGCCTGGCGGGAGGTGCGCAAGTGGCCCCGTCTGGCGGGGGCGTGCGCAAGTGACCCCGCCTCGGTGGGAGCTACGCAAGTGACCCCGCCTGGGTGGGCGGGGCGGCGCGAGGCGGCGGATGCGACGTGGGGCGACTGTGGTGCGGTCCGAGCGCAGTTGCGCCCGGCCGCTACGCGGGGTCAGTTCCGCACCCGCACGTTATGCGGGGTCAGTTCTGCGTCCGTAAGGTCCGATTCCGCTGCGCAAGTGGCCCCGTCTGGCGGGGAGGTGCGCAAGTGGCCCCGCCTGGGTGGGAGCTGCGCAAGTGGCCCCGCCTGGCGGGGAGGTGCGCAAGTGGTCCCGCCTGGGAAGGCAGCAGGCGAGGCAGCGCCAGCACGAGCCAGCACGCGGCAGCACGAGGTCGCGACGGATGCGTCGGCCGACGCGTGCGGCGGTCTTGCGTCAGCGGGTGAGCCAGCGGCGCAGCGACCGCGTGACGAAGGGCAGCACCCAGTAGGCCATGATCGGCGTGAGCACCACGGTCGTCGCCAGCACCCGCAGCCAGATGGGCAGCTCGTTCCAGCCGGGAACCGGGCTCATCACGTACGTGAAGGCCAGGTTGACGGGGAAGAATCCGAGCCAGATCGAGATGGCCTGCTTCCACCGCGGCGGCGTGCTCACCATCGCGACCGTGGTCGTCGATCCGTCCGCGCGCGGCAGCGTGATCGTGTCGGTGGTCGGCTCGTCGAACCAGCCTTCGATGCCGGTGCGGCGCTTCACGCGCTCGCTGCGCACGAACTGGTCTCCGGTCGACTTCCACCACTCCCGCTCGCCCGACTGCTCCCACGCGATCAGCGACTTCTCGTCGGTGAAGCGGTAGAGCATGTGCCAGACGTGCGAGTCCTCGCCGTCGCGCACCCAGCCGGAGCCGAGGAATCCCGGGTACCGGTGGGCGAGATTCACGCCGGTCTGCACCCACGCGGTGGCGGCGGCCACGTGCTCGGGGTCGACCTCGCGGCGGATGGAGACGGTGATGGGTTCGCTGGACATGGTGGGTCCTCGGAGAGTGCGGTCGCCCGGGTCACGGACGCCTCGACGGTGGGGGTGTCGCGCCAGGGTGCGGGCGCAGGATCGATTGTATTTCGGATGCCGGGGTCGACGCCTCGTTTTCGCGGCGCGCGAAGACGGCATCCGCTCATCGGCCGCCCGCGACCCCGCACCGGCCTCCTCGCGCCCGCACCGGCGTCCCCGCGTCCCGCACCGGCCGCCCGCGTCCCGCTCCGGCGTCCCCGCGACCCGCACCCCGCGAGGGGAGAGAATGGGTCTCATGAGCACGCGCAGCGAAGCCGTTCTGATCGATGTCGTCCGCACCCCCGTCGGGCGGGGCAAGCCGGGCGGTGCCCTGTCGGGTGTGCATCCGGTCGATCTCGCGGCCGGAGCGCTCGCCGCGATCCTCGCGCGCAGCGGTCTCGAATCGCGGCAGATCGATGACGTGCTGCTCGGGTGCGTGAGCCAGGTCGGCGATCAGTCGTCGAACATCGCCAGGCAGGCCGTGCTCGCCGCCGGCTTCGACGAGGCGATCCCGGCGGCGACGATCGACCGGCAGTGCGGGTCGAGCCAGCAGGCGGTGCATTTCGCCGCGCAGGGGATCATCGCCGGGGCCTACGAGGCGGTGATCGTCGGCGGTGTCGAGTCGATGAGCAGGGTGCCGCTGGGATCGTCCGCCGCGGGCGGGTCCCCGATGTCTCCTCGTCTGCGGGAGCGCTACCCCGAGGGGCTCGTGAACCAGGGTGTCTCTGCGGAGCTGATCGCCGCCCGCTGGGGTCTCGACCGCGCGGCTCTCGACGCGTACGCGGCCGAGTCGCACCGTCGCGCCGCCGCCGCGTGGACCGAGGGATTCTTCGACCGCACGGTCATCCCGGTCGCGGAGGCGCCGGACGCCGTCACCGACGAGACCGTCCGCGCGGGCACGACGGCCGCGGGGCTCGCCGGGCTCCCGGCGGCGTTCCGCACGGATGCGCTCGCGGCCCGCTTTCCCGAGGTGGACTGGCGGATCACCCCCGGCAACTCCTCGCCGCTCACCGACGGGGCGTCTGCCGCTCTGCTGATGAGCGCCGAGCGCGCCGACGCACTGGGGCTCACACCTCGGGCGCGGTTCCACGCCTTCACGGTGGTCGGTGACGACCCGCTCATGATGCTCACCGGGCCGATCCCCGCGACACGGCGCATCCTGGAACGCACGGGGCTCTCGATCGACGACCTCGACGCGTACGAGGTCAACGAGGCCTTCGCGTCGGTACCCCTCGCGTGGGCGGCGGAGGTGGGGGCGGATGCCGCGAAGCTCAACCCGCGCGGTGGCGCCATCGCGCTCGGGCATGCCCTCGGCTCGTCCGGCACCCGTCTGCTGGGCACGCTCATCGATCAGCTCGACGCCGTGGGCGGCCGGTTCGGTCTGCAGACCATGTGCGAGGGCGGCGGCATGGCGAACGCGACGATCATCGAGCGCCTGTAGCCCGCTCCCCGCAGAGCAGAGAAGACCCCCGCCGACCCGATTCGGCGGGGGTCTTTCGCGGTGTGATCACCGCGACGGGAGCAGATGCTCACCGTGTCGCGCGGATGACGTGACTACCCGATCCGGTCTGAGTCTGTGTCCGCGCATGTGCAGTTGTAGTCGGGCGACGTGTCCACGGGGTGAACGGCCGGGGAACGCGAGCCGTCAGAGGTCTCACCGCGCGCCGCCGACGGCGCCTGTGTCGATGAACGCCCATCCGAAGGCGTCGAGCTCGCGGCGCGGTTCGGTCGATCCGCTGAGCAGATCGACGCCCTCGACGTCCACGGCGTACGGCCGGCTGCTGTGGTTGATGACGGTGAGGATGCTGCCGCGGCGGGCGACCTCCACGTGCTCCGGCAGTCCCTCGATCTCGGGGGTGACGCCCGCCTCCGCCGCGAGCCAGCCGAGCACGGCCGCCATGCCGTCGTCGTCGGGGATGGTCGCGAGGTAGTACCCGCGGCCCGTCCCGGACGTGTGGCGGGTGAGTGCGGCGCGCCCGGTGGTGCGGCCCTCGGTGAAGCGGCCGAGCACCTCGGCATCCTGCACCAGCAGCTCCTCGGCGAAGTACTGCCCGACGATGCGTCCGGCAGGGCTGTCGAGCGGCGCCTCGGACTGTCCGGGGCCGCCGACGGATGCGTGGCTGGCGACCTCTCCTGCCGAGTCCGCACCGCGCACCGACGCGGGCGGCACGAGCGCCCCGAAGTCCTCGAGCGCGACGCCGAGCACATCGCGCAGGCTCACGAGGAACCCGCCGTCGCGGAACGCATCGTCCTGGTCGACGACGTCGCTGAACGCCGAGACGAACAGGTGGCCGCCCTGTTCGACGTAGCTCGAGAGGTTCGCGGCCCCCTCGTCGCCGAGCAGGTACTGCTGCGGCGCGACGACGAGCGAGTAGGCGCTCAGATCGGACGTCGTGTTCACGATGTCGACCGAGAGGTTCTGGCGGTGGAGTGCCGCGTGCCACCGGTGGGACAGCGTGAGGTAGTCGAGCACGATCGGGTGGTCCCGGCCATCGATCGCCCACCAGTTCTCCCAGTCGAAGACGAGGGCGATCTTCGCTCCCGAGGTGACGTCGGGCAGATCAGGGAGCTGCGCGAGCTGGGCGCCGAGAGCCGTGACCTCCCGCCAGGTCCGGGTCTCGCGTCCGGCCTGGGGCAGCATCGCGGAGTGGAACTTCTCGCTGCCGCGGCGGGACTGCCGCCACTGGAAGAACATGATGGCGTCGGCGCCGCGGCCCACGGCCTGGGCGCTGATGGCGGCCATCTGCCCGGGCGCCTTCGGCGCGTTCGTCGGGCGCCAGTTCAGGGCGTTCGTGGACTGCTCGGTGAGCAGCCACGGCACCCCTGGCTTCAGCCCGCGCATCAGCTCGCGGGCGAACGCCGCGCCCCGGAACGATTCGGGGTCGTTGGGGTCGGGGTAGTTGTCGTCGCAGATCACGTCGACCTCCGCCGCCCACTTCCAGTAGTCGGCCGGGGGGAACGCGCCCATGAAGTTGGTGGTGATCGGCTGCGTGGCGCCGGCCGCGCGGATGATGTCGCGCTCCATCACGTACAGCTCGAGGAGGGTGTCGGAGGTGAAGCGCTTGAAGTCGAGCACGCTGGTCGGGTTGATGCTGTACGGCGCTTTGCGTGGCGGCACGATCTCGTCGAACGCGGTGTAGCGCTGCGACCAGAAGTCGGTTCCCCAGGCGTGGTTCAGCGCGTCGATGGTCTCGTACTTGCGGCGCAGCCACGTGCGGAAGTGGTCACGCGCCGCGTCGGAGTAGTCGTAGTGCAGGTGGCATCCGTACTCGTTGTTCACATGCCAGAGCGTGACGCCCGGATGCTGCGCGTAGCGCTCGGCGAGGGCGGTGACGAGCTCGGCGGCGAGGCGGCGGTAGATCGGCGACGACGGGGCGAAGGCCTGCCGGCTGCCCGGCCAGAAGGTCGAGCCGTCGGCATCCTGCGGCAGCATCTCCGGGTAGGCCGCCGAGGCCCAGGGGGGAGGGGATGCGGTCGCCGTGGCGAGGTCGACCTCGATGCCGCCCTCGTGCAGCAGTCCGATGATCTCGTCGAGCCAGTCCCAGTCGAACTCGCCCTCGGCCGGCTGGATGCGCGACCAGGCGAAGATCCCCAGACTCACGAGGGTGACGCCCGCTTCGCGCATGAGTCTGATGTCCTCGGGCCACACCTCTCGTGGCCACTGCTCGGGGTTGTAGTCGGCGCCGTAGTGCATGGATCTCCCGGGTAGGTGGTCGTTGCTCGCGCATCCAGCCTATCGGGAAGCGCTTTCCAAGCGCACCCCAGGGAGCGCGGGGACGCCGGACGAAAAATAGATGGATACCCTAGTAAATATCCGGAGGCCGAACTATCATCGTCATAGTGCCAACGACGGCGCGAAGGGACATCGCACAATGACTCGCACCATTCCCCATTTCGTAGGCGGATCGCACCTCACCCCCGAGGGAGGTCGTTTCGCCGATGTGTTCGACCCGAGTACCGGATCCGTGCAGGCGCGCGTTCCCCTCGCGTCCGCCGACGAGGTCCGCGACGTGATCGCCGACGCCGAGGCCGCGCAGGTCGCGTGGGCGGCGACCAACCCCCAGAAGCGCGCGAGGGTGCTGCTGCGGTTCCTCGACCTGGCGCAGCGCGAGATGCAGTCGCTGGCCGAGCTGCTCGCGAGCGAGCACGGCAAGACGGTCGACGACGCGAAGGGAGACATCCAGCGCGGACTCGAGGTCATCGAGTTCTCCGCCGGTGCCCCGCATCTGCTCAAGGGCGAGTACTCCACCGGTGCCGGCGCCGGCATCGACGTCTACTCCATGCGCCAGCCGCTGGGAGTCGTCGCGGCGATCACCCCGTTCAACTTCCCCGCCATGATCCCGCTGTGGAAGGCGGGCCCCGCCCTCGCCGCCGGCAACGCCGTCGTGCTCAAGCCCAGCGAGCGCGACCCCTCGGTGCCGGTGCGCCTCGCCGAGCTGTTCCTCGAAGCGGGCCTGCCCGCGGGCGTCCTCAACGTCGTGCACGGCGACAAGGAGGCCGTCGACACCCTGCTCACCGACGACCGCATCCGCGCCGTCGGATTCGTCGGCTCGACGCCGATCGCCGAGTACATCTACTCGACGGCCGCCGCCCACGGCAAGCGCGCGCAGTGCTTCGGCGGCGCGAAGAACCACATGATCGTGATGCCCGACGCCGACCTCGACCAGGCCGTCGACGCACTGATCGGCTCGGGGTACGGGTCGGCGGGCGAGCGTTGCATGGCGATCTCGGTCGCGGTCCCGGTGGGGCAGGAGACGGCGGATGCTCTCGCCGCGAA
Source organism: Microbacterium sp. ANT_H45B (assembly GCF_008369345.1). Taxonomy (NCBI): domain Bacteria; kingdom Bacillati; phylum Actinomycetota; class Actinomycetes; order Micrococcales; family Microbacteriaceae; genus Microbacterium; species Microbacterium sp. ANT_H45B. The sequence goes on from NZ_VOBK01000001.1 coordinate 741,643, forward strand.
GCTCGCCGAGCGGGTGGCGCAGCTGCGGATCGGGCCCTCTCTCGCGCCCGACGTCGACTACGGGCCCCTCGTCACACGCGCTGCGGTCGAGCGGGTCGTCGGGTATATCCAGCAGGGTGTCGATGAGGGGGCCACCCTGCTCGCCGACGGGCGCGGCTTCACGGTCGAGGGCCACGAAGAGGGTTTCTACCTCGGGCCGACCCTCTTCGATCACGTCACGACCGACATGGCGATCTACCGCGAGGAGATCTTCGGTCCGGTGCTCGTGATCGCCCGTGCCGCCGACTACGAGGAGGCGCTGCGCATGGCCTCGGAGCACGAGTACGGCAACGGCGTCGCGATCTTCACCCGCGACGGCGACGCCGCGCGCGACTTCGCCGCCCGTGTCGAGGTCGGCATGGTCGGCGTCAACGTGCCGATCCCCGTGCCGATCGCGTATTACACGTTCGGCGGATGGAAGCGCAGCGGATTCGGCGACCTGAACCAGCACGGCGCCGACGCGTTCCGCTTCTACACGAAGACCAAGACGGTCACGAGTCGCTGGCCGTCGGCGGGGATCCGCGACGGCGCCAGCTTCGTGATCCCCACCATGCACTGATCCCGCGACACCTCCCGCAAGGAACCACGATGACAATGACCACCGTCACCACCACCGCCGAAGAGCGCGAGGCTATCCTCGACGCCGTCCGGGAGTTCGCCGACACCGAGCTCGCCCCCTTCGCCGCCGAGCGCGACGAGAAGCACATCTTCCCCCGCGAGTCGCTGGGCAAGGCCGGCGAGCTCGGACTCGGCGGCATCTACGTGCGCGAGGACTTCGGGGGCACGGGCCTCAGCCGCTCCGACACGGTCGCGATCTTCGAAGAGCTCGCCAAGGGCGATCCCGCGGTCGCCGCGTACATCTCGATCCACAACATGGTGGTCTGGATGATCGACACCTACGGCGACGACGCGCAGCGCGGCGAGTGGCTGCCGACGCTCACGGCGATGCAGGAGTTCGGCGGCTACTGCCTCACCGAGCCGGGCGCGGGGTCGGATGCCGCGAACATCGCCACGAGCGCGGTCCGCGACGGCGACGACTTCGTGCTCACCGGCGTCAAGCAGTTCATCTCGGGAGCCGGCGAAGCCGCCGTCTACGTGGTGATGGCCCGCACCGGCGAGCCGGGAGCACGCGGAATCAGCGCCTTCCTCGTCCCGGGCGACGCCGAGGGACTGAGCTTCGGCGCTCCCGAGAAGAAGATGGGCTGGCACGCCCAGCCGACCCGTCAGGTCATCCTCGACGGCGTCCGCATCCCTGCATCCGGAGTGCTGGGCGACGAGGGCCGCGGCTTCGCGATCGCGATGTCGGCGCTCAACGGCGGCCGGCTCAACATCGCCGCCTGTTCGCTCGGCGGAGCCCAGTGGGCGCTCGACCGGGCCGTGCAGTACGTGCACGAGCGGGTCGCGTTCGGCGAGCCCCTGGCCGAGAAGCAGTCGATCCTCTTCGCGATCGCCGACATGCGCACCGACCTGCAGGCTGCGCGCCTGATGGTCCGCGACGGGGCGCGAGCGGTCGACGAGCAGGCGCCCGACGCCACGATGCGGTGCGCCATGGCCAAGCGCTTCGCGACGGATGCCGGCTTCGACGTCGCGAACCGCGCACTGCAGTTGCATGGCGGCTACGGCTACCTGCAGGACTACGGCATCGAGAGGGCCGTGCGCGATCTGCGGGTGCACCAGATCCTCGAGGGCACCAACGAGATCATGCGTCTGATCGTCGGCCGCGAGATGTTGAGGCCCGCAGGTTCCGTGTCGATGCGGAGCGCCTCATGACCGCGTCGTCGAGCCGGGTCGCGTTCCTCGGCCTCGGCCATATGGGTCTGCCGATGGCGAAGAACCTGGTCGCGGCAGGCCATGAGGTGCACGGCTTCGATCTCGTGCCGGCGGCGATCGAGGCGGCCGAGGCCGCCGGCATCCCGATCGCGGCGAGCGGGGCGGATGCCGTCGCCGACGCCGATGTCGTCATCACGATGTTCCCCGCCGGCCGCCATGTGATCGACGCGTACCGCACGGAGCTGCTGGCCGCCGCGCGTCCCGACACCCTGTTCATCGAGTCGTCGACGATCGCGGTCGACGAGGCCCGCGCCGCGCACGCCCTCGCGCTCGCCGCGGGGCACCGCAACATCGATGCTCCCGTCTCGGGTGGCGTCGTCGGGGCCGAGAACGGGACCCTGGCGTTCATGGTCGGCGGCTCCGACGAGGACGTCGCCGCGGCGATGCCGCTGCTCGAGGTCATGGGAAAGCGCATCGTGCACTGCGGCGGACCCGGGCTCGGTCAGGCCGCGAAGGTCTGCAACAACATGGTGCTCGCGGTGTCGCAGATCGCCGTCGCCGAGGCGTTCGTGCTGGGAGAGCGGCTCGGGCTCGAGCATCAGGCGCTGTTCGACGTCGTCTCGCAGGCATCCGGCCAGTGCTGGTCGATCACGACGAACTGCCCGGTGCCGGGGCCGGTGCCGGCGAGCCCGGCCAATCGCGACTACCGGCCGGGCTTCGCCGGAGCATTGATGGCGAAGGATCTGGGACTCGCGCTGCAGGCGATCGATCAGACCGGGACCGATGCCCGCATGGGGCGGCTGGCGCAGCAGCTGTATGCGGCATTCGCCGCGGGCGAGGGGGCGACGCACGACTTCTCGGGCATCATCACCGACATCCGCGACGGCGCCGTGTGACTCGTGAGCCGGCATGCGCGTTTCGTCTCGCTGCGCTCGCTCAACGGGCGGAGGTCTGCGCGGCCGGCTCAACGGGCGGAGGTCTGCGCGGCCGGCTCAACGGGCGGAGGTCTGCCCGGCCGGCTCAACGGGCGGAGGTCTCCCCGGTCGGCGAGCGAGGCCGCGGAGCGCCCCAGACCCGCCCGTTGAGCGAGGCCGCGAAGCGCCCCAGACCCGCCCGTTGAGCGAGGCCGCGAAGCGCCCGAGACGAAACGCGACGATCACCCCGCGACATACTGAGATGACCACGACGGAGAGGGCTTCACGATGACCGAGTACGAGACGATCCTGGTCGAGCAGCGCGGACGAGTCGGGTGGATCACCCTCGACCGACCCGAGGCTCTGAACGCACTGAACAGCCGGCTCGCCGAAGAGGTCACCGCTGCCGCCGTCGCCTTCGATCTCGACGACGGCGTCGGCGCGATCGTCGTCACAGGATCCGAGAAGGCGTTCGCCGCCGGGGCCGACATCAAGGAGATGGAGGGCATGTCCGCCGCCGGGATGCTCGAGACCGACCACTTCGGGGTCTGGCGTGACTTCGCCGCCGTGCGCACGCCCGTGATCGCCGCCGTCTCGGGCTTCGCCCTCGGGGGAGGATGCGAGCTCGCGATGATGTGCGACATCATCCTCGCCGCCGACACGGCGAAGTTCGGCCAGCCGGAGATCAACCTCGGTGTGATCCCGGGCATGGGCGGCACGCAGCGACTGATCCGCGCGGTCGGGTATTACAAGGCCGCCGAGCTCGTGCTGTCCGGTCGCTTCATGGGCGCCGAGGAGGCCGAGCGCGCAGGGCTCGTGTCGCGCGTCGTGCCGGCATCCGACCTGCAGGATGAAGCCACCACGCTCGCCCAGACGATCGCGTCGAAGTCTCTGCCGTCGGTGTTCGCCGCTAAGGCCGCGCTCGACGCCGCGATGGAGACGACTCTCGCCGAGGGGCTCGCTCACGAGAAGAGCGCGTTCGCCGCGCTGTTCGACACCGAAGACCAGAAGGAGGGCATGTCCGCCTTCCGGGAGAAGCGTGCGCCGGACTTCCGGAACCGCTGAGCGCGCTCGGGCGGGGTTCACGATTCAGCACAGAAGCCGCGGAATGCCTACCTCGACACCGATCCGGCACTCGGAGCACCCGCTCATGCTGAATCGTGAACGGCGCACGCCCGAGACCTCAGCCGCGGAGCGCGTCGACGATCTTCTCGACGCGGCGCTCCCGGGTCGCGTCCTGCTTCGCCTCGGCGACCGAGCGCGCGTGCTCTTTGCGCGCCGAGTACGACAGCGCGTCGAAGGCGGTGCGCAGCGCGGCATCCGTGTCGAGCGCCGCCGCGAGGGCGGGCGGGATCTCGACCTCGCGTTCGGCGGAATCCACGCGGATGACCGCATCGACGTCCTGGCCGATCTCGACCCCGAACTCGGTGCGCACGGCCTTGCTGAAGCCGATCATGTTCTGCCCACCCATGCGGGCGAGGCGCAGCCGACCGGAGTGGCCGCCGATCGTGACGACGACGGGGAACGCCTTTCCGGCGCCGAGCTCGGCGCCCTGCTCGTCGGTGAGGATGATCGCGGCGGCGGGGCCGCGCCCTTCGAGGGTGGTGTGCAGCCGCAGTTCACTCATGCGGGCAGTGTACGCCCGCGCTCCTCGGCCTCGGAGGCCAGGTGGTCGTTGCGCTCCTCGATCAGCCTCCGCATGTACTCGCGCAGGAACACGCGGTCGACGAGGCGCCCGATCGGACCGAGAGGCGAGTGGAAGATCACGGTGTCGCGCAGCAACGTCCCGGTGGGATGCTCCTCGAACGCGTGCACGTGCAGGAACGCCCCGAAGGGACCGGAGAGCTGCCGATCGCGGAACCCGCTCGGGGCGTCGACGTCGTACACCATCGTCCGCAGCCGGAACGGGATGCCGAAATGCCGCGCCCGCCAGGTCACGGTCGATCCCTCCGTGAACACGCCGCCGTCGGGCGCCTCGAGCATCGTCTCGCCGTATCGGGCCATCGATCGCAGGTGCAGTCCGGGGTCGAGCGCGAGCGCGAACACCGTCTGCCTCGGCGCGGCGATGACCTTCTCGAGCACGAACTCGGCCACGTCAGAGCGGATCGGGTTGGGGCTTGGGGTCGGTGAAGTCGCCCGCGGCCTTGCGCATCCGCGCGACGATCGCGACGAGCTCGGCGGCATCCGCGCTGGTCATACCGGGGTCGGCGAAGACCTCGGCGTTGAGGGCGTGCGTCGCGCGGTCGACGAGCTCGCGACCCGACGGGGTGAGGGCGAGCAGCGCGGCGCGACCGTCGTGCGGGTGCGGTTCGCGCACGATGAGTGCGTCGCGCACCAGCCGTTCCGCGGTGCTCGTGACGGTCGTCGCGTGCACCTGCAGTCGGGCGACGACGCTCGACAGGGGCAGACGGCCCGACCGGCTGAAGGCCAGCAGCCGCAGCATCTCGTACCGGGCGAAGCTGAGTGCGAAAGGCTTCAGCGCCGCATCCACTCGCGCGAGCAGCAGCTGCTGAGCCCGCATGACCGAGGTGACGACGGTCATACCCTCGGCGGCATCGGACCAGCCGTGCGCGAGCCACTGCCGCTTCGCCTCGGCGAGCGGATCGACGGGCAGAGGGCGGGGTCGGACCACGGTTCTACGGTAGGGCATCCGCTCGCTGCTCCGGGGATGCGGGGCGGTGCGCATCGCGTGGACCTCAGTTGCTCAGCGGCTGGGACTCAGTATCAAGGGGCTAGAATCAAGGCAGTCGTGAGGAGCAATCGATGAAGATCTTCGTCCTGGTCAAAGAGGTGCCTGACACCTATGGCGATCGCAAGCTGGATCTCGAGACCGGCCTCGCCGACCGCGGTGCCGGTGACCTGGTGCTCGATGAGATCACCGAGCGCGCGCTCGAGGTCGCGCTGAGTCATGCCGACAAGAACGAGGGCACCGAGGTGGTCGCGCTCGCGATGGCTCCGGCCGGGTCGACGGCGTCGGTGCGACGGGCGCTCGCGATCGGCGCAGGGTCGGCCGTGCACATCGCCGACGAGCAGCTCGCGGGCGCCGATCTCGGCCTCACCGCCGAGACGCTGGCAGCCGCGATCCGCCGCGCCGAGCCCGACCTCGTGATCACCGGCAACCTCTCGACCGACGGATCGGGCGGCGTGATGGCGGCGATGCTCGCCGAGCATCTCGGCTGGTCGCAGGCGACGGCGCTCACGAGCGTCGAGATCACGGCCGACGCGGTCTCGGGCATGCGAGGGGCGGATGCCGGCGGCCAGTCGATCTCCGCATCGCTGCCGGCCGTGATCTCGATCACCGAGGCGCTGCCCGATGCGCGCTTCCCGAATTTCAAGGGCATCATGGCGGCCAAGAAGAAGCCGCTCGAGGTGCTCACCCTCGACGACCTCGGGGTCTCGGCGGATCCCGCCGCGGCACCGCGAACGATCATGACCGCGGTGGCCGAGAAGCCCCCTCGCGCCGCCGGCGTCAAGATCGTCGACGAGGGCGACGCCGCCGACAAGCTCGTCGAGTACCTCGTGCAGAACAGGCTGGTGTGACATGTCGTATCCCGAGAACCCCATTCTCGTCGTGGTCGATCTCGACCCGGCCGGCGACCCCGCCAGCAGCACGGCGGCCCTGATCGGCGCCGCCTCGACCGTCGGAGCACCCGTCGCCCTCGTGGTCGGTGGATCCGCGGAGGCGGCGTCGAAGGTCGCCGCCCTCGGCGCCTCGATCGTGCTCACCGCCGATGCCGACGCGACCGTCCTCACGGTGCCGGTCGTCGATGCGCTGCAGGCGGCCGTCGCCCAGGTGCATCCCGACGCCGTGCTGATCTCGAACTCGATCGCCGGGCGCGACGTCGCCGGACGTTTCGCCGTGCGCGCGCGGCTCGCGCTCTCGGTCGACGCGGTCGGCGTCTCCCGCGACGACGAGGGGGTGCTCGCCCACCATTCCGTGTACGGCGGGGCGTACCTCACCGACTCGGCGCCCACGTTCGGTGCGCCGGTGATCACGGTGCGCCAGGGCGCGGTCGAGGCCCGCGCCGATGCTGTGTCCTCGCCGACCGTCGAGGCGCTGAACGTCGAGGCGTCCGGTGCGCCGAGCGCGACGGTCGGCGCGGTCGAGGCCGTCGAGGCGACGTCGTCTCGGCCCGAGCTCCGCGGCGCGACGCGCGTGGTCTCGGGTGGACGCGGACTCGCCTCGAAGGAGAAGTTCGTGCTGGTCGAGGAGCTGGCGGATGCTCTGGGGGCCGCCGTCGGCGCGTCCCGCGCCGCGGTCGACGCCGGCTACATCCCCCAGTCGCATCAGGTCGGCCAGACCGGTGTCTCGGTGTCGCCGCAGCTGTACGTCGCGCTCGGCATCTCCGGCGCGATCCAGCACCGGGCGGGCATGCAGACCGCGAAGAACATCGTGGCGATCAATAAGGACGCGGAGGCGCCGATCTTCGACGTCGCGGACTTCGGCATCGTCGGCGATCTGTTCACCGTCGTCCCGAAGGTGATCGCCGCACTCGAGGCGCGGAACAAGTAGTCATGGCGACGCGGATGCTGAGGCGCGGGCTGCCCCGCGTGCGCGGCGGCGAGCCCTGGCCCCCCGGCGACATCGCGGCGCATGCTGCTGTGCCGGACCCTGCCGTGCCGGACCCTGCCCTGTCGGGCCCCGCCGTGTCGGGCCCTGCCGTGTCGGGCCCTGCCGTGTCGGACCCTGCCGTGTCTTCCACTTCGGGGGCCGACACGCCACTCGCAGGATCGTCTGTCGGCGAGCATCCTTCATCTGGCGTGTCGGCCCCCGTTGTGAACAACGCGGCGGCCTCGGGCTCTGCGGCACTTCGTCGGGGGCTGCCGCGCGTCTCGGGTGGCGAGCCCTGGCCGCCGGCGGGCGCGGTCGCATCGGCGGTCGCGAGTGCACACGACCTTGTCGCCCCGGGTCCTGCCGTTTCGGATCGTGCCGTACCGGGTCCTGCTGCTCCGGGGGCCGCCGATTCGAGTCCTGCCGTTTCGGGTCCTGCCGTTTCGAGTCCTGCAGGGCCTTCCGCTTCGGGGGCCGACACGCCACCTGCAGGATCGTCTGTCGGAGAGCATCCGTCATCTGGCGTGTCGGCCCCCGTTCCAGACGGCGTGGCGACGCGGCCCTCGATGTCCGTCCGTCGCGGGCTCCCGCGGGTGACAGGCGGCGCGCCGTGGCCACCGGAAGGGACGGCGCCGGTTCTGCCGACCCCCGCGTCGTCCACTTCGGGGGCCGACACGCCGCAATCCGGACCCATTCCCGGCGGAAGCCCTACGGGTGGCGTGTCGGCCCCCCAAGTGGAGGGCACCGCGTCGGCACCCGCCGTCGCTGCCCCGGCCCGAGTGCCCGTGCTCGGCGACCCGTCGGTGCCGCTGCCGGCGCCGCGAACGGTCTGGAACGGCAGCGCCCCTCGGCACATCACGGCGACGTCGACGGCGTCCGGTCGGCGGAGGCCCTCATGGACCCAGGCGATCGCCGCTCTGCTGGGGGCTGCGGCTCTCGGCATCCTGGCGGCCGCGGCCGTCGCCTTCGTGCGTGCACTGCTGAGCTTCCCGTTCATGCAGGACTTCCTCGCCGCGTTCCCGGGGGAGTACACCCCGGCCATCGCCGTCGAACCGGGATTCGCGCCCTGGGTCAACTGGGCGCACTTCTTCAACGCGTTCCTGATCGTGCTGATCATCCGATCGGGTCTGCGCATCCGCAACGAGAAGCGGCCGACCGCGTTCTGGACCCCGCGCAACAACCCCAAGGGCAAGGTCAGCCTGACGATCTGGTTCCATCAGGCACTCGACATCCTGTGGCTGCTGAACGGCGCCGTCTTCGTGGTGCTGCTCTTCGTCACCGGGCACTGGGTGCGCATCGTGCCGACGAGCTGGGAGGTGCTGCCGAACGCGCTGTCGGCGGCGCTCCAGTACGTCTCGTTCGACTGGCCCACCGAGCACGGCTGGGTCAACTACAACAGCCTGCAGCAGCTGGCGTACTTCGTGACGGTCTTCATCGCCGCCCCGCTGGCCGCGGCCACCGGCTTCCGGATGTCGGGGATGTGGCCGAAGCGCGCCGAGCGACTGTCGAAGGCGTATCCGATCGAATGGGCCCGCGCCCTGCACTTCCCGGTGATGATCTACTTCGTGGTGTTCATCATCGGCCACGTCGCGCTCGTGTTCCTCACCGGGTTCCTGCGCAACCTGAACCACATGTACGCCTCGTCGGATGCCGTCGGCTGGACCGGGTTCTGGGTGTTCGTCGCCTCGATGGTGGTCATCGCCCTCGGCTGGGTGGCGGCGCGGCCGCTGGTGATCGCCCCGATCGCCAAGCTGTTCGGCAGCGTATCGGGTCGCTGAGCCGTTCCGTCTTCAGCATCGACACCGTCCGCGGACGCGGAACGGCCCCCGGATCGGAATCCGGGGGCCGTCGCTGCTGAATCGTGAACGCGGGGTTCGCGAGGCGCCGGTCTCAGCGGGTGAAGCGCACCTCGGTCAGCGTCTCGCCCAGGAACGGCTCGGTGTGGCTGGCGCCGTCGAGCGTGAATCCGTTGCGCGTGTAGAAGCGGTGGGCGCGGGGGTTGTCCTCGGCGACCCAGAGGTACAGCGACTCGTCCTGCTCGACCGCGGCGTCGAACAGCTTCTGGCCGATGCCGGTGGAGTGGTACGCGTCGAGCAGATAGATGAAGTAGAGCTCGCGGAAGGCGGGAGCATCCTTGTCGCGGGCGGGGCCGGAGCCGACGAAGCCGACGATCTCGCCGTCGACGAGCGCTGCGCGCATCGTGAACTCGGGACCCTGCGACGCCCAGTGCGTCCACAGCTCGGCCATGCGACGAGGCGAGACCTTCTCGAGAGCGGCCTTGCTGATCAGGTGGTCGTAGGTCTCGTGCCAGCACTGCGCATGCACGCGACCCAGAGCCTCCGCATCCACATCACGGACCGGACGGACGATGACTTCAGGCTGGGCTTCGGCGCTCATAGCGCGACTCTACGCGCGGCCCCGGGGAACCGGAAATCGAGCGGGGACCCTTGCGGCGGCCGATCCCGCCAGTGGAGGATTCGCACAACGATGTTCGTGATCCCTTCCGCGATGGCTACGATCGATCCTCGTGAACGTGATCTGGCGCACCCTCCTCGTCATCCTCCGTGCTCGTCGTCGCCTGCGCCGGGAGAAGACGCTCGACGTCTCGTCCGTCGGACGCATCCGGCTGACGACGCTGCCCACCGACATCGACATCCTCCGGCACATGAACAACGGCCGATACCTGTCGCTGTTCGATCTCGGTCGCTGGGATCTGCTCATCCGCACGGGGCTGCTCGACGCGATGACCGAGCGCGGCTGGTACGCGGTCGTGTCGAGCGAGACGGTGACCTTCCGCAAGTCGCTGCAGCTGTGGCAGCGGTTCGACGTGGAATCGCGTTTCGTCGGTCACGACGACAAGGCGGTGTTCCTCGAGCACAGGGCCGTGGTCGACGGAGAGATCTACGCGCGGGTGATCGTGCGATCGCGCATGCTGCGCCGCACCGGCGGCACGGTCAGCAACGAAGAGCTGTTCGCCGCGGTCGGCAGACCGGAGGGCGTGCCGGAGATCGACCCGTGGGTGCACGACTGGGCGGCGGCCTCCGCGCTGCCGCCTGTGCGCACTCCGGCGCCGAGCGTGTGGAGCTGACGGCATGACGGATCCCTGGGGTCTCGGAACGCGTGCGCCCGGCGCGACGCTGCTGGTCGGATGCGGCAAGCTCGGCGTGCGGCTCGGTGAGCGGCTGATCGCGCAGGGCGCGGAGGTCACCGCCATGCGGCGCCAGGCGGGTGCCGTGCCGTTCCCGACGATCGAGGCCGATCTGCGGCATCCGCTCGCGCAGGCGCTGCCCGCGTTCGATTCGGTCGTGATCACGCTGCCGCCGAGCACCGAGGGGGAGTCGATCTATCCGCCCGCGCTGCGCGGTCTCGCCAGGGCGCTGCCGACGATGCCCGACAGGGTCGTGTTCGTCTCGTCGACCCGGGTGTTCGAGGGGCGCCCCGGTGGCACGCCGCTGACCGAACGCGACGCCCCGAAGGTGTCCACCGAACGTGGCGGCGACCTCGTCGAGGGGGAGCTGCTGGCGACCGAGCTCTTCGGCGCGCGGATCGTCCGCCCGGCCGGCATCTACGGCCCCGGCCGCGACTACCTCATCCGCCGCGTGCTCGAGCAGGCGCCCGTGGATCACACTCGCCGGACGAACCGCATCCACGAGACCGACCTCGTGCGGCTGCTCGAGGCGGTGCTGCGGGCGGATTCCGCACCGCCGCTGATCCACGCGGTGGACCGGGAGCCGGTGCTGCTGGGCGAGGTCGCCGCGCACATCGCCGCGAGACTCGGCGTGGCGCCCCCGCCGCACGCGGATCCCGAGGAGGGAGGCGGCACCGTGCTCGACGGGCACCTGCTGCAGGAGTTCCTCGGCGCTCTCGACTACCCGACCTTCCGCGAGGGGTATGACGAGATGATCGCTGCCCGCTGACCCAGGAACGACATCCCGGAACGACACGAACGGCACCCGGAACGGCACTCGAAACGACACGGACGGCACCCCGGGAACGATCCGACGCGCTGTCGTTCCCGGGTACGCGTGCATCGCCGTCCTAGGCTGAGGTCATGGCCGACCCGATGCCCTCGGCGGAATCCGGAACGGATCCCGCATCCGACTCTCTCGAGGCCCGCGCGGTCGCGCTCGCTCGGCGCTGGGCGGTCGACGCCGCCGCCGCCGACGTGGACCCCGCCGCCGCGCGTCTGGCCGGCGTGCTGCAGGATGCGAACGGGCTCCCGTTCACGCTGGGATTCGTCGACGGGGTGATGCGTCCGGAGAGCCTGAGCGCGGCGGCCTCGCAGCTGCACCGGATCGCGCCGATCGTGCCGGGGTTCCTGCCCTGGTACCTGCGCTCCGCGGTACGGCTCGGCGGCGGGCTCGCGCAGGTGCTGCCCACTCCGGTCGTCCCCATCGCGCGGCGCGTGCTGCGCGAGATGGTCGGACATCTCGTCGTCGATGCGCGCCCCGCCAAGCTCGGCCCCGCCATCGCGAGGATCCGCGAATCCGGCGCCAGGCTCAACCTCAACCTGCTGGGCGAGGCCGTGCTGGGCGAGGCCGAGGCGCAGCGCCGGCTCGACGGCATCCACGACCTGATCCGTCGACCCGACGTCGACTACGTCTCGGTCAAGGTGTCGGCGATCATCAGCCACATCTCGATGTGGGCGTTCGACGAGGTCGTCGACGCGGTGGTGGAGCGGCTGCTCCCGCTCTATGCGACGGCGGCCACGGATCGCACCTTCATCAACCTCGACATGGAGGAGTACCGCGATCTCGATCTGACGATCGCGGTGTTCACCCGCATCCTCGAGGATCCGCGTCTGGCCGGACTCGAGGCGGGGATCGTGCTGCAGGCGTATCTGCCCGACGCCCTGCCCGCTCTGCAGCAGCTCACGGCGTGGGCGCGCGAGCGGGTCGAGCACGGCGGTGCGCCCATCAAGGTGCGCCTGGTGAAGGGCGCGAACCTCGCGATGGAGAACGTCGAGGCGCGCATGCACGGCTGGACGCCCGCGACGTACGACACCAAGGTCGACACCGACGCCAACTACCTGCGCTGCCTCGACTGGGCGCTGCGACCAGAGCACATCGGGGCCGTGCACCTGGGCATCGCCGGACACAACCTGTTCGGCATCGCCTACGCCTGGCTGCTCGCCGGAGAGCGTGGACTGCGCGATCTCACCGCGGTGACCGAGGCGGGGCAGCCTCCGATCGAGTTCGAGATGCTCCTGGGCATGGCGCAGGGGCAGGTGCAGGCGGTCTCGCGCGAGGTCGGTGAGGTGCTGCTGTACGTGCCCGTCGTGAAGCCCGACGAGTTCGACGTCGCGATCAGCTATCTCGTCCGGCGGCTCGAGGAGAACGCCTCGACCGACAACTTCCTCTCCGCCGCCTTCCGCCTCGGCGACGAGGAGGCGCTCTTCGCCCGGGAGCGCGACCGCTTCCTCGCCGCCGTCGAGCGCTCCACGTCGCCGACCCTGCGCGAGGGGGCGCGGCGCACTCAGGACCGGCTCGCTCCCGTGCATGAGTCGATGCGGCCTGTACCCGTGGCCCCCGCCCCCGAGGAGGGGCTCACGAAGGCCGTGCTCGGCATCTCCCGGGGGTCTGCAGAGGCGACGGGGCCGTTCCTGGAGACCGCGGTGTACGCGCCGAGGGAGCTCGAGGAGGGCGCCGGCGGCGCTCCGGGCTTCGCCAACACCCCCGACAGCGACCCCTCGCTGCCGGCCAACCGCGAGTGGGCGCGCGGCATCCACGCGCGCATCCCGGAGTCCCCGCTCGGGGTCGCGACCGTCGAGGCCGCCCGCATCGACGACCCCGAGGTGCTGGAGCGCACGATCTCCGAGGTGCGCGATGCCGGCGCCCGGTGGGGATCGCGCCCGGCCACCGAGCGGGCCGAGGTGCTGCTGCGGGCCGCGGCCGCGTTGGAAGGCCGGCGGGGCGAGCTCATCGAGGTCGCCGCATCCGAGACCGGCAAGGTCTTCGCCGAGGCGGACGTCGAGGTCAGCGAGGCCGTCGACTTCGCACGCTACTACGCGGCCAAGGCCAGGGAGCTGGATGCCGTCGCCGGCGCCTCGTTCGAGCCCGCGCGGGTGACCGTCGTGACCCCGCCCTGGAACTTCCCCCTCGCGATCCCGGCCGGCGGCGTGCTGGCGGCGCTCGCCGCGGGCTCCGGAGTGGTGTTCAAGCCGGCGCCGCAGTCGCGCCGGTGCGCCGCGGTGATCGCCGAGACGCTGTGGGAGGCCGGCGTGCCCCGTGACGTGCTCGCCCTCGTCGACATCGAGGAGGGCGACCTCGGCCGCGCGCTGATCACGCACGACGCGGTCGACCGCGTCATCCTCACGGGTTCGTGGGAGACCGCCGCGCTGTTCCGCTCGTGGCGTCCCGACCTGCCGCTGCTCGCCGAAACGAGCGGCAAGAACGCGATGATCGTCACCGCCTCGGCCGATCTCGACCTCGCGGTCTCCGACCTGGTGCGCAGCGCGTTCGGGCATGCGGGGCAGAAGTGCTCGGCCGCGTCGCTGGCGATCCTCGTCGGGCCGGTCGGCCGCTCGCATCGCTTCGCCCGCCAGCTGGCCGATGCCACGCGCTCGCTGCACGTGGGCTGGCCCTCCGATCCGCTCGCCGAGGTGGGGCCGGTGATCGAGCGTCCCCAGGGCAAGCTCGCCTGGGCTCTGACCGAGCTCGAGGGGGAGGAGAAGTGGCTCATCGAGCCGGCCGTGTCGGCCGACGACCCGAGCGGGCGGCTGTGGCGTCCCGGCATCCGCGTCGGTGTGCAACCGGGATCCCGCTTCCACCTCGAGGAGTTCTTCGGGCCGGTGCTCGGGGTGATGCACGCGCCGACGCTGGAGCGGGCGATCGAGCTGCAGAACGCCGTGGCCTACGGGCTGACGGCGGGGCTGCACACGCAGGATCCCGCGGAGCTCGCGCTCTGGCTCGACCGGGTGCAGGCAGGCAACCTCTACGTGAATCGCGGTATCACCGGCGCCATCGTGCAGCGACAGCCGTTCGGCGGGTGGAAGCGCTCGTCGGTGGGGCCCGGCGCGAAGGCGGGAGGACCGAACTACCTGATCGGCCTCGGATCCTGGCGCTCGAGCGGATCGGGACCGGTGTCGAGCACGCTGCACCTGCGCGGCCTCGACTCCCGCATCACCGAACTGATCGAGTCGGCTCAGCCGTCGCTCGACTACGAGTCGTTCGAGTGGCTGCGCCGGTCGGCGCTGTCGGACGCCCTGGCCTGGGACCGCGAGTTCGGCCAGGTGCGCGACGTGTCGCGACTGGGCGTGGAGCGCAACCTGTTCCGCTACCGGCCCGTGCCCGTCTCGATCCGGGCGACGGCGGATGCCGGATGGCAGGAGCTCCTGCGCGTCGTGATCGCCGCCGTGCGCGCCGGTGCGGCGTTCGTGCTGTCGACCCCGGTCGGGCTGCCGGCCGAGGTGCGTCGGGCGCTCGGCGACGTCGGCGCGGTCGTGTACATGGAGAGCGACGACGAGTGGATCGCGCGGATGCGGGGCCGCGGCGCCGACTCCGATGCGGCGTCGGAACTGCTCGACGCCGACACCCGGCCCGGCCGCGTGCGCCTCGTCGGACCGCGGACCTCCGTCGCGACGTTGCATCGCGCGTTGGCGGAGGCGGTCGAGGGCGACCCCGATCTCGCGGTGTACGACGGGGAGGTCACCTCCGCCGGTCGCATCGAGCTGCTGCCGTTTGTGCACGAGCAGGCGATCGCGATCACCGCGCACCGGTACGGCAACCCCGACGACTGGAGCGCCTCGGTCATCTGAGCGCTGCGTCGCGCCGGCGTTCGCGTCATCCGCGGCATCCGCCTCGGCCCCGGCATCCGCCTCGGCCCCGGCATCCGCCTCGGCCCCGGCATCCGCCTCTCCGCGCCTTCCCCGCGGGGTCAGAAACGCACCGGCGAACTGTGCGGGGTCAGAAACGCACCGGAATCGGGCGTTGAGGATGCGTTTCTGACCCCGCCTGCGTGCGGCGATGAACTTTCGACCCCGGCTGAGCGCGGGCCCCGGCTCTGGCGGCGTCCAGGGGCGGATGACACAATGGAGCCTGGCGTGCCCGAGTCGCATCTTCCCCGGGCGTCGGCTCTCATCGAGCGGCGCGGGTCGAAGGACCGTCGGGCCCCTGGACAGCGTCCGCCGCATCCGTTCGAGGAGCCCCATGTCTGTCGAGACCACCACGTCGACGTCCGAGACCACGCCGGTCCGCACCGCCCATCACCGTCGCTACCTGATGTGCATGCCGTCGCACTTCACGGTCAACTACTCGATCAACCCGTGGATGGAGCCCTCGCGTCCGACCGACACCGCCAACGCGGTCGCCCAGTGGCAGAAGCTGCATGATCTGTACCTCGAGCTGGGGCATGAGGTCGAGCTGATCGAGCCCCTCGCCGACTACCCCGACATGGTCTACACCGCGAACGGCGGCTTCGTGATCGACGGCCGCGCCTACGTCCCGAAGTTCCGCTTCGTCGAGCGGCAGGGTGAGGCGCCCGCATTCGCAGACTGGTTCCGCGAGGCCGGCTACGACACCGTCATCCCCGAGGAGGTCAACGAGGGCGAGGGCGACTTCCTGCTCGTCGGCGACGTGATCCTCGCGGGCACCGGGTTCCGCTCCACCGGCGACAGCCACCGCGAGGTCGGCGAGGTGTTCGGCCGCGAGGTCGTCTCGCTCACCCTCGTCGACCCCCGCTTCTACCACCTCGACACCGCCATCGCGGTACTCGACCCCGTGCAGGGCGCCGAGAACGGCGGCCCGGAACGTGCCAACATCGCCTACCTCCCCGGAGCCTTCGACGACGCCAGCCGCGCGATCCTCGAGGAGCGGTTCCCCGAGGCGATCCTCGTGTCGGACGAGGACGGGTCGGTGTTCGGCCTGAACTCGGCGAGCGACGGCTACAACGTGGTCATCTCGCCGCGCGCGGTCGGATTCGAGAAGCAGCTGCGCGAACGCGGCTACAACCCGATCATGGTCGACCTGTCGGAGCTGCTGCTCGGCGGCGGGGGTATCAAGTGCTGCACCCTCGAGCTGCGCTCGTCGTCTCGGCGCTCAGGAACCGGTGAGTGACATGACGACGTCCGAGCCCGCACAGCAGGCCGAGCCGCACGTCGCCCACAACTACCACCCGCTGCCGGTCACGATCGCGCGCGGTGAGGGTGCCTGGGTGACGGATGTCGAGGGCAAGCGCTACCTCGACCTGCTCGCCGCGTATTCGGCGGTGAACTTCGGGCACCGGCATCCCGCCCTCGTGGCGGCGCTGACCGAGCAGCTCGGGCGGGTCGCGCTGACCAGCCGCGCCTTCCGGAGCGACCGTCTCGAACCGTTCGCCGCCGCGCTCGCGGCGCTGGCCGGCAAAGAGATGGTCCTGCCGATGAACACCGGCGCCGAGGCCGTCGAGACCGGCATCAAGGTCGCCAGGGCCTGGGGCTACCGGGTCAAGGGCATCGCCGAGGGCCGCGCGCGCGTCATCGTCGCGGCCGGCAACTTCCACGGTCGCACGACCACCATCGTCAGCTTCAGCGACGATGAGGAGGCCCGCGCGGACTTCGGCCCGTACACGCCGGGGTTCGACACTGTGGCGTACGGAGATGCGGATGCCGTCGCCGCCGCGATCACCGACGACACCGCCGCCGTGCTCATCGAGCCCATTCAGGGCGAGGGCGGCGTGGTGATCCCGCCCGAGGGCTACCTGCGCCGCATCCGTGAGATCTGCGACGAGAAGAACGTGCTGTTCATCGCCGACGAGATCCAGTCCGGTCTCGGGCGCGTGGGCGAGACGTTCGCGTGCGACCGCGAAGGCGTCGTGCCCGATCTGTACCTGCTGGGCAAGGCGCTGGGCGGTGGGATCCTTCCGGTGTCGGCCGTCGTCGGCGATGCCGACGTGCTCGGCGTGATCCGCCCGGGGGAGCACGGGTCGACGTTCGGGGGCAACCCGCTCGCGGCGGCCGTGGGCCTGCGGGTCGTCGAGATGCTCGAATCGGGGGAGTTCCAGGAGCGCGCCCGTGCCCTCGGCGCGCACCTCGGCACCGCTCTCGAGCCGCTCGTCGGTCATGGTGTGGCCGAGGTGCGCATCGCGGGACTCTGGGCCGGAGTCGACATCGACCCCGCCAAGGGGACAGGGCGGCAGATCGCCGAGCGGCTCCTCGACCGCGGCGTCCTGGTGAAGGACACGCACGGCCAGACCATCCGCATCGCCCCGCCGATCGTGATCCGCGCGACGGAGCTCGACTGGGCCGTCGAGCAGCTCAAGCTGGTGCTCGGGGCCTAGTCCTCCGCGCCTCGTCCTCGCCCTCGGGGCTTAGTCCCAGCCCTCGTCTTCAGCGGTGCGGTCCGCGTTCCCGCGGGCCGCACCGACGGTTCTCCTGCGTCAGGCCGGGGCGTCGTCCGGATCGAGAGTGCGCAGGGTGTCGCGCTCGACGTCGGTGTCCGCCGTGAGCTGGTCCTCGGTGTTCTCGTCACCGCCGAGAGCGGCACCGCGGTCGGGGCTCGCATCGCCCTGGATCGCGCCGTGCGGCGACTCGCCGTGCGAGCTGTCGCCCTGGATGGCGCCGCCCTGCGCCGAGCCCTGGGGGTCGCCGTCCTCGGCCTCGCCCTGGATCGCGCCGCGGGGAGATTCGCCGTGCGAGCTGTCGCCCTGGATGGCGCCGCCCTGCGCCGAGCCCTGGGCGTTGCCGTCGAGCTCGTCGCGCTCGGACGAGGGCTGGCCGTCGGGCGCGGTGTTGTGCGCGGGGTTCTGCTCGGTCGAGCCCTCGGCGGGCTCTTCGGCGTGAGGGGTGCGTCCTGTGTTCTGGTCCATGGGCCGACGCTACGTCCGTCCAGAGGCTCCGTGCAGGGGATTGACAAACGGCGTCGCCGCGGGAGGTCCGTCAGTACTTCTTCGGGAGGCGGATCGGCGAGGTCGCCGCGACCCCGTCCGTGAACTGCACGGGGTCGGTGCGTTCGAGGATGTCGGCCTCGTCGACCACGTTCAGCGGTCTGGTCTCATCGAGCGTCATCAGGAAGCGGCTGTCCTCCGACCGGTGCAGACGGCCGGAGGTGATGACCCAGACGGCGCCGATCGCGCAGGCGATGAAGCCCGCCGTGCCGCCCAGCATGATCGCGCTGCGCGGACCGAAGGTGTCGGCCACCCAGCCGGCGATGGGCGCACCCACCGGCGTCGAGCCCATGATCACGGCCATGTAGAGCGCGAGCACGCGTCCGCGCAGTGCCGGGGCGGTCGTCATCTGCACGTAGCCGTTCGCGGTCGTCAACAGGGTGACGATCATGAATCCGGTGAAGGTCAGGGTGATCGCGTAGGTGAGATACGTCGGCATCGCGGACGACACGAAGGCGGCGATGCCGAAGCCGCCGGCAGCCAGGATCACGACCCGCACGCGGGCCCGATCGCGGCGGGCCGAGAGCAGCGCGCCGGCGAGCGAGCCGATCGCGAGCACCGAGCTCAGCACGCCGTAGCCGTCGGCCCCCGCGCCGAACTCGAGCGCCATCGTCGAGGCGAAGATCGGGAAGTTCATGCCGAACGCGCCGATCAGGAACACGGTCACGAACACGACGCGCAGGTCGCTGCGGCCCCAGACGTAGCGGAAGCCCTCGGCGAGGCCGCCGGGGCGGCGGTTCTTCGGGCGGGGCGCGAGCTGGGAGGTGCGCAGCAGGAGCAGGGCGACGAGCATCGCCAGGAACGTCACCGCGTTCGCGATGAACACCCAGCCGGATCCGATCGCCACGATCAGCAGACCGCCGACGGCGGGCCCGATCATGCGGGCGAGGTTGAAGGATGCCGAGTTGAGGGCGACCGCGTTCGAGGTGTCGCCGGCCGAGACCATGTCGGACACGAAGGCCTGGCGCGCGGGCGCGTCGAAGGCGTTCACGACACCGAACGCCGCGGCGAAGCCGAACATCATCGGGAGGGTCATGACGTCGTTCAGCAGCAGCACGCCCACCGCGATCGCGAGCAGCAGCAGAGCGGACTGGGTCGCGAGCAGGATCCGTCGCCGCTCGAACCGGTCGGCGACCCAGCCGGTCAGGCTCACGAGCACGAGCGGAGGACCGAACTGCAGGGCCATCGTGACACCCATGGCGGCGGCGTCATTGTCGGTGAGCTCGGTGAGCACCACCCAGTCCTGGGCGGTCGCCTGCATCCATCCGCCGACATTGGAGACGAGTGCGCCGGCGAACCAGATGCGGTAGTTGATGTTCGAGAACGAACGGAACATCGCGCTCATCGCTCGACCACCCGGCGCATCAGTTCGCTCGCCTCGCGGAGGGTCGAGAGCTCGTCGGGCGTGAAGTCCAGCTCGGCGAGCATCTCGGCGAGCAGCTCGTCGCGGCGCCGAACGGTCTGCGCGACGATCTCTGTGCCGGCGTCGGTGATGTCGACCTGCACGCGGCGGCGGTCGTCGCTGTCGGGCGTGCGCGCGACATATCCCTGCATCTCGAGGCCGTTGATCATGCTCGTCATGGACGGCGCGGTGACCCGCTCCCGCTCCGCGAGAGCGGAGATCGTGCGGCGCCCGTGCAGGCGCAGCGTGGCGAGCACGGCGAGCTGCGCGTCGCTCATCTCGTCGACCGCGCGGGCGCAACGGAGGCGTCGGGCCAGGCGGAAGGTGGCCATGCGCAGGTCGGTCGCGGTGAGCTGGAGCAATTCATCGGAGGCAGACATTACTTAGACAGTCTATCTAATCCGAGTCTGCACAGGGCCGCCATGCTGGAGATCCGCACGCTGCCAGGTCGCGAGTCCGGCTCGGGCACAATGGTCGGGTGACCCGAACCCCCGCGATCGAGATCGCCGTCCAGGATCCCGCCGGCGTCCGCATCGCCCGAGCCGTGGGCGCCGCGCGAGTGGAGCTCGCTCAGGCGCTGCCGCTCGGCGGGCTGACGCCCTCGATCGCCACCGTCGAGCTGGCCGTGGAGACGGCCCGCGCAGACGGACTCGAGGTGCACGTGCTCATCCGGCCCCGAGCGGGCGGCTTCCGCTACGACGGCGACGAGATCGCGCTGTCCGAGCGCGACGTCCGCCGGGCCGTCGACGCCGGAGCCGACGGGGTCGTGATCGGAGCCCTCGCTGCCGACGGGCACCTCGACCTCGACGCCATGGCACGTCTGCGCGATGCGGCCGGCGGGGCGTCGGTGACCCTGCACCGTGCGATCGACGTCACCCCCGATCCGGTCGCCACTCTCGTCGCCGCCCGGGGACTCGGACTGCGCCGCGTGCTGACCTCGGGCGGGGCATCCGCCGCGATCGACGGCATCGAGACCCTGCGTGCCCTCGTCGTCGAGGCCGCAGGCGGGATCGAGGTCATGGCAGGCAGCGGAGTGGGGGCTGCCAACGCCGTCGATCTCGCCGCCGCCGGCGTCGATGCGCTGCACTTCTCCGCCAAGCGCACGGTGCACGAGGCCGGCGGGGTGCGGATGGGGGCGGCCGCCGAGGGCGTCGGAGGGTACGACGTCACCGATCTCGCGATCGCCCAGAGCGTGCTCGCCGCCCTCGCCGACTGACGGCTGCCGCTCGCGCTCAGTAGTGTGGGGGCGTGACGGATACCCGAGAATTCACGGATGCCGACGGCATCGCCATCGTCTACGACGTGCACCCGGCGGCAGGTGATGCCCGAGGAGTGGTGCAGCTGCTGCACGGGGTGGGCGAGCATGCGGGTCGGTACGGGCGGCTGATCGCTGCACTCACCGACGCCGGATTCATCGTCTACGCCGACGATCATCGCGGGCACGGTCGCACCGGCATCCGCCAGCACGGCGGACCCGAGAAGCTCGGCCGACTCGGCAAGGGCGGTCTGCGCGCGGCGGAGGCGGCGATCTGGCAGCTCACCGGCATCATCACCGCCGAGCACCCCGACCTCCCCCTCGTGCTGCTGGGGCACTCGTGGGGGTCGTTCCTCGCACAGATGCTCGTGAACGACCACCCCGAGGCCTGGGATGCGGTGATCCTCTCGGGATCGGCTCTGCGCACCCCCGGCTCGCTCAATGCCGCGCCGCTGAATGCGCGGTGGGCGGGCGACGACGCGACCGGGTTCGAGTGGCTGAGCCGCGATCCCGCGGTGTGGAAAGAGTTCGACGAGGATCCGCTCACCACCGGCGAGCCGCTGCTGAAGCTGTTCGGGCCGATCGAGGCCGCCAAGATGTACGGCCGCCCGCGCAAGGACCTCGACCACGACATCCCGTTGCTGCTGCTGGTCGGCCGCGACGATCCGGTCGGCGGTCCTCGGAGCGTGCACAAGCTGGCTGACGAGTACCGCACGCGCTCGGGCCTCACCGACATCACCACGCTCGTCTACCCCGATGCGCGCCACGAGATCTTCCAGGAGCTGCAGCAGGACGAGGTCCGCGCCGACATCCTGTCGTGGCTCGACGCCCGCATCCCCGCCCGCTGAGCACCCGCATCTCCTCCCGCTGAGACCCGCATCCTCTCTCGCTGAGCACCTGTGGGTCCTCGCATGACGCCCGATGACCCCGTGTGACAGCGGGTGAATGCGCATGACGTCGCGCGCTCCTCCCCTTCCCGCCCCCGCATATTTTCGTGTGAGGGGGCGAGAGGGAGGTGAGCGGTGGGTTTCGAGGAGGAGTGGCGCAGCTGGCACGAGACGCGGGAGCGCTACGCGGGGGCGGAGTACGGTCCGGCGGCACTCGAGTCGACGAACTGGCTGATCACCGAGCCCGCCGCCGTGGAGGGTGTTCCGGGCCTCTGGGCGCTGACGGGCGACGGCGGTATCCGCGGAACCGACCTCGGCACGTCCGGATCGGTCGTCACGCTGCACGGTCCGCAGACGCTGCGGCTCGGCAGGCGCGAGCTGCGCGTGTTCGATCGTCGGGGGGCGGTCGCGCTGCGGGTGTTCAATCCGGGGCGTGCCGAGCGCGAGGCGTTCGGCGGCATCGACGCGTATCCGCCGCGGCAGGGGTGGCGGATCCGCGCCTCGTTCACCGAGACACCCGGGGAATCGGCGACCATCACCGCGGTCGACGGCTCGGTGCACCAGCAGACGCTGGCCGGACGGCTGCGCTTCGAGCTCGACGGCATCCCGCTCTCGCTGTCCGTGACGCGCACCGAGCGGGGCGGTCTCACGGCGGTCTTCGCCGACGGCACGAACGGCATCGAGACGTATCGGTTCCGGTTCCTGCCGATCGGCGAGCCCGACGACGACGGCACGGTGATCGTCGACTTCAATCGGGCCTACCTGCCGCCGTGCGCTTTCTCCGACCAGTACCTGTGCCCGCAGCCGCTCGCCGAGAACCGTTACTCGCTGCCCATCCGCGCGGGGGAGCGCGCGGTCGTGCGGGGGCGGTGACCCCGCCGGCGCCGCACCCGCCGCCCCGGCGGGAGCCCTGCGCCTTAAGCTGTACTCGTGCACGGAGAATACAAGGTCCCAGGGGGCAAGCTCGTCGTCGTCGACCTCGAGGTCGACGACGGCAGGATCGCGGAGTTCCGCCTGGCGGGTGACTTCTTCCTCGAACCGGACACCGCGCTCGACGCGATCAACGACGCCGTGAACGGGCTGCCCGTCGAGACGGATGCCTCGACGATCGCGGCCGCCGTGCGTGCGGCCCTGCCCGAGGGCGCGCAGCTGCTCGGCTTCACGCCGGAGTCGGTCGGCACCACGGTTCGCCGTGCTCTCGTGACGGCCCCGGGCTGGCGCGACTTCGACTGGGAGATCGTGCACGACAAGGCGGTCTCGCCCCAGATGAACCTCGCCCTCGACGAGGTCCTGACCTCGCGCGTCGGCGAGGGCCGTCGCCGCCCGACCCTGCGCATCTGGGAATGGGACGGATCGGCCGTGGTGATCGGCTCGTTCCAGTCGTACCGCAACGAGGTCGACCCCGAGGGGGCGGCCCGGCACGGTTTCGACGTGGTGCGTCGCATCTCCGGCGGTGGCGCGATGCTCATCCCCGCAGGGCAGATCATCACGTACTCGCTGTACGTGCCGGCATCCCTCGTGCAGGGCATGACCTTCGCCGACTCGTACGCGTTCCTCGACGACTGGGTGCTGCACGCGCTGCGCTCGGTGGGCATCGACGCGGTGTACCAGCCGCTCAACGACATCGCGAGCCCCTCGGGCAAGATCGGCGGCGCCGCGCAGAAGCGCCTCGCCAACGGAGGAGTGCTGCACCACGCCTCGCTCTCGTACGACCTCGACGGTCAGATCATGACCGAGGTGCTGCGCATCGGACGCGAGAAGCTCAGCGACAAGGGCACCACGTCGGCGGCCAAGCGGGTCGACCCGCTGCGTCGGCAGACCGGTCTCACGCGCGAGGAGATCATCGAGAGCTTCATCGAGACCTTCCGCTCGCTCACCGACGCGGAGACGGGCGAGATCACGGCCGACGAGTACGCGGCGGCCGAGGCGCTGGTGGAGTCGAAGTTCGCCACCGACGCGTGGCTGCACCGCGTTCCGTGACCGCGCAGCCGGGGCCGGACGCCCCCGGCGCGGTCTCGATCATCCAGGGCGACAACCTGGCCGTCGCCGCGTCGCTGCCGTCGGCGTCGTTCACGCTGGTGTACCTCGATCCGCCGTTCAACACGGGTCGCACTCAGGAGCGCCAGGTCGTCACCGCCCGCCGCTCGTTCACGATTCAGCAGGAGTCGGAGGCAGAGGCCGGTGCGGTCGCGGAATCCCGCGGATCCGATGCCGCGGCAGACTCGGCCGTGCGGAGAACGGAACCGGCGACGCCGCCGTCCGAGGTGCGGTACGGGTTCCACGGGCACGCCTACGAGCGGGTCCGCGGGATGCTGCGCGCCTACGACGACCGCTTCGACGACTACGGTGCGTTCCTGATGCCGCGGCTCGAGCAGGCGTGGCGGCTGCTCGCCGACGACGGCACGCTGTACCTGCATCTCGACTACCGCGAGGCGCACTACGCCAAGGTCATGCTCGACGCGGTGTTCGGCCGTGACTGCTTTCTCAACGAGCTCATCTGGGCCTACGACTACGGTGCCAAGTCGCGCCGCCGCTGGCCGACCAAGCACGACACGATCCTCGTGTACGTGAAGAACCCGCGCGAGTACGTCTTCAACTCCGACGACATCGACCGTGAGCCGTACATGGCACCGGGTCTCGTCACACCCGAGAAGGCCGCCAGGGGCAAGCTGCCCACCGACGTGTGGTGGCACACGATCGTGCCGACGACCGGGCGCGAGAAGACCGGGTACCCGACCCAGAAGCCTGAGGGCATCCTTCGGCGCATCGTGCGCGCGTCGAGCCGACCGGGAGACCGCGTGCTCGACCTCTTCGCCGGCAGCGGCACGACCGGGGCCGTCGCGTCGGCGCTCGGGCGGGATGCGGTGCTGGTCGACGACAACCCCGAAGCCGTGCGCGTGATGACCGTGCGGATGCCGCACGCCGAGGTCGCAGCCTTCGACGAGTAGCACGCAGGTGCCCGCCGGCCGGCCGCACGGCCGAAGCGGTGGTCCTGGAGCACCGGGGGTGCCGGATAGGCTCGACGCATGCGACGTATCCGGGGGGTGGTCGTCATCGCGCTCGCGATGACACTGGTGGGCTGTGCCGGGCAGGAGGGCGACGCGGATCCCGCGTCGGTCGATGCGATGCTCGACGTCGAGAAGGTTCCCGGCGTCGTCGTCGCGCCGTACGAGCACTTCGTGCAGATCGACCCCGATGCGCCGGAGGACGAGATCGTGACGACGGCGCTCGCGGTGCGCGACATCGTCGACGGGATGGGCGAGGACCGCCCGCGCGACCTCGAGATCGTCGCCGTGTACCCGGGTGATCCCTACGTGAACACGACGTTCACGACGTCCACGTACCACGACCCCGACCGCTTCGAGGACGACGTCCGTCTGTGGGCGGGATTCCTCGACGACGGCTTCACCGAGGTCAGTTATGTCACCGCTTCCGAGGGGGCGGGCCCCGGAACCCTGGCGGTGTTCTCGGAGGGTCAGGGCGATGCCGGAAAGACGCTGGCCGAGGCCTACGGCGCGATCGAGCAGGCCGTGAGCGAACCGCCCTACTCCGATGCTCCGCCGTCGCTGTACGCGTCCGTCGATCACGCCTCGATCTCGAACAAGGCGGGTCGGGCCGATCTCGGAGACGCGTGGATCGAACCGAGCGAGGAGCTGGCGAGTCTGGACTACCTGACCAGCGCCAGAGTGAGCCTCACTCCCGACGAGACCTGGGTCTCTCTCGTCGGAGACACCGACCTCACCGCCGAGCAGACGGCGCAGATCATGGCGGTGCTCACGGACAGAGGGGTGCTCGGCCCCGCCGTGAATGTGATCCACACCAACAGATCCGCGCTTCCGAAGGACTCCAAGACCACGCTGTACGGAGTGGCCGAATGAGCCGGCGGATCGCGGCCATCGCCGCCGCGGCCGCCGTCGTCGCCGCGCTGCTGCTGACGGGCTGTGCGCCGCAGTACGCGACCCCCGACGAGCGTTCGGAATCGTTCGCCGAGCCGGTGGCAGAAGCGGTGAACGAGCTCGACTCCGCCCCCGACGACGTGCAGGTCAGGTCGTCCTTCGACGGGATCGTGCTCGAGGCCCGCCTGGGCGACATGTCGTATGCCGAGACGCGGGCGTTCCTCGAGCAGGCGCTGCCGATCGTCGAGGAGTCGCCCCTGGGCGCCATGCCGGTGCGCCTGCTTCTGAGCCACACGCAACAGGGGTCCGGGCAGCAGGGAGCCGTGGCAGGGTCGACCACACTCGAGTGGCGGGGGTACGACCCCGAGCGCGCCGACCGCTACTTCGCGGCGGTGCAGGTGTGGCTCGACACCCTGGCAGACCCGGGGGTGCAGTTCGACGAGACGTTCCAGGTGCAGGCGGCCGCCGTGTTCGGTGACATCAGTGTGCTGGACGGTCGTGACCTCGACGCGTACAGCGCCGAGATCACCGCACAGCTGGAGAAGGCCGGATACGTGGAGCCGAGGATCATCGTCGCCGCGCGGCCCGCGCCGTAGTCTGTCGGACCCCCGCCGTGAGAGTGTGAGGTGCATGACCGAGTACGTCGACGTGCAGACCGCCGCGGGGCGGGTCCGAGGGCGCTGGCGCCCGACCACCGGAGGGCGCGGGGCCTCGCGCTCGGCGGCATTCCTCGGCATCCCGTTCGCTGAGGCGCCCACCGGCGATCTGCGATTCCAGGCGCCGGTGCCGAAGGCGCCGTGGGAGGGCGTGCTCGATGCGCTCGAGTTCGCCGCCACCGCGCAACGCGGAGACCCCGGAGTGACGCTCATTCCCGAGCCGAGTGTCGAGGGCGACTCGACGCTGAACGTCAACGTCTTCACCCCCGATCCGACGGCTGCAGGTCTCCCGGTGCTCGTATGGATCCACGGCGGCGGATACTTCGCCGGGTCTCCCGCGAGCCCCTGGTACGACGGGCGCAACTTCAATCGAGATGGCGTCGTCACCGTCTCGATCTCGTACCGGCTCGGATTCGACGGCTTCGGGTGGATCGCCGATGCCCCGTCGAACCGCGGGGTGCGCGACTGGCTGCTCGCGCTCGAATGGGTGCAGCAGAACATCGCCGCGTTCGGAGGTGACCCCGGCCGGGTGACCATCGCCGGGCAGTCCGCCGGGGGAGGGGCGGTGCTCACTCTGCTCGGGATGGAGGCGGCACAGCACCTGTTCCACGGGGTGTACGCGATCTCGGGTGCGCTCGGCGACGTCGCGCCTGCGAGGGCCGAGGCGTTCGGGCGGGCGCTCGCGGCTGCGGCCGGCGTCGAGCCCACGGTGGCCGGCTTCGCGACGGTGGCGGAGGATCGTCTGCTCGCACTGCAGAAGAAGGCGACCCAGCTCGGGCCGTCGTCGATGACGACGATGATCGATGAGGGCCTTCCGCTCGGGCCGGCGATCGATGGAGACCTTCTCACACGACCGACGCGGGAGTCGCTGCGCGCCGGCGTCGGCGCCGACAAGCCGCTCGTGATCGGGGCGGCCGACGACGAGTTCACCATGGCGTTCACGGGCAAGGCCGCGACAGCGCTGCGGTGGGTGCCGCAGTCGGTGCTGTTCAACCGGCTCGGGCTGCCCCGGAGCATCCGTGCCGAGTATCTCGCGGCGAACGCCGACATCGCGCGTCTCGGCAAGGCGCGGCTCGCGGGGCGTGTGCTCACCGACCGGATGTTTCGCCGCGCCGTGCCGCGCATCGCCGCCGACAGGGCGGACGCGCCCACCTGGCTCTACCGGTTCTCCTGGCCGTCCGGTCACTTCGGCTTCGCCGAGCACTGCCTCGACGTGCCGTTCTTCTTCGACTGCCTCGACGGGCCGTCGATGGAGGCGCTGGCCGGGCCGAACCCGCCGCAGACCCTCGCCGACGACCTGCACGGTGCGGCCGTCGCGTTCGTCACCACCGCAGACCCGGGGTGGCCGAGGCACGAGGGCGATGCCGGCACCGTGCGGGTCTACGACGTGCAGACCCGCGACGTCGCCGATGCGTACGCGTCCGTGCGCGCTCTGATCTGAGGCGTTCCGCCGCAGAGGCACCGCGGCCGATGGCCGGCCGCTCCCGCAGGGGCGTGCGGCCGGCCATCGGCATGATCGAACGGTGGTCGGGTCAGCGGGCGGCGGCCTTGCGCGGCTTCAGGAATTCCTCCGGCTCACGCTTTTCGCGTTTTGCAGCGCGCTTTTCCTTGATGGTCATTTGCGGGGCTTTTTTTGACCCTCGGACGTGTGGTGTCTTTGCGGACATGAGAAACTCGCTTCCCCTCGTGGCTGGCGTGCGTCCTCTGACCATAGCCCGCCGGTGCACGAAGTCAAATCGCCTCTGACGAGGTTATTTTCTCCTCACTCCGCACCGCTGTCCGCACCGGGACATTTACGCATCGCGTCATCGATAAATGCACGATCCGCCACGTCCGGGTTTTACCGAATTGCTTTTTCCGGGCATCCGGCTATGGTGATGCACATGACGATATCGACCGTTCTCCCGCGCAGTGAGCGTCTTCGCGACGCTTCCGTGGTGACGACAGCGGTCGACATCGCCGGTGCCCGGCACGAGGTTCTTCCGCCTCGGCTGATCACCCTCCGCGGACTGCCGATCTCCTTCTGATCCCCCGCCGCGACCGCGTCGACCGCTGATCCCGGCCGTCGCGACACCCCACCCGAGACGCCGCGCCTGCGGCGTCCTTCCGCCTGCAAGGAGCAGCCATGCCCGATCTCACTCCCGTCGCCGATCTCCCGCCGTCCGCGGCGATCACCTCCCGCCTCGAGAGCCTTCTCCGCGATCGCGAGACGGTTCTGCGCGAGCTCGAACCGCGCGCGCTCCCGAGCGTCGACCCGGTGGCGTATCAGACCGCGGCGTCACACCGCGCCGTGATCCGTCAGCTCACCGATGCGCTGGAACGGGTCGCCGCGGGTACCTACGGGCTCTGCGGGCGATGCGGAGAGCCGATCGCGCCCGCCCGTCTCGAGGTGCTGCCCCAGGCGTCCGCCTGCATCGAGTGCCAGAGTCTCGTCGACGCGGCCTGATCCCGAGCGTCCGGCGGGCGGCGTGCGAGGGGGCACGCCGCCCGCCTCACCCTCAGGCGATGTAGATCTTGCGCAGCGTCTCGGTGACGGTCCACACGGTGCGCTGGCCCTCGGCCAGGCGCACGACGGAGCCTGCGTCCACCTCGATCGCGGGCAGCGGCGAGTCGACGAACTCGATCCGCGCGTGGCCGGCGAGCACGACGAAGACCTCATCGACCTCGGTGTCGGATGCCGTGCCCGGCGTCATCTCCCAGATGCCGACCTCGACGGCGCCGACCGTCGCCAGAGCATGCACGGCGGTGGTCGGCCGGCCGAGGATCACCTCGTCGACAGGCAGGGACGCGTGCACGAGCGGCAGTGCCGCGGCACCCACTGCCTCGCCGGGCGCGAGCGTGCTCATGAGTCGAATCCCATGCCGACGGCATCCAGCGTCTTGAGGAACAGGTTGCGCCGGCCCTCGTTGTGATCGGCCCTGTCCATCGCCGCGCGCACGAGATTGACGCCGATCGAGGCGAGGGGCTCGGGAGGGAACGGGATCGGCTTCTCGCGCACCATGGCGAGCTCGGTGCGCTCGGTCGGCTCGCCCGAGAGCTTGTCGAGCATCACGTCCGCGGCGAACCGCGCGGCGCCGACGCCCAGACCGGTGAATCCGGTGGCGTAGGCGACCCGGCCCCTGCGGGCGGTGCCGAAGAACGCGCAGAAGCGGCTCGACGAGTCGATCGCCCCGGCCCAACGGTGCGTGAAGCGCAGGCCCTCGAGCTGCGGGAACGTCGTGAAGAAGTGCGAGGCGAGCTTGCGGTGGCTCTCCATGCGGTCCTCGTACTCCGGCCGCACCTTTCCACCGAAGTGGTAGACGGCGTCATAGCCTCCGAAGAGGATGCGGTTGTCGGCCGTGAGCCGGTAGTAGTGGAACTGGTTGGCGCTGTCGGCGAGGCCCTGGCGGTTCGACCATCCGATGGAGGCGAGCTGGTCATCGGTCAGCGGCTCGGTCATCAGCACGTAGTCGTACACCGGCACCGTCATGAGCCGGTTGCGCTTCAGCAGCGACGGGAACACGTTCGTGCCGAGCGCGACGGCATCCGCGACGACCCGCCCACCCCCGCGCGTCACGAGCGTGACGGGGCCCGCGCCGTCACCCTCGAGCGCCCGCACGAGCGAGTGCTCGTAGATCTCGACACCCAGCTCCACCGCGACCCGTGCGAGCTCGAGTCCGAGCTTGGCGGGGTGCACGAGGGCGGAGCCCTCGCGATCCCAGGCGCCGGCGAGGAACGTGTCGGAGTGCACCTCGGCCTGCACGGCGTCGCGGTCGAGGAAGCCCTCCTCCTCGCGCAGCCACTCGACCTGGTGCGGTTCGACGGCCACCGCGAGCTGGCCGGTGCGCTCGAAGTCCACGTCGAGGGAGTAGCGCGACACGGTCTGCTCGATGCCGTCGAGGTTCTCGCGTCCGAGCTCCTCGAGGCGGTCGATCTCGTCGGGCCAGCGCGTCAGGCCGTTCTCGTGTCCGTGGGTGAGGCTCGCCTCGCAGAAGCCGCCGTTGCGACCGGAGGCCGCCCACGCGATGCGCGAGGCCTCGAGCAGCACCACACGGCGATCGGGGTCGCGCTCCTTGGCGCGGACGGCGGTCCACAGTCCCGCGTAGCCGCCGCCGACGATCGCGAGGTCGGCGGTGACGGTGCCCGACAGGGCGGGGTGCTCGGGGCGCTCCACATCGTCGAGCCAGAACACCCCGAGGGCGGTGTCTCGCAGCGACCGCTCGATCGCGACCGGCGCGGGAAGGTGACGCTCGAAGACGGTGGTTCCCATGATTCACTCCCGGTTTCCGGGCCCGCGCCTCAGCGCGTGCCCCAGTTGTAGAGGTCCTTGTAGAGCCCCGCGTAGAGCAGGCTCTCGGTGTGCGCGACCCCGGGGATCGTGCGGATGCGGGTCGCGATGAGGTCGAGCAGATCGGCATCGCTCTCGCACACCGCCTCGACGAGGATGTCGAAGGTGCCGAGCGTGACGACGACGTAGGCGAGCTCGGTGATCTTCGTCAGCTCCTCGGCGATCAGCCGCGGGTCGCCGGTGACGCGGATGCCGATCATCGACATCCGGTGGAATCCGAGCTGCATCGGATCGGTGACCGCGACGATCTGGATGATGCCGGCCTCGGTCATCCGCTGCACCCGCTGGCGTGCCGCCGCCTCGCTGAGCCCGACCTCCCGACCGATCTCGGCGTACGGTCGGCGTCCGTCCTCTTGCAGCAGCTCGACGATCCGCTTCGAGATGTCATCGAGGACCGGCTGCTTCGGCGTCGCGCTCATGTGTCGATATTGACAGGACGAGTACGCTTTGGCAACTGATTCCATCGCCCAGATCAAGAGACTCTTCTGTATTCGCAAGCAAATCGCTAGCATGGCGGTCATGGCGACAGAACTCCTCCAGAACTTCATCGGCGGTCGATACGTGGCCGTCTCGGGCCAGGGGCGGATGCCGCTCATCGACCCCGCGACCGAGCAGAGCTACGGCGAGCTGCCCGTCTCCGACACCTCCGATGTCGATGCCGCGTATGCCGCGGCCGCTGCGGCGTTCCCGATCTGGCGCGACACCACCCCCGCCGACCGCCAGCTCGCCCTGTTCCGCATCGCCGACGCGATGCAGGCCCGAGCCGAGGAGTTCGCCGACCTGGAGTCGAAGGACACCGGCAAGCCCAGGGCGACCCTCGTCGACGACGAGATCCTGCAGTCGGTCGACCAGCTGCGCTTCTTCGCCGGTGCCGCGCGCAGCCTCGAGGGGCGCGCGGCGGGGGAGTACCTCGCCGGGCACACCTCGTTCGTGCGCCGGGAGCCGATCGGCGTGATCGGCCAGGTCACCCCGTGGAACTACCCGCTGAACATGGCCGTGTGGAAGATCGCCCCGGCGCTCGCCGCGGGCAACACGGTCGTGCTCAAGCCCGCAGAGTCGACGCCGCTGACCACGCTGCTGCTGGCCGAGATCGTCGCTCTGCACACCCCCGCGGGCACGCTCAACGTGGTGCTCGGCGATCGTGACACCGGGGTGGCGCTGGTCGAGCATCCGACGCCGCAGATGGTGGCGATCACCGGGTCCGTGCGCGCCGGGATGGCGGTCGCGCGGTCGGCGGCGGACGACGTCAAGCGCGTGCATCTGGAACTCGGCGGCAAGGCGCCGGCGATCGTGTTCCCCGATGCGGACCTCGACAAGGCGGCATCCGGCATCATCACGGGAGCCTTCTTCAACGCCGGACAGGACTGCACCGCGGCCACCCGGGTGCTCGTCCACTCCTCGGTGCACGACGAGTTCGTCGCGGCGCTCGTCGAGAAGGCGAAGACGGATGCCCGCACCGGCGGTCCTCACGAGAAGGACGTGCTCTACGGGCCGCTCAGCAGCGCCGCGCAGCTCGCCCAGGTGCAGGGATTCATCGACCGGCTGCCCGCGCACGCCTCGATCGAGACCGGCGGGTCGCGACAGGGCGACACGGGGTACTTCTTCGAGGCGACGATCGTCTCGGGGCTGCACCAGGACGACGAGGCGGTGCAGGGTGAGATCTTCGGACCCGTGCTGACCGTGCAGTCCTTCGAGACACCAGAGCAGGCACTCGAGATGGCGAACGACGTGCCGTACGCGCTGGCGTCGTCGGTGTGGACGACCGATCACGCCCGTGCGATGCGCTTCTCGCGCGACCTCGACTTCGGATGCGTGTGGATCAACACCCACATCCCGTTCGTGTCGGACATGCCGCACGGCGGATTCAAGCACTCGGGCTACGGCAAGGACCTCTCGCAGTACGGCTTCGACGACTACACGCGCATCAAGCACGTGATGTCGGCGCTCGATTGAACGGGTCGCGCGTCGCGCATCCGGCGTCTCGGCGGAGCGTCGTCCTGAGCCCGTGATCAGGCGTGCGCGGGTGAGACGCGATGTGTCATGCTGGGGCGGACGCCGACTCCGGGGGGATCCATGGCACGACCGCTCGCAGGTCCGCAGGGCCTGCTGCGCACGCTCAACGGGCGTGCGATCCTCGAGACGCTCGCGCGTCGGGGACCACTGACCCGCACCGAGCTGATGACCGAGACGGGGCTGTCGCGCACCGCGGTGACCCAGGTGCTGCGGATGCTCGAGAGTGCGGCCGCGGTCGCACCGGCCGGCGTGGATCGCGAGACCCGGGGACCCGCTGCCGGCCGCGTCTCCCTGCATCCGCAGCTCGGGGTCGCCGCCGCGGTGCACGTCGACGTCCATGCCGCGCACGTCGTGCTCGTCGATCCCACCGGTGCGGTGCGCGCCGAGAACCACGCGCCCTTCCCGATCCGTGGCGACCGGGTGGATCACATCGCCGGACTCGTGGACGCGTGCCGTCGTGCGGTGGGTGCGACCGTGCAGCTGGCGGTCGTCGGGATCCCCGGGATCGTGACCGCCGACGGCGGCATCCGTGACGATCAGGGTCCCGACGGGGGCGCGTTCAAGAACGCGCTGTCGACCAGGCTCGGGTGCCCGGTGCGTGTCGAGAACGACGTCAATCTGGCCGCTCTCGCCGAGCTGACCTCGGGCACCGGTGCCGACCTCGACAGTTTCGCCCTGCTGCTGCTCGACGAGGGGCTCGGAGCCGGGATCGTCATCGACGGCCGGCTGCACCGCGGCTTCTCGGGGGTGGCGGGCGAGGTCATGTACCTGCCACAGACCCCGGTGCCGATCGGCGCCCCCGTGCTCGGCGACGACGTGGTGCGCGATCTCGCCCTCGCCCACGGGCGCGACCCCGAGCTGACGATCGATCAGCACCTCGACGCCGCGAGCGACGGCGACAGGGGAGCGCTCGCGATGGCGACCGAGATGGGCCGACGGCTCACACTGATCGCCGGGACGATCGCGCTCGTGCTCGATCCCCAGGCGTTCATCCTCAGCGGATCCGCCGCGCATCCCGCGATGGTCGAGGCGACCGCGAGGGCCGCCGAGGACCTCGCCCCGCGGCTGCCGCTGAGCATCCTCGCATCGTCGTTCGGGCCGGAGGCCCCGCTCGTCGGTGCCGTCGGCGAAGCGGCCGCGGCGCTGCGGGCGACGGTCTTCTCCCGCCTTCTTCCCGGATCAGAGCGGAGCCGCCGGTGACCTCCGATCTGGCCGATCGCCTCGGCCTCGCACCGGGCGCCCGTGCCATCATCATCAACGCCGACGACTTCGGGATGTGCCACGCGGCCAACACGGCCATCACCGGACTGCTCAGCGCCGGGCACATCGATTCGACCACGGTGATGATGCCGTGCGCGTGGGCTCCCGAGGCGCTGGCCTTCGCGGCGGCACGGACCGACCTCGACGTCGGCGTGCATCTGGTGCTCACGAGCGAATGGACCGACTACCGGTGGCGCCCGCTCACGGGGACCGGCACGACTCTGGTCGATGCCGCAGGGTGCTTCCCGGCCGACACTCTCTCGATCGAGCAGAATGCCGACGAGGCCGATGTGGAGGCAGAGGTCGCCGCCCAGCTGCAGGGCGCGCTGGATGCGGGAGTCGACGTCACTCACCTCGACAACCACATGGGGTCGGTCTACGGACTGCTCACCGGTCGCGACTTCCTCGCGCCGGTGTTCGCGCTCGCCGCGAGGCACGGTCTGCCAATCCGGCTGCCGCGCAGCATGGAGGGCACGGCCGACGATGCCGCGCTGCAGGCCAAGCTCACCGAGGCCGCTGCCGCCGCCGACGCACTCGGCATCGAGATCATCGACCGGCTGTGGAGCCACCCGTTCGACGCGGCACCCGACGAGTCGTACGAGCAGGTGCGCGACGGATTCATCGCACTGCTGCGCGCGGTGCCCGCCGGGGTGACCGAGATCTACCTGCATCCGATGGTCGACGACGACGAGCTGCGCGCGGTGGTCGACTTCGGTGCCGTCAAGCGCGGTCACGAGCTGCGGCTGCTGTCCGACCCCGCGGTCCTGCGGGCGATCGCCGACGAGGGACTGGTCAGGATCGGGTGGCGTGCGCTGCGCGACCTGCAGCGGAGCCGCCACGCATGACCTCGATGCTCGCCGGCCTGCGTGACCGGCGCCTGCACGCCGCGCCCACGAGGATGCAGTCGATCGCGTTCGGAGCATCCGGGTTCCCGACGCAGCTCATGACGCAGACTTTCTCGGCGTTCGTCGTCTACTTCTACGTCACGCGCCTCGGCGTCGAGCCGACCTGGGTGGCGGCGGCGATGATCGCCCACGGCATCCTCAACGCCGTTCTCAATCCGCTCGTCGGCACCCTGTCCGACCGCATCCGCACTCCGTGGGGCCGCCGCGTCCCGTGGATCGGTCTCGGCATCGTCCCTCTCGTCGTCGCCTTCGCTCTGGTCTGGATGCCGCCGCCGCTGCCCGCCGCGGGGCTGATCGTCTGGTTCCTGGTCGTCGTCGCGGTGTACGACGTCGCGTTCGTGGTGGTGGTGCTGAACATCTCGGCGCTGTTCCCCGAGATCTTCCGCACCACCGAGGAACGGGCGCGCGGCAACGTGCCGCGGCAGATCTTCGCGATCCTCGGCATCGTGCTGGGCACCGCGGGGGCGCCGCTGCTCTACGACCGGATCGGCTGGTCGGGCATGGCGCTGGTGCTCGCGGGGGTCTGCCTCGTGCTGCTCGTCGTGTCGTTCCTCGGCGGGATGCTCGAGCGCGATGTGCCGGAGGCGGCCTCCGAGGCCATGCGGTGGCGGGACCAGCTGCGGTACACGTTCGCCAACCGCGCGTTCGTGCCGTATGTGCTCGGTTCGCTGCTCATCCAGACCTCGATCGCCGTCATCCTCGCCGCGATCCCCTTCTACGTGCGGTACTCGCTGGGCGCCGCCGAGGGCGAGGGGAGTCTGCTGCTGGGGGCGATCTTCGTGACGGCGATCCCGTCGATCGTGCTGTGGAGCGCGGTCGTGCGTCGCACATCGCCGCGCACGGCGCTGCTGTGGAGCGTCGCGGTCTTCGGCCTCGCGGTGCTCGGCTACCTGCTGCCGTCGAGCGTGACGGGGGCCGCGCTGATCGGGGTGGCGGTCGGCGTCGGGGTCGGCGGGCTGCTGCAGCTGCTCGAGGTGGTGCTCGCCCAGATCATCGACGAGGATGCGGTGCGCACCGGCCATCGCCGCGAGGGCGCGTACTTCGGGGTCAACGGCTTCGTCGTGCGCGGTTCGGTGGTGCTGCAGGCCGTCGTCGCCGCGGCGGTGCTCACCTCATCGGGTTTCGACGCGTCGCTCGGCAATGCGCAGCCCGAGGCGGTCGACGGGGCGATCCGCGTGATGGTCGCCGTCGTGCCGCTGGTGTTCGCCGCGCTGGCGTGGCTGTGCTTCTGGCTCTACCCGATCCGCACCCGCGACCTCTGATCCGACGTCAGGACGCGGCCTGACGCGCCTCCCAGCCGGTGCGCACCATCTCGTCGACCGTGTACCGCATCTTCCAGTCGAGGTCGCGGGCAGCGAGCTCGCCGGTGGCGACGATGCGGTCGGGGTCTCCCGGGCGCCGGGGGCCGATCTCGGGGGTGAAGTCGATGCCGGTGACGCGGGCGACCGCGTCCATGATCTGCTTCACGCTGAGGCCGTCGCCCGAGCCGAGGTTGTACGCGGCCTCGATCGGCTCGCCGCCGGCGAGACGCTTCGCAGCCGCGACGTGCGCGGCGGCGATGTCGCCGACGTGCACGTAGTCGCGCACGTTGGTGCCGTCCTCGGTGTCGTAGTCGTCGCCGTTGATGCGCGGAGTCTCGCCCGCGATCAGCTTCTCGAACACGATCGGGAAGAGGTTGTGCGGGCTCACGTCGTAGACGGTCGGATCGGCGGACCCGACGACGTTGAAGTACCGCAGCGAGGTGTGACGCAGCGGGGCATCGGAGTCGGCGGTCGCGATCGCCTGGTCGCGCAGCAGCCACTCGCCGATGAGCTTCGACTCGCCGTACGGGCTCGCCGGCTTCTTGGCGGTGTCTTCGACGACGAGCGCCGTATCGGGCGTGCCGAACACGGCGGCCGACGAGGAGAACACGATGTTCGCGACGCCCGCGGCATCCATCGCCTCGAGGATCACGCGGGTGCCCTCGACGTTCTGCGCGTAGGTATGCAGCGGCCGCTGCACCGAGACGCCGGCGTACTTGTATCCCGCGACGTGAATGACGCCCTCGGCGTCGTGATCGCGCAGCGTCTTCTCGACGAGCGCGCGATCGAGGATGCTGCCCTGCACGAAGGCCACGCCCTCGGGCACGAACGAGGCGACCCCGCTCGAGAGGTCGTCGAGGATGACGGGTGTGAGCCCGGCATCCGCCAGTGCGCGAACGACGTGCGAGCCGATGTAGCCGGCGCCGCCGGTCACGATCCAGGACATGGTGCTCCTCAGGGTGGGGAAGTGTTCAGTATCTCAGGAGTCGCGGTGCGCGCCCGCCGCCGGCGTGACGGTGAAGATCACCGGGGCGGTGAACCCGGATGCGGCGAACGCGGCGGTCACGGCATCCGTCACCTGCTGCACGGCATCCTGCTCGATCAGCGCGATCGCGGCGCCGCCGAAGCCTCCACCGGTCATCCGCGCGCCGAGCGCGCCGGCGGCGAGGGCTGCCTCGACCGCCGTGTCGAGCTCGGGCACCGAGATCTCGAAGTCATCGCGCATCGAGGCGTGTGAGGCCACGAGCAGGTCGCCGATCGACCGGGCGCCCTCGTCGCGCAGCACGCGGACGGTGTCGAGCACGCGCTGGTTCTCGGTGACCACGTGCCGCACGCGGCGGAACGTCACGTCGTCCATGAGCTCCTCGGCGCGCGGCAGGTCGTCGACCGAGACGTCGCGCAGGCTCGGCGCGCCCATGATCGCGGCGCCGCGCTCGCAGGCGGCGCGGCGCTCGCGATAGCCGCCCGTGGAGTGCGCGTGCTGCACGCGCGTGTCCATCACGAGGATCGCGAGGCGCGCCTCGGCGATGCCGACCTGCACGAGGTTCGCATCGAGCGAGCGGCAGTCGAGGAAGATCGCGGCATCCGGCTCGCCGAGCATCGAGGCCATCTGATCCATGATGCCGGTCGGGGCGCCCACGGCCTCGTTCTCGGCCGTGCGGCCGACGCGGGCGAGGGCGATGCGGTCGAGTCCGGCATCCCAGAGGTCGTTCAGGGCGGATGCCGTCGCACCCTCGATCGCGGCCGACGACGAGAGCCCTGCGCCGACCGGCACGTCGGAGGCGATCGCGATGTCGAGTCCGGTGCCGGCGGCGGCCGAGGCCGAGATCCCGTCGGCCTGACGCAGCGCCCAGGCGACGCCGAGCGGGTAGGCGGCCCACTCCGGCACGCGCGGGGCGGTGCCGGTCGGGGTCGGGAACAGGTCGTCGAGGTCGTCGAGTGACACTTCCACCGGCTCGTCGGCGAAGGTCGACGCGACGCGGATGCGGCGGTCGTCGCGCCGGCCGACGGCGGCGACCGTGCGATGCGGGATCGCGAAGGGCAGCACGAAGCCGTCGTTGTAGTCGGTGTGCTCGCCGATCAGATTCACGCGGCCGGGGGCCGACCAGACGCCCTCGGGGGTGCGGCCGGTGAGGTCGGCGAAGAGTGCGCGCGCGGTGTCCTGGGTGGTGGTCATGCGGAGGCCTCGTCTGCATGGTCGGCTGCGGTCGGTGCGGTGTCTGCGGTGCGGAGTGCGTCGCCGTGTGCGGCGTCGGCCTTCGCGATCGCCTCGCGGATGCGGGCGGCGCCCTGCTCGGGGGTGACCTCGGCGGCCCACGCCCACATCGCGGCCTCGGATCCGGCGAGGAACTTGAGCTTGTCGGCGGCGCGGCGGGGGCTGGTCAGCTGCAGGTGCAGGCGCACGCTGTCGCGACCCACGTGGACGGGGGCCTGGTGCCACGCGGCGATGTACGGGGTCGGGGTGTCGTAGAGCGCATCGACGCCACGCAGCAGGCGCAGGTAGAGGGGCGCGAGCTCGTCGCGCTCGGCCTCGGTCGTCTCGGCGAAGTCCGGGACGTGGCGGTGCGGCATCAGGTGCACCTCGAGAGGCCACCGCGCGGCGAAGGGCACGAAGGCGGTCCAGTGCTCGCCGCGGAACACGACCCGCTCCGAGGCCTGCTCGGACTCGAGGATGTGCTGGAACAGGTCGGGGGCGGTGCGGTCGATCGAGTCGAGCACTCTCGTGGTGCGGGGTGTGACGTACGGGTAGGCGTAGATCTGACCGTGCGGATGCGGCAGCGTGACGCCGATCGCCTCACCGCGGTTCTCGAACGGGAAGATCTGCTCGATGCCGGGGAGCTGCGAGAGGGCGGCGGTGCGGTCGGCCCAGGCCTCGATGACCGTGCGCGCGCGGGTGACGGACTGCGTGCCGAAGGATCCGGTGTGCTCGGGGCTGAAGCACACGACCTCGCACCGACCGACCGAGGTGCGCGTGCGCCCGAGTCCGAGGGCCGCGAGATCGTCGAGGCCACGCGGAGCGTTGGATGCCTCGGGGGCTGAGCCGATCGCCTCGGCCAGCGCGGGGCCGAACGCGGGGGAGCGGTTCTCGAACACGGCGACGTCGTACATCGACGGCACCTCCGACGGGTTCGTCGCAGACTGCGGTGCCAGCGGGTCGGCGTCGGCGCTGGGCATCATGACGCGGTTCTGACGGTTCGCGGCGACCGTGATCCAGTCTCCGGTCAGCACGTCGAGGCGCATCGTGGCGGTGGCGCCGCGCGGGTCGAGCGTGCGGGAGTCGACAGCGCGCTCGGCACCGAGCGTCGTGTCGGGGTCGTCGAAGTAGATCAGTTCGCGGCCGTCGGCGAGGGTCGTCGCGCGCTTGGTGATCCCCGCCGAGAGGGACTCGGTTCGCAACTCAGGCAATTCGTGCGTGTTCACGTAAACATGGTACGCACAGGGCCGTGGTAACGTCAACACTGCTGAGTTGTGAACGCGAGGCGGGGGTGAGGGGATGGACGACGACCCGCTGCGCGCGCCGGATGCTCGCCGCCGGCGCCGCCCCGCATCGGGGCGCGTCTCGATGGCGATGGTCGCGTCTCGCGCGGGCGTGTCGGGACAGACCGTCTCACGCGTCGTCAACGACAGTCCGCGGGTCGATCCCGCCACACGTGAGCGTGTCGAGACCGCGATGGCCGAGCTCGGATATCGGCCCCATCGTGCGG
This sequence comes from Microbacterium sp. ANT_H45B, assembly GCF_008369345.1. Taxonomy (NCBI): domain Bacteria; kingdom Bacillati; phylum Actinomycetota; class Actinomycetes; order Micrococcales; family Microbacteriaceae; genus Microbacterium; species Microbacterium sp. ANT_H45B. The sequence goes on from NZ_VOBK01000001.1 coordinate 781,384, forward strand.
CGCGCGCGCTGCGCACCGGGCGCTCGCAGACCATCGGTCTCGTCGTCACCACGCTCGCCACGGTCGGCAATTCGCGGATGCTGCAGGCGACCGCCGAGGCGGCCGCCGAACGCGGATACGCGCTCACGCTCGTGACGGCCGGTGACAGCGTCGCGGACGCGTTCGAACGCCTCTCGGAACAGGAGGTCGACGGGGCGATCGTGCTCAACGAGGCGTCGGCGCTCGTTCCCGCGGCCGACCGGCCCGCAGGTCTCCGGCTCGTCGTGGTCGATGCCCCGGCCACCGCCGACCTCGCCGTCGTGCACAGCGATCATGTCGGCGGGGCCGCAGCGGCGACCGCGCGTCTTCTCGAGATCGGGCACCCGACCGTGCACCATCTCGCGGGCCCCGCCGACTCGTTCGCCGCGGGTGAGCGCGAGCGGGGCTGGCGCGACACCCTCGTCGCCGCGGGTGTGGAGCCGCCGCCGATCGTGCGCGGCGACTGGACCGCGGAGGCGGGCTTTCTCGCGGGCGAGGCGCTGCTCGCGGCATCCGCCGTCTTCTGTGCCAACGACCAGATGGCGCTGGGGCTGCTGCGGGCGCTCGCCGACGCCGGGCGTCGGGTGCCGGAGGACGTCAGCGTGATCGGCTTCGACGATGTGCCGGATGCCGCGAACTACCGCCCGCCGCTGACGACGATCCGGCAGGACTTCACAGCCCTCGCGCATCGCGCTGTCGGCCTGCTCGTCGCAGAGATCGAGGGGACGCCCGGGGCCGAGGCATCCGCTGTCGTGCCGACCCTCCTGGTCGAGCGCGCCAGCACCCGCTGACCCGGTCTCGGCGCCCGCATCCGTTCTCGCGTCCGTCGGTGTCGCCGCCGCGTCTGTCGGTGTCGCATCCGTCGCCGTCGTCGTCGCCGCCGCGTCTGTCGCTGTCGCGGTGCGGGGTCAAAAGCGCACGGGGCCTGTGGTCGGGGTCAGTTCGGCATCGAGAGCGGCGGTTTCGGATGCGCAAGTGGCCCCGTCTGGCGTGGCGGCTGCGAAAGTGGCCCCGCCTGGCGTGATGGATGTGCCCGTTCTCCCGCACCCGATCCCCTGCATCGGTCGCCGCCGCGTCTGTCGCTGTCGCGGTGCGGGGTCGAAAGTGCACCGGGCCTGTGGTCGGGGTCAGTTCGGCATCGGTAACGGCAGTGGCGGATGCGCAAGTGGCCCCGCCTGGCGCGCGGGATGCGCCCGTTCTCCCGCACCCGATCCCCTGCATCTGTCGCCGCCGCGTCTGTCGCTGCCGCGGTGCGGGGTCGAAAGTGCACCGTGCCTGTGGTCGGGGTCAGTTCGGCATCGGTAACGGCAGTTTCGGATGCGCAAGTGGCCCCGTCTGGCGTGGCGGATGCGTAAGTGGCCCCGCACGGCGTGGCGGATGCGAAAGTGGCCCCGCCTGGCGCGCGGGATGCGCAAGTGGCCCCGTCTGGCGTGGCAGATGCGCAAGTGGCCCCGCCTGGCGCGCGGGATGCGCAAGTGGCCCCGCCTGCCACGCACGCCGAGCACGAGCGAGCGCATGCTTTTCGCCCCGTGTGGATCTCCGGCGCGGAGCGCGCTGAAGGAGAGCGTTTTCCACCGGTCCTTGCGTCCGGCCGCTCAGCATGGCATGCTGTCGGAAAGCGCTTACCCGCGCGGCCTCCATGCGGAGGACGCGGGCGACGGAGATAGAGAGAACGGATCAGCAATGTCACAGGCGACGACCCGCGAGATCGGGATCATCATGAACGGCGTCTCCGGGCGCATGGGCTACCGGCAGCACCTGGTGCGGTCGATCCTCGCGATCCGTGACGGGGGCGGCATCGAGCTGCCCGACGGATCCCGCATCACGGTGAAGCCGATCCTCGTCGGCCGCAACGAGGCGAAGCTCGCCGAGCTCGCCGCGAAGCACGGCATCGAGGACTACACGACCGACCTCGACGCAGCGCTGGCCGATCCGAAGTGGGAGATCTACGCCGACTTCCTCGTGACCAAGGCGCGCGCGTCGGCGCTGCGCAAGGCGATCGCGGCAGGCAAGGCGATCTACACCGAGAAGCCCACGGCGGAGTCGCTGGAGGAGGCTCTCGAGCTCGCGCGCCTCGCGGATGCCGCCGGCGTCAAGACCGGTGTCGTGCACGACAAGCTCTATCTTCCGGGTCTGCAGAAGCTCAAGCGCCTCATCGACTCCGGCTTCTTCGGCCGCATCCTGTCGGTCCGCGGCGAGTTCGGCTACTGGGTCTTCGAGGGCGACTGGCAGCCCGCGCAGCGCCCGAGCTGGAACTATCGCACCGAAGACGGCGGCGGCATCATCGTCGACATGTTCCCGCACTGGAACTACGTGCTCGAGAACCTCTTCGGCGAGGTCACGAGCGTGTACGCCCAGGCCGCGGTGCACATCGCTGACCGCTGGGACGAGAACGGGGAGCACTACACCGCCACCGCCGAAGATGCCGCGTACGGCATCTTCGAGATCGAGGGCGGCATCGTCGCCGAGATCAACTCCAGCTGGACCGTGCGCGTCAACCGCGACGAGCTGGTCGAGTTCCAGGTCGACGGCACCCACGGGTCTGCCGTGGTCGGCCTGTTCGGCGCCAAGATCCAGCCCCGCAACGCGACGCCGAAGCCGGTGTGGAACCCCGACCTCGAGGACTCCCACGACTACGACGCCGACTGGCAGGACGTCCCGACCAACGACGTGTTCCTCAACGGCTTCCGTCAGCAGTGGGAGGAGTACCTCGTCTCGTTCGTCGAGGGCACGACCTACCCGTTCGACCTGCTCTCGGGCGCGCGGGGCGTGCAGTTCGCCGAAGCGGGCCTGACCTCCAGCGCCGAGGGTCGCAAGATCGCTCTCTTGCCGCTCACGCTGGGCTGATCATGAGCACTCTCCGACTCCTCGACGCCGCGGGTGCGGTGACGGATGCCGAGCTGCACGAGGGCGGCGGGTACACACGACCCGCTGCCCCCCTGCAGAGTCGTGTGGCCTACGCCGCAGCCCACGTCGTGCCGAAGGTGCATGCCGACAACACCCCCGGCCGGCCCGCCGACATCGACTGGGATTCGACCCTCGCATTCCGTCGCAACGTGTACTCCTGGGGCCTCGGCGTCGCAGACGCCATGGACACCGCGCAGCGGAACATGGGGCTGGACGCCGCGGCGACCCGAGAGCTGATCGCTCGCAGCGCCGAGGTCGCCAGGGAGGAGGGCGGCTCGGCCGTGGTCGGCGTCAACACCGACCACATCGCCGAGTCGCACATCTCGCTCGACCAGGTCATCGACGCCTACACCGCACAGCTGCACTTCACCGAGGAGCAGGGGGCCGGCCCCGTGCTGATGGCCTCACGCCACCTCGCCCGCGTCGCAGAGAACGCCGACGACTACCGTCGCGTCTACCGGGCGGTGCTGGAGTCGGCCACCGTGCCGGTCGTGCTGCACTGGCTGGGCCCGGCTTTCGACCCCGAGCTCGCCGGCTACTTCACCTCGGCTTCGCCCAGTGCAGGCGGAGCCCCAGACGACTGGCAGGCGGCATCCGCTGTGCTTCTCGACATCATCGCCGAGAATCCCGGCAAGGTCGCAGGCGTGAAGATGAGCCTGCTGAACGCCGAGTCCGAGATCTCGGTGCGCGAGCGTCTGCACTCTCAGGACTCGACGCGGGGCGTGCGCATGTTCACGGGTGACGACTTCAACTACGTCGGGCTGATCGGCGGCGACACCGTGGGGCAGGGCGAGGGGCACTCCGACGCGCTTCTCGGTGCGTTCGCGGCGATCACCCCGGTGGCGTCCGCCGCGATCCAGGCGCTGGATGCCGGAGACCCGGCACGCTACCTCGAGATCCTCGGGCCGACCGAAGAACTGAGCCGTCAGGTGTTCGCGGCCCCGACCTTCTACTACAAGACGGGCGTCGCGTTCCTCGCGTGGCTCAACGGGCACCAGCCGGCGTTCCAGATGGTCGGCGGCCTGCATTCCGCACGGAGCCTGCCGCACCTGAGCCGCATCGTCGAGCTCGCGAACGCCTCGCTGGCGTTGGAGAATCCCGAACTCGCACGCGAGCGCTGGCACGGGATGCTGCGCCTGAACGGCGTCGACACCGGGAGCGTGGCGCGGTGACCGTCGATCCTCGCCTGTCGATCAACCAGGCCACGATCAAGCACGCCGACCTCGCGACCGCACTGCGGGTGACCGCGGATGCCGGTGTCCAGGCGATCGGTCTGTGGCGCGAGCCCGTGAACGAGGTCGGACTCGACGTCGCCGCGCGCATGCTCGCAGACTCGGGTCTGCGGTTCACGACGCACTGCCGCGGCGGGTTCTTCACCCTCCCCGAGGGGCCGGAGCGCGTCGCCGCACTCGACGACAACCGCCGTGCGATCGAGGAGACCGCGACCCTCGCCGCCGCCGGTGCCGACGGATCGACAGCCGTGCTGGTCCTGGTGGCGGGCGGACTGCCTGCGGGCTCCCGCGACCTCATCGGCGCACGCGAGCGGGTCCGCGACGCGATCGGCGCGCTCGCCCCCGATGCGGAGGCGGCGGGCGTGACGCTCGCGATCGAGCCGCTGCATCCGATGTATGCGTCCGACCGCGCGGTCGTCTCGACCCTCGGTCAGGCGCTCGACGTCGCCGCCGACTTCGATGCCGATGTCGTGGGCGCGGCGGTCGATACCTTCCACATCTGGTGGGATCCGCAGGTGCTCGAGCAGATCGCACGCGCCGGCCGCGAGGGCCGCATCGCGACCTACCAGGTGTGCGACTGGAAGACCCCGCTCGCCGCCGATGTGCTGCTGTCTCGCCACTACCCGGGCGACGGCGTGATCGACTTCGGCTCGCTCACTCGTGCGGTGATCGAGACCGGATACGACCGCGACATCGAGGTCGAGATCTTCCACGCCGACATCTGGGCGGATGCTCCCGACAACGTCGTGCGGCGCACGGCCGCCGCCTTCGCCGCCGCGGTCTCACCCCACCTCCGGTGACGGAGTCGTTCGCGGCGCCGCTCGAGGATGAACACATGACGAGGATTCGGCCGGGACTCTGCTCGGTGACCTTCCGGTCGCTGCCCGCAGAACGGGTGATCGAGCTCGCGGCGCAGGCGAGCCTCGAGATCATCGAGTGGGGCGCCGACGTGCACGTCGCCCCGGGCGATGTCGAGCGCGCCGCCGCCGTGGCGCAGATGACGACGGATGCCGGGTTGACATCGTGCTCGTACGGATCGTACTTCCGGGCGGGCGCAGACGAACCGCTCACGCCGATCCTCGACACCGCGGCGGCGCTCGGCGTCGATCGGGTGCGGGTCTGGGCCGGCGAGCTCGGGTCGGCGGAGGCGTCACCGGGGCATTGGGCGGATGTCGTCTCGCGCCTGCGCGACGCGACGGCGGAGTCGGCCGCACGCGGGATCGACCTGGCGCTGGAGTTCCACTCCGGCACTCTCGCCGACACGGCGCCGACGACGTTGCGCCTGCTCGCCGAGGTGGCCAGTCCCGCGCTCAGCACGTACTGGCAGCCGACGGTCGCGGCGAGTGTTGACGATGTGCTCGCCGAGTATCGGATGGTCGCCGCGCACACCAGCGCGGCGCACGTGTTCTCGTGGTGGCCCGCGCAGGAACGACGTCCGCTGCGGGCGCGGGACGCCCTCTGGACGCGCTTCTTCACCGAGGCGCTCTCCGCCCCGAGGCCGCCCCGCGAGGCGTTGCTCGAGTTCGTGCCGAACGACGACCCCGCGCTGCTGCCCGGCGAGGCGGCGGCCCTGCGCTCCTACCTCTCGAACTGATGGCCGACATCGCCGCGATCACGCGGGTGCGGGATACCGGTCCGCTCCCCGGTGCGGAGCCCGCCCCGCAGTATGCTCAGGGCATGAGTCAGCAGGAAAGCCCTTCCCGCGCGCGTCAGCCGCGCCACTCCCGAGGGGCGGCGCCGACCCTGCACGATGTGGCACGCGAGGCGGGAGTCTCGCTCGCGACGGCATCCCGCGTCCTCAACGGGTCGGAGCGCAAGGTCGCGGAGTCCTTCCGCGAGCGTGTGGAGCAGGCAGCCGCCGAACTCGGATACACCGCCAACGCCTCGGCGCAGGCGACCGCCCGCGGCAGCTCGCCGGTGATCGCCCTGCTCGTGGCCGACATCGCCGACCCGTACTTCGGTCTGATCGCCGCAGGAGTCGCGCGCGGCGCCGACGAGCAGGGACTGGTGGTGACGATCGCGATCACCGAACGCGACCCGGCCCGCGAGGCGCGCATCGTGCGTGCCTTGCGCGGACAGCGGCCCCAGGGACTGATCCTCGCCGCCTCCCGCACCGATGAGCCGACCGATTCCGACACCGCCCGTGAGCTCGCCGAGTATGCGCGCTTCGGCGGACGCGTCGTGACCTTCGGAGCGGGCAGCGCCGAGAACCGCCACGTCGAGATCGACAACCGCGCGGGCGCCGCAGCCCTCGGCCGGCGCATGGCGTCACTCGGCTACCGTTCGGCGATCGCGATCGGCGCCGCCGAGGGAGTGCTGACCTCCGATGAGCGTCTCGCCGGCTTCCGCGCCGGCTTCGAGTCGGGCGGCGGGAGCATCGACCGCGTGCTCCGGGGCGACTTCCGACGGGAGTCGGGAGCCCGCGCGATGTCCGACGCCCTCGAGCAGGGCGTCGAGCCTGGCACCCTCGTGTTCGGCATGAGCGACGTCGTCGCTATCGGCGCGATGGCGGCGATCCGCGACGCAGGACGCGAGATCGGCTCCGACATCGCGGTGTGCGGTTTCGACGACGTGCCCTCCAGCAGCGACGTGAGCCCGGCGCTGACGACCGTGCGCGTGCCGCTCAGCGAGGTCGGATACCAGGCCTTCCGCGCGACGGTCGACGCCGACTGGGAGCAGGCGCCGCTGCCGCTCGAGGTCACCGTGCGCGCGAGCACCCCCGGCCCCACCCGATGACCCGAGTGGTCCTCGCGCCCGACAGCTTCAAGGGCACGATCACGGCGGCGGATGCTGCGGCATCCCTCGCCAAGGGGTGGGCGTCGGTCGATCCCTCCGCGACGTTCGTGCACCGGCCGATGGCCGACGGGGGCGAAGGCACCGTGGCGGCGTTCGCGGCTGCCGTGCCGGGCGCTCGGAGGATGCCGGTCGCGGTCGACGGACCCACGGGCCACGTCGTCGATACGGGCTGGCTGCTGTTGCCGCCCACCGGCGAGACGCCCGGCGGCACCGCCGTCGTCGATCTCGCCTCGACCTCGGGGATCGAGCTGCTCGAGGAACTGCGGCCCTGGGACGCCGACACCACCGGTTTCGGGCAGGCGATCGTCGCCGCCCTCGATCATGGCGTCTCGCGCCTGGTGGTCGGCATCGGGTCCAGCGCGTCGACAGACGGGGGCACCGGGATGCTGACGGCCCTCGGCGCCCGATTCCTCGACGAGGGAGGGATCCCGGTCGCCCGCGGCGCGAGGGGACTCTCCGACATCGCCTCCGTCGATCTGTCGGGGCTGCGCGCCGCACCCGAGGTGCGGGTGCTCACCGACGTCACCAACCCGTTCATCGGCGATCGCGGAGCCGCGGCCGTGTTCGGCCCGCAGAAGGGGCTCGCCGCTGACGACATCGCCGGAGTGGATGCCGCGCTCGCGCGCCTCGCGACCCTGCTCGGCCTCGACCCGCAGCTCGCAGGCACGGGTGCGGCCGGCGGAACCGGGGGAGCACTCGTCGTGTGGGGGGCGACCCTCGCTCCCGGTGCGGCCGCGGTGGCTGAGCTGATCGGACTGGCGGATGCCATCGCCGACGCCGACGTGGTCATCACAGGGGAAGGGTCGTACGACGGGCAGTCCGGCGACGGCAAGGTGCCCTCGTTCATCGCGGGCATCGCGACCGAGGCCGGGGCGGCGCCCCTGCTCGCTGCCGGACGCATCACCGCCGACGCCGACGCGGGTGTCTTCGCGGCATCCGCATCGTTGACCGACCTCGCGGGGTCATCCGCCGCCGCGCTCGCCGAACCTGCGCGGTGGTTGCGCGAGGCTGGCGCCGTGCTCGCCCGCTCGCTCTGATCCGGCGCATCCGCATCCGGGCGCATCCGCCCACCAGGCGGGGTCGCCTGCGCATCGCGGATGCCGTGCGGGGTCACTTTCGCACCCCGGATGCCGGGCGGGGTCACTTTCGCACCGGGATCGGCCTATCGGGGTGTGTTTTTGACCCCGCGTGGAGTTCGACCCCGCCGGCGAGCTGTGCAGGAGCGTTTCGGCCCGGCGTTGGCCCCGCCCACCAGGCGGGGCCACCTGCGCATCGCGGATGCCGGGCGGGGCCACTTTCGCACCGGGGGTGCCGGGCGGGGTCACTTTCGCACGGGAATCGACCGACTCCGGTGCGAAAGTGACCCCGCACCCGTGGTGAGCGGGAACGCCCGCGCCGCACGCACCCGTGGGGAACGCGCACCCACGCCGCACGCACGCCCGCCCGCCCGCACAGGAACTTGTTCCCGCCCCCGGAAGCACTCTGCCCCCGCACGTGGTGACGTGCGGGGGCAGAGGCGGCGGGACGAGTGCGGGACTCAGCCTCCGAGAGCGGCCGACACCACGGCGCGGGCCTCGGCCTGCACCTCTGCGAGGTGCTCGGGTCCGCGCAGGCTCTCGGCGTACAGCTTGTAGACGTCTTCGGTGCCCGACGGGCGAGCGGCGAACCAGGCGTGCTCGGTCTGCACCTTCAGCCCGCCGATCGCGGCGCCGTTGCCCGGTGCGTGCGAGAGCTTGGCCGTGATGTCCTCGCCGGCGAGGGTCGTCGCCGTGACGGCATCCGGGGCCAGCTTGCCCAGCGTCGCCTTCTGCGCGGGCGTCGCCGGAGCGTCGACCCGCTGATAGGCCGAGGATCCGAAGGCCTGCTCGAGTTCGGCGTACCGCTCCGACGGCGTCTTGCCCGTGACGGCGATGATCTCCGCGGCGAGCAGGCACAGCAGGATGCCGTCCTTGTCGGTCGACCACACGGAGCCGTCGAACCGCAGGAACGACGCACCGGCCGACTCCTCGCCGCCGAACGCCACCGACCCGTCGAGCAGTCCGGGAACGAACCACTTGAAGCCCACGGGGACCTCGAGCAGGCGCCGACCGAGCGACTCGGCCACCCGGTCGATGATCATCGACGACACGAGGGTCTTGCCGATCGCGGCGTCGCGGGGCCACTCGGAGCGGTGCGAGAACAAGTAGTCGATCGCGACGGCCAGGTAGTGGTTGGGGTTCATCAGCCCGGCGTCGGGGGTGACGATGCCGTGGCGGTCGGCGTCGGCGTCGTTGCCGGTCAGCACGTCGAAGTCGCCCTTCTTGGCGACGAGCGAGGCCATGGCCGAGGGGGAGGACGGATCCATGCGGATCTTCTCGTCCCAGTCCAGCGTCATGAAACGCCAGGTGGGGTCGACCTCGGGGTTCACGACGGTGAGGTCGAGGTCGTACACCTCCTTGATGAGCGCCCAGTACTCCACGGACGCGCCGCCGAGGGGGTCGGCGCCGATGCGCACGCCGGCGTTGCGAATGGCATCCATGTCGATGATCGTCGCGAGGTCGCGCACGTAGGCGTCGCGGAAGTCGTAGCCCGGAATCGCATCCCAGTCGACGTCGGCGAAGCGCTCGCGCTTCACATCGACCAGTCCGCCGGCGATCAGCTCGTTGGCGCGGTCGGCGATCCACCCGGTCGCGTCGGTGTCGGCCGGTCCGCCGTGCGGCGGGTTGTACTTGAAGCCGCCGTCGCGCGGGGGGTTGTGGGAGGGGGTCACGACGATGCCGTCGGCACGGCCGGCGGCATCCGCGGGAAGGTCGCGATTGAAAGTGAGGATGGCGTGGCTGAGCGCAGGGGTCGGGACCCAGGCGTCGCGGGAGTCCACGCGGACGTCGACCCCGTTCGCGACCAGCACTTCGATGGCGCTGCGCTCGGCGGGCAGCGAGAGGGCGTGGGTGTCGCGACCGAGGAACAGGGGGCCGGTGATGCCCTGACCTGCGCGGTAGTCGACGATCGCCTGCGTCGTCGCGAGGATGTGGTTCTCATTGAAGCTGCCCGTGAGCGACGAGCCGCGGTGGCCGCTCGTGCCGAACGCGACCCTCTCGGCGGCGACGCCGGGGTCGGGGATGCGATCGTAATAGGCGGCGATCAGTTCGTCGACATCGATGAGGTCAGTTTCCTCCGCGGGGAGGCCGGCACGGCTCGTCATGCAGACAGTCTGCCCCCATCCGGGTCTGCGCGCATCTTCTGGGCGTCTGCGGGTGCCCTAAGGTGAAACGCGTGACTGCACGCCGCACCTACAGCTATCTCGGCCCCGCTGGAACGTTCACCGAAGCGGCACTCGATCAGGTCGCCGAGGCACGCGGTCAGGACCGGCGTGCCGTGCACAACGTGGGCGAGGCGCTGGCGGATGTGCTCGAGGGACGCAGCGACGCGGCGATGATCGCGATCGAGAACTCGATCGAGGGCGGTGTCTCGACCACGCAGGATGCTCTGGCCACCATGCCGGGTCTGCGGATCATCGGGGAATACCTGGTGCCGGTGAACTTCGTGCTGGTCGCCCCGCGCGGCACCGTGCTGTCAGACGTGCAGGTCATCGCCGCACACCCCGTGGCCTATGCGCAGTGCCATGGCTGGCTCGGCGCTCACCTGCCGACCCATTCCCATGTGCCCGCCGCGAGCAACGTCGCCTCGGCGATCGGGATGCTCGACGGGAGCCTCCCGGTGCAGGCGGCCATCGCCGCACCCGGCGTCGTGAAGCACCTCGACGTCGACGTCCTGGCGGAGGGGATCGGCGACAACGCGCAGGCCGTCACACGCTTCGTGCTCGTGACCCGCACCACCACGGCTCCCGCGCCGACCGGCGCCGACAAGACCTCGCTCATCGTCGAGCTCCCGAACGACCACCCCGGGTCGCTGCTCGAGATGCTCGAGCAGTTCTCGACGCGCGGCATCAACCTGTCGCTGATCCAGTCACGCCCGATCGGGGACGAACTCGGCCGCTACCGGTTCGTGATCGATGCCGACGGGCACATCGAGCACGAGCGCATGGCCGACGCGCTGCTCGGCATCCGTCGTTTCAGCCCGCGCGTGGTGTTCCTCGGGTCGTACCCGCGTGCCGATCGTCAGATCGTGCAGTACCCGGAGCGGTACTCCGACGAGATCTTCGTCGAGGCGCGCGACTGGCTGCGGGGGATCCTCTCGGGCGAGCCCGACACCTGAGCCTCGCGGCCGCCTCGCGTCGCTGCGCGTCCGCCTCGCGTCGCCGCGGTCGCGCGGCCGTCAGTGCTCTTGGAACCTCGGCCAGGCGCTGCCCGGCCGCATCCGCGCGTGCAGCGCGCCCTTCGCCGACTCGAGGGTCGGGTACACGCCGGATGCGGCGTCGGATCCCGCCATCACGACCGTGTAGCCCTCGTCGTCGTGGCGGACGCTGCCGACCACGCCGTTCGTGCCGTAGGCCACCCAGAGTGCCAGGGTCTTGGTGCTCATCATCGAACCCCTTCCGTTGAGGCTGACGCTACGCCTCGGGGCATCGGAATACCAGCCCCGCGGGACGTGTCGCGCTCACCTCCGCCCGTGTCGGTTCGGGTTCGCGTCACGATCCGCGATCTGCGCGGGGTCGATTTCGCATCGCGATCTGCGCGGGGTCACTTTCGCATCGGAAATGGCGCTTGGGGGTGCGGAAGTGGCCCCGCACAGACAGCCGGATGCGGAAGTGGCCCTACTCGGAGAGGGTGCGGAAGCGGAGGCTCGGGTAGTCGGGTAGCCGGGTAGTCGGGTAGCCGGGTAGTCGGGTAGCCGGTGGGTCGGCGGGTCAGTTTCGCATCGCGATCTGCGCGGGGTCGGTTTCGCATCGGAAAGGGCGCTTGGGGGTGCGGAAGTGGCCCCGCACAGACAGCCGGATGCGGAAGTGGCCCCGCTCGAAGAGTCGGAGGGCGACGGGCCGCGGCGGGCCGGGGCGAGGACGCGAGGGAGGAGAAGGCGGGAGTCAGCGGCGGGATGCCATCGCGTGCCGGATGCGCTCCAGCAGCGGCCGTGTGTCGGCGAGGTCGAGCTGGGTCACTCGGATGACGATCCATCCGAGACCCTCGAGTTCTCGCTGTCGCTGAATATCGCGCCGCCACTGGTCGCGGCTGGTGCGGTGGCCATCGCCCTCGTACTCGATCGCGATCCTGAGGTCGGGATAGGCGAGATCGCTTCGCGCGATGAGCACGCCGTTCTCGTGGATCTCGTGCTGTACGACGGGTTCGGGAAGACCGCCCGTGACGAGGGCCAGCCGCGTCTCGGTCTCCTTCGGCGATTCCACTCCATCACGTGTGCGGGACAGCGCATCTCGGATTCGTCGGGAACCGGGAAAGCGGACCCAGGCCTGCAGACGCTGCTCGATGTCGGCCGTGGTGAGCGTCGGACGCCCCACCCGCAGCCCGGGGTAGTTGTCCGCCGTGGTGATAATGGCGTCGAGCGCGATGACCACCTGATCGTCGGTCAGCGTCCCCGCGCACATGAACAGCGCCGTGACCGGATCGACGAGCGGGATCTCGCCGATCCGCCAGGGATCCGCGCGTCCCTCTGCCAGGCGTAGGCCGGTGACGCCGTGGCTGCGGACGCGGGCCGAACCGGTCGCCACGACCACGGTGATCGGTGCATCGATGCTCCACTTGCCGGGATGCGGATACCCCCACACCCGCATCGCCGTCTCCCCGCCGATGAGCTGACCGCGTCGAAGCCGCGGTGCGAGCGCGGCCACGCGCTCGAGCGCCGTCTCCGCCGTCGTGATCGACCGGACCCCGCGGAACGGACGGTCGAGATCACGTGCGGCCAGGCGACCACGGCCTACACCTGAGGCCGCAGCCTGCCGCACGGTGAAATGGCGGGCGAGTTCGTCGGGCAGGAGTATCCGATGGCGCATCCGACCAGCATGGACACTTGACGCAGCGCTCGGGCATCCTCGTCGCCGGATTTCCGGGGAATGTGAATAAGTCGCGCCTGTGGACAGCATCCGCGGGCAGGTCGTGAGTCGATCGCTTCGGGGCCGGTGGGGTGCGGGGTCATTTCCGCATCCGGCTGCCGGCGCGGGGCCACTTCTGCATCCAGCGATCGGTGCGGGGTCACTTCTGCACCCGGTGATCGGTGCGGGGTCACTTCCGCATCCCCAAGCGACGTTTCGGGTGCGAAATTGACCCCGCCTGGATGCGGGCGGACGTCCGGCCGGACGCCGTGCAGGCGCTCCGCGAGAACGTCGGACGCGAGAACGTCGGACGCGAGAACGTCGGACGGGAGAACGTCGGACGGGAGGACGCCGGACGGGCCCGCCGGACGGACGCCGGACGGGCCCTCCCGACCGGACGAGCCCTAGGCCGCACGGACCGCTCCGGTCCGGGCAGGCGTACCGGACCGGCCGAGCCCTACGCCGCGGCGGCGATGAGCTCGAGTGTCTGAGCGCGACCGGCGGCGCTGTCGCGCGGCTCGGACTCGTACGCCCCGGCGACCGGCGACAGCATGACCTCGTCGACGCCGTGCTTCGTGGCGAACTCTCGCACCTCGGCGGCGACCGAGTCACCGGTGCCGACGAACCACCGCGAACGCGCAGCCTCGACGACCTGGTCGGTCGCGGCATCCGTCTCGGCGGCCAGTGCCTCTTCGACGGTCTCGAGCGCGACCAGCGGCTTGTTCAGGCGCAGCCTCGCCATCATGCGCAGCTGCGGCAGGGCGCGGGCCTCGGCCTCTTCCTGCGTGGGCGAGGCCACGGCGTTCACGGTGAGGAACGTCTGCGGCTCGGGGTGCTCCTCGCTCGGCTGGTAGCCGGTGCGGTAGAGATCGAGGGCTCGCTCGAGACCCTGCCCCGAGAAGTGGTTCGCGAACACGTAGGGCAGTCCGTGCGACGCGGCGAGCTGGGCCGAGTAGTCGCTCGATCCGAGCAGCCACACCACGGGGGCGCCGGTCGCAGCCGGGGTGGCCCGCACGGTGTATTCGCCGCCGGAGGTGAAACGCAGCGACGCGCCGTCGCCCGACACGAGGGCGCCGATGTCCTGCACATGGCGGGGGAACTGCTCGACGTCGCTGGTGGTGCCCGATCCGCGCAGCAGCTGGGTGATCACGGGGTCGCTGCCGGGTGCGCGACCCAGGCCGAGGTCGATGCGTCCGGGGGCGATGGCCTCGAGCGCGGCGAACTGCTCGGCCACGATGAGCGGCGCATGATTGGGCAGCATGACGCCGCCGGACCCGAGACGGATCTTCGACGTGCGCATCGCCGCAGCCGCGATCAGCACCGGGGGAGTGGTGGATGCCACGGCGGGCATGTTGTGGTGCTCCGCGAACCAGAAGCGGCGATAGCCGAGTCGGTCGGCGACGGCCGCGAGGGACAGGGAGGCCGTGATGGCCTCGGCGCTGGTCTGCCCGGTACGCACCGGGACGAGGTCGAGAACGGAGAGAGCAGTCACCCCGGTCTCAACGCCGGGCGACAGCGGCGCATTCCCGACGGCGGAACGGATGCGGAACGGTGACGCGTGAGAGGGAGGCGACGCGTGGGGCGGGTCGCGACGCCCGCCCCACGCGCGCGCTCAGGCGTCGATGGCCTGAGGGCGCTCCGCCGATTCCACGGTGATCTTGCGCGGCTTCGCTCGTTCGCTCACCGGGATGATCACCGACAGCACACCGCTCTCATACGAGGCGCTGATGCCGTCGAGGTCGACGCCGTCGCCGAGGGTGAACTGACGCAGGAACGACCCGGCACCGCGTTCGCGGGCGAGCCAGCGCGCGCCGTCGCGGGTGTCGGCTGTGCGCTGGGCGCGGATCGTGAGCTGGCCCCCGTCGAGGTCGACGTCGATCGACCCGGGATCGACGCCCGGCAGATCGGCGTGCAGGATGTAGCGGTCGCCGTCGCGATAGAGGTCCACCGGCATCAGCCGGGGAGCGCGACCGGAGTCCAGCACGCTCGCGGCGAAGCGATCGAGCTGGCTGAAGGGATCGAAGGTCAGTGCCATGAGGTTTCTCCTTTCGAGCGGCCCAGGAGGGCGGATGGGTGATGCAGATAATCTGCATCAGTTGGTGTAGATTTTTTATAGAACAAATCTCAGAACACCGCAAGTCGATCGAAGGGATCTCGACGCATGATCCGCCGCGACCCCCGCACGCCCCTGTACGGCATCGCCGTCGCCGCGCAGCTCGTGGACCTCCCCGAGGCAACCCTGCGCCTGTTCGAGAGCAGGGGGCTGCTGACGCCGGCCCGCAGCGAGGGGGGAACCAGGCGGTACAGCGAGGACGACATCGATCGTCTGCGTCGTGCAGCGGAACTGCGCGACGACGGCATCAACATCGTCGGCATCGCCCGCGTCCTCGCACTGCAGGACGAGAACGTCGGCCTACGCGCGGCGTTGGGCGATGCGGCGTCGACCGACTGAGGGATGCGTGCACCGACGATCCGCCCAGTAGCGTGAGGGCATGGATGCGGAGATCTTCTACGTGCTGGTCGGTGCTGTCATCGTGGCGGCCATCGCCCGATGGCGAGGGTGGCCGGCGCCGCTGCTCGTGACGGTGGTCGCGCTCGCGGCATCCTTCCTGCCGTTCGTGCCCGATGTCGAGATCGACGGGCACCTGCTGCTGAACCTCGTGCTGCCGCCGCTGCTGTACTCGGCGGCGCTCGACGTCTCGTTCGTCGGCTTCAAGCGCAGCCTGCCCCAGATCCGCCGACTCGGGATCACGCTCGTGCTGCTCACCTCGGTCGCCGTGGGACTCGTCGCGTGGTGGATCCTGCCCTCGCTCACCCTGCCGGGCGCCCTGCTGCTCGGGGCGATCGTGGCTCCGCCCGATGCCGTCTCGGCGGCCGCGATCGGCCGCAAGCTCGGGCTTCCGCGTCGCATCATGACGGTGCTGTCGGGTGAGAGCCTGATCAACGACGCGACCTCGCTGACCCTGTACCGGGTGTTCGCGGCGATCATCGCCGGCGCCACGGTGGGCATCGTCGACGGCATCGGCCAGTTCCTGATGGCCGTCGGGGTCGGCGTCGCGATCGGTCTCGTGTTCGGCATCGTGCTGCACCAGCTGCGCATGCGCATCAATGACGCCGTCGTGATCGGCACGTTCGGGCTGCTCGCCCCCTTCGGCGCCTACGCGATCGCCGAGCACCTGCTGGGTTCGGGTGTGCTCGCGGTGGTCGCGATGGGCCTCTACGTCGGATACAACTCTCCCCGTACCGACTACACGACCCGCCAGCAGGAGAAGCCGTTGTGGCTGTCGGCGGACCTGCTGCTCGAGAGCTTCGTCTTCGCGTACATCGGTCTGCAGTTCCCCCGGGTGCTCAGCGACCTCGGTGGCGAGGAGGTGGGCCGCATCCTGCTGCTGTCGGGCGCCGTGCTGCTGGTCGTCCTCGTCATGCGACCCCTGTACGTCTACCCGGCGAACCTGTGGGCGAACCGGCAGGACCGGCGCCGGCTGGAACGTTGGGATCGCTCCGTCGCCTCGGGCGCCTTCGAAGCGCGTCGCCGTGAGTCGAAACGCTGGAAGCAGTACACCCCCGAAGAGCTGCGGTCCCAGATCGTGCGCGATCGCATGGCGGGGCTCCAGCTGACGTGGAAGGACAATGCGGTGATCTCGTGGGCGGGGATGCGTGGCGTGGTCACGCTCGCGACCGCGCTCGCCGCGGCCGATCTCGCGGCCCTCGACACCGAGCCGTCGCACGCGATCGTCGTCGTCGCCTTCATCGTGACGGTCGGCACCCTGCTGCTGCAGGGCCTCACGCTGCCGCTGCTGATCCGCGGGCTCGGCATCGCCAGCGATGTCGAGGACGAGGACGACGAGAGGGCGATCGCCGACATCAGGGCCAAGAGCCGCGAGGCGGGGATGGCGTTCCTCGCCGAGAAGCGCGTCGAGTGGGAGGCCAAGTACGGCGCGGTGGACCTCAGCGTGTTCGACGCCTTCACCAAGCGCATGACCCGGGTCGAGAAGGACACCGATGAGGCGCAGGAGGTCGAGGATGCGGCGGCGCGGCCCTCGTACGACGACCTCGTCGCCCTGTCTCGGGGGTGGTTGCAGGTGCGCCGCGACATCCTGCTGTCCGAACGCGATGCCGGCAACCTCGACGAAGAGGTCATGCGCGAGCTGATGACCGCGATGGACGCTGAGGAGCTCGCGCTCGACACCCGTGGTGCCACGCGTCAGCAGGGTCGCGCGTAGCGCAGGTCGCCGCATGCACGAACGCCCCGCCCGAGGTGGGCGAGGCGTCCGGTCGGTGCCGTGGTGCGGGCCGGCGAGCGGTGCGGGTCAGCGAGTGCCGACGGGCGCGTTCTCGGATGCCGCGGCATCCGCCTCGTCGTCGTCCGAGTCGTCAGCGAACGGCAGTCCCTCGCGGGGCGCGTTGTAGAGCTCCTCGTCGAGGATGCCCTCGCGCTTGGCCACGATCGCGGGGACGAGCGCCTGGCCGGCGACGTTGACCGCGGTGCGGCCCATGTCGAGGATCGGGTCGATCGCGAGCAGCAGGCCGACACCTTCGAGAGGAAGCCCGAGGGTCGACAGCGTGAGGGTGAGCATGACGGTCGCCCCGGTGGTGCCTGCCGTGGCTGCGGAGCCGACGACCGAGACCAGCACGATCAGCAGGTACTGCACGAAGTTCAGCTCGATGCCGAAGAACTGCGCGACGAAGATCGCGGCGATGGCCGGGTAGATCGCCGCGCATCCGTCCATCTTCGTGGTCGCGCCGAACGGCACGGCGAACGAGGCGTACGAGCGGGGCACGCCGAGGTTGCGCTCGGTCACGCGCTCGGTCAGGGGCAGTGTGCCGATCGAGGAGCGGCTGACGAAGCCGAGCTGCACGGCGGGCCACACGCCCGAGAAGTACTGCCTGATCGACAGCCCGTGCGTCTTGACGAGCACCGGGTAGACGACGAACAGCACGAGTGCGAGGCCGATGTAGACCGCGATCGCGAACCAGCCGAGGGCCGCGAGCTTCTCCCAGCCGTACTTGACGACCGCGGCGCCGATGAGTCCGAACGTGCCGATCGGGGCGATGCGGATGATCCACCACAGCACGCGCTGGATGACCTTGAGCAGCGACTCGGTGAAGGCGAGGAAGGGCTCGGCCTTCTTGCCCGCCTTGAGCGCGGCGATGCCGACCGCGACGGCGACGACGATGACCTGCAGGATGTTGAAGTTCACGCTCGAGCTGAACGTGCCGTCGGTGGCGCCGGGGTTGGTGCTCACGCTGAGACCGAGGAAGTTCTGCGGGATCAGACCCAGCAGGAAGTTCCACCAGGTGCCCACCGTGTATGGGTCGCTGGGCTCGAGGCCCTCGCCGGCACGCGAACCGGGCTGCAGCACGAGGCCGAGCGTGATGCCGATGATCACGGCGATGAACGCGGTGATCGCGAACCACAGCAGGGTCTGGCCCGCGAGGCGAGCGGCGTTCTGCACCCGACGCAGGTTCGAGATGCTGGCCACGATCGCGGTGAAGATCAGCGGTACGACGGCGGCGCGCAGCAGCGTGACGTAGGAGCTGCCGATCGTGTCGAGGGTGGCGGACAGGCCGTTCGGGCTGTCGGCCGTGGCGCCGAGCTGGCGGGCGATCAGGCCTGCGGCGATGCCGAGGACGAGGGCGGCGAGGATCTGGAAGCCGAACGACGTCAGCAGCTTCCGGACGGGACCTCGGGTGTCTGGCGCCTTCGTGGGGCGGGCGGTGGTGCTCATGGGGTGGGGACTCCAGGATCGGTGCGCGCCGTGTGCACGCTATAACGCTCAACGCTATGAGGGCGTGCGAATTCCGAGGCCGACATGACGAAGGATGACGGATGCCGCGGCATCCGTCATCCTTCGTCAGCCGACCGACCTCACTGGGTGAAGCCGCACTCCTCCACGTTGTCCCGGAGGATCTTCGTGGTCAGATCCTTCTCCTTCTCGTTCGCCTGCTTGTCCTCACCGTTCGCGATGTAGCCGAGGGTCTCATTGCTGAGGTCGGAGTCGACGAGCTTCTCGGCGAAGCACTGGGCGACGTCGTCGGTCACGACATCGCCGAGGCCCTGGTCTTCGTACACCTGCTGGATGCCATCGGCGACGTCATCGGCAGAGGGGCGCGAGGCGCCACCGCAGGCGGCGAGCGAGAAGGCGAGGGCCGCGATGGGCAGGGCCATGAGGATGCGGGAAGAAGTGCGCTGGGTGCGGTCGTTGAGGGTCATGGTCACGACGCTAGCGGCCCACAGGGAATTCATAGTGGGGGTTGCATGGGGAGGAGTCCCCACCCTCTCGTGCTGTGCCCGGCGCCCTCGCTCTGCCACGATGGCCTCATGTTCATCGTGACGACCAACGACGTGCCGGGCTACCGCATCACCCAGGTGCTGGGTGAGGTGATGGGTCTGACCGTGCGCTCGACCGACTTCGGTCAGGGGTTCACCGCCGGATTCCGCTCGCTCGGCGGCGGCGAGATCCCCGAGTACACGCAGGTCATGCACGAGGCCCGCCAGGTGGTGATGCAGCGGATGTGGGATCAGTCCCTGCAGCGGGGTGGCAACGCGATCGTCGCGATGCGGTTCGACGCGGGATCGATCGCCAACTTCACCGAGATCTGCGCGTACGGCACCGCCGTCGTGGTCGAGCCCCTCGCGCCGGCGGCTTCCGCGCCGCAGCCGCCGCAGCCGCAGCAGGCCTGACGCCGGCCGGCTAGGCGAGCACCAGCAGGTCGCCGACCTCGCAGGCGAGCGCGTCGCAGATCGCCCGAAGCGTGGAGTAGCGGATCGCCCGCGCCCTGTCGTTCTTCAGCACCGACAGGTTGACGATGCTGACGCCCACGCGGGTGCTCAGCTCGGTGAGCGTCATGCCGCGTTCCGCGAGCAGCTCGTCGAGTCGGCAGTGGATGCCGGTGAGCTCGTCGTCGTTCTCCGCCGGGCTCATACGAGGCCCCGGTTGTCGTCGGCGAGCATCTCGTTCTCGCGCTGCAGGGCGTCGCGTTCCTGCTGCAGGCGCAGCCCGTGGCGGAACACCGCGGCCAAGGCCGCGAGCATGAGCGCTCCCGCGAACGGCAGCGGCGTCACCGTCAGCTGGTAGACCGACGGATACCACGCGTAGTCGTCGGGCGCGAAGACCTCGCGCAGCGCCGTCGTCGCGGCGATGCCCTGGAGCAGGTCCGAGGCGATCCCGAACACCAGCACGGCGATCGCGCCGCCCGTGAGCGCCCGGGTGATCGTGCGGGAGAATCCGCGGCCCCGCACGGTGTTGACGCAGATGAGCCACAGCATCACGATGGGGGTCGTCGCGAGCGCCAACCCGCTGATCTGCGCCGCTGCCGCGAGCAGTCGGAGTCCGAGTGAGGCGTTGGCGACCGTGAAGTCCGAGAGCGACTCTGATCCGCACCGGAGCATCGCGGACGTGCCGTTCTCTTCGTCGGAGCACGGGAGGTCGGTGGGCCAGGGCACGGAGACGAGGGAGGTGCCGCCCAGCTCGGCCCAGTTCACCGTGAAGGCCTTGACGACGAAGATGACGAGGCTGACGGCTGAGAGGACGATCCACAGTCCCGTGATCGCGAGAGTGGCGTCGAGCGCGATGGTTTTGCTGCCACGCAGTCGGCCGACGAGCACGATCAGGCCGATGATCGCGGCGAACACTCCGAGCGCGATGCCCATGTTCGCGAGGGATGAGTCGAGTGTCTCCGATCCGAACGTGAACATCAGACGAGTCCCTTCGTGTCGTTCGCGAGCGCGGTGTTCGTCTTCTGCAGGCGGATGCCCTGGCGGAACGCCGCGGCGATGAGACCCACGGCGACACCGGTCGCGAAGATCGGCACGATCGACCAGAACTCGATCGGGTGCACGGGTCCGCCGCCCTCCAGGCCCACGGCCGCCGACACTCCGTTGAGGCCGACGTTCTCGAGCATCACGATCAGCATCGGCGCGAGCACCAGAGTCCATCCGATCGTGTCGAAGGCCCGAGCGTTCGAGCGCACGAAGAAGCGTCCGCGGAGGAAGTTCCCGGCGACGACCATGATCCCGACGATGACGATCAGCGGAGCGATCGCCCAGAGCGCCAGCGAGCCGATGATCGCCGCCGTCGACACGGCATCCACCCCGGTCGCGAACACCATCGCGTGCTGCGCGATCCCCTGCACGGAGACCGCCCCGGAGTCGACCGTGGCGTCGATCGGCTGCTCATCGATGGGGATCGACCAGGCGATGCCCTGGTCTCGGAAGGTCGAGAGGACGCGGAGGACCGTGCTGATCGCCGTGACGATCACGGCGGCGGCGCCGAAGAGGATGACGGTGATCGCGTCGGCGCTCTGCGACCTGGTGGGAGTCGTCGCGAGCCCGCTCATCAGACGAGGCCTTCCGTGTCGCGCTGCAGGCGGTCGCCGATCACGAAGACCGTGCTGGTGAGTGCGAAGACGAACGCCGCGAGCACGAACGTGAAGGGCTCGACGCTGATCACGGCGTTCTCGACACCGTTGCCGGTGATGCGGGCGACGGTCGCGTTGGCCAGCATGTTGTCGAAGAAGCGCACCGCGGCGAAGCCGAAGAGCCCGGTGACTCCGGCCGTCGCGACGAGGACGGTGTTGCGACCGCTGAAGACGCGGCCGGTGAGCACGCTCCGGGCGAGCAGGATCAGGCATCCGATCACGATGACGATCGTCAGGATCTGGGCGATCTGCGCGATGATGCCGGGCACGATCGCGATCATCGGCAGCTCAGGCGCCGTGATGACGGCGCTGTCGAGGCCGACCGCGATGCTGTCGCCGGTGCTGAGCGGCAGGTCGACCGGGGTCTTCGAGCCGATGAACTCGACGAGCACGGGGACGTCGACGCCGCGGGCGAGTTCGATGATCCGGATGATCGAGAACACGGTGATGTAGGCGGCGATCGCGACGCCGGCGATGCAGAAGCCGATCAGCGCCCCCCTGTCGCCGAGGGAGATCGTGCGGTTCTTCGTCGAGGTCATCATCCACTCCTTATCGTTGATCGTTATTACCGATAATCGTTAACATATCGACTGTCGATATGTGCGTCAACCCCGCCCGCATCCGCGGCGCTGCGAGGGGCCGTCACGCCGCTATGCCGACGGCGAACACGGGCATACTGCCTCCGCACGGTGGTTACTCTCGATGTACAGGCGCGGAGACCGTCGAGGGATCCTCGCTTCGCCCCAGTGCGAATAAGGAGTCACAGCATGTTCGAGAGATTCACGGACCGAGCCCGTCGAGTGGTCGTCCTCGCCCAAGAAGAGGCGAAGATGCTCAACCACAACTACATCGGCACCGAGCACATCCTGCTCGGCCTCATCCACGAGGGTGAGGGTGTCGCAGCCAAGGCACTCGAAAGCCTCGGCATCTCCCTTGACGCCGTCCGCGAGCAGGTTCAGGACATCATCGGACAGGGCCAGCAGCAGCCCACCGGTCACATCCCGTTCACGCCGCGCGCCAAGAAGGTGCTCGAGCTCAGCCTCCGCGAGGCTCTGCAGCTCGGTCACAACTACATCGGCACCGAGCACATCCTGCTCGGTCTCATCCGCGAGGGCGAGGGTGTCGCAGCCCAGGTCCTGGTCAAGCTCGGCGCCGACCTCAACAAGGTCCGCCAGCAGGTCATCCAGCTCCTCTCCGGAGCACCAGGACGCGAGCCCGCGGCCGTCGGTGCGCAGTCGAACGACACCCCGAGCGCCCAGGGCGGCTCGCAGGTGCTCGACCAGTTCGGCCGCAACCTCACGCAGGCCGCGCGCGACAACAAGCTCGACCCGGTGATCGGGCGCGAGAAGGAGATCGAGCGGGTCATGCAGATCCTGTCTCGTCGCTCCAAGAACAACCCCGTCCTGATCGGCGAGCCCGGCGTCGGCAAGACCGCCGTCGTCGAGGGCCTCGCTCAGGCGATCGTCAAGGGCGATGTGCCCGAGACGCTGAAGGACAAGCAGCTCTACTCGCTCGACCTCGGCTCGCTCATCGCCGGATCCCGCTACCGCGGTGACTTCGAGGAGCGCCTCAAGAAGGTCACCAAGGAGATCCGCACGCGCGGCGACATCATCGTCTTCATCGACGAGATCCACACCCTCGTGGGTGCGGGTGCCGCCGAAGGCGCGATCGACGCGGCGAGCATCCTCAAACCGCTGCTCGCCCGTGGAGAGCTCCAGACCATCGGTGCCACCACGCTCGACGAGTACCGCAAGCACTTCGAGAAGGATGCCGCTCTCGAGCGCCGCTTCCAGTCGATCCAGGTGAACGAGCCGAGCCTCCCTCACACGATCAACATCCTCAAGGGACTGCGCGACCGGTACGAGGCGCACCACAAGGTGCAGATCACCGACGGCGCCATCGTCGCGGCCTCGAACCTCGCCGACCGTTACGTGTCGGACCGGTTCCTGCCCGACAAGGCCATCGACCTGATCGACGAGGCGGGCGCCCGCCTGCGACTGTCGATCCTGTCGTCGCCGCCGGAGCTGCGCGAGTTCGACGAGAAGATCGCCAAGGTCCGCGAGCAGAAGGAAGTCGCCTCCGAGGACCAGGACTTCGAGAAGGCCGCATCGCTGCGCGACGAGGAGAAGAGCCTCCTCGCGGAGCGGCTCCGCCTCGAGAAGCAGTGGCGCTCGGGCGACGTCGCGACCGCTGCGGTCGTCGACGAGGGTCTGATCGCCGAGGTGCTCGCACAGGCCACCGGCATCCCGGTCTTCAAGCTGACGGAAGAGGAGTCCTCGCGACTCGTCTTCATGGAGAAGGCGCTGCACCAGCGCGTCATCGGTCAGGAGGAGGCCATCGCGGCACTCTCCAAGACCATCCGTCGTCAGCGCGCCGGCCTCAAGGACCCGAAGCGTCCCTCGGGCTCGTTCATCTTCGCCGGCCCCACGGGTGTCGGAAAGACCGAGCTCGCCAAGGCGCTCGCCGAGTTCCTGTTCGACGACGAGGCCGCTCTCATCTCGCTCGACATGAGCGAGTTCGGTGAGAAGCACACCGTCTCCCGTCTGTTCGGCGCCCCTCCCGGGTTCGTCGGATTCGAAGAGGGCGGCCAGCTCACCGAGAAGGTGCGTCGCAAGCCGTTCAGCGTGGTGCTGTTCGACGAGATCGAGAAGGCCCACCCGGACATCTTCAATTCGCTCCTGCAGATCCTCGAAGAGGGTCGTCTGACCGACGGTCAGGGACGCATGATCGACTTCAAGAACACCGTCATCATCATGACCACCAACCTCGGTGCTCGTGACATCGCGGGCGGTCCGGTCGGCTTCCAGATCGAGGGCGTCAACTCGACCAGCTACGAGCGGATGAAGGGCAAGGTCAACGAGGAGCTCAAGCGCAACTTCAAGCCCGAGTTCCTCAACCGTGTCGACGACATCATCGTGTTCCCGCAGCTGTCGAAGAGCGAGCTCGTGCAGATCGTCGATCTGTTCACGAAGCGGCTCGGAGAGCGTCTGCTCGACCGCGACATGACGATCGAGCTCTCGCAGACGGCCAAGGAGCGTCTCATCGAGATCGGGTTCGATCCGGCACTCGGTGCCCGCCCGCTGCGTCGCGCGATGCAGCACGAGGTCGAGGACCGCCTGTCGGAGAAGATCCTGCACGGCGAGCTCAACCCCGGCGACCACGTGAAGGTCGATGCGAAGGACGGCGAGTTCCTGTTCGAGCACGGTCCCCGTGGCGAGAAGGTCGCTGTCGGCGTGAACACCGGTGGAGAGATCTCGGCCACCCCCGACCTGGCGGTCGCCAGCGGGGAGTGATCCCGGTCTGAATCAGAAGGGGCGGATGCGAGCTGCATCCGCCCCTTCTGCGTGTCCGGGGGTTCTCGGCGCTCCGCGCGGACTCAGGGTCTCGGGGGTGGCGGGTTCTAGGCTTGACGACGTGAGTGAGTACATCGTCCGTCCGGCGCGCAGCGCGGACATCGTCGGCATCCGCAACCTGCTGCAGCCGATGGTCGAGCAGCGGATCCTCCTCGGCAAGGATCTCGCCGTCCTCTACGGCGCGGTGCAGGAGTTCGTCGTGGCCGAAGCCGACGGGGAACTCATCGGGTGCGGTGCACTGCACGTGTTCTGGGAGGACCTCGGCGAGGTGCGCACTCTGCTCGTCCGAGAGGACTGGCTGCACCACGGCGTCGGCGGAGCCATCGTGGGGCGTCTCGAAGACCAGGCGCGGGTGCTCGGTCTCAGCCGGCTGTTCTGCCTCACGTTCGAGGTCGACTTCTTCGGCCGTCGTGGTTACACGCCCATCGGCGAGCAGGTCGTCGACTCCGATGTGTACTCGCAGCTGCTGCGCAGCGGGGATGCGGGAGTCGAGGAGTTCCTCGACCTCGCCCACGTCAAGCCGAATACGCTCGGCAACACCAGGATGCTCAAGGCCCTCAACTAACCTGGGATCATGCCCCGTCAGTCCGCCGCCGTCTACCGTCGTCGGCGTCTGGTGACCCTTGTCGCGGTGATCCTGCTCCTGGCGGTGATCGCCGCCGCCGTGTGGGCTCTGGTCGCTCGTCCCTGGGCGAGTGCGACGGATGCCGGGCCGGCGCCGACCTCGTCGGCGACCTCCAGCGCGCCGCCGTCGGCCTCGCCGGACGCGACCCCGTCGGAGTCTCCCGCACCCGAGCCGTCGGCGGAGGAATCGCCGGGGCTCGTCGCGTGCGAGGCGGGCGATGTCGAGGTCGCCGCCGTCACGGATGCCGAGTCCTACCCGGCCGGTGTCCTGCCGCAGCTGTCGATCTCGCTGACGAACCGCGGCTCGACGGACTGCGCGATCGACGTCGGGTCTACGACGCAGCGGTTCACCGTGTCGAGCGGCTCCGACGTGTGGTGGACATCGACCGACTGCCAGGAGAATCCGAGCAGCATGATCGCCACCCTCGCCGCGGGCGCCACCGTGACGAGCAAGGTGCCGGTGACCTGGGATCGCACCCGGTCGAGCGTCGAGACCTGCGCGGACGAGAACCGTCCGCGCGCTCCCGGAGGTGGAGCCTCGTACCATGTGTCGGTCGAGATCGGCGGCTTCAAGGGCGCGAGCACCGCTCAGATCCTGCTCTACTGAGCGGTCAGGCGCGTCGCTGGTCGAATGCGGCAATGGCCGAAGGTCTCGAATACCGACCTGCACTCAGTTTCGGGCTGACACTGTCCGATATTTGGGATACCATTGGGGTGACCCTCGCAGACTTGCGGCGCATGCCATCCCCAATGGCGTCGAGCTCAGCGTCCCCAGCGCTTCGACATGCCGCCCGAGGGTCCGAGGGCCCTCCCGAGTACCCCAGTCCCCAATGGATGACTCGAGAGGGCCCCACTTCTTGCCCTTCGCGGTGCGAGCGTGATGCCGCCGCGATGTCGGCGCCGTACCGCCGCGAGGTCGGCGCCGTGCCGCCGCGATGTCCGCGCCGGCTGAATATGCTGGATGCATGGCAGCGAAGAAGGCGAAGTCCGCGAAGTCGGCGAAGAAGAAGCCCGCACCCGAGGATTTCCGGTCGGAGGCGCTCGCGCAGGCACTGGAGAAGCAGGACGTCGCCGCTGTCGCCCTGGCACTGCGTCACGGGGTCACGGTCGTACCCCTGGTGAAGCCGGGGGCGCGAGACAATCCGCTCGACAGCGGCGAGGTGTGGACGTATAGGGATCCGAACTCCGGCGATCTGGCGCTGCTCCTGTTCAGCGACGCCCGGAACAAGCCCGACAATCTGCCGCCAGGCGTGGGCATCTACACGGCGGACTGGCTGCGAGCGTTCCTCGGCACGCACCCGATCACGACCGTGTTCCTCGACATCGCGGGGCCGCATCCGATGCAGGCCTCGCCCGACGAGATCCTCAAAGCTCTCGAGGCCTGATCCCGGGCGCACTGCTGCGGGCCCTGTAGCGCGTGTGTGCCCGCCCGCGTCTGTCGCAGGTGCGCGCGGTCGGCGCCTCGCCCGTCAGGTGCGTTGGCGCTTTCGCGCGTGCGGTCCGTGCGGGGTCAGTTCCGCACCGGGAGTCTGTGCGGGGTCACTTTCGCACCTGCCGTCAGGTGCGGGGTCAGTTCGGCACCGGATGCGGGAGTTTCGGGTGCGAAAGTGGCCCCGGCTGGCGGGGCGATGCAGAAGTGGCCCCGGCTGATTCGCGGGGCGTGGAGTGGGGCAGGGCAGGGCACGCTGGGCGGGGTCAGTTCCGCACGTGGGGTCTGTGCGGGGTCAGTTCTGCACGTGGGGTCTGTGCCCCGCAGGCCGGGCGCGGAAGGACGCGTCAGAAGGGCGGGTCGCCGGCGGGTCAGAAGGGCGGGATGTCTGCCTCGCTGCGCCGGTTGGTGTTGCGAGCCCTGACGTCATTGAGCGCGGCGCGCAGCGTCTTCGACCGATCGTCGACGACCTGCTCGTAGCCGAGTCGCGCGGCCTCGGAGCGACGCTGAGCCGATTGGGTCACGGGGCGGATCTCGCCCGCGAGGCTGAGTTCGCCGACTGCGGCGACCGTGCGCGGCACGGAGATCTGCTGGATCGACCCGGCGACGGCGATGGCGATGGCGAGATCTGCGGCCGGCTCCGTGAATCGCACGCCGCCGACCGTCGACACGTACACATCGAGCGTGCTGGTCTTGATCCCCGCGCGCCGCTCGAGGATCGCCAGCACCATCGCCACCCGTGAGGAGTCGAGACCGTGCACGACGCGTCGCGGATTCGGAGCGGTGGTGGTGATCGTGAGCGCCTGCACCTCGACGGGGAGCGCACGGCGCCCTTCGAGGGAGATCGCCACGCACGTGCCCGGCTCGGTCGCGCCCTGCGAGAGGAACAGGCCGGACGGATCGGGGACCTCGGCGATGCCGTCGCCCGTCATCTCGAAGCATCCGACCTCGTCGGTCGGGCCGAACCGGTTCTTCAGCGCGCGGATGAACCGCAGCGACGTCTGCCTGTCGCCCTCGAAGTGACACACGACGTCGACGAGATGCTCGAGCACCCGGGGGCCGGCCACCTGGCCGTCTTTCGTGACGTGGCCGACGATGATGATCGGCAGACCGCGGTCTTTCGCCACGCGGATCAGCGCCGACGCCACCTCGCGCACCTGGCTCGGCTGGCCCGCGGCTCCGTCGATGAGTGAGGACGACACCGTCTGCACCGAGTCGACGATCACGAGCTGCGGCTGCACCTCGTCGATGTGCCCGAGGATCGTCGCGAGGTCGGTCTCACTGGCGAGGTACAGCTCGTCGTGCAGCGCCCCGGTGCGCTCGGCGCGCAGCCGCACCTGGGCGGGGGATTCCTCGGCGCTCGCGTAGAGCACACGCCGGCCCGAGGCTGCGGCCTTGGCTGCGACCTCGAGAAGCAGAGTCGACTTGCCCACGCCGGGCTCGCCGCTGAGCAGGATCGCGGCGCCGGGCACGATGCCGCCGCCGAGCACGCGGTCGAACTCGCCCACCCCGCTCGTGCGACGGGGAGCGTCTTCGGTCGTGATCTGCGTGATCGGTCGGGCAGCCTTCGCCGCCGTCGGGGCGAGGGGAGTGATCCGGCTCAGGATGCCGGTCTGCGCGCCCTGCTCCTGCACGGTGCCCCACTGCTGGCACTCGGCGCAGCGGCCGACCCACTTCGCCGTCGTCCATCCGCACTCGGTGCAGACGTAGGCGGGAGGGGCGGGTTTTCGGGTGGCCATGCTGTCAGGCTATCGCCGGCATCTGACATCCCTATCAGCCGAGGCATTATTCACGGCCGAACCCGTCGACGTCGCGCAGCGGCCACGGGATACTGGAGTCATGGCCAATGGCGGGCCCGTCTGCGGGCCGATCTCGACGTTCTCCCGAGTGCAGATCCTGCATCTCGTGCAGACGCGAGCGGAGCGCACGATCGACGAGCTGTGCCGGGCCACGGGCCTGCATCCGAACACGGTGCGCGAGCACCTGCAGCGCCTCATCGAAGGCGGCTACGTGATCCAGACGAGCGAGCACCGCACCACCCGCGGCCGCCCGCGCACCCTGTACAGCGCCGCCACCGGGACTGCCGACGCGTCGAGCCCCATCGCGAGGAACAAGGCCAAGGCCGCCGCCGAGCGCGGCGACCTGCTGCGCCGGGTGCTGCCGGCATCCGCCTCGGCTCTGGGGCGCGACGCGACCTATCAGCTGGACGCCCTGATCGAACATCTGGAAGAGAGCGGCTTCGAGCCCGTCGTCGATGACGAGCAGCTCACCGTCGATCTCAGCCCCTGCCCGCACGCCGCGGGCCGCGCCGAAGACCGTCCGATGCTGTGCACCGTGCACCTCGGCCTCATGCAGGGGGTGCTCACCCAAGCCGGTGGGCCACTCGCCGCCGAGGCCGTGCGCACCTCCGCCCTCCCGGCGGACTGCGCTGTACCTGCGGAGTGCGTCGTGCAGCTGACGCTGACGGAGATGACCGCCGCCTAGGCGCGCATCTGCCTTATTCACGGCCGGCAGCCCCACGGGGGCGGCAGGCCCGTCATTAGCGTGGCACCAGGGCACGAAGAAGGAGTGGCTCATGGAATGGCTCGACCCGCTGGTCCTGTCCCGATGGCAGTTCGGACTCACCACCGTCTACCACTACCTGTTCGTGCCGCTCACGATCGGCATGGCGCTCGTCGCCGCGATCTTCCAGACCGCGTGGGTGCGCACCGGCAAGGTGCAGTACCTGCACCTCACGCGGTTCTTCGGCAAGATCTTCCTGATCAACTTCGCCATGGGCGTGGTCACGGGCATCGTGCAGGAGTTCCAGTTCGGCATGAACTGGTCGGACTACTCCCGCTTCGTCGGTGATGTGTTCGGCGCTCCGCTCGCCTTCGAGGGACTGCTGGCCTTCTTCTTCGAGGCGACGTTCATCGGGCTGTGGATCTTCGGGTGGGACAAACTTCCGCAGAAGCTGCACCTCGCCACCATCTGGTGCGTCTCGATCGGCAGCATCCTGTCGGCGTACTTCATCATCGCCGCCAACGCGTTCATGCAGAACCCGGTCGGCTACGAGTACAACCCCGTGACCAACCGCGCCGAGCTGGTCGACTTCTGGGCGCTGCTGACGAACCCCGTCGCCCTCGCGGCCTTCCCGCACACGATCTTCGGTGCGCTGATGTTCGCAGCCGGTGTCGTGATCTCCGTCTCGGCCTGGCACCTGGCACGGGGGCAGCACTTCGACACGATGCGCATCTCGCTGAAGTTCGGACTCTGGGCGATGATCTTCTCGACCGCGGGCGTCGTGCTCACCGGCGACCAGCTGGGTCTCGCGATGTACGCCGCGCAGCCCATGAAGATGGCCGCGGCGGAGGCGACGTTCAACACGGTGTGCGGACCGGATGCCTCCTTCAGCCTCTTCACGCTCGGTACGCCCGACGGCAGCTCCGAGCTGTTCTCCATCCGCGTGCCGTACCTGCTGTCGCTCCTGTCCACCCACACGTTCGACGCCTGCGTGCACGGCATCAACGATCTGAACGCCGAGTACGCCAGCACCTTCGCCGACACCGGTCTGACCGAGTTCGCCCCGATCCTCTGGGTCACCTACTGGGCCTTCCGCTGGATGATCGGCCTGGGCATGGCCGCAGCGCTCGTCGCCGTCGTCGGACTCTGGGTCACTCGCAAGGGCGCCAAGAAGCCGCCGGCTCCGTGGATGTGGAAGCTCGCGATCTGGTCGTTCCCGCTCGCGCTCGTCGCCAACATCATGGGCTGGGTCTTCACCGAGATGGGCAGACAGCCCTGGATCGTGTTCGGCCTCATGACCACCCAGGACGGCGTCTCGCCCGGTGTCAGCGGCGTCGAGGTGCTCATCTCGCTGATCGCCTTCACCGCGATCTACGCGGCGCTCGCCGTGGTCGAGATCCGTCTCATCATCCGCGCGGCCCAGAAGGGCCCCGACACCGAAGAGCAGCCTCACGAGGAGACGGCCCAGCTGCCGTCGGTCGTGTACTGAGAGAGAGGGAACAGTCATGGAATACATGTGGTTCTGGATCGTCGCCTTCCTCTTCGTCGGCTACTTCGTGCTCGACGGGTTCGACTTCGGCGTGGGCATGTCGCTGCCGTTCCTCGGCAAGAACGACGTCTCGCGGCGCCAGGTCATCAACACGATCGGCCCGATCTGGGATCTCAACGAGACCTGGGTCATCGTGGCCGGCGCGTGCCTGTTCGCCTCGTTCCCCGAGTGGTACGCGACGCTGTTCAGCGGGTTCTACCTGCCGCTGCTGCTGATCCTGCTCGCGCTGATCCTGCGCGGGGTGTCGTTCGAGTACCGGCACCAGCGCGAGAGCGCGCAGTGGAAGGCCGGCTTCGATCGGATGATCGTGATCGGCTCGGCCGTGCCCGCGCTGCTCTGGGGCGTCGCCTTCGGCAACATCGTGCAGGGCGTGGCGATCGATGCGAACCACATCTACGTGGGCGGGTTCTTCGCGCTGCTGAACCCGTATGCGCTGCTGGTCGGAGTCACGACCCTGCTGCTGTTCTTCCTGCACGGCGTGCTGTTCGTCGCGCTCAAGACCGACGGACAGGTGCACGCGGATGCTCGACGCCTGGTGAAGCTCGCGGCGGGCCCGACGGTGCTGGCGGCGGCAGGCACGGTGCTGTGGACGATCGGCATCGCCGGGGAGCGTGACGCACCGCTCATGCTGATGGTGATCGGATGCGGGCTCGTCGCCGCGCTCGCGCTGATCGGCTCGGTCGTGTTCTCGCTGCGCGGCCGCGACGGACGCGCCTTCACCGCGGGTGCGGTGACCGTGGCATCCGCTGTCGTGATGCTGTTCGCGGCGCTGTTCCCCTACGTGATGCCGTCGACGATCGATCCCGCCTTCAGCCTCACGATCGAGAACGCGTCGAGCACGCCGTATACGCTGACCATCATGAGCTGGACCGCCCTGATCGCCCTGCCGCTCGTGCTGGCGTACCAGACGTGGACCTACTGGATCTTCCGCAAGCGGGTCACCCGCAGCTCGATCGAGGGGGCTCCGGCGCACGCGTGAATCGGTTGTATGAGGCCGCGTTCACCCGGTCGTTGAGCGAGGCCGCGCGCAGCGCGCCCGAGACTCGGTCGTTGAGCGAGGCCGTGCGAAGCGCGCCCGAGACGAAACGCGCTGTCCGATGAAGCCGGTCGACATCCGCCTGCTCCGGTATGCGAGCGCCGCACGGGGTTTCCTGCTGCTGTCCGGGGTGATCGGCGTCGCCCAGACCGCGGTCACGATCGCGTTCGCGTGGATGCTGACCGATGCCGTCATCGGCGCGCTCGCCGGACGCGACGTGATGGCGTCGCTGCTCTGGCTGCTCGCGCTCGCCGCCCTGCGCGGGGCGCTCATCGCCGCGTCGGATGCCGCCGGCACGCGCGCGGCGGCGAAGACCGGGATGCAGCTGCGCGCCGCGCTCATCGCCGCCGTCGGACGCCTCGGACCCGGATGGCTCGCACAGCGCAACCAGGCCGGTCTCGCCGTCACCGCGGGACACGGGCTCGAGGCGCTCGACGCGTACTTCGCCCGGTACATCCCGCAGCTGGTGCTCACGGTCATCGCGACGCCGGTGCTGCTCGCGGTGATGTGGTGGCAGGACTGGCCGAGCGGTCTGACCGCGCTCATCACCCTGCCGCTGATCCCGCTCTTCCTGATTCTGATCGGCATCGCCACCCGCACCGTGCAGCGCACGCAGTGGCAGACGCTGCAGCGCCTCGCCGCCCGCTTCGCCGACACGGTGCAGGGGCTGTCGACGCTGCGGCTGTTCGGCCGCGAGCGCCGTGCCGCCGCCCAGATCGAGGCCACGGCCGACGAGTACCGTCGCGAGACGATGAAGGTGCTGCGGTTCTCGTTTCTGTCGGGGTTCGCGATGGAGCTGCTCGCCTCGCTGGCCGTGGCGTTGATCGCGGTGGCCGTCGGGTTCCGCCTGCTGTCGGGCGATCTGTCGCTCGAGGTCGGTCTGTTCGTGCTGCTGCTCGCGCCCGAGACGTTCCTGCCGATCCGCCAGGTGGGCGTGCAGTTCCACGCAGCTGCGGAGGGCGTCGCGGCCACCGAGGACGTGTTCGAGGTGCTCGACGCGGCAGGGGCTCAGGCGGGCGGCGTTCACGATTCAGCACGAGATGTCGGGGAACCGCGTGCCGGTGGCCGTGAGTCCGGCCCCGGAGATCTTCATGCTGAATCGCGAACGGCGGCCCGCGGAGACCTGGTCGTCTCAGACCTCCGGGTGCGCGACCTTGCGCCCGTCTCGTTCACCGCGACCCCCGGAACCGTCACCCTGATCGAGGGACCGAGCGGTGCGGGCAAGTCGAGTCTGCTCGCCGCTCTGCGCGGTGCGACCGAGTTCGAGGGGGCCGCCACGGTCGACGGCGTCGACGTGCGCAGCCTCGCCCCCGCGGACTGGCTGGCCTGGAGCGGACAGCGGCCCCAGCTCAGCCGCGGCACGATCGCGGAGAACGTGGCGCTGGGTGACGCCGCCCCGGATGCCGAGGGCATCCGCCGCGCGCTCGACGACGCCTGCGCGAACGAGCTCGACCCGGCATTCGAGCTGGGCGTGCAGGGCAGCGGCCTCTCGGGTGGGCAGGCGCAGCGCGTCGCCGTCGCACGCGCCCTGTATCGACGGGGGCGTCACCCGCACTCCCTGCTGGCTCTCGACGAGCCCTCCAGTGCGCTGGATCCCGAGACCGAGGCGCGGCTGTGGGCGTCGCTGCGCGCCCGGGCGGATGCCGGAGCCACGGTCATCCTCGTCTCGCACCGCCGCTCGGCGAGGGACATCGCCGATCGCATCGTCACCCTGGGGGTGGGCGTATGACCGCTCGACAGGCTCACGGCCCGGGCGTGGAGGGCCGCGTGCGCGGCATCCTGCGTCTGGCGCAGCCGCGGGCCCGCCGGTTCCTGCCCGGTCTGATCTGGGGGTTCCTCTCGGCCGGTGCCGCGGTCAGCCTGCTCGCGGTGAGCGGCTGGCTGATCGTCAGTGCCTCGATCGTGGACTCTCTCGTCCCGCTGTCGATCGCGGTCGTCGGTGTGCGCTTCTTCGCCGTCTCGCGGGCGGTGACCCGCTACCTCGAACGGTTGAGCGGACACGATGCGGCGCTGCGCCAGCTCGCGTCGACCCGTGCCGACATGGTGCGACGCCTCACGCCGCTGTCGCCGGCAGGTCTCGGGCGCACCGATCACGGACGCGTGCAGTCCGCGCTCGTCGACGACGTCGAGAACCTGCAGAACCTCCCGCTGCGGGTGGTGCAGCCGCTCGCGGTCGCGGGCCTCGTCGCGTCGGGGGCGGTCGTGTTCCTCCTGTTCGTGTCGGTGCCCGCGGCATTGACGCTTCTCGCCTGCCTGGTGATCGCGGCGGCCGCGGCCGTCGGGCTCGGCTGGCTCTTCGGTTCCCGGGCCGAGGCGGCGGTCTCGCGTCGTCGTGGCGATCTGTCGGCCGCACTGACCGACTACTTCGGCGCGCTCGACGTGCTGCTGGCCTACGGGGCCGAGGCCCAGGCGCGGGAACGGGTCGCGCAGGCGGATGCCGAGCTCCGCCGCGCCGTCGGCACGGCCTCGCTCGCACAGGCGATCGCTGCCGGGGTCGTCTCGGCCGTCGCGGGTGCGGCGTCGGTCTGGGCCCTCGCCGTCGCCGCTCCCGGGCTCGTGACCGGGGCGATCGACGGGCCGTGGCTCGCGGTCGCCGTGCTCGTCCCGATGGTCGTGTTCGAGGTGTTCGGTGCGGTGCCGATCGCTGCCGCGTCGTGGCGCAGTGTGCGCTCCAGCGCGGAGCGGATCGTCGACGTGCTGCCGTCCGAGGCGCCGGCCGAGCTGCGATCCGACGACGGCGAGGACGTCGAGATCTCTGGAGTCCCGGCCCTGCGGCTGCGGGACGTGCGCGCCTGGTGGCCCGGAGGCTCGTCGGCGCTGCGGGGCGTCGATCTCGATCTGCAGCCGGGGGAGCGGGTGCTGGTCGCCGGAGCGAGCGGGGCGGGCAAGAGTTCTCTGGCGGCGGCGCTGGTCGGCTTTCTGCGGGTCGACGGCGAGTATTCCGTCGGAGGCATGGGCGCCTGGAGGATGTCGGGTCCGGCCCTGCGAAGAACGATCGGCCTGTGCGAGCAGACGCCGCAGCTGTTCGACGAGGACATCCGCCAGAACCTGCTCTTCGCCCGCGACACAGCGACGGACGAGGAGCTGTTGGCTGTGCTGGACCGCGTGGGCCTCGGCGCCTGGGTGCGCGAGCGCGGCGGCCTGGACGCTCGGGTCGGCGACCGCGGCGGTCTGGTGTCGGGTGGTCAGGCGCAGCGGATCGCGCTCGCGAGGGCGCTGCTGCGCGGATTCCCGGTGCTCGTTCTCGACGAGCCGACGGCGGGTGTCGATCCCGATGCCTCCGATGCGCTGCTGAACGATCTGCTGCAGGCGGCGGGGGAGCAGTCGGTGCTGCTCATCTCGCATGTCGAGCCGCCGCGCGGGACGGTCGATCGTGTCGTGCGACTCGAGGACGGTCGCACCATTTCGGTGTAGGGGCGCGTTTCGTCTCGCTGCGCTCGCTCAACGAACGGGGTGCAGATCTGGTCGTCGAGGGAGGGCGCGTTTCGTCTCGCTGCGCTCGCTCAACGAACGGGGCGCAGACGAAGAGCGGTGGTGCCCGTCAGACGCTGAGGTCGGCGCGGGGCTCCATGACGATGCCCTGGGCTTCGAAGACGCGGCGGCGCTCCTCGATGCGCCGGTGCAGTTCGACCTGTGCGTCATCGACGAGGCGCGGGTCGAGGTCGACGGTCGGGGGATGCGGGTCGCCATGGTTCGCGGCGATGTAGGCGTCGAGTTCGGGACCCGATGTCCACGAGGTGATCAGCGCGAACCGCGGCGCCGTGCCCCGGTGCCACACGGCATGCCAGAAACGCTGGGTGTCGACGATGATCCGCGACCCCTGGCGCAGCGGCAGACGGATCTCGGTCGCCGGATCGAAGCGGTCAGAGCGCAGCAGCAGCAGCGAGTCGGTGTCGTCGGAGAGGTTGTAGTACCCCCGCACGACCCAGCCGGTGCCCTCTTCGTTCAGCCGGTTGTTGTCGTCCTGATGCAGGTTGTAGACGGCATCTGCATACTCGTTGGGCTGCAGCTCGATGACCCGGCAGCGACCCACTCCCGCGCCGGGCTCGAGTGCTCGGCGCTGCAGGGTGGGAGCGATCGCGACCTGCGACTCGACCCAGACGCCGTCTTTGTCGCTGCGGGGCGGGGTCTGGTTCCAGAAGCCGTTGCACTCGATCTCGCCCGCGTAGCTCGCCAGAGGGGCGAAGCGCGTCACGCCCGACGAGCGCCAGCCGATGTAGGTGAGGTCGAGCCACTCGGCGGGGTCGGACGCCTGGTCGTGGTCGTCGAGCACCACGTACCCGGTCTCGGCCAGCGCCTCCGATGTGATGAAACCCATGGTTCGCCTCCTTCGCGTCACTTAGGCCATCCTAACCGGGCGGTCGTCGACGGTCCCCAGGTCGCGCCGGAGATAACCGGTCGCTCCGATTCGCGCCGTGGCGCGGCTTGTCGTAAGCTAGTCCGCGGTGACGTGTCCGAGCGGCCGAAGGTGCAACTCTCGAAAAGTTGTGTAGGGTAACCCCCTACCGTGGGTTCAAATCCCACCGTCACCGCCATGGAAACCCCCGAGAAATCGGGGGTTTTTCCGTATCCGGGGTCGGGCGTGGTGCACTTCTGGTGCATATTTTGGCGATGAGCGGTCCGGACGCGATGGGTTGCCTTCGGCACATGCTTGCCATCCGGGTTCAGATCCCACCGTCACCTCCAGGGCCAAGGCTCCGACTCCCTTGGAAACGCTGAGAAGCAGGGCCTTCGTTATCTCCGCATCAGCGGCAGTCGGTAACGCAAGCGTTGGGCATCGGGCAGTGTTTGGGGAGCGTCGATCCATTCGTAAGCGCTAGTCCCCGCGTCGCGAAGAGCCGGCGCCCGTCTCCGTAACATGCGCGAGGTACGGAACGGGCTTGGCGCCAGCCCCAACCGAAGGGTCGAAGACGTGCGGCGCGTCCAACTGACTCATCGCCGCCTCGAGTAGTAGCCCTCGGTGGAGGCGAACCTGTTTTCATGACTAGCATCTGAACCGGGCAGCAAGGTAGCCACGAGATCCAGCAACGCGTATTGCCCATCACGGTCCCCGATAGTCGTAATTATGTCAGAACATCTGACAGGCTCGCCTCCTGATGATTGCGCCCGCCGCTAAGCTGTGGGACTGTTCCCGCATGAGCCCAACACAGTCATCGCATGAGATTCCCGAGCCAACGGCGGAGGATCTAGAACGGATCGGACGACTCCTGCGCCAGGTCGGCGGCCGGGACGTCGTTTGGGGGGCTCAACAGAAGCTCGATGTCTGGACAATCGAGCAGCGGGCGAAACTTGACCAGCACATGAACGAGCGTCTACGACTCGCTTCATGGGTTCTTGTTGCCGCGACGATCGGCCTGGTCGTGTGCACCGCCGGCTTGATATGGGCGACGCTCGCTGCTGCGTGAGGCGACCGATGTCTGCCCCGGGACGCGAGAAAGGCCGGCCCACAGGGCCGGCCTTTTCATCTTCACCGCCCTCAAGGGCGGGCTGCGTCAATCTTCCAGCTCGGGGCTCAGGATCAGTTCGTCAATCGACACCCTCGGATCGAGTAGGTGTGCTGCGCGCACGTCGCGGTCGAGGATGTGAGCCATTTCTTGTTCGTGGGCGGCGATTTGGGCGGGGTCATTCTTCAAAGAGGCCGCTGTGAGCTGATCAGAGAACCCTCCGCTTTCCCGGGTCGCCCGCCGGACGACACCGGCGAGCAGTGAGCGGGCAACTCCCGTCCGCCCGATCGCGTTCGCGTAGTGGAATGCGGCATCGAGATGCCCCTCGAAGCTGTCCCAGACTTCCTCGTGGCGACCAGAGAAATCGGCGTTCTGAAACGCTGCGAGGACGGCGTAGAGCACTAGCTCATCTGTAGATGAGTCAGGTTCCACTGCCTGGGGTCCGATGTTCGAAATCATGAAGTACGGCCCCATGCCTTTGTGGTCCAAGAGACCGCGCGACGACGCCGTGTCACTGTCTAGCCCTTCGAGCCATTGACGAGCGAACCTGTCGACATCGATGTCTTCAAGATGGTATTTAGTCACGAGCGGTTCTCCCTGCCTCTTCGGTCTTGTCAAGCGAGTGCGGGCGGTGGCCGCACTCGCCATAGAGGGCCGACGGATCGGCGCCGGCTCTCTAGTCGCTCAGCGCTTCCTCTGAGAGAGGGCGCTGGCAGCGATGCTCTTGGTGCGAGCAGAGGAGCGTCCGTCTGAAAGCGCCTTCGACGCCTTCGCCGCTACGCTCTTGCTCGAGGATGCTGGCAGCGGCCTCAATGACGTCGTCGGTGATCGTGTCGAGCTGGTTGATCTTGAGTACCCGGTTGATCTGGGGGAAGAGCCGCTCGAGAAGGCGGAAGTTGCCGCGGGTGATGCGTTCGATGGCGGCTATGGCTTGGGCGTCGGTGAAGTCGTCGGGGTCGAGTGTCTTGCCGAGTCGTTTCCAGTGGCGATCGAGAACGAAGAGGAGTTCGTCGCGTCCGAGGGCGCGGTAGTGGTGGGAGAATCCGAGTCGACTGTAGAGCTGGGGGTAGTGGCGGAATCGTTCGTCGATGCCCGGCATGCCGATCAGGATTATCGCCCGGTGGGTGCGATCGTGCTGATCGCGGAGCAGCTCGAGGGCGGTTGGGGTGAGTCGTTCGGCCTCGTCAATGATGAGGAGTTCTACGAGGCGGGTGACGTCGTTCTGCCGGACCCTTTCCGACTCAGGCATCAGAGACCGGAGGTGCTCGTCGGCGCAGATGCCGACTTTCACCTGCCAGTGATCGATGTCGCGCATAAGTTCTTTAGGGCGGCAGAGGACTTCTGGTGTGTAGAAGACGGTGCGGGATCGGTTCGCGAGGGCGTAATGCTTCGCATCGTGGTCCCCACGCGGGCCCCACTCGTTGATGTAGGGCTCGAGCGCTTCCCAGTTGGCGTAGCGGCGGGGGGAGTTCGTCTTCCCGACGCCGGCAGCGCCGTGGCAGATCCCGATGGTCTTCTCCTTCCGCACGGCGTTGGCAAACTCCGTGAAGCGTCGGTGTTCCTTGGTGACGATGAATGCTTGGTTCATCACTCGTCCTCTTCGTAGGTGCGCAGCTTCGGCCGCCGCTTCGTTAGTTCGGGGGTGCGAGGTTCCTCACGGGTGACAACAGTCGGGATGCGATCGTCGATGGCTCGCCGCAGCTGCTTACGGCGAGCCCGGCGCGCAGTCTCGATGTCGCGGAGGCTGAGACGCAGGTTGGGGTGGGCTTCGTCGATGGCGGTGCAGATGAAGGCGTCTCGGTCGTAGACGCGGATCTCGGAAATGCCTCTGGGGTCGTACCGGATCGTGATGGTGCGCCCCACAAACGGAGCGAGCGTTGGGGCTAGGTAGCGCTGGCCTTGGAAGTGGATGCCGTCGCGTTGCACTACTCGGTTCTTTGGAACGGTAAGGAGTAGTCCGTCGAGTTCTTGAAGGCTGTCGGGCATCCGTGGCAGCCAACCGTCGGCAACCCAGGCGTCACGCGGTGAGATCCCCAACTCGCGATGGGTCCGGTCGTTATAGGTGCCGATGAATCTGCCGATCGCACGGTCGAGTCCGGCAAGGTCGAGGACCGGAGTTGGCGCTCGGCTGCCTGGTCCGAGGTGGCCGGGGAGGGCGGTCAGAAGTTCGGCGTTGATGGTGCCGAAGAACCTTTCGATCTTGCCGCGCCCCTGTGGCCGGCCGACGGTCGAGTGGATGATCCTGATATGTAGGGCGATCGCGGTTCGTTCGAGGTGGTGGCTGATGAAGTCGGAGCCGTGGTCGACGTGCAGAATGTCGGGGATGCCGCACATCGCCCACGCCGGGTCGGTCTTCCGCCAGATTGCCTGCCGGAGGGCGAGGGCTGTGTTAATAGCTGATGGGGCGCCGGTGAAGACCATGTATCCGCAGATTGCGCGGGAGTAGTCGTCCATCACGGTCGTCAACCACGGCCGGTCAGGCTTCCCGTCCGCGCCGGTGATGAGGATGTCGAGTTCAGTGTGATCGGACTGCCATGTCTGGTTGGGATGTTCCGCGCGGCGGCGAAAGACGAGCTCGTGCTTGTCTCGGTACGACACTGGCCCTTCCAACGCCAAGGTGACCAAGGCCGGATCGAGAGCTTGGACGATTTGCCGCACGGTCGCATAGCTCGGCGCCGGCAGCTCACGCGCCTGAGCATCGGTGACGGCGAGACGATGCAGCGT
This sequence comes from Microbacterium sp. ANT_H45B, assembly GCF_008369345.1. Taxonomy (NCBI): domain Bacteria; kingdom Bacillati; phylum Actinomycetota; class Actinomycetes; order Micrococcales; family Microbacteriaceae; genus Microbacterium; species Microbacterium sp. ANT_H45B. Next base: position 821,339 of record NZ_VOBK01000001.1, read on the forward strand.
GGCGAGACTTGGGCGCGGCCGAGTGAGCGCCAGTCGTTCGATGAAAGCGACCGTCTCGGTCGAAGTTCGGCGGACACCTTTGTCTATGCGCGCATGAGGGACGAGCGCTGCAATGCCGCCTGCGCGGTAGAGCTGGGTCCAACGCTGCAGAGTCCGAGCGGAGATCCCCGTTTCACGGGCGAGGGCGGCGAGAGGGATCTGATCTTCGACATGCAGCCGAAGAACACGCCACCGCTCGGCCGCGTCCACGAGTCACCTACACAGTGGTGCTCTCGCGGGCCGCGAAGGCCTGCTGATGCCGGTACAAAGTGGCACGACTCCACCCGACGAGCTTTGCCGCATCCTCCGCCGTGCGGCCCTTCGCCCGCGTTTCGGTGACAAGCTTCAGTTTGTCGGCAACGACCACAGGATCGGACAAGGGCCGACCAAACTTGGTGCCGCTATTTCGGGCGGCTGTGATCCCTGCGTTCACCCTTTCTGTGATCAGCTCGCGTTCGTACTCGGCCAAGGTGGCAAGCATGTTCAGCATCAACCGGCCCGACGTCGTCGACGGGTCGATGCCATCCGAGATGCTCTTCACCTGGATGTCCTGGTCTCGGAGCAGCTTCACCGTGTTGAGCACATCGATGAGGGACCGGCCGAGGCGATCGACCCGCCACACCACGACGGTGTCCCCGGGCTGAGCGTGCTCGAGCATCTTCTTTATCCCGGGGCGCGAGATCGCGGTACGGCTGCCCGACGTGACATCAGCGAAAATATCACGCTCCTGCACACCTGATTTCACCAAAGCGTCGACCTGCAACTTCGCGTCCTGGCTTCTTGTGCTGACCCGCGTATACCCGAGATATCTCACCCGGCAATTCTGCCTCACAAACTGCTAGAAGTGTCGCGCAAAAGACATCTCACGGTAAGACATCTTTCCAAGACAGATCGCGCCCCGGAATTCCGCCACCTCTTCCGGCGGCTCAAGAGAGGCTTTGCGCGTCTCGAAAAGCTTTTGTTTATTGAGACACCGGGGCGCGGATATCCATGCATTGCGGACTAACCAATGAGCGTTCCACCTCGGAGCCGATTCGCTGTCCGCGATTCAGTGACCGGTAGGAGACGAATGCTGTCGTGCTGTCCGGGCGGTGCCCCGATAGACCGCCACTGTCGTGCCGCTGGCTGTGACGGTGACGTCGACGACGGCTCTGCGTCGGTCGGAATACGTGACCTGAGCTGAGGCGATCAATTTCTCGCCGATCGGACTCGGTGCCAGATAGACGATCGAAGCATCCGCTGTGGGAGCGCCGTGCAGCACGGAATTGGCGGCCATCGCGAACGCCGTGTCGGCGAGAGCGAAGACGACCCCGCCGTGCGCGACGCGGTGCCCGTTGCCCATGTTCGGACTGACGATGAGCTCAGCGGTAGCAAATCCTCCTTCCGCGTGAGTCACCGCGATTCCCAACCATCCGAGCGACTGATCCGCATCTAGGAGGCCCTGTACGAACGGGTCTATAGCCATGGTGTGCTCCGCTTTCAGTCATCCCGGTCCGAAGACCGGACGTAAGGCATCCGCTTCTACTGCAGTCGCTCGATCGCAAGCGCCATGCCCTGGCCCCCGCCGACACAGAGGGTGGCCAGACCGAGGTGGCCGTCGCGATCGTGAAGGCCATAGGTGAGTGTGCCGAGAAGGCGCACCCCCGTGGCCCCGAACGGGTGTCCGAGAGCGATTGCACCGCCGTGCACGTTGACCCGCTCGGGGTCGGCTTCCAACTGCCTCACCACCGGCACCACCTGCGCGGCGAAGGCCTCGTTGAGTTCGATCAGGTCGAAATCGCGCAGAGTCATGCCGAGTCGCTTCAGAAGTTTTCGGGTGGCTTCCACCGGCCCGAGACCCATGATCTCGGGTGAGAGCCCACTCGCCGACGAACCCAGAATGCGCGCCAGGGGAGTGATGCCGTGCGCTCTTGCGTAGCTGGCGCTCGTGATGATGGCTGCTGATGCGCCGTCGTTCAGCGGGCTTGAATTGCCTGCGGTCACGCTGCCGTGTTCACGGAACGCTGCCGGGAGGCCGGACAGTATCTCGAGAGAGGTCGACGGGCGGGGGCCATCGTCCGTGGACACGATCACACCATCTCGTCGCTTCACGGGAGTGATCTCGCGATCGTAGAAGCCATTATCGCGCGCCCGGATGGCGCGTTGATGGGATGCCAGTGCCCATTCGTCCTGGTCGCGTCGGCTGGTGCCGGTGATCTGGGCGACGAACTCGGCGGTCTTGCCGGTAGTGATGTAGACATCGGGAACCAGGCCATGTTCGCGTGGATCCGTCCATGTCTCGCCCTTATTGAAGAGATGATCAGCGCGTGCTTCTGCTGTCTCCGAGCCTGGGTAGGGAGAGGCGGTGAGCGGGGGAGTGGATGAGGTCGACTCGACTCCGCCGACGAGGACGGTGTCGGCGTCGCCGGCTCTGATCGCCTGGGCCGCCATTGCTGCCGCTTGGAGCGAGGATGCGCAGAAGCGGTTCACGGTCGCGGCGGGAAGGCGATCAAGACCCGCGAGCACAGCGACGCGACGCGCGATGTTGTCACCCTGCGCCCTCTCTGGAACGGCCGTGCCGAGGTAGAAGTCATCGAGGTCCGCGGAGCTCAGTTGAGGGACACTCGCCAGCGTCGCCCTGATCGCAACGAGTGCGAGATCCTCTGGCCTCTCGGTGGCTAGGGATCCTTTTCGGGCGCGGCCGAACGGCGTCCGGTGGTAGGCGACGATGACGGCGTCGTCGGGTGCTGGGTGTTGAACCACGACTCTGTGACCTTTCCCTATTCGATACTGATCGTACCGTATAGTATTTCCCCGGGACACCCCAGCGTGGCGGTGTCATCCATCGAAGGAGGTACCCCGTGACGAAGCTGGGCAGAATAGCAGTGTCGACCCCAGACGGCGAGCAGATCAGGCTGGTCGCCGTCGAACCCGAGAACTCCCGTGTCATCGACCTGGCTCAAGCGCATCGGCTCATGCAGCTTCGCCGGAGCGCAACCGAGGAGAGCGCCGCCCGGATCGCGGGTGCTCTGTTCCCCGGTAGTCTGTCGTCGGCGATCGGCGCGGGTCCGGTGTTCCGAGAGCAGATCGATGCAGCCCTTGCGGCGGCCGATGATGCATCCCTGGCGATCGATGAGGTCGTGTGGCGCGCCGCCGTCGATGCGCCGGTGATCCGTGATGGCCTCACATTCGAGGGACACATCACGAACTTCTTCCGAGATGTCGTGGGCGCTCCGCCGAACCCCGGTATCTATGTCAGGCCCGGGTACTTCAAGGGGTCGACAGGCGTCTCGTTCGGCAACAATGAGGTCATCCCGTACCCCGGGTACACGGAGCAGCTCGACTACGAGCTCGAGCTCGGCTACGTCATCGGCAAGCCGGGCCGCAACCTGAATCCGGACAATGCTCTCGAGCACGTCTTCGGCTTGACCATCTTCAACGACTTCAGTGCCCGCGACGCGCAGGGATTCGAACTCGGTGTCGGCATGGGGCCGCAAAAGTGCAAGGACTTCGCCTACGGAATCGGGCCGTGGGTGACCACCCTGGATGAGATCGGGTCGATTGAGGGACTCACCGGCCAGGTCCGGGTGAACGGCGAGGTGCAGTCGAACACGCGGGTCGAGAACTTCGTCTACAGCCCCGCCGAGCTGGTGGCGTTCGTGTCGATCATGGATCGGCTCCAGCCGGGGGACGTGATCGGCTCCGGCACGATGGGGTTCGGATCCGGAATCGAACTCGGCCGCTTCCTCCAGCCCGGTGACGTGGTCGAGCTCGAGGTCGAGGGCATCGGGACCTTGCGATCGCCGATCGCGCCGGAGCCGGAGAAGGTCCCCTGGTGGCCGACCCCCAAGCACAACCCTCACGCTGAGGAGACGGCCGCATGACCGGCGGACCGCAGATCCGCCGGGTCGTCACCGGGCACGACGATGACGGACGCGCGATCATCCTGCTCGACGACATCGCACCGCACACCTTCCGCTCCGACTCGATCCCCGGGCTCGGCGCCACCGTTCCCTGGTGGACCGGACCCGAAGCGATCGATCTCGTTTCCGACGCCGACGCTGCTCCGGCACCGGGCGTCGTGCCGTCGTTCGCCTCTCCAGGAGGGACGATCCTCCGTATCGCCGATTTCCCCCCGGACTCGTCGTATCCGCCCGACGCCGGTGCGACGATCTTCGCCGAGATCGACGACCACGGCGGTCACGAAGGCGGTGAGCGGGTGCAATCCGCCCGCCACTTCTGGTTCCATCGAAGTGAATCGCTCGACTACGCGGTAGTCCTGGAAGGCGAGATCACCCTGCTGGTCGACGAGGGTGAAGCCACACTGGGCCCCGGAGACGTCGTAGTCCAGAGGGCGACGAACCATTCCTGGTCGAACCGTACCGACGCGAACGTGCGCATGCTGTTCGTGCTGATCGGCACCCCGCCGATCTCCCCAGACCGGATCGCCCAAGCCCGCCGGGAGTCTGCTGTCGGCGTCGAGACCCTCGCGTGATCATCGACCAGGACGCCGCAGATGGTTCGGTCATCTGGCGTCCCGATGAGAATACGGTCGCCGAGTCGAATGTGCTCCGGCTCGCCTCGTCCTTACGCGACGCGGGCGTGGTGGTGGACGACTCCTACGAGACCCTGTGGCAATGGTCTGTGGATCATCCGGAGCGGTTCTGGGATCACTTCGCCGACTTCGCGGGGGTGGATCTGTCGGGCTCCGACGGCCCGGTCAGGACGACCGATCCGATGCCCTTCACCCGATGGTTCCCCGGCCGCACGCTCAACTTCGCCAGGCACCTCCTCGAAGGCCGAGAGGGCGTGGCGATCGTCGCGATCGGAGAAGACGGCGATCGCGAGGAGTGGTGCTGGGACGATGTGCGCCGCGAGGTCGCAGCACTGGCCGCCCAGCTGCGGCGACTCGGCGTCGAACCCGGAGACCGGGTCGCAGCGATCCTGCCGAACGTGCCTGAAGCACTGATTGGCCTGCTCGCCACCGCGGCGATCGGCGCCGTCTGGTCGGTGTGCGCTCCTGAGTTCGGCTCGGGAGCGATCATTTCGAGATTCACGCAGCTGGCTCCGAAGATCATCCTCGCCGCCCCTGGCTACCGTCTCGGCGGCACGGACCGCGACCGACGCAGCGAGATCACCGAGGTGATGCGCCGGTTGCCCGATGTCGAAACGGTCATCTGGGTGACGCGACACAGCGCCATGAGCTCGGTGGACGTCGAGCAACACGCGATCAGCTGGGAGGAAGCGACCGCCACTCCGGCCGACCTCGAGTACGCGCCCGTCGAGTTCAGTCATCCCCTCTGGGTGCTCTTCTCGTCGGGCACCACCGGTATCCCCAAGGGCATCGTGCATGGCCACGGTGGCGCGCTTCTCGAGAACGCCAAGCTCCTCCTTGTTCACGCCGACCTCCGCGAGGGGGACAGATACCTGCTCATCGCGTCGACGAGCTGGGTGGTCTGGAACGCCCTGATCTGTGCTCTCGCGGTGGGGGCGACCGCCGTGCTGCTCGATGGCAATCCGACGTACCCCAGCATCGACAGGGTCTGGCAGGTCGCCGCCGACGAAGGCGCGGCAGTGTTGGGTGTCAGTGCGGGATTCGTCCATGCCTGTGCCAAGGCGGGGCTGACGCCCGGGCGGGACCATGACCTCGGCCGGCTGCGCGCCGTTCAAGTGACAGGGTCGCCGCTCTCCACGGACGGGTACCGCTGGGTCTATCGTGCGGTGGGCGACGTCTGGTTGTGCTCGATGAGTGGAGGTACCGATATCGCGTCGGTCTTCGTCGGTGGGGTGCCCACGGTCCCCGTGCACGTCGGGAGGATCCAGGTGCCCGCACTGGCCGTGAGCGTGGAGTCCTGGGGCGACGACGGGCACCCTGCCCTGGGCAAGGGAGAGCTGGTGATCACGGCGCCGATGCCGTCGATGCCGCTGCGCCTGTGGGGTGACGACAGTGGTGAGCGCTATCACGCCAGCTACTTCGACACATTCCCCGGTGTCTGGCGGCATGGCGATTTCATCGAGTTCACCGACACCGGGATCATCATCCACGGCCGCTCGGACTCGACTCTCAACCGCAACGGCTTGCGCCTCGGTTCCGCCGACATCTACACGGCCGTCGAATCGCTCGGTGCCGTCGTCGAGGCGTTGGTGATTGGCGCGGAGATGGGGGACGACTACTACATGCCGCTTTTCGTGCAGCTAGCGGACGGCGCCGACCTCGAGGACGCGCGGAGAGGGATTGAGGGCGCCATTCGAACCAACCTCTCCGCACGGTATCTTCCCGACGAGCTCGTCTTCATGCGGGCCATCCCGCATACCCGAACGGGGAAGAAGCTCGAGGTCCCCGTGAAGCGATTGCTGCAGGGCGCCGACGTGGCGGACGTCGTCGACCTCGGCGCGGTCGATGACGCCGACCTCCTCCAGGAATATGCGGACTTCGCTCGCGCGCGGAAGGACCGAGTGGAGAAGTCCCAATAGAGTCGGACCATGGTTGAGCGGAGCGAGCAGAGCAGACAGGCGATCCTGAAGGCGACCATGGACCTGCTCGACGAGCGCAACCCCGACGCCCTCTCCGTTCGTAAGCTCTCGATCGAGCGGATCGCCCGAGAGGCCGGCGTCAGCAAGACCACCATCTACCGCTGGTGGTCGAGCAAGGCCGAGGTGGTTCTGGACACCATTCTCGATAATCACCTCGCCCGTACTCCGGTGCGCACGGACCTCCCAGCCCTCGAGGCGCTCCGCGAGCACCTGGCGTCGCTCGCGGCGGTGTACGGCGACTGGGAGGGGCGGCTAATGGCGCAGCTGATCGCCGAATGCCAAAGCGATCGTGAAGCGATGGCGATGTTCAACGATCGCTTCTTCCAGCCTCGCTCTCACACGGCGATCGCGATCATCGAGCGAGCTGTCGATGAGGGAGTGCTGCAGCGCGACATCGACGCGGCGGCCACTGCCGAGCTGCTCTACGCCCCGCTCTACTTTCGATTGCTGCTCCACGTAGGGGGCATCGATCGGTCGTTCACCGACGCGATCCTCGACTCGACTTTGCGAGGCGTCGGTGTGAGGGGCCAGCAAACCGATGGGTAGCCGCTAACCTCTGCCCTTAGGGGTCTATCTTCGAAACGATACGTCCAGTATCATATCGATGGCACACGAAGGAGTGAGTTATGACGAAGATGTCGATGAAACCCCGAGCAGCTATCATCGGAGCCGGACCCGCGGGCCTGGCAGCTGCCATCGGCCTGGGCCAGCGCGGATGGGACGTGCAGCTCTACGAGCGGTACCCCGAGGTGAAAGCCGCCGGCAACATCCTGAACCTGTGGCCGACCCCGCAGAAGGCCCTGCGCGTGCTCGGCGTCGACATGACGGGCATGGGAGCTCCGGCCTTCACGCAGCTCCGCCGTCACGACGGGCGCGTGCGAGCGGAGTTCCGTATTCCTGAGGACGTCGCGCGCGAGTACAACGGAGGATTTGTCGGTCTGATCCGCTGGGGCCTCTACAAGCGGATGCTCGATACTCTTCCGCCGGGGGTGCTGCAGCTAGGGCGTGCGTTCACCGGATTCACGGACAACGGTGACTCCGTGACAGCCGAATTCGCGAGCGGCAAACCGGTGGAGGTCGACCTGCTGATCGGGGCCGACGGCATCGACTCGGCCGTTCGGAAGGGGCTCTGGGGTGATTCACCCAAGCGCTATCACGGTCTGCACCTCATGGGGGGCTGGTTCCTCGGCGACGAGCCGAGCGGCACGCGAGGGGTTTTCGCCCACGACCGCACCGTCCAGGGCTCGTACACGCCGATCCGCCACGAAGGCCGGGACGGCTACGAGTGGTGGGTGCTGGAGAAGTGGACACCCAGGGCGCCCTTCACCGAATCGGATATCCGCGCCTACGCACTGTCCAAAGTCGGACATTTCGCCGACCCTCTTCCCCAGTTCATCCAGCGGACCGCCCCCGAAGACACTCACCGCTGGGAGATCGTCGACCGGGTCCCGATCAAGCAATGGTCGAAGGGTCGCGTGATGATCATCGGCGATGCCGCCCACCCGACTTCCCCCTACGCGGCCTACGGAGCAGGGATGTCGATCGAGGATGGCTACTTCCTCCGACGCTTCGTGCCGGCGGAGAAGGCGTCGTCCACCGCCGCACTCCGGCAGGCGCTGCAGGAGTTCGAAGACGCCCGGAAGCCCCACACGGGCCCCGTCTCGCAGCAGGCGTACTTCACCGGACGGATCTTCCATCACGTGCCGGCCCCTTTCCGTGCGATGCGCGACTTCTTTTTCGACCACACCAAGTTCCTGCAGAAGATGCAGGGTGACGGGACGGCCGATCACATCCTCAAGCAACTCGCGTTGGTCGAGGACGCGCCGGCGCCCACCGCGCACGCGTAACGGGTTCCGCTGGAGGAGGCGACTCCCGCCTGCGACAATTGTGACGTCGAAGGCGGGAGGGTGAGTGGCCACGATCGACTACAACCTGGTCCGACCGCTCAGAGCCCTGCTCGAGGAGCGGAACGTCACCCGTGCGGCAGAACGGCTCCACATGTCGCAGTCTGCGATGTCGATCGCCCTCGGCCGATTGCGCGCCCACTTCGATGACCCGCTTCTCGTGCGGAGGGGCAATCTGCACGATTTGTCACCGCTCGCGGAGCGACTCCTCCACGATCTCCCTCGGGCGATCGCCGAGACGGAGCAGTTGTTCGCGCTCCAGTCCCGATTCGATGCCGCAACCAGCACGCGGGCGTTCACGATCGCCGGCGTCGACTACGCGATCGCCCGGATCATGCCGGCCCTCAATCAGATCGTGCAGCGAGAGGCGCCCAACGTGCGCTTCGAGTTCCCCGCCGCAGATGCCGCACTGGTGAACAGCCTGCCGGATGCCCTCCGAGTCATCGACGCCGTGATCATGCCGCACGGTTACGGAGCCGGCCAGGCGCACATCGATCTGTTCACCGACGCCTGGATCTGCCTCGTCGACGGAGAATCCGGGTTGAGCGACGCGTCCACCGCCGATGAGCTGTTCTCACGACCATGGGTGCAGACCATCTCACCGCGTGAGGGGATGACCCCCGCGATTCATCAGCTGCAGTCCCGAGGAATCGACGTCACGATCGCCGCGGTGACGCCGCACTTCTTCGTCGTACCGGCGCTGCTGATCGGAACCGATCGCATCGCGCTCGTACCCGAGAGCTTCGCCCGGATGGCGATGGCCATGCAGCCTCGGCTACGGACGGTGCCGGCGCCACTCGACCTCGATCCGGTACGAGACGCGTTCTGGTGGCACCGTGATCGCGAGCACGACTCGGAGCATCGATGGCTCCGCGGCATCCTGCGGCGGGTCAGTGACAGCGTCATACCGAATCCCGATGACGGTCATACCGAAGTAGCGATTCAGTAATAACCCGGCGGAGCACAGGATGGTGCCTAGAAGAGCGACACTCCGTGCCGCGAGTTCAGTGCAACGACGCAGTGAAGGACACCATCATGAGCAAGTACCTCTCCCACCTCTCGCACATCGAGATCTACGCGCCCGACCTGGACGCGACCATTCGCTTCTACGAACAGAAGGTCGGGCTGACCGTCGTCCGGAGGGTGGGTGACCGCGTCTTCCTCCGCAACTGGTGCGACTACTACGAGTACAGCGTGGTGCTGCGTCAGGGCGAGCAGGCGGGAATGGTGCGCATGGCGTGGCGCACGAACTCGGGCGAGGATCTCGATCGCGTCGTCGCCCGTATCGAGGCCACTGACTACAAGGGCCAGTGGCTCGACGCCGCCGACGGTCTCGGGAGGTCGTACGAGTTCACGGGGCCCTACGGCCATACCATGCAGCTGTTCTGGGAGGTCGAGCACTACGAGGCTCAGGGCGAAAATGCCTCCACCTACCCCGACCGGCCCTCGAAGCGGACCACAACCGGTTTCGCTCCTCGCCAGCTCGACCACGTGACGATCGCCTCCAGGGACGTCGAAGGCTTCGCGAACTGGTACAACGAGGTGCTCGACTTCCGCATCATGGCCTTCGCCAAACTGCCGGAGCCTCGGCTGACCTTCTTCGGCGTCATCACCACGAACGAGAAGTCGCATGACCTCGGAATCCTGCTCGACTCGTCCGACGTCCCCGGGCGGATCCACCACTTCGCCTTCTGGCTCGACACACCCGAACAGGTCACAGCGGCAGCCGACGTGCTCATCGAGAACGGCGTGCCCATCGAGTACGGACCGGGCTTCCACGGGATCGGCGAGCAGAACTTCCTCTACTTCCGCGACCCCAGCGGACTCCGGATCGAGGTGAACTCCGGCGGTTACCGCAACTACGTGCCGGACTGGCAGCCCAAGGTCTGGGAGGTCGACGACGGCCCGAGCGACATGTTCCGCAACCTCACCGTCCCCGAGTCGATGCTCGAGGCGTCGCCGCCCGCATCGAAGCCCACGGCGACCGAGCAGGGCATCGTCGCGGGAACAGAAGACGATCTCGCCGCCGCGGCAGCCGCCCAGCGGGATGTCTGACACAGTGACGGCCTTCGCCCTCGCGACCTTCGCCATCGACGAGGTCGCAACTCCGGTTCTCGTCGTCGCGGACGACGTGTACGACATCCGCACGATCCTGCCGGGCGTCGAACGAACCGGTGACCTCTTCGGCGCGTGGGACGAGAACCTCGATACGCTCGCCTCCTTCCTGGTCGAGCCGACGGCGCCGCCGCTCTCCCGAGACCGACTCGAGCAGGATGGCCGCGTCCGAGTGCTGCCTCCCGTGCAGCCCGTCGGGCCGATTCTGGCAGCCGGGGTGAATTACCGCGAACACATCCTGCAGATGGCGGTGGCCCACAAACTTGGCCAGGACGGCGCATCCGATGAGCAGCTGCTCGCGGATGCCGCCGCCGAGATCGACCGGCGAGTCGCCACCGGAGATCCCTACGTCTGGACGGGGTTGCCCTCGGCGGTATCGGGCGCCTACGACGACATCCAGTTGCCGGATATCGGCACCAGCGTGGACTGGGAGGCCGAGCTCGGAGTCGTCCTGGGTCGCCGAGCGTACCGCGTCGACACGGCGAACGCGTTGGACTACGTGGCTGGATACGTCATCGTGAATGACGTCTCCGCACGTTCCCTCGTGCCCCGACCTGATGTGGCGATGGTTGGAACCGACTGGTTCCGAGCGAAGAACCATCCGACGTTCTTCCCGACCGGACCTCTGCTGGTGCCCGCGCGGTTCGTGGCTGATCCGATGGATCTCGACATCCAACTCCGGTTGAATGGTGAGCTCAAGCAGGATTCGTCGACGGCCAACATGGCTTTTGGTGTGCGCGAACTCATTAGCTACGCGTCATCCATCGCCGCCCTCGAACCCGGTGATGTCGTGATCACTGGGTCACCGGCTGGGAACGGATCGCACTGGAAGCGATTCCTTCAGGGCGGCGACGTCGTCGAGATCACCATCTCCGGATTGGGGACGCAGCGCACCTCAGTCAAGTCGCCGACGGGATCATTGCCGCCATGGCAGGCCTCGCGCGCGCGAGGGGAGGACGTGTGACTCTCCGTGTCTCGTACTTCGTCCCGCCGGCACCCCTGCTCGCCGCTCAGGAGTCAGGTTCACTCGACGAGATCGAGCTCATCGAGACGAGGACGAGTGGCAGCCCCGCTCAACTCGATGGCCTGCTCTCCGGTGAGCTCGACGTCGTCGTGACCGCGATCGACAATCTCTTCGCCTGGGTGGATGCGGGTGCCGATGCTGTGATCGTCGGGCAGGTCGAGGCGACGACACCGATGGGGATCTACGCCGACGAGGGGTTCGGGACGCTCTCGGATCTCCGTGCTGCGCGCTTTGCCGTCGATGCCTTGACCAACGGTTTCGCACTTGTGGGGCGCTATCTGCTGCACCAGGCGTCGACCGAGGTCGAGTACGTCGAGGTCGGTGGTGTCGCGAAGCGACTCGACGCGCTGATCGATGGATCGGCAGACGCCACGTTGCTGGGCCCTCCCTTCGACGAAATGGCTCGCACTGCAGGTCTGCACGAAGTTGCCAACGTTCAACGTGAGTTCCCCGCATTCCCCGGGCAGGGACTCATTGTTCGGCGCGCCCTGCTCGGCACGTCCGAACTCGTGGCCTTTCTCTCGGCGCTGCGGGCGAATGGTCTGCTCGATGTGGATCCGGCGGGCCTCGATCTGCTCATCCGTATCCGGGATGAACTGGGGCTCTTGCCGGCAGGCATCGACCTTCACGAACTTTCGGTCTGAGCCACAGGAAGGCCCCGGCTCATTGAGCCGGGGCCTTCCTGCGTGGAACGCCGAAGACGATCAGGCGATTGCGGCGCGAAGCGCGGCCGCTGCGGCGCCCACGTCGGGAGCGTTGTAGATCGCCCCGCCGGCAACGGCAACCTGGGCACCCGAGCGCTGGACGTCGCCGATGGTCGAGACGCTGACGCCGCCGGCCACCGAGAACGGTACTCCGGAGGCCTCACCGTCGCGCAGCAGGTTGGCGAAGGTGAAGCCCTCTTCGGCCTGTTCGTCCAGCCCGGCATGCATCTCGACGAAGTCGGCGCCGAGGGCGACGACCTCCTTCGCACGAGCAGGCTTGTCGGCCACTCCGATGAGATCGACGACGACACCCTTGCCGTGCTTCCGGGCTGCCTTCACGGCGCCCGCGATGGTGCTGTCGCCCGCGGAACCGAGAACGGTCACCAGATCGGCGCCGGCCGAGAAGGCAATGTCCGCTTCGAGCTCACCGGCATCCATCGTCTTCAGGTCAGCGAAGACGATCTTGTCGGGATGGGCCTTCTTGACAGCCGTTATGGCGGAGAGCCCGGCGCTCTTGATGAGGGGGGTACCGAGCTCCAGGATGTCGACGTGCGGAGCGGCGGCGGCGGCCAGTTCGAGCGCAGCTTCTGTGCTGAGAGTGTCCATGGCGAATTGCAGTTTCATGTGGTCTTCCTTCATGTGGATGGGTACTTCGAGGGATCGGTCATTCGAGATTCGCGTGGCGAGGCCAGAGATCGTCGGCGGAGGCGCCGGAGCGCTGCCAGAGTGCGTGGAACAGGGCGTCGCCGAGCAGGGCGACGGTCTGCTCGAACAGGCTTCCGGCGTACTGAGCCGAGGCCGTGCCGCTGCGGTCGAGCTTCGCCGCTGCGGGCACCATGATCAGCGCGGCGGCCAGTTCTGCCAACGGCGACGATGCCGCCGTCGTGATCACCGCGACTCGGGCGCCCGCGTCCACGGCTGTCGCCGCGGCCTTGACGACCCCGGGAGTCGAACCCGATCCGCTTGCGGTCAGGAGCACGTCACCGGCGCCGATCGCGGGCGCCGTGACCTCGCCGACCACGTGCACCTCCAGACCGAGGTGCATCATTCGCATGGCGGTCATCCGCAGTGCCAAACCGGACCGGCCGGCCCCGAGCACGAAGACTCGTTGCGCCTCCGCCAGCAGGCTCGCGAAGACGTCCAACACATCGGAGGAGCCGTCCTGCTGATCGTCGAGCAGGAGGTCGATCGTGGCGTCCAGCTCGGTGCGGATCAACCGCAGAGCGCCGCTGACGGAGTCATCGGAATCGGTCATGTTTTGATGCTGACGCAAATCGTGGTCGGAAGGAGCTCACCGAAAGTGGAGTCCTTCCTGGTCATACGGGTAGGTAGTGTTGGGCGTATAGTGAAACGGTGGACGTCTACGGCGACGACGAGTTCCTTCCTTCACCGGCATCGAGGCAGCTCTTGATCGAGCACGCGCGTACGGTCGCCGAGCTGGCGGACCGGCATGCGCTTACCTTGGAGTCGATTCTCGCGACGCTCCGTTCTCGGCGGCTCGACGATCACGCCGCCCGACAGGCCGCTATCGACATCGCGGCGTCAGCGATGGTCGGTCTGAGGATGACGACAGACCGGCAGCGCAGCGCGATGCTCGAACCCGTGGTCGGCGCGTTCGCCCGGTTGCGCAGCGATCTCCGCCCACTCGTTCGTCATAGCGATCTTGACGTTCAGTTCGTCGAGCCGCCAGCCACAGGGAGGGCGCTCCCAGGAGAGATCGCGCACGAGGCGAGAGCCATCGTCCGAAACGCCGTGCTCGCCTTCGTAGACCAGGGCGAAACTCGCCGCGTGAGAATCCAATGGGATTGCGACGGCCTGAATCTGCTGATCGGTATCCGCGACGACGGCCGCGGAGAACTCACAGGTCACGACGATTCCCTGCGCCCCATCGCGGAGAGGGTCTCTGCGCTGGGCGGCACGCTGGCGGTGTCTTCCACGAGCGGCTGGGGGTCGGAGCTGTCGATCCGCCTGCCGCTCGACCCGCCGCCAGTGCCGGAGGCGCTCGATCAGACGGTGACGCTCACGGCCCGAGAGCGAGAGGTCTTGACGCTGCTCGCCGGGGGTGCTCGCAACAGGGCGATCGCCGAGCAGCTCGCCATCAGCGACAACACCGTGAAGTTCCACGTCTCCAACCTGCTCAGGAAGGTCGGCGTGCAAACCCGGATGGAACTGGCGGCACTCTCCCGAGGTCAGTGGACGGCTGTGTCAGTCGACGGGAGCTATCCTGTTGGGTAGGTGAGACCTCGGAATGGTCGGCAGCCGCTGGGCCCGAGGCCTCATCTCCGAGGGCTAGGTGGTCGGGATGCTCGAAGGCGGCGCCACCGCGGCGAGATCCTCGCGATAGCCGACGATGGAGTCGGCAGCCGTGCGGCGTGCGTCGAGCTTGAGCCCCACGACGGTGGCGATGAGGATGCCGATGGGGACGAGGACCACCACGAAGAGATCGCTGAGTCCGAGACCGGCTCCGATCAACATCGAGACGAAGCCCGCTGTCTCGACAAACGTGATGCCGCCCCCGACGGAGACCCCCCATTCCTTCACTAAGGAGGGAAAGGTGTGACTCACGATGGTCACGTCCATTCCGTCGCACAGCAGCAGCGCGGTTATCAGGGCGAAGTAGAGCCAGTGGCGTCTCGTGAGGCCCACTGAATCGGTGAATGTACTGACGGTCATGCTCGGGGCTAGTGTTTTCGACATTGAAAACCAACCTTTCTCGTGGTGTTACGGGGTGGTGCCGGGCGCCTTCGACGGAAGGCTGTGGCCTGCGGCGATGGCACGCATGTGGTTGATGTCCGTCAGCTTCTTTCGCACTCGACCGCTTGTGGCCTGCGACATCTCAAGGGCATCCACGCGCAGCCATCCGTCGTAGGAGTAGGCGGATGCCAAGCGGTCCTCGAGGTCCTGCGCTCCAGCCCGTGTGAAGGGGCCCTTCAGGTCGGTGGCTATGAGGCTTGCCAGTTGCTGTGCGTCCGACCGGTGAGACGAGATGGTTCCGCGAGGTCCCCGGCGCGCCCAGCCGGCGACGTAGAGACCGGGCGAGAGCCGACCGGTGTCGCCGGCTTCAGTGGTGTCCGCGGCCAGCCGCTGTTGCGCAGTGGCCGTGAAGCCGATGGCTGTGATGACCGTGTCGACCGGAATGGTGAGGACGTCATCCGAGTCGACTCGTTCGATGTCGATACCGGTGACCTGGCGGTCACCGCGCATGTCGGATGGTGCGTAGCCGAACCACCACTCGACACGGACGCGAGCAGACGGAGGGTGAGGAGCGCGGTCGAGCTCCGAGATGATCGATGACCTCGGATCCCCGTCCTGGCCGATATCAACTCCGTGGACCGCATGCTCGACAGTCGGCAACTCGATCAGCTCACGTGCCATCGCGGGATCGAATCTCGCGTCGACCGGTTGGGATCGTCCGATGATATGGATCGTTCGGACCTCTGACGTGAGCTGCGCGTGGATCTCATCGTCGATATCCGAGCCCACCAGATCGTTGCCGGACTTTGCCAGGAGGCGAACGAGATCCAGAGCCACGTTGCCCATACCGACGATCGCAACCGCCGCGCCCAATGACGGTGCCGGCCGTGTCTCGAGCGGGTGGCCGTTCAGAAGCCGGGTGATCCTGCCGGCGCCGAACACGCCAGGGAGGTCGGCCCCTGGGACATCCAGCCCGATGTCCCCGTGCAGACCATGAGCGATGACGACCGCGTCGAAGCATGCACGGATCGCCGCCAGCTCTATGTCTTCCCCGATCGTGACGCCACCGAAGAATTGCACCCCGTTCTTCTCGAACAGCCGCGCGAACTGCTTGGTGACGGCCTTGGTGCCCTGATGATCCGCAGCTACCCCGTGCCGGATCAACCCGAACGGCACTGGCAGAGCGTCGAAGATGCAGACGTCGGCATCAGGCATCTGCTTCAGCACCGCCTGAGCCGAGTAGCACCCGGAGGGTCCCGCCCCGATGATGGCGATCCTAGGTCGTGTCATGTCACTCGTTCCGGATCCGCACGGGGTCGAAGACTGACCCGGCGGGATAGTTTTCGAAGAACAGTTCCGAGCCCTCCGTTGTGAGCTGTGGAGAGGGATAGCTCCTACCATCGAAGAGGTCGACGGGCTGCTGCAGATCAAGCAGCGTACGTCGACCACCCGTGAAGTCCTCGTCCTCGACCGTCAGGAGCATGCCCCGATCCGAGGCGCCAATCTCGATCTCAGTGATCTGCAGGAATAGCATTCCGTAGTGTCCCGAGAAGGTGACGCTGCCGGCGAAACGCCCATCGCCTGCCGAGGGGAACAGGAAGTTGTCCGCCTGACGTATCGCGCCGCCTGTGAGATCGATCTGCCCGTCGTCCATACGTTCGACGTACGTGGTGAAGGACCGCTTGATTGGCCAGATGAGCGTGGACGTGGCCATGGCTACAGAGATGCGGATTCGAGGTCGGGAACGGTTTCGAGCACGTTCCGTGCCCACTCCTCTGCGAGGGCAGACGCGTCGTCGCGCGATGCGGCATCGTGTCGCCCGTACTCCCCGACCCGCTCGGCGCCGGAACCGGCGAGGAGTTCATCGACGTGCTCGCTGCCGCGGCTGTAATTGACGTAGGTGCTGTCTCCGAGGCCGAACATCGCGTAGCGGATGCCGGTGAGATCGACGCGAGCGGTCTTCACTCCTTCCAGGAAGGGGAGGGCGCTCTGCGGAGGGTCGCCCTCGCCGTGGGTGGAGCAGATTACGAGGTGCAGCGTGGCCGGCTCGAGGGAGGCGACATCGACATCCGCGAGGTCCTCGAGCACAACGTCGTGGTCGTCTTCCAGGGATTCGAACAGGTCGGTGGCGACCAGTTCGGAGTTTCCGGACTCCGTTCCGTACAGGATGCAGATCTTCATGTCGTTCCTTTCATCACGTCGACACGCCTCGGCGTGGTTTCGTCAGTGGCCGTCCCAGGTCACCGGGAGAGCCGTTGCGCCCCGGAACACCCAGCCCCGGAAGTTCGTCGCTCGCGGGTCTTCGACGGTGAGGCCGGGGAATTCGTCGTAGAGGGCCGGGAGGGCGATCTCGCCGATCATGGCTCTGGCGACCCAGTTGCCGGCGCAGATGTGGGTGCCGTTTCCGAAGGCGAGGTGGGACACGCTCTCGCGGTTGAGGTCGAAGACGTCCGGGTGGTCGAACTGCGCGTCGTCCCGGTTGGCAGACCCGACCACGATGGAAGCCGTGGCGCCCTCGGGGATCACCACTCCCGCGACCTCCACGTCGCGCGTGGTGCGTCGGGGGTACATGCCGATGGGGGAGTGGAACCGGGCGGTCTCCTCGAAGGCATCCTTGAACGATCGCTTTCCCGACAGTACGAGATCGCGCTGATCTGGGTAGGCGCTGAGGGCCCAGACTGCGCTCGCGATGACGTGGCTGGGCTCATTCATGCCCCCGGAGATGGTGAGACGCACGTTGGCGCGAAGGATGTCTTCCGGCAGACCCGCTCGGACCATGGCTGAGATCATGGAGGGATTGTCCGAGTCGAACGGCTTCGACAGCACTCGCTCCACGGCGGCATCGATCTCCTCGCAGACGATCGCGGTCTCCGCCCACACGGCTGGGTCATCGGTCACGTTGGCACCTCCTCGGATGAGGGTGTGGGACCAGTTCTTCATGTCCGTGTGGTCGACGTCGTCAAACCCGAGTACGGCGCTGAGGTTGTCGGCGGCATAGGGGACGGCGAACAGCTTCACGAGGTCGGCGCCCTGGCCAGCATTTCGCACCACCGCCATGTGCTTGGCGGCGTTGCTGCGGAAGATGCCGGCCCAGTGCTTCTTGACCGCGACAGGTCGTAAGGCAGGGCTCATGGCGTTGCGTTCGACCTTGTGCTGCGGGTCGTCTTTCCGGAGCATGGGGCGGCCCATGGCTCTGATCATCGGGGATCGCTCAGCCCTCTCGAAAGCGCTGAACGTCGCCTGATCGAGCTCGGCGTCGAAGCACTCGCGGAAGGTCGTGATGAGGTAGCGGTCGATCTGCGGCACATACGCGACAGGAGATTCGCGTCGGAGTCGCGCGTAGGTGGGATAGGGATCGGCCAGTAGTTCATCGACACTGACCCAATCGGCGACGGGCGCCTCGATCGCATCGGGCATGAGTACTCCTTCGTGACTCGTGTGGATACACTGTCCAACGCACCTAAAAGAATGGCAACTGAGTTCTTTTGCCCCCACAGCGAAGTAGGAGTGCGTATGAGTAGCGGCGCCCGGTACACATTGAGACAGCTCGAGCTGTTCGTCGCCGCCGCTGAGTACGGCTCCTTCGCGGCAGCGGCGGAATCGATGTTCGTGACGCCCAACGCGGTCGCCCTCGCCGTCCGCGACCTCGAAGCGTCGCTCGGAGCTCATCTCGCCGTCCGGCAACGAGCCGTGGGTCTCACTCTCACCCCGGCCGGCGTGCATCTGTTGCAGGGCGCGAGGCAGCTTCTCCGCGAGGCCGATGACCTCTACTGGAGTGTCAGTGACAATGGCGGTCCGTTGCGCGGACCGGTCATCGTAGGTTGCTATTCGACCTTGGCGCCCACAGTGCTGCCGCCGCTGATGGGGGGTGTGCGCGAGGCGTTCCCCGATGTGGAGCTGTCGATCGTCGACGGCCCGGTGAACGAACTGCTGACGGCGCTGTTCGCTGGTGGTATCGACGCCATGATCTCGTACGACATCGCACTTCCTGCTGAGCTGGATCAGGTGGAGCTGTCCCGCACCCAGGTACATGTGATCCTGCCGGAATCGCATCCGCTCGCAGGTCTCGACGTGATCTCGCTCGAGGACCTCGCGCAGGAGCCTCTGGTTCTACTCGACCATCCGCCGAGCGGCGACCATACTCTGCGGATGCTCGCGCGAGTGGGCGTGACCCCGGACGTGGCTTACCGCACCCCGAACTTCGAGCTCGTCAGAAGCCTTGTGGCGCGGGGGTTCGGCTACAGTCTGCTCATTCAACGGCCTGCGGTCGACGTGAGCTACGAAGGTCTCGGGGTGATCAGTAAACGGGTGGTGCCCACTCTTTCGGAGGAGCGCATCCTCATCTCCTGGCCGCGCGCGGTGAGGCTCACTGACCGTGCGCGGGCGGTCGTGGACCTCGCGCACACGATCGTGCCCACGCAGAACTGGTTTCCCGCCTCCGACTGACCTCAGGATGGTTAGGGTGTTCGACGGACTGTCAGTTCGAGGAGCAGTTGCGTGATGAGGTCGGGTTCGTCGATCATCACATCGTGGCCACCGGGGACATCGCGAACATTCCAGTCGGGGTCCGCGATGAGCTGTTCTCGGACGCGGTCGAAGCGGTCGCTCCGATAGGACGGGGCGCGGACGTAGTTCTTGATCGGTACGAGGTCGCGTGCGCCGGTGAGTCGGATCGGTTCGAACGATGGCCCGATCGGCTGAGGAGTGGTCTTGGCGTCGACCCATCGTCGGTCTCGGGCGGCGACCACCCCGAAGTCCGCAGCTGAGGGGGCCGGTCGGCCGGCGGCCCCGGAGCGGCGAGCCTCCTGCAGCGCAGCGGCGGCCTCCGGGCGGCCGAAGTCGGCCAGTCGCTGGCCGTCCTCCGGGAGGTGACAATCGATGAAGGTGACCGAGCGCACTCGCGGATGGATGGTCTCGAGGGCTCCGGAAGCCACCCAGCTGCCGTACGAGTGTGCGACCAGGTCGATCTCGTGGAGGTCTTCCCACAGCGCGAGGTTGACGATGTCCTGGATGTGTGTGCTGAGGTCGGGACGACTGTCGAGCAGGTGGGATCGATCGCCCAGACCGGTGAGGGTGGGTGTGAAAGCCCGGTGGCCCTGAGCCTCCAGCCGTTCCCGCACACGTGAGTAGCACCAGCCGCCGTGCCACGCACCGTGCACGAATACGAAGGTGCGTCGCGTCGGGGCGGCCGGCGCCGAACCGGTCATCGTCCGCCTGCCGGAGATGTGGGCTCGAGCAGGTGGCCGGCGAAGAATGCGGCGATCTCGTCGTGCGCTGTCAAGGGGAAGATCCCCGCGACGTACTGATCGGGGCGCACCACGACCACGGCTCCCTCGCGGCTGACCTCGCGATCGCGGAAGATGTCGCGCCCATGCCCGGCCGAGAAGATCTGGTTCAGGTCGACGAGTAGGTACGGGCCCTTGACGGGTTTGAAAGCGTTCGGCACGTTCACCGGTTCTATCTCGGTGTAATCCTGCTGATAGATGACCTTGGTGTCGAACACCGCGTCGGGGTCCAGGTCTGGCGGTGTGAAACGCACCTGAGGAGACGCGGCGTCGGCGTCCCACCACCGTGCGAAGTCTGCCACGGGTGATCCGCTCACCGTGGGTGCCTGGGAATCGGCGAAGACGTAGACGCGCCATCGGCCGTCGGCCTCGTGGAGATGCCCTATGTGTCGCCAGCGGTTGTCTGCCCTGCGGATTGCCTCGGCCGACTTGAAGCGCTTCCCGAGGGGGAAACCAGGGGCGAGGCTCTGGTGCTTGTCACTGGCGGTGATCATGGATGGCTCGTACTGGGTCATGAAGCCGGCGGGGAATTCGATCGTGGCGAGGTAGTAGCGTTCGACTTCGTCGGGATCCCCGAGGCCGCCGGCCGATCGCGCGAGCATGTCGGACCACTCCTTGTCGAAGTCGATGAGGTTTTGCGCTATCACCATGCGCTCGGCCGCGTAGGTCGAGAGCAGCGACTCCGGGGATCGCTGCTCGAGCACGGCGGCGAGTTTCCATCCGAGGTTGAAGCCGTCCTGGATCGAGACGTTCATGCCCTGCCCTGCCTTGGCGGAGTGCGTGTGGCAGGCGTCGCCCATGATGAAGGCGTGGGGATGACGGGAGCCGGCCTCTTCCTCGGGGACGTCGTCGAAACCATCCGCGATGCGGTGTGCCACCTCGTACACCGACCACCAGGTGACGTGCTTCACGTCGAGCACGTAGGGTGACAGGATCCGGTTGGCGCGCGCGATGATGTCCTCAACTGGGGTGGCACGCACGGAGCCGGCCACCGCGGCTTCGTCGACGTCGCCCAGGTCGACATAGAAGCGAACGAGGTAGCCTCCTTCGCGGGGGATCGTGATGATGCTCCCGGCATCGTGCGATTGGATGAGGCACTTGATCTGGATGTCCGGGAAGTCTGTGTTGAGCAGCACGTCCATCACCCCCCAGGCGTGCAGGGCGGCCTGTCCGCGCAGCCGGCGACCAAGAGATCTGCGCACCCGGCTGCGTGCACCGTCGCCGCCGACGAGGTACTTCGCTCGGATGCTGCGCACCTCGCCCTCTCGGGGTCCGACCGTGTATCGGACTCGCGCCTCGACCGGGTGGTCCTGGCCGGGGTGGATGGTGCAGTCGAGGAACTCGATCCCGTAGTTGGGCACGACCCGTCCAGGTGCGCGGGCTGCGTCCCTGAAGAAGTAATCGAGGACTCGCGACTGGTTGACGTAGATATGGGGGAACTCGCTGACACCGGTGGCGTCGTCCGGTGCGCGTGAGGCCCGGACGATCCGCGTGGGGTCTGCGGGATCCGGCTTCCAGAAGCAGGTCTCGACGTTTCGATAGGCCTCGTCCACGATCTCCCCAGCGAAACCGAACGTCTGGAAGGTCTCCATGGACCGGGCCTGGATGCCATCGGCTTGCCCGACCTCGAGCCGGCCGGGCCGTTGTTCGATCACATAGGTGTTGATCGACGGGAACCGCGACAGCTGTGCGGCCACGACGGTTGCGGCGGGGCCGGCTCCGACGATCAACACATCCATCTCGTCGGCCAGCTCGGCAGGCCTGTCGACGCCGTACCCTGCGGCCGGCTTCACGCGCGGATCGCCCGATTCGTAGCCTGTGTAGTGGATCTGCATGTTCGATGCTCCTTGATCAGCTGCCAGAGCGGCTGTTGTGCCCGTACACCAGGTCGACCATGCGGATGTCCCGGCTCTCGATCGGCATCGGTTCGCCGGAGAAGAGTTCCGTGCGCTCTGGGGATGCCTCGTACTCGCGCATGGCCTCATCCCATTTCGGGTGCGATACAGCCCAGACGAATTCCGAGCGCACACCGTCGGCGGCCGCGAATTCCACGGTGAAGCCGAATCGCTCCCGCAGGGCGCGGATGCGCTCGAAGAATTCCACGACTTCGTCGATGCCGCCCTCGGCTACGACGTACCGCCGGAGTTGCGTGGCCACGTCAGTGGGAGGCTGTCGGAATGCCGAAGCCATCGGCGCCGATGGCGGCTGCGCGCTCCGACGCGACCTGTGTCCTGATCGGCACGGGGACACCGTCGAGGTCGAGAACCTCGGAGGACTCCTCGTACCAGGACGCACGGATGTCGTGCCCCCACCAGGATCGACGTCGGGGGTTCGACACATCCCAGCGGATCTGAGGATTGTCGGGGTCGCCTGTGTAGTAGTCCGACGTGTACAGCTCGATGCGGTGCCCGTCCGGGTCGCGCAGGTAGAGGTAGAAGGCGTTGGTCACGCCATGGCGGCCGGGACCCCGCTCGATGAGGTCCTCGGCCTGGTAGGAGCCGAGGATGTCGGCGGTGTTGAGGATCTGCTCGCGCTCCGCGGCCGAGAACGCGATGTGGTGCAGCCGGGGGCCATCGCCGCTCGTGAGGGCGAGGTCGTGCGTCGTGGGCTTGCGGTAGTACCAGGCCGCGTACACGTGCTCATCGTCCTCGATGGACTCGGACATGCGGAAACCGAGGTCGGCGTAGTATTTCTGCCCCTCCGCGACGTCGGGCACCGTGATGTTGAAGTGGTCGAGGCGCGTGAGCCTGTTGGAGGGCATCCGGTGGTACTGCTGGTGCAGCCGCTCGGTGTGCTCGGCGTCGTAGAAGAACTCGACGGGATAGCCCAGGGGATCAAGAACGAAGATCGCCTCGCCGATGCCTCGCGTCGTTCCCGCCGGGAGCCGGCGGACCTCGGCGCCGAGCCCGGTGAAGTAGGTCTCGGCCTTGTCGATGTCTTCCGGGGCGCAGACTCGGAAGGCGAGCTTGGCGAGTGCGGCGGTGTCACCTTTGCGGAGCACCAGGCTGTGGTGCAGGAACTCATCGAATCCCTTGAGATAGATGGCTTCGTCGTTCTCCTCCGTGACGACCAGACCGAGCACGTCCACGTAGAACCAGCGGGAGCGCTCGAGGTCGGTACACACCAGTTCGGCGTATGCGGCTCGAAGGATGTCGGGGGCTGGATTCATGGTCTTTCTCCAATCGGGAGGAGTCGAACGGACAACGCCATCCCAACAGCCCAACTCCAATACAAAAAGATCGAATCAATTATGAATATGATCGGTATTACCGAAGAAGCCCACTCCGAGAGGCGACGATGCTGCGATTGACTCTCCGGCAGCTCGAGTACTTCGTCACGATCGCCGAGTCCGAGACCCTGGCCGAGGCGGGCGGGAAGCTCCTGGTGTCGCAGTCGACGCTCTCCCAGTCGTTGACTGAGCTCGAGGTGGCCGTTGGATCGCAGTTGTTCATCCGGCGTCGGTCACGAGGCATCAGCCTGACTCCCAGTGGGCGCGAGACCCTGGTCCGAGCGCGGGACGTGCTCCGGCAGGCGTCTGACATCCAGTGGAACGCGGGCGGTTCGTCCGAACTTAGAGGCCCCCTAGCCATCGGGTGCTACATCAGTCTCGCTCCGCGCATCATTCCGACGCTTCTGGAGACGTTCTCGGCTCGACATCCGCTCGTCGACCTCGCATTCTCGGAGCAGACGCAGGACCTGCTGCAGAACGAGCTGCTTGAGGGCGCCATCGATGTCGCGCTGCTCTTCGACATGGAACTGCGTCCCGGTCTGCTCGGGCACGAACTGGCTCGGATCCCGCCGCACCTCATAGTGCGCGCTGATCATCCGCTCGCTGAGCGGGGGCATGTGCGTCTAGCGGAACTCGCCGAGGAACCGATGGTTCTGCTCGACTCGCCGCCGAGCGCTGAGAACACGCTGGCCACCTACCATGCTCTGGGTGTGGAACCGAAGGTGGCGTACACGGCGCGCAGCTTCGAGACGGCCAGATCGCTAGTGGGTCGGGGATTCGGCTACGCGTTCATGGTGCAACGCCCAGCCGATTCCCTGACCTACGACGGGGGCAGTGTCGCGCGCCTCGAGATCGACGACGACCTACCCCCCGCCCGCCTCATGCTGTTGGTGTCGAGCCGTGCCCGTATCAACGAGAGGACGCGCGCCTTCATCACTCACTGCGAAGCGCACTTCGCCGCGCTTGCTGCCGGCTAGCTCAGTTCCGGCTGGGGAAACAGCGGCTTCTCGGTCTCCCAGACCGTCCGGACTTCTGCCCGGGTGAAGCGCCAGCCGTCAGGGGTGCGGCGAAGATCCTGCAGGTACCATCCGCCGGCTTGAGCGGTGTCCGATGGCGTCGCGGGGTCGAAGACATGCGTTGCCACGACGTACGTTCGGGTGTGTGCGACGTCGCCGTCGATGTCTATCAGGATGTTGCCGATGAGGTGATGAGCTGCCCACTCAGGGGGGAACCCTGGGATGGAGAGGATCTGGTCCCTGCCCTTCAGATGAATGGCATGAAGAACCAGCTCTCCGTCTTCGGTGAAGTTCTCGGCGTACTTGATCATGTCCCGGTCGTCCACGCAGCGCGCGAAGTCCAGAACCAGATCGGTGATCTCGGCGCGGTCGACCAGCCACTGCAGTTGCGTGGCTTGTACCGTTCCCAGCTCGTTGACGGTTGGCGTTTCCATGTTTGCTCCTTTGCTTGACAGGTAAACGACGTGTGCGCTTCTCATTGTTCGCCAGTACCGCGATGTTGTAAATCGCCAATTTTTTATGCGTTTCAGCCGCAACAATTGTGAGTTTTGACATTGGTCGCAGGGAAAGATTGCCGGAATTTGTTCCGCTCCGTCGGGCACTCCGATGACGATCAGGTGTCATCCTGGAAGGGTTCGGCCGCGGCGTGCAGCATGACGGTTAGGTCCCGAGTGTCGTCGTGGCCGGATCTCGTGAGAACGAGAACAGGCCCCTCAAATGGGCACGAGCACGAGCACGTACTTCGTCTCCAGATATTCATGGATGCCCTCGAGGCCGCCCTCGCGGCCGAGACCCGACTGTTTTACGCCACCGAAGGGAGCGGCCGCGTTCGAGACCACGCCTGTGTTCAGCCCCATCATGCCGGTGTCGATCGAGTCGATGAGCCGCTGGCCGCGGGCGAGATCCTCGGTAAACACATAGCTCACCAAGCCGTATTCGGTCGCATTGGCCTTCTCCACGGCGTCGGCCTCGTCGGTGAAGCGGGTGATCGACACCACCGGCCCGAAAATCTCCTCGCCCAGGATGTCGCTGCCCGCCTGCACGTTGCCGAGCACCGTCGGTTCGAAGAACGAGCCCGGACCCTGCAACGCGGACCCGCCGGCCAGCAGGGCGGCCCCACGCCGGACGGCGTCGTCGACGAGAGAGCCGACCTTGGCCACGGCCTTGTCGTCGATTAGCGGGCCGATCGTCACACCCTCCTCGGTGCCTCGCCCGATCCGGAAAGCCTTCACCCGCTCGGCGAGGCGGCGGCCGAACTCGTCGGCCACCGACTCGTGCACGATGAAGCGGTTCGCGGCGGTGCAGGCCTCGCCGATGTTGCGGAACTTCGCCAGCAGCGCGCCCTCCACGGCCTTGTCGAGGTCGGCGTCGTCGAACACCACGAACGGGGCGTTGCCGCCGAGCTCCATGGAGGTCTTCAGTACATTGTCGGCCGCTTGTTTCAGCAGCTGCACGCCCACCGGGGTCGAGCCCGTGAAGCTGAGCTTGCGCAGCCGGGGGTCGGCGATGATCGCGCCCGAGACTGGGCCAGTCGTCGTCGTGGTGATGACGTTGACCACACCCTTGGGGAGGCCCGGTTTCGCCGCCGCGCTCGTCGCCCACGACCGGGCGCTGGCCGGCATGTGGGTGTGCAGCGGCAGCCCGTTGATCGCCGAGCTGTGCGCCGGATCGGGCCTGGACTGGCTGCTCATCGACGCCGAGCATTCCCCGAACGGCCTCGAGTCGCTGCTCGCGCAGTTGCAGGCGGTGCACGGCTACCCGATCCTGCCGGTGGTGCGGCCGCCGGTCCTCGATCCCGTCATCATCAAGCAGTACCTCGATCTCGGTGCGCAGACGCTGCTCATCCCGATGGTCGACACGGCCGAGCTGGCCGTGCGGAGCGTGCATTACCCGCCGCGCGGCATCCGAGGAGTCGGATCAGCGCTCGCCCGCGCCTCTCGCTGGAATCGCGTCGACGACTACCTGCAGACCGCTGCCGAGCGTATCTCGGTGATCGTGCAGATCGAGTCGGCGGAGGCGGTGGCGAATATTGAGTCGATCGTGGCCGTCGACGGTATCGCCGGTGTCTTCCTCGGCCCTTCCGATCTGGCGGCCTCGATGGGCGTGCTCGGTCAGCAGGACCATCCCGACGTCGTTGCCGCGGTCGAGCGTTGCATCGCCGTGGCATCCGCCGCTGGGGTTCCGGTCGGTGTGAATGCCTTCGCTGAAGCTCTGGCTCGTCGCTACCTAACGGCGGGCGCCTCGTTCGTGCTGGTGGGTGCGGATGTCGCCATCCTCGCCCGAGCTTCTGAGGGGCTGGCCGAGCGTTATGCCGGAAACACCCTGAATGAAGCACCCCGCTCGAGCTACTGATGACGACCGCGGCGCCTTACGCGTCGACGGGGTCGGTGGTGTCCCTGCAGATGGCGAGGAGCGGAGCGAGCAGTGGCTCGAATTCCCCTCCGAGCGATGCGGTCCCATAGATGTATCGGTCAGGGCGCACGATCATCGCGTTCGCTTCTACCGACTTGAGCAACGCGTCGACGCCTGGCGACGAATCGTCGAGAACGACAACGATAGGCGAATCGTCGAGAGTGCCGCGCGCGGAATCCGGCAGCTCGCGCAACGCGGCGGCGGTGCCGGCGACCAGGAAACGATAACCGAGCTGCTCATCGAACTCGGCAGGTCCCGTCAGTGCGGGCTGAGGTGCTCGCAGGCCTCCCGCCTCACCGTCGTGGAACTGCAGCGATCGGAAGCCAGGTCGCTACTGACCACACTCTCTAACCGAAGGACACGGTCTGGATCCCACCAGAACCTCGATCCTGGCGACGCCAACAGCACCCTAGAGTTTCGGGCAGCTAGAACCGGCATGAGAGCGACCGCCCCAGAAGCGACGTCCGGACAGCCCTATGTCAGGTGGCCACTTCCACGAGCTGTCTACCCAACCACCGAAAAGATGGCGGTCTCAACGGGGCAACGCGCTCGTGTCAGATTCGGTATTCTTCCAGCCTCCGGCGTGGAGGTGAGGGAGGAATCGCTCGGCAGCGGTCGCCCAGCCCAGGACGCGTCGGGGTCGGGCGTTGATCCGGTCGGCGATGTCGTCGAGGTCGCGCAGGGAGAACTGGCGCAGGTCGGCTCCCTTGCTGAGGTACTGCCGGAGGAGCCGGTTGGTGTTCTCGTGTGATCCGCGCTGCCAGGGCGAGTGCGGGTCGCAGAAATACACGGAGATTCCTAGCTCCGACGCCAGCTGTTGATGCTCGGCCATCTCTCGTCCCCGATCCCAGGTCAGTGATCTCCGAAGAGACGCCGGGATCTGGTTGAACTCGGCAGCCACTGCTTTGCGTACCGCGTCGGCCTTGTAGCCGTCGTGAAGGGGCACGACCCGGACGAAGCGGGTGGCCCGCTCGACGAGCGTGGCCACCGCGGAAGGGCGCTTGCCCATCACGAGGTCGCCTTCCCAATGGCCGACTTCGATTCGATCCATGACGATGGCAGGGCGGTCCCGGATGGAGGTCATGTTCCGCAGCACGCCCCGCCCGTGTGACTGCTTCGCCCTGCGCGCGTGCCGCACCGATCGGCCGGAGCGCAGGCGTCGCGCAGAGTGCTGGCCGAGCTCAGTGCGACTCGAGACGTAGATGCTGCGGTAGATCGTCTCGTGGGACACACGCATCGCTTCGTCGTCCGGGCGGGTGGTCCGCAACCATCTCGCGATCTGCTGTGGCGACCAGTCCAGCTCCAGCTGTTCGCGAACCACCGCGAGCAGCTCGCCGTTGGTCTCCAACCGAGACGGTTTCGGCCGACGCGCTCGGCTCCACGCCGGCTCATCGGCGGATGTCGCTCGATACCGATCGCGCCCACCGTTCCTGGTGATCTCACGCGACACCGTCGACGCCGATCTGCCGATGACCGCTGCGATGGCGCGATTCGACGAGCCGACTGCAATCCCTCTCGAGATCTCCTCGCGCTCCAAAGCAGTGAGATGTCGATCACTCCGGTGCCGCTCGGGTGGGCGGACGCCGCCATGCCGGGCCAAGAACCCGCGCACGGCCGCCGGACCAGTCCGCAGTGCTCGTGCGATCAGTCGGCTCGGCTCACCCCGACTCCATCGCTCCCACAGCTCGATTTCCTGCTCGCTCGTGAACGCCACGCACACCTCCGGATCAATCCTCAACATTGTGGTGCGTTGACCGGTTGAGACCGCCATCGTTCTCGGTGGACTTTGTGCTTTCGCCCTTCCGGGCCTCTGTCGGGGGTGGAGGGGTGTTCCGTGCGTGAACGGAACACCCCTCGACACTCAACGCGCCGTGAGATTCAGGTACTGCAGCGGCAAGCCCGTCGCTGCAGCACGCAGGGTGATCGTGCCTGGACCTGTGGGACGGATGATCGCTAGTGCCCGTCCGTCGTAAGTGGTTCGGGTCGCAGCTGCGAAGTCTTCGGTGGTGTCCGGCTGGGCGCTTCCAAACCCGGCGAGGATCCCGGGGCCCTCAATCTCCACCGAGACGGCAGCGGTGACGTCAGTCGCGATCGTTCCTGTCTCGTCGGCGAGCTCGACGCTGACGTATGCGAGATCCGTACCGTCTGCTCGCAGTTCGGTGCGATCCGCGCTGAGGGCAATTTGGATACGGTCGCTGTGCGTGCGCAGCGTGCTCCTCCCGATTTCCTTTCCGTCTCGGATGGCGATCGCAGTGAGCTCACCCGGACGGTATTCGATGTCGAACTTCGCGATGCATGCCTTCTGGGCTCCAACCTGAGCATGGCCGATGGTTGAGCCATCGAGGCGGAGCTCGACCTCGTCGGAATCGCTGTAGACGTCGACCTTGATCGGCGACCCGGGCGGCACTTTCCAGCTCCAGCTGCTTACGACGTCATCCCACGACCAGCCACCCACGAACACTTCGCGTCCATGATGCTCGGGTCGCTGGACGGCGATGAAAGGCTGGTTCCGCAGTCCCCAGATTGTTTCCTGCCAGAACGAGACCGGGCGACGATTTCCGAGAATGTCGATCGTGCCGGATTGGGCGAGCATCCACGGAAATGGGGAGCTCGTGCCCCGCGGCGTATCGGCATCGTCTGGGTAGACGGGTCGTCCAATGCTCGCTTCACCGATGTAGTCCCATGCAGTCCAGGCGAAGTCGCCGATCACGGTCGGGTGCTGCTCGACGAGTGGCCAGATCCGATCGAGTGCTCGCGGGAAGGTCTCGGATCCCACAAGGATGCGGTTCGGGTGTTTCTCGGCGTCGATCGCGTAGCGAGCCTCGGCGTAGTTGACACCGCAGACGTCGAGCTGCGACTGGGATTCTTCGATTCGTTCGGAGACCAGGCCCGTCGAGCCAAGGGTGTTCATCATGTCTTCCATCGATCCCATGAGCGCGTTGATGTTCAAGGGCTCATCGCCCGAAGACATCTGTGCCGCGAAGACGTCCATGGTGGCGACCATGCCGTTGATGGCGTTGGTAATGAGGCGGGTGCTGTCGAGCGAACGCACTTTCTCCGCAAGGGCGCGGCCCCAGGTAGATCCGATTGAGCTACCGGTTTCGAAGATCTCGTTGCCGGTGGAGTACATGATGACGCTCGGGTGATTGAAGTCCTTAGCGACCATCGATTCGACGTCGCGCTCCCACCACTCGGGAAAATCCAGGGAGTAATCGAAGGCGGTCTTGCTCTTCGTCCACACATCGGACACCTCATCCCAGACGAGGAGTCCGTGGCGATCGCAGGCGTCGAGGAACGCGCGGCTGATGTTGTTGTGGGAACTGCGGACGGCGTTGTAGCCGGCCTCCTTGAGCAGCACGACGCGACGCTCCTCAGCGCGTGGGTGAGCGGCGCTGCCGAGCGGGCCGTTGTCGTGGTGAATGCAGCCTCCCCGGAGCTTCACCGAGCTCCCATTGATTCGCAGACCATGTACCGGATCGACGGTCACGGATCGTACGCCGAAAACGGATTCGTCCTCATCGAGGAGGGTGTCGCCCTCTTGTAGGCGAGTGTGCGCTGTATGCAGACGAGGGTCGTCGACGTCCCACAGCGCGGGCGCCAAGAGGTAGTGACGCAGGTGCACTCGCCCCGTCGTGCCAGGAAGGAGTGTGATCGGCGCTGTTTGCAGACTGAGCACCGTATCGGTATCGTCGCGGATCTCTGTCTCGACCCGGACGGTGCGCGTGTGTCGAGTCTCATTGGCGACCTCGACGCTGGTGGTCACGAATGCGAGGTCGGCCTCGATGACGGGGGTCGCGATGCGCACGCCGTCAAGCGGGATGTGCACAGGCTCAGTGGCTACGAGCCACACGTTCCGGTAGAGGCCGGCGCCGGTGTACCACCGGCTATCTTCATGGGTGCGGACCTCCACGCTGATGGTGTTCGCCTCGCCGAACCGGAGAAACGGATCCAGGGCGACGCTGAACCCGACGTACCCGTTCGGGCGCTGAGCCGCGAAGTCGCCGTTGACGTATACGACAGCGTCACGGTAGGCGCCTTCGATGTCGAGGACGACACTCTTTTCACGCCACTCCGCGGGCACGTCGATGGTCTTGGTGTACTCGAGGTGCGCGCTCGGGTAGTAGCCGGTGTGACTGCCGTTGGGGCTGTCCGCGGAGCGCGTCAGGTCGCGGAGGCCGTCGTGGGGCAGGGTAACGGGCGTCTTTACCGTTCCACCGCTGAAGGCGTCGAAGGGCGAGCCTTTGGGACCGACGCTCCAGTCACTGTTGAAGGGTTGACGGATCATGCGAGTGCCTCTCTGACGATGTGCGATAGGTGGTTGGATGAGCGATCGGTCATTACCGAACGCTCTTGATGAATCGGACACTGATGGCACCGAGGATGACGGCGACTATGGTCACGACGAAAAGAGGCTGATAGAGACCGGTCGCCGCGACGAGTGCGCCGGCCAGTGCGGGCGCAATCACCTGTGGTCCGGCATTCGCGACATTCATCACGCCGAGATCCCGCGCGGCGTTGTCCATGTTCGGCAGAACTCGGGTGATCAACGATTGATCGACGGCGAGGTAGATGCCGAAGGCAACGCCCAGGATGCCGCTTCCGATGAAGGCGCCGGTGAGAGTGGGTACCAGGAAGTAAACGAGTGCGCCGGGGGCGAAGAGGAGGCTCGACAGAGCCACGAACACACGAACTCGTCCGAATTTGTCCGACAGCCATCCGCCGATGATCGAGAAGATGAGGAGCGCGAGGGTGCTTACCCCCTGAACAGCGACGAAGACGGCGGCGGCTTCGGTGACCGTACCGACACCGATGTAGTCAGCAAGGATGTACAGCTGCATGCCAGACATGAAGTTGTAGCCGAAGATGATGAGGAACCGGCCGGCGAACGTCCACCAGAAGTCCGGGGCGCTGCGGAAGCTCGGAAAGCGAGCCGCCGCTCGGCGTTCGGCTTTGGAGGCGCGAACCGTCGCCCCGACCGGCACATAGTCCTTCGTCGTCAACGCGAAAATCGTCCCCATGACGAGCATGATCGCAGCGATGCCCACGTACCCCACGAACAGGTTCGTCGTGAGGCCAGCGATCGTGATTCCGCCGAAGCCGCCCACGATCGACGACGCGCCCACCAGCCCGGACATGGTCCCTCGGTTGCGGATCGGGACGCGCTCAGGGAGAACGGCGGTCAGAGCAGCCTGCAGACCACTCAGCGGCCACATCGCGACCGACCAGGTGATGGCAAGTACGAGGGGACTAGGGCTACTGGCGGTGACCAGCAGGGCGATGGTTGCCGTGACCGCGGATCCTAAGATCCAGATGTTACGGCGGCCAAGGAAGCGACTACTCGTCTTGTCCGAGAGGAACCCGAGTAGCGGCTGCGCTACCAAACTTGAGATTGCTCCGGCGCTGATCACGAGGCCCAGCATGCCGGCCGCCCCGGTCGTGTCGCCGAGCATCTGCGCGACCTGCCTACCGAGCATCACCTGAAGCACACCGCCCCAAACGACGTTGACACTGATCATCGCCAGGGGGTAGACGACCCAGAGCCATCGGCTCATGTTCTGCGGTCCGGTCGATGTGTCGAGAAGGGGATTAGGTGCAACTGCTGAGCCGGGAACGGCGGCTTGATAGGGGCCGGTTTCGGGTTGAACGTTATTGATCGACATTTGGGGTCTCCACGGCTCTGTGAGGGCGAACGCTTACGCGCGTTATCGGTCGATCTAACACCAAAATGATTACGCGCGTCAACTAGGCTTGTCGTATAGACTGAGGGGATGGGCACATGACGGTCACCAGCGATGACGTTGCACGCGCTGCGGGGGTGTCTCGGCCCGCTGTCAGTCAGATCCTGAATGGGCGAGGGCGCTTCGCCCCCGAAACCATTCGACGAGTGGAAGAGATGGCCGCGGCCATGAACTACCGCCCGTCAGCGGCCGCTCGAACTCTTGCTACCGGAACGAGCGACCTCGTCGTTGCTCTCGTACCCAACACAACGTTCGGAACTAACCTGCAAGACGTCATCGACGTTCTCACCGCAGAGCTCGCTCAAGTCGGTCTGACCCTCGTTCTGCATTTCGCGAGTTCTCCCGTAGAACTGCTTGAACACTTCATCACGACAATTCGCCCCCGAGCAGTGATCGCGCCCTTCGTCGCCGCCACGGCCGCGGAGCGGAAATCCATAGAAGACAGCGGCGTCACTCTGATCGATCTGGCGGCGGGGCAAGATGTGAACTATCGCATCGGTCAGCTCCAGGGTGAGTACCTAGTAGCGAAGGGGCACCAGAACCTCGTCTACGCACACCTGCACGACGCCCGCCTCGACGTTTACGGCGATACCCGAGAACAAGGACTAGCGGAGTATTGCCGAGAGCACGGCCTGGCAGCGCCGAATTCGATCCGACTATCTGTCGACCTTGTCGACGCGATATCCGTCTTGCGCCGCCTTCCCCACGGAGTGGCCATCGCCTGCTATAACGACGACGTCGCCGTCGCTCTCCTCGCCGCAGCCCGAGAAATCGACCGTCGCGTTCCTGAGGATGTAGCTCTGCTAGGCACCGACGCGACTCGAATCGGCGCACTAATGGCGCCCCGCCTCACCACCATCGCGGTTGACACAACGATCGCCGTACATGTGATGGTCCACCACATCGTGAGCCGGCTCGCCGGCTCTGTTCCCGTTGACCCCCTCACCGATCTTCATATGCTCAAAGTCGTACAGGGCGGCTCCGCATAGAGCGGCAAGCCGCGTGAAGACGAGGAGCTCAGCAACTGTCGCCGGGAACCGTCCAGACGACATAGCCGAGACTCAATGGGGCCGTCTCATTCGGAGGCTCTACGTCGGTTCGGCGGCGAATCGCGAGTTGCCCGAGAATCGTAAGGCCTACCCCAATCACCCCGACCCACGCGTCCATACCGCGAGATTGCGTGAACGCACCGAGGGCGCCTGGTGCGTCGCGCCGATCGCAAGGGATTACGGGGTCGAGTCTCGGTCGAGTAGCATCCCGGCGTCTCGCCAGAGCTCGAACAGATCAAGGTGCGGCTCCCGCAGCCAACTGATCTGCAGCCCATCAAGGACGGCGATCACCTCGATCGCAAACTCCTCCGGGCGCGGATGCCAGGAGCCTATTGCGGCAGCGACGGCTTTTCTGACGGTCAGAGCGCGTTCCAAAAAGTAACCATGGGCCGGGTGTTCCGGATTGAGCGATTCCGCGCCGAGCACGGTATACAGTCGCACGATCTCACGCTGGGAAGCGTTGCGCCGCACGGTCTCATCCAGGGCGCGCCAGGCGCCCTCTCGATCCAGAGGCGCGCCCATCTCCCCTTGACCAAGAACGGCGACGTCTACTTCGTCGCGGTGGCGCAGAACCGCAATCAGAATTTCTTCACGTGACGTGAAGTAGTGATCGAGTCCACGTCGGGTCATCCCGCACGCCTCGGCAAGACCGAGCAGCGTGAAGGCACTAAACCCACGCTCGGAAATCAACGTCGTCGCCTGCTCGATGATCATGGCGCGCCGCACCTCGGGCGCGAGACGGGTCCGTGATTGCCGCACTGTCGCAGTCTTGCCCGTCGTTTCTTCTTGCGCAGCCACGTCTATATGTCTATCATCTTCTTACCCGCATAGATGCGGGTAAGGGCCTTGATCCCAAAGATACCTTCGCAACGCTCATGTTGACGGAGGTCGAAGTTAAGGAAAAGTCGATGACGACCACTCACACCTTGTTCGATGACGCTGTTCAGCGCGTACGTGCTGGTAACACCGCGCAGTCTGAAGCCATCAGCCTCCTTGCGCAACTGACCGCGGAGGAAAAGCTGGGTCTGCTCGATGGCGATCAAGACTTCTGGTCGGGTATGGCGGAGATGACTCAGGGTTACAACCGAACCCCCATCGTCATGGGCTGCGTCGACCGGGTCGGTATCCCGGGTCTCCGATTCAGTGACGGACCGCGTGGTGTCGTCATGGGCGCCTCGACTGCCTTCCCCGTTTCCATGGCTCGCGGAGCGACCTGGGATCTCGCCCTCGAGGAGCAGATCGGGATCGCGATCGGCGCAGAGGTTCGAGCCCAAGGAGGAAACTTCTTCGGTGGCGTCTGCATCAACCTTCCCCGGCACCCTGCCTGGGGGCGCGCACAAGAGACGTATGGCGAGGACAGCTATGCGCTCGGTGAGTTCGGCGGCGCGCTCACTCGCGGTGTCCGCCATCATGCCATGGCCGTGTCGAAGCACTTCGCGTTGAATTCGATGGAGAACGGCCGCTTCGTCGTCAACGTCACCGCCGACGACGCCACACTTCACGAGGTCTACCTGCCGCACTTCCGACGCACCGTGGAAGCGGGCGTCGACGGGATCATGACCGCCTACAACAGCGTCAATGGTGAGTGGGCTGGACAGAACGAGATCCTCATGGAGGGCATTCTGCGTGGCCAGTGGGACTTCCAAGGAGTCACCGTCTCCGACTTCCTCCTCGGACTTCGGGACGCCGGCAAGTCCCTCCACGCAGGGCTGGATGTCGAGGAACCTTTCCAGCAGCAGCGTGCCCAGCACCTTGAGGCCGACCTCGACGCGGGGCGAGCCTCCTGGGCTGACGTCGATCGTGCCGGTCGACGCATCCTCGCCACCCAACTCGCGTTCTACGCGCGCGAACTCGACGACGAGCCCTCGATCGATGTGGTCTTCTCTCACGAACACCGCGCGCTGGCCCGAGAGGCTGCCGCTACCGCGGCGGTGCTCCTGAAGAACGACGACGTGAACGGTCAACCTCTTCTTCCCCTCGACGCATCATCGCTGCGACAGGTTGCGGTAATCGGTCGCCTCGCAGGATTGGCCAACACCGGCGACGAGGGCTCCTCGAACGTCCGCACGCCGCATGTCACAACTCCCCTAGAGGGCATCCGCACCGCCTTTCCGGGCGCGAGCGTCGACTTCGTAGAAGCCGACGACCCAAGCACCGCCGCGGCCAGCGCGGCCAGCGCGGACGTTGCGATCGTTGTCGTCGGGTACACCTCCGCCGACGAGGGCGAGTACCTCGGCAACATCATGACTTCTCACCCCAGCCTCCTGTCTCTGTTCCCTCCTGCGCCCGAGGGCGTGGATCTGGGCGCGTTGATGGACGCCGCCAGCGATGGCGGCACGGTGATGGGAAGCGCGATCGGCGGCGACCGCCGATCCCTGCGCTTGCGCCCCATCGATGCAGACATCATCCGCGCCACCGTCGCCGCCAACCCGCGCACAGTCGTGGTCATTGTCACCGCAGGCGCAGTCATCGCCGAAGAGTGGCGGCACGAAGTTCCCGCTGTACTTATCGGCTGGTACAACGGCTCCGAGGGAGGAACCGCCCTCGCGGACGTCCTCCTTGGCCATCATGACGCCACCGGCAGGCTGCCCTATTCCATACCTAAGGACGAAAGCCACCTCCCTTTCCTCGACATCGACGCCACCGAAATCACCTACGACCGGTGGCACGGACAACGACTCCTCGACCGCGACGGCAACTCCGCAGCATTCCCACTCGGTTTCGGACTGTCATACACGACATTCAGCATCGACCAGGTCACCGTCTCGCCCGTCGTCGACGAACACTTTGATGCCACGGTCTCCGTATCGAACACCGGAGATCGGCCCGGCCGACACGTCGTGCAGCTCTACGCCGTCATCGACGCGAACGACTTCCCCCGGCGCGTGCTCGTCGGTTTCGCACCCGTGTGGCTCGAGGCCGGCGAAACTAAGACCGTCACAGTCGAAGGATCGACCCGCCCCACCAACCGGTGGACTGACGACGGTTTCGTCCCTGCCTCCCCCTCAGCGGTCATCGAGGCAGCAGCCTTCTCCGGGGACAAGGAGGCAGCGACGACAACGCTGGACTTACTGTGAGAAGCACCCGCGCGATGGGGAGGCGCCACAGCAGGCGTCTTTCAAAGTAATTGCTTTTCGAAACGTTCGGCATAGGTCTGATACGCCTGACGATGAGATGACGCGAACGGCAGCATCGAGCCAAGCGATTTCGAATGAGTACGGCTATGGGTTGCCGTGCGCCATCTCTAATGCGCTCGACGTGAATTCGTGGCTTCCCGGTCCCACCTCCGTCGAGATTCTGCCTAGAACGATGTCCGCGCGAACGCCCGGGGGTATTTCAGTTGTCAGGGTTACCGCACCGGACGGGCTTGTGCTCCAGGCTGATGACGCGCGTCCGTACGGTGTGTCGATCGAGACCGAAGCGGAGGTCAGGCCACCTCCGATGATCGGAGCGATCCGCAGCCGGGCATACCCGGGTGCCGCGGGGGCCAGGCCGGCAACGCGCTCTTGTAGGAACGCGGCGACGGCACCGAACGCGTAGTGATTGTGTGAGGCTTCGGGTTCCCCGTGCTTGTAGCCGTCCCAGGTCTCCCATGTTGTCGTCGCTCCGAGTTCGATGGCGTGCAGCCACGATGGAGCGCTGGTCTGGAGGAGGACACGCAGAGCGACGTCGGCGTGCCCGGTGTCGACGAGCGTATCGAGCAACATCGGCGTGCTGAGGAACCCGGTGGCGAGGTGGTCGCCGGCTTGCCGCACGAGTTCCGCGAGGCGGGTGGCGGCTCGGTCGCGCTGACTCGGTTCGAGCAGATCGAATGCGAGGGCTCGCACGTAGTCGTCTTGCCGGTCGTCGCCGATGCGGCTTCCTTCTTCGGTCACGAAGGCGGCTCGCCAGGCCGTGCTCGCGTTGTCTGCGAGCTGTGCATAACGGCGCGAGTCTGTGTCCTCGCCCAGTACGTCGGCTATCCGCGACAGGAGTTGGGCGGAGTGGGCGAGATAGGCCGTTGCGACGCTCGTTCGTCGGCCGAGGAAATTGCCCGGCATCTCTGACGCGAGGGTTTCTCCGGGACGAAGCCACTCTCCCCAGTGGTAGCCGGTGTCGACGATGTACCGCTCGAGGTGTCCAACACCGCGCCTGAATCTGCGTCTCACGCCACGCTTGCGTGCGGCCCGCAACGCCAGCTGGTCGACCCACGCTTTGGAACTGGCGTACTGGTCTCGAAGGACTGTGGTGTCGCCGTAGTACTGGTACAGCGTCCAGGGCAGCATAACGGCGACGTCGCCCCAACCGGCCGAGGTGCGCGTGAAGCCCAGCGGGTTGCGGCTGATACCGACCGCGGCCTCGGAGGGAATGAAGGGAGGGATGGTGCCGTCCGAGTGCTGCTCGGCGGCGAGGTTGCGCAGGTATCGCCGGAGGTAGGCGTCGGCGTCGACCAGTTGCACCGCCGTCGGTCCGAACACCTGGATATCGCCCGTCCAGCCGCTGCGTTCCCGGGTCGGGCAGTCGGTCGGGGTGTCGGTGAAGTTCGAGCGGAGCGACTCCACCACGTTGTGCCAGAGCTGGTTCAGACGTCCGTCTGAACTCTGGAACTCGCTGATGGCAGGCAGCGGGGTCGAGAGGACGATGGCTTCCACGTCTTCGGTTGAGATAGGGTCCGCTGGTCCGTCGATGCACAGGTATCGGAACCCCTTGATCGTGGCACCGGGGGTGTACTCGACCGGCTCGCCAGCCAGGATCGCCTCGTCGCGTTGGAACCAGTCCTTCTTCGACGAGCCGCCGCCGAGGTAGCCGGTCGCGATCTCTCCGGTCGAGGAAAGTACCTCGCTGTAGATCAGCCGCACGGTGGCGCCCTCCGGACCTGACAATCTGACGCGTGCAACGCCGGACATGTTCTGGCCGAAGTCCACTAACTGCTTGCCTGACGGGGTGCGGGAGAGTGTTCCGCGGCGGCGGCCGATCTGCTCGACCCGCGCGACGGACTCCGCGATCATCAGGCGGTGTTCGGGGATGACCATAGCGGAAACGGCACCGTCTGATCGGCCGTGCAGCCACGGCAGTTCAGGAATCCTGAGGTCGACGCGTTCGCCATCCTTCGGATCCGCGACGCGAACGCGTCCGTAGCTGGCAGTCCAGCTCGCGTCGGTCGTCACGCTGATGGTGCTGCCGTCCGCGAGATCGAGTTGCAACTGCATCAGGGCTGCCAGCCGATCGCCATAGCGGTTGGGCAGCGAGAATGCGCCGAGGCGTCCCCTGAACCGGCCTTCGGAGACGATGATGCCGACGGTGTTCGTGCCGGCGCGCAGCGCGTCGGTCGTGTCGTAGACCTGGTACTCCGTGTAGTTGTGAAAGGGGGTCCATCTGGGGACGAGTGCCGTGCCGGTAATGTCATGCTCGTTGATGAACAGTCGATACCACCCAAGCGCACTGGTGTAGGCCCGCGCTCGCACGACATCGGCAGGGAGTTCGATCGTCGTCGACAGGTAGACGCTCCGCGGGTCCTTCTTCGCGGCCTCCGGGTGGCTGATCCAAGCGGCCCGCCAGTCGGTCGGGTGTAGCAGGCCGGTCTCGAACGAAGCCGTGGCCCAGTCGCTCACGGTGCCGTCTGCTCCATGCACACGCACGCGCCAGCTGTACTCGGTGCGCGAGCGGAGGGCAGCGCCGGCGTACTGGGCGCCGTATGGAGCCGTGCTCTTGATGTGGCCGCTCGTCCAGGTGATGTCATCGGGGAGGAAAGACGAGTCGTCAGAGACTTCGATCTCGTAACCGAGCTGCGGCGGCGCATCGCTCGGGAGCGTCCACGCGAATTCCGGAGCCACCGAGTCGATGCCGAAGGGCGCGGGGCGTCGATTGACTGTGAGTGAATGCGGGGTCATGGGGAGTCCTTTCGACAGGGTTAGCGGGAAGCGAGCGGCGCGGAGTGTTCTGCCTGGCCGATCGTGTCGGCCTCGGAGTCAAACTCGTCATGCCGGTCGCGAGTGCGGAACACAATCCACGCCCAGCCCACGCCGATAGCGGAACCGACCGTCAGGATGCCGAACAGGAGCGAGGGACCTCCGATGAGCAGAGTCGGGGTGATGCTTGCCAGCGCGGCTGCTGTGAACCGTTGGATGGCGATGATGGAGCCCTGCGCTGTCGTGCGCAGGAGTGTGGGGAATTGTTCCTGTGCCCAGACCCGCTGGATGCCTTCGAACGCGAAGGCCGAGCCCACGCCCATCAAGAGCAAGCTGCAGAGGTAGACCGGCACGCTCGCGCCGAAGATTGCGACGACCAGAGGAGAGAGAACGAAAGCGATTCCGCCGATCTGGAAAAAGCGGAACCGAACGGGCTTGTCCGCGATCCTCATGAACCAGAGGTACCCGATGATGCTCACTGGCAGCAGCGGAAGGGTGACGAGTGATGCCTGGCTGATCGTGACACCGCCGAAGTTGACGAGGATGTAGGTGCCATAGCTGCCGATCGTGCTCGCGATCAGATTAGTCAGCGAGGCGAACATCACCAAGGCGAGGAAGACCGTTCCATAAGGGCTCCGGAAGAGCATTCGGATGCTGGCGCGCTCCGCACGGACAGTCCTCACCCCGGCTCGTCGTTCCGCCTGGGCCGCGAGCCATGGTGCGGATTCTGGGATCGTCAGCCGTCCGAGAAGAATCAGTACGCCGACCACGGCGATGTGCCCGAAGAGGATCATCGGTGCCACCCGTCCCAGGTCGCCGACGAGGGTGCTGATGACGATGTTCGCAATAATGCCGGCCATCCACAGCAGGTTTGTGAACCCGATCAGGCGGCCCCGATTGTGCTCGGTAGCTGCCTCAGAGATAGTCGACAGCGAAACGGGCAGGTCGGCGCCGCTCGCGAATCCAAGCATGATCGCCCCGATCAGGATCACGGGGAACGATGACGCGAACACCAGCACGACCGCACCGACAACGAGTGCGATCATCGTCGCCGTGAAGACGGGGCGCCGACCGAAGCGATCGCCGAGACGACCACCCACGAGGGCACCGATGGCCATCGCTGCGGTGAGGGCTCCACCGGCCAAACCGATCTGGAGCTCGTCCAAACCGAGGGTCTGCTGAAAGACGACGATCGCGGTGGCAAAACCGGTGATGGCAGCGGCGTCGACGTATGAGGCCATACCGGACACGACGGCGACCCACCAGGGACGTGGGCCGGATGTGGTAGCGAGAGACACGGGACTTCTCCTTTGAAGAACACGGGATGAAGAATCGTCAGGCGACGAATGAAACGAATCAACTCGCACAGCGTCCCACGAAGTATGTTCCTGAGTCAAATAGTTTTCTCAGGTTCTTGCCAACTGCGCCTTATGCTTGGGGCGTCCCGAGTCCCAAAGGAGCTGCGTACGGTGCCGAGAAGTAAGAACGCCATTACGCTGCACGCCCTGGCGGCTGAGGAGATCGCTCCGCTGGCCGGAGCCCGTGTGTCGGCGTTCCAGTCGGCGTTCCAGGCGATCGTGACCTGGGGAACGTCGCGGACGTATCGCGAGCAACTTATGCGCGACAGCGGATTCCCTTTACCCAAAGACCTGCCAGCATTTCTGGTGATCAACCAGCTCGTATATCGCGGACTCGCGACGCCCACCTCGCTCGCTGACGCGGTCGACACCACACGGTCGAACATGAGCCGTATCATCGCCCGCCTCGAGGACGCAGCCTTGGTCTTCCGCGCGCACGACCCGCGAGACGCCCGCGGCACCGTAATCGGGCTGACCGCCTCCGGTCGAGATCTCGGAACCCGCGTGCTCGACTCCATGCAGGATTTCGGAGCGTTAGACGGATGGAGTGCGCAGGAGATCGAGATGCTCGAGCAGTTGACGATCAAGCTCGCGATGACGCTCGATGCGTTTCCGAACCATCCGCTCACCGTCACTGCTGGCGTATCGTTCAACCCCGTCGAACGGCCACCGGCTGCGGTCGAACGCGAGCTGTGACGTCACTGGTTAGATGAGGCGGCTATCGTCGCACGATGCCGAGGAGGGGTATGTGCATCAGCCCTGCGGTGTTCCGGCGAAGCACCAAGAAGCGATCACAGAAAGCCGCCTCGAAGCGCTAACAATCACACGGTTCTGTCTTAGAAAGACGTCTTACCGCAAAGCGTCTCAGCGTCGTGACCGGCAGGGGTTTCTGAGTCAGAATGGCCATATGAGACTTCTTGGGTACACGCGGGTGAGTACGTCGAGTCAGGACGCGCAGCTGCAGCTCGATGCTCTCGTCACGGCTGGGGTCCAGAAGCGAGACGTGTTCGCCGACGTCACCTCCGGAAGCAAGACCGCGATCGAGCGTCGAGGGATGAAGAAGCTCCTCGAGCACGCCGAGCCTGGTGACACGGCTAGGTTCACCCCCGGAGAATCGATGCTCGTGCACGCCGGTGCCGGTGGCTCGGCTCACAGTTCCTCCAGGTCGCTCGGACGCTCGGAGGGGGACGCATCGACGCGGTCGTCGGCACACCTGAAAAGCAAACGATCGGGCACCGCCTCGGATACGACAACACCTACCCCCGCACCGACCTGGCGTCCATCCCAGACGACCTCGTCATCGACCCCGTCGGAGGAGAAGCAGCCACACGTGCACTCCGCATGTTGCGGTCAGGTGGACGTCTCATCAAGGTCGGCAACGCCTCGCAAGCAGCGGACGTGACCATCAGCTCACTCGCGCACTGGCTGCAGAACAAGACCACCGCCGGATTCAACGTCGGCGCCTGGCTCGCCGCATTCCCCGAACACGGAACCCACTCCCTGCGATGGTCGCTCGACGCAGTCACGACAGGAACGGTCCGGGTCGACCTCACGCGAACGGGTCGCTGGGCGCAGACCACCGAGATTCTGAACAAGCTCCACGCCGGTGTGACGACGGGCAAAGCCACGATCAGAGTCGCCTAGGCCGTGCGGCAGTCCCCTCGAGCAGTGCACCTGAATGACTGATCGCACTCAGGGCGTCGAAGACTCTCAGGGTCTGCGTGTACGTGGCGTGCGGGTAGAGCGCGACGGAGGGGAGCTCGTTCAGGCGATCGGGGATTGCTTCGGTGACGACAGCGACGGCGGGCTGGAGGCCCGCGGCGACCTGGAGGGCGAAGTCCCGCAGATACCCTTCGGCGAGCCCTGCGTCGGCTTCGAGGCGTCGAATACTGTCGCCATTGAAGGTGCCGAGTGTGTTCGCGCCGTCGACGGCGAAAGCGAGCTCGACGTCGTCGAAGACCGCAGGTTCGTGGGCGAGGACTTGCTCTCGCTGCGTGAACGGGAGCGAGCTGTTGAGGTCATAAAAGGGGGCGAGCACGCTACGACCGGGCACGTGGGTGAGGGAGTAGTTCTTGGAGTGCCCATCGTTGTGACCGATGATCCAGGAGAAGACGTGCAGCTTCGCGAACCGCTCCTTGGCGGTCCTGGCGTCCGCAGCGCTGAGGTTGCGGTCGAAGACGGTGAAGATGTCGCGGTAGCCGGGGCCGCCGTCGGACTCGTACTTCTGGACGTGCGACGTCCCGGTAGCTTGAGCGAGGTCTTCCTGGTGGATTCGGCTGATGGCGCCGTTGTCTTCGAAGCGATCGAAGCGTTCCACTATGAGGACGTGCTCGCCGTCGAACTCGGCGATCACGGATGCGGCCGTGTCGATCCCGAGCAGGCGTGCGACCTGCAGCGTGATGTGCTCGGTGACGTCGGAGCCGGGCAGCGGCTGGATGCCCGGCTTGAAGATGTGTGTCGACGGCTGCCGTCCAGACGGCTCGAACCACTGATTGTCGCGAAGGGTGAGCGCGAACTTCCCCTGAGCGCCGCCGAGCGAGAACCCTTCTTCGACTGCGCGGTGCTGCAACCAGTCGGAATCGTCTCGACGGATCTGCCTGATCCGGTCGCCGATCTCTCTGTCGGTGAGCGGCGTCAGGTTCTCCTCCTGCCTGGGTGATGTGCCTGCGGGGTAGAACTCGAGTGCGCCGGCGACATCGGCTCCGTAGACGGAGAGCAGGTCGAAGGTGCTGTCGCTGGTCAGCTTCGCTTGCCGCGCCCACCGGGAACGAACATCAGCGCGGTCCGGCATGAGGTTGTCGAGGAACCGCTTGGTCTCGTCGTTCCCGAAGGGGGGACTTACGACGGGGAGTGTCACAGAGATGGGGACTGGGGTGTCCGAT
Organism: Microbacterium sp. ANT_H45B; assembly: GCF_008369345.1. Lineage (NCBI taxonomy): Bacteria > Bacillati > Actinomycetota > Actinomycetes > Micrococcales > Microbacteriaceae > Microbacterium > Microbacterium sp. ANT_H45B. The sequence continues at coordinate 865,189 of NZ_VOBK01000001.1, forward strand.
TCGACGTATTCGGGCAGGTAGCGCAGTTGCAGGTTCTCGCCCCGCCGGGTGATCGTGGCGACGTGGGTGTCGTAGAGGTACACGTTGAGGGCGCGGATCATTCGATACCTGCCTCGGCATACGGGTCGGCGTCCGTTCGGGCTTCCGCCGTTCGGGCATCCGCGGCGGCTCTGGAGCCGGCTTCCACCGCACGAGGCGGATCGATGAGGACGGAGCCCGGGACGGTGAGACGTTCGGTGAGTCCGCGGGAGGCTTCGCGGATGGAGGCGAGCGTAGCGGGGTCGAGGTTCGCTTCGATCTGCTTGAGGATGCCAGACGTGTCGCATTCGGGTGGGAGCGATGGGACGATCCGAGGGAGCGAGCCAAGGAGCTGCTTGTCGAGTGCTCCGAGCGTGCCCGAGCCGATCAGCGGTGTGATGCGCGTGGCGAGTGCGTCGGCCGCTGCCTGGGCGGCACCCGTCGCGACGGTCGTGGCGCGAGGGATGCGGCGCTCGGTGGTGGCGTCCAGGTGGATGCCGAGGTGGTCGAGGATGAGCAACACCGTGTCGAAGGAGGTGCCGCCGTTGCCGCGTTCGAGGCGGGCGAGGGACTGACGGGTGATGCCGACAGCGTCGGCGACGTCCTGCTGGGTGAGGTTGCGCTGGACGCGGGCGTTCTTGACCATACGCGCGAGGTCTGATGGTGTCTGCAGCTTCACCGTGGCCACCCCATCTGTGTTCGAAAAATCGCACCGCACGTTTTGGTTATAAAAATATACCATCATCGTCAGGTGCCGTAAAAAGAACATGGCGCGACTGTGCCAAAAACTTTACATGGGCAGGCCTTTCAGGCGGACTGCCGCGGACCGGTCACGCGGGTGCGGTCGTCAGCAGATCCGCATGGTCGGAGTTCTGGAGATAGCTGATGACAGCCTCGCGGCTCTTCTGCAGGCAGATGATGCGGTTCTCGACCACGCGCAGCTCTCTCGCCAGCTCTTCGGCGGAGGCTCGGCTCTCGTGCGTCGACTGCTGGTTCGGAACAGGCGCCTCGATGTCCAGCACGATCTTGATCATGCGAGTGGAGAGTCCCGCTTCGACGAGTGCACGGACGTGGCGGGCATGATCGATCTGCTCGGCGGAGTAGTCGCGGTACCCGTTCCCCGACCGTGATGCCGCGATGAGTCCCTGCTGCTCGTAGTAACGCAGCATGCGTGCCGGCGCTCCGATCTCTTCCGCGGCTTCGCTGATCTTCATCGCGGTGTGCCCTTCCTCGATGGTGCTGGATTTGACCTTGACAGTGATGTCAAAGTTTACGCTTTGTGAGCGTACGGCGTCCCGATCCTCGAGATGCCGGAGAAAGGAAGAACACATGTCAGTGAGCGGCTGGGACGGCGCCTCGCGGGAGATCCTCGTCATCGGAGCAGGTGAACTCGGGATGCCCGTGCTGCGCAACATCGCGCGCCGGGCGGCCGATGTGCCGGGAACTTCCGTGGATGTGCTGCTGCGCGCCCATACGATCGACTCCACCGTTCCGGCGAAGCAGCGCGACGTCGCGGAGATCCGCGCCCTCGGCATCGGGATCGTCCCCGGCGACCTGGTCGAGAACACCGTTGACGACCTCGCGGCGATCTTCTCGGGCTACGACACCGTCATCGGCTGCACGGGGATCACCGCAGGCCTCGACACTCCGATGAAGGTCGCGCAGGCCGCGCTGCAGGCGAAGCTCCCGCGGTACTTCCCGTGGCAGTTCGGAGTCGACTTCGATGTGATCGGGCGGGGGAGCCCTCAGGACATCTTCGACTCGCAGCTCGACGTGCGAGACCTCCTCCGATCACAGGACGCCACCGAGTGGGTGATCATATCCACAGGCATGTTCATGAACTACCTCTTCGAGCCCGGGTCGGGGATGGTCGACCTGCCGAACGACACCGTGAACGCACTCGGCACCCCGGACACCGCCGTCACCGTGACGACCCCGGAAGACATCGGTGCGCTCACCGCGGCGATCCTGTTCGCCGAGCCACGGATCCGGAACGAGATCGTCTACGTCGCCGGCGACACGATCACGTACAGCCAGCTGGCGGAGGCGCTGGAACAGGGTCTGGGGCGCTCGTTTGCGCTGCGCGTATGGTCGGAGCCCCTCCTCATGGCTGAACTCGCCGCCGACCCGGACAACATGACCAGGAAGTATCGCGCAGTGTTCGCGCAGGGACGCGGCGTGGCTTGGGGGAAGGAAGGCACGTTCAACGCGCGCCACGGCATCCCGACCATGACTCTGCGCGAATGGGTGGAGAGGAACCTCGTCGAGTAGACGACGCTGGTGGTGACGCTGCCGAGTGTGCCGATCTCGCCGCAAGCTGCTGCCCGCGGCTCCGCTGCGTCAGTCGATGAATCGCCGCTTCGCCAGCCAGGCGTGGATCACCAGGCGATCATCGCTCTTCGTGAGGTCGAGACCGATCGATGTCGCTGCGCGATCGAGGCGCTGATAGATGGTCGCCCGGTGCACACCGAACCGCGCAGCGATCGCAGTGGCGCTTCCCGCTTCCTCGAAATACGCAGTGAGCAACTCCGACACGTCGGGTGGTGCCGCCTCGAGCCGACGGATGGGGTCGGTGCGCAGATGCTCGGGCATGACGGGGCCGAACATGGCGGCCAGGGATGCTTCGACCGGTGAGTCGATCCAGTAAGAGGACGAACTGCGCATCGCCCGTGCGACTTTGGTGGCCACCACTGCCTGATCGTACGACTGCCAGGCATCGGCGAGACGATGAACGGTTCCGCCCACACCGACACGACCGGGAAGAGCATCCCCACTCCGCGCGCGGGTGAGTTCGCCGACGAGGCCGCTCACGATGCTGTCCAAGGCCTCGCGCGCAGGAGGCCTCTGAAAACCGATGAGGATGAACGTCGCGGGCGCCGTCGGAACGAACGCGTACGAATCGATGCGCGGCGTGGTGATCGCGCGAGAGATCAGGCGTGTGAGAACCTCGCGCACCGGCGGCCCGTCCCAGGGCCCCCACTCGAGGTCGACCTCCACGCACAGAGAGACCAGATGGTGCGACTGCGGGAACATCCCGAGCCCCCACAGCTCATCGGCCGCTCTCGTGCGATTCGTCTCCTCGTCGGTGAGGAGGGCCATCATCTCGGCCTCGACCTCGAGGTTCACGTCTTCGATGGATCGAGAGGCGTTCTCCATCAGGTGTCGCAGGACATCGGCCGCCTCGAGCACGCTCAGATACTCCGACGGCGGGAGTGGCGTGGACAGCGTGATGATCAGATACCCGAAGGTCTCAGCCGGAGAACGCAACGCCAGAAACATGCGCGGGAAGTGAATCCCGCTGTCGGCATCCGCGTCGATCACGACTGCCGCGGTGCGCGGGAGCATCGGGTGGCCGAGCGCCTCGTGCGCGTCGCGGGTGGTCAGCAGAGTGATGTGTGCGGGGTCCACGTCGTCGTGATGCCGGCTGCTGGCGACCAGGGTCAGATCGGCATAGACGAGGGATGCGGAACGCCGCAGCGACGCAGCGAGCCGATCGATGATCTCCTGCACTGCGTCGAACACGCTGCTCGCCTTTCTCGCGGCACTCCTGCGCCGCTACGCCACGATGTGGCCGGCCTGGATCACGAGTCGGACGTCTTCGAACGCTCGCATGTCGTCCAGGTCGCCACCCGGGACGGCGATGAGATCTCCGACCGCGCCGGGCGCGGTCGTCCCCAGATCGCTACGAGCCAGGCAGTTCGCCGCCATCACTGTAGCCGATCGCAGGGCGTCCATCGGCGTCATCCCCGCATCGACGAACTCGGAGGTCTCCTCCCCGGAGCTGCCAGCTCATGGTGCGACCTTTCGGCCGAGGGTGAGCCGTGCGATCAGCATGCCTGCCGCGACGACGAATCCGAGACCGCTGAACGCGGCGAAGTACACGCTCGGGTCGTCGGCATCGAACAGGTCACCGCCGACGCCGGCGAGGGATATGCCGAGTGAGATCCCGACATAGTGCAACGACAGCATCCGGCTCTCGTTGCCTGCGGGCGCGAGTTCTGTCGCGAGTGACATCCCCGACGGGGAGACCACGACGTCTGCCACACCGAAGACGAGCACCACGATGGCGAGCACCAGCATCGGCGTCATGGGCTGCGCCGAAGAGGCTGCCAGCAATCCCATCGCAAGACCGCAGCAGGCGAACGTGAAGATGAACTTCACGGAGAGCGTCGGCTGGCGGTCTCCCAACTTCGCCCACACCGCAGCCAGGATCGGCGCGGCGACGACGACGCACAGCGGCGCGAGACCCACCACGGTGGCCGGTGGAAGTTCGACGCCGAACAGGAAACGATCCGTCCGCACGTCCGAGAAGATCGCGATCGTCGTATAGATCTGCTGGAAGATCAGGTTGAACGCGACGGTCGCCACGAAGAACGGCAGGTACCGGACGATGCCCTTCCGGTCGCGTGCCGTGAAGGCGGACGAAGTGAAGTACCTCGTCAGTATGGCGACGACGTAGACGCCGGTCCCCACCGCGATCACGGTTGACGGGTTGATGCCGTGCGCGACCATGACCGACAGTGCGACGGTCGCCATGACCGCCGCGGCGATGGGGAGAGCCAAAGCCAGCCCGCGGGGTCGTTCTTCGGCGGGAGGGGGCGGACTGTTCGCCTCCACCGCTCTGCGGAACGGCAGGTAGAAGAAGAAGCCGAGAAGGATCACCGCTGCCGCGACGAGGAAGCCTGCCTGAAACCCCCACGCCTCCTGGATGAACCCCGATGCGGTGAATCCGACGAAGGCGCCCAGGGCGCTCCCGAGGTAGAAGATGGTGAATCCGGATTCACGCCTGGACGCCGTGCCGTTCATCACACCGCTGGTCAGTGTGCCTTCGCTGACCAGCGTCAGCGCGGGCGAGAGGGTGAGGAGAATGAGTCCCACTCCGAGTCCGACGGGGCCGGGAGCGAACGCGAGGGTGAGGTACCCGGCCGCAGAGATCAGCGCCCCAGCCCGCAGCCCTATCCCGGCGCCGATCACCCGATCGACCAGCCAGGAGGTGAAGATCGTCCCCAGCAGACTCATCGCGACCCAGGCGGAGACGATCGCGATGCTCTGGGCCGGCGGAAGCTCGAGACCTCCGTCGGACACCGCGAAGTAGACGTAATAGGTGATCAGTGCTTGCGCGCAGTACTGCGCGATCGTGTCGAATGTCGTGAAGCCGGTGACCGGGTACAGCGGCCGGGGGAGGCCCGCGAAGGTCCGAACGGATGAATCGGGAATGACGTTCGACATGGATCCGTCCCTTGCTGAGTGTCGTGTTGGATCGAGTAAATCGGATGCGTCACGGCTCAGATCTTTACAAGTGTCGTATCTCTGAGGTCGCCACCTCGACGATTGTCGACTGCCTCGATTATCGCTTCCCGTCCACGATGGGTCCATGCACAGCTCCCCCGCGTCTGTCGATGCCGGCCCGCTCGTACCCCCTTGGCGGCACAGCTACGACCTGCCTGTCGCTGGAGGCTCGACGATCCATGTCCGCGAATGGGGCGATCCGAGCGGTCCGCTGGTCATCTGGCACCACGGGACACCGAGTTCGTCCGCGTCGATACCCGGAGGGTGGGACGCCGCGCGAGACAGCGGCATCCGGCTCTGCTCCTTCGACCGGCCGGGGTATGCGCGATCCCTGCGGCGCCCAGGACGAGTCGTCGCCGATGCCGGCCACTGGGCGACGGCGATCGCCGATCACCTCGGTGTCGAGAGATTCGTATCCGTCGGCACCTCGGGCGGTGGCCCTTTCGCGGCGGCAGCGGCAGCTCTGCATCCCGACCGCGTGAGCGCGCTGGGCATCATCGTCGGCATCGCGCCGGGCGAGGACGGGTTCGATCCGGCGACCGACATGGTGGAGGCGACGGTCGGGGAGATCGCCGCGGCTCGCGCGGGCGAGGAACGCCTGCGGGCGTTCATCGACGACCTCGGTTCCGTCGACGATGCCCTGGACGAATGGCTGGCACGCTATCCCGAGAGCGACGTCGAGGTCTCTTCGCGCCCGGAGGTCAAGACGGAGGAAGATCTCGAGCAACAGGAGTGGGGCCTGCAGGGGATCGACGGATGGGTGGATGACGAGCTCGCGCTCTTTCAGCATGGATGGGGCCTCCGCGCAGCCCAGATCGTCGCTCCCACCGAGCTGCTCTTCGGCGATGCCGACGTCTTCGTGCCTCCGTCGCACGCCCGCCAATGGTCGCGACTGATCCCGCATGCCCGGCTCACCTGGGTGCCCGGCGGAGGCCACTACCTGAGAGACCATGAGACGCCGCTCCTTCGACGGCTCGCCGGACTCGCCTGAGACATAGCCTTCACGGACGCGCGCGACGACGCCGCGGCCCGACCATCGACGAGAGAGAGAAGGACGACATGACCGACCTGACACGCCAGCCAGCCGGCGCCACCCCGACGAGGCGGAGGTGTATCCCGAGGGGATCGGGAGGTTCGTCGCGGAGGAACTCGCCCGAGTCGCGCAGTTTCCCTCCGATGTCGCCTTCGAGAAGAGCGAGTACGACGCCCGGCGGACCCGATTGCGCAGCGCCATGGCGGATGCGAACATCGACGTCCTCCTCGTCACCGCCCCCGAGGGCTCGGCCTGGCTCCACGGCTTCACGTCCCGGGTATATGAATGGCAGGCATCGACGTACTTCCCCCCTTCTGCCGCGACCGTCGTCACCGCGGAGAACGACACGATGTTCTACGTCGACAGCGCGCTGCACACGGACCTCATCAGACGGACGTCGGTCGTCTCCGATTTCCGCCCCGTGCCCGAGAGCACGCTGACGACGAACACGACCGGCACGGCGTACGTCGACTTCATCGTGGAGCAACTGCGCAGCGAAGGCTGGCACAGCGGTCGAGTGGGCATGGAGTTGTGGAGCGGCATTCCCAATCCCGCTGTCATGCAGCTCTACCGCGACGCGTTGACCGACGCCGGCTACACGGTCGTCGACGCGACGGACGTGATCCGCAGAGTACGCCGAGTCAAGTCGCCGGCCGAACTCGACCGCATCATGCGGGCACAGCGCGCGGTGGACAGCGGCATCCGCGCCGTGCAGGAGCAGGTGGAGCCCGGCATGACGGAGTACGAGGCTCATGGCATCTACCTGCGAGGAGTGATGGACGGTGGCGGCGAGCAGTCGGCCATCCATGACACCGTCTACGCCGGCCCGCCGGAATCGTTCGGTCACGAAGTGAGCTCACGGCGCTACCGGTTCGACAGGGACGACTACATCCACGTCGACGGTGCCGCCGCCTCAGCGGGTTACCACGCGCGCGCGTGCCGGGTGCTCACTTTCGGCACACCGCGAGCGGAGCTGCAGCGTCTGAACGACATCTGCGCGGGGGCGTTGGAGGTGCTGACGGTCGTTCCCGACGCAGGCATGCCGTTCAGCGAATTGGACCGTGCGCTCGAGGACTACTTCCGAAAGGCGAACGTCGGCGGGGGAATCGGGTTCGTCGGCGGCTATGAATTGGGCATCTCGATGGGTGCCGATTACGTGGGGGAGTTCGTCTGGGGCTCGACTCTGCCTGAGCGCGGGGGAGTGATCGAGGCGGGCCTGGTCACGAACGTCGAGAGCCTGTCGTTCATTGCGCTGATCGATACGGTGCTGTTCGAGGAGAAGGGCGCGCGCACGCTGTCGGAGCTGCCCCTCGAGGTCCTGCCCGTCGACGCATCGAGCGACATCGGTTGAATCCACGAACCGCGCGAGGCGACGTCGAGATCGGCAGTCTGATCTACGTGCTGATCGTCTTCTTCCGGTTCTTCACATCGCCGACCTTCACATCCGTCGAACGGAGCTGAGCCGCTCGCTACATACGGTTCTTCCTGGCGACGGTGGTGTTCAACCTTCTGTACCAGCAGCTCTACGCGACCGTCGCGATCTACTCGGAGGCCAGAACCGATCGGTTCCTGTTCGGTCTGGGAGTGCCGGCCAATGCCGTGCTGGGCATCGCTCATGGTCGGGCCATGAGTTGCTCGGCTCAGGGCGCATCGAGAAAGGCTGACGCGAGCAGCTCGCGGGTGTACGGCGTACTGGGCGATCGGAAGATCTCGTCGGCTCCCCCCTGCTCGACGACGCGACCTTTCCGCATCACGACGAGGCGGTCGGCGACTGTGCGAGTCAAGTGCAGGTCGTGAGAGATCATGACGAGTGCCATGCCGCGGGTGTCTACGAGGTCGACCAGGAGGTGGATGATCTGGGCTTGCACGGAGACGTCCAACGATGCGGTCGCTTCATCTGCCACGAGCACGTCCGGTCGGCACGCGAGCGCTCGCGCGATGGACACTCGCTGAAGTTGTCCGCCGCTCAGTCCCCGAGGTACCCGGTCGAGCAGGTCACCCGACAGGCCCACGTCGCTCAAAGCCTCGTGAGCTGCTGCGAGTGCCTTCTCACGGGATAGACGCTGCACCACTCTGAAGGCTTCGCTCACCGTGGCCATAGCCGTCATCGTCGGGTTGAGCGAGGTGTAGGGGTCCTGGAAGATCATCTGGACCGAGCGGCGCTCGGGATCCGTTCTTCGCACGGCGGTCCATGGACGGCCGTGAATCTCGACCGTTCCGGATCGGGGTTTCATGACGCCGGTGAGCGATTTCGCCAACGTCGACTTCCCGGACCCGCTCTCGCCGACGATGGCGATCTTCTCCCCTGCTGACACGGAGAGGTTCACGTCCTCCACGACTGCAGCTGTCTTCTTCCCGTATCCCAGGCACAGATCCCGGGCGACGATGATCTCGCTCACGGTGACTCCTCCGATTCGACCGCGGTCCGAGCGGATGCGCTCTCCTGCGGCGGGTGTGTGGTCGTCGCGGAGGCATCGTCGAATGCGGACCGTGAAGGGTCGGCGTTGAGAAGCCCCTTCGTATACCCGTGACGAGGCGCTCGCAGGACGGATTCCGTCGGGCCGGATTCGACCGTCACGCCGCCGTTCATGACGTAGAGGCGGTTCGTGATCTGACGAACCACACCGATGTCGTGTGTGACGACGATCATGGCCATCCCCGTCTCCTTCTGCACGTCACGGAGAAGCGTGAGCACGGCCTTCTGCACCGTTGCGTCCAAGGCCGTGGTCGCCTCATCGGCGATGATCAGCTCGGGCCGACCCGCGAGCGCGAGTGCGATCATCACGCGTTGCCGCATCCCTCCGGAGAGTTGGTGGGGATAGGCGCGCAGTACGTCCTTGGGCTGGTTGATGCGGACCACGTCGAGAAGTTCGAGAGCACGTGCCCCGGCATTGCTGTTGCCGTCCAGTGCTCGTATCGTCTCTCGCAGTTGCGAGCCGATACGCATCAGCGGGTCGAGGCCGGCGAGAGATGCCTGAGGGACGTACCCGAGCGTGTGCCCACGGATCCGTCGCCATTCCGGCGTCGTCGCACCGATGAACGACTGCCGTCCGATGAGAAGGGACCCGTGTGACACGCGCCCGCCGATCGGGCCGAGCAGGCCGGTCGCGGCACGGCACATCATCGACTTGCCCGAGCCGGACTCGCCCACCAGTCCGACGGTCTCGCCGGCACGCACGGTCAGGCGGGCGTTCTTCACGACGTGCGTGTTCCCGATGTGGATCGAGATGTCGTTCATGTCCAGCAGTGGCGCGGGCGAAGAACTCGTTCCCTCGGCGATCGCGTTCATCGGGCACGCCCTTCGAGTCGTGCGACGAGGCGTTCGGCGATCGCGGCGAGCGATACCGCGCTGATGATCATGAAGACCAGGGGGAACAGGGTCACCCACCAGTATTGGCCGAGGACGGAACGACCTTCGAACATCATCTGTCCCCACTCGGCGGTAGGGGGTGCGATGCCGGCGCCGAACAGGCTCAGAGAGGCGATCAGGCCCATCACGACGATCATGTCGCCGATCGCGTACGATACGGATGCGCCGAGCACTTTCGGCGTGATGTGCCGGAAGACGATGCGGGTCGTCGAGTACCCCATGATGCGTGCGGCGGTGATGTAGTCCATTCCCCTCAGGCTGAGCGCTTGACTCCGCGCCAGCCGCGCGTAGTACGCCCAGCCGGTCAGCACCACCGCGACGATGATCGGGATAGTGCCGTTGGGCAGGAAGGCCACGTCGACGCCCTGGCCGAACACGACGACGAGAGCAAGGATCAGGATCAGGAACGGGAACGCGATGATGGCGTCGGTGATGCGCATCATGAGCCATTCCGCGAATCCGCCGATGAGCGTGACCGCGACTCCGACTATGCTGCCGATCGCCACGGAGATCGCAACGATGAGCAGCGGGATCAGATAGTCGACGCGGGACGCGGTGAAGGTTCTGATCATCACGTCTCGACCGAATCCGTCAGTACCGAACGGATGAGCCAGGGAAGGTGGTTGGTACGGCAGGCCGATGAACTGGTCCGGGCCGTAGCCGGTGATCACGGGAAGCGCGAACGACATCACGAAGATGAGGATGAGGAGCGCTGCCGCGACGACACCCGCGCGCGGAGAGAGCCGAGCGAGACCGGTGAAACGGACTCTGGGTCGTAGGGGGCCCGTCGCCGTGGAAACTGTCGTCATGAGGCAATCCTGATTCGAGGGTCGATGATGCGGTAGAGGATCTCGCACACGAAGTTGACGAGCACCACGCCGACTGCGGCGACGAGGGCCGTACCTTGAAGCACCGTGTAGTCACGGGATGCGACAGCTTCTTGGATGAGCAGCCCGAAACCGGGTAGGCCGAACAGCACTTCGACGATGACCGCGCTGCTCAACAGTGCGGCGGCGTTCACACCGATGACCGTGATGATCGGGAGTGCGCTGTTGGGGAGCAGATGCCGCAGCACGACCGATGCCGAAGAGAGCCCCCGCGCCTCTGCCGCCTCGAGGAACTGCAGATTCAGGATGGACAGAGCCGACTGGCGCGTGCTGCGCATCACCTGCGGTGCGAGATACCCCGCCAGCGCAACACTGGGCAGCAGCACGAAGCGGAGCGAGTCCGGCCAGCTCTCTGACCATCCGCCGGCCGGCAGCCAGCCCAAGCCGACCGCGAACACGGCGATCAGCAGGATCGCCAGCACGAACGGCGGCGTGGAGAGAGCGACGAGGCTCAGCGTGCCGATCGTCCGATCAGTGCGAGTTCCCTGACGCAGGGCCGACCGCAAGCCCAGCGGCACACCGAGGATCACGGAGATGACGACCGTCAGCGAGATGATCCCGAGTGTCACCGGCAATGCTTCTGCGATCACCCCGAGGACGGGCGCTCCGGTGATGAGGGAACTACCTACGTCCCCGCGCAGGATCGAGAGCAACGAGTTCCCGATCTGCGAGATGACCGGTTCATCGAGACCCAGTTGCGAGCGCAAGGCCTCCAATGCTTCGGGGGTTGCCTTGTCACCGAGGATGGAGCGTGCGGGGTCGCCTGGTGTGAGGCGAATCAGGATGGTTGTCGTCGCAACCACGGCCACCAAGACGACCCCGACATCAATGGCGCGTCTGACCAGGAGCCCCACCCAACGTGATCTGACGCGCATGGGTCACTCCGAGAGGGTCGCGACGTGGATGAGGTTGGTGGACCCCATGGACAGCACACCGGCGGCATCCTTCGACACGGCTGCTGCGGCGGTCAGGCCGGAGATCGTGGCGTAGGGCTGGTCGGCGAGGAAGATGTCATCGACTCGATCCATTGCCGCGGTCTTGGCGGAGTCGTCCAGTGCCAATGTGAGTTCGGTCACCGCTGTCTCGATGTCCGCGGATTCGTAGCTGGACAGGCAGCTCAGATATCCGGCGGAGTACTGCAGGCAGTAGCCCGGGAGTCCCTCAGGAACAGATGAGTAGTCCCCGAAGAGCCCGACATTCAGATCGAAGTCCGCGTCGAAGAGGCGTCCGATCTCCACCTGCCGTTCCGCGGACTCGATCGATGCGGTGATCCCGATCTCGGTGAGATTCTGTTGGATCACGACCGCGGCCTGCTGCGCCCACTCTTCAGACACCAGCAGGGAAAGATCGCACCCTTCCGCGCACGCCGTTCCTTCCAGCATCTTCTGCGCGGCCTCGACGTCCTTCTTCACGTCGCCTGCGTAGCCAGGCGCGAATGCCTCGGGGAAGAATCCGGACATCGGCTTCGCGTAACCGCCGGTGGCGATGTTGGCGATCTGCGCCCGGTCCAGCGCAAGACTGATGGCCTTGCGCACATTGACGTCGGCGGTGATGTCGCCCTTGTTGTTCATGTTCAGGTAGTAGAAACCCACCGATTCCGTCACCTGAGGAAGGACATCCCCCGTGAGCGACGAGAGTTGGCTGGGCAGCGGATCGACGGCGAAGTCGATCTGGCCGGTGCGCACCTGCTGGATGCGGCTGTTCGCGTCCGTCACGACGACGACGTCGATCGTCTTCGCGGCAGGCAGGTCGCCGGCGAAATCGGGGTACCTCTCGAGCGAGAACTTGTTCGAGAAGTACTCGCCGTCGACGCTGAAAGCTCCCGCGAATGTGGGCACCGCGGGAATCGCAAGATCCGCGCCGATCTCGGAGGCCTTGAGGATCGCCATGTTCGGGTACGCGAGGAACGTCTCGAACGAGGGATACGGTCGCGTGAATGTGAACCGCACTGTGGCATTGTCCACCGCTTCGACCGCGCTCACCGGAGCGATCTGCCCCGCATAGGCGTTGGCTTCATACGAGCGGGCTCGCTCGAAGGTCGCGACGACATCGGCAGCGGTGAGCGGGGTGTCGTCCGTGAAGGTCGCTCCGTCCTTCAGAGTCACGGTGTACTGGAGGCCGTCTTCGCTCAACTCCGCCCCGGACGCGAGCGAGGGGGTCACCCCTGAGCTGTCCGGAGCGAGCTCGAAGAGCGTCCCGCCGATGAGCTTGAGGAGGCGGACGTCGTGCGTGGCGGTCACGAGCAGCGGATCCAACGTTCCGGGCTTCGCGTTGACCGCGAGAGCGAGTGGCTCAGTCACATCGGCGTGGGTTGTGACGACGGGCGCCATCTCGAGGTCGGGGGTGGTGGCTCCGTTGTCGCCGCCACCTGCACACGCCGAGAGCAGGAGAGACGCAGCGATGAGGAGAGGAACGGCTCGGGTGGAGCTGCGCCGGAGTGTGGTCGAGGTCATTGAGACTGTCCTTCGAGTAGATCAGCTGGTGAGGGGGACGCTCAGCACTGCTCGCGCGGGATGGTGCGCGTCCAGTTGCGGGCAAAGATGCGCCGGTTGGCTTCGTACGCCTCGATCTGAGTCGCTACGAGGAAGTCGGTGGCTGTGGAGGACATCGAGCTCTGCACCTCAACGCGTGTGGGTGATGAGCGTCCGTCTTCTGTGAACGTGAAGTCGCGGCGGCATTCGATTCGAGCGCTGAGTGGGTCGCCTTCTTCGATGAGGTATCGCGTTTCGCCGGATGTTCCGTGGACGAGACCGCGATCCGTCAGCCGGGTCAGCTGGAGGGGGAAGGCATCGGCGATCTCGAACACGCCGGTCGATGCGTCGTGGCGCATGGTCCGTGACGCCGATGCGAGCGGGAGCAGTTCTTCCGTGGCCAGAGGCTCGGCGCTTCGGCTCTCGCCGAGATCGACGGGCAGAACGTCACCCGTCGGCTGAAGGGGCACGTCGAGCACGCTGTCCTCGCCGAGAGTGATCGAGATGGTCGCGTTCTCCGGCGACGGCCAGACCCACGGCCAATATGCCGTGTCGAGCGCGATACGTAGGCGATGGCCCGGCTCGAACCGGTAGCCGTTGCTACGCAACGGGATCGAGACGGTGTACGGGACGCCGGGCTCCAACGGCTCGGGCTGCTCGTCGCCATTGCGGTGGCTGAGGTTCAGGAACCCGCGAGAGACGAGGGTGGAGGATCCGTCGGGGTGCACATCCACGAGTCGAACCGCGAGGAGTGCGTAGCTCTTGTCGGCGGAGACTCGCACCTGGAGTGTCGCCACGCCCAGCAGTGCCAGGGGCGATTTCAGCGCATCGCCCGTGAACGTCAGCGACTTCTGGTCCTCGGCCCGCTGATCGCCGGGAATGTCGGAGCCCTGGGTTCCGAAACCGCCCGGGCACCAGTTGCCGCGGTCCGACGGAGGCACCAGGTCGCTCGAGTGCGAGACAACCGATTCCGCGCTCGGGCTCGCGCCCAACATTCCCTCGTCGTTGAGGAAGAAACGCGCATCATTCCGACCGGCACTGGGCCACTCGTCGTAGGCGACCCAGTCACCGGATCGCTCTGCGTACCCCGCCTGGGCGGGCAACGCATCCTGCATCCAGACCTGCATCTTCGGTTCGTCGTGGATGCCGTTGTCAGCGCCCTTCAGGCAGTAGTCCCACCATCGGACGGCGAGACCCAGGAAATCGATCGCCGGGCCGGGAGCCCCTGCATGCGGATACGTATGTGCCCACGGGCCGATGAGCCCTTTGGCCACGCCGTCATACCCTTCGAGAACTCGAAAGACGGAGTCGCGGTATGCGTCGTTCCAGCCGCCGACCATGAAGATCGGGCACGACATCGCGTTGTAGTCCTCGATGACCGAGCCGTGCTTCCAGTACGCATCGCGGGTCTGATGGCTCATCCACTCGTGACCGATCGGCTGGACATCGTCCAGCCGGGAGAGCCACACCTCACGCCAATCGTCCCGTGTTCGGCCGTTCGGCGGCAGAGCCGCCAACGCCGTCACCGTAGCCCCCCAGCTCAGCTGGTCCCAGGCATTGACGGCACCGCCCATGTAATGCACGTCGTCGACGTACCGGTCATCGGTGGATGCCAGACTGATCACTCCAGCCAAAGCCGGCGGGTTCCGGGCCGCAACCTGCAGCCCTGCGAAGCCACCCCACGAGATCCCGACCATCCCCACCCTGCCGGTGGACCAGGCCTGCTCGGCCAGCCAGGCGATGACGTCGAGGGCATCGGATTGCTCCTGCTGGAGATACTCGTCGTCGAGGAACCCGTCGGAGTCGCCGCTCCCGCGGATGTCCACCCGAACGGACGCGTAGCCGTGTTGTGCGAAGAACGGATGCATCGAGGCGTCGCGACCGGCTGTCATGTCGTTCTTGCGATACGGCACATACTCCAGCACGGCGGGCACGGGCGCTTGTTCCGATGCGCTCGTCGGCAACCAGATCGTTGCGCTGAGGCGCGAGCCATCAGCAAGCGGGATCCACCTCTCGATCTCTTCGATCGAACCGGCAACCAATGGGGTCATCGAGATTTCTTGCCCTTCAACGTTGATGGAGCGTCGGCTCTCTTGTGCGAGATTCAGATACTGTAACAGTAGGTACAATAACTCCACTACGCAGGGAAGTCACAACTTCTTCACGTTTGGCGGGAACCGTCAGCGGGGCCGGCCGCGACACGCATCGACAGCGCCGTCGACGCATGACACGTCCGGGGCGAGGTGCACAGATCTCGTGCGACTAGCTTCGAGGAGCCTCGAGAAGGCGGGAGAAGTGCAACACCGACGTCCGCAGCCGTTCGCGATCACCGGTGCTGATGAGGTCGACGGTGAGGCCGGTCTGTGCAGCGAGCAGGAGGGTCGACAGGGTGCGAGCCTCTGCGAGCGAGTGGCCGTCCTCCACCAGCCAGCGGCTGAAGTAGTCGATCCAGTACGACAGCAGCTCCTCTCGCATCTCGTCTGACAGCGCGGTGTCTGTCATCATCGCCTCCATGTTGAGGCGGGAGTACGCCAGCCGGGGAGGCTCACGCATCCACCAGTCCCAGATCGCGACGAATGCCTGGGCTACAGTCGCGTGGGAATCCGCCGATCGCAGATCCTCGAGTACCGCGAGGTTCGCTTCTCTGGCTCTCGCCAGAGCCGCCTCGACGAGCTTCTCCTTCGAGCCGAACTGATAGAAGATCACGCTCGTGGTGGCGCCGAGCGCGGTGGCGAGATTGCGCATCGTGAGGTTCGCGAGCCCATTCTGAGCGAGGTAGGCGATCGCCAACTCGAGAATCTCGCCTCTGCGCTCAGGAGCAGGCGGACGGGCCATGGGGAGACTCCTCGCGTCGCGAAAGCTGGTCACAGGCTCGAGAATCGTGCCGGTGCGACCTTCAGCATAGGCGAGGATCAGTCCGATATTCGTACCCACCGGCGGTGAGCTTGGTGTTATTGTATCAAGCGTCATGAAAACCAATGAGAACGCTTCCCACCCTCAGAGTCCCTCCGCCGCGCTCGATCCGGCGCGATACCGACAGGTGATGGGCCAGTACCCCACCGGCATCGCCATG
The DNA here is from genome assembly GCF_008369345.1 of Microbacterium sp. ANT_H45B. NCBI lineage: Bacteria > Bacillati > Actinomycetota > Actinomycetes > Micrococcales > Microbacteriaceae > Microbacterium > Microbacterium sp. ANT_H45B. The sequence continues at coordinate 881,330 of NZ_VOBK01000001.1, forward strand.
GTCACCGCGATGAGTCATGACGGGTCGCCTGTCGGAATGATCGTCGGCACGTTCGCATCCGTCTCGTTGGATCCGCCGCTCGTGTCCTTCATGCCCACTCGCACATCCACGACGTGGCCGCAGATCGAAGCGGCGGGATCGTTCTGCGTGAATGTGCTCACGGTGGCTCAGGAGCCTGTCTGCCGAGCGTTCCGCGCGGAAGGGGTCGACCGATTCGCGGGCGAGCCGTGGCGCACCGGTGCGACCGGCTCGCCGATCCTCGAACGGTCTGCAGCGTGGATCGACTGCGAGATCGTGAACGTCCTCGATGCCGGAGATCACGTCATCGTGCTGGGCGCGGTGGTCGAGATGGACGCGCCGAACACGGAGCTGCCGATGCTGTTCTTCCAGGGGGGGTACGGGAGCTTCACTCCGCAGACCATGGTCTCGCCCTACCTCAATGTCGCGAGCAACCTGGCCTTCGTCGATCGCGCGAGGCCGCTGATGGAGTCGCTCTCGTCTGCGCTGGGCTGCGAGTGCGTCCTGGCGACTTCTGAACGGGACGACTTCCTCATCATGGCCAGCGCCGGAGTGCCCTCCGACTCGCAACGAGCGATGATCGTCGGAGAACGAGTTCCGCTGGTCGCGCCCTTCGGACGGACTGCGATGGCGTGGGCGCCTGAATCCGATGTCGATCGCTGGCAGCGCAAGGCGCTGGACGACGAGACGGGTGACGCAGCGCGCGAGATGCTCGATGTCATTCGCCGACGCGGATACTCCATTTCGATCGAGGACCCCTCGCGCCAGCCGTCCAGCTCCCCGACGGTCTCGGTTCTGGACCCCGGAGCAGAACTGCCGCTCTCGCTCGAGCCGGTGGAGGGACAGGTGCAGAGCATCAGCGCGCCCATCAGGCGTGGTTCCGGCGCGGCGGAGTTCGTCCTCGGTGTCTACGGAATGGCCGACACGAGCGCCGAGGGCGTGGACAACGCCGCCCGAGCCTTGATGGAGACCACCCGTGAACTCGCCACGCACCTCGATGACCACTGAACCGGAAGGAAACAACACCATGAGCGACACGGAGCGCGACGACAAGATGATCCTGGGTGCCCTGCTCTCGCCGACGAGCGCACACATCGCGGGCTGGCGCCACGACGGCGCGCTGACGAACGTCGACGTGACGTTCCCCGAACTCGTGAAGGTGGTCAAGAGCGCCGAGCAGGCGAAGCTCGACTTCGTCTTCATCGCCGATGAGCTGAGCATGCCGGCAGGCGAAGCCGAGACGCTGAGTCGCGATCCTCTCGTCTATCGCTTCGAGCCGCTCACGCTCGTCGCCGCTCTCGCCGTCGCATCGAAGAACATCGGGCTCGTGGTGACGCAGTCGACCACGTACAACGAGCCGTACCACATCGCTCGCAAGCTCGCGTCGATCGATCAGCTCAGCGGCGGCCGACTGGGCTGGAACCTCGTGACGTCCTACGTCCCCGAGGAGGCCAAGAACTTCAGCCGGTCCGAGCACCTCGCGAGCGTCGATCGATACGAGCGCGCCGAAGAATTCCTTCAGGTGGCGCAGGGGCTCTGGGACAGCTGGGACGACGATGCGTTCGATGGCGGTGACGAGACGGGCCGGTACTTCGATCCTCGCAAGATGCACCGCCTCGATCACGAAGGCACGCATTTCTCCGTGCGCGGACCGCTCAACGTCCGTCGACCCGTGCAAGGCGCCCCTGTCCAGGTGCAGGCGGGCTCCTCCGAAGCCGGTCGAGAGCTCGCAGCGAAGTACGCGGAGATCACCTTCACGGCGCAGAACTCTCTCGACGCGGCCCTCGCCTTCACGAACGACATCAAGACGCGTGCAGCCAGGCACGGCCGCTCCGCATCCAGCGTTCGCGTCATCGCCGGAGTCCAGCCCATCATCGGAGCCACGATGGAAGAGGCGCAGGCCAAGTACAGGGAGATGCAGTCCCTGATCCACCCGGAGGTCGGTCTCACCCGACTCTCCCAACTGCTGGACTACGACGTCACCCAGCTGCCTCTCGACGCACCGCTTCCCGACGATCTCCCCGAGACCGAGAACTACAAGAGCCGCCGCGCACTGATCATCGAGACCGGACGCCGGGAGAACCTGACCCTGCGGGAGCTGTATCAGAAGGTCGTCAGCTCCTACGGACACCGCGTCGTCATCGGCACACCGCAGTCGGTGGCCGACGAGCTCGCCGACTGGTTCATCGCCGGCGCGGTCGATGGATACATCCTGTCTCCGGCTTATCTGCCGGACGGTCTCCATGACTTCATCCGCACCGTCGTGCCGGAGCTGCGCTCTCGAGGTCTCCTGCGAGCAGAGTATGAGGGGGCGACCTTCCGCGAGAACCTCGGCCTGGCCCGTCCCGAGCGAGGCGCGTACGCGACTTCCTGACCATCGTTCTCGGCGGAGATGCGCGAACGCGGCGACGTTAACGTCAAACTCGCGGACGTCGTGGCTGAGATGTTGCTGCCGCTCAACGACGCACACAGCGGGTGCTGGGGTCTTGCAATCGTGGACAGAGACGTGGTCCACTTCCGACTCCGCTCCTCGGACGTCACCTCTCTCCGAGCGGCGACGGAAAATATTCTGGCAGTGCTCCGGGTGAATCAATGGGTCATGGAGACGCTGCCTCCCCGCGCCCGAAGTGAATCGACTGACCGCGGCCCCGGCGGTCTCTTTCGGCTGCGAATCGGAGAACATGAGGAGACAGTAATCCAGTCGAATCGGGTCGGGGAGGAAGAGGCCTGGGGGCAGGTGCACGTACTCTCCCGCCTCGGGCTGGTCTGGTACTCCGCGACCCGCGGTGCGGCCTCAGTGTTGTGGGTGCTGACTGCTTTACTTGCAGGGGGATCCCTGTTGGCCGCTTTTGTGCTCCAAGACCCCGCCGGGCAGCCATGGCTGGCAGCGTGGGGACATGCGACTCTCGATCGTATCTTTACCGGTGCATTGGGAGCAGCGCTGGTCGCCAGCGTCACGGGCGCGCAACTGTTGCAGGCGGCGCGTCGGCCAGGCGGCCAACGTGTGCTCATTCGGTGGCGGTAACCTGCACGCCCTGTTGCGCGCAGGAGTTCTCCCCCCTCGCCCGGAATGTCCCCGGAAGCCATGGTCGCTCCGCTGGATGCGACGGTGGAGAACATCCAGTCCGAACTGGACTACTACCTCTACGGCGGTCTCGCCGCAGCGCAGCAGGTCTTGCCCGACATGATCGGACGCGACTCGGGAGCCCTCCTCTTCACCACGGGCGGATCCTCGAAGAACCCGCTTGCCGGGCCGCCCGAGTTCGGCAACATCGCCACCGCCGCCCTGCGCGCCTATGCAATGAAACTGAACCAGGTCACCGCCGGCACCGGTGTGTACGCGGCGCACGTGCCGATCTCCACCTGGATCTCGACGGAAGCAAAAAGCAGAAGTAGCAGCGAGGGGATGCCGGGGGTGAAACCTCCAGGCATCCCCTCTCTCTGCGATCATCGGTGGATCAGCGGTGCGGTCGTGATCGTCGAGCGTTGTCAGCCCCTGTCGCCGGTATATAGACGAGTCGCGCGAGGTAGGTCGAGGCTGGTTTTCTCGGCACAGTCGGCAGCGAACCTGGCGACGGATCGCAGCTCATCCATCGACAACTCGAAATCTCCGCCCTCACCGGTTCTACGACGTGGTGTACACGAGGTTGTGCGTCGACTGCGACGACGCCCATCGACCGAGGGGTGCGAACCCGACATTCGGGGAGCACTTGCGACCACCGTCGGCTGCGACACCCGGATCACCAGTGCACACCGCTGGCGAGCCACCGGGGATCATCGAGACCACGCCGATGCCGTATGCACCGATCGTTCCGTCGGCGCGCTGACCGAGAGCAATGACGGGGCCACCGCTGTCGCCGTTCCCTGCCGCAGGAACACCCGCGGCCTGGTTGGTCCAGCGGGTCCAGTAGCAGGTCAGGAAACCGATGCAGCTGTAAGTATCTGCGCTGTCGGCCGCGTTGTTGCACACGAGCCCGGACCGAGAGCCGCTGTAGCAGATGCCGTTCCCGCCCACCGGCGCGACGTATCCGCGGATCGGCGCGACAGTGGCGTTGTCGGTGTGGTTGCCGACGAGCACCCACGTCGACAGTGACGCCGGCTCGATGAACAGCTCGAGGTCGGTGTCGCCCGGCGCCTGGAAGGTCGACTTGCCTGCGGAGTGCGAACCGCCACCGAAGTACCACGTCTGGTTCTGCACCGTCGCGCAGTGGTCAGCCGTGAGCATGTTGTATTGGCTGTCCTGACCGCGAAGCACCGGGAAGCCGGTCGTGCACGACGTCGAGTTGTTTGTCATGTAGTTTCCGGACATCACCGGCGCTGTCGAGCGCGCTCGCGTGGTGGAGATCGCCATCTCCTCGCGCTCGAAGTTCACGGGGATGCCCTCGAACGCTTCGGGTAGCGGGGCCGCGCGGAGCGTTCGGTCGCTCGCGGTCTCGATGCCGACCGTGATCGATGATCCATCCGGCGCCGGCTTACCGGACGCGAACGTCGCGCCAGCGGGAAGCGCGCCGGGGGTGGCCGCGAGCGTCTCGATCGCTAACTCTAGATCGGCGATCGGCCGAACAGACGGGACGATCTTCCACTGCTGCTCTGAAGGGAGCATCTGGTCGATCGATGCAGCTACCTCAGTTGAGTCGCCGTACACGTAAAACGTCAGGACGTCGGTGTCCTTGTCCCAGGTCACGGTGTTGATCGATCGCACATCATCGTCCATGACGATGTCCGTGACAGCGACTTGCGAATCGAGAGTCAGCTGGCCATCCGGCAGCGTGAGATCTGCGGCTGTGACCGCGACGCTGTCCTTCGGCAGTTGCTGGTCGATTCCGACGCTGCCGAGATGGCCGTCGGTGGGATCGTCGGAGACTCCCGACGGGTCCGCCGCGTTGGCGGGGACCGCCGACATTGCGACGAGACATGCAACTGCCATGGTTCCGAAGAGTGTTGTTCGAGTGCGTTTCACTGCGCTTCCCAACTTCCTGGCCCGCCCGTTTGGCGAGCAGTTGCATTCGAAGCTATCGAGAATCTGTGGCGCATCGCTGTCCCCCTTAAGGGGGACAATTCGCCCGAATACGAGCGAAAACCAGGTGGCGGTAAACCCTATCGTGCACTCGAGACGAACGCCAGGATCGTTCCCAGAACGGTGCCCAGGAGCAACGCGGCTGCCGTCCATCCGACGATCCGACGACGGTCTCGTTCACGCGTGGATGCGTAGACGCCAGCTCCGATGCCGCCGGCGACAGCCGCCGCCATCGTGATCCCGGCGATCAGCGCCTGGAGCCCGTAGTCCGGCACAGGTGGCGCCGGATCGACCAGCGGAATTGCGAATCGGTAGGTCATGACGAATGCGAGGACCGCGACCGAGACCACGGTCATCGCGGTGATCAAGAACCAGACTGTCGAGGTGCGCATCACTTCATCATGTCGACCTTGATGCGGGCTCGGCTACTCGCCGCGCATCCGGAAGCAGCAGCAGAAGAGGGGATGCCCGAGGCGACAGCCCCAGACATCCCCATCTTCATGCGACCCGCGGTAGATCAGCCTGCGGCCGGGGCGATCTCGTTCGGTGTCACGTCGAGCTCGGTGCTGGCGAGCACCTCGCCTGTGGTCAGGTCGACCGCGTGCACGCTGTTCGCCGCGGGCTCGGTGACGTACGCGATGTCTCCGGCGACGACGATGGCCGGGTGGGCGTCCTGCCACTCGGCGGGACCCTCCCATGCGTCGACGACGGGGAAGCTGTCGGTGATCTCGCCCGACGCCGGGTCGAGCACGTGGATCGCCCCGTCGGTGCTGAGGATGTAGGCGAGATCGTCCGGTCCGCGGACGATGTCACGGAAGGTGTACTCGACGCCCTCGGGCAGGTCGACGACCTCGAGCGTCTTGGCCTCGGTGTCGATCAGGGTCACCGCGCTGAGCAGGTAGCCCTCGGCGTCGATGTCGTTCTTGTAGTCGCCGACGATGAGGGGGCTGGTCTCGCTGACGTACGCATTGCCCATGCGTCCGTACGGCTGATCGGGGGCGTCGACCTTGGTGATCTCGCCGTCGTGGTAGATCAGCGCGCCGTTCTCGCAGCCGAAGACGACGGCCTCGTCCTTCGCGGTGCCCTCGCCGTGGACTCCGGGGCACTGGTCGGACGACGCGATCTCGGTGCCGTCGGCATCCTTCGCCACGATGCCGTTGCGACCGTCGGCGTTGCCGACGGTGGTCAGGAAGGTGCCGTCTTCGAGCACGACCGAGACGCCGTGGTGCGCCTCGACGCCGTCGACGGTCTCGACCTCGGGCAGTCCACCGGTGCTCGACAGGTCGGCGGTGTCGACGATGGTCGTGTCGCTCGTGCCGTCGGCGTAGAGCACGGTCTTGCCGGCGTGCCGCACGACGTGGCCGGGGGTGTCGGCCTCGAAGATCGTGTCGGTCAGTGCGGGGTCATCGGTGGATCCCGCTGCGGTGTCGAGCACCTGGAAGCCCTCGCTCATCGTGACCATGACGTGCCGGTCGTCGCCGGCGGCGTTGAGACGCGTGAACGGCTCGGAGTCGAAGTCCGCGAGGGTGTCGAGAGTCTCGCCGTCGAGCACGAGGATGCCGCCCTCGTAGGCGACCGCGACGCGGGGGCCCGACTGCACGTCGGATCCGCTGCCGTCGGGGGTGGATGCCGGTGTGGTCGAGCCGCCGGCGGCGCACGACGCCAGCGTGACGACGGCGCCGAGCGCCGCGACGCCGATCAGTGCGCGACGAAGGGGGGAGGTTCGCATGTGCATTCCTCTTTCTCTGTGGGGAGGTCTCAGCGGGTGAGACCGGTGGTGATGCGCTCGGTGTTGATGCGCATCATGGTCAGGTAGTCGGGGGCGCCCCCGTCGGGACCGGTGAGGGATTCGGTGAAGAGCTCGATGACCTCGACCTGCACGTCGGCCTCGCTCGCGAGCGCCTGCACCAGCCGATCGGGAGACGACGACTCCGCGAAGATCGCGGGCACGCCGGTCTCGTCGATCGCGTCGACGAGGTCGGCGAGATCGGATGCCGAGGGGGCGGCGAGCGTCGTGCCACCAGGGATCACTGCTCCGACGATCTCGAAGTCGAAGCGCTCGGCGAGGTAGCCGAAGACGTGGTGGTTGGTCACCAGCGCACGCCGCTCGTCGGGGATCGTCGCGAACGCCTCGGTCATCTCCGCATCCAGTGCCCTGAGCTGTGAGCGATAGTCGTCGACCGTCGCGTCGAGGTCCTCGGCATCGATGCCCTCGAGCTCTGCGAGCACGGGTTCGAGGGCGTCGACGACGTCGATCATGCGCGCGGGGTCGGTCCAGAAGTGCGAGTCCGGCATCCCCGCGGCATCACCCACGCTGTAGTCGAGCACCTGGATGGCGTCGCCGGCCACGAACGCGGGCACTCCGTCGGCCGCGTCGAGGTGCTGCTGCAGCCCCTCTTCGAGGCCGAGGCCGTTCGACACCAGCAGGTCGGCGCCCCGCAGGGTCGCGGCCTCCTGCGCCGAGATCTCGAACGAGTGCGGGTCGGCATCGGGCTTCATGAGTGTCACGACCTGCGCCTGGTCACCGACCAGTTCTCCGACGACGTCGCCGAGGATGTTCGTCGAGACCACGATGGTCGGGCGCGGGTCGACCGGAGTCGAGCAGGCGGCGAGTCCGGTCGCGACGAGGGCGGCGAGGGCGCTGAGCGCGGCGGTCGTGAAGAGGCGTGCGGGGCGCATGTCATCGTCCTGTCTCGGCGACGAACGCCGGTGCGGTGTCGGTGTCGAAGGTGCGGGCGATGCGCGCGGCATCCGCGTAGTCGATCTCGAACAGGCGGTGCTCGCTCGGCGCGCTCAGGTAGGCGCGGTGCTGATCGGCGATCAGCGCCGGAGCAGCGCCCGCGGCGAGGGACTCGGTGACGAGCGGTGCGGTCTCGGCGATCACCGCTCCGCTCTCGTCGTCGAGCACGAGCACACGTCCGTCCTGGGCGAGTGCGAGCAGAGTGCCGTCTTCGTCGTCGACCGCGGTCACACGCACGAGCGGAGCAGGGGAGGGGAGCAGCGTCCACGACCTCGCGCGCGTGTCGAGGAGCCAGATCCCCTCGGATCCCGCGAGGCCGGCGACGGTGGGGCGCCCTTCGCGGTTGTCGAAGGACTCGGCGGGAGGCGCGGTCGTCCCAGCCGGATACGGGATGCGCTCCACCTGCAGTCCGTCGCCGTCGACATGCGCGAGCAGCGCGCCGTCCCCGCATCCGATCACCGCGCCGACCCGTGTCGTGATCGTGCCGGCGGGGTCTGTGCAGGGCTCTTCGAGACCGGTCGGCTCACCCGCGGCCGTGTACCCGCGCACGCTTGTGCCGATGCCGGCGGATGCCTCGGTGACCAGGGCGAACGAGCCGACCGGCACGACGAGCCCCTCGTGCGGCTCGCGCTCGATGCGGAAGAGCTCGCTGATCTCGCCCTTCGACAGCGCCTGGGTGTCGAGCAGCACGGCGTCGCCGGAGTCGGCGAACGAGATTCCGGTGCCGCCGGTCGTCGACAGGTTGGTCGTCGCGACCGCGGCCGTGCCTTCGCCGGACACCGAGCCGAGCACGGCGGGGTCCGCGCGGTAGTAGTGGAAGTGATCGACGTGATCCCAGGTCCACACGCCGCTGTCGACGATCTCGACACCGTCGTTCGTCTGAGCGAACAGGTAGCGGCCATCGGTCGTCAGTGCGCTCGGCGCGGAGATCTCGCCGATGTCCGTGACGCTCTCATCGAGGAGGTCGAGGTGGGTCACGGCCCCGTCGGGATCGATCGAGGTCAACCCGAGCTGGGGTTCGGCCACCTCCTCCGCTCCGGCGACGGCGCCGTGGCCGCCATCGGACGATGCCGTCGCGGCCGGGTCGGCGGAGCCCGCGGTGCAGGCGGACAAGGAGACGGTGAGGGCGCCCGCGAGGGCGAAGAGGGCGAGGCGAGAGCGCACGAGGTCCCTTCCTGTCGGGTGTCGGTGTCGGGTGTGTGGGTGTCGGGGTGTGTGGGCGTCTGGGGACGGTCGTGACGGCGGCTCAGGCGCGTCGCGCGCGTGAGGAGAGGGAGTCGACGACTCTGTGCGCCGCCCATGAGAGGCACGCGAGCAGGATGGCGGATGCCGCGACGGAGGCGCCGGCCGCCGTCGCGGCATACCAGGATGCGAGCAGGCCGAGGAAGACGGCGGCGACGCCGAAGATCGCCGCCAGCGCCATGCGGGTCGGGATGCGGGTCGTCCAGTGTCCTGCGGCGACGGCCGGGGCGAGCAGCAGGCCGACGACGAGCATCGAGCCGACGGCCTGGTACGACGCGACGACGGCGAGGGTCACGAGTCCGACGAGCGCGGCCTGAGCGACCTGCGGCCGCAGCCCCAGCACCGCCGCGATCCGCGCGTCGAGCGACAGGGCCACGAACGAACGGTGGAGCGCGGCGGCGGCGATCAGTCCGACGGTCGCGGCGGCGGCGAGCAGCACGAGATCCGTCCCGCTGATCGCGAGGATGTCTCCGAACAGGATCGCCGTCGCATCCGTGGCGAAGCTGCCGGAGTGCGAGATGACGATGACGCCCAGGGCCAGCATCGAGACGAACAGCAGGCCGATGCTCGTGTCGTACGACAGGCGCGCTCGCCGCTGGAGGGCGCCGATGCCGAGGCTCATGGCGATGGCGCTCAGCGCCCCGCCGACGAGCACGGGCAGCGAGAGCACCGTGGCGAGAGCGACGCCGGGGAGCATGCCGTGTGCGAGCGCCTCACCGAGGAACGCCATCCCGCGGATGACCACCCAGGTGCCGACGACCGCGCAGAGGATCGCGACCAGTGCGCCGCCGAGCATCCCGCGCTGCAGGAAGTCGAGGGCGAAGGGGGCGAGTACGCCGGCCGGATGAATGGTCATGGTGAGTGAGCCTAGAGCTTTTTGAGAATGATTATCAAACTCATATGATGAGATCATGCCCGACCACGCCCTCCTTCACGATGCGACCGCGACCCTCGCCGACGTGCACGTGTCATTCGGCGAGCGAGCCGCCCTCGTGGGTGTCGATGCCCGTATCCGCGCCGGCGCGATCACCGTGATCACCGGGCCCAACGGTGCGGGCAAGTCGACTCTTCTCGAGGTGCTCGGAGGTACGCGGGCGATGACCTCGGGCGGTCGGGACGTGCGGGGCACGGTGGCGTTCGTGCCGCAGCGGGCCGCGATCCCCGCCGGCCTTCCCGTATCGGTGAGAGACGTCGTCAGCGTCGGGGCGTGGGGCCGACTCGGACTGTGGCGGCGCATGGACGCCGCCGCGCGCGAGCTCGTCGAGAGGTCGATGGATCGCCTCGACATCCGCTCGCTGGCCCGCGAGCCGTTCGCCGCGCTCTCCGGCGGGCAGCAGCAGAGGACGTTGCTCGCCCAGGGGCTCGCGCGGGATGCCGACCTTCTGCTGCTCGATGAGCCGACGACGGGCCTCGACGCGCCGAGCGCTCTGCGCATCCGCCTCGTGCTCCGCGAGGAATCCGCACGCGGCGTCGCCATCGTGTGCGTGTCGCACGACCCCGCCGTGATCGGCGACGCCGAGCACACGATCCGATTGGTCGACGGGCGCAGGACTGCTCAGAGCGGCTGACCGATGGCCGTGGCCGTCGCCACTCGAGGGGATGCGATCCGATCCGCCGGCTGGGGGATCGACGGATCGGATCGCGCCGGAGAGCTCTCGGGGGTCGTCTCCGGCGGGCGCGGCTCTGAAGGGGTCGATGCTGACCCACCTGGGGGTGTCTTCAGAGCCGGCCGGCTTCAGGGGTCGCGGCGCGGCGAGGTCGCGAGCCCGGCGATGATCTCGTCGGCACGACCCAGGAGGCGGGAGGCGAGCATCCTCATCTTCTCGGGGTCGAGGTTCTCGGCCCCGGGAAGTTCGTCAGGCGTGTCGCACGCGGCGAGCAGTTTCTCTGCGGCCTCCCGCAGCGTGCTCGCTCGTCGGAACCGCTCGCGAGGATTCGTCGTCGTCGTCGTCGTCGTCGTCGTCGTGGTGTTGGTCGTGGCGGGGGCGGCGTGAGTGATCCCGCTCGGCGCGGGGCGGAGTGTCATGGCCCCTCCCGCTCAGGTCGAGCGTGCCTCTCTCGATTCACGTGTCCCTCCAGTTCAGCAGACGTTCGTCTGCTGAAATGAATCTACCCGTGATGACCGCTCCCACAAACTCGAGCCTGCGGAAGGTCGCCCGATTCAGCGGGTAGCGTGCATAGGTGGGTTCCAGATCTGATCAGAAGGCGGCGACCAGGGAGAGCATCCTTCTCGCCGCTGCTCAGCAGTTCGCCGAGCATGGGTACGCGGCGACATCGATCTCGGGCATCGCCACCCAGATGGGCAAGCCGAAGTCCGCTCTGAGCTACAGCCAGTTCCGTTCCAAGCTGGACATCGCCAACACGATCGTGGAGCGTCAGCTCGAGGTGTGGAAGGTGCTCATCGAGCGTGTCGAGCGTGTCGAGCATGCGGAGCCGGGCCTGCCGCGTCTTCTCACCCTCCTCGTCAGTGCCGCGGCGGACGCGCGGACGAGCCCGTTCGGCCCCGCAGCCATTCGACTCGTCCTCGAAAGTCACGAGCACCACCTCTTCGAGCTGCCCTACACCGGACAGAGCTGGTTCGAGTACGCGTACGCGCAGGTCGGTGAAGCCGTCGCTCTCGGACAGCTTCCTCCCGCGACGGATCCGCGCGAGGTCGGCTACCTGATCCTGAGCGCGAGCTTCGGAGTCTACGAAGCGAACAAGAACGGATTCCGCCTCGTAGACCCCGACCGCGCCCTTCGGATGCTCTGGACCGGATTGCTGAGAGAGGCCGGCGTCGCCGACCCGGCGGCCATCGTCGACGTCGTGCACGTGGTCGCGCTCGATGTGGAGTACTGACAGACGATCGCCCGCTCGTCAGCCTCGGATGCGCGTGTGGTTCTCGAGATGAGCGAGGCTCGTTCTAGGGTTGACCCGTTCTCCTCCGGACGAGCACCCGTCGGGCTCCGGACCGATCGGATGCCATGAACACCTCCCACGATTCGAGGATTCGATGACCACGCAGCCGCCTCCGCCTCCGCAGCCGCCGCAGTATCCGTCGCCTCCGCCGGCCCCGTACGCGGTGTTCTCGGGCATGCTCGGCGACAACGCCTCCGGCGGCTGGCTGCTCGCGCGGGCGGAGGTCAGCAACGGCCTCATCACCCTCTGGGTCGAGCTGCCGAGCGGCTGGACCCAGTACTTCAGCGTCAGGGCCGACGAGGTCACGGTGAAGTCGGCGGCGCAGCGCATCACGCTGGTCGTCCGCGGACAGAGCTATCCGCTGCTCGCCGACGCCCGCGCCGTGGGCAGAGCCATCGGGCTCGGCGTCGTCGGCGGCGTCGCCGACGTCGTCGGCAAGCCGGGTCTCGAGATTGGAGCCGACCTCGGTCGCGGCGCCAACGTCGCCGGTGCTGCGCGCGCCTTCCAGCAGGGGGGAGGGCCCGAATTCCTCGTTGCGGCGCGGCAGTCGGGTGCGCGAACCTCGAGACTCGGCTACGGCCCCTTGCTCGCGATCGGCTGCGGGGGAGGACTGCTCGTCGTCGTCGTGGTCACCGTGATCACTCTGGTGGCGATCAACTTCTGAGGTCCTGACGCGTCAGGACGGTGCGGCTCCCGTGGACTCCCGGATGACGAGGGTCGTCTCGAGGGGAGCGTCCGTGCGCTCGTCCTCCGCACCGGCGAGTATCTCGAGCAGACGCTCGACGGCGCGAGCGCCTGCCGCGGTGAGCTGCGCGCGAACGGTGGTCAGAGGGGGTGTGATGAGTTCGCTGCCGAAGATGTCGTCGAAGCCCGAGACGCTGAGGTCACGGGGAACCACGAGTCCCTGCTCGGCCGCGGCCTGCATCAGCCCGATGGCGATCAGATCGTTGAACCCGATGACCGCGGTCGCCCGCGAGGCGATCACCCGTCGGAGCGCATCGCGGCCCCCCTCGATGGTCGGCGCGTTGTGCCCCACCTCGGTCAGTGCCATGCCTCTGTGCTCGGCCCCCTCGAGAAGGCGTTCGAAGCGTCGTGCGGAGATCCACGACGTCGACGGCCCCGCGACGTAGACGAGCGCCCGATGGCCGAGTCCGTCGAGATGCGTGAGAAGCGCGTCGACGCCGCTGTCGATGTCGGGCAGCACACCGCTGACGCCGTCGACGGCCCGGTTGATGAGCACGGCGGGCTTCTTGGCCGCGAGAGCCGTGATGCGTTCGTTCGACAGACGCGTCGTGGCGAGCACCACCCCGTCGACGCTGGGCAGCAGACGCTCGATGGTCTCGGCCTCGGCCTCGTCGGACTCCTGCGACTCGGCGATCACCAGCGTGTACCCCGCCTCGGCGGCTGTCTTCTCCGCACCTCTGACGATGCCGAAGATCACCGGGTTCGTGATGTCGGCCACGACCAGAGCGAGCGTCTGACGCCGCCCCGTCGGCAGCGCGCGCGCCATGGGGTTGAAGCGGAAGTCGAGCTGGTCCGCTGCCGCCCGGATGCGCGCCTCCGTCTTCGCGCTGACCCTGCCCGGCTTCGACAGTGCTCGGGAGACGGTCGAAGGGTTCACTCCCGCCAGCTCGGCGATGTCGTAGATCGTGGGCGCCTTCGTGCTTCGAGACGGAGTCTCAGACATGCGCAGCCATCCGCTCCGCGCGCGCGAGCGTCGCCGACGGGGTGAGGGATGGAGATGGGGACATGAGACGATCTTCGCGCGAAGCGAGGGGAGAGTCCAACACGGTCATCGGGACCCCTGCCCGGCGGCGCGGAAGATCTGCGTTCTCGCCTCCGCGAGCACGGCGAGCACCGAGAGCGTGGCGTCGGCATCATGCTCCGGATGCTGCAGCTGACCGCTCCGCACAGCCTCGTGCACGGAACGGATCATCGGGGTGTAGCCGTGACCCTCGAGAGGCAGGGCGAGCTCTTCCGGACGTTCGAAGAGCGCGGGGACGTCGCCGGAGTGGATCCGTGCTCTGTGGCCCGCCCAGAACATGCCCTCGATACTCGCCCACCCCCGCGACCCGCTGACGGCAGCCGTCGGATCGACGAAAGCGAGCGCGGATACCGCGGCCTGCGAGAGTCCCGATTCATGGCGCAGGGTCAGAGCCGCCGAGACATCCACGCCGTCACGCACCTGGCCGGTCGCCTCGACCCCTGTGACCGGTCCGAGCGCCCAGGTCGCCAGAGTCGTCGTGTAGATCGCCTGGTTCAGGATCACGCTCCCGCCGAGTTCCGCGCTCCAGCGGCTGCCGCCGGGCGGGAAGGGCGCACCGAACCCGCCGCGCACGTGGCTCAGTTCTCCGAAGTCCCCGGACAGAGCGCGCCGCATCACCTCCCGGTGCAGCGGATTGAACTTCATCCACATGCCCTCCATCGCGAACCTGCCGTGGGCGGTGGCGCAGTCGAACACCTCGGCGGCCTCTGCATCCGACATCGCCATCGGCTTCTCGACCAGCACGTGCTTTCCCGCCGACAGCAGCTGCACGGCGAGCGCCGCATGCGTCGCGGCGGGGGTGGCGATGTAGGCGATGTCGACATCGTCCGCGGCGAGCACAGCTGCGAGATCCGTCGTCACGACTGTCTCGTGCCTCCGCGCGAAGCCCGCCAGGCGTTCGGGATCTCGTCCCCAGGCGCGGGTGATCGTCCCCTCGGCCGCACGGATGTCGGAGGCGAACGAGTCGGAGATCTTTCCCGTGCCGATCACCGCCCAGCGCAGCCCCTCGGCGGCAGCGGTCACCGTGCGCCACCTCGCGTGCGAGCCGTCACGCCGTGCGTTCCGCATCCATCAGCGCCCGGCGGGCGAGGCGTCGCTCCTGCTGGCGCCGAGGATCGGCGACGGGTGCCGCGAGGAGGAGCTTGCGTGTGTACGGATCATCGGGTTCCGAGGTCACCTTGGCCGCAGGGCCCGTCTCGACCATGTCGCCGCGGTAGAGCACCGCCACTCGGTGGCTGATGTGCCGCACGACGGTGAGGTCGTGGGAGACGAACAGATACGCCACACCCGTCGCCCGCTGGATCTCGACGAAGAGGTCGAGCACGCGGGCCTGCGTCGAGAGGTCGAGGGCCGACACGGGCTCATCGCACACGATGAGGCGGGGGCGGGGCGCGAGCGCCCGCGCGATGGCCACCCGCTGCCGCTGTCCGCCGGAGAACTCTCGCGGCAGCCTCTCGATCGCGTCGGACGGCAGACCGACCTGGTCGAGGAGCGTGCGGACCTGGGCGCGCGCGTCGCGTCCCGTCGCTCCCTGCACGATCAGGGGCTCGGCGAGGATGTCGCCGATGGTCATGGCCGGGTTGAGCGACGTGTACGGATCCTGGAAGACGACCTGGATGTCCTTCGAAAGCTTCCGCCTCGCGGCGCCCGACACGGTGGTGATGTCCTCGCCGGCGAAGCGGATGGACCCGCCGGATGCGCGGACGAGGCCCAGCACGGCGCGGCCGATGGTCGTCTTGCCGGAGCCGGACTCTCCGACGAGTCCGAGGGTCTCGCCGGCGGCCACGTCGAGGGAGACGCCGTGCAGGACCTCGACCGGAGCCGCGCGGAACCCCCGGGCGGGGAAGGCGACGCGCAGATCGCGCACTTCGAGCAGGCTCATTTCGCGTCTCCTTCGACAGCGGCGGGCGGGGCATCGGCACGGACCGATTCCTCTTCGAGGATGGAGCCGAGCAGCATCTGCGTGTACGGATGCTGAGGGTGATCGAAGATCTCGAGGGTCGTCCCCGCCTCCACGATGGATCCGTTCTGCATGACGGCGATGCGGTCGCAGACATCGGCGACGACGCCGAAGTTGTGCGTGACCAGGAGGACGGCCATGTCGAGCTCGGCCTGGAGGTCGCGCAGGAGGTCGAGGATCTCCGCCTGGACCGTCACGTCCAGGGCCGTGGTCGGCTCGTCGGCGATGAGCAGCTTCGGTCGGCTCGCGACGGCGCCGGCGATGAGCGCGCGCTGCGCCATGCCGCCGGAGATCTCGTGGGGGTAGGAGTCGAAGGTCCTCTGCGGATCCGCGATGCCCACGCGGGCGAGGAGCGAGAGGACCAGATCCTTCGCCTCCGCCTTCGACATGCTGCTGGACGATCGGACGCCCTCGACCAGCTGCACGCCGACGCGGTAGCTGGGGTCGAGATTCGACATCGGCTCCTGGGGGATGTACGCGATCTCGCGTCCGCGGAGGGTGCGCATGCGCGCCTCGGGGAGTCCCACGAGCTCACGGCCGTCGAACACGATGGAGCCGCTGGTGATGATCGCCTCGTTCGGCAGCACTCCGAGAGTGGCGAACGCGGTCTGCGACTTGCCGGATCCGGACTCGCCGACCAGCCCGACGACTTCCCCGCGATTGATCTTGAGGTCGACGCCGCGCACGACTTCGGCGATCCCGCCGGAGGCCTGCGGGTAGGCGATGGCGAGGTTCCTGATCTCCACGAGGTTACGGGCGTCGACCACCTCGTCCTCGTCGGCGGATCGCTCGGCGCTCGGTGCCGCGCCGATGCGCGCGGCCTTGGGCTTGGCCCCCTCGAAGGCGTCGCGCAGCGAATTGCCCAGCAGTACCAGCGATGCGGTGATGACACCCAGCAGGAGGCTCGGCCAGAGGAACTGGGTGGGGGCGATGTAGAGGTTGCGGAAGCCGGAGGCGATCATCGCCCCGAAGCTCGGGATCTCGATCGAGCCGACTCCGAGGAAGGCGAGACCGGACTGGACGCCGATGCTCGTTCCCGCGAGGAAGGCGGCGGCGATGATGATCGGTCCCCGCACCACGAAGAGCACATGTCGGCCGAGGATGCGCAGGTTTCCCAGACCTGACACCCGTGCGGCATCGACGTAGAGCTCGTTCTTGACCCCGAGCACGAGGTTGCGGACGATCCGGTAGATGCCTGGCGCCAGCAGGACGCCGAAGATGAGTATGGTCGGTCGGTAGTCGCCGCGGGTGACGGGCATCAGGATGATCAGCAGCAGGACGCCGGGGAAGGTCATGATCAGGCTGAAGACCCACTCGGTGGCCGACTGCGTGATCCGCCCGAAGTAGCCGCCGACGAGACCGCCCAGAACGCCGACGACGAGCGCCACGCTCGTTCCCAGCAGTGCGGCTATCACCGCGGTGTTGATGGAGTGCAGCAGCCTGGCGAAGATGTCACGCCCCGACTCGTCGGCCCCGAGCAGGAATCCGGGAGTGCCCACGGGGGCATTGATGGCGTTCAGGTCCGTCTGGTTCGGACCATGAGAGGTGAGGAAGGGCGTGAGCAGGCCGAGGAGCACGATGATGACCAGAAGGCTGATCGTGATGACGGCCTGCGGGTCGCGCAGCAGCTTCTTCCACACCGGGGTCCGCGACGACCGTGTCGCGGTGGCGATGGCTTCGGTGCCGGGAACGCGCACCGTCCGCGTGGTGGGATCGTTGGGGAGCGTCACTGGACTCTCGCTTTCGGGTTCAACCAGCCATTGGCGAGGTCGGTGATGAGGTTGACGACGAAGACCAGGAGCACGCCGAAGGCGGTGATGGCCATGATGACCGGGATGTCACCCTGGAGCGAGGCGTTGAACGCGAAGCTGCCGTAGCCCGGCAGGGCGAACACGTTCTCGATGATGAGCGAGGACCCGAACATCGAGATGAACTCGAGGGACAGCACGGTCAGTGCGGGACTGCCGGCGTTTCGCAGCGCATGCCGGATGACGATCGACGACGTCGACACTCCGCGGGTGCGCAGGGTGCGCACGTAGTCGCGACGGAGCTCGTCGATCATGCGTCCTCGCACCTGGGCCGCGAGGTTCGCGACGCCGCCGACCACGAGGACGATCACCGGGATGGTGATGCTGCGCACCCACGCCAGAGGATCGTCCGTGAGCGGGGTGAAGCCGGTCGCCGGCAGCCACTTCAGCTGCACGGAGAAGATGACGACGAGGCCGATCGCGAGAAGGAGCCCCGGCACGATGTATCCGACGAGCGAGATCACCTGCGCCGTGCGGTCGGCGGCTCCTCCGCGCGATGCCGCCCACACGCCGAGCAGCGTCGAGAGGACTGCAGTGATGAGAAGGGCCGGCACGATGAGGGAGAGCGTCACCAGCAGGCGCTGGATGACCGACGGTGCGACCGGCAGCGACGTGTACACCGAGACCCCGAAGTCGCCCTGCACCGCGTGGAGGAGCCACTCGAAGTACTGCACGACGAGAGGGCGGTCCCAGCCTCGGGCGTTCATGAGGTCGGCGACCGACTGCGGCGTCGCAGAGGGGCCGAGGATCGTGTACGCCGCCGCTTCGAACGAGCTCCCGAGCAGCAGGAACGTGATGAAGGTCACGAGCAGCGCGAGGACGAGACCCGTGAGGAGCCTGCGCAAGATGTAGAGGGTCATGATCTGTCCTGGTTCGATCCCGAGAGGTGATGCGGATGGAGGGTGCGAGAGGCTGTGGTCATCATGTTCGCACCGGGGAGAACGTGTTCATCGCCGTCTCGACGGAGGACACGAACGCGGCACTCGCGGCGAGTGCGGGTGACACCGCTCCGACCATGGTCGAGATGTCCGCGTCGGGAGGCGTCGGTGAGCCGAGCAGCCCGTCGCGGCCCGCCTGGATCCAGGCGGCCACCGCTGTCGCGCCGCCGGGAGCCGAGCGCCCGGCGGCCAGTTCGCGAAGTGCCACCGGAGCCACCCGCAGCGCGAGCTTCAGCTGCGAGTGGAGGGCGATCTGACTCAGGCGATGCTCTATGCGTCGGTTCGCGAACCTGCTGACGAGGTCGGCGCGATAGCGATCGGGATCGACGGAGGAGGGGAGATGCGCGGCCGCCTCGTCCCAGAACGTCTCGACAGCCCGCCGGCACTCGTCGTCGACGATGGCGTCGGCGACCGAGACGTGTCCGCGCAGCAGCCCGAGGCAGGCGAGCAGCGTGTGCGCGCCGTTCAGCATCCACAGCTTGCGGTCCTCCCACGGTGCCAGCTCGTCGACGAACGTCGCTCCGGCGGTGTGCCACTCCGGGCGGCCCGCGGGGAAATCGCCCTGGATCACCCAGTCGCTGAACGGCTCGGCGATGACCGGCGCCCGATCACCCAGAGGAGCTCCCAGCTCCGCGAGCTCCTCGTCCGATACGCTCGGGGTGATGCGGTCGACCGAGCTCGACGGGAACGACGCCGTCTGCGCGAGCCAGGTGCCGAAGGCCTCGTCGATGCTGTGCGCCCACGAGAGGAGCCCGCGGCGCAGCATCCCGCCGTTGTCCGGCAGGTTGTCGCACGACATCACCGCTACGGCACCCGCTCCCGAACGTCGTCTGTGCTCAAGGGCGAGCAGCAGGCGTCCGAGGGCTGTGGTCGTCGTGGCGGTCTTCGGGTCGGCGCCCCGGAGGATCACGTCGCGCAGGGCCGCGTCGTCGGACACGACCTCGGGGTCGTCCGCGTCGTGCAGGCCGTCCGCAGCGAGCCGATAGCCTCTCTCGGTCACCGTCAGCGAGATGATGGCCGTGTCCGGCGCCGCGACATCGTCGAGGAACTCGGGCAGTTCGTCTCCCGATCGCGCACTCACGATGCTGGACACGACCTGCATCCGGTCGCCCTCGTCGCCGCGCTCGACCAGGGTGTAGAGGCCGTCCTGTGCCGACAGCGCGTCGGCGAGAGCGCGCGAGCGACCCGTGTAGGCGGAGATGCCCCATCGGTCGGAATCGGCGGAGCGATCGGTGTACCAGGCGAGGTGGGAGCGGCTGAACGCGCCAAGCCCCAGGTGCACGATCCGCACCGGCGGAGCGCTCGCGGAGCGGCTCAGGAGCGCGGTCACAGCTTGAACACCCGTCTCGGGAGTGCATCGACGGACTCGCCGATCACCCGCCGCGCTGCGGCCTCCGACAGTCGGCCCTCGCCGACGAGACGGGCGAGGAACGCCGCATCGGCCCGGCGAGCGGTGTCATGCCGTGCAGGGATCGAGAGGAAGGCGCGGGTGTCGTCGATGAATCCCGAGCTGCGGGTGAACCCGGCGGTCTCGGTGACGGCTGAGCGGAATCTGTTCATCGCATCGGGAGCGTCGAGGAACCACCAGGGTGCTCCGACGTAGACCGAGGGGTAGAAGCCCGCGAGGGGCGCGAGTTCCCGCGAGTACGCGGTCTCATCGACGGTGAACAGCACCAGGTGCAGGTCGCGGGCGAGTCCGAAGCGCTCGAGGAGCGGGCGAAGCCCGCGTGTGAAGTCCGTGGACACCGGGATGTCGTGGCCCGAGTCAGGGCCGAACGAGCGGAAGGTCGCGGTGCTGTGATTGCGGAGGACGCCGGCGTGCACGGTCATCACCAGCCCGTCGTCGACGCTCATTCCGGCCATCTGCAGCAGCATGTGGCCCCGGAACACGCGCCGCTCCTGCGCTGTCGCCGAGCCGGCCCGCACCGACGAGAAGAGCGCGTCCGCGTCGTGCGGATCGAGGTCGACCGTGAAGGGCTCTTCCACGCCGTGATCGGCGGAGACCGCACCATGGGCGATGAAGTGCGCACGTCGAGCGCGTAGGGCCTCGAGATAACCGGCGAACGTCGGCGGCTGGGACTCCGCTTCGAGCAGGCGGGCGACGCCGTCGGCGAAGCCCTCCGCGTCGGGATCGACGTAACGGTCGGGACGGAAGGTCGGCAGGACCCTGCCGCCGACGGCTCCGCGGAGCGCGTCGTGCTCGGCGAGGTCGGAGAGGGGGTCGTCGGTGGTCGCCAGCACGTCGATGCCGAAGGAGTCGAAGAGTGCGCGGGGGCGGAACTCCGGGGTGCGCAGCAGTGCGGCCACGCGCTCGTACTGACGGTCGGCGTTGGCTTCGCTGAGGTCTTCATCGAAGCCCAGCAGCCCGAAGAACTCCTCTCGCAGCCAGTGCGCCGACGCGGTGCCCTCGAGGACGTGCCAGTGGGCGGCGAAGATCCTCCAGGCGTCGCGCGGATCCACCTGATGACCCCCCAGGCCCAGACGGTCGAGGTCGACACCGGAGGCGTGCAGCAGGCGGGTGATGTAGTGATCGTCGCGCAGCAACAGGCTCGTCGGATTCTCGAACGGCTCGTCGTGCGACAGCCACTCGACGGGGACATGGCCGTGCGGCGAGATGATCGGGGCGCCCGCGACGGATTCGTAGAGATCCCGGGAGATCGCGCGAGTGCGCGGATCGACGGGGAAGAGGCGATCCGGGTCACGGCGTCGTGGCTGAAGCATGCGGATCAGTCTGGCTCTTTGGCAATCGAATGTCAATCGGTTGCCGTGCTGTTTTCAGCGATATTGGGGAATACCGCCTGCTGTGCGGCAATCGCTTGCCAATGATCGGTCATCATGATTCACTGAAGTTTCCACCGCAGCGCCGCGGCTCTCGTCGGCGCCGATCGAAGGACAGCAGAATGGTCATCACCTCAGCCGAAGTCATCGTCACGAGCCCGGACAGGAACTTCGTGACACTCAAGCTCACGACCGATGACGGGCACACCGGACTCGGCGACGCCACCCTGAACGGACGCGAGCAGGCAGTGGTCGCGTACCTCGCCGAGCACGTCGTGCCGCTGCTGCTCGGACGAGACGCGCACAGCATCGAGGACACCTGGCAGTTCCTCTACCGCTCCGCCTACTGGCGCCGGGGGCCGGTCACCATGGCCGCGATCGCCGCCGTCGACATGGCGCTCTGGGACATCAAGGGCAAGGCTGCGGGCCTGCCGGTGTACCAGCTCCTCGGTGGGGCCTCGCGACGAGGGCTCCTGGCCTACGGCCACGCCAGCGGACGTGACCTGCCCGAACTCTTCGACAGTGTTCGTGCGCACCTCGAGAAGGGGTACCGCGCCATCCGGATCCAGTCCGCGGTCCCCGGCCTGACGTCGATCTACGGGATCGCCTCCAACGCCACGTACGAGGCGAACAGCGGAGTGCGCTACGACCACGAGCCCGCGCAGCGCGGAGGTCTGCCGAACGAGGAGGACTGGGACACGCGTAGCTACCTGCGGCACATGCCGACCGTCTTCGAGGCGGTGCGCAACGAGTTCGGTCCCGAGCTGCCGCTGCTGCACGACGGACACCACAGGATGACGCCCATCCAGGCGGCGCAGCTCGGCAAGAGCCTCGAGCCCTACGACCTGTTCTGGCTGGAGGACTGCACCCCGGCGGAGAATCAGGAGGCCCTGCGTCTCGTGCGTCAGCACACCACCACGCCCCTGGCGATCGGCGAGATCTTCAACACCGTCTGGGACTACCAGCAGATCATCCGGGAGCAGCTGATCGACTACGTCCGCTCCGCCGTGACGCACACCGGTGGCATCACCCACCTCAAGAAGGTGCTCGACTACGCGGCGCAGTACCAGATCAAGTCGGGGATGCACGGTCCGACCGACATCTCTCCGGTGGGCATGGCTGCGGCGATGCATCTGGGACTGTCGATCCACAACTTCGGCATCCAGGAGTACATGGAGCACGGGCAGAAGACCGACGCGGTCTTCCAGCAGAGCTTCTCCTGGGTCGACGGGCATCTGCACCCGGGAGAGGCTCCCGGCCTGGGCGTCGAGCTCGACATGGACGAGGCCGGCCGCTATCCGTACCAGCGCGCCTATCTGCCCTTCAACCGCCTCGCCGACGGCACGGTGCACGATTGGTGACCTCGCCGACGTCGCGCGATCTCCGAGATGATGGAGATGACCGGTCGACGGATCTGGATCGATTCACTGTTGGCAACCGATTGACAAAATGCACCGCTCCCGGCGGTCGAGAGGATGCATCATGCTGACCCCCCGAAGCACGCCCTCCCGCGACATCCGATCCCTCGACGGGCTGTGGCTCTTCGCTCTGGATCATGAGGTGTCCGAGACGCCGTGGACCACGACGCTGCCGGTGACTCGGCAGGCACCCGTCCCCTCCAGCTACAACGACGTCTTCGTCGACCCCGCGATCCGCGACCACGTGGGCGTCGTGTGGTACCAGCGCGAGATCGCGGTGCCGGCGACGTGGCGGGACGAGCGGATCGTGCTGCGCGTCGATGCCGCCACCCACAGGGGCGCGGTCTACGTGGGCGACACCCTGGTGGTGGAGCACGACGGCGGCTACACGCCCTTCGAAGCCGACATCACGGATCACGTCGAGGCGGGGACCGCCGTCCGCGTCTCGATCGCCGTCGACAACCGGCTCACGTGGGAGACGATCCCGCCAGGGCTCGTGGTCCCCGGTGAGAACGGTCGGGACACGCAGGTGTACCGCCACGACTTCTTCAATTACGGGGGCCTGCCTCGGAGCGTGCGGCTCTACTCCACCCCGCGGCAGCACATCACCGACATCCGGGTGGACACGGCGGTACGGGATGACGGCGTCGCCGTCGTCGCGTACACCGCCGGGCTCAGCACGGAGATGCCCGTGTCGGTGACGCTCGTGGACGAGGAGGGCGTCGAGGTCGGCCGCTCTCTCGGATCGACCGGCGAGATCATCGTCGACTCGCCGCACCTGTGGCAGCCGGGCGCGGCCTATCTCTACGACCTGGTGGTCCGCGCCGAGGGCGACTCGCGTGATGAGTACACGCTGCCCGTCGGCATCCGCACGGTCGAGGTGCGAGGGCAGCAGTTCCTCATCAACGGCGAGCCGTTCTACTTCACGGGGTTCGGCAAGCACGAGGACGCGGACATCAGAGGCAAGGGTCATGACAACGCCGTCATGGTGCGGGACTTCGAGCTCCTGGGGTGGATCGGGGCCAACTCGTTCCGCACCTCGCACTACCCGTACGCGGAGGAATGGCTCGACTACGCGGACCGACACGGGATCGTCGTCATCGACGAGACCGCGGCCGTCGGTCTGAACATCAACATGGCGGCGGGACTGCTGGGCGGAGCGACGCAGCCCACGTTCTCGCCGGAGACCATGAACGACCGCACCCGGGAGTCGCACGCGCAGGGTATCCGCGAGCTCATCGCGCGGGATGCGAATCACCCGTCGGTGGTCATGTGGTGCATCGCGAACGAGCCGGCGTCGGCCGAAGACGGGGTGCGCGAGTACTTCGAGCCCCTGGTGCAGCTCACCCGAGAGCTCGATCCCTCGCGCCCCGTCACCTTCGCGAACCAGGGTGCCGCGCGCTATGACAACGACCTCATCGTCGACCTCTTCGATGTCATCTGCCTGAACCGGTACTTCGGCTGGTACGAGACGACCGGCGACCTGGTGGCGGCAGAGAAGGCTCTCGAGGAGGAGTTGACGGGGTGGGCGGCGCATCACGACAAGCCGATCATCATGACCGAGTACGGCGTCGACACGCTCAGCGGGCTGCACAGTGTCGCCGAGGTGCCCTGGACGGAGGAATACCAGATCGCGTTCCTGGAGATGTATCACCGGGTGTTCGACCGGATCGACGCCGTCGTCGGTGAGCAGATCTGGAACTTCGCCGACTTCCAGACGACGGTCGGCATCTTCCGCGTCGACGGGAACAAGAAGGGCGTCTTCACTCGGGATCGCCGGCCGAAGTCGGTGGCTCGGGTCCTGCGGCAGCGCTGGTCGGACGGCTGATCGGCAGCTCTCGGAACGGACGGACGGATGACGGGGCGGCTCCTGCGATCGCGCAGGGGTCGCCCCTTTGCGCGCGCGGGCGGAGCGGGTCGTCATAGTGTTGGCAATCGGTTGTCAAAATCGCCGATACGTGGTTGACTGTCGTCATTCGGGCAACGTCAGCCCGTTACGACGAAGGAGTCTCGCATCATGCGCACCAGTTCACAGCGTCGATCTGCGCGTGCCGCCACGGCAATCGCCGCAGCTCTCGCCCTCGCACTGAGCATCACCGCCTGCAGCAGCCCGAGCGGGGGGCAGTCCGAGGGCCAGTCGAACGACAGCGCCACGCTCACCCTGGCGATCCAGGCGCCGCCCCCCTCGCTGGACCCCGCCCAGCTCGACGAGGGAACCGGGACGTTCATCTGGTCCTCGCTGTTCGACACGCTCCTGAAGGTCGACAACGAAGGGAAGATCGTCCCCAACGCCGCAGAGTCGTGGGAGTACTCGGAAGATCTGCTCACGCTCACTCTCACTCTCCGCGACGATCTGACCTTCAGCACGGGCGGCGCCGTGACCGCTCAGGACGTGGCCGACACGCTCAACCGCACTCGCGAGACCCCCGGGCAGCAGCAGCCGAAGCTGAGCTCCGTCGAGTCCGTCGAGGCGCCGGATGACGTGACCGTGGTGCTCAATCTCTCGAAGCCCGACCCGGTGCTGGTGAACTATCTCGCCCAGGCCACCGGAGTCATCGGAGATCCCGCCGTGCTCGACGATGCCGAGAGCGCCGTCCGTCCCACCGGATCCGGTCCGTACGAGCTCGCAGACTCGACGGTCGACGGCACCTCCTACGTCCTGCAGCGTCGCGACGACTACTGGAACGCCGAGGCGTATCCCTTCGAGACCGTCACGGTCCGCGTGATCCAGGACTCCACCGCGATCTTCAACGCGCTCGTCGCCGGCGAGATCAACGCGGCCAACATCCAGGCCCCGCAGCTCGAGCAGGCGAAGAGCTCCAACCTCACCGTGGCGCAGATCGGCTCGGCGGCGACGATCCTCCTGCTCCTCGCAGACCGGGAGGGGGCGATCCAGCCGGCGCTCGGAGACGAGCGCGTGCGGCAGGCGCTCAACATGGCGTTCGATCGCCAGCTCTATGTGGACACTCTCTTCGCGGGCATCGCGGAGCCGACCGAGCAGAACTTCAACATGAACGGCGCCGCGTACGACGCCTCGCTCGAAGACACCTATCCGTTCGACCCCGAGGCGGCCCGCGAGCTGCTGGCCGACGCCGGATACCCCGACGGATTCACGCTGACGATGCCGAGCACGCTCGTGTCGCAGAACTACGAGCCCGCGATCACGCAGTCCCTCGGTGACATCGGGGTGACGGTGCAGTGGGAGCCGGTGCCGCCGCAGAACATCGCCAGCTCGCTGACCGGTGGTCAGTACGCGGCGGTCGTCTGGGCCGAGGGCACGAACCTCGCCGGTCGAGAGATGGCGAACCACTTCTCTCCGAACGGCTTCCTGAACCCCTTCAACTGGGAGACGCCCGAGTTCGACGAGATGCTCACGGCGATCGCCGCCGAGTCGGACCTCGACGCACAGGCGGAGCTCTACAAGAAGGCCAGCGCCTACACCGTGGAGCATGCTCTGAACGCCCCGATCGCCTCGTTGGGTGCGCTGTGGGCGACCTCGAAGGACGTCGAAGTGGCGACCGAGGTGAACGTGCCGAAGACCGTGCGGATGTTCGCCCCGTCGGGCGACTGACTCGCGACAGCAGGGCACCCGCGCCTCAGGCGCGGGTGCCCTGTGCGATCGCGGCGACGCCGCCGAGCGATTCCTGACCCTTGCGCCCATGTAGTTTTGTTGCAAAACTACGTGGGGCGGCTCACGGTGAGTCGCAGCCAGGAGCGATCAATGAAGATCATCATCATCGGGGCGGGCATCGGCGGACTCGCCGCGGCCGTCAGTCTGCACGAGGCCGGACTGCGCGACGTCACCGTCTACGAGCGCAGCACCGCGATCCGCGGCCTCGGGGTCGGCATCAACCTGCTGCCGCACGCGCTGCGCGAACTCACCGAGCTCGGCATCGCCGACACGATAGCCGAGCTGGGTGTCGAGCCGCGGACTCTCGCCTATTACAACCGTGTCGGGCAGCCGATCTGGAGCGAGCCGCGCGGCATCGCGGCGGGCTACCGCTGGCCGCAGCTGTCGGTGCATCGAGGTCGGCTCCAGCTCGCGCTGCGCGACCTCGCAGAGGCTCGTCTCGCCGAGCCCATCCGCCTCGATCACCGTCTCATCGACATCGCTCGCAACGACGACGGCACCGAGACCGCGCGCTTCGCCACCGGCGGCGGCACAGTCGAGGACACGGCAGACGTGATCATCGGCGCCGACGGGATCCACTCCGCACTGCGCGCGCTGCGATACCCCGCCGAGGGGGCGCCGCCGTGGAGCGGCCTCACCCTGTGGCGCGGGGTGACCCGGATCCCGGCGTTCCTCGACGGACGCACCATGATCATGGCGGGCGACGGCGAGCAGAAGTTCGTCGCCTACCCGCTCGCCCCCGTCGACGCCGACGGCCGGATGCCGGTGAACTTCATCGCCGAGCGTCGCGTCGGCGGATCAGGAGACGCGGACTGGAACCGCGCCGTCGACCCCGCGCCGATCGCCGAGCTGTTCCGGGACTGGCGCTTCGACTGGCTCGATGTGCCGGCGGCCATCGCCACCGCGGACGAGATCCTCGAATACCCCATGGTCGACCGAGACGCCCTGCCGCAGTGGACGTTCGGTCGCACCACGCTGCTCGGCGACGCGGCCCACGCGATGTACCCGAACGGGTCGAACGGCGGCTCGCAGGCGATCCTCGATGCCCGCACCCTCGCCTTCCACCTGGCCACGGCAGGAGGCATCGATGAGGCGCTCGCCGCGTACGAGCAGGCGCGGCGTCCTGCGATGACCGCGCTGCTCGCCGGCACGCGTGCCACCGGACCCGAGCGGGTGATGCAGCTCGCTCGAGAGCGGGCCCCGCACGGATTCGCCGACATCGACGATGTGATCCCGTACGCCGAACGCGAGCGGATCGCCGTCGACTACAAGACCGCAGCGGGCTTCCTGCCCGAGACCCTCAACGAGCGCCCCTCGCTCACGCCGGCATCGGCGGTGACGCCATGAGCGATCTCGACGCGGGCAGGCTCGCCGCCGTCATCTCCCCGCTGCGCCGCGCACTGCTCGCCGCGACACGCGCAGAGGCCCGCTTGCCGGAGCTGTCGGATGCGCAGATCGACGTGATCCGCGCGCTCCCTCGGGGCACGTCTCGAGGCCCGGCCGAGATCGCCGACCGGCTGCGTCTGAGCCGCTCGACCGTGAGCAACCTGCTCGGCGCGATGGAGGGTGACGGTCTCGTCGAGCGGACTCCCGCTCCGACAGACGGTCGGCGGGTCGTGGTGCGGGCCTCGGCGGCCGCACTCGACCTGTTCGACCGGTTCGACGCGGCGAACTCCGCGCTCGTCGCTCAGGCGTCGGCGCGGCTGGAGCCCGGGGAGCGGGCGGCACTCGATGCGGCTCTCCCCGTTCTCGAAAGGCTCTGCGCCGTGCTCGCCGGCACGGAGTCGCCGCCCGCGACGCCAGATACGGCTGCCCCAGCTGAGGAGCCGATCCGATGACATCGCACGACGAGCTTCCGCGTCCCGGCCTCGAGATCGCGTTCGACGTCACCGTGGATCTCGGTCCGCTCGAAGACCACCTCGTCACCAGCGTCGGTCATCGTCGTGTGGTGCCGATCCTCGGCGGAAGGGTCACCGGCGGGGTCGAGGCCGAGATCCTGCCGGGGGGCGCCGACTGGCAGATCGTGCGTGCTGACGGCACGATCGAGATCGACGGTCGCTATACCGCTCGCACCGCAGGCGGCGACCTGCTTCTGCTCCACGCCACAGGCCTGCGCACCGGCACCCCGGACATCCTCGAACGGCTGGGTCGAGGCGAAGAGGTCGACCCCGGCTCGTACTACTTCCGCACCACGGTGCAGATCGAGACGGCGGCACCGGGGCTCGCGCACCTGCAGCGTGCCCTGTTCCTCGCGGTGGCCCAACGGCAGGCGAACGCCGTGCGCTACCGCGCCTATCGGGTGAGCTAGCGGCGGGCTCGGGCGTCGGCAGATCTCAGGATCGTGCGTGTCCGACGGGGCGGGTCGATGCGCGCTCGCGATAGATCAGGTCGAACCACTCGGTGCCGCGCACGGAGTCATCGGCCTTCTCGATCAGCGAGATGAGCATCTCGCCCGCTCGCATCCCGGCATCCTTGGCGCGCAGATCGAGAGCCGAGATGGGAGGCTGCACGATCTGCAGTGCGGGACTGTCGTTGTACGCGACGAGCTGGACATCGTCGGGGACGGAGTGGCCGAGTTCGCGGAGCGTCGAGAGGATGCCGACGCCGAGACCCTCGGGGAGGCACACGATCGCGTCGACATCGGGGTGAGCGTCGTGCAGGCCCCGGATCATCGTGTGCAGTTCCTCAGCCGAAGGGACGCCGTGGAGGTCGATGAACCTGACGGTGATACCGGTGGCGTCCGCCCAGTCCGCGGCCGCGTCGGCGGCGAGCCGCGCCCACATCTGATCGATCATGGGCCGCACCACGGCGATCGACGTCGCTCCGCTCGCACGCAGCCGATCGAGCAGCCGATCCATCGCGGTGCGATGATCGCCCGCCAGCGCCACGGTGGGTTCGGGCATCCCCGGAGGCACCAGCTCGGAGGTCACGACCGGGCGCCCGGATTCGAGGATCGCACGGGCGAGCTCGTCGTCGCCGATCACATCGGTCATCACGAATCCGTCGACGTGGAGGGTTCGAGCCTTGGACGCGGGGAACTCGGCGGGAATGAGAGACACCGTCAGCTCTCGATCCTCTGTGCTCTGCACGACGCCGACGGCGAAGTTCATGTAGTACTCCATGAAGTTCATGCCGCGAGGCAACCAGAGTCCGATCGAGCCCGCCCGTGCCTGGCGGAGGTTGCGCGCTCCGCTGTTCGTCGAGTAGCTGAGGGTCTGCGCCGCCTCGAGCACCCGACGTCTCGTCTCGGCGGAGACACGACCGGTGCCGGCGAGCGCGCGGGATGCCGTGCCTCGCGAGATTCCGCACAGATCGGCGACGTCCTGCAGCGTCGCGGCTCGTGTCGATGACATCGTGACCTCCCTGTCGATCCTATGTCGCCGCTGGGTATCAATATTGCCCAATCGATTGCGCAATCGATGTTCCGTGCGCCACACTGTCGTCCAACGACCCGCAGGCGTGTTGCGCAGGTCGGCCACCCGACGGAAGGAAAGCACGCCATGACCCAGCAGACGTCTCTTCGAAACGAGGAGCACACCGGCCAGCTGAAGAAAGCAGCCCTCAGTGCGTGGGGGGTCGTCTTCCTCGTCATATCGGCTGCGGCCCCGTTGAGCGTTCTCGCGGGGATCGGACCCCTGGCTGTCCTGATCGGCGGCGTCTCGGCTCCGATCGTCTACGCCGTCGCGGGCATCGTCCTCGCCGTGTTCGCCGTCGGGTTCCTCTTCATGGCGCGCAACCTCACCGCGATGGGCGGCTTCTACACCTACATCGCGGTCGGCCTCGGCCGCGTGGTCGGACTCGCGGCCGGCTTCCTGGCCTGGATCTCCTACAACCTTCTGCAGATCGGCCTCTGGGGCCTGTTCGGGGTCATGGCGCAGGGCATGTTCGCCACCGTCTTCGGCATCGACGTGCCGTGGTGGCTCCTCGCGGTGATCGGCGCGGTGCTCGTCTTCGCGCTGGCCGTCGCCGGTGTCGATGTGGGGGCGAAGGTGCTGGGAGTGCTCCTGGTCCTCGAGACCATCCTGCTCGTGGTGCTCGCCTCGTCGATCCTCACCCAGCGCGCCGGGCAGCTCGAGTTCGGGACGTTCGCGCCCGAGAACATCTTCACGCCGAGCATGTTCGCCATCCTCGGATTCGGATTCGCCGCGTTCATGGGGTTCGAGTCGACCGTCCTGTACCGCAGTGAGACCCGCGACCCCGATCGTTCGATCCCGCGCGCGACGTACATCGCGGTGGCATTCCTGGCAGTGTTCTACACGGTCACCCTGTGGCTCGTGATCCAGGCATTCGGTGACGGCGAGGTGCAAGGGGTGATCGCTCAGGACCCCGCGGCCTTCTTCTTCACCGCCATGGGAGCGTATGTGGGGGACTGGGGCGTATCGGTGATGTTCGTGCTCATCGTGACGAGCATCTTCGCCGGCCAGCTCGCCTTCCACAACGCGATCAACCGCTACAGCTTCGCGTTGGCGCGCGACGGGATCCTCCCGGCGGCCTTCACCAGGACCAACCGCATGGGGGCGCCGTGGATCGCCGGCGTGATCCAGAGCGTCGTGGCCGTCATCGTCGTCATCGCGTTCGGCACCGCCGGCCTCGACCCGCTCACGCAGCTCGTCATCCTCGTGAACTCGCCCGGCGTCTACGGCATCATCACGCTGCAGCTTCTCGCCTCGATCGCCGTGCTGATCTTCATCATGCGCAACAGGCACCTGGCGCGCCGGTGGTACGTGCTGCCGGCTGCCGTCGTCTCGCTGGTCGCGATGGCCGTGCTGCTCGTCGTCCTGGTGATCACCATCGACTACCTGACGTCGGCGGGTCCCGCGATCAACGCGATCATCCTCGCCGTCGTCCCCGTTGTGCTGCTGCTCGGCGCCGCCTACGCACTCGTCCTCCGCGCCCGCCGACCCGAGGTGTTCGCGCGGATCGGCGGTGCCGATCCTGAGACGGCCCGCGTCGAGAACGGAGAAGCCCGATGACGCGCGACGGCATCGCGGACCTGGTGGTCTTCGCGGGCACGGTGGTCACGATGGACTCCGACCCGGCAACCTCCGACGGGGTCGAGGGAGTGGCCATCGTCGCAGGAGAGGTGGCGGCGGTCGGACGCAGGGCCGCGCTGCAGGCCTGGATCGACGAGACGACCCGGGTGGTCGACCTTCCCGGTGCGGTGATCCTCCCGGGTTTCGTCGACAGCCACATCCATCCGGTGTTCGGCATCGAGCTCACCCGTGGCGCGGATCTCAGCCGGTGCCGCACCCTCGCCGACGTGGAGTCGGCGCTTCGGGGCGAGGTCGCCGGACTGTCCCCCGAGGACTGGCTGCTCGGCTGGGGGCTCGACCCGAACGTGTTCGGCGAAGAGGCCGTCTCCCATGCGGTCCTGAATTCCGTGGCGGGCGAGCGGCCCGCCCGCATCCGCTTCTTCGACGCCCATGCCGCGCTCGCGTCCGATGCGGCACTCGCGCTCGGCGGCGTCACCGGTCGCGAGGAGTTCACCGACGGCTCCCGCGTCGTGACCGACGAGCAGGGCCGCCCCACGGGCTACCTCCTGGAGCTTCAGGCCATCGACCTCGTGGAGAGGGTGCTCCCCCCGCTGAGCTTCGAGCACCGCGTCGATGCCCTCTACGAGGTGCTCCTGAACATGGCCAGGGGTGGATTCACCTCCGGACAGGTGCAGGACCTCGCGCCCGATGCGATCCCGCTGCTGACGGCGATCGAAGAGACGCGCGACCTTCCGATCCGGTTGCGCATGTCGCCCTGGTACGTGCCGGGGACCCCGATCGACGAGGTGGTCCGGCTGGCCGCACTGCAGGGCGCTCATGGTCGGCACTGGGTGGTCGAGGGCGTCAAGCTCATGATCGATGGCACCATCGACAACGGCACGGCCTGGCTGCATGAACCGGATTGTCTCGGAGAGTCCACCACCTCGCTGTGGCTCGACCCCGACCAGTACCGCAACGCCCTCACCGAGCTCGACCGGCGTGGCATCCCCACGACGACGCACGCGATCGGTGACGCCGGGATCGACTTCGTGGTGCGCGCGATCGACGGTCTGACGGAGCACGCGGCGACGCACCGTATCGAGCACATCGAGACGATGACGGATGCCGCACTGGCCGTCTTCATGTCGTCGAAGGCGACCGCGAGCATGCAGCCGACCCACTGCACGCTCTTCACCCGAGCGGATGAGAGCGACAACTGGTCGCGACGTCTGGGCCATGCCCGCGCGGGCCGCGGATTCCGTACCCGTGATCTGGTCCGTGCCGGGATTCCGCTCGCGCTCGGTTCGGACTGGCCCGTCGCGCCGAGCGACGCCGTGGGCATCCTCGCGGATGCACAACTGCGGCGCCCGCACGACGACCCGACCGCGCCGCCTATCGGCCCGGATCAGGCGCTCGATGCGATGACGGCGCTACGCGGGTTGACCGTCGAGCCCTATCGCACCATCGGTCGCACCGGCGGTGTTCTGCGGGCGGGCGCCGTCGCCGACATCACGGTGCTCGACCGCGATCCTCGGACGGCTGATCCCGAGAGCCTGGGCGAGGCCGCGGTGCTGTTGACGATCGTCGACGGTCGTGTCGTGGTCGACGCGGGCGTCAGCGGAGTTCGCGGGTCGAGTAGAGGCGGACGGCGGTGATCGTGCCGATGACGATGACGAGCACGCCGACGGCGACCACCCGTCGGGAGATCGGCAGGATGCCGTAGAGCGTGTAGAGATGGTCGCGCTCGTCGCCGAGGAACGGCCCCGAGAGCATCAGCGATGTCACGAAGGCGGAGGCGTGTCGACGGGGGAGACGCCCGAGTTCGACGGGATGCGCGAGCCGTCGGCGGTTCGCGTGTGGGTCAGCCTCGGGTATCCACCACCTCGGCTCGCGCCCCGCTCAGCGCTCCGCCGACGGCATTGACGGAGTAGGTGCGGTGCGATGCGGCGGGGATCAGTGCGGTGAGCACCCTCTCGCCGTCCTGTGCGAACAGTTCGACAGAGGAGACCCGCTCGTTGAGCGCATCGATCCACACATCCCATCCGATCTCGTCCGGCTGGCCGAGGAGCATCGACGGAGTCCTGGCGAAACCCGGGGGCATCCCCGCACCGGGGCGATCGAGCTCGAGGCGTCCGCTCGCACGGTCCTGACGGATCACGACCGTCTCATCGCGTGACGACGACTCGATGCGCAGCTCGACGCTCTGCGCATCGCCGAACGCCGCGGCGAAGCGGATCCGCGCGGCCCCGGTCAGTCCGTCGGCGAGCACGACGCCGCCGGTCAGGCAGCCCAGCTCGACGTTCTCGGCGGGGTCGACCTCGACCGCCGGCTCCTGCCGCAGCCGCTCGATCCCGTTCTGGTCGCGGGTGAGCGAAAGCCTGCGGGGAAGCGTCATCGCGCTGCGATTCTCGTCGGCGTCGTCGGCGGGGATGCGACCGGCGTACTCCCAGTTGTCCATCCAGGCGATGAGGGTGCGGTCGGGTCGACCGAGACCGTCGAACGTGACGCCGGCGTAGCAGTCCGGTCCGAAATCGATCCACCCGAACTCCTCCAGCTCCTCGCGAGACTGACTCCGGTCCGTCAGCATCGCGGGCTCGGGAGCCGGGTGGGGCGCGCTGGGGTGGAAGACCGTGCCGTCGAAGTCGCCGACGACGTAGTGCGTGCCGGAGCCCCCGGCGATGCCTCCGGGGTTCAGGCTGATCAGCAGCACCCATCGCACGTCGTCGTCATCGCCGTCGACGGCGAGCGGGAACATGTCCGGGCATTCCCAGACGCCGCCGACCGGTCCGGCCGGACCGTACGACGAGAGGAAGGTCCAGGTCTTGAGGTCGTCGGACCGGTGGAACAGCACCTGACGGTCCTGCGCCTCGACCGCGACCATCACCCAGTATCCGTCCCCGCCGTCGTCGTAGCGGAACACCTTCGGGTCGCGGAAGTCGCTCGTGCCGCGGTCGAGCACGGGGTTGCCCGGGTACTTCGTCCAGGCATACCCGCCGTCGGTGCTGTATGCGAGCGCCTGAGCCTGATGCCCCGGTGCCGCAGCCGTGTACAGCGCCACCAGCGGCGGTCGTTCGGCCGTGCCGAATCCCGAGGTGTTGCCGTGGTCCACCACGACGGAGCCCGAGAAGATCTGCGCATCGTCGTCCCAGAGGATCGCCGGATCGTGCTCTGTCCACCGCAGCAGATCGGTGCTCGTCGCATGGCCCCAGCTGAGGTTCGCGTGCGCGATGCCCTGCGGGTTGCACTGGAAGTACAGGTGGTAGCGGCCGTCGTGGAAGACGAGACCGTTGGGATCGTTCATCCAGTTGTGGCGCGGAGAGAAGTGCGTTCGCGGGCTCGTGGTGCGGACCGGGGGAAGGTCAGTGGGGGTCACCGGGGAGGTCGTCTTTCTCGTCGAGGGGGCGTCGGTCACTTGCCGACGCCCGCCGTGAGTCCTTCGCGCAGCGGCTTCTGCCCGAAGAAGAACACCAGCAGCGCAGGGATCATCGAGAGGATCACTCCGGCGAGCACCGTCGAGATGCTTCCGGTGCCGAGATTGCCCTGCAGAGTCACGAGCCCGAGCGGCAACGTGAAGTTCTGATCGCTGATGGTCATGATGAGCGGTCGGAAGAACTCGTTCCAGTGATAGTTGAAGGCGAGGATGCCGACGATCGCGAGGGCCGGCGTCGCCAGCGGCAGGTACACGCCGAAGAACGTGCGCCAGGGACCCGCGCCGTCGAGCTGCGCGGCCTCGCCCAGCTCCGTCGGGATCCCCATGAAGTACTGCCGCATCAGGAACGTGCCGAATGCGGTGGGCAGGGCGGGCACGATGAGCGCCAGGAGGGTGTCGGCGAGCCCCATTCCCCGCACCAGCATGAACACGGGCACGATCGTGACCTGCAGTGGAACCATCATGGTCGCGAGGATCAGGGCGAAGAGGATCTTCTTGCTGCGGAACTCGAACTTGGCGAAGACGTAGCCCGCCATCGCCGCAGAGAGCATCTGCCCGGCGGCGACGAGCATCACCACGAGCGCGCTGTTCCAGGCATACAGCCAGAGCGGGATCTTGGTGAAGACGTCGGCGAACGCTCCGAAGCCCACCGTGACCTCTTGCGTGACGCTGTCTGTGGGCGACAGCGCCGTGACGAGCGTCCAGACGACGGGCCCGAGGGTGAGGAACACCGCCACCCCGAGGATGACGAACTTGCCGCCCGTGCCGAGGCTGTGGGCCCACGAGCGCTTCGTGATGATTGTCGTGGTCATGATGGCCTCACCCGTAGAAGACGAATCGGCGGCTCAGCCGGAACTGGATGGCCGTGACGAGCATGATGAGCAGGGTCAACACGATTCCGATGGCGGAGGCGCCGCCGAAGTCGAGCTCTCGGAAGGCGGACTCGTAGATCACCATGACGGCGGTTCGGGTCTCATCGCCGGGCCCACCTCGCGTGAGCACCCACGGCTGATCGAAGATCTGCAGCGCGTTGATGATGGCCATGACCGATGCGACCAGCAGTGTCGGGCTCACCAGGGGCAGCGTGATCATGCGGAACTGCGTCCATCCGGCGGCGCCGTCGAGGGAGGATGCCTCGTAGACCTCGCTCGGGATCGCCGCGAGGCCCCCGATGAAGAGCAGGAACGTGAAGCCGAAGTTCTGCCACACGTAGACCAGCAGCACCACGACCTTCGCTCCGAAGCCGGTCGTCAGCCACCCGACGTCGGCGATGCCGATCAGGTTGAGTGTCTGGTTCACGAGCCCGAACTCCTGATTGAACAGGTAGGCCATGATCAGGGAGACGGATGCCGCCGACAGGATCAGCGGGAAGAACAGCGACGACCGGAAGAAGGTGCGCAACCATGTCGGCATCTTCGACTGCACGAGGATGGCGAGCACCAGCGCGACCGTCAGCTGCAGGATGACCGCCACGATCACGAAGCCGATGGTGTTCAGGAAAGACACGCGCACCGTCGGGTTCATCGCGAGATCGACGAAGTTGTCGACTCCGACGAACACCGGATCGGAGATGATGTCCCACCGGAAGAAGGCCAGGACGAACGATCCGACGATCGGGACGAGGTTGAACAGCCCGAGGCCGATCACGGTGGGGGCCAGGAAGACCCAGATGATGGACCGCCCCGAGCGGGCGACGGTGCCGGTCTCGCCGCGCGCGCCCGGCGGGACGGTCAGGGTTCGCGTGCTGCTCTCGGGCATCATCGTCCTCCCAGCGCGATCTCGAGATCTCGCTGCATCGTCTCCAGCCCGCGGCGGACGCCGGACGGGCCGTTCGTGATCGTCGACACCACGTTCTTCAGCAACGCCGACTCGACCGCAGCCTGTTGGGGAGGCGCCGGCATCGGGCCGGTGTCGGGGAATCTGTCGAGGGTGTCGTAGAAGACGTCCCAGTGGGCGGGCCCCACCCCGGCGCCGTACAGTTCGGCGTTGAGCGAGCGGCGAGGGAGTGACGAGTCGGGCTTCGGGTGGGCGATCTTCATGCCCTCGACCGAGACGCAGTACTTGAGCCATTCCCAGGCCTCGTCCTTGCGCGGAGAGGTCTCCATGATCGCGTATCCTCCGGCACCGAACTGGTGACGCTGCCCCGCCATCCGGGGGAAGTACGTCACGTCGTAGGCATCGTTCGCGACGCCCGCCTCTTCGAGGCCGCTCACCCAGAATCCGCCCGCGGGGGTCATGCCGACCGCGCCGGTGGAGAACAGGGAGACCAGCTCGTTCCCGCCGCCCTGTGCGGGGTTCGCCGCAAGACCCTCCGAGACCATGCTCTGCAGCACGGAGAAGCTCTCCTCGACGCTCTCGTTCAGCGCATCCGCCTGCTGCCATACGTATCCTCCGCTGCGGGCCGGCTGGTCGGGATAGAAGCGGTTCCAGAACCAGTCGCCTCCGCCGGCCTTCTCCTCGCGGAGGAAGCTGGTGTTGTTGACGTAGAGCCACGGAACGACGCCGCCCCAGAGCCGGTTGTTCCAGAAGTACGGCAGGAACTGCCCCGGCGCGCTCTTCTTCATCGCCCGGGCGGTCGCGAAGAAGTCATCCAGTGTCCAGTTGTCCGCGGGGCGCTCGAGCCCCGCACGCTCCATCGCCTGGGTGCTGTAGAAG
This sequence comes from Microbacterium sp. ANT_H45B, assembly GCF_008369345.1. Lineage (NCBI taxonomy): Bacteria > Bacillati > Actinomycetota > Actinomycetes > Micrococcales > Microbacteriaceae > Microbacterium > Microbacterium sp. ANT_H45B. The sequence goes on from NZ_VOBK01000001.1 coordinate 918,601, forward strand.
ACGTTCGCCGCATTGAAGTTGTCGGGCATCTGGAACAGGCTGCCCTGGTACATGAACGCCTCGATGAGCGCCGGGTTCACGTCGTCGAAGTACTCCTGCATGTCCGACGCGTCGCGGCGCACGAAGTCGTCGAGCGGGTGCGCGAGGCGCGAGGCGAAGAGCTGCGCGCCCTCCGTCGCCACCGTGACGACATCCGGAGGCGTGCCCGCCGCGATCATCGTGAGGATCTTCGCGAAGTACTCGCTCCAGTCCTGTCCCTGGATGGCGACGATGCGCACCTCGATGCCGGGGTGTGCGCGCTGGAACCCGTCGACCAGCGCCTGACGCGCGACCGCGTCTTGCGCGGTGCCGAAGAGAGCGACCGTCAGGACATCCTTTCCGCGCCCGGGGATGTCGGCTCCGGTGAGTCGAGGCCACGAGACCACGGTGCCGACGATGCCCAATCCGATGGCGCCGAACAGGGCTCTGCGAGTGAGATCAACCACGATGTTCTCTCCTGAGTGAGTGACTCCGCAGGCGGGAAGCAGTACCCGACCGAAGATGCTGAATTGATTCAGCAGGCCGAGGCTAGCATCGCGGATCGGGGGCTGCAAGTATTCTGCTAAATCAATTCAACGCGCGTCGTTCCGGGGTCGGGGCTGCACTGCCTAAGCTGGAGATGTCACGACAGGAGGATGCCGGTGCCGAACAACGTCGATCGCAGGCCGACGCTCGCCGATGTCGCCGCGCTCTCCGGCATGTCGAAGACCGCGGTCAGCATGATCCTGAACGATCGACCGGGCTCGCGCCTCTCCGTCGATGCCGCACGACGCATCCGCGCCGCCGCCGAGGAGCTCGGGTACCGGCCCAATCCCGCAGCTCAGAGCCTGCGACTCGGAAAGACGAAGACGCTCGGTTTCATCTCCGATCAGATCACCGTGACCCGCTATGCCTCCGAGATGATCCGCGGCCTGCTCTCGGCGGCGAAAGAGCACGGCTACACCGTTCTCATCGCCGAGACCGAGGGCGACGACGCGACGATCTCCGACGAGATCCAGGCCATGATCGACCGACGTGTCGACGGCATCCTGATCGGACTCCTCGGCGCGCGGATGATCGAGGTTCCGCAGATGCCCCAGGACGTCCCTGTCGTGATCGTGAACGGCACGTCGACGACCGGGCACCCCTCGGTGCTGCCGGACGAGCGCACCGCCGGTCACGCGATGGCGCAGCTGCTCACCGACGCCGGGCACCGCCGCATCGGTGTGATCGGCAACAATCCCCTCGCGGTCTCGTCTCCACGGCACTCGGTCACCATCGGGCCGCGGTTCGACGGCATCCACGCCGCCTTCGCCGAGGCGGGCGTTCGGCCGTTCGTCGTCGACGTCCCGGACTGGAACCCCGATGTCGGCTACACCCGCACCCTGCAGATGCTCGATGCCCATCCCGATCTCACGGCGATCCTGGCCGGCAACGACGGCGTGGCGTTCGGCACGTACCAGGCGATCGCGGAGCGCGGGCTGAAGGTGCCGGACGACATCTCCGTCGCGTCGTTCGACGACGAAGAGCTGGCGAGCTTCCAGCGACCGGGCCTGACGACCGCGCGGCTCCCCTATGACGTGATGGGGCGCACTGCCGTCGAGATGCTGCTCGGCGAGATCCCCCTGGGGGCGGTGCTGATCCCCATGCCGGTCATCACGCGATCGTCGATACGCCGCCTGGGCTGACGGAATTGCCGAGCTGCGGATGGAACGCTTGACACTCGTTCTGTCGCGCGTTAGCTTTGGGTCTCACACGTACTAACGCGCGACAGAACGGTCAACGATGACGAAGCGACCCGTCACCATGAGTGATGTAGCCAGAGATCTCGGTCTCTCCCGCTCGGCTGTGTCCTTCGCGTTCAACGACGAGAACCAGGTCTCCGCCGAGACCCGTGACCGCGTGCGGGAGCGGGCGGCCGAGCTCGGGTATCGTCCGAACGCCGGCGCCAGGGCGCTCGCCGGACAGCGCACCGACCTGTTCGGGCTCGTGACCGACATCGTGTCGACCCCCTTCGGCGGCGATCTGATCGCCGGGGCGCAGGACTGGTTCTGGCGCCACGGCAAGTCGCTCATCATCGCCGGTGCGGCGCACATCGAGCGTCCGGACGCCCGGTCGATCGAGATGATGCTCGAGCACCGCGTCGGCGGCATCATCGTCGCCACCACCTGGAACCGGCCCATCGACCTCCCTGCCTCCCTCGACGGGGTTCCTGTCGTGCTCGTCCACTGCTTCGATCCGCTCGGACGCTATTCGACGGTCCTGCCCGACGAGGAGAACGGCGGCTATTCCGCGACGTCGATGCTGCTCGAGGCGCGGCGTCGCCGGGTGGCGTTCATCAATCTGCCGGGCGATCTCGTGGCCGCCGAAGGCCGAGAGGCCGGCTACCGCCGCGCCATGGCCGATGCGGGGATCGCCATCGACCCCGCGCTCATGGTCCGGTCCGGCCCCGAGGCCGAAGACGGCTACCGGGTCGCGATCGAGCTGCTGCGCGATGGCGACATCGACGGACTGTTCTGCGCCAACGACCGCATCGCGATGGGCGCGTACGAGGCCGCGAGGGAACTCGGTCTCCGCATCCCCGAAGACATCTCGATCGTCGGCTTCGACAACCAGGAGATCATCGCCGGATCCTTGCGTCCCGGCCTCTCCTCGGTCGCCCTGCCCTTCCGCGAGATGGGGGAGCGGGGCGCGGAGCTCCTCATGAACGCCGCCGACGGCGAGCCGCCGTCCCACGTGATGGTGGGCTGCCCGCCCATCGCGCGGAATTCGGTCTCGATTCCGACCTGACCCGATCTGACCCGCAGGGTTCCCGCACGATGCGGGCATCCGTCTCGACACCCGAACAGTCCTGTTCAAAGATGAAAGGAAATCATGACTGATTCTCGTTCGCGCCGTTTCTGGCGCGCGTTAGTTGGCGCCACCGCCGTGGTCGGCGCGGCCGCCATGGCACTGTCGGGCTGCGCTCCGGCCCAGTCCGGTGCGAAGTCCGACATGCTCCGCGTCGCCGCTATCGGCAACGCGTCGTTCGTGCAGAACTTCAACCCCTTCTCGCCGACCGCGGTCGCGATGTCGAAGAACGCCGTCTACGAGTCGATGATGGTGACGAACCTCCCCAAGGGCGAGATCGTGCCCTGGCTCGCCTCCGGGTACGAGTGGAGCGACGACGGACTCACGCTCACCTTCACGCTCAACGACGACCTCACCTGGTCCGACGGCGAGGAGCTGACGTCGGAGGACGTGGCGTACTCCTTCGACCTCGCCCGCGAGGTGCTCGGCGAGTCGACCTACGAGTACGTCGACTCGGTCGCGACCCCCGATGACACGACGGTCGCCTTCGCGTTCAACCGTCCCTACACGCCCGGCCTGTATGAGCTGGGTGTTCAGCTGATCGTTCCCGAGCACATCTGGAAGGACGTCGACGACCCGGCGAAGTTCCAGAACTCCGACCCCGTCGCCTCGGGCCCGTTCACCGAGGTCGCCAACTTCTCGGCGCAGTCCTTCGATCTGCTCCGCAACCCGCACTACTGGCAGAAGGACAAGGCCGACTACACCGGCATCCGAGTCATCGCCTACGGCGGAAACGACGCCGCGAACATCGCCGCGATCAACGGCGACATCGACTTCGGCCTCGGCTTCATCCAGGACATCCAGAAGACCTACGTGGATGTCGATCCCGAGCACCGCGGCTACTGGTTCCCGGCCGTCGGCTCCACCATCGCCCTGACGCTCAACACCGCGCAGGGGCCCTACGACGACGTGAACCTCCGCAAGGCGATCAGCATGGGCATCGACCGCGAGGCCGTCGTCGCCAAGGGGATGAACGGCTACACGCACCCCTCCGACTGCACCGGCCTGAGCGACGCGTATGACACGTGGCGCGACGAGGCACTCGTCTCGCAGTGCGACTGGACCACCTACGACGTGGATGCCGCGAATGCGCTGCTCGACTCGTCGGGCTACGAGCGCGGGGCCGACGGCATGCGCGTCACTCCCGACGGAGCACCGCTGGAGTTCAGCATCGGCGTCGGGTCCGCCTCGACCGACTGGATCGCGGTCGCCCAGGTGATCTCCGACAACATGACCGAGCTCGGCATCAGCGCACCGCTGAAGGTGCAGGACTGGTCGCAGATCAACCAGGCGCTGTTCGGCGGTACGTTCCAGGGCAACATCGCCTGGAGCGGCGCGGGCGTCACGCCGTTCGAGTACTACCGCAGCGCGATGTCGTGCCGCACGGTGAAGCCCGTGGGCGAGGAGGCGACCCAGAACTTCCAGCGCTTCTGCAGTGAAGAGGCGGACCAGCTGCTCGATCAGTTCGCCGCGGCCACCAGCGACGAGGAGCAGGCGGCCGTCATGGACAAGCTGCAGGCCGTCTACTCGGAGTCCGCGCCCACCATCCCGCTGTTCCCCGGCCCGGAGTGGGGTGCCTACAACAGCACCAACTTCGTGGGCTGGCCGAGCGAGGACGACCCCTACGCGACGCTGTCGGCCAGCGTCTCGAGCACCGTGATGGTGCTGGCGAACATCCGCCCGCGCGAGTGAGGGCTCCCGGTGGCGGCGCCTCCGCGCCGCCACCGGCACCCTTCTCCATCCGTTCCCCGCCCGCGACCAGCGGCGACCACGTTGAGAGGCATCTGATGGCTTTCGTTCTCCGCAGACTCGGCTACTACCTGATCGCGTTCTGGGCATCCCTCACGATCAACTTCCTGCTCCCGCGCCTGATGCCTGGCGACCCCGTCGGCCGCATGCTCGGTCAGATGCAGAACCTGACCGACGATCAGGTCGCGCAGTTCCGGCACCTGTTCGGTCTCGACGACCGTCCGGTGTGGCAGCAGTACATCCAGTACATCGGCGACGTCTTCACCGGCAACCTCGGCCTCTCGATCTCGCAGTTCCCGACGCCCGTCGTGCAGGTGATCGGCGCGCAGCTCGGGTACACGATCCTTCTCGGCGGCACGGCGCTGGTGATCTCGTTCGTCCTCGGCAACCTGCTGGGCATCTGGGCGGCCTGGCGGCGCGGCGGTGCGCTGGACACCATCTTCCCGCCGCTGCTGGTGTTCACCGGGTCGTTCCCCTACTTCTTCATCGCGATGATCGCGCTGTACCTGTTCGCCGTGACCCTGAAGTGGTTCCCGATCGGTCAGGCGTTCACGCTCGGCACCGTCCCCTCGTTCAGCGGGGAGTTCATCGGCGACCTGATGCTGCACCTCGTCTTGCCCGCCGGCACGATCGTGGCGGTCTCGATCGGCGGATGGATGCTGGGCATGCGCAACACCATGATCGGCACCGCCGCCGAGGACTACATCACGATGGCGCGCGCGAAGGGTCTGACCGAGCGGCGGATCATGTACCGCTACGCGGCCCGCAACGCCATGCTGCCCTCGGTGACCGCCTTCGGGATGTCGATCGGCTTCGTGGTCGGCGGCGCCCTGCTCACCGAGGTCGTCTTCGCCTACCCCGGCATCGGCTATCAGCTGCTCCGGGCCGTGCAGGCGCTGGACTACCCGCTCATGCAGGGCATCTTCCTCACCCTGACCGGCGCCGTGCTGGTCGCCAACTTCCTGATCGACATCTTCTACGTGCGGCTCGACCCGCGTGTGCGAGTGAGGTAATCATGTCCGTACAGAATTCCGGATCGAGCATGCTCTCGACGGCGACGACCTCGCGTCCCGGCGTCCCGGTGAAGAGCCCGGTGTACCGCGACCACCTGCTCGCGCGTCTGCTGCGAGACCGTCGTGCGGTGATCGGCCTCGTCATCCTGGCGATCTTCGTCGTCGTCGCCGTCGCCGCGCCGCTGCTGGCACCGGGCAATCCCCGTGCCTCGGTGGTCGCCGGCTCCGAGGCGCCGTCGCTCGCGCACCTTCTCGGCACGACGGCCAAGGGCGAGGACGTCCTCGCACTTCTGATCTGGGGATCCCAGAGCTCGCTCGGCATCGGGTTCACCGTCGGAGCGCTGGCCACTCTCATCGGTCTGCTGGTCGGTCTGGTGTCGGCCTTCTTCGGCCGCGTCGTCGACGACGTGCTGTCGGTCGTGACGAACATCTTCCTGCTGATCCCCGGGCTGCCTCTCCTGATCATCCTCGCCGCGTTCCTCCCGCCAGGACCCGGGACCATCGTCATCGTGCTCGTGGCCACCGGGTGGGCCGGGTCGGCGCGAGTGGTGCGGTCGCAAGCCCTCTCCCTGCGCGGCAAGGACTACACCGACGCCGCGGTCGTGACCGGGGAGCGCCCGCTGACGATCATGTTCCGCGAGATGCTGCCCAACATGGCGTCCATCGTGATGAGCACCTTCCTCGCCTGCGTGATCTTCGGCATCGGGGCCCAGGCGGGACTGGAGTTCCTCGGCCTCGGCGACGTCTCGGCCATCAGCTGGGGCACGAACCTGTACTGGGCGAGCATCGAAGGCTCTCTCATCCGAGGCACCTGGTGGACCTTCGTCCCCTCGGGCGTCGCCATCGCCCTGGTGGCGTTCGCGCTCGCCCTCATCAACTACGCCGTCGACGAGATCACCAATCCTCGACTCGCCGGACGCACCAAGAGAAAGGACCGCCGGCGATGATCACCACACCGAGCGCGAGCGCGAGCAGCGCGCAAGCACCCGACGCGGCCGACGTCATCCTCGACGTCCGCGACCTCACCATCGCCTACGAGGTGAACGGACGATCCGTCACCGCCGTCGAGAACGTGTCCTTCACCATCCGCCGCGGAGAGACGTTCGGCCTGGCCGGCGAGTCCGGAAGCGGCAAGAGCACGATCGCGAACGCCATCCTCAAGCTCCTCGGCGGCAACGGCCGCATCGTCTCCGGGTCGATCCGCTGCGGCGACGTCGAGATCGAGCATCTGACCGGAGAGGAGCTGCGCGCGTTCCGGTGGAATCGCGTCTCGATGGTCTTCCAGAGCGCGATGAACTCCCTGAACCCCGTGATGACGGTCGGGGATCAGATCGTCGACGTCTTCACCACGCACCGGAAGATGAGGCGAGCGGAGGCGCGTGAGCGGGCGCGGCAGTTGCTCGAGCTCGTGGGCATCGACCCCGATCGCATGACGTCGTACCCTCATCAGCTCTCCGGGGGCATGCGTCAGCGTGCGGTGATCGCGATCGCCCTGGCCCTCGAGCCCGATCTGCTCATCATGGACGAGCCCACCACGGCGCTCGACGTCGTCGTGCAGCAGGAGATCATCAACGAGATCAAGGAGCTGCAGGCCCGCCTCGGGTTCGCGATCCTCTTCATCACGCACGACCTCTCGCTGATGGTCGAGATCAGTCAGCGCCTCGGCATCATGCGTCACGGCGTTCTGCTGGAGGTGGGGGACTCGGCCGAGGTGTATGCGCGACCGACGCACGAGTACACGCGACAGCTCATCGACGCCTTTCCGCCCATCACCCGCGACCCGTCCGCGCCGGCACCGTCGACGGCCGCGGCCGTCGACGGACCCGCGTCGGATCCGGCTGCGGCGGGCGAGGTCGTGGTCTCGTTCCGCGACGTGACCAAGGACTTCATGGGCGGATCGATGTTCGCGCGCCGCAGCACCAGAGCCGTCGACGGTGCGAGCTTCGATCTGCACGCCGGCGAGATCATGGCGCTCGTGGGCGAGTCCGGCAGCGGCAAGAGCACGATCGCCCGCATCCTCGCACGACTCGAGCAGCCGTCCGACGGCCGCCTGATCGTCGAAGGCATCGATGTGCTCCGCGACGAGCCGCGGCGCGCGTCACGCCGATACCGGAACACGGTGCAGATGGTGTTCCAGGATCCCTTCGGATCCCTGAACCCGACGAAGCGCATCCGTCACTTCCTCGAGCGCCCGCTCGCCATCTACTCCGACCTCTCCGCCGCACAGCGACGCGAGGAGGCCGCGGCCCTGATGCGCTCCGTCGAGCTCGACCCCGCGCTGCTGGACCGGCACCCGCACGAGCTCTCCGGAGGACAGCGTCAGCGGGTGGCGATCGCCCGCGCGCTGGCGGTGAACCCGAAGGTGATCCTCGCCGACGAGCCCACCTCGATGCTGGACGTGTCGGTGCGGATGGGGGTGCTGCAGCTGCTGAAGCGCCTCCGCGACGAGCGCGGCATCTCGATCCTCTACATCACGCACGATCTCGCCTCCGCGCGCTTCGTCGCGGACACGACGATCGTCATGCTCCGCGGAGCGCTCGTCGAAGGCGGCGCGAGCGCGGAGGTGATGGACGCGCCGCAGCATCCGTACACCCGGCTGCTCGTCTCAGCCGCCCCCGATCCGCTCCGACGCACACCCTTCGACCGGGAGGATCGTGCCCGCGTCCGTGCGCAGATCCACACGATCACGGAGGGCCGATCGCCGGCGCAGGAGCGGCCGGCGCATCGATTCGTCTCCTCGACGCACTGGTACAGCCAGGACGGCGTCGAGTGAGAGCCGCGATCCCCATCCCGACGATCCCCATCCCGACGACCCGCACCACGACGACCACCACGACTTCGAACTGAGAACCACGCAATGACGACGCCCCTCACCGATGCGACCAGTCGCCCGCAGGCCCACTTCGCTCCCGCGGAGAACTGGATGAACGACCCGAACGGCCTCATCCACCATGACGGCCTGTACCACCTGTACTTCCAGCACAACCCCGAGTCGGCGGACTGGGGGAACATGAGCTGGGGGCACGCCACCAGCCGGGACCTGCGGACATGGCAGGAGCACGCCGTGGCGTTGCGGTTCGACGACGACGAGCAGATCTTCTCCGGCTCCGTCGTGTTCGACGCGACGAACTCGTCGGGCTTCGGCGTCGACGGTCGTGCGCCTCTGATCGCGCTCTACACCTCGGCGACCGATCACGGCCAGGCGCAGGCGCTCGCCCACAGCGCGGACGGCGGCTACACGTGGACGAAGCACGGCGTGGTCCTCGACCGCGGCACCGCGGACTTCCGTGACCCGAAGGTGTTCCGCCACGGCGGCGAGTGGATCCTCGTCGCGGTGGAGGCGCTCGACCGGCAGGTGCACCTGTTCCGGTCCGATGACCTGCTCGCCTGGCAGCCGCTCAGCGTCTTCGGGCCGTTCGGTGCACCCGAGGGCATGTGGGAGTGCCCCGACCTGTTCCCGGTGGAGAACCGGTGGGTGCTGGCGCTGTCGGTGAATCCGGGGCATCCGGGCGGCGGCTCGGGCATGCAGTACATCGTGGGCGACTTCGACGGGACGACATTCACCCCGTCGCACTGGGACTGGCTCGATCACGGGCACGACTACTACGCCGGGGTCACCTTCAGCGGTCTGGAGGAGCCCGTGATGCTCGCCTGGCTCAGCAACTGGGCGTACGCGCGCGAGGTTCCCACGCACCCGTGGCGCGGCAGCATGGCGCTCCCGCGTCGGCTCTCGCTCCGCGGAGATGTGCTGCTGCAGCGGCCCGCCGTCGAGGTCGACCGTCCGGCCGCCTTCTCGTGCGAGCACACCCCCGTCCCCGTGGGCGGATTCGAGCTGCCGCGGGAGGCGCAGGGAGCCGCGCTGCGCATCGAGCTCGCGATCCGTCCCGCTGAGGCGGAGGTCGAGCTGCACGTCCGTGCCGGAGCGGAGCCGGGCGATGCCATCGTCGTGCGGTACGCCGACGGCGTAGTGAGCGTGGACCGCTCCGGCGCGTCGAACACGTCGTTCTCGGCCGACTACGGGCTCACCTCGTCGGCGTCCGTGGAACTGCGCGACGGCGTTCTCGACCTCGACGTCTGGGTCGACAGCACTTCGGTCGAGGTGTTCGCCGACGGGGGCGCGGTCACGATCAGCGAGCAGATCGTGACCACGGACGAGCGGGTCGGCGTCCGCATCGCGGCGAGTCGCCCCGGGGCGACGATCGATTCGCTGGTGATCACCGATCTGGACCGCGCATGAGCGGCGCGGCGACCGAATCGGTCGATGCCCTCGTCATCGGCGAGGCCCTCGTCGACGTCGTCGATGACGGCACATCGACGACCGAGCACCCCGGGGGCAGCCCCGCCAACGTCGCGCTGGGGCTCGGCCGTCGCGGCCTGGATGTCGCACTGCTGACCGACCTCGGGCGCGACGCGCGGGGGAGTCGGATCGTTCGCCATCTGGAACGATCGGGCGTGCGGGTGCTGGCCGGATCCTTCTCCGACCGGCCCACCTCCACAGCGACCGCGACCATGCGCGAGGACGGTTCGGCGTCGTACCTCTTCGACGTGCAGTGGAATCCCGGGGCGGCGCCGCTGGCGGTCGCCCCCGCACTCGTGCACACCGGATCGATCGGCGCCTTCCTCTCGCCGGGTCGCGCGACCGTGCTCGCACACCTGGATCGGCTCGATGCGCGCCTCGTCACGTTCGACCCGAACATCCGTCCCGCCCTGCTCGGCACCCATGCCGAGACGTTCGCGGACTTCGAGGAGCTGGCCTCTCGGGCGGACGTCGTGAAGATGAGCGACGAAGACGCCGAGTGGCTGTATCCGCGGCTGTCGCCGACCGAGGCCGGCGAGCGGGTGCATGCCCTGGGCCCGCGGTTGGTCGTGATCACCCTCGGCGCCGACGGCGCACTGCTCGTCGCTCAGGGCATCGCCGTCTCCGTCGCCGCATCCCCCGTGTCGGTCACGGACACGATCGGTGCCGGCGACACCTATATGAGCTCGCTCATCGCCGACCTGCTGGCCGCGGATCGTCCTCTCGACCGGTCGACGATCGAGGTCCTCGGCGTCCGCGCCGCCGGGGCCGCGGCGATCACGGTGTCCAGGGCCGGTGCGGACCTGCCCTGGGCGAAAGACCTGGCGACGGCAGGGCAGCCGTCGTTCGACGCGACCGGCGGGCGAGCGTGCGCCGTCGCGCACCCCTAACGGCAGCGCCGATGCTGCCCTCAACGGAAGGTGATCATGGACACTCCTCACGCGCTCTCCCGCCGCGCACTCCTCGCGGGGGCGGGGGCCGCCGCGATCGGCGGCTCGCTCGCCCTGGTGGCCGGTGAATCCGCCGCCGCCTCGACACTCGCTCCCGCGACTCCTGCCGCAGCGGGAGGCCCCTCCTCGAAAGGACGATCGCGCATGCGACCGACGTACCACTTCAGCGTGCCCGACAACTGGAAGAACGACCCCCAGCGGCCGATCTACCTCGACGGCGAGTACCACTACTACTACCTCTACAACGCCGACTACCTCGAGGGCGGAGTCGGCACGTCGTGGCGCCGCGCGACGACCCGTGACCATGTCGAGTTCCGCGACCGAGGCGAGGCGATCCCGAAGTTCAGCGACGCCAACGGCGACTGCTGGTCGGGATCGCTGGTCATCGACGAGCAGAACACGGCGGGATACGGTGCGGGTGCCGTCATCGCCCTCGTCACGCAGGCTCCGGAGGGGCGACAGGCGCAGTATCTCTGGTATTCGACCGACCGTGGTCGCTCCTTCCGCCCGGGTGGAACGGCGCCGGTGCTCGCGAATCCCGGAACGCCGGACTTCCGCGACCCCAAGGTGATCTGGGACTCCGACCGGAACCGGTGGTTCATGGCCAATGCGGAGGGGCAGGAGATCGGCTTCTACGCGTCCCCCGACCTGCGCTCCTGGACTCGGGTGGGGGAGTTCGTGCGCACCGACCTCGGCCTTCTGGAATGTCCGGACATCTTCCGGATGACGGCGGACGACGGAACCTCCCACTGGATCCTCGGCACCAGCGGCAACGGCAAGGCTCGCGGCCTTCCGGCCACCTACGCCTACTGGACGGGCCGCTTCGACGGTGCATCGTTCGTCACCGACCGCGACGAGCCGGAGTGGCTCGACTACGGCTTCGACTTCTACGGTGCGGTCACGTACCCGAACCACGACGCGGCGGGCGCCGAGGATCCGACCCTCCGGCGCGCGATCGGCTGGGCGAACTTCTGGGACTACCCGCACAACACCCCCACACTCGCCACCGACGGCTACAACGGCGATGACATGATCGTCCGTGACGTCCGGCTGAAGCGGGGGACCGACGACTACTATCTCGCCTCCGCCCCCACCGCCGCGCTCGCCGACCACGTGAGGCGCACGCACAGCCTGGGCGATGTCGAGGTCACCGGGACGCGGGACCTCGAGCTGCGAGAGCTGGCCTACGAGATCTCCTGCGAGATCGTCTGGGATCCTGCGGCGCCTCCGGCCAACGTCGGCCTGGAGGTCTGCCGCGCCCCCGGCGGCGGGCGCCACGTCGCCGTAGGAGCATATCTCGCGGGCGGATTCGCGTACGTCAACCGGCGTCCGACTATCAACCCCACCGGCGGCGAGACCCAGACACCGGTCGATCCCTCGGCCGGGCGCCTGAGCCTGCGGATCCTCGTCGACCGCACGAGCGTCGAGATGTTCGTCGGAGACGGCCGCGCCGTGCACTCGCACCGCGTGTTCCCGCTGGAGGGCGACAACCGCATCCGCCTGTACTCCCATGAAGGCACGAGCACGTTCCGTGGGCTGACGGTGAAGCGGCTCGCGTAACGGCCGGATCTCTCCCCGCGCGCCTCATCGGTGCTCGGGGAGAGTCGGACTCGACCAGCCGGGGTCCCGCCCGAGCTGCGCGGCACGGGAGACGGATGCCGCGCCGAAACGCTCGCGCAGCGTGTCGAGCACGCCGTCGAGACGCTGCTCGTCGCCCCAGTCGATGGGCAGCTCGGGCGGCACGCGCTCGGCCCTGTCGAGCTGCGACAGCGAGACGCCGAGGAGGGTGATGCCACGGTCGGTGATCTCGGGCTGCGCGGCGGCCAGCAGCCGTCGTGCCGTGGTGAGCAGGATCGCCGTGCGGTCGGTCGGCGTGCCGACGGTGCGCGACCGGGTCGCCTTCGTGTAGTCGCCGAAGCGCAGGCGCAGCACGACCGTGCGGCAGACGCGCTCACCGTCGCGCAGCCGTCGCGCGAGGCGATCGATGATCTCGGTGAGGAGGAGATCGAGGTCGTCGGGCGAGCGCGGACGGCTCCCCAGAGCGCGCTGCGACCCGATCGATCGGCGTCGTCGGGCGGTGTCGACCGGGCGGGGGTCTCGCAGGCGGGCGAGCGCATGCAGGTGCGCTCCGACCGCGGTGCCCAGCATGCTCTCGGCGGTCGACGCCTCGAGCTCGGCGAGCTGGCCGACGGTCCGGATGCCGTAGCGGTGCAGCTTCTCGGCCGTCACCGCTCCCACTCCCCACAGCCGCTCCACCGGAAGCGGGAGCAGGAACTCCTCTTCTCGGTCGGGTTCGACGACGAGCAGCCCGTCGGGCTTGCTGGCCGCGCTCGCCACCTTCGCGAGGAACTTGGTGCGCGCCACGCCGACCGAGATCGCCAGCCCGACCTCCGTTCGCACGCGCTCGCGCAGGCGAGCGGCGACCTGCTCCGGTGTGCCGGCGATGCGCCGCAATCCGCCGACCTCGAGAAAGGCCTCGTCGATCGAGAGACCCTCGACGAGAGGCGTCGTGTCGCGGAAGATCGCGAAGACGTCTCTGCTCGCCGCGGAGTACGCCTCCATGCGCGGGGGGACGACCACGGCATCGGGGCACAGGTCGCGCGCCTGTCTTCCGCCCATCGCGGTGCGCACGCCGCGGGCCTTGGCCTCGTAGCTCGCCGCCAGCACGACGCCGCCCCCGACGATGACCGGTCGGCCGCGCAGGGCCGGTGCATCGCGCTGCTCGACTGACGCGTAGAACGCGTCGAGGTCTGCATGCAGCACGGTCGCCTCGCCCCGCATCCCGACCTCCCGTTGACGCGATGATCGTCGCACGGACCGGGGACAGTGCTCAGACGGGGAGGAGCCGGGACGAGAAGGAGCGGATCCGCCGGAAGAGGGTGTCGAAGGCCGCGTCGAAGGCGGCGGCGGTGCCGACTCTGGCCGGATCGCGGATGGACCAGTGCAGGTCGTCGCCGTCGCGCAGTCGTTCATGGGCGTCGTCGCACACGGTGATCACGAGATCTCCGTGCGCGCGTACGTCTTCGATGTGCTGCGGCGGATGGTCGGAGGGGATGGTGAGGCCGTGGCGGGCCGCCGACGCCGCCGCCTCCGGATTCACCGCCACCGCAGGACGTGTTCCCGCCGATGCGACGTCGACCGAGCTCGTGTCGCGCCAGATGGCCTCGGCGAGCTGCGACCGTGCGGAGTTCGCGGTGCACACGAAGAGCACACGCTGCGGCGGCACGATGCTCGGGGGTGCGAGGGTGTCGAAGACCTCGGGGCGAAGGCCGATGTAGTTGCGGCGGCGATCGAACTCCGAGCGCGAACGGGAGATGATCTGCGCCGACTCGAGAACGCCGAGATGGTGCGCGATCAGATTCGAGCGCAGATCCAGGGCCGTCCCGATCTCCGAGGACGACAGATCTCCGATCGTGAGCAGATCGACGATCCGCAGGCGCGTCTGATCCGCGAGGGCGGCGAAGATCCCCGTTCGGCGTTCCAGATCGGTCATCACCTTCATCACTATCAGACACTCGCAGATGTGTCCACGGCTATTGACTCAACGCCGACTGACCATATCGTGGTCCCACGGGTCCGCAGAGGCGGCCCAGGAGAGGAATCCACATAATGGGTATCGGAACCGGCATTGCGCTCATCGTCATCGGAGCGATCCTCGTCTTCGCGCTCAACATCGACACCGGCGGATTCGTCGATCTCGATCTGATCGGCTACATCCTCATGGGCGCCGGCGCCCTGGTGTTCCTGATCAGCCTCATCTTCGTCACGCGCAGCAGGCGCACCGAGACCGTCGCCCGCACCGCGGTCGACCCCGCGACGGGCGAGCGGGTCACGCGGAGGAGCATCCGCGACAACGAACCCCTCGCCTGACCCCGCGTGTCCGACGCCGCCCGTCGCGACGCCGCGCTGCTGACGGCCGTCTCTGCCGTCGTCGCCTTCGTCGCGTTGCGCAGCGTCGTCGCGATCGGCGGACACCGGCCGCTGGCGATCGACGTCTGGTGGCACGACCTCATGGGGGCAGCGTCGAGTGACGTCGGCATCGTCATCGCATGGGTGCCCGCCGTCATCGGGGGCACCATCGGCATGATCCTGGTCGGCGCCGCTCTGGTCGTCCTCCTGCTCTGGCGCGGACGGCGAGGCGACGCCGTGACGCTGGCGACCGCCATGGTCGCGGTCGTCGCCGTCGGTGCGACGATGGCGGCCGTGATCGGCCGGACGCGCCCCGCGGACTCGCTGGCGGAGAGCGTGGCCACCTCCTTCCCCTCCGGGCACACCGCGGTTGCGACGACGGTCGTCGTCGTTCTCGGCATCGCGCTCCGTCGCCGCCTCGTCTGGGTGCTGGGCACGATCTGGGTCCTCACGATGATGTGGAGTCGCACCTACCTCTCGGCGCACTGGCTCAGCGATGTCATCGCAGGCATGCTCGAGGGCATCGGCGTCGCCACCCTCGTCTGGGTGTGCGCCGAGGCTGTCCGTGATCGTCATGCCGCGCGCCTGTCCGACACCCCTCCCTTCGAGCACTCCGACGAAAGCGCCACCACACCATGAATGTCCCCACATCCGCTGCCGGCACCGCCAGGGCAGCACAGAGCAGTACGGCGTTCCGCATCCTCGCCAGAGTCGGCTACGTCGTGCTCGGCATCCTGCATCTCCTCATCGGGTTCATCGCCATCTCCCTCGCGACCGGCGGGGGCGGGGGCAGCGCCGACCAGGGCGGAGCGCTGTCGCAGATCCAACAGTCGCCCGCCGGCACCGCCCTGCTGTGGATCATCGTGCTCGGGCTGTTCGCGCTCGCGATCTGGCAGATCGCGGAGGCGGTCGTCGAGCGCGATCCCGATGCCAAGAAGAAGTGGGCTCACCGCATCAAGTTCGCGGGGACGGCCGTGGCGTACGTCGCGATCGGGGCGACCGCGCTCGTGTATGCGCTCGGCGGGCGGTCGGAGTCCTCCGATTCGTCGCAGTCCTTCAGCGCACGGCTGCTGGCCGTGCCCGCCGGGGTCGTGCTGCTCGTGCTCGTGGGCCTCGTCGTCGTCGCGGTGGGCGTCGCGTTCATCGCGCGGGGCGCCACTCGGGCGTTCACGAAGAACCTCTCGCTGCCCGGCGGCGCGGCCCGCTCCGGCATCATCGCGTTCGGCATCGCCGGCTACATCGCCAAGGGGATCGCGGTCGCCGTCGCCGGCGTGCTGTTCGTCATCGCCGCTCTCACGCACGATCCCGAGACGGCCGGCGGTCTCGACTCCGCGTTGCGCAGCCTCGCCGGGCTGCCTTTCGGTGCGGTCATCCTCTGGGCGGTCGGCGCGGGGGTCGTGGTCTACGGACTGTTCTGCGTCGCTCGAGCGCGGTACGCGAGGATGTGACGCCCCAGCCTGCCGGAGGAGGGCGACGGGGATGGTTGCTCCAGGTCGACAGTTGCGCTTTAGCAACCATCGGGCGTATAGTTGATTCTTATCAACTTTCTACACAGGAGCATCCCACTGTGACCCACGTCTCTTCCTCTTCTCTCGCTGAGCCCACGCGCTCTCCGCGCGAGGTCTTCACCGCGATCTCCGGGCTCGTCGTCGGCATGTTCGTCGCCGTGCTCTCCGGCACGGTCGTGTCGACCTCGATGCCTGTCATCATCGCCGACCTCGGCGGCACCCAGTCCCAGTACACCTGGGTCATCACCGCGAGCCTGCTGGCGACCGCCGTCTCCACCCCGATCTGGGGCAAGCTCGCCGACCTCGTCGACCGCAAGGTCCTCGTGCAGATCTCGCTCATCATCTTCACCGTCGGCACGGTGATCGCGGGATTCTCGACCGACACGAACATGCTCATCGCGGTGCGCGTCATCCAGGGCATCGGCGTCGGCGGTCTGATGTCGCTCGTCATGATCGCGGTCGCGCTGATCATCTCGCCCCGTGAGCGCGGCAAGTACATGGGCGTCGTCGGCGGGATCATGGCCCTCGGCACCATCGGCGGCCCGCTGCTCGGCGGACTCCTCACCGACGTGTGGGGCTGGCGCTCCAACTTCTTCGTCGGCGTGCCCTTCGCGCTCCTCGCGCTGGTGCTGCTGCAGTTCACGCTGCACCTGCCCAAGCCGCAGCGCGACACCAGGGTCTCGATCGACTACTTCGGCATCGTCCTGCTCGCGGTCGGCGTCTCGACCCTGCTGATCTGGGTGTCGATGGGCGGCAGCCAGTTCGATTGGGATTCCTCGACCAGCATCATGCTCGTCGTCACCGCCGCGGTCGCGATCGCCGGATTCATCACCGTCGAGTTCTTCGTCAAGGAACCGATCGTGCCGATGTCGCTGTTCCGCAACCGCACCTTCACGCTCTCCGTCATCGCGTCGATCGCGATCGGCGTCTCGATGTTCGCGACCTCGGTGTTCCTCGCGCAGTACTTCCAGCTGGCCCGTGGCGCCACACCCACGGAGTCCGGCCTCATGACCATCCCGATGATCATCGGTCAGATGGGTGCGTCGATCATCATCGGCCAGCTGGTGAGCCGGTTCGGCAAGTGGAAGGGCTGGATGCTCACGGGCTCCGCGCTCACCACGATCGGCGTGAGCCTGATGGCGACGCTGCGCTACGACACCCCGTTCCCGCTCGTCGCGACGTACATGTTCGTCCTCGGCGCCGGACTCGGCATGGTGATGCAGAACCTCACCCTCATCGTGCAGAACGACACGAACCCGAAGCAGCTGGGGGCCGCGTCGTCGAACGTGAACTTCTTCCGCACCATCGCCGGCACCATCGGCGTGACGGTCATGGGCTCACTGCTGTCGACGAGCGTCGCCTCGTACATGTCCGACGCTCTCGAGGGATTCACGCCGACCACTCCTGACGAGGTCGACGCGCTCACCCACCTCGCCTCGGGCGATGTGCCCAAGGTGACGCAGCTCCCCGACACCATCCGTGCGATCGTCGAGGGCGCCTACGGCCATGGCATCGCGGATGCCTTCATCATCGCCATCCCGCTCGCCGTGATCTCGATCATCGCGATCGCGTTCATCCGCAACAAGCCGCTCTCGACCAAGAACGCCGCCGAGCAGCTGCGCGAGCAGGCCGAGGAGTCGGTGCTCGACGTCTCGGAGGCCGAGGTCGGGGCGAACATGTCGACCGGCACCATCCGGATCTCGGCAGCGCAGGCGTCCACCGCCACCGGGTCGGTGACCGTCCTCGAGCACGACCGCGAGGATGAGCAGGGCCGGGAGTCGAGGAACTGAGATGACCATCTCAGACGCGGCGGTGTCCGCAGATGTGGACACCGCCCTCGGCGACCTCCAGACGCATCTGAACCTCATCTTCGCGAGGACCAGGACGCTCTGGCGCGAGTCGGCGGCGCGCATCGACCCCGAGCTGCAGGTCGGCGGTTACAAGCTGCTCGCCTTCATCGACCGCGCGGGCTCGGCCAGCGCACACGAACTGGCCGAGCGGTTCGAGATGGACAAATCCGTCATCAGCCGGCACGTGCGGATGCTCGAGGAGCTCGGGCTCCTGGCCTCTCGGGCGGACGAGCGGGACGGGCGGCTGCGCGTGCTGACGGCGACGCCGTCGGCCTGCGCCGCCCTCGCCGAGCTCCGCAGCGACCACGCCTCGCGACTGCGCACCGTCGTCGCGGAGCTGACGCCGGAGGAGATCGACGCCGCCTCCAAGGTCTTCCGACTGCTCGCCGAGGTCTGAGCGCCGTAACCGAACGATCGCTTCCTGTGTCGTCTCGGGTTGTCGATCGACGTCTTCTGTGGTTCAGTCGAATGTCTTGACTGCGCGAGTCGGCGTCCCAAGACCGGACAGAACGGTGCTTCGGTGAACTGGATCGCCTCCAACCTCGGCCTGATATTCGATCTCACGATCAATCACGTCCGTCTGGCGATCGTG
The DNA here is from genome assembly GCF_008369345.1 of Microbacterium sp. ANT_H45B. Taxonomy (NCBI): domain Bacteria; kingdom Bacillati; phylum Actinomycetota; class Actinomycetes; order Micrococcales; family Microbacteriaceae; genus Microbacterium; species Microbacterium sp. ANT_H45B. The sequence goes on from NZ_VOBK01000001.1 coordinate 937,337, forward strand.
CCCATCCTCCTCGGCTTCGTGATCGCGGTGCCGCTGGGGTGGGTGGCCAGTCGCAATCGCATCGCCAGGACGTTCATCATCACCACGGGCAGCCTGCTCTACACGATCCCGTCGCTGCCGCTGTTCGTCATCCTGCCGGTCATCCTCGGCACCCGGATCCTCGATGACACGAACCTGGTCGTGGCGCTCACGATCTACGCGGTCGCGATCATGCTGCGCTCGGCCACCGATGCGTTCGGATCCGTCGATCGGGCGATCATCGAGTCGGCGAAGGCCGTCGGCTTCTCGCGAGGCGGCCGGTTCTGGCGCGTCGAGTTCCCGCTCGCCGGGCCGGTGCTCGTCGCCGGCCTCCGCGTCGTCTCCGTGTCGACCATCGCCCTCGTCTCGGTGGGTGTGATCATCGGCTCCGAGAACCTCGGCTACCTCTTCCAGAACGGCAAGCAGCGCGGCATCCTCGAGGAGGTCGTCGTCGGGATCGTCATGAGTCTGCTCATCGCCCTCGTCTTCGATCTGATCCTGGTGGCGATCGGGCGGGTTCTGATGCCCTGGAGCCGCGCGGCCGGCACACGTGCGCAGGGTGGCGCGCCCACCGGCAGCGACACCACGGCCGCCGATGCGGGTGCCGGCGGCGGTCGGCTGCTCGCGCCCCCGGGAGCGGGTGTCTGATGAACTTCTTCCTCGACGCCATCGCCTGGATCTTCGATCCCGCCAACTGGGTGCCGGGCTCGCAGAGTCCGCTGCCCATCGGCGACCGGCTCGTCGAGCACCTCCTCTACTCGGGGGTCTCGCTCGCCATCGCGATGCTGATCGCTCTTCCGCTCGGCTTCTACATCGGGCACACCGGGCGCGGTCGGCAGTTCGTCATCGGCTTCACCGGTGCGATGCGCGCCCTCCCCACGCTGGGGCTCCTGTTCTTCCTCACGATGGTGCTGCGCTCCGGCCTCAGCACCACTCCGGCCGTGCTCGTCGGCTCCGTCATCGCGTTCGTCCTGCTGGCCATCCCGTCGCTGCTCGCCGGCGCCTACGCGGGGCTCGAGAGCGTCGGCCGCGAGGCGATCGATGCGGCGCGCTCGATCGGGATGACGGAGATGCAGATCCTGCGCAAGGTCGAGATCCCGCTCGGTCTTCCCGTGATCATCGGCGGGATCCGCTCGGCCACCCTGCAGGTCATCGCGACGGTGACGATCGCGTCGTACGTCGGACTCGGCGGCCTGGGGCGCATCATCTCCTCCGGCATCGGCCTCAACGACTACACCGTGATCCTCGGCGGCGCGCTCCTGGTCACCGCCCTCGCCCTCGTCATCGACGGCGTCTTCGCGCTTCTCCAGCGTCTCACCCGCACTCGGGGACAGGCGAGGCGTCCCCTCCGCAGCGTTCAGCGAAACAGATCGGATGCCGCTGTGGCGCCGATCCTCGACGAAAGGACCCCCGCATGACCTCTCGAGCCCGCAAGACCTGGCTGACAGCCTGCCTGCTCGCCGTCAGCAGCACCGTCGCACTCACCGGCTGCGCGACCTCCGACCCGACGTCGTCCGGCGGCGAGTCCGGTGGGGCCGCCGACGGCGACGCCATCATCGTCGGCTCCTTCGCCTTCCCCGAGAGCGAGATCCTCGGCGAGATCTACGCGCAGGCGCTCGAGGGCGAAGGCTTCGACGTCTCCACGAAGTTCAACATCGGTCCGCGACAGCAGACCATCCCCGCTCTCCAGGACGGGTCAATCAACCTCATCCCGGAGTACAACGGCAACCTGCTGGCCTACTACGACACGGCCTACGAGGAGCGGACGACCGAGGACGTCGACGCCGCGCTGCCGGATGCCGTGGGTGCAGACGATCTGCAGGTGCTCGACTCGGCTGAGGCCGAGGACAAGGACGCCTACGTGGTGACGAAGAAGACCGCCGAGGAGAACGACCTGAAGACGATCGGCGACCTGAAGGCGCTGGAGCCCTTCTCGCTCGCCTCGAACCCGCAGTTCGGCGAGCTCGGGTACGGCATCCCGGGCCTGCGCGACGTCTACGGCGTCGGCACCGAAGCCGGTCAGGTCACGTTCGTCCCGTACGAGGACTTCGGCGGCCCCGACACCGTGCAGGCGCTCGTCGACGGCACGGTGCAGGTGGCGGACATCTACACGACCTCTCCGGCGATCAAGTCCGAGGATCTCGTCGTGCTCGACGACCCCGAGAACATGATCTCGGCGCAGAACGTCATCCCGCTGCTCTCGAAGGACATCTACACGGACAAGCTCGCAGAGGTGCTCAACGCGATCTCGGCGAAGCTCACCACCGACGACCTGATCGAGCTGCGCGACCGGGTCGAGGGCGACGAGAAGGCATCGGCGGCGACGGCGGCGGAAGAGTGGCTCACCGCCGCGGGCCTGCTCGACAAGTGACCGTGCGGACGGATCACCCGTCCCTCACCTGATCGACGCAGTGATCCGTGCGAAGCCCCGCTGTCGCACCGGCAGCGGGGCTTCGCCGTATCATGGCGAGCATGAGCGCCTCTTCCGACGAACACGCCGGACCCGACGCATCCGCCCAGGACGCCGCGTCCGCCGGGACCGTCGATCTCGACGAGGCGGTGTCGCGCGTCGAGCACGAACTGGGGCGGCTCTTCGCCCGCATCCGCGTGAGCTGGCGGGAGGCGGCGCAGACCGTGCATCCCGACCTCCAGCCCCTCGGATACCAGGTGCTGACCTCGATCGCGACCGGCAAGGCGACGTCGGCCGGCGCGATCATCGAACGACTGCAGACCGACAAGACCGCCGTCAGTCGCCAGGTGCGGCAGCTCGAGCAGCTCGGGCTGGTCGAGAGCGTGCGGGATCCCGACGATCGGCGAGCGCGGGTTCTCGTCGCGACCGCACTCGCTCAGGAGAAGGTCACGGCCGCGCGCTCGCGCTATGAAGCCCGACTGGCCGCGCGGCTCGGCCAGTGGTCGCAGGCCGACCTCGATCGCTTCGCCGAGATGCTCTCGGAACTCGGTGGCGGGGCATCCGACGGTGCGGACGGCAAGACTCCGGCATCCTGACCGGGAATACGCGACGAGCGACGCGACTTGACCCTCACTGTGAGTCTTTACGAGCCCGCCGTCTTCGGCGCCCTTCCGCTGTCCAACCGCGTCGTCATGGCGCCGCTGACCCGCACCCGTGCGGACGATGACGGCGTGCCCACCGAGACGATGGTGGAGTACTACCGTCAGCGCGCGGGGCAGGGTCTCATCCTCACCGAGGGCACGTGGCCCGCGGCCGAGGGCAAGTCGTACCCCGGACAGCCCGGCATCGTGACGCCCGCGCAGATCGAGGGCTGGCGTCGCATCGCCGACGCCGTGCACGAAGAGGGCGGCACGATCGTGATGCAGCTCATGCACGGCGGTCGCGTCTCGCACCCGGCGATCTCCGGAGAGCCCCGCGTGGTCGCGCCGAGCGCTCTCGCCGCTCCCGGTCAGACGCACACGCCCGAGGGCAAGGTCGACATGCCGGTCGCGCACGCTCTGACCCTCGACGAGATCCCCGAGGTGATCGAGCAGTTCGTGCAGGCCGCCCGCAACGCGATCGCCGCCGGTCTCGACGGCGTCGAGGTGCACGGCGCCAACGGCTACCTGGTGCAGGAGTTCCTCTCGCCCGTGTCGAACGTCCGCGACGACCGGTACGGCGGGTCTCCCGAGAACCGTGCGCGGTTCGCGATCGAGGTCACGACCGCGGTCGCCGAGGCCGTCGGCGGCGACCGGACCGGCATCCGCCTGTCGCCGCAGCACAACATCCAGGGCGTCCTCGAGGAGGACGACGCCGATGCGCTCGCGACCTACCTCGCCGTCGCCGACGGGCTCCGCCCGCTGGGCCTCGCCTTCGTCGACATCCTGAACGCCGCCCCCACGGGCGAGCTCGTCCAGCGCATCCGCCGCGCGCTCGGTGCATCCCTGATCATCAACTCGGGATTCGGGCTCGTCACGACCCGGGAGGAGGCCGAAGGCCTCGTCGCCGACGGATGGGCGGATGCCGTCGCCGTCGGCCGCCCCGTGATCGCCAACCCCGACCTCGTCGAGCGCTGGCGTCAGGGAGCCGAGCTCAACGAGCCGCGCCCCGCGCTGTTCTACGGCCGCACCGGCGAGGGCTACACCGACTACCCTTCGCTCGAGACGGTGCGCACCGGCGCCTGAGCGGAGAACGCCTGTCGGATCCCGAACCTGAGCGATCCGACAGGCCGGGCGCGTAGCCTGAACCCCATGACGCTCATGAAAGCTCGCACCGCCGCCGAGGTCGTCGACTGGCGACGCCGTGTGTTCGCCCTGTACGACGCCGTCCGGCAGGCGGAATCGCCGGAGGAGGCGCACGAGCTCTGGCGCATCGAACGCGACGACCTCATGCTGCATCACCCGGCGACTCCGCTGCGTGCGGGCGACAGGGCCCTGTTCGAAGGGCTGCCCATCGCCTCGTACGATCCGCAGTGGCGTTTCGAGCTGCCGATCCTGCCCGCCGATCCCGGCGGCTTCGACTTCGCGACCGGAACCGACGGCGTCGTGCCGTTCGAGCGCATCGGCAGGGTGGAGATCCCCGACACCGGCTCTCTCGACATCTGGCGCCTGACGACTTATGGGGGGGGATTGTTCATCCCGGTGCGCGACGCGCTGGCCGGACGCCCCGGCGGCACTTACGGGGGCGGCCGCTACCTGATCGACACGATCAAGGGCGCAGACCTCGGATCGGATGCCGAGCGCGGCACGATCGTCCTCGATTTCAACTTCGCCTACAACCCGTCGTGCGCCTATGATCCGGCATGGGCCTGCCCTCTGGCGCAGCCGGGCAACGTGCTGCCGGTGGCGGTTCCGGTGGGCGAGATGTACGCCGGCACCGCCGACTGACCGCCCGGGTCAGCGCCGGACGCGCGCCCGCGTCTTCGCGACGCTGCTGAGCGTGGCCCGGACCGGCGTGCCCAGGTAGAGGCCGAGCGAGGCGCCGGAGGCGAGCCCGATCCCGATCACGGCGGCGCCGATCAGCGATCCGCCGGTACCGACCACGCCGCTCTGCGTCCCCACGGCGTGCACCATCTCGAGCAGCCCCTGGAACACCGCGACACCGGGCACCAGGGGGACGATGGCGGCGGTCGTGACGGCGACCGACGGCACATGCAGGTTGCGGGCGATGAGCATGCCGATGAAGCTCGAGGCCAGCGCGCCGATCGCGCTCGCCGCGGCCGGATGCAGGTTGAGACCGGTCATCGCCGTGTAGCCGGCGATGGTGACGGCGCTCAGCAGCGCGCTGACGAGGATGATCCTGAGGCCGGCGCCGTTGAAGACCGCGACGGCGATCGCCACGATGATCGCGCCCGCGAACTGGTTCACCAGCGGCCCGAAGGGGGCGGGATCATCGGGGAGTCCCATGGTGAAGCCGAACACCTTGCCGAGCTCGAGTCCGACGAGGATGCCGATCACCACGCCGAGCGTCTGCATCGTGAGATCGAGGATGCGTCCGCCTGCGGTCAGCGCGAAGCCGTCGATCGCGTCCTGCGCGGCGCCGACCACGGTGAGCCCGGCGAGCATGAGCACGATTCCGGACGCCACGATGATCGAGGGGCGGATGCCGACGAACGGCTCGATCCCGGCCGCGCCGAGCGCCGACACCGCCACGGCGACGATCGTGGTCACGAATCCACCGGCGATCTGGCTGAAGAAGAGGGGGACCCTGATGCGGGCGAGGCCGGCCTGGGTCAGTGCGGCGCCGAGAGCGGCCACGAAGGTGAGCCCGACAACGATCGGCGATGCTCCCAGCATGATGCTGACGCCGACGGCCAGCAGCGCCCTGGCCACGATCACCACCGGCTGCTGGTAGCGGAAGGGGAGCCGGCGCAGCGCCTTGAAGGCGATGCGAGCGGATTCGAGGTCGAGCCCGTCGTCGATGTCGGCGACGAGTGCCTGCACCCGCTGCAGCTTCGCATGATCCGGGGCGGCGACGCGCACGACGCGGACGAGGGTCTCAGGCCAGACCTCGCCGCTCAGGTGGAACGAGACGGTGATCGAGTTGTAGGTGACGTCGACCTGCACGTCGCGCATGCCGTACGCCGCGCAGATGCGGGTGATGGCGAGGGTCACCTCGTGCGCTGACGCGCCCACTCCGAACATCGATTCACCGATGCGGGTGGCGAGATCGAGGACCCGCGGCACCGTGCGCTCGTCGATGACGGGCATGGCCTCGGTGAGGGCCACAGCCGACGGATCGGTGTGCAGGACTCTGCGCACGGAGGCGAGCAGTCGCCGTGGGGGATTCTGGGCCATAGCCTCATTCTCCCGCCTCGGAGACGCGTGTTCCGGCGACCCGCAGGACTGCGAGCGGATCGTCGGGACGACGTCAGGCGAAGGCCGGGGTCGGTGCCTTCTGGACCGGCGCGGAGGCGGGCTCCGAAGGCTCCGGGACCAGGTAGAGGCCGCTGGGGGCGTTCGCGGTGAACGCGAGAGCCTCGATCCAGTTGCGGTTGATCGAGGGCTGCCTGCTGCCGCTGTACTTGAACACGAGCGAGCTGCCGGCATGCACCCATACGGTCGTGCGTCCGCCGCCCACGCTCATGTCCTCGCGCCAGGTGAACGAGAACGGCTCACCGCGACGCAGCTTGGTGGTGATGACCAGCTGCAGGTGCGTCAGCGCCCGGTCCTCGATCTCCGCCTTGACGCTTCCTTCATAGACGAGCTTGCCCATCGTGATCTCCTCAGTTCGCCACGGAACCCGTGCCACGCGGTGCAATCAGGATGATCACTGGCGGTATTCCAGCTTCCCACAGATACCCACCCCTCGGGCTGCGATCTCTCTCAGGATCAGTGCGCATGGCGTGATGTCGGCATCCGGGTCGAGCGTCTGTCAACCCTCTGTGCCGATCCGCCGGCGGGTGTGGAGTCTGGAAGACCGGTGAACGACGAGGAGGACGCACGATGAAGGCACTCACCTGGCAGGGCACCCGCTCCGTGGCGGTCGAGGAGGTGCCGGATCCCGTGATCGAGCATCCGACGGATGCGATCGTGCGGATCACCTCCTCGGCGATCTGCGGCTCGGATCTGCACCTGTACGAACTCCTCGGGCCGTTCCTCGACCGGGGCGACATCCTCGGTCACGAGCCCATGGGCGTCGTGGTGGAAGTCGGCGGCGCGGTGAAGGACCTGGCCGTCGGAGACCGTGTCGTCGTGCCGTTCACCATCTCCTGCGGGCACTGCTTCTTCTGCCTGCGCGGCCTGCAGTCGCAGTGCGAGACGACCCAGGTGAAGGAGTACGGCAGCGGAGCCTCGCTCTTCGGCTACACCAAGCTCTACGGGCAGGTGCCCGGTGGACAGGCGGAGTACCTGCGCGTGCCGCTCGCGGACTACAACCACATCAAGGTCGCCTCCGACCTCCCCGATGAGCGCTACCTGTTCCTCAGTGACATCCTGCCGACGGCGTGGCAGGGCGTGGAGTACGCGGAGGTCCCCGAGGGGGGCACTCTCGCCGTGATGGGTCTGGGGCCGGTCGGCCAGTTCGTGGCGCGGATCGGCGCGCACCGCGGATACCGTGTGCTCGCCGTCGACCCGGTCGCCGAGCGGCGCGATATGGCCGCACGCCACGGCGCCGAGGTCTTCGACCTCACCGACGACATCGTCGAGCAGCTGAGGGACCTCACAGGCGGGCGAGGTGCGGATGCCGCCGTCGACGCCGTCGGCATGGAGGCTCACGGAAACCCTGGCGTCTCGCTCGTGCAGAAGGCGGTGGGCCTGCTCCCCGATGCGGCGGCCCGGCAGGTCTTCGACAAGGCGGGCATCGATCGCCTCGCCGCGCTGTATTCGTCGATCGACGTCGTACGACGCGGAGGGACGGTGTCTCTGAGCGGCGTGTATGCGGGAGATGCCGACATCCTGCCGATGAAGACCATGTTCGACAAGCAGATCAGCCTGCGCATGGGGCAGTGCAACGTGAAGCGCTGGATCGACGACCTGATGCCCCTGGTCGAGGACCTCGCGGATCCGCTGGGCGTGATGGACCTCACCACCCACACCGCGCCGCTCGAGGACGCACCGAAGCTGTACGAGACATTCCAGCGCAAGGAGGACGGCTGCATCAAGGTGGTGCTGCAGCCCTCCGCGGTGTGACGGTCAGGCGGCCCCGTACGACGGGGTCGCCTGATCCCGTCCCACCCGCCCGCGGATGAAGAACAGTGCGATGAGCCCGACGACGATCACCGCGGGATTCCCGATGCCCGCGAGCGAGCTCAGGGCTCCTTCCACCGGGTAGGCGGTGTGCAGGAAGATGCTGGGGTCCGTGCTCGCGTGCAGCAGGATCGGCGCGATGATCGTTCCCGTCACCCGCATCGCGAGGTACATGCAGACACCGAAGGCGAACGTGTAGACGAGCTGGAACAGTGTCGCGGGCAGCGACTGGCCCGTGAGGAGGTTGCCGGCGTGCAGCGCCGCGAACAGCGCCGACGAGATCAGTGCCACGACGATCTCGCGCTGCCCGGCCCGGCGGAGCAGCGTGACCACGAGCCCCCGGGTGAGCACCTCCTCGGCGAAGCCGATGAAGAGTCCTGTGAGCAGCCAGGTCGCGACGACCTGTGTCCCCGCGGCGCCGTAGTCGACCGAGAGCAGATGCAGCACGTTGAACAGGAGCACCACGGCGACAGCGATCCACATCCAGCCGCGCCCGCGGATCGGCTGCGGACGGAAGAGCTGATGCAGCCAGCCGACCGACGCGGCGAAGCCGATCAGGAGCAGACATCCGACCAGGATCGGCGCGGCGTAGAAGACGAGGATGCCCGCTGCGCTGCTCGGATCGTCGATCTGCGTCGCGAGCGGAGTCAGCAGCAGCGAGAGGCCGTTGTAGAGGACGAAGTACACGACGACCAGCACCACGGCGCGCCACCAGCCACCGCGGTCCCAGAAGCGGGTCCAGCCCGACCGTGTCGCTTCGCTCATGGATCTCCCGTCGCATCCGCGACGGTCGCGGCCCCTTCGCACCAATATATGGGTTGGTTCCCTCCGCGCGGCAGAGGCGGATGCCGGTACGGATCACGCGGTGCGGGGCAGGCGGCGTGGGGCAGGCGGTGCGGGTCAGGCGGCGAGACCTTCGGCGAGGTACGCCAGCCGGTGCAGCGTCTCGGAGTTCCGCCAGCGCAGCAGGGGCGTCGTGAGCACGCCCGGCAGCAGCGTGGCGGGTCCGCTCACGGGCTCCTCGTCGATGCGCACCATCGTTCCGTCGCCGTACGAGCGCACGCGCAGGGTGACGCGTGCTTCGCCGATCGGCCAGCCCTTGGCCCGCATCACCATGCGGTGTGGCGGATCCCATTCCTCGACCACGGTCGTGTCGTCGAGGAGCGCCGGCCAGACCCCCACCGAGTGGTGGAGTTCGGCGCCCGGCCGGGGCCAGGTCTCGTCGACGTCGCGCATCCTCGATGCGCCGACGACCCAGGCGGGGTAGAGCCAGCCGTTCCCCAGAATCCGGAACACGTCCTCCGGGGTGCAGCCCATCGTGCGTACGTTCTTCGCCATGTCGACTCCTGTTCTCGGTCACGCGGGCGCGGGTTCTCAGTCACGCGGACGCGGTCCGTCTGCGGCGATCCTCTCTGTATCGTGCGTGCCGGTCACGCCCTTGACCGAGGGGGTTGACGGCCGTGCTGCGTGATGCACCGAGGGAACAGGCGCCCTGCGATGCGTGCCCGTTCCCTCGGTGGGCCTCCGCCACAGGCCGGGCGCGTGACCGGCTACGGTAGGGCACATGTCGCAGGCCTTCCGGATCTTCGCGCGCATCGTCGCCGGGCACTGGCCCGCGCTCATGGCGTGGTACCTCGGGGGAGAGGCTCTGCACCGGGTGCTCATCGAGCTCGCGGGTTTCGTCGGCGGCCACACCAGTCTCGGCGGGCTGCTGCTGCTGCCGCTCGCGGTCGCCGCTCGACTCGTCTCGTACGTCGCGATGTACCTGACGGTGCGGCCGTCGCTGCCGCACGGCCGCAGGGAGGACGCCGGAGGCATCCGCGAGTTCGCCTCCGCCATGCTGGCCGCGATCCTGCCCTTCTTCGCGTTCTACACGGCGTGGGGCCTGCTCGACGCCGACCAGATCGAGTTCTTCCAGATCGCGAATTCGGTCGCGGTCGCGGGTGTCGGATACGATCCCGCTCAGCTCGGCGACCGAGGCGGCCTGATCGCGGTCGGCGTCCTGCCGCTTGCCGTGCTTCTCGTCGCCTTCGTTGCGCGTCTGCTCTTCGCCCGCTACGCCGCACGGTTGCCACGCTGGACGATCATCCTCGCGACGTACGCCGAGGCGCTGTGGACGTTCATGCTGTTCATGTTCGTCGCCCGCTGGTGGGCGGGGGTGCTCGACTGGTTCTCCCAGCGAGAGGCGGTCGGCTGGGTGCAGGGAGTCGGCGACTGGTTCGCCGTCAATCTCGCCCCGGTCGCGATCGTGTGGGAGGGAGCGGCCTGGGTCGTCGGCATCCTGGTCGCGGCCCTCATCGTGCCTGCGGCCTGGCTGACGGTCGCAGGCGTGATCTTCGGCACCACCTTCGATTCCACCCCCTCTCTCGGGCGCTGGGGGGGAGCGGCGGCGCGAGGCGCGGCGCGGAGCGCGGCGATGAGCGTCGCGCGCACCCTGGTGATGCGCCTGGAAGGGCTGTGGGCCGCAGTCACCGTGATCTGGCGAGGAGGACCGCTGCTCTACGGCGCCTACGCGCTCGCCTACGCGGCCTGGGCGCTCGCCGAGCAGGCGGGGACCCGCGCCGTATTTCAGCTGATCGGCGGCCACGAGGCATCGTTCTGGGCCGGACTCTTCCCCCTGGTCACTGTGGCGGTCGCTGCAGTGACCGAGCCGCTCAGGGTCGCGATCGTCGTGACGGCATACGACGGGGTGCTCGGGCGACCTCAGTCAGAACTCGACACCAGGCCCTCAGGGATCGATGTAGAACCGGGCCAGATCGTCGTCGCTGCCCTCGATGTCGAGCCGGAACGGCCCGTCGGCGTCGTCGGGAAGCAGGAAGACGAGCAGGATGCGGTACGCATCCGTCTCGACGGTGCATGAGCTCTCTCCGTCATCGGACGAGACCTCGAGGCCCTTTCGCGAGCTGATCCAGGTGCGCGATGAGTCCGGCTCGGTGAGTGTCGACCGGCCGCAGAGCGAGGCGTCGAAACCTCCGCTCGACGACAACCGCACGCTGAGCGTGCGCGAGCCCGACGGAGCCTCGAACTCGCGCCACTCGGTGGCGCCGAGTGTCAGGGTCTGCCCGGCGATGTCGACGCTCGTGTCGGCCTCGACGACCCGGTCGGTCGGACGCGCGCTCGGCAGGATGTCGAGCCAGATCGTGACCGCGACCATCGCGACAGCGGCGACGACGAGCGCGATCAGCGCCGTGCGTTGCCTGCGCCACCAGCTCACGGAGTGCTCCATGCGGGGGCCTCGATGTCGAGGGTCGGAACTCGTGGCAGGTCGTCCAGAGCGAGGGATATGGCGATGAGGTCGTCGAGCTCGGCGGTGTAATACGAGGTGGTCAGGCGCAGCTCCGCGGTTCCCGCGACGACGTCGGGAGGCAGCTCGAACGCCAGCATGCCCTCGGTGTCCGTGCCGACCCGCAGCGGTGCACCCTTGAGAGTCGTCGCGACCCGTTCGCTGGAGTGGAACACGCGGTCGCCGATCGCCAGCGCCGCCAGCTGGATCGCGGCATCCGCCTCGGTGGTGGGTGCAGAGGCGGTGACCCTCACCACGAGCCAGTTGCCCTCTGCGCTCCAGTGGGAGGTGGGAACGGCGACCTCATCGGCGAAGGTCGCGTCGGACGCCGTCGCGATCAGAGAGCGCGACTGCACGGCGTCGCCGACCGCCCCACGCAGCAGAAGGGGGCCGATCACCGCGTCGTCGCCGGGGGTGACGGCGGTGAGCGCTCCGGCGCCGAGCAGCAGCACGCCGCCCAGGATCCAGGGGCGGGCGCGCTTCATCGCGCATCCTCCGCGGCGACGGTGATGCGCGCGCCGACTTCTGCGGCGCGCCAGCTGACCGCAGTCGACGAGATCAGCACTCTCCCGCGACGCACCTCCGCCTCGTGTACGTCGAGCGAGACCTCGCCGTCCGAGAGCGCCTCCTCCGGCACGGTCCAGGCGAAGGTGACCTGACTGGGCACGCCCGGCTGGAGGATCACCTGTCCGGCCGAGCCGTCGGCGCGCCAGACCGACACGGAGGCATCGGTCGCCGTCGCATCCGCCAGATCGAGGAGTGGGCCCGGGATATTGATGATGTTGGTGGCAGTGCGGTCGGCGGTGGTGCCGACGCCGATCGGAGCATCCGTCAGGTTCTCCATGCGCGTGGTCATCACGAGGAGCTTTTCGCCCGGGTCGGCGCTCAGATACTCGGATTCGATCTCCGTGGCGACCTCGGCGCCGAGCACCGTGATCGCGTAGGTCGACATGCGTGCCTCGTCGCCGACGCCGAGTTCGGGCGGGTGCACGGTGGCCCGGGTGAAACCGCCCGTCACGCCCACCACGAGCAGGACAGCGGTGGCCGTCGCCGCGGCGATCCAGATTCCCCGTGGTACGTCGAGGATCGCCCGACCCCACCGCGCGATGATCGCGCGCGCGGACAGCACGGGCGGGGCGGTGTCATGACCCGCTCCCTCGTGATCCCCCGTCATGCTCACGGGGTCAGCCTACTCACGCCCTTCGCGAGGCGACGATTACGGGCAGGTCTCGAACACGTACCCCTCGACATCCGGAGTGACGAGGTCGCGATCGCGCAGCACCATCGAGGCGGGGGACTCGGGATCGGCGCACATCTCGTCGAACGACCGCGGGAGCTCGTCGCTGTACTCGATGTCGATCACGGCATCGCCGTAGACGGCGGCGTAGACGCCGCATTCCTCGTAGACCGCGCACTCTTCGACCACGGCGAAGTCGAACCCGGCGCGCTCGTGCAGGACCACCGCATCCTCCGCCGCGTTCTTCTGCCCTGCCGCGAGCCCCGAGGCGTGGGCGACGTCGACGAGCAGGGTGGCGAGGGCGAAGTTGTCGTCGAGAGTGAGCGCGTCATGAGATCGCGTGTACGAGTCGAGGTTGTCGAACTCGACCGCGTCGAAGCCCGACGTCGCACACCCCTCGATCCAGGCCCCGACGGTCTCGGCGATGCGCTGACGCCGATCGTCCGTCGACGTGTCGAGCAGAGCCTCATCCGGCCAGTCCGGATCGAACACCGGCTCGCCGCCGCGCTGCAGCACCAGGTCCCTCGGCCAGGACTCGAGCTCACCGGGCTGCGTCTGGAACCCGTTGACGTAGCAGACCGAGTACAGTCCATCCGCCGGTTCGTCCGACCGATCGCGGCCCACGATGCCGACGCCGTCTGCCGGCTCGTAGCCGCCGCCGAGCTGGTAGTCGGGGGTGGCGCCCGCCGGCGGGAGAGCGGCATCCGGTGCCGCCGGTGGCGCGGCCGCCGCGCACCCGGCGAGAGCGAGGGCGAGCAGGGCCGCGGCCACCGCGGCCGCCACGCGCCTCAGTTGCCGGCCCCGTACAGTGCGGCGATCTCTTTCGAACCCATCCCCTGATCGTACGTGCCGTGCTGTGGCCATCCGGCGGGCGAGTCCTCCCACTCCTCCTGGCGGCCGTAGGGGAGGAGGTCCACCAGGCCGTGCAGGTGGCTGAGCCGCTCGGTGCCGCGGCCGTTCGTGTGCCACGTGCGGTACACGGTGTCACCGTCGCGCAGCAGGACGTTCACCGCGAAGCCCTCGTTCGGCCCGGCATCCATGTCCGCGCCGAAGGTGCTGTCGGCGCTCGAGTACCAGTCCATCCGGTTGCCGACCCGGTCGCGATACGCCAGAGCCTCGTCGATCGGTCCGTTCGTCACGATCACGAAGCGCGCGTCGTAGTACCGCTCGAGCACGTCGAGCCGTGTGAACTGCGAGGTGAAGCCGGTGCAGCCGGGGCACTGCCACTCGTTGCCGTCGGACCACATGTGGTTGTACACGATGAGCTGCGGATGCTCGCCGAAGATCTCGGCGAGACCCACCGGCCCGTCGGCGCCGACGAGCGTGTACGGCGCAAGCTGCACCATCGGCAGACGACGCCGCTGCGCGGCGATCGCGTCGAGTTCACGGGTCGCCGCCTTCTCGCGCACACGCAGTGCCTCGAGATCGCGACGCCACGTCTCGGCATCGACGATGGGCGGAAGGGGAGACGGGGTGCTGCTCACGAGGGACCTCCGGATGCTCGGGCGGTGAACTCAGTCTGCGCCCGGCCACCGACACGGTCAACCGATGGGCGTCGGGGCTCCGTCGACCGTCTCGGCGGGCGCGTCTTCGGCCGGGTTGCGACGGATGCCGATCCACGACACCACGCCACCGAGCACGAGCAGGCTCGCGGTGACCAGAGCGGCGTTGTGGAAGCCTGCGAGATCGAGGGTGCCGCCGATGATCGTCGACAGCATCGCCACGACGAGCAGGCCCGCGACACGGGACACGGCGTTGTTGACGGCGGATGCGATGCCGGAGCGCGACTCGTCGATGGCCCCGAGGATCGCCGAGGTGAGCGGCGCGACCGTCAGAGACAGACCGAGTCCCATCACGATCATGGCCGGCAGCACCTGCCACCAGTAGTCGAAGCTCTCGGCGACCGTCAGCAGAAGCAGCGCACCTGCGGCCATGACGATCGGTCCGACCGTCATGAAGATGCGGGGCCCGAACCTGCCCGCCCACGATCCGGCGCGTGAGCTGAGGAGGATCATCAGGATCGTCAGCGGCAGGCTGGCGAGCCCCGCGGCGGTGGCGGTGAGCCCCGCACCCTGCTGCAGGTAGACGCCGACCACGAAGCCGTTGAGCGAGAGGGCGGCGTACACGAACAGGGTCGCCACATTGCCCCAGGCGAAGTCGCGCACGCGGAATAGCGAGAGCGGCATGAGGGGAGCGGTCGAACGCTGCTGGCGCACCAGGAACCACGCGAACAGGGCCGCCCCCGTGAGGCCGGGCACCCAGATCGCGGGGGACTGCCAGCCAAGGTTCGGCTGCTCGATCAGCGCGAATACGACCGCGCCGAGGCCGATCGCGCACAGGGCTCCACTGAGCCAGTCGACCTTCACGCCGCTCGGCTTCTCGGCGAGCTTCAGACGCGACAGCAGCACCAGCGTGACGGCGATCGGGAGCACGTTGATGAGGAACACGAACCGCCAGGACAGGAAGTCGACGAACAGTCCGCCCAGCAGCGGGCCGACCAGCTGAGCGCCGGTCGTGAATGCCGTCCAGGTGCCGATCGCGCGTGACTGCACGTCGGCGCGCATGGTCGCCGTGATCAGGGCCAGTGAACTCGGCACCAGCAGAGCCCCGGCCGCTCCCTGCGCAGCCCTGGCGATGATCAGGATGAGCGGATCGGGCGCTGCGGCCACCGCGACCGACGCGACGCCGAACGCGATCAACCCGATGCGCATCACGAGCACCCGGCCATAGGCGTCGGACAGCGACCCCGCGAGGAGGATCAGGGCGCTGAGGGTGATCAGGTACGCGTCGACCACCCACTGCTGGGTCGTGATGCCGCCGCCGAGCTCCCTGCTGATCGCGGGCAGCGCGACGGTCACCACCGTCCCGTCGAGGAACGTCACGAACGAGGCGAGCACGGCGACCGAGATCACCAGACGTTGGAGCGGGGCGAAGCGGGAGGTGGCCACAGCCAGACACTACTCCCGCCCGGGGACGGCCGGGGCGGCCGGGGCGGTGCCGCCGACGCGCGCGTCAGAGCGTCGCGGTGCCCTCGAGGTAGAGGTCGCGCAGCCCGGCGGTGCCGTTCTCGGCGTAGGCCCGCAGCTGCCGCTGCGCTCCGGTGCCGTCCGTCGCGATGCGCGCGAGCCCCTCGGCGACGAGATCGGCGTCACCCAGTCGATCGAGGGTCGGGGTGAGACGGTCGAGCAGGCCCGCACTGATGCGTCGGGCAGAGGCGACCTCGCCGGTGAGCGGATCGACGAGTCGTGCGTCCGGCCCGAATCGTGCGGCCGTCCACAGCGACGCGTCGATCACGTCGAGCGGCATCGGCGCCGCTGCGTCGAAGGCGTCGCTGGTCATGATGCCGCGACACAGGGCGGCGGCGAGAAGGGTGTCTTCAGAATCGAGCTGCGCGTCGAACACCCGCACCTCGACCGTCGGGAAGCGCTCCGACAGCCGCACCGTCCAGGACAGCGAGCTCGCATCCGCGATCGCCCCCATCGAGACGAGCTGATCGATGCGGGTGCGGTAGTCGTCGAGGTCCTCGAAGTGCGGAGGGCTCCACGACGAGGGCAGCCGGTGGATCAGGATGCTGCGCCAGCTGGCGAATCCGGAGTCGCGGCCGTGGGTGAAGGGGGAATTGCCGGTCAGCGCGAGCAAGGTGGGCAGCCAGGCGCGGATGCGGTTGAGCACGCGTACGCGCTCCTCGTCGCCGTCGACCTCGACGTGCACGTGCACCCCGTTCACCTCGTGCTCGCGCGTGATCTCACCCAGCTGCGCCGAGACGGCGTCGTAGTGGGGGGAGGACGAGACCACGAAGCGGTTGGGGGAGATGAACGGCGTGCCGGAGCAGGCGACGATGGCGCCGTGCATCTGGGCCGCGCGTCCCAGACGACTGCGCGTGCGCCGCAGATCCGCCCTGGCCTGCTCGGTGGTGATGACGGGCGCGGTGGCCGACTCGAGCTGGCACGTGAGGTACTCCGCGGTGAGGCCGGGACCGACGTCTCGCAGGATCTCGTCGCGCGCCTCGACGCTCATGCCCGAGGGGACGAGGGTCTGCTCATCGAGCAGTACGAACTCCTCTTCGATGCCGAATCGGGCCACGGGGGTGAACCTAGTGGTCCCTGAGCGTGGAGATCAGCTTCTCTTTGCGCATGCGGCTGTAGCCCGACAGGCCCAGCTCCTTGGCGCGGGCCCGCAACTCCGAGACCGTCCAGTCCTCGTAGTCGCCATGCTCTCCGCCGCGTCTGCCGACCGCGCTGCGGCCGTCCCTCGCCGCCGCATTCGAGATGCGCGCGGCCTTCTCCTTCGAGGCACCGTCGTCTCGGAGCTCCTCGTAGAGCTCCGGATCCTTGAGCGAACTGTTCCTGCGTCCGGGCATGACCTCTACTCCTCTCTCGTCGGCGGGACTGCACCGGCGGGCTCGCGCCCGCCGGTGGGGGACACTCAGTCCTTGAGACCGTCCCGAAGGTTCTCGCCGGCGTTGTGCGCGGCATCCTTCACGTTCTCGCCGGCCTGCTTGGCCGACGCCTTGGTCTGGTCGGCGCGGCCTTCGGCCTCGAGCTTCTCGTTGTCGGTGACCTTGCCGACGCCCTCTTTGATCTTGCCGCCGACCTTCTCGGCCGAGTTCTTGATGTCGTCTGCTCCGCTCATGGCGTGCCGTCCTCTCATCTGTCGATCACTGTCCGACCAACCTCGCACGGGCCACGGATGCTGCACACGGGATTGACAACGAGCGCGGCTCGTGAGAGCCGCGGATCGACCGTCGACGTGGACGTCCGGGCGGACTAGCCTGGCCCTCAGGCGGGTGGCCCTGCCCGTTCTCACCCCGGCTGCGGCCGACGACGGAGGCGGTACAGATGGACTCGATGATGATGGGCGCCATGACGCAGAGCATGAAGTCGATGCCCGACATGGCGGCGATGGACATGTCCGTCCTGCAGGCGTGCATGGACGCCTGCGCGGCATGCGAGCAGGCGTGCACCGTGTGCTCGACGCAGATGATGGACTGCAGCTCTGCGTGCATGAACTGCGCCGACATGGCGGGCACCATGATGAGGTCGATGCTGCGGATGCAGGGGATGACCCCCGCGTCGATGATGGCGATGCTCGACGCCTGCATCGCGATGTGCCAGACGTGCATGGACGAGTGCATGCAGCACGCGGATCACAGCGACGTCTGCCGGATGTGCGCTCAGGCCTGCAAGGACTGCATGGATGCCTGCATGGCAGTGAAGGACATGATGATGGCGAGCGCCTGACGCTCGCTCCCCGAACGTCTCAGGCGAGTGCGATGTTGAACTGCGTCCGCCCCACGGACAGGACGCCGTAGCGCACGTGCAGCGCGACCGGGGTGCCGACGGGAGCTTCGAGAGCGGCCCCCGCCGCGCTCCAGATCTCGTGGGCGGTGCCGTCGAGTGTGCGCACGGCGAGGGTTCCCGAGAGCGCGTCGGCGTGCTCCACGACCGCATCGACCCAGTCGCTCGGAGTCGCCGATGCCATGCGGGCCTGGATGAGGTGCAGGGCGTGGCCGTCGGCGAAGGAGGAGCACGCGAAGCCGTGCCGGCACATGCACGCGGAACGCTCACGCACCGAGAGGGGCGGCAGGCTGTTCAGCGGCGTGGACACGGTGGTCTCCTTCGTGAGTGGACGTTCCGGCAAGAGTAGGTCGGTCGCGACACCGAGGGAACCGGGACCGACACGCGGTGAAACAAACGGGCGTAGACTCTCCGGGTGCTGTTGTCGAAGAGTGCTCCCCGGACGCCGGGTAGAGCGCGGAACGGAGCCGTGGGCGCATTCCGCGCCACGGACAGAGGCTGACGATCGGCCGGAGGCGGAACATCCCGTCCCCGGTGGCCCGTCGTACCCCGCATCCGTCGTGATGCGCTCCCTCTTCTCCTGCCGCCGCTCGGCGGCCCGCCGCTTCGCGCGGCCGACACGAAAGTCTGCACCCTCATGCGTCCCATCGACGAGCGCACCCTGCGCGCCTCCTTCCTCAACGCCTCCCGCAAAGAGGTCTCCGACCTGACCCTGCCCCCGGGCTTCGCCGACCTCGACGTCGAGAAGCTCGACTACCTCGGCTGGGTCGATCCGAAGCTCCCCCGTCGCTCATACGTCGTCGCCTGGGTCGACGACGTCGTCACCGGCGTCATGCTGCAGCGGGCGGAGCAGCGCGTTCTCGCCAGGGCGCAGTGCTCCTGGTGCGAGGACGTGACGCTCCGCAACGACGTGCAGCTCTACGTGGCACGCAAGGCGGGCCCCGCCGGCCGCAAGGGCGACAGCATCGGGACCCTGCTGTGCGCGGAGTTCGGATGCTCGCGGAACGTGCGGATGCTGCCGCCCTTGGCCTATGAGGGATACGACCGGGAGCTCGCCCGGGAGATGCGCATCCTCAGGCTGCAGGAGCACGTCGGGGCGTTCATCGCGGCCGTCCGGGGCTAGAACGAGGCGCTTCCGCGGCCAGGGGGGGGCGGACGATGTCGGGGGCGATTCGTACGCTGGACGGATGAAGCTCCTCCTCCTCTCCCGCAATCCCGGGGCGATGCGTCCGTTCCTCGACGGCGTTCGCCCCGGGGCACCCCTGCGCGTCGGCTACATCCGCGATGCCCAGGTCGCGTATGCCGGCGCGCCCTTCGTCGCCGCCGAACGTCGCGCCGTCGAGGTTCTCGGGCACGAGATCGTCGACATCACGGTGCGGGATCTCACGTCATCCGCTTTCGCGGCGACGCTCTCCACCGTCGACGCCGTGTATGTCGCGGGCGGCAGCACGTTCGCTCTGCTCGAGGCGCTCACGATCACGGGGAGCGACGTCGTCCTCGCCGAGCGGGTGCGCGACGGGATGCCGTACATCGGATGCAGCGCAGGGTCGATCATCGCCGGGCCCGACATCACCCCCGCCTCGCTCATGGACGACCCCGCCGATGCGCCGTCCCTCACCGAGTTCGCGGGCCTGGGGCTGATCGACCGCACGGTGATCCCCCATGCCGACGGACTGCTCGAGCCCTACCCGTCCTCGCTGATCGACGAGACCATCGCACGGTACGGATTGAGTCACCGGCTTCTGCCGCTGCGCGACGATCAGGCGCTGCTCGTCGACGGCGATCGGGAGACGGTGATCGACTCGGCGGATGGAGGGGACGACTAGGGAGCAGCGCTGCGGCGCGACATCCGTCTCGTCGTGCGTCGGACGATCTCGAAGCGGGCGGGGCTCTCCGTCGCGGCGGTCGCGGTGGGTTCTGACCTGATCGGAAGTTTCGCCGATCGGCGACTCTGGGCGCCGTCGTCGTAGTTCCTGATCTTCGCCCTTGGCGGCGTGATCCACCGGAAGTGCGTCGCCGCTGTTCTCCTGGTCAAACAGGTCCCGCAGGGCTAAATGAGCAGGTGACCGGCGTTCGTGAGTGCGTCCTCTGCACGATCCGCGTCTCCGCGGGGAACCATCAGTACATCGCCGTCGTAGGTGGAGACGACGAACACAGGGCAGCTGATCGCTGACAGCGGCGACACCAATGACGTCACCACTCCCGTCAATCCGAAGGGGATGGGGCCACCGACGTACAGCGCGGCCCAGGGCCCGTCGATCTCGGCGTCGGGCGGTGCGGAGCCAGCGGGGCACACGATGGATATCTCCTGCGGGGTGCGCGTGATCGAGACGAAGGGGCCTTCGCCGATCACGTCGACCAGGAGGGAACGGACGTCGGACGACACAGGAAAGCGTGCGACGACGTATTCGCCCGGGAGGCGCTGCAGCGTGACGGGGGAAGTGGGCATGAATGCGACCCTTCACTACATCGCGCGGAAGGCTCTCAGCTGGAGCCACTGCATTCGCGCGGTCCTACGATACGGCACTGCCCCGGAGTGCTCAGGGTCTCGGAGCACGAGTGGGCGCGCCGAGACTCGATCTCGTCGCGCGTCACACGATCTCGAAGCGGGCCACCGTCTCCTCCTCGTCGCAGGCGCCGCCGACCCACAGTCGGATCGTACCGGGCTCGACGCGCTTCACGCCGTCGAGCCCGGTGAACGCGAGACGGTCGATCGGCACCTCGAAGCGCACGACCGCCTCGGCGCCCGGCAGCAGCGCGACCCGGCGGAAGCCCAGCAGCTGGGCGACCGGACGGGCCACGCTCGCGACCTCGTCGTGCGCGTACAGCTGCACCACATCCGTGGCCGCCACCGCGCCGGTGTTGCGCACCCGCACGGAGGCGTGGAGCGTCTCGCCGGCGGCGACCGATGCGGGGGCTGTGAGCCCCTCGTGCGTGAAGGTCGTGTAGCTCAGGCCGAACCCGAAGGGCCGCACGGGTGTGGGGTCGGCGCTGGTCACATCGGTACGACCGCCCAGCACCGCGTGCAGGTACGAGTACGGCTGCGCCCCCGCCGAGCGGGGCAGCGAGACCGGCAGTCGACCCGACGGCACCACGCGCCCGCTCAGCAGAGCCGCGAGTGCCGGAGCGCCCTCCTCTCCGGGGAAGAACGTCTGCACGACGGCCGCCGGTCGCTGGGGTGAGGCGGCGGGAGCGGATGCCGGGACGGTCGCCGACGCCGGGGCGTTCACGGCCCCGAGCCCGACCATCGTGCCCGTGGCGCCGGCGCGCTCGGGCAGCGCCCAGTCGAGCTCGTACGGGCGACCGGTCATGGCGATCAGGACCACCGGTGTGCCGGTCGCGACGATGCTCTCGACGAGCTCGCGCTGGACTCCGGGGAGCCCGAGATCCTCGACGTCGTTGCCCTCGCCGACCGTGCCGCGCCCGAACAGCCCGGCGCGATCGCCCACCACGACGATCGCCAGGTCGGCTGCGCGTGCGGCTGCCACCGCGTCGGGGATGCCGGAGCGGTCGGCGCCCTCGACGTCGCACCCGAGGGTCGTGGTGACCTCCGCGAGCGGGAACTCGTCGCGCACGGCGTCGACGACCGTCGGCAGAGCGATGCCGGCGGGCGTGCCGGGGTGGTGCGCGAGCACGTGGTTGACGAATGAATAGCACCCCATCAGCGCGTCGGCGCTGTCGGCGTTGGGACCGATCACCGCGATCTTCGAGGGCGCGCTCCCCTCGAGCGGCAGCACGCCGTCATTGCTGAGCAGCACGACGGACTCCTCGGCCAGGCGGCGGGCGAGTTCGCGATGCTCCGCCGGGTCGAGGTCGATGTCGGAGGGGGGCGAGGTGAAGTCGGCATCCAGCAGCCCCAGCTCCTCCTTCTGCGACAGGACGCGTGCGACCGCACGGTCCAGATGCGCTTCGGAGAGCCGGCCGTCGCGCACCTGCGCGGCGAGGGTCAGATAGGCGTCGGGAGAGGGGAGCTCCACGTCGAGGCCCGCGGTGAGGGCGAGTCGCGCCGCCTCCGCCTTGTCGGCCGCGACGCGGTGCATGGTGCGCAGGAAGTCGACGGCGAAGTAGTCCGACACCACGACGCCGTCGAACCCCCACCGGTCGCGGAGGATCTCGGTGAGGTAGTGGGCGTCGGCGGTGACCGGCACACCGTCGATGTCGACGTAGGAGTTCATCACGCTGCGCACCCCGCCCTCGCGGACGGCCATCTCGAACGGGGGGAGGAGCACGTCTTCGATCTCCCGCCGGCCGGCGCTGACCGGGGCGTGGTTGCGTCCGGCGCGAGACGCGGAATAGCCGACGAAGTGCTTGAGCGTCGCGTGCACCCCCTCGGACTGCAGCCCTCGGACGTAGGCGGTCCCCACCCGTCCGACGAGCAGCGGATCCTCGGCGATGCACTCGTCGACCCGCCCCCATCGGGGATCGCGGATCACGTCGAGCACCGGGGCGAGCCCCTGGTGCACCCCCAGCGTGCGCATCGACGACCCGATCGCCCGGCCGACCTCCTCGACGAGTTCGGGATCGAAGGATGCGCCCCACGCCAGCGGCGTGGGGAAGGTCGCGGCCTTCCAGGCGGCGAGCCCGGTCAGACACTCCTCGTGCACGAGGGCGGGGATGCCCAGTCTGGTCTCCGTCTGCAGTCGGCGCTGCTCCGCCCAGAGCCAGGCCGCCCGGTCTGCGGGGTCGACGGGGCGGGTGCCGTAGACCCTCGTCAGATGGCCGATCCCGTGCGCGGTCGCCTCGTCGTACCGGGTCGAGCTCTTCTTCTCGCCGGCCATCGGCGCGACCACCTCGTCGCCCTGATCGACCCAGAAGCCGACCAGCTGCGCCTGCTTCTCGTCGAGCGTCATCTCGGCGAGCAGCGCGTCGACGCGGGGGGAATGGCGTGCTTCGCCGGGGGACTGCGACATCGTGGTCTCTTTCTCGTTCTCTTCGTCGTCGGCGATCGCGCGCTCGACGGGATCAGCCCTTGACGGCACCGGTGAGCCCTCCGACGATGCGCCGCTCGAACAGGCTGAAGAAGATCAGTGCGGGGATCATCGACAGCGACGTGAAGGCGAGCACCTTGGCGGTGTCGACGGAGTACTGCGACGCGAACGACTGCACCCCGAGCGGCAGGGTGAAGGTCGCGGCGTCGTTGAGGATGAAGAGCGGCAGCAGATAGCCGTTCCAGCTGCCGATGAAGGCCAGGATGCCGGTCGTGATGACCCCCGGCAGCGACAGGGGCAGAACCATTCGCCAGAAGAAGCCGATGCGACTGCAGCCGTCGATGAACGCCGCCTCCTGGATCTCGTCGGGGATCGCCCGCAGGAACGGCACCAGGATGATGATCGTCGTGGGCAGAGCGAAGGCGATCTGGGGCAGGATCACCCCGCCGAGGGAGTTCATCAGGCCGAGGCTGCGCACCACGATGTACAGCGGGGTGATCGCCACGGTCAGCGGGAACATCAGTCCGGCGGCGAAGAACGCGTAGAGCACGCCTCGGCCCGCGAACCGGTATCTGGCCAGCACGTACGCCGCCATCAGCCCCAGTGCGACGACGCCCACGGTCGTCGCGAGCGCGACGATCGTCGAGTTCAGCACCTGGCGCCAGAAGATCCCGCCGGTGAGCACGTCGAGGTAGTTCCCGATCGCCCACGGCTGGGGCAGGCCCGCGGGATCCGTGGTGATCTGCGCGTTCGTGCGGAACCCGCCGACGATGATGTACGCGATCGGCGCGAGCATCAGGCCCACGGCGATCAGCGCCACGAAGTACACCGTGGGGTTCGCCCAGGGAAGCCGCGGCCTGGACGGGCGTCCCGGACGCTGGGTGACGAGCACCGAGGTGGCGGTCATCGGACGGACTCCTTCTCGAGTTCCGGCGCGACCGGCGCGTCGGGGATCGTGCGCGTGCGGGGCCGACCCGACGCTCCGGTGAGCGCGCCGTCGGTGTCCTTGCGGAGCACGGCGCGCTGGTAGACGAGCGCGACGACGAGCGAGATCAGGAACAGCACCACGGCGACCGCGTTGCCGTAGCCGAAGTTGCCGGCGTTGCGTCCCTCCGAGACCATGTACGTCGCCATGGTCGAGGTGCCCGCGGTCGAGGCGATGTACTGCCCCCAGATGATGTAGACGAGGTCGAACAGCTGCAGCGAGCCGATGATCGACAGGAACGCCCAGATGCGCAGTGTCGGGGCGAGCAGCGGCAGCGTGATCTGCCACTGGATCTGCCAGTAGGACGCGCCGTCGATGGCCGCGGCCTCGTGCAGCTCCTCGGGGATGCCCTGGAGTCCTGCGAGGAAGAGGATGACGGCGAATCCGACATACTTCCAGGTGATGATCGCCATCAGGGTCCAGATCGCGATGTCGGGGTTCGAGAGCCAGTCCGTGGCGAGGAATCCCAGGCCGATCTTCTCGAGCAGGTCGTTGAACGCGCCGTTCGTCTGGAGCATCAGGCTCCAGCCGGTGCCCACCACCACCTCGGAGATCACGTACGGGACGAAGATCAGCACACGGATCAGCGACTGTCCGCGCATCCGCCGGTTCAGCAGCAGCGCCAGCGCGATGGCCGCGGGTCCCTGCAGCACCAGGGACAGGACGAGGATGAACCCGTTGTGCGCGAGCGCGTCGAGGAACAGCGGGTCCTGCACGATCGTGAGGTAGTTCTTCAGGCCGACGAAGTCGGTCGGCGGCCCGTATCCCTGCCAGCTGAAGAAGCCGTAGAACGCGGCCATCAGCACGGGGAAGATCACGAACGCGAGGAAGACGACCAGGGCGGGCCCGGCCAGAAGGATCACTTCCAGCCGGGCTCCTGCCTCACGCCTTCGCCGCGGCATCCTGAACGGCCTTGACGATGTCCTCCGGGGTTCCCTGACCGGCGAGCATGGTGACGACGGCGACGTTCAGCGCGTTGCCGACGTTCTGTCCGTAGACGGTGTCGAGCCACTGGGTCGCGTAGGGGGCGGAGTTGTACGCCTCGAGGATCGACTGGAGGTAGGGCTCGGTGACGGCCTCCTGGGCGACGGTGTTGACCGGCGGCGCGTTGAAGGCCTGGTAGTACGCCGTCTGCACGTCGGAGGTGCCGAGGTAGTTCAGGAAGTCGACGCAGGCGTCGGGCGCATCGACCGAGCAGGAGAAGCCGTCGACACCGCCCATCATCGAACCGGGCTCGCCCTCGCCGCCCTCGATCTCGGGGAACGGGAACCAGCTGAGATCGGCGAGCGGCTCCTCGTCGGGGGTCAGTGAGGCGATGACTCCGGGGTTCCACGCGCCCATGAGCTCCATCGCGGCCTGGTGGTTCGCGATGAGGCCGGCCGAGCTGCCGGCGCCCTGCTGCGCGGGGGTGGTCAGGAAGCCGGAGTTGAACGGCTCCGTGGCGGCGAAGGACTCCAGGTCCTCCCCGGCGCGGATCCAGCACTCGTCGCTGAAGTCCATCTCGTCGGCGGCTGCGGCGAGGGTGTCGGAGCTGCACTCGCGCAGAGCCAGCCAGTAGTACCAGTGCGCCGCAGGCCACGCATCCTTCGCTCCGAGCGCGATCGGGTCGATGCCCGCGGTCTTGAGCGTGGCGGCCGTCTTCTCCAGCTCGTCGAGCGTGGTCGGGTTCTCGGTGATGCCCGCCTCGTCGAACAGATCCTGGCTGTAGAAGAGCCCGCCGGGCAGCACGGCGACCGGCATGGCGTAGATCTTGCCGTCGAGGCTGTTGGCGGAGTACGCGGCGTCCGGGATCTCGTCCGCGGCCGCACCCGTGATCTCGTCGGTGAGGTCCTTGAGCTGCCCGGCCTTCACCATCGCGGCCATCTTGCCACCGCCGCGCTGCAGGAAGATGTCGGGGGCGTCGCCGGAGTTCAGCGCGGTCTGCAGCTTGCCGTCGAGGTCCTCGTTCTGCACGGACTGGATCTCGATCGAGACGCCCGGGTTGTCGGCCTCGAAGTCGGCGACCGTCTTCTCCCAGAACTCCACGCCGGGTCCGGTGGTCGAGTTGTGCCAGAGGGTCATGCTGGTGTCGCCGCCGTCGCCGGTGCCGGATACGTCTGCCGTGCAGCCCGAAAGGGCAAGCGCTCCCACGGCCAGGACGGTGACCGCGGAGGCGAGGGGGAGCCTTCTGCTGTTCATGTGATCGTTCTCCTCATCGAGAGTTGCGCACCGCGTCGCTGCGGGCGCCTGCGGACGCTCGGGGGTGAGACCGCAGTGGGATGCAGTCTTCTGCCGTGCTCGAAGGGCGTCAAACGTTTTCGAAAACAGTTTCCATGCGGGAGCGCGCGGGGCTACGCTGGCGTCTCATGGGGGCTCGTACCACGATCCACGACGTCGCTCGGGCGGCCGGGGTGTCGGTGTCGACGGTGTCGAAAGCGGTGAACGGCCGATACGGCATCGCCGATGCCACCGTGCAGAGGGTCCTCGACGCCGTGAAGGATCTCGGATACGAATCGAGTCTCGTCGCGAGCAGCATGCGGGCGCGACGCACCGGAGTCATCGGTGTGCTGCTGGCCGACTTCGAGCCGTTCAGCGCCGAGATCCTCAAGGGCGTCGGCACCGCCGTGCACGACACGGCCTTCGACCTGCTCGCCTACAGCGGCTCGCACCGCGGCGCGGGCGACGGCTGGGAGCGACGCTCGTTGAGCCGGCTCTCCGGCACGCTCATCGACGCGGCGATCTTGGTCACCCCGACCGTGGTCAGCGCGGGGACCGAGATCCCGGTGGTCGCGATCGACCCGCACACGGGACGCGCCGATCTTCCGACGGTGGAATCCGACAGCTTCGGTGGCGCGCTCGCGGCGACAAACCACCTGATCGGACTCGGCCATCGCCGCATCGGCTTCCTCGCCGGCCGCCCCGACCTGCGCTCGGCAGGACTGCGAGATGCCGGGTATCGGCGGGCGCTGGCCGAGGCCGGCATCGTCCTCGACCCGTCGCTCATCGGCATCGGCCGCTACGAGCTGGACGCGACCAGGGAGTCCGCGCGGGTGATGCTCAGCGCGACGAATCGACCGACGGCGATCTTCGCCGCCAACGACCTGTCGGCGATCGCGGTGATCGACGTCGCCCACGAGCTCGGGCTGCGCGTGCCCGCGGATCTGTCGGTGATCGGGTTCGACGACGTGCCGGAGGCCACCCGCCGAGCGCTCCCGCTCACCACGATCCAGCAGCCCATGCGCCGGCTGGGGTCGGTGGCGGCGGAGATGGTGTTCACACTGCTGTCGGGTCAGGCGATCGACGAGATGAACGTCATCCTGCCGACGCGTCTCGTGGTGCGGGCGACGACGGCGCCGCCGTCGCGGTGACCTCGCGCACTCGCCGCCACGCGGCATCGGCCAGCGCTGCGGACAGCCGGGTGAACTCCGCCACGCTCGCGCCGCCGGGCCAGTCCTCCGGCAGCATCGACGGCGGCAGGCCGGGGTCGAGATAGGGCAGCACGCGCCAGCTGTCGATCAGGCGCACGTACCCCGCGAAGGGGTCGTCGGGGAGTGCCGCGAGCGCCGACTGGAAGGTGAGGTGCTCGGCACGCAGCGCAGCGAGATCCCACCAGGCCGCGGCGGCCTCGTGCGGCGTACTCGCCATGACCGGACTGTGCGCCTGGAACAGCGTCACCCAGGGGTGCGCGTCGAGATCGGCGACGATCTGCCAGGCCTCGTCCTGCAGATGGCCGGGGCAGATCCAGAGAGCGGGCGACACCACCCCCGCGCCGATCCAGTGCAGTCGACGGCGCAGCTGATGGCGCACACCGCGGGCGCTCTCGGGGATCGAGAACGAGATCAGGCACCAGCTGTCGGCCTCCGTCATCTCGCGCATCTCGAAGATGCGGCGGTCGCCCCGCTCCAGCATCGTCGTGGCCGCCGGGTTCAGGCGATATCCGACGGCATGCCGACGCTCGGCCAGCAGCAGGCCCTTCTGCTTGAGCCGGGTGATGCCGGTGCGCGCCTGCGCGGCGGGGATGCCGAGGTCGTGGGCGAGCGCGATCAGATCGGCCGTCGACACCCAGCCTCCGAGTGGACGCAGATACAGGCCGATCAGTGTGCGCAGCAGCGAGGCGGTGCTGCCGGGGCGCGCATCGATGTCGTCGAGCACCGCGTCGTCCACGACCCGACGATCGCGGTCAGCCCTCATGCGACTCCAGGGCATCCCGCACCGCGAGCACGCCGGTGATCGTCTCGACGTGCGAGGTGCTGAGGGGCGACAGTCCCAGGCGGATGCCGTCGGGAAAACGGAAGTCGGGGATGATGCCCTGCGCCCACA
Organism: Microbacterium sp. ANT_H45B; assembly: GCF_008369345.1. Taxonomy (NCBI): domain Bacteria; kingdom Bacillati; phylum Actinomycetota; class Actinomycetes; order Micrococcales; family Microbacteriaceae; genus Microbacterium; species Microbacterium sp. ANT_H45B. The sequence goes on from NZ_VOBK01000001.1 coordinate 965,520, forward strand.
GCCGCTGCGTCACCGCGCGGAAGTCGGGGTGCCCGATCGTGACGTGTCCGCCCCGAAGGGTGGAATCCCGAGGGCTCAAGAGGCGCACGCCGAGGGGCGCGAGAGCCTCGTCGTAGGCGCGGACGGCGAGATCGGTCAGCGAGACCGACTTCTCGCGGACGCCCTCGATCGTCGACAGCTCGAGGAGGTCGAGCATCCCCTGCATCGCGAGCATCGAGGTGATCGGGGGTGTGCCGCTGAGCAGCTGGCGGATGTCGCCGGCCGGCACATACTCAGGGCCCATCGCGAAGATGTCCGCCGCGCTCCACCAGCCCTGGATCGGCTGGCGCAGCACGCCCTGATGGTCGTGACGCAGGTAGGCGAACGCCGGGGAGCCGGGCCCGCCGTTCAGGTACTTGTACGTGCATCCGACCGCCATGTCGACGCCCCAGGCGTCGAGCTGCATCGGGATGACGCCGGCCGAGTGGCAGAGGTCCCACATCATCAGCGCGCCCGCCTCGTGCACAGCGGCGGTGATGCCGGGCATGTCGGCGAGCGCCCCGGAGCGATAGTCGACGTGGCTGAGCGATACGAGCGCCGTGCGCTCGGAGATCGTGTCGAGCACATCGGCGAGCTGCACTCCGTGCACGGGGTCGGGTTCGATCCACCGCACGGTCATCCCCGTCTCGGCTGCGACACCGGCGGCCAGGAAGCGGTCGGTGGGGAAGTTCCCGGCCTCGATCACCAGTTCGGTGCGGGTGGCGTCGGCGGTCGCGGCGGCCCGCATCAGTTTGTAGATCAGCACGCTGGTCGAGTCGGCGACGACCGTCTGACCGGCTGCGGCGCCGAGTGTCAGGGCGCCGATCCGGTCGCCGAGCTCCATCGGCAGCGCCATCCACTGCTCATCCCAGGAGCGGATCAACCGCGTGCCCCAGTCGTCGCGCACGAACGCGGCGAGCTTCTCGGGGATGTCGCGCAACGGGCGACCGAGAGAGTTCCCGTCGAGGTATGCGTCGACGCCCGGTGCGTCGGCGAACGCGTCGAGGTGCCTGCGCAGGGGGTCTGCGGCGTCGAGGGCGCGGGCTTCCTCGAGGAGTGCGGTCTCGAGACGGGCGGAATCGCGGGGGTCGGTCATGTCACACCTTCAGATCGGCGGGGGTGAGCGGGCGGGCGGAAGACGGGGTCGCGGTGACGTCGGCAAGGTGCAGCAGCACGGATGCGGGGTCGCGGGGGTCCTGTGGGGCGAGGGAGCGCAGCAGGTCGTCGCCGTCGATGCCCGCGTCACGGAGGGCGTCGAGCTCGGCGGGGTTCAGCCCGACCGGCGTCGGGCCGTTGCCCATATCGGTGCCGTAGAGCACGGTGCCGCCGGCGGCATGGAAGCGGCGGACGTTGTCGACCGCGACGGCTCGGGCGCTGTGCTCCATGCTGTGAATCGAGAGCGTCGAGACCCAGACGACGGATGCGGCCTGCGCCGCGATCTCGGAGTCGTCGAGTCGCTCGGTGAACGGGGCGTGGGCCAGATGGGTGGCGCCGAGGCGCGCGACGCGCTGGGCCTCTCCGGCGCCCTGGGCGTGGGCGACGACGGGGAGTCCGCGGGCCGAGGCGGCGTCGACGATCGCGCGGAACAGGTCGTCGGTGAAGACGGGTCCGGCGTCGGCGTTGCTCGCGACCTTGATGACGGATGCTCCGGCATCCGCCATCTCGGTGACCGCCGCGTGCGCCGTCTCGGCGTCCGCGATCTCGCGGAATGACCCTGCAGGCGCCCAGTCGCGGTCGCTCGGATACCCGCCGACCGGCGTGAGGAACGCGCCCGCGAAGTCGATCGCGACGCGGTGGGGGGCGCGTTTCGTCTCGCTCCGCTCGCTCAACGAGCGGGCGTCCGTGTCGTCAACACCCCGCTCGTTGAGCGAGGGAGCGCCAGCGACCGAGACGAAACGCGCTGCGGCCAGTGCGGCGATGACGGCCGGGTTCGCGCCCAGATCGACCACGCGTCCGAGCGTCGAGCGGCCGAGAAGGGTGTGGTCGACGAGCTGCAGGTGCACGTGGTGGTCGGTGAAGCCGCCGATGATCACGCCGTCGAGACGAGGCGTGCCGGGCGCGGGACGCTCGTCGTGCAGCAGCATCCGCCCGTCGATCAGCTCGACGATGCCCTCGCGCCATCCTTCGCCGTCGAAGAAGGTCGCGGCGTGCATCAGCTGCCGATCTCGGTGCGGACGGTGTAGAGCTCGGGGAAGAACGTCAGATCGAGGGCGCGCTGCAGGAACCCCACTCCGCTCGACCCCCCGGTGCCGACCTTCATGCCGATCGTGCGGGCGACGGTCTTGAGGTGGCGGAAGCGCCAGAACTGGAAGTTGTCCTCGAGGTCGACGAGGTCTTCGCAGGCCTCGTAGAGGTCCCAGTGCTGCTGGTGGTTCTTGTAGATCTCGCGGATCGCAGGCACGAGTTCGGGCGTCTCGCGGTAGGGGAGGCGCACGTCGCGATCGAGGATCTCGGATGGGATCGGCAGCCCGCGGCGTGAGGCGTAGCGCAGAAACTCGTCGTAGAGCGTGGGCTTGTTCCACTCGGCGGTGAGCAGCGCGAGGTTGGCGGGATGGTCGCTGAAGACGCTCAGCATCTTCTCGTTCTTGTTGCCGAGCGCGAACTCGACGGCGCGATACTGCACCGACTGGAAGCCCGAGGAGTTGCCGAGCGCGCCGCGGAACTGCGCGTACTCGGTGGGCGTGAGCGTCGCGAGGATCGCCCACTGCTGGGTCATCACGTCCTGGATGCGCTTGACGCGCGCGACGCGCTTCAGGGCCTCGCGCAGATCGTCGCTGGCGAGGAGCTCGCGGGCGGACGACAGCTCGTGCAGCAGCTGCTTGAGCCACAGCTCGGTGGTCTGATGCTGGATGATGAACAGCAGCTCGTCGTGGTGCTCGGGCACGCTGACCGGGTTCTGCGCGGTGAGCAGCTGGTCGAGCGACAGGTACGACCCGTAGGTCATCCGGCCGGACAGATCGGTGACGATGCCGGCCTCGAGCTCGCGCTCGTTGTTCTCGGTGCTCATGGGTCGCTTCCTGTCGTGACGGACAGGACGAACATATAACAATCATGGCGAGCGTCACAATAATGAAATATGGAGAGCCTTCCTCGACGGGGCGGCGCACGGTGGATACCGTCGGCGTATGGGCGACAGCATCGAGGCACGGACGTTCACACGCCAGGACCGCACGCAGTTCCGCGCCAAGGCCGAGCGGTGTCTCGAGGCCCTGGCATCCATGCTGGCGGACGGCCGATTCTCCGCCGTCGACGCCCCGGATTCGCAGCTCGGTCTGGAGATCGAGCTGAATCTGGTCGACGAGCAGGGCGCACCCGCCCGGGGGAACGACGCGGTGCTCGAGGCGATCTCCTCGCCGGCGTTCCAGACCGAGCTCGCGCGCTTCAACGTCGAGATCAATGTTGCCCCGCGGCCGATCGGAGACGGGCATCTGCAGGAGCTCGAGACCGTGCTGCGCGGCTCGCTCGATGTCGCCGATCGCCGGGCGCGGTCGGCCGGCAGCGGTCTGGTGATGATCGGGATGCTCCCGACGCTCGACGAGACGCACTTCACCGAGCGCTGGTTCTCGGCAGACCCTCGATACAGCCTGCTGGGTCAGCAGATCCTCTCGGCGCGGGGCGAGGACATCGAGCTGCAGCTCGACGGCGTCGCCCTGAACGATGACCGACCCGTCGAGCGGCTCGCGATGGTCTGCGACACGATCCTGCCCGAGGCCGCATGCACCTCCGTGCAGCTGCATCTGCAGGTCGCACCGGAGTCGTTCGCCGCGTACTGGAACGCGGCGCAGGCGATCGCCGGCGTGCAGGTGGCGCTCGCGGCGAACTCCCCGTTCTTCGCGGGCAAGGCGCTGTGGCACGAGACGCGGATCCCGATGTTCGAGCAGGCGACCGACACCAGGCCGCAGGAGCTGAAGAATCAGGGCGTGCGTCCGCGCGTCTGGTTCGGCGAGCGATGGGTGACGTCGATCTTCGACCTCTTCGAGGAGAATTCGCGGTACTTCCCTGCGCTGCTGCCGGTGTGCGCGGAGGAGGATCCCTTCGAGGCGCTGGCCGAGGGGCGTGCGCCGGAGCTCGCCGAGCTGCGCATGCACAACGGCACCGTCTATCGCTGGAACCGCCCGGTCTACGACGTCGAGGGCGGGACCGCACATCTGCGTCTCGAGAACAGGGTGCTGCCGGGGGGACCGAGCGTCGTCGACGTGGTGGCGGACGCCGCGTTCTACTACGGCCTCGTGCGCAGCATGGCCGAGGCGGATCGTCCGATCTGGACGCAGATGACCTTCGACGCCGCGGCCGAGAACCTTCAGGCCGCGGCCCGCGGCGGCATCGACTCGCGGCTGTATTGGCCGGAGGTCGGCGGGATCAGCCCGAGAGAGCTGGTGCTGCGACGACTGCTGCCCGCGGCGGCCGAGGGATTGGACGCGTACGGCGTCGACCCCGAGGTGCGTGATCGGTATCTGGGCATCATCGAGCAGCGATGCCTCACGGGACGCAACGGCGCCGTCTGGCAGCGGGAGAACGTCGCGGCTCGCGAGCGCGCCGGCGCGTCACGGCCCGAGGCGCTGCACGGCATGCTCGCGGACTACCTGGAGCGGATGCAGGCCGGCGAGCCCGTGCACACCTGGACGCACTGACACCCGCCCAGAACGGAAAGACGAACAGCACGAAAGGGATCGCTCCGTTGTCCCTGGGTCAGAGCAGACCGTGGGGCAGGGTGTCGCGCTGGTGCTTGCGCACATAGGTTCGCGCGCTGCGGCCCGTGTGGATAGCGGTCAGGCGGTCGACCATGACGCGGATCAGCAGGTTGATACCCGCCACGATGAACCAGGCGAGCGCGAACAGCGCGGGACCGAACAGGATGTAGAAGATCAGCCCGCTGTCCATGCGCTCAGAGTAGACCCACGCCCGAGCACGTCACAGCCTCGGCGTCCGCGGTGGCGGCGTGCGCCGCGCGCCGGGAGCGCCGATCGTCTCGAACGCCGCAGCGAGACGCAGCAACGCGGAGTCGTCGTAGGCGCGGCCGGCGAACGTCAGACCGATCGGCATGCCGATGTCGGACATGAGGCCCATGGGCACCGTGACGGTCGGGATGCCGAGGTGGCGCACGGTGAGGTTGCCGTTGGCGATCCACGTGCCGTTGCGCCAGCCGAGGTCGGCTGAGGCCTCGTTCACGTCCATGTCGGCGGGGCCCACGTCGGCGACGGCCGGGAAGACCACGGCCTCGAGCTCGTGCTCGTCCATCCACTCCTCGAGGTCGACGCGACGGGTCTCTTCGAGTCCGCGCAGTCCGTCAGGGAGCTCGGCCATGTCCTCGAATCCGACGCCCGGATTCGCACGCACCCAGCCCGGGTACTCGGCGATGTCGTCATCGAACCCGGTGTAGCGGTCGGGGAGTGCTCCGTCGGGATGCGGGAAGATCGATGCGCCGTCGACCTGCGCGAGCGTGCGCAGCCGCGGGTCGCCGTTCGCCTGCAGGAAGTCCTCCCAGCCCCACGCCGACAGGTCGACGATCTCGCGCTGCAGGTATGCCGGCGACACGAGTCCGCGCGTCGCGATGGTGGGGGCACCCGGACGGTCGCCCTCGTAGTTCGACACCACGGGGAAGTCGACTTCGACCACCGTCGCTCCGGCGGCCTCGAGGTCGCGGCGGGCCGCCTCCCAGCGCTCGATCACCGAGGCGCGGGTCTCGATGCGCTGCCCGGTGGGGCCGCCGATGCCGGGCGCGTCGGCGGTGCCGGCCTCCGGATCCGCGTTGATGTACATGCGCGGGATGCCGATGCGCACGCCGCGGAGAGCCGCCGTCGCATCGGCCGTCAGCGCCGGATACGACTCGGGCCGCACCTCGGAAGACACGGGCAGCGTCACCCACGGCTGGGCGCGCCAGAAGTCGCCGCGCACCTCGGCATCGTCGGCGACAATCACATCGAGGACCTCGAGCAGATCGGCCATGGTGCGGGCATGCGGCACGACGACGTCCATGGTCGGCACGAGAGGCCAGTTGCCGCGGGTCGAGATCACCCCGCGGGAGGGCGTATAGGCGCAGAGGGCGTTGTTCGTGGCGGGACCGCGGCCGCTCGACCAGGTCTCCTCGCCCAGGCCGAAGGCCCCGAAGCTCGCCGCCGTCGCCGTGCCCGACCCGTTCGACGACCCCGATGCGAAAGGTGCGGTGAGGAAGTCGGGGTTGTACGGACTCTCGGCGCGGCCGTAGACACCGCGCTGCATTCCGCCGTTCGCCATCGGGGGCATGTTGGTCAGCCCCAGGCAGATCGCCCCGCCCGCACGCAGCCGCTCGATCGTGAACGCGTCGCGCTGGGCGACCAGCTCGGCGAAGGCGGGGCTGCCGGCGGCGGCGGTGAGTCCGCGCACCAGGTAGCTGTTCTTCGCGGTGTAGGGGATGCCGTCGAGCGGTCCGCGCACGGCGCCGCGCGCACGCCGTGCATCCGACGCCTCGGCCTCGGCGCGCGCGTCGGGATTCGCGACGACCACCGCGTTCAGCGCCGTCGCGGTCTCGGGCCCGTCGTAGGCGGCGATGCGGGCGAGATACGCGTCGACGAGGTCGACGGCGGTGGCCGCACCTGTCTCGAGCGCTCGCCGCAGTTCGGCGATGGAGGCCTCGACGACGTCGATCATGAGACACCGCCGATGCGCGGCTGCTGCTGGGTGATGCAGTGGATGCCGCCGCCGCGGTCGAACAGAGGGCGCGCGTCGACGGTGACGACACGTCGTCCGGGGTAGGCGTCGGCGAGGATCTCCCTGGCAGCCGCATCGGCCGTCGCGTCGCCGAAGCCGCAGGCGACCACGCCGTCGTTCGTCACCAGGTGGTTGACGTAGCTCCAGTCGACCGGACCTTCGTCGTCGCGCAGGGTCGACGGCGCGGGGAGGTCGATGATCTCGAACGCGCGGCCCGCGGCATCCGTCTGCTGTGCGAGGTGCGCGCGCAGCTCGCGGGACACGGCGTGGTCGGGGTGGTCGGGGTTCTGCTGGTCGTGCAGCAGCAGTCGGCCGGGAGAGGCGATCGTGGCGACGATGTCGACGTGCCCGTTCGTGCCGAAGTCGTCGTAGTCGCGGGTGAGTCCGCGGGGCAGCCACACGGCCGTCGTCGCGCCGATCGTGCGGGCCATCTCGGCCTCGACGCGCTGCCGGTCGGCGAAGGGGTTGCGCCGCGGGTCGAGCTGCACCGTCTCGGTGAGCAGCACGGTGCCCTCGCCGTCGACATGGATGCCACCGCCCTCGTTGACCAGGGTCGAGCTCACCCGCTCGGCACCGACTGCCCCCGCGATGATGCGCGCGTGCTGCGCCGCCTTCTGCCAGCGCGCCCACGCGGGGGCGCCCCAGCCGTTGAAGATCCAGTCGACCGCGCCGAGCACGCCGGGGCGTTCGTCGTCGACCACGAAGGTGGGGCCGGAATCTCGCATCCAGAACTCGTCGACCGGCGCCTCGACGATGTCGATGGCGCGGCTCAGCATGCGCCGGGCGCGGGAGACCTCGGCCGGATCGACGATCATCGTGACCGGTTCGAACTCGGCGACCGCGTGCGCGACCTCGGTCCAGGTCGCGTAGCCCTCGTCGCGCTCTGACGCCGTCTCGCCCAGGGTCGGCCCCTCGGCGGGGAACGCCATCCAGGTGCGGTCGTGCGGTGCCGTCTCTGCGGGCATGTGCCAGGCCATGATTCGTCTCCCTCGCTGTCGATCCCTCTGTCGAGGCTGCGGAGCCGTGATCGCTATTGAACACGTGATCAACGAGTGATACGGTAGCCCGTGATGAAGACCACGTCAAGAGCCGCCGCGCCTCGCCGGCTGCCGCCCGAGGAGCGCGAACGCTCGATCCTCGACGGCGCCGTATCGCTCGCCGGCGAGAGCGGACTCGAGGCGCTCACGGTGCGCGCCGTCGCCGCCAGGGTCGGGGTCACGCCTGCGCTCGTGGCCCATTACCGCCCGGTCATGGAATCGTTCGTCGCCGAGGTCTTCACGACGATCGTCTCCGCCGAACGCGACGAAGTCATCGCCTCGTACGACGACGGGGTCGACCTGCGCACCAACCTGCTGCGGCTCATCGAGACGCTGCTCGACGACTCCCGCGACGACGTCGCCATGGTGTGGGTGCAGTCCTGGGCGCTCGGCGCCCGCAACGAAGCGCTCGGTGCGCGGGTGCGCGCCGAGATGGACCTCTGGCACAGTGCGCTCGAAGACCTCATCGCCCGTGCCGCCGCCGAGGCCGCCGACATCAGGGTCGACCCCGCGTCCTCCGCATGGATGTTGCTGGCCATGGTCGACGGCATGAGCGCGCACTCGCTCGTGCACTGGGCACCCCGCGACCGCACCGATCTCGCCCGCCGCACTCTCGCGGCCGTGCTCGACGCTCCGTCCACGGCCACGACCCCCACGACCTCGGCATCCACACCCACATCCACGACCTCCGCACCGACATCGCCCGCACGAACCCACAGTTAGGGACAGCTCATGGGAGCAGAACGCATGCACGCGGCCTCGGCCGAATCGACGGCGATCGTCGACGCCGTGCTCGACTACTCGCGACGACGGATGCTCGCGGCCGACGTGCCGCTCGACAAGCCGCAGTCCCCGGCCGAGCTCGACCGGCTCGTCGGCACCACCATCACCGACGGCGGTCTCGGATCGCAGCGGGCCCTCAGTGTGTTCGAGCACATCCTCGCGCCCGCGTGTCTGACGACGAGCCACCCGTCGTACCTGTCGTTCATCCCGACCGCGCCGACGATCGCCTCCATCGCCTTCGACCTCGTGGTCTCGGCATCCGGTCTCTACGGCGGGAGCTGGCTCGAGGGAGCCGGCGCCGTCCACGCCGAGAACGAGGTGCTGTCGTTCCTCGCCTCCGAGTTCGGGCTCCCCGACACGGCCGGCGGCGTCTTCGTGCAGGGCGGCACGATCGGCAACCTGTCGGCGCTGGTCGCGGCCCGCGAGGCCGCGAAGGTCGCACTGCTCGAGGCGGGCAGAGAGCTGCCGCGTCGGTGGAAGATCGTGTGCAGCGTCGAGGCGCACTCCTCGAACAAGTCGGCTGCGAAGGTCATGGACGCCGATGTGGTGCTCGTGCCCGCCGGCCCCGACGGCGTGCTGCGAGCGGATGCCGTGCGCGAGGCCCTGCGCGAGCACGGCGACGAGATCTGCGCGGTGGTGGCGACCGGCGGATCGACCAACTTCGGCATCGTCGACGACATCGCCGGCATCGCCGCACTCAAGGACGAGTTCGACTTCTGGCTGCACATCGATGGGGCCTACGGGCTCACCGCGATGCTGGCTCCCGAGGCTCGGGGCGTCTTCGCCGGTGTCGAGCGCGCCGACTCGGTGATCGTCGATCCGCACAAGTGGCTGTTCGCGCCGTTCGACTGCTGTGCGCTGATCTACCGCGATCCCGACGCCGGGCGCCGCGCGCACACGCAGCATGCCGAATACCTCGACACCCTCACGGATGCGGGGGACTTCAGCCCGTCCGACTACTCGATCCAGCTGACGCGCCGCCCGCGCGGACTGCCGCTCTGGTTCTCTCTCGCGACCTACGGCGTCACCGCCTACCGCGAGGCCGTGAGCGCGACGCTCGCTCTCACCCAGCGCATCGCCGCCGAGATCGCCGCGCGTCCCGAACTGCGTCTCGTGCGCGATCCGCAGCTGTCGGTCGTCGTGTTCGAGCGTGAGGGATGGGAGCGCGCCGACTACGACCGCTGGTCCGACGAGCTGCTCGACTCGCAGCGCGCGTTCGTGGTGCCGAGTTCGCACGGCGGACGTCCGAACACCCGCTTCGCGATCCTCAATCCGCTCACGACGTTCGACGACCTGGTGGGCATCCTCGACACGATGAAGTAGGCAGGGCGCTCCCGATCCGCCCAGACCTCAGCGGGTGGTGTGCGCGTTCAGGAAGTCGATGGTCTTCTGCAGGGCGGTCTGCGCATCCGGCAGGTCGAGATGGAACTGGTATTCGTGGGGCAGCTTCGGCTCGTGCGGGGCCGGCCAGAACAGGGTCGTCACGTCCACCCCGAGTTCCTCCAGGCGCTTCGCCATCGGGATCGACTGCAGCCAGGTGAGTCCGTCTCCGTTTCCTCCCGAGATATACGTCGTCGGGAAGTCGGCCGTGACCCAATCGACGGTCGACATGGTGGACCCCGTCGAATCTTCGGCCCAGGTCTTCGTGCCCGAGTACGCCCACATCGACGTCTTGAGCCCCCAGCCGGCGATGCCGTCGAGCTGGGCGAGCGCGGCGAGGTCGTAGACGCCGCAGTTCAGCACGGTCGCCACGACCTGATCGGGCTTCAGCGAGGGCGTGATGTCCAGGATCTCGGCGTAGTCGGTGCTGGTGATCAGCGTCGCCATCTGACTGGCGAGCTGTGCGCCCGCCGAATCGCCCGCGAGCACGATCCGGGTCGGGTCGACGCCCAGCTCCTCGGCGTTCTCGTCGATGTATGCGAGGGCATCGTTGAGCTGGTGGACGGCGAGCGGATACACGCCCTCCGGGCCGATCGTGTAGTTGACGGCGATGGTCGTGTACCCCTCGGCGGCGAGGATGCGCAGGTACGGATCGACGTTCTCCTTCGACCCGGAGATCCAGGCGCCGCCGTGGATCCATACGACGGTGGGCAGCGGGCCGCTGGCGGATGTCGGAGCGAAGACGTCCATCGTCGTGTCGGCACCCGCGTCGCCGTAGGCGACGTCGAGCTGCTCGGTGAGCTTCGTGTCGGGCACATGCCGGTCCATCTCGGCGGCGGTGTCGTCTCCGCCCTTCGTGAACACCGCGCGGATCAGCATGGCGGAGGGCCAGGGGGTGATCGCGCCGACGGTGGCGATCACCGCGGTGACGGCCACCACGAGTCCCACGGCGATCTTCGCCCGGTGCCACGGGCGCCGGGCCTTCTTCGGGTGCTCGGACTCTTCGGCGTGCGCGCTGCTGTTCACGGAAACCCCTCTCCGCGCAACATCCTGGCAGCACCGCGGTCGAGTTCGCCGGAGGCGGGCATCCGAGTGGCCGAGGAAGCGGTGGCCAGGCGCCGGATCAGTCGGGGGTCGGCCCGGCGCTGAGCCCGGCGATGAGTCGCCGCAGGCCGTAGTCGAACGCCCGGTCGACGTCGCCGCCGAGACGGAAGGCGCCCGACAGTTCCATCTGCAGGAATCCCGTCGCCCACGCGGTGACGAGGCGGGCTGCATCGAGCGCGTCGTCCTCGCCGACGAGTGTCGTGGTCGCGCGGATGAGCGGTGCGGCTGAGCGCTGCAGGGCGTCGTGCGGCGCGGCCGTGCTGAACATGAGGCGGAAGGCCTCCGGATGCTGCCGGGCGAAGCCGCGGTAGGCCTGCGCGATCTCGGCGATGTCGGCGTCGGTCGCGTCGAGGCGTGCGGTGAGCTCGTCGATCGCGGACGCGGCGATGGCGGAGAGGAGGGCCTCGCGGTCGCGCACCCGCTTGTAGAGCGATGGGGCGCGAACGCCCACCTTCGTGGCGACGGCCTGCATCGTCACGCTCGTGGGGCCGGTGGCGTCGAGGATCTCGCGGCCCGCGGCGATGATCGCCTCGAGCGAGGTCCGGTCGGGTGTCGGCATGGCATCTCCTTGATGGCTATTGACAATAGCCATCATAGCTACGTAACGTAGCCATCGCAATCATCCCGAAAGGATCCGCCATGAAGCTCGCACCGCACCTGCACCGACTCGGCAACGACATCGTCGCCTCCTACCTCATAGATCTGCCCGAGGGGATCACCCTCATCGACGCCGGTCTCCCCGGCCACTGGAAAGACCTGCAGCGTGAACTCGCCGAGCTGGGGCGCCCGATGTCCGACATCCGCGGACTCGTGCTGACCCACGGCGACGGCGACCACATCGGATTCGCCGAGCGCCTGCGCCGCGAGGCCGGGGTGCCGGTGTTCATCCACGCCGCCGACGCCCACCGGGTGCGCACCGGCGAGAAGCCGAAGACGCCGATGGGACCGGCTCGGATCGGGCCGATGCTCGGCTTCCTCGCCTACGGGCTCCGCAAGAACGCGATGCGCACCCCGCACGTCGCCGAGGTCACCGAGGTCGCGGACGGGGACGTCCTCGACCTCCCCGGCTCCCCGGTCGTGATCGGCATGCCAGGACACTCGCCCGGCAGCATCGCCGTGCACGTGCCGGCCGCGGATGCCGTGTTCGTCGGCGATGCGCTGACGACCCGTCACGTGCTCACCGGGCGCACCGGCGCACAACCGGCGCCGTTCACCGACGAGCCTGCCGCCGCGCTCGCATCGCTCGACCGCTTGGCCGCCGTCTCGGCATCCTGGGTGCTGCCGGGCCATGGCGCGCCGTGGCAGGGGTCGCCCGCCGACATCGCCGCGGACGTCCGCGCGGCGGGCTGAGCCGTGTCGGCGATCGGGACAGGCGTGTCGGCGGCTCACCGCCCGGCGAGCACCGCGGCGGTGTCGCTGACCGTGATCTGCGGCGGATACAAGCCCATGACCTGCAGTGCTGCGGCCTGATTCTCGGCGGTCGATCCCGCGCACGCGTCGGCGACGACGGTGATGTGGGCTCCGGCATCCGCGGCGGCCAGCGCCGTCGAGATCACGCAGCAGTCCGTCGCGACACCGGTCAGCACGATGTGTGCGCCGCGCCCCACGATCGTCTCGATCTCGTGGCCCCACTTGCCGAACGTCGGCAGATCGAGAGTCGCATGCGGCGAGAGGCCGACCGCATCGGGAACGAGGGCGAACAGCGGATCGTCCGGCGACTGATCGGCGAACGGCCAGGCGGCGAAGTACGCGCCCCACGAGGTGGTGCGATCCGCCGTCGGCATCCACCGCGTCACGATCACGCGGTCGCCGAAGTGGTCGGCGAGCGCGCGGATGCGGGGCATCGCGTCGGCGAAGAACGGCGACCCCCAGGCGGAGTCGGCAGACGCGAAGATCGCTTGCGGATCGATCACGACGAGCCAGGGGCCGTCGGCCGGGCGTCGCTCCGCGGCATCCCTCACGCGGTGTGCTCCTGACGGCGGATCTTCGCCGCCCGCGCGAAGTACGTGACGACGAACGACAGGACGAGGGCGAAGAACACGCCCAGATTGGCGTAGGCCCAGTCCCCATCGACACCGCCGACGAGGAAGAGCAGGTACCCCTGCCAGTTGTTCCAGGGCGCCGCGTCCGCGAAACCGTTGAGCACGAGGCCCCAGCCGATCACGCTGGTGACGACCATGGTGCCGATCGAGGTCCAGTCCCAGGCGCCATATCGTCCCCGGCTGTCGAACAGCGCGGACTCGTCGTAGTCCTTCTTACGGCGCAGGATGTCGGCGATCAGGATGCCGGCCCAGGAGGCCAGCGGAACGCCGAGGGTGATGAGGAAGCTCTGGAACGGTCCGAGGAAGCCTTCGGGACCGAACACGACGTAGATCGTGCCGATCGTGAGGATCACCCCGTCGATGGCCGCGGCCGACGGGCGGGGGATGCGGATGCCGAGGCTCAACAGCGTGAGGCCCGACGAGTAGATGCCGAGCACGGCGCCCGAGACGAGCGCGAGCACGGCGGTGAGCAGGAACGGCACGAGCACCCAGACCGGCAGGATCGTCGCGAGCGCGCCGATCGGGTCGGCCGCGATCGCGCTCATGAGCTCATCGTTCGACCCCGCGAGCAGCAGCCCGAAGATCACGAGGATCACGGGTGCGACCGAGCCGCCGATCGTGTTCCAGGCGACGATCGCTCCATCGGATGCGGTGCGCTTCTGATACCGCGACCAGTCGGCGGCGATGTTGATCCAGCCGAGGCCGAACCCGGTCATCACCATGACGAGGGCTCCGATCACCTGGCCGATGCCGCCATCCGGCCGGGACAGCACCGTCGCGATGTCGATCGTCGGCGCGGCGAGCACGATGTAGAGCACCGTCACGGCGCCGGTGACCCAGGTGAGCACCGACTGCATCCGCATGATCGTGTGATAGCCGAGCACGGACGCGGCGACGATCAGTGCCGCGACGATGAGGGCGGCCGTGATCTTCAGGGCGATGCTCTCGCCGTCGCCGCCGAGCTGCGTGATGATCGTCGCGGTCGCCAGCACGGCCGTGATCGCGAGGAACGTCTCCCAGCCGATCGAGGTCAGCCACGAGACGATGCCCGGCACCTTCTGACCCTGCACGCCGAAGGCGGCGCGCGAGAGGACCATGGTGGGGGCGGAGCCGCGTTTGCCGGCGATGGCGATGAGCCCGCACAGCAGGAACGACACGACGATGCCGATGACCGACACGAGCGTGGCCTGCCAGAACGAGATGCCGAAGCCGAGCACGAACGATCCGTACGACATCCCGAACACCGACACGTTGGCCGCGAACCACGGCCAGAACAGGTCGCGCGGCGTCGCCGTGCGCTCGGTCTCGGGGATGATCTCGATGCCCGCGCGCTCGATGAGAGCAGGCTTGATGTCCGTCATTCCCTCATCCTGGCACCGACGGGGCGGCAGAGGGCTCAGCCGGCGAAGAACGCCCCCGCGACGCGCATGAGGTCATGGAGGTCAGAGACGCCGGCGAGCTCGCGCGCGGAGTGCATCGAGAGGATCGGGATGCCCACATCGACGGTGCGGATGCCGAGACGCGTCGCCGTGATCGGGCCGATGGTCGACCCGCACGGCACGTTGTTGTTCGACACGAACTCCTGCGTGACGACATCGGCCGTGTCGCACCACTCGCGCCAGGCGGCGGAGCCGAGAGCATCCGTGGCGTAGCGCTGGTTGGCGTTGAGCTTGAGGATCGGGCCGGACCCGAGCACGGGCTGCACCACGGGGTCGTGCTTCTGCGCGTAGTTCGGGTGCACCGAGTGCCCGACATCGCTCGACAGGCACCACGACGAGGCCAGAGCTCGGCGGCGCTGCGACGAGTCGGCGCCGAGCGCGTCGTAGACACGGCCCAGCACGTCCTCGAGGAACGGCCCGGCGGCTCCGGAGCGCGAGTTCGAGCCGAGCTCCTCGTGGTCGAAGGCCGCGAGCACCGCGATCGGGCCGGACTCGGCCGACCCCGCGCGCTCGAGGGCGACGACACCGGCGTGCACCGAGGCGAGATCGTCGAGGCGCCCCGAGGCGAAGAACGCGTCGTCCCGACCGAACACCGTGCCGCGTGCGGCGTCGGCGATCATGACGTCGTATCCGCGGATGTCCGCTGCCGACACATCGGCCGACGCGGCGAGCTCGGCCAATACGTCGGCATCGGACGCGTCGCCCAGCCCCCAGACCGGCTGCGTCTCGGCCTGCTTGTCGAGGGCGAGGCCGTTGTTGTTCACGCCGCGGTCGAGATGCACGGCGAGCTGCGGCAGGCGCAGCAGCGCGCCCGTGTCGGCGAGCACGACGCGGCCGTCGGCGAGGGCGAGGCGTCCGGCGAGGCGCAGCTCGCGGTCGAGCCAGGAGTTCAGCAGCGGACCGCCGTACACCTCGACCGCGGCCTGCAGCCAGCCTCTCGATCCGGTGGTGGGCTGCGGCTTGAGCTTGAACCCGGGGGAGTCGGTGTGTGCGCCGAAGATGTGAGCGGGGGTGGTCGCGACCGCATCCGCCGGCAGGGTCCAGGCGATGGTCGCCCCGTCGCGCACGACGAGGTAGCGCCCGCCGGGCGTCACCTCCCATGCGTCCTCCTCGCGCAGACGCTCGAAGCCGGCGTCCTCCAAGCGTCGGGCCGTCTCCGCGGCGGCGTGGTAGCTCGAGGGCGAGGCGGCGACGAAGTCGGCGAGATCCTCGGCGTGGATGACGGCGTCAGGGGTGACGGGCATGGTGCGGCCTTCCTGCAGGGGGCGGTGATTCGATCGTAATCGGGCCTGACGGTGCTCTGCTCACGCGCTGCGCGCCTCTGCTCACGCGCTGCGCGCCTCTGCGCGCGCTGTTCACCTGCCGGTCACCATCACCGCGTACCGTGAGTTCCGATAGCGCCTAGGGTTCCGGGGTTCGTCCCGTCTGGTCCGAGCGGCGCCACGGCGTCCCTCCGCAGGGTCGCCGTCATCTGACAGGACAAAAGCCCGGAGGACCCTGTTCGTCGTGCCCGCGACGTACGGAAGGGTCTCGCATGTCCGCTCTCGCCTTCGCCCTCGTGTTCGCCGCGGCGATCTCCCACGCCGCGTGGAACGTCATCGCCCACGGCGTGAGCAAGGCGGGCATGCCCTTCCTCTGGTGGGGCGCCGTCGGGGGCACGGTCGTGTGGATCGGCGTCATCCCTTTCACCGGCGGGCTTGGCACCGATGACCTGCGGGCATTCCTGTGGGGCGTCGGGGTGTCCGCCGTGCTCCATGTGATCTACATGGCGGTCCTGCAGCGCGGGTACCGCGAGGGAAACCTGTCGACCGTCTACGCGACCGCCAGGGGCACAGGCCCGTTCCTGTCGGTGATCGTCGCCGTCCTGCTGCTGGGGGAGCGCCCGTCCGCCCTCGCGCTCGTCGGCGTCGCCGCGATCATCCTCGGAGTGGTCGCGATCGGTCTCGTCGACCGTGGACGCGCGTCCCGCTCGCGGCGATCCCTCGACCCCGGGCTCGTGTTCGGACTCCTCACGGGCGTCGCGATCGCGGTCTACACGATCTGGGATGCGAACGCGGTGCGCACCTGGAACCTGTCGCCCGTCGCGTTCATGGTCGGCACCATGCTGCTCGAGATCCCCTTCTATTCGATCGGCGTCCGCGGGCGATGGGCCGCCGTGCGCACACTCGGCCGCACGCAGTGGCGGCGCATCGTGGCATTCAGTATCCTGTCGCCGCTGTCGTACATCCTCGTGCTCACCGCCATCCAGCTCGCGCCGGTCGCGCTGGTCGCCCCGCTGCGTGAGGTCAGCGTCGTGCTGGTCTCTCTGTTCGGCGTCTTCGCGCTGAAGGAGAGCAGACCGGGGTGGCGGATCGCCGCATCCGTCGTCGTCCTCGCCGGGATCGTCCTGCTCGCGCTGTAGGGAGGCGGGCCGCGCGGGCCGCGCGGGCCGCACGGGGTGCCGGGGAACGTGGTCGATGAGACGGGTGATTGGATGGATGCTGTGTCGATCGGGTGGAGTCTTCGAGCCAGTGGTCCCTCGGATGCTCGGTGGATGGCGGAGCTGAGGGCGATCGTCATGCGCCCCGATCTGGAAAGGCTCGGCCGCTACGACCCCGTGCGTGTGCGGCAGCGGTTCCTCGATGCGTATGCGCCGGAGAACACGCGCGTGATCGTCGTCGACGGAGACGACGTCGGGCTCATCGCGGTACGGGTCGAGCCCGACGCGGTCTGGATCGAGCACTTCTATCTCGACCCGGCGGTGCAGGGGCGGGGGCTGGGATCTGCCGTCCTCGCGCATCTTCTCGCCGATGAGAGTCCCTCGGTTCCGTTCCGCCTGAACGTGCTGCAGGGAAGCCCCGCTCGCCGTCTGTACGAGAGGCATGGATTCGTGCTCGAGAGCGAAGACGACGTCGATGTCTTCATGAAGGCGGAATCGGCGCGGGTCTGACCGCTCGGCCCTCGATCTGTTTCGCGGGATGGTCCTCTCGCTCTGTCTCCGAGAAGCTCTCTCCCGTCCTCGCGGGGCCGGGTTCCCCCTCATTGGGGCTGTGCCCCCTCGGGGGGCGGTTCCTCCCATCGGGGCCGGTTGCCCCGACCCCCCAACGTGACCGGTTTCCCCCCGCGCCCCCCGCGGGGCCGGCCCCCAACGGGGCCGGCTCCCCCTTCCATCGGGGCCGGTTCCCCCGATCAGGGTCGGTCCCCCCAAGCGGGCCGGTTCCCCCATCTGTCTCGCCGGATCGCTCGGACCGTGACATCTGCCTCACCCTGTTCGTCCAGCCCCTCCGCAGTCGACCCGAGAGTGCTCTCGCCGTGTCATTCCGGGAGATTGGAATACGCCTCTGGTCTGGGGTATTTGTGGGTGGTTCGGGGTCTCGAATGTCGGTGGTTGCGGGTTGACTTGCGGGTATGGACAGCACGATGGAGCTTTTGGATCGGGTCATCGCCGACCTTGACATGGTGTTGTCTGAGGGTGTGCTGGCGGGGTTGGGTGATGCGGATCGGATTCGGGTGTTGTTGGGGGCGGGGGCGGTGTTCCGGCGGGCGGAGGCGGTGATCGTCGAGGCTGTCGCGAGCGATGACGGGGGTGAGTTCGCGCATGCGGTGGGGTGTCGGGGTGTGAATGAGGTGGTGCAGCGGGCGGTGCGGGTGGATGTGCGGGGTGCGAGTCGGGTCGACAGGGTCGTCGATCTGGTGCGGCGTCCGCTGAGTCTGTCGGGGGAGCGGATGCCGGCGCGGTGGTCGGAGCTGCGGCTCGCGTTGCTGGAGGGGGTGGTGGGGGTGGCGGGGTTTCTCGCGGCGACGGGTCCGATAGAGAAGGTGTGGGACCGGCTGAGCGTGGATCAACGCTTAGCGGCGGATGTCGCGTTGGCCGGGTGCGCCCGCGGGCACGGTGTCGTGGTCGACGACGGCGGTGACGCTGATGCCGATCCGGACCTTGACCCGGAGGGTGTGGATGATGGTTCGGGGCCTGCGCCGACGGTGCAGGATCTGGCGATGCTCGCGGAGGATCTCGCGTCGATGTTCGACCCCGACGGGGAAGAGCCCAGGGATGAGGTGGCGTGTCGTCGTCGGGGTGTCACGATCGGCCGGTTGACGGACGGGGTGCATGCGATCCGGGGGTTTCTGACCCCGGATGTCGCCGGGCAGTTCCAGGTGATCCTGGACGCGATCCTCAATCCCAAAGGCGACGGACCGCCGATGCCGGGCGTGCACTTCGTGCCGAGCGACGGCTTTGCTGCCAGTGCGGAAGCCGATGCCGATGCCGATGCCGATGCCGATGCCGACGCCGGCACTGGCATGGGCGGTGTGGGTGTCGATGTCGATGTCGAGGGGGAGGATCCGTTTAACTCGGATCCGCGGTGCGTGCTCGATGATCGCACTTCGGCGCAGAAACGTCACGATGCTCTCGCGATGGTTCTCACGATCGCTGCCCGCCACAACGACATGCCTTCTCTCGGTGGTGCGGCACCGGTCCTCGTCGTGAACGTCGACGCGGCAGATCTCGCCGCCCACAGCGATCCTGGCGCCGGCGGAACCGCGTTC
This sequence comes from Microbacterium sp. ANT_H45B, assembly GCF_008369345.1. Taxonomy (NCBI): domain Bacteria; kingdom Bacillati; phylum Actinomycetota; class Actinomycetes; order Micrococcales; family Microbacteriaceae; genus Microbacterium; species Microbacterium sp. ANT_H45B. The sequence goes on from NZ_VOBK01000001.1 coordinate 984,534, forward strand.
GGAAACGCCGTGCAGGGGACCGCCTTCGGCAACACCGCGGAGTCCGGCGGCGGGAATGGTGGGTGGGCGACGATCACCGGTTCCGGTGCCCACGTGCCCGTCTTCGTCGCCGCGCAGATCGCATGCACCGGAGCGATTCAGCGGGTGGTGTTCGATGAGGGGCGGATCATCGCGATCACGACCACCGATCGGGTCTTCACGGTGCATCAACGGCGGGCGATCATCGCTCGCGACAAGGAATGTCTGATCCCGGGGTGTCATGTTCCGGCGTCATGGTGTGAGATCCATCACGTCACCGAGCACGCGAGGGGCGGGCCCACTCATACGGACAACGGTGTGCCGTTGTGCTGGTGGCATCACCGATCGCTCGGGAAGTCCGGGTGGGAGATCCGCATGAACGACGGCATCCCCCAGGTGCGAGGGCCGGCGTGGTGGGACCCCGACCAACGATGGCGCACCCCGCGACTCAGCGGAAGTCGACGAGTCCGGCGTGCGCCGCGGTCACGAGGATCTGCACGCGATCGCGTACGTGCCATTTCGACATGATGCGTCCCAGGTGCGCCTTGACCGTTCCCTCGGAGACGATCAGAGTGCGAGCGATCTCCGCGTTAGACATCCCCTGCGCCAACCGCTGCAGCACCTCCTGCTCGCGATCGGTGAGGACCTCGAGTGTGCCGTCGCTGCTCATCGGCTCGGTGTCGCGCACATGCTTGATCAGCAGTGACGCGATGCGCGGCGACAGGGAACTCGCTCCGCTGTACACCTCACGCACGCCTTCGAGGATGCTGGCCGCGCTGGAGTCCTTCAGAAGATAGCCCGACGCCCCCGCACTCAGCATGGGCAGCACTGTGTCGCTGCCGTCGAGAGTGGTCACGGCGAGGATCTTGACCTCAGGCCAGCGCTCGCTGATCACACCGGTCGCCTCAATGCCATCCATCTCCGGCATCTGTACGTCCATCATGACGACGTCAGGGTGCTCACGCTCGACTGCCTCGATGCCTTCCAGGCCCGTCTCTGCCTCGGCCACGACGTTGATCTCGGGGTCGCGAGAGACGAAGTGCGAGAGTGCTGAACGCACCAGTGGGTCGTCATCGACGATGAGAACGCGGATTTCCGGCATGTGGGAAGCCTAACGGGGGTCGCTGCGCGGTGCTCAGACCTAGACCTTTGGCTAGTGATGTCTGGACTTGTGACAGATGTGAAGCGCTCGGATCACCGAGAAGATGAACTTATTACTTCACAAAAGTCCAACAACGGAGGTGAATCACTATGACTTTCTGGCAGGCATTCAACCAGTTCTTTGGCTTCACTCGCTAATCTACCTGGCTATTAGGAGATACTGAAGCATGGCTTTTGGTCCTCCCCGCACTGGCGACTCTGTCGTTTCACGGCTCGGGAAGGGTGAGAAGCTCAGCACGATCGAACGCATCGCCATCCTCGCGACTGTCATCACGATGGTCGTCTTCGGGATAGTCGGACTGTTCCTCCCTCCGGGAGTGGACCCGTTCGTCGCCGCGGTCAGCATCGCATCGACCGCCGTGCTCGTCCTGTATCTCTGGTGGCCTCTCATCGCGACGTGCGCACTCGCCGTCGTGTTCGCACTCTCGTTCTTCACGGGAAGCCAGACGGACGTACTGACAGTCGCCGCACTCGCTGCAGCACTGATCATGCGACTCGGCTGGAACGCGCTCATCCTCTCTTACGCGGGAGTCTTCCTCCTCGCGACGGCGCTCGTCGCCTTCGGGGAGACGAGCACCCCGATCAACCTCGGCATCTACCTGATCTCCGCGACTGTCGCCGGAGCTGTGGGCTTCGCGCTGCGCGTGGCGTTCGCCCGAGGGCGAACCCTCGAAGTCCAGCTGGCCGAGAAGGCCGAGCAGGAGCGCCAAGCAGTGCTCGCCGAACGGCGGTGGATCGCCGGCGAGCTGCATGACAGCATCGCGCACCACCTCACCGTGGTGTCCCTGCACGTGCAGATGCTCGACGATCAACGAACGAGCTCCCATTCTCAAGAGGCGATCCGGATCGCCGCCCGCAAGGCGATGACCGACCTCCGCTTCGTGATCGACCTCGCCGACGACGGCCCCCGCTCCGAGGGCATGCCGACCGGCGACCTCGCCGCATCCGTCGATGAGGCGACGCAGGAATTCGAATCCGCCGGGCACACGGTGCTGCTCGACGGAGACCCCGCCGACGAGCGTGTCCCTCGCGCCGCCGAGATCGTCCTCGCCCGCATCATGCGCGAGTCCGCCACGAACATCCTCAAGTACGCCGGTGCGGGAGAGATCGAGATCCGTTTCGACATCGACGATGATCTCGCGCAGATGGCCGTGAGCAGCCCTCTGTCGGTGACTCCGCGCCGCGAACTCTCCTCCAGTCGCACCGGCGTCGGCCGAATGGCGGAGCGCGTGCTCGGCGCGAGCGGAGAGTTCAGTGCCGGAGAAGTCGATGGTCGGTGGGTCGTGACCGCACGTCTACCGATCGCCCGATCTGTCGCGAAGCCCTGACGGACGGTCGCTCGCGCGCATCCCCCTCTCGAGAGAAATACCGGAACGCGTTCTGAAAACCCGCGGAAATCCGGACCTCGATCAGGAAACACTAGACGAAGGTCTATGCGATGTCTCGACATTAGGCCGTATTCGATGGTGTAGCTGCCCGCTTACATTGGGTATACCCCAGAAATAGCGCATCCCCAGCGCTGTGATCGCGAGCGCGGTCTTGGTATCTGATCCCCATCGCGCTCGCGATCGGCTTCTCTCCTCACGGAGATCGAGGCCATCGCCCGGGTTCTCAGGAATCGCCCGGTTCTCGGTAATCGTCCGGTTCTCAGCCGCCGACCGCCCGCATGTAGTGCCCGTCCGTCGAGATTCCGGATGCGGCCACCGTGAACCGCACGACCTCGCTCAGATAGCGATCCTCGGAGGCCTCGAAGATCCGACCCTGCGCGTCTCTCGAGATGCGGCTCAATCGCAGGATCGGCGTCCCCTGCGCAACGCGCAGCAGTGCCGCATCCTGTTCGTCAGCCGCGACGGCATCGATCTGGTGCTCCAGGCCCACGATCGGGTGGCCCACCGATCCGAGGTACTCGGTGATCGAGACCTCGTCCGTGTCGATGTCGAACAGACGCCGCCCGACCGCCTCCGTGTAGAAGAGGCGCTCCAGCATGGTGGGCCGTCCGTCGAGCGACCTCAGGCGCACGACGCCCACGATCGTGTCGTCGGGCGACACTCCGAGCGCCTCGGCGCGATCGCCCGCGCGACGCAGGCTCAGCTCCTGCGTCTGCGCACCCGGAGTGACCCCGAGGTCGCGCGCCCAGCGCGTGAAGGGGACCGACACGTCGACGGCCTGATTCGCCTTGCGGGCGACCACCCGCGCGGGGCGACCGCGACCGGTCTCGATGAGTCCCTCGCCGCGCAGTGCCGCCAGCGCGTTGCGGATCGGGCCGCGGGAGGTGTGCCAGCGCTCGGCCAGATCGGCCTCGGTGGGCACGTCGTCTCCCGGCCGCAACACCCCCGAGGCGATCTGCGCCCGGAGGTCGTCGGCGATCTGGGTGTATACAGCTTCAGCCACATAGGCATACTACTTGGCATGCTCGATGATCTCTGTGGCGTTCCATGCGTGTTCACCCGCGGGAATGAAGGGTGAACGGCCGCTGAACTCTTCCGAGTTAGGTATATATGTGACCCTGACGGCTGTCAGAGTGGCTTTCGGATCACCCCCCACTCCGAAAGGTCCTCATGAAGCTCCGTGTCCTCCCCGTCCTCGCCGGTGCCGCGATCCTCGCGCTCGGCCTCGCCGCCTGCTCCGGTCCCGCCGAGGCCACTGGCACGCCCGGCGCCGAGGGGTCGTCCTCGTCCGGCGGGTTCGCCGTCGACGAGAACACGCTCGTGTTCGGCGTCGTCCCCGACTCGGTCGACACCGAGACGAACTACCAGCCGCTCATGGACTACATCGCCGAGATCACCGGCAAGACGGTCGAGTACCACGAGTCCACCGACTACGCGGCGCTCATCGAGGCCGCCGTCGCCGGCAAGGTCGACGTGGCGTCCTTCTCGGGCTTCACCTATGTCACCGCCACGAACAACGGGGCGAAGCTGACGCCGATCTCGTCGATCGTGACGGAGGAGGGCCAGGAGCCCGGCTACTTCTCGCAGGCGATCGTCCCCGTGGACAGCGACATCTCGAGCATCGAGGAATTCAAGGGCAAGAAGGTCTGCTTCGTCGACCCGTCGTCGACGTCGGGCTACCTCTTCCCGTCGTACAACCTCATCGAAGCGGGCATCGACCCGAAGACGGACATCACCCCGGTCTTCGCGGGCAAGCACGACGTCAGCGTGCAGAAGGTCGGAGAGGGCGTCGAGTGCGAGGTCGGCTTCGCCGAGGACTCCGAGGTCGAGAAGTCGGATGCCGTGAAGGTCATCGACGAGACCATGGTGCCCGGTGCGCCGCTCGTCTACTCGTCGACTCTTCCCGACGACGTCTCGAAGAAGCTGATCGACGGACTCTCCGAGATCACGATCGACGACATCATCGCCGCAGGCATCGACAGCGCCGACACCGACTCGTTCCGCAGCGTCTTCTACGCCACGAAGCCCGTCGACGACGCGTACTACGACCTGATCCGCGACATCTGCAAGGAGACCGAAGCGGAGCAGTGCAAGGCCTGACCGGCCCGCACTGACGCCCTTCGTCTCGTCGCTTCGCTCCTCGCTCAGGGAGCGGGGGCGTGCTCGGGTCCGGGTGGGGGTTCGCTCGGACGCCCTTCGTCTCGTCGCTTCGCTCCTCGCTCAGGGGGCGGGGGCGGGTGGGAGTCCGGGGGCGGGTTCGCATGGACGCCCTTCGTCTCGTCGCTTCGCTCCTCGCTCAGGGGGCGGGGGCGTGCTCGTGTCCGGGTGGGGGTTCGCATGGACACCCTTCGTCTCGTCGCTTCGCTCCTCGCTCAGGGGGCGGGGGCGGGTGGGAGTCCGGGCGGGTTCTCGCTCGGGTCCGGGTGGGAGTCCGGTTCCTGAGCGAGCGAAGCGAGACGAAGGGCCCGCATCATCCACGACGACACAGAAAGCCACGACATGACTGCCTCCGCATCCGATGCCCTGATCCGCCTGGACGGCGTGACGAAGACCTTCGGCTCCACCACGGCGCTGAAGAACGCGTCGCTGCAGGTCTCCCGTGGCGAGATCGTCGTCCTGCTCGGCCTCTCCGGCTCGGGCAAGTCGACGCTGCTCCGCCACCTCGACGGACTCGAGCTCCCGACATCGGGCGACATCGAGGTCCTCGGTGCGAACGTGCCGACCCTCCGGGGCAAGGCGCTGCGCAGGCTCCGCAGCCGCGTCGGCTTCATCTTCCAGCAGTTCGAACTCGTGCCCTCCCTCACCGTCCTCGAGAACGTCCTCACCGGGTCGCTCTCCGAGGTCAGCGGGCCGCGTCTCGGGCTGTGGGGCTATTCGAAGGCCGCGAAGCTCCGTGCGCTCGGGCACCTCGACCGCGTCGGCCTGCTCGACCGCGCCTACCAGCGCAGTGACACCCTCTCGGGCGGTCAGCAGCAGCGCGTCGCGATCGCGCGAGCTCTCATGCAGAAGCCCGACATCCTGCTCGCCGACGAGCCTGTCGCATCACTCGACCCCGAGTCCAGCGACCAGGTGATGGCGCTGATCCGCGAGATCGCTGCCGACGAGGGCCTCACCGTCGTCTGCAGCCTGCATCAGGTCGATCTCGCGATCTCCTGGGCCGATCGCATCATCGGCCTGCGTCACGGTGAGATCGTGCTCGATACCCCCACCACCGATCTCACCAAGGCGGAGGTCATGGAGATCTACGGCCGCGTCGCCACGACGACCGCCGAGATCACGGCCGTGCAGGCTGAGCTCATCGAGATCGCCGCAGACGTGACGGACCATGACAGGGCCCCGGTCTCATGACTCTGATCTCCGACGCTCCCCGGGCCCGCGCGGCCTCCACCTCCGAGACGGTCGCCGATCGCGCCCCGCGGCGTCCGATCTCGCCCGAGCGCATCGCTGCAGGGCTGACTCTTCTCGCTCTCGTCGTCCTCGGCATCCTCGCCGTGAACGAGGTGGGCATCTCGATCCCCGCGATGGTACAGAGCTGGGGCAACGCCGAGAACTTCATGGCCCGTGTCGGCGGGCTCACCTTCCCGGAGCCGGGCGATCTCGCCTGGCTGATCGCCCTCACCGTCGGACTCGTGCTGGTGGGAACCCTGCTCGCCGCGGTGCTGTCCGTGCCGATCGCGTATCTCGCCGCATCGAACACGACCCCCGGCAACGGATGGCGCGCGGCAGCGCGATTCGTGGGAGTCCTCACCCGTGCGCTTCCCGACGTCGTGCTCGCCATGGCGTTCGTGCTCATGTTCTCGCTCGGCACGCTCCCCGGCATCCTGGCGATCGGCATCCACTCGATCGGCATGATCTCGAAGATGTTCGCCGACGCGATCGAGCAGGTCGACGAGGGCCCCCGGCTCGCGATCCGTGCCGCGGGCGGATCGAAGATGCAGGAGTTCTCCGCCGGTATCCTGCCGCAGGTGCTCCCGAGCTGGGTCGCGACCGTGCTGCACCGCAACGACATCAACCTCCGCGGGAGCGTCGTCCTCGGATACGTCGGCGTCGCGGGGCTCGGGCTCGAGATGTCGTACGCGTTCAAGGCGCTCAACTACGGCAAGGGCCTCGGCATCGCCCTGGTGATCTTCATACTCTGCGTCGTGATGGAGATCGTCTCGAGCATGGTGCGCGGCGCGATGCTCGGGCAGCAGAAGCACACCCGCTCGTGGATCGACCGACTGATCCACCCCCGCCTCGGCGACCGGGCGAGCGACTCCACGACCACCGGTCCGGCGTGGGCGGTCTCCCCTCAGACCGCGGTGCGTCGGCCGTGGACGGCGGAGCGCGTGCGCAACACGGCGGGAGTCGCGATCGCCGTGCTCGTGGTGATCGGCAGCGTCGTCGTCAGCCAGATCAACTGGATGGACTTCCTCACGTTCTGGGGCAGGCTCCCCGAGGTCGCCGCCAAGTTCTGGCCGCCGTCGTTCGGCAGCTACGACGCCTCCGCGATGTTCAGCGCCATGCGCGACACCGTCGCGATCGCTCTCGCGGCCACCGTGCTCACCCTGCTGCCCTCGCTGATCCTCGGATCGCTGGCCGCGAGCAACGTGGCGCCGAGCGCGGGTGCGCGAGGCGCGGCGCGATTCCTGCTGGTCGGCATCCGCGGCATCCCCGAGCTCATCCTCGCGATCGTGCTCGTGGTGATCACCGGTCTCGGCGCCCAGGCCGGCGTCATCGCCCTCGCGATCGGCGGCATCGGACTGCTCGGTAAGCTGATCGCCGACTCGTTCGAAGAGGTCGACCGAGGCCCCGAGCGTGCTCTCCGCGCCGTCGGCGCCACCCGACTGCAGACCTACGCCTCGGCGACCGTGCCGCAGGGCATGCAGGCGCTGATCGGACACAGCTTCTACATGCTCGACACGAACATCCGTGCGGCGACCATCCTCGGCATCGTCGGCGGTGGCGGGGTCGGCTACTACCTGCTCAACGCCAGCCAAGGATCGCGCTACGAGACGGTGACCGCGATCGTGCTCATGATCCTCGTGACGGTGCTGGTCGTCGAGGGACTCGCGATGTGGATGCGCAAGGTGTTCCGATGACCCGCGCCGCACTCACCGACACGGCGGATGTCGTCGTCGTCGGCTCCGGCATCGTCGGTCTCGGCGCAGCCTATGCGGCCGCGCGACGAGGGCTGAGCGTCATCGTCGTCGACAGAGCGGATGCTCCGGCCGGGGCGACGATCCGCAACTTCGGCCACCTCTGCATCGGCGCGCAGGCGGGGGAGGCGCGGCGCTACGCGGACGCGTCCCGCGAGCTGTGGTTGCGCCTGTCGCGCGATGCCGGCTTCTGGCTGCGCGAATCCGGCACCCTGGTCGCAGCCCGTCACGCCGACGAGATCGCGGTGCTCGAACGGGCGGCGGCAGACGGCGGCATCCGCATGCTCGAGACCGACGAGCTGCGGCGACTCGCGCCGCTGCGCGCAGAGCATCTCGTCGGCGGCGCGCACATCGAACCCGACCTGCAGACCGATCCGCGTGCCGCGGCCGCGGCCATCGTCCGCCATCTGGCGACGCTCGGCGTCGACGTCCGGTTCCGCACCGCGGTGACCTCCGTGGCGGGCGGACGCGTCGAGACCAGCAGAGGGTCGCTCACCGCCGGCGCGGTGGTGGTGGCGGTGAACCACGACATCGACCAGCTGATGCCCGAGATCGCGGAGACGGCCGGCGTGATCCGCTGCGCGCTCGACATGATGCGCGCGGCCGTCTCGATGCCGCGTCCGCTCTCGGCCCCGGTGCTCACGGGCTGGTCGCTCGTGCGGTACGGGCGCTTCGCCGACGGTGACGCGGCGACCGCCCTGCGGGAGCGCCTGCACGGTGAGCGCCCCGACCTCGCCGCTCTCGACCTGAATCAGATGTACACGCAGCTGCCGGACGGCACGCTCATCATCGGCGACTCGCACAGCTCGGCCGTCTCGCCGTCACCGTTCCAGCCCGAGGCCGCCTTCGCCGCGTTCCTCGCCGAGGCGGAGGCGCTGTTCGAGATGCCGACGCCGCGGGTGCTCGAGCGGTGGCAGGGCGTCTACGCCACGGCGGCGCAGGACTTCCTGATCCGGACACCGGACGAGCGGACGCTGGTGCTCGCCGCGACCACCGGCATCGGAATGACCACGGGGCTGGGGCTCGCCGAAGAGAATCTCGCCGCCGCCTTCGGGTGGGCACCCGCACTGGAAGGAACACCATGACCATCTCGTCCGACTCCTCGCTGCACCCGGCGGCTCCGCCCACCGCGTCCCGCCTGACCGCCGAGCCCATAGAACTCGTGGTCCTCGACATGGCCGGCACCACGGTCGTCGACGACGGCGTGGTCGAGACCGCGTTCCGGCGTGCGGCCGAGCGCACGGGTGTCGCCGACCGGATACCGTGGGACGACGCTCTCGCCCATGTGCGCGCGACGATGGGCCAGTCCAAGATCGATGTCTTCACGCATCTCGCCGGCGGCGACCGCACGGCCGCCGAGCGCGCCACCGCGGCGTTCGAGGCGGCGTACGCCGAGATCGTCGCCGAGCAGGGGGTCTCGGAGATACCCGGGGCGGCGGAGGCGATCCAGGATCTGAAGGATGCCGGTCTGACCGTGGTGCTGACCACGGGGTTCGCGCCGGTGACCAGAGACGCCCTGATCGAGGGCCTGGGATGGCGCGACCTCGTCGACCTGGCGCTGTCGCCGATCGACGCGGGGCGCGGTCGCCCCGCTCCGGACCTCGTGCTCACGGCGGCGATCCGCTCGCAGGCCTCATCGATGTCGGCCGTCGCCGTGGCGGGTGACACCGTGAGCGACGTCGAGTCCGGGCGTCGGGCCGGTGCGGGATTCGTCGCCGGAGTGCTCACCGGAGCGCACGACCTGCGCACCCTCGCCGCCGCCGGGGCCGATGCCGTGCTCGCCGATGTCACCGGACTCCGCGGCGCGCTCGCCGAGCGAGGGCTGCTCGCTCTCGCCCGCACCGCCTGAGTCGCGTGCACATGGGCACTCTGCTGACCCGACCGCCCGGCAATCGTCGAGATGTCACGCTGCGCCCCGCGGCCACCGCCATGGTGTGGATCGGCGAGGGGCATCCGCACGAGATGATCGCGGTGCCGGGGGTGGCGCTCGGTGAGAAGGACGTGCTGGTCGCGGTCGAGATGTCGACGATCTGCGGTTCCGACGTGCACACCGTGCAGGGCCACCGCTCCGCCCCGACGCCGCTGGTGCTCGGCCACGAGAGCGTCGGGCGGATCATCGCGATCGGTGACGCCGGCGCGACCGCGGTCGACGGCACGGCGCTGCGCATCGGCGACCGCGTGGTCTGGTCGGTGACGGTCTCGTGCGGCGCCTGCGACCGGTGCGTGCGGGGTCTGCCGCAGAAGTGCCGCACGCTGGGCAAGTACGGCCATGACCGCATCGGGGTGCACGGCGATCTCTCCGGTGGCTTCGGCACGCACGTGCAGGTGCGCGAGGGCTCGGCGATCGTCCGCGTGCCCGAGTCTCTGCCGGCTGCCGTGCTCGCTCCGGCGTCGTGTGCGACCGCCACCGCCTGGGCCGCCGTGGCACGGGCCGCGCGCGACCACGATCTCGAGGGCGCCGCCGTGCGGATCCACGGAGCAGGGCTCGTCGGCCTCTCGGCCGCCGCGATCGCCGCCGACCGAGGCGCGATCGTCGAGGTCCTCGACCCCGCGCCCTCGCGCCTCGCGCTCGCCTCACGCTTCGGGGCGGAGACGCTCGATCGGGATCCGGATGTCGTGATCGAGGCCTCGGGGCACGCGGTCGCGGAGGCTCTCGCCGGCGTCGCCACCGGCGGGACGGTGGTGCTGGTCGGCAGCGTGTTCCCCGCGGACCCGGTGGCGCTGGATGCCGAGAGCATCGTCCGCCGGCTGGTGACGGTCACCGGGGTGCACAACTACACCGGGACGGAGCTCGCCGAGGCCGTCGTGTTCCTGGCCGGTCGCGGTCGCGCATACCCGTTCGCCGACGCGGTCGGCGACGTGCGGCAGCTGGCCGCGATCGACGAGGCCATCGCGGCGGCATCCGCGCCGGGCGCGCCCCTGCGCGTCGGTCTGGTGCCACGGCTCTGAGATCGCGGCGCCGCGGGAGATCTCAGAGCCTCAGGAGATCTCAGAGCCTCAGGAGATCTCAGAGCTTCAGGAGATCGCGGAGCTGCGGAGTCAGCCCGTCGCCCGTGGGCAGCTCAGCCTGTGGGGAGCTCAGCCCGTGGGCAGCTCAGTCTGTGGGCAGCGCAGCCGATCCGCTGCGCCGCGGGCCTGCCGGGTGCAGACCCTCGGCGTGGAACGCGAGCAGCCGTGCCGCCGTGTCGACGGTCGCGTCGAGGATCTCGGCCGGGTCGCCGGTGAGCGCGAGCATCCGATGCCCCACGCCGTGGTCGGTGGCCCACCCGAGGAACACCGTTCCCGGATCGTGACCGCCCTCGGCATCGGGTCCGCCGACACCCGTCGTCGACACGCAGAGGTCGGCGTCGAACAGCTGCCGCCCGTTCGCCGCGAGCTGCTCCGCGCACTCCGCCGAGCAGGGATCCGTTCCCGGGGTGACCCCGAGCATGCGCTCCTTGACGTCGGTGAGGTAGGCGACGAGGCCGCCGGCGAACCAGTCGCCGGCATCGGCACCCGCCCCGACCGTGCTCGACAGGCGCCCCGATGTCAGCGATTCGACCACGCAGATCCGCAGCCCGCGTTCCGCGGCGACCTGGCTGAGTCGGTCGAGCGAGCTGAGTCGGTCGAGCGAGCTGAGTCGGTCGAGGGGAGAGTTCTCCGTCGTCACTGCTCTTCGGCGGAGTCCGCGTGCGTGGGAGCGTCGGACTCGACCGTGGCCTCGTCGGAGTAGTCCGGGCGCTCGGGCTGCAGGGGCTGGTCGGAGTACTCGCCACCCAGGCGTCCGCCGTAGGGGCGGCCGTGGTCGGCGAACTCGTCTCGCGCGTACACGAGCTCCCAGTCGCCGACCGTGAAGCGGGCGCCGGTGCGCAGGGTCTGCATGCGCTCGCCGGGGTGCGTCGCGTCGGCGGCGGGGTTGGTGTTCATCTCGCCGTCGCCGTGCATCTCGAGAACATACTCGTCGCGGTCGTCATGCGTGATCGTCGCGTGCACCGCGTCGGATCCGTCGAGAGTGAGCTCATTGTCGGGCGAGGAGCCGATCCGCACCACGTCGACGTCGAGCGCGAACTCCGAACGGAGATCGTCGCGCGATACGCGAAGGCGTGGGTTGCCCTCACCGAACTCGGCGTGAGTGGTCGTGGGGGTGTATCCCTCGTCGGGCCGGTCGTCGATGTGTCGAGCGTTCATGGTTCCGCCTCCTCGCATTTCTCCCCAGGGTAGACGCCGGAGGCACCCCTTCGCAGGGGGTTGACTTCGCTCACGGATCCTCACATATGCTCGACGCGACGCCAGGAACAGCGAGGAGAGTCGCATGGGCAAGTTCATCTACGAGGGCAGCGTGAAGACCGAGATCGAGGATCGCGCCCTCACGCACCTGCAACTCGTCATCACCGCGAAGCTGCGCCGCGCCGAGCCGTTCTCCTTCAGCTGGAGAGAGGACGCCAGCGTCGGCGGCGGACGCACGACCGTGTGGATCCATCCGGCGAGCTCGCTCGTGTTCAAGTACTTCGGCAGCCGTCAGCCCTCCATCAACCGGGCGTGGATCGAAGCCCTGGCCTTCACCGCCAACGCCCCGGGCGGCCTGCACATGGTCCCCGAGCCTCAGGACGCCACGGGGGTTCCGGCCGGCGCCGATCCGGCGGATCATCCGCACCTCTGACCGCGTCCGTTCTCGCGACCGGCCGGGGGTTGTCAACCCCCTGCCGAGTCTCCGTCCGTGCGGCGAAGGTCGATGGATCATCCCATCAGCAGACGCGCAGCGCAGACGAGGAGACACCATGGCAGACACCGCGCCCGACCCCCGCACCCAGCATCGCCAGGAGGGCTTCCCCGCCCAGCAGCAGGACCAGCCGGGACTGACAGACGAGACGCGCCCCGGACCGGACCACGGCGAACAGTCGTACGTCGGCCACGGACGCCTCGAAGGACGCCGTGCGCTGATCACCGGAGGCGACTCGGGCATCGGACGAGCGGTCGCCATCGCCTACGCCCGGGAGGGCGCCGACGTCGCGATCGTCCACATGCCCGAGGAGCAGGAGGATGCCGACGACACGGTGGCGCTCATCCGTGCAGAGGGCCGGAGGGCGCTGAGCATCGCGGGCGATCTGCGCGACGAGGCGTTCGCGACGGACGTCGTCTCCGAGACGAGGAGCGCGTTCGACGGCCTGGACATCCTCGTGCTGCACGCCGCCTACCAGCACGACATCGACGGGTTCGAGAACCTGCAGACGGATCGACTCCGCCGGGTGTTCGAGACGAACCTGTTCGGTCTGCTCTACTCGGCACGCGCCGCGTACCCGCATCTGGCTCCGGGGTCGAGCATCATCGTGACTTCGTCCGTGCAGGCGTTCGAGCCGTCTCCCGGCCTGATCGACTACGCGATGACGAAGGCCGCGCAGGTGGCGTTCGTGAAGGCATTGGCCGAGGAGGCGGGGGAGCGCGGCATCCGCGTCAACGCCGTCGCCCCCGGTCCGATCTGGACACCGCTGATCCCCGCGACCGGATGGGGCGCGGAGCGCCTGAACACCTTCGGAGACGACACCCCGCTCGGCCGCGCAGGGCAGCCGGCGGAGCTGGCGGGCGCCTACGTCTACCTCGCGTCCGCGGAGTCGTCGTACACCTCCGGTGCGGTGATCGCGGTCACCGGCGGCAAGCATCTGTGAGAGCGTGACGGCACCCTAGGCTGGACGGGTGCAGCAGTCCGCGTCGTCCCGTCCGCTCGTGGGCGTGGTGCTCGTCGTCTGCTCGTGTCTCTCCCTCCCGTTCGGGGCGGCGGTCGCCGCACAGCTGTTCCCCGTGCTCGGCCCCTGGGGCGTCACCTCGTTGCGCGTCGCTATCGCGGCGGTGCTGCTGCTGGTCATCGCGCGACCTCGACCCGTGCGGTGGAACCGTACCCAGTGGACCGCGGCCGCCCTGTTCGGGCTGTCGCTGGCGGGCATGAACGGCTTCTTCTACGCCGCGATTGATCTCATCCCCCTCGGCCCGGCGGTCGCGATCGAGTTCCTCGGGCCTCTGGTGCTCGCAGCCGTGCTGACCCGGCGTCTCGGCGACGCCGCGTGGGTCGCGCTCGCGCTCCTCGGGATCGTGCTGCTGGGCATCGACGGCCTGGTGGGGTCCGAACCGCTGGATCCGCTCGGGCTCCTCTTCATCCTGATCGCCGCCGCGTTCTGGGCGATGTACATCCGCATGAGCGCCCGCGTCGGCACCCTCATCCCCGGAAGCGGCGGCCTCGCGGTGGGTCTCGCCGTCGCGGCGGTGCTGCTGATCCCGGTCGGCGTGCCCGCCGCGGTCACGGTCGCCGGCGACATGCAGCTGCTGCTGCTCGCCGCGATCACCGCCGTGCTGTCGTCGGTCGTCCCGTACAGCTTCGAGCTCGCGGCGCTGCGACGTCTGCCGCAGCGGGTGTTCGGAGTGCTGCTGAGCCTCGAGCCCGCCTTCGCGACGCTGGCGGGGTGGCTGATCCTCGGGCAGAACGCCACCCCGCTTCGGATGCTGGCGATCGCGCTCGTCATCGTCGCCAGCGTCGGCACCACGTTGGGCGTGCACAGCGGACGGCGCCGAGCGGATGCCGACGCGCGCCGTGACGGCGCGGATCCCGACGGCGGCCCGGCCCCCGACGTCGGTCCGGATTCCGACGAGACGGGGCCGTTCACCGCGCCGATCCCTCTTCCCGGCTGAGGGCGCCGCGCATCAGGCGGCGACCGATGCCGGCAGGGGCAGCGGGTATCGGCGTCGCAGCAGCACCCGCTGCACGAGGGTCCAGATGACGGTGACCGTGAGGTACAGCGCGGCCGCGAGGGGCACGAACGCCGCGAACACGGCGGTCAGATAGTGCAGCGCCCCGGTGACGCGCATCATCGTCGGGGAGTTCAGCGGCGAATCGCCCTCCATCGGGGTGGGGCGGAAGACACGGCGCGAGATCTCGGCCACACCGATCATCACGACGATCAGGGCTCCGAAGACCAGCAGAGTGCTCGGTGACGCGCTGCCGCTGAAGACCGCCGAGACGAGACTGGTGCCCAACGGCGCGCCGAACAGGTCGTGCGTGAGCAGGTCGTTCGGGTGCCCGGCGATCTCGGGGCGGAGGAACAGGGTGTACAGGATGCCGACGACGGGCGCCTGCGCGAGCACCGGCAGCATGCCCGCGAAGGGCGACGTGTTCTCGGAGCGGTACAGCTCGAGCATCTCCTTCTGCAGGCGTTCCGGGTTCTTCTTGTGGCGGCGCTGGAGCTCGCGCAGTCGGGGCGCGAGGCGCGCCCTCGTCTGCTCGGCTCTGGCCTGGGAGAACCCCACGGGAATCAGCAGGGCGCGCACGAGGAGGGTGACGAGCACCACGGCCAGGGCGGCGGCGGATGCTCCGGCAACGGGCTCGACGGCGGAGGAGAGTCCGGCGAGGGCGCCGTATGCGGCGTCGAGGAGGAGGGTCAGTGGAGGGAAGGCGAAGATGTCCATGCAGGTGTCCGTTCGTGTGGCGGGAGGGTCGGCGACGGCCGCGCAGTCCCGCACGAGGGCGGACTACACGGCGGCGGCGACTCCCGGCGCACGGGGGCGCGGATGACCGGCGGCATCAGGATCGCTCTGGGCGAGCAACGCGGACACGTCGATCGCCCTGAGCGGATGCGGTGCGCTGTTCGCGGACGGCGGCGCCAGGCTCAGCGCGACGACGATCGTCAGCGTCGCGAGGGCGACCAGGGCGATGGCGAGACCGAGGGCGGCCGCATCCGGCACGGCGACGATCCCGAGGGTGGCCGCGACGACGCCGAGCATCTGCCCGAACCACTCGCTCATGCGCGCCTCCTGAAGGCGAGCGTAGCACCGCGGGGATACCCTCGAGGCATGGCTGATCTTCGTGAGCTGCTCGGCATCGAGCATCCGATCCTCCTCGGTCCGTTCGGCGGACTCTCGTCGGTGGCGCTGACCGCGGCGGTGAGCGAGGCCGGCGGACTCGGCGGCTTCGGCCTCTACGGCTACGGTGCGGACCGCATCCGCTCGACCGTCGACGACCTGCGCGCGGCGACATCTCGGCCGTTCGCGCTGAACGTCTGGCTGCCCACCGGCGACGAGGTCGCACCCGGCCCGCAGCACACCGTCTTCGCGCAGGCGCTCGAGCCCTTCTACGAGGCCGTCGGACTCGAGGTGCCTGCGCGGCCGCAGGCCTACCTGCCCGCTCTCGAGGAGCAGCTCGACGCGATCTGGGAGGCCGCGCCCGCCGTGCTCAGCGTGGTGTTCGGAGTGCCGTCGCACGACGTGGTCGCCGAGGCGCACCGCCGCGGCATCCGCGTCGTGGGAGCGGCGACGACCGTCGCCGAGGCCGTCGCGCTCGCCGGTGCCGGAGTCGACGCCGTCGTCGCGACCGGACTCGAGGCGGGCGGCCATCGCGTGTCGTTCCTGCGCCGGGCCGAGGACTCCCTCGTCGGCGTGCTGGCGCTGGTGCCCCAGGTGGTCGATGCCGTGGACGTGCCGGTGATCGCCGCGGGCGGCATCTCCGACCGGCGAGGTGTGGCCGCGGCGTTCGCCCTCGGCGCGTCCGCGGTGCAGGTGGGGACGGCGTTCCTCACGACCGCGGAATCGGCGGTGAACGACGCGCATCGGGAGGCCATCCGCTCCACCTCCGCGGAGGAGACCGTGCTCACCCGTGCCATGAGCGGCCGTCTGGCCAGGGGCGCCCGCAACCGCGTCGTCCGTGCCATCGAGGCGAGCGGGACGATCGCTCCGTTCCCGATGCAGAACTGGCTCACCGGGCGGTTCCGCACCGCAGCGGGAGAGCAGGGCCTGGGCGAGCTGCAGTCGCTGTGGATGGGACAGGGTGCCCCGCTCGCGGACTATCCGACCGCCGCCGAGGCCTTCGCGGAGCTCGTCGCCGGAGTGCCGCCGAGGACGTGAATCGCAGGTCCTCCGACGAGGCTGAGCCTGACCGGCCGCTCAGGCTCAGGCTCTGACTCAGAGGATGACGGTGGAGCGGCCGTGCACGATCACGCGGTCCTCCGCATGCCACTGCACCGCGCGGGCGAGGACCTGCCGCTCGACGTCCGCGCCGCGGCTCTGCAGCTGCGCAGCCGACTCGGCGTGAGTCACGCGGGTCACGTCCTGCTCGATGATGGGGCCCTCGTCGAGGTCTGCCGTGGCGTAGTGCGCCGTCGCACCGATCAGCTTGACGCCGCGGTCCTTGGCCCTGGCGTACGGGTTCGCGCCGATGAACGCGGGCAGGAACGAGTGGTGGATGTTGATCACGGGAGCGCCGAGGCCCGTGATGAAGTCGTCGGTGAGGATCTGCATGTACCGCGCGAGCACCACCAGGTCGACGTTGCCGCGCAGCAGGTCGAGCTGGCGCTGCTCCATCGACTCCTTGTCGCCCGAGGGGATGTGCACGAAGGGCACGCCGAACGAGCGCACCGACTCGGCCAGGTCCGGGTGATTCGACACGACCATGGTGATGTCGATGTCGAGCTGGCCGCGCTGCGTGCGCCACAGCAGCTCGAGCAGGCAGTGGTCGTACTTCGAGACGAAGATCGCGACGCGCTTACGTCGGGCGGTGTCGTGCAGGGACCACTCCATGCCGAAACGCTCGGCGACCTGAGCGATGTCGGCCTCGAGCGCGGGGCGCGCCGCCGACAGGCCCGGGAGATGGATGACCGTGCGCTGGAAGAACCGACCGCCCTCGGAATCGGTCGAGTGCTGGTCGAGCGAGATGATGTTGGCGCCGTGGGTCGAGAGCACGCCGGCGACGGCGGCGACGATGCCTGGCTGGTCGTCGCAGGCGATGAGCAGGCGGGCGGTGTCGGGCTGAGACATGGGGGCTCCTCGAGGGGTGTGCATCGATTCTGCCGTGGATGCGACCACCGGGCGAATCGCGCCCCTACCCTGGAGGGATGCACGAGTCACGGGCGTCGGCGTCGCAGCTCCTCTCGCAGGCGCGGGATGCGCTCGTCGGAGCGCCGAAGGAGGGGCTGGGCGAGGAGCGCGACTCCCGCTGGCGCGGCCGGCGCATCGTCCGGGTCGGCGACGCCTGGCACCTCGGAGTGCTGCTGGTCACCGACACCCACGCCCTCGCGACGGCGGAGGTGCTGCGTGCGGCCGACCCCGGACGCCGCGGATACACTGCAGAGTCGGCACGGGATCGTGCGGAACGGCGGGCACTGGCGCTGCGGGGCGGATTCGATGAAGGAGCCGTCGCGCATGTCGGCTGGACGGTGGTCGACGTGGACGCGGTGGATGCCGGGGGGTCATCCGGTCCGCTCTCGACGATCGACGGGGTGGCCTCGGTGCGGTGGAGCACCGCCGGCGGATGGATGCCGTTGGAGGCATATCTGCGTGAGCGGATCGCTCTGCTGCAGGGCTGAGTCTCAGCCGAAGGTCTCCGCGAAGCGGCGCAGCAGGGCCGCGCCCTCCGTCACCGAGGCAGACAGAACCTGCCTCTGCACGATGTCGAATTCCTCGGGAGCGAAGTAGCCCGTGGTGCGATAGAACGTCATGCGGTCGGCGAAGTCCCGCGGTGTGGGTTCGGGGTGGAACTGCGCCGCGTAGAGATGCGAGCCGACCCGGTAGGCCTGCACCGGGCAGGTGTCGTTCGTCGCGAGGAGCACGGCGCCGTCGGGCAGGCGCACCGCGCTCTCCTTATGCGCGGTGAACACCGTCAGCGAGGGAGCGCTCGGGCCGAACACCGGGTCGGCGGCGCCTTCGTCTGTCGTCGAGATCACCGCGGCGCTGGCCGACTCGGGAGTGTCCGAGGTGACTTCGCCGCCGAGCATCCGGGTGACGACCCCGATGCTGAAGCAGGTGAAGAACGCGGCGATCTCCCGATCGATGGCCCGGCGGGCGATCTGCGCGAGATCGGCCTCGACCCGCAGCTGCACGGCGGACTTCTCGGTGTCGCTCACGTTGAAGGGCGAGCCGCCCACCACGACGCCGCTGTACCGGGCGAGGCGCGCGGGATCGAGACGCTCGGTGAGCAGGTCGAGCCGGTCGACGACGTCGACGTCGAGCGCCCGACGGAACGAGGCGTGCTCGGCGTCGGCCGCCCCGAGCTCGGGGCGCACACAGACGTAGAGAAGCGAGGCCACCACGAGAGTCTAACGACGAGGCGGAGGGCTCGACGTCGCGAGCCGACCGTGCACGGGGTGGGCCGGGTCTCAGCGCGAGGAGTTGGAGGTGCGTCCGCGCACGATCCCGACGAACGTGTCGACATCGGCGGTGGTGTGCTCGCGTCGCCAGGCGAGCGCTACCGTCGAGAGAGGCCCGTCGGTCAGCGGGCGGTGGTCGGCGTCCTTGCGCTTGTGCAGTCGCGCCAGCGAGAGCGGCACGATCAGGATGCCGGTTCCGGCGGCGGCGGTCGCCACGGCGTCGGACACCGGCATCGGGGCGAAACGGGGCGCCAGCGCCCCGGGGATATCCAGGGGCCCGAGCGGATCGTCGGACGGGACCATCACGATCTCACCGGCGAGGTCGGCGATGGTGAGCTCGTCGGCGGCGAGCAGGTGCGATTCGCGGGAGGCGATCACGACGGGGGTCTCGTCATAGAGGGCGATCACGTGCAGCTCGTCGCCGGCCAGCGGCAGGCGGACGAGAGCCGCATCGACGTCATCGAGAGCCGAGCGCTGATCGGCGACCTCGATCGTCACGAGCTCGAGCGGCACATGCGGCATCCGCTGCTTCCAGGCGTCGATCCACTTGCCGGGCGTCGCGCCGGGGACCATGCCGAGACGGAAGGTACGCGGCTCCTCGGGAGCGTCGACCGGCTCGTCGAACACGACCTTCGCGGTCTTCTTCGGGGGCTTGGGCGGCGGGAACCGCTGGGCGGGTGCCGCTCTGTTGCGGCGCACCGGAGAGCCCTTCCCGGCGCGTCCCGCCGGTCGTCGTCCCTGAGTCGCCATGTGATTCAGGGTACCCGCCCGATCGGCGGGCGGCGGGCCGGGCTCAGGCCGCGAGCCACAGGCCCTTCGGGTCGGTCGCCACGGTGAGACCCGCCGCGACCGTCTCGTCGTCGCCGATGCGCGCGCCGCGTACGATCCGCGCACCCGCCCCGACCTCGGTGCGGACGCCGATGTGCGCGCCGTCTCCGACGGCGGCACCCTGGCCGATGTGTGCGTGCGCGTCGACGTGCGCACCCTCGCCGATCACGGCATCCGGTTCGATCCAGGCGCCACGGGCGACGGTGGCACCGGCGCCGATGCGTGCGCCGGGCTCGATGTACGCGCCTGCCTCGATGTGCGCCTTCGGATGGACCTTCGCGCCGTGTGCGACGAGACCTCGACCGTTCGCGTGCTTGCGGTAGCGCAGCGTGGCTCCCTGGTCGTTCTCGATGTCGACGTAGTTCTTTCCCACGATTCCTCCCCGTGTTCCGGAGTTCTCCGGATATATCAATAACCACGGGTGGGCCCGGTTCATTCCCGAGAATGGATGCGGGTCATCTCTGACAGTTCGGACACCAGAAGGTGATGCGCTCACGAGTGGGATCGGCACCCTGTTCACCGCGTCTGATGAGTGTTCCGCAGCGACGACAGGGGCGTCCGGACCGCCCGTAGACCCAGGTGCCCTGACCGGGTCGGTCGACACCTGTGAACGTCCGGTGCCGTCGATCCCGGTTCACGCGGATCGTCCGCACGCCGAGCTCGATCAGGGCGGCGACATCGACCTCCGGTGCCGGGGTGGTGGGCAGGATTCCGCGCAGGAACAGGAGTTCTGCCGCATACTCGTTGCCGAAGCCCGCGACGTTGCGCTGGTCGAGCAGGGCCACGTGGATGCTGCGGGTGTCGGCGGCGACCCGTCGAACGGCCTCCGCGGCATCCCAGTCCGGGCCGAGCGGATCGGGGCCGAGGTGTCCGACCAGCTCCTCCTCGTCGCGCGTGGGCACCAGCTCGATCTCCGCGAGGTCGATGCCGACGGCCTCCTGCTGTGCCGTCCCGACGATGGCGCGCACCTTGAAGGCGGGGTGCCGCCATCTCTCGCCCGCGCTGTACACGAGCCAGGCGCCGTCCATGCGCAGATGGGAATGCAGCGTGCTGTCACCGATGCGCAGCAGCAGATGCTTGCCGCGCGCCACGGAGGAGACGATGGGCTGGCCGGTCAGATCAGCGGTCGCGAAGCGGGGGACGCGCAGATCGAAGCGCGTCACCTCGCCGCCGACCAGGGCCTCCTCGAGGCGTCTGGCGGCGCGGAAGACGGTATCGCCCTCGGGCATCAGCCGGTGACCGTGGGGAGCGGAGTGCGCTGCAGCATCGTGCGCGCCAGCGTCGTGGCTCCGGCGACCGCGGCGGGCATGACGGCGACGGCACCGCCGGGGATCAGGAAGCACAGCTGCGTCGCGACGCCGAACCCGAGGACCCGCGCTCTGCTTCCGCGGAACAGGGCGGCACGGTCGGCCGGGCTGAGATCGCGCGCGTCGAAGGCGCGACCGGTGAGCTCGCGTGCGAGCATGCGCCCCGACAGCACGACTCCGGAGACCGGACCCAGGAACCCGCCGAGCAGCGGGACGAGCCCGAGCAGCAGCACCAGGATCGCGATCAGGATGCCGAGCAGGACGAGGCGGATGCCCTCGCCGACCGCCGTCCAGAAACCGCCGCCGTCGGCGGGCGGCGGATCACCGAGGTCGATCTCGACCGCACGCCAGATCCGCTGATAGAACGGGTCGCCGATCGCCAGGGCGAGAGCGCTGAACACGGCGCTCGCGAGCGCGAGCGCCGCCGCGAAGACGACGACGCCGACCGCGAGGCGCAGCACCGTGCGCCACTCCGGGGCCCAGCCGTCGGCGAAAGGGGTCAGGGCGTCGGAGACGACAGGGAGCGAGAGGGCGAGCGGCACGAGCCCCGCCAGCAGCACGATCGCGGCGATCACGCCGGGCACGAGGCCGAGCGCCATGAGGCCGGGTCGGCGACGCCACGTGCCGAAGCCGCGCAGGAGCAGGCGGACGCCTTCGGCGAATTCGCGGATCATGGACCCAGCCTAGGA
The DNA here is from genome assembly GCF_008369345.1 of Microbacterium sp. ANT_H45B. Lineage (NCBI taxonomy): Bacteria > Bacillati > Actinomycetota > Actinomycetes > Micrococcales > Microbacteriaceae > Microbacterium > Microbacterium sp. ANT_H45B. The sequence continues at coordinate 1,006,162 of NZ_VOBK01000001.1, forward strand.
GCACTCGACACGGCAGCCGTCAGATCGCCTTGCGCAGTGTGTAGCCGCGGGGAGTCGCCACGAAACCCGCCTCCTGGAGGGCCACCGCGAGGTCGGTGCCGTAGACGCCGTCGCCGTTGACCTTCTCGACCGTGAGCGTGTCGAGGCGGCGTGCCCTGGCGGTCGCGGACAGATCCGAGGCCGCGGCCCGCAGCACGTCGGTGTCGTCGGAGAAGCACAGCACGGTGCGCCCGCCCCGTTCCAGGTAGAGCACGAGCGAGCCGTCGACGAGCACGACCAGGCCGCCGGCCTTGCGACCCGGCCGATGCGACACCTCATCGCGCTTGGGCCACCCGAGCGCGGCGCCGTAGGGGTTCGCCGGGTCGGTGGCCGCCAGGGTCACCGCGGCGCGCGGAGGCGGGTCGGCGAGACCGGCGAAGGTGCGCAGACGGTCGACGGTCGCCGAGGCGGCGAACTGCGCGGCACCCAGCTTCTCGATCACGTACCCGCGACGGCAGTGCCCCGCCTCCTCGAACCCGGCGAGCACGCGATAGGTCTGAGCGAATCCCCCGGGCACGCCCTCGGCCTGCACGGCACCGCGGGTGACGACGCCGTAACGGTCCAGCAGCAGCCCGGCGGTCACGGTCGCCCTCCGCGCCGCATCCGTCTCGACCGCGGGCAGCAGCGACCACCGCCCGCCGACGGAGCTGGGGCGGGGCGTCGTGGTGCGCGTCAGCGACATCCCCCGGTAGGTGCGGGTGCGCGGCGCGCGCCGAGTGACGCGGTGGGCCTGCGAGCCGCCGGCCAGCAGCGAGCGGATCGGGGCGAAGGTGTCGTTGGTGACCCGGCCAGACCAGGTCAGGTTCCACAGCGCCTCGAGCACCGACTGCTCGTTGTCGGCGGCGACCATGTCTCTGAGCTGACCCGCGAAGTACGCGCCGCCGGCGCCGAGGGCGTCGAGCACCCGCGCCTCGAGGGAGTCGGCGGCGAGCTCGTCGTCGGGTTCGGGCAGAGTGAAAGGGGCCAGGTCGGCAGGATGCAGCGACACCCACCCGTCGCGACCGGGAAGCGTACCGTGTCCCGACCAGATGACCTCGCCCGCCGCAGTGAGCTCGTCGAGCAGAGCGGGGGAGTAGTCCCGCACCCGGGAGGGGAGCACGAGCGATTCCCACGCGCTCGCCGGGATCGGCACCCCCGCGAACTGCTCGATCACGGCGAGGACCCCGTCGATCCCCTCGAGAGGGCGGCCGAGGTGCTGCCAGTCGGGCAGGAACCGCGCGAACGCCTCCGGAGACACGGGTTCGACGCTTCCGCGGATGGCGGCGAGCGAGCGCATCCGCAGGCGGCGCAGCACCTCGCTGTCGCACCATTCGGTCTCGTCCCCCGAAGCGGTCCCTGAGCCCGGCGAAGGGTCGGGCAGGAAGAAGCCGCTCGTGAGCCTGCCTGCGTGCTCGAGGCGCTGCAGCGTGTGCCGGGCGACAGCCGCGCCCAGACCGAACCTCGTCGCGACCGCGGTCGTCGTGAACGGACCGTGGGTGCGTGCGTAGCGGGCGATGAGGTCGCCGAGCGGATCGGCGAGCGGCTCGAGGAAGGCGACGGGGATCCCCGTCGGCAGGGCGGCGCCGAGCGCGTCGCGCAGCCGCCCCGCGTCTTCGATCGCGGCGACCCTCGTGGTGCCGGCGACGGTGACCGGGATCGCCCGTCGTGCCGAGACCAGCGCGTCGAGATGCTCCGTCGCCGAGCCGGTCTCGGGGTCGAGGCGCGCGTCGATCTCTGCGGCATCCATCGGGCCGAGCATGCGCAGCAGATCGGCCACCCCCTCGAGTCCGCGCGCCCGACGCTCGGGATCGAGGCGCTGGGCCTCTCGCTCGAACTGCGCGATCACCTCGGGGTCGAGCAGCTCGCGGAGCTCGACCGTGCCGAGCAGTTCGCCCAGCAGCGCCGGGTCGACCGAGAGGGCCGCAGCCCGGCGCTCGGCGAGCGGGGAGTCGCCCTCGTACATGAACGCGCCGACGTAGCCGAACAGCAGATCACGGGCGTACGGCGACGGCTGCGCGGGCTGCGTCTCGACGAGCCGGATGCGCCGATCGGCGATCGAGACCGCGAGTCGGCGCAGCGACGGCAGGTCGTAGACGTCCTGCAGCACCTCGCGCAGCGTCTCGAGGATCACCGGGAACGTCGGGTGGCGCCTGGCGACCTCCAGCAGCTGCGCGGAGCGCTGACGCTGCTGCCACAGCGGTGTGCGCTTGTTCGGGTTCATGCGCGGCATCAGCAGGGCTCGGGCGGCGCACTCGCGGAATCTCGACGCGAACAGCGCGGATCCGCCGACCTCCTGGGTGACCAGCTGTTCGAGCTCGTCGGGGTCGAACACGAAGAGCTCGGCTCCTGGGGGCTCCGCCTCGGCATCCGGGATGCGCACGATGATGCCGTCATCGCTCGCCACGGCGGATCCCTCGACGCCGAGGCGCTCGCGGATGCGCGCGTTGATCGCCAGAGCCCACGGCGCATGCACCTTCATGCCGTAGGGGGAATGGAGGATGACCCGCCAATCCCCGACCTCGTCGCGACCGCGCTCGACCGTGAGCGTGCGGTCGGTGGGCAGCGTGCCCGTCGCCTCCCGCTGCTCGGTGAGATGGGCCATCAGGTTCATCCTCGCCTGCTCGTCGAGCCCGGCCTCGATGAGTCGCTGGGCGGCCTTCTCGGGCGTCGCCGCCGACACCTCCCGTGAGAACCGGCCCAGTGCCTCGCCCAGCTCGAACGGCCGGCCGATGCCGTCGCCGTGCCAGAAGGGCACCTTGCCCGGCTGCCCGTACGCGGGGATCACGTTGACCCGGTCGTGGGTGATCTCGGCGATGCGCCAGCTCGTCGTGCCCAGGGTGAACACGTCGCCGACGCGCGACTCGTAGACCATCTCCTCATCGAGCTCGCCCACACGGGCGCCCGTCGATTCGCCCGCGACGAACACGCCGAACAGCCCGCGGTCGGGGATCGTGCCGCCGCTCGTCACGGCGATGCGCTGCGCGCCGGGGCGACCGGTCAGGGTGCCCGCGTCGCGATCCCAGACGAGGCGCGGTCGCAGCTCGGCGAACTCGTCGGAGGGGAAACGCCCGGCGAGCAGGTCGAGGGTCGCCTCGTAGGCCGAGCGGGGCAGCGACTGGAACGGCGCCGAGCGGCGAACGGTCTCGAACCACTCCTCGACGCTGATCTCGCCGAGCGCGCAGGCCGCCACGGTCTGCTGCGCGAGGATGTCGAGCGGATTGCGGGGCACCTGGATCGCTTCGATCTTGCCGGCCAGCATGCGCTCGGTGACGATCGCGGTGTGCAGCACGTCGCCGCGATGCTTGGGGAAGAGCGCCGCACGGCTGATCTCGCCGACCTGGTGGCCCGCGCGTCCGACGCGCTGCAGTCCCGAGGCCGCCGACGGCGGAGCCTCGACCTGGATCACCAGATCGACCGCGCCCATGTCGATGCCGAGCTCGAGGCTGCTCGTCGCGACCACGCAGCGGAGGATGCCGGACTTCAGCTCCTCCTCGACCTGCGCGCGCTGCTCCTTCGACACCGAACCGTGGTGCGCCTTGGCCAGCACGGGGTCGGCGCCGGCCGTGGCGCCCGCCTGCGCCATCATCGCGGCGGGCACGCTCGCGTCGGGCAGCGCGACGCCGATGCGCTCCGAGTAGATCTCGTTCAGTCGGCCCGTCAGGCGCTCGGCCAGCCGTCGGGAGTTGGAGAAGACGATGGTCGACTTGTTCTCGAGGATGCGGTCGACGATCGCCTCCTCGACGTGCGGCCACACCGAGCCCGTGACCTCCGTGTACTCCGCGTCGGCGCCGTCTCCGGCATCCTTCGGCGCACCGGGGGGAGGAGGGGGGTTGGTCATGTCGTCCATCGGGACGACGACGCCCAGCTCGAACGTCTTCGACGCCGGTGGCGCGACGATCTCGACGGGGGCGGCCCCGCCGAGGAAGCGCGCGACCTCGTCGATCGGGCGCACCGTCGCCGACAGGCCGATGCGCTGCGCCGGCTCGTCGTGGCCGTGCGAGCGGCGGAGCGCGTCGAGGCGCTCGAGGCTGACGGCGAGGTGGGCGCCGCGCTTCGTCGCGGCGACCGCGTGCACCTCGTCGATGATCACGGTGTGCACGTCGCGCAGCGTCTCGCCCGCCCGGCTCGTGAGCATCAGGTAGAGCGACTCGGGAGTCGTGATGAGGATGTCGGGAGGGTCGGAGACCAGCTTGCGCCGATCGCTCGAGGTCGTGTCGCCCGAGCGCACACCGACCGTGACCGCGGGGGCGGCGAGACCCAGTCGACGAGCCGACTGCCCGATCCCGATGAGGGGCGAGCGCAGGTTGCGCTCGACGTCGACGCCCAGCGCCTTCAAGGGCGAGATGTAGAGGATGCGCGTGCGCGACGTGCCGTCCTTCGAGGACGCGTCCTTCGTGATCGCGGCCTTCGAAGTCGCGGCCTTCGAGGTCGTGACCGCCGCCGGGGCGCCCGCGCCGCGTTCGCGGAACACGCTGTCGATCGCCCACAGGAACGCCGAGAGGGTCTTACCCGACCCGGTCGGAGCGACCACGAGCGCGTGCTTGCGCGCCGAGATGGCCGTCCACGCGCCGGCCTGCGCGGGAGTGGGTGCGGGAAAAGCCCCCCGGAACCAGTCCTGCGTGGCGGGGGTGAAACGGTCGAGCACGTCGCTCATCCCTCCATCATCACCCCGGCCACCGACATCGGGCTCGCCATTGTCCGTGGCCTGGCGCATCCTGTATGCATGGCGTCGCACACCACGAACTACCTGAGCACCTTCATCGAGGTCGCCGAGGACTGCCCGGTCGATCATGCCGAAGAGCCGCCCGTGGGCGATACGCCGACGATCGCCGCGCTGCACTACCGGCTGATCGCCGAAGAGCCCTACGGTCGCACCTCCGATGACGTCCTCTTCGCGACGCACGCACTGCGTCGTGGCATCGCTCTCGACGACACCGCGGCGCGCGACGCGTTCTTCTCGACGGGGCAGCCGTGTCTGCGCTCCTCACCGCTCGGCAAACGCTACGGCTGGGGGATCGATCACGACGCCGAGGGCCGTGTGGCCCTGGTGCCGCGCGAATCCGACGACTATGCGCTGCGCGCGGCCGACCCCGCGATCGCCCATACCAGGGCGATGCGGAGTCGGCGCGCATGAGGTCACCGCTCGGCGAGTGAGCCGTCGGGCAGGATCTCGAGAGTGAGATCGAGCCCGAGATGGCGCAGGAACGCGTCGTCGTGGCTCACGACGAGCACGGCGCCGCGATACGCGCGCAGAGCGTCGACCAGTTGATCGACGGTGTCGATGTCGAGGTTGTTCGTCGGTTCGTCGAGGACCACGAGGTGCGGCGGGGGATCGGCGAGCAGCAGCGATGCCAACGCCACGCGGAAGCGCTCGCCGCCGGACAGCGCGGCGACCGGTCTCTCGGCGGTCGCCCCTCGGATCAGGAACCTCGCGAGTCGGTTGCGCAGCTCCTTCTCGGGCACCTGCGGAGCGGCGTCCGCGATGTTCGCGAACACCGACCGGCCCTCGTCGAGCCCGTCGACCCGCTGCGGCAGATAGCCGACGCGATCGGTGAGCGCGGTCGCCGTCAACGCCGGTCGTTCCGCATTCAGCAGGGAATCGTCGAGAGCATCCGCCGCGCCGTGAGTCGGACGGATCGGCGGCATCTGTGCTGAATTCCGAACACGCACACCAGCACCAACACCGCCACCAACGCCACCGGCATCCGCTACCAGCCGCTCGAGCAGCGTCGTCTTGCCTGCGCCGTTTCGCCCCACCAGCGCGACGCGGTCGGGGCCCTGGATGATCCACGACCGCTCCCCGTCGCCGAGCGCGGCGATCCGTCGGCTGCGGGAGACATCGGGGTCGGGAAGCTCGATCTTCATCGATGCGTCCGCGCGCAGCCGCCGCCCCGCCTCGTCGAGTGCCGCGCGGGCGGCATCCTCCTTCGCGCCGACCTCGGTGCGCAGTCTCCCCGCCGAGACCTCGGCGGACATCCTGCGTCCGTGGGCGACGATCTTCGGCACCCGTTTCTCGATCTCGGCCCTCTTCGCGGTGCGGGCGCGGTGCGCGAGCTTCACCTCCGCCTCGATGCGCTGGCGCTTCTCCTTGCGGAACTCCTGCTTGGCCGTGACCTCGGCCTGTCGCGCGGCCTCCTGCTCGGCATCCAACCAGGCGCGCCACTGGGAGTACGGACCGCCGAACACGCTCAGCGTGCGGCCGTAGAGCTCGGCGGTGTCGTCCATGAGCTCGAGCAGCGACAGGTCGTGGCTCACCACGATCAGTGTGCCCTTCCATGAGGCGATCATGGCCGCGAGCCTCGATCTGGCCTCACGGTCGAGGTTGTTGGTGGGCTCGTCGAGCAGCGTGATCGGCGCACGCCGCAGTCGGATGCCGGCGATCGCGACCAGCACGGCCTCGCCGCCCGAGAGCTCCCCGACCGTGCGGTCGAGGACGTCGGGCGAGAGGCCGGCCTCGGCGAGCGACACCTCGGCGCGCGCTTCGATGTCCCAGTCGTCGGCCACCGTGTCGAAGTGCGACGGGTCGACGTCACCGGAACCGATCGCGCGCACCGCATCGAGCGCGTCGGCGACGCCGAGGAGCTCGGCGACCCTGCGGCCGGTGTCCAGCGTGAGCTGCTGCGGGAGATAGGCGACGTCGCCCGACGTCGTGAGCGACCCGGAGGTCGGGCTCAGCTCGCCGGCGATCAGGCGCAGCAGGGTGGACTTCCCTGCGCCGTTGCGGCCGACGAGGCCGGTGCGCCCTGCGCCGAAGGATCCGGAGACGGCGTCGAGAGCGACCGTGCCGTCGGGCCAGGCGAAAGAGAGCCGGTCGAGGGTGACCGACGAATGAAGAGCGGAGAATGACATGGTGTCTCCTGTCGAGTGCGAGGGTGCACTGACACCGGGCGCCCGCAGGGTCCCGCCGGAGCGGGATGCCGTCGCGAAGACGGTGGGCGTGGTCTGCCGTGGAGTCGGCGATCGTCGGGTCAGCGCGCGGAAGAAGAGGCGCGGAAACGACGGATCAGATCAAAGGACTTCCAGACACGGCGGACAGGACTCCACGACGATACCCGGGCGTGTCGCGGCGGCGCAACCCCGGGCGTGTCGGATTCGGGGATCTCGCTCCGAGGAGTCCCGGGTCTCGCTCGGATCGCTCCGGGGTCGCTCCGCGGTCACGCCTGAGCGGCTCGCTCCAGCCACTTCGAGAGGAAGGCGTGGACGTCGCGCAGCTCGTCGTCGGAGATGCTGTGCGTGAGGCCGGTGTACACGCGGCCCGACAGCTCGGAGTGCGCGGGGAGCCACTGCGCCGTGTGGGCGACACGCGCCTCGGGGATCACCTGGTCGTTGGTGCCGCGGCCCCAGAAGACGTGGGGCTTGCGCCGGGTCAGCGCCTCGTCGTGCGGCAGGTCTCCCGCGGCGACGTAGCCGCTGAGCGCCACGACCGTGTCGACGCGGTCGGGGTCGAGGCGCATGGCCTGCAACGCCACGGCGGCTCCCTGCGAGAACCCGAGCAGGGCGACGCCGGAGGCATCGGCCGCGGTCTCGTCGAGCCAGCGCAGGAACGCCTCCGCAGCGGTGGTGACGGATTCCGGACTGCGGCCGTCGAGACCCTCGATGGCGTACCACGAGCGTCCGGGCATCGGCCACGGGGGAGCGAGCGGGGCGGCGACGGATGCCAGGGCGATGCCCTCGGGCAGATACGGCGCGAGGCCGAACAGGTCGTTCTCGTCGGCGCCGTAGCCGTGCAGCAGCACCAGCAGCGGCATCCCCGCCCGGTCGGGCACGGACCAGCGCGTGAGGGTGTCGTCGATCGTCAGTGCTTCGCTCACGACCCCATCCTGCCAGGGGGTCCGGACACCCGCTCGGGCGTCGGGTGGATCGTATGCCGATCCGCCGGGTGAAGTCCGTGTCGCCCCGAGGGCGCTGCTGGTAGAAAGGACACATGGCTGTCCGCACACCTGACCCCGAACCCGAACCCGACGACGGGATGGACGACTTCGGAGATGCGAAGCCGCCGGCGCGCGACACGAACCCCGGGTGGCTGAGCGAGTTCGAGCTGGCGGAGGCGCGACGCCACCTGCCCATGATCTACGTCGAGGCGATCCCGGTGCGCACCGACGGGTCGGGGCAGGTCACGGAGATCGGGATCCTGCTGCGCTCGACCCCGATGGGCGAGATGACGCGCACGATCGTGTCGGGGCGCGTGCGGTTCGGTGAGACGATCCGCGATGCGCTCTTCCGCCACGTCGAGAACGATCTCGGGCCCATGGCCTTCCCGCTGCTCCCCCCGCAGCCGCTGCCGTTCACGGTCGCCGAGTACTTCCCCATGCCGGGGGTGAGCGCGTATCACGACGACCGGCAGCACGCCGTCTCGCTGGCGTTCGTCGTTCCGGTGACGGGCACCTGCGAACCCCGCCAGGACGCTCTCGAGGTCACCTGGTTCTCGCCGGAGGCCGCGGGCTCCGATGCCGTCGCCGCCGAGATGGAGGGTGGTCGGGGGACCCTCATCCGTCAGGCTCTGGCCAACCTCGGTCTGCTGCGCTGACGAGGGCTGCTGCGCTGCCAAAGGCCGCTGCGCTGACGAGGGCTGCCGCTCCGAAAATTAGCGGGCGGTGAGGCGCGCGAGCTCGGCGACGAACTCGTCGACGTCGGACTCCTCGGTGTCGAAGCCGCACATCCAGCGGACCTCGTTGCGTGCGGCATCCCAGTCGTAGAAGCGGAACTTCTCGCGCAGCAGATCGGCGACGCCGTCGGGGAGCTGTGCGAACACGCCGTTCGCGTGGGTCGGCTGGGTGAACGAGACCCCGTCGATCGTGCCGTCGGCGATGCCCGCCTCGATCGCGCCGCGCAGTCGCTGCGCCATCGCGTTCGCATGCCGGGCGTTGCGCAGCCACAGGTCGCCCTCGAGAAGCGCGATGAGCTGGGCCGAGACGAAGCGCATCTTCGACGACAGCTGCATGTTGAACTTGCGCGAGTACTGCAGCCCGTCCGATGCCTCGGGGTTCAGCACCACGATGGCCTCGCCGAGCATCGCGCCGTTCTTCGTGCCTCCGAAGCTGAGCACGTCGACGCCGGCGTCGCGGGTGAACGCGCGCAGCGGCAGATCGAGGGCGGCCGCGGCGTTGGAGATGCGGGCGCCGTCGAGGTGCAGCCGCATCCCCCGCTCGTGCGCGTGGTCGGCGAGCGCGCGGATCTCGTCGACCGAGTAGACGGTGCCGAGCTCGGTCGACTGCGTGATCGAGACGACGAGCGGCTGCGCGCGGTGCTCGTCGCCCCATCCCCACGCCTCCCGGTCGACGATCTCGGGCGTGAGCTTGCCGTCGTCGGTGGGCACCGCGAGGATCTTGAACCCGCCGATCTTCTCGGGTGCCCCGCCCTCGTCGACGTTGATGTGCGCGCTGGCCGCGGCGATCACGGCACCCCATCGCGGCAGCATCGACTGCAGTCCGGTGACGTTCGCCCCCGTGCCGTTGAACACGGGGAAGGCCTGGACGCCCTCGCCGAAGTGCGTGTGGAAGACCTCCTGCAGGCGCGCGGTGTAGGCGTCCTCGCCGTATGCCACCTGATGGCCGCCGTTCGCCGCCGCGATGGCCGCGAGGACCTCGGGGTGGACGCCGGAGTAGTTGTCGCTGGCGAAGCCGCGGACCGCGGGGTCATGCTGAATAGTCACCCCCCAAGCCTACGGGGGCATTCCGGCTCCGCGGATCGTGCAGGGACTACCGGATGTCGGAGGTCGGGCCTACCCTCGGCATCATGGCTCGCACCGCAGCGAAGACGGCCTTCGCGAACGTCCTCGTCAACACGCTGGTCGCCAACGTGACGACGAGCTTCCTGTGGTTCGCGCTCACGTTCTGGGTCTACATCGAGACGCAGTCGGTGCTGGCGACCGGCATCATCGGCGGCGCCTACATGCTCTTCATCGCCTTCTTCGCCATGATCTTCGGCACCATCGTCGACCGCCACCGCAAGCACACGGTCATGGTGCTCTCGAGCGTCGTCTCAGCTCTCGCGTTCCTGGTCGCCGGCGCGCTCTACGTCTGGCAGTCCGAGGCGGTGCTGCTCGACCTCGGGGGCCCGTGGTTCTGGATCTTCTCGGTGATCATCCTCTTCGGCGGGGTCATCGAGCAGCTGCGCAACATCGCGCTCTCGACGACGGTGACGCTGCTGGTCCCCGAAGAGCGGCGCGCCAACGCCAACGGGCTCGTCGGCACGGTGCAGGGGCTCGCCTTCCTGGTCACCAGCGTGTTCTCGGGTCTGTCCATCGGCTTCCTCGGCATGGGGTGGACGCTCGGGATCGCGATCGCCGCGATGGTGCTGACCGTGGTGCACCTGCTGTTCATCCGCATCCCCGAGCAGGCTCCCACTCCCGACCCCGAGGCGAAGAGCGCGCTGGACTTCCGCGGCAGCGTCGCCGCGATCCGGCTCGCCCCCGGGCTCTTCGCGCTGATCATCTTCTCGACGTTCAACAACCTCATAGGCGGCGTCTACATGGCGCTGATGGACCCGTACGGCCTGACGCTCTTCGACGCCCAGACGTGGGGGTTCGCGCTCGCGTTCGCCTCGACCGGATTCATCATCGGCGGCGGACTCGTGGCGAAGTTCGGCCTGGGGCCGAAGCCGATGCGCACCCTGCTGTTCGTCGTGATCGCGATGGGCCTGCTCGGGTCGGTGTTCATGCTGCGGGAATGGTGGCCGCTGTACGTGATCGGCATGTGGGTGTACATGGCGCTCGTGCCCCCGGTCGAGGCCGCGGAGCAGACCGTCATCCAGAAGGTGGTGCGCTACGACCGACAGGGACGCGTGTTCGGCGTCGCTGCGGCGATGGAGGCCGCCGCCGCCCCGATCACCGCGTTCCTGATCGCGCCGATCGCCGAGTTCCTGATCATCCCCTACATGAAGACGGCCGACGGCCAGCGCCGGTGGGAGTGGCTGCTCGGCGAGGGAGATGCGCGCGGGATCGCCCTGATCTGCCTGTTCGCCGGCCTCGTGATGGTGGTCGTCGGGGTTCTCGCGTTCTTCACGAGGTCGTACCGCACGCTCACGGAGCTCTACGCGAATGCGCCGGTGCAGGATCCCGGCGGCGAGGATGGTGCGAGCGACGAGAGTCCTCCCGATGCTCCCGCCCCGGTGCGGGGTTCGCCGCCGGAGATGCCTGAATTCCGGCGCTAGCGGCGACCGGGAGCGCGGTCAGTCGAGGGGGAGGATCTGGTCGTTGAGGTCGGCGGCATCGGCGTCCCAGAGAGACAGCACCCGCGGGACGAGCGCGTCGGGATCCAGCGCCTTCGCGCGGAACACCAGGGATGCCGCGCGAAGCGGCTCTCCGGCATCGCGGGCCGCCTTGGCGAAGCCCTGCGCCACCGCGCGTGCCCAGGCCTCGCTCGCGGCCTTCACCGCGGCGTAGTTCGCACCGCCCGCGAGCGGGCGTCCCACTGCGGTCGACGACACGATCGCGAAGCGACCGGCATCCGATGTCCGCAGCGCCGCGTCGAACGCCCGGCTGGTGGCCCGTACCGCGTCGAGAGCGGGAAGAAGGGCCCGGAAGTCGTCGTCGGACTGCCCGGCGAGACCACCGCCTCCGCGCCAGCCGCCCACGAGAGGGATCACCGCGTCGACCGCACCGAGACGCGTCGAGAGGGCGGTCATCGACTCCAGCGAGGTCGCGTCCGACGTCTCGACCTCCGCGCCGGCCTCCCGCAGCGGGGCGAGTCGGTCCGCCGAGCGGCCGGTCGCGATGACGCGGGCGCCGGCATTTGCGAGGGCGCGGGCGAGGGCGAGGCCGGAGGCGCTGGTCGCTCCGGCGAGGACGATCGTGCGATCGGTGACGCTCATGTGCTCAACTCTCGTGAAGGAACGGATTCTCCGGAAGGAACAGTTCTGCGGCCACCCCCGAGAGGAATGGCCGCAGACACTGCGTCCGGTCGCACCACACGACCGGACCCCAGAAATGCGCTGTTCGAGTCAGGCGTCGCTGCCCCGGATGCCGACGGTCGACTCGATGACCGGCTTCATCTTCTTGTCGAGGGCTTCGAAGAACATGGACAGGGGGAACTCGTCGTCCAGGACCGCGTCGGTGAACCCCTTCGGGGCTCCCGCGAGGATCTCGTCGGGCAGGCCGCGCGCCCACTGCGAGGCGGGGTGCGGGGTGAGGACGCCGCGCACGAGGTCGTACGCGGCGAGCCAGTGCGACGTCTTGGGGCGGTCGATCGAGCGCCAGTAGAGCTCGTCGATCGCATCGCCCAGTGCGACCACGGCGTCGGGCACGGCGGCCCAGTCGAACGCGAGAGCGGTGTCGGTCCAGTGCAGCACCCCGCGCTGGTGCAGCCACGCGAACAGCAGCTGGCCTCCGAGACCGTCGTAGTTGCGCACGCGCGAGCCGGTGATGGCGAAGCGGAAGATGCGGTCGAAGATCACCGCGTACTGCACGAGCCCCGCGTGCTCGCGCATCTCCTGCTCGGAGAGCGAGAGATCCTCGCCGGCCTCGGAACGGGCGTCGAGCGTGCGCTCGATCCGCACGGACTCGCGGAACGCGGTCAGATCGCAGCGCAGCTCCTCGAGGGAATACAGGAAGAACGGCATCCGCTGCTTGATCATGAACGGGTCGAACGGAAGATCGCCCCGCATGTGCGTGCGGTCGTGGATGATGTCCCACATCACGAACGCGCGCTCGGTCAGCGCCTGGTCGTCGAGCATCGCCGCGGCGCGCTCGGGAAGATCGAGCTTGGTGATCTCCGCGGCGGCCCGCGTGACGCGGCGGTAGCGTGCGGCCTCGCGATCCTGGAAGATCGCGCCCCAGGTGAACGACGGGATCTCGCGCATCGCGACGGTCTCGGGGAACAGCACGGCCGAGTTCGTGTCGTAGCCGGGCGTGAAGTCGACCAGGCGCAGCGAGACGAACAGCTTGTTGCCGTAGTCGCCCGCTTCGAGGGCGGCGATGAACTCGGGCCAGATCGTCTCGACGATGAGCGCCTCGACGAGGCGATCGCTCGATCCGTTCTGCGTGTACATCGGGAAGACGACGAGGTGGCGGATGCCGTCGATGCGATGCTGCTGCGGCTGGAAGGCCATCAGCGAGTCGAGGAAGTCCGGCACGGCGAAGTCCGTCGCCACCCAGCGCTCGAAGTCGGCCACGGAGGCGGCGAGGTACTCGGCGTCATGCGGGAAGGCGGGGGTCAGAGCGCGGATGCCCGCGGTGATCGCGCCGACCAGGTCGCGGGCCGCGGCGTGGTGCGCGGCATCCGGGATCGAGCCGTCCTTGATCTGCATCTCGCGGAGGGCGATGGCCGCGTCCTTGAGCTGGGCCCAGGCGGCGCTCTGCTCGGCGACCCGAGCGTCTTCGACGACCTCGGGTTCGCCGACGATGGCCTGTGCAGCGGAGCTGTTGGCGGAAATGATGGACATCGGGACCTCCGATCGGAGAGTTTGACGGAAAGATTCCGGTCATTACGGAATCCTGACGATAATCTTACATACATGGATGATTCTGTCGACCGCGCGATCCTCGCCGAGATCTCCCGTGACGGCCGGGCGACGCTCGCCCACCTGTCGGATGCCGTCGGACTCTCGGTCTCCGCCGTGCAGTCACGACTGCGGCGGCTGGAGACCCGCGGTGTGATCAGCGGATATCGCGCCATCCTCGATCCCGAGCTGGTCGGGACCCCGCTGTCGGCCTTCATCGAGATCACTCCGCTCGACCCGGCGCAGCCCGACAACGCCCCCGAGCTGCTCGAGCACCTCGTCGCGATCGAGGCCTGCCATTCCATCGCGGGTGACGCGAGCTACATGCTGTTCGTGCGTGTCGCCTCACCGCGGGCACTGGAGGAACTGGTCCGTGACATCCGGCTCGCGGCGAACGTCAGCACCCGCACCACGGTCGTGCTGCAGACGTACTACGAGCATCGGCCGATCATCGCGGTCGCCCCTGACGTCTCCGCGTAGCCGACGGGCGTCCTGGGCGACGATCGTCATCTTGCCACTATGTCACATAGTGTCTAAAGTCACTATGTGACTAATTCCGATCGATCGACGACTCCCACGACCGCTCGCCCCGGTGTGCGTGCAGCGACGGGAGCGATGAGGCGCCTGGCCCGCGACATCGTCGCCATCATCCAAGAGCACCGACGCGCCTTCCTTGTCCTGAATCTCGCGTACGTCGGCATGTTCGGCATCGGGATCCTCGCCACCGCGCTGGTCCCCGAGCTGCGACCGGGTGGCCTGGGTGCGCTGCAGGCGGAGCCCGGCACGGGCGGACTCGGAACGGTGATCGGCGACGCGTACCGCAGTGGCAGCATCGCGATCGCTGCCGTGGTGACCTTCGCCGTCAACCTCGTGTCCGCATCGCTGCTGCAGACAACGGTTCCGTCCCTCGTGATCCCGTTCCTGGGAGTCGCGGCGACGCTGGCTCGGGGCCTCTCCTGGGGTGTGCTCTTCACTCCCTTCGGCGCCGAGGATCCGACGTTCCTGGTCCACTGGGTGACCCTCGCGATCGAGGGCGCGGCCTACGTCGTCGTCGGTTTCGCCGCGTGGGTGCATGGACGCAGGTTTCTGCAGCCGCAGCGCCACGGCTTCGAGACGCGAAGGGCCGGATATGTGGGCGGCCTCGTGGCGACGCTGAAGCTCTACGTGCTCGTGATCGTGCTGCTCATCCTCGGCGCGCTGTACGAGGCCGTCACCGTGATCCACCTCATCGCGTGAATCGCGATGCCTGGTACCGTCGCGGAGTGACAGAGATGCGGATGCCGATCGATCTGCGTCGCAACCCCGACGCCAGACTGCAGGTGTCGCGCATCGCCGCCGAGCTGTTCTGGCGTGACGGCGTCGCAGCGACCCGCGGCGAGGACATCGCCGCTGCCGCGGGGATCGCAACGCGGACGCTGTGGCGGTACTTCCGCTCGAAGGAGTCATGCGTCGAGCCGATCCTCGCGCAGCTCGGCCGACGTTTCTCCACGGTGCTCCGCGCCTGGCCGCTCGAGATCGGACTCGCGGACTACCTGGAGGCGGCGAGCGTCCCGGGCCCCACCGACTTCTCGGCGGACGACATCGCGGCGATGCGCATCGTCGTGATGGGATTCGACGAGCCGGCGCTGCGCAGCGCGTGGCTCATGGTCTGCGATGAGGCCGAGCGCGAGGCGGCAGCCGTCTTCGCTCCTCGGCTCGGGCTGTCGGCCGATGCGGACGCCGCGCGTCAGGTGGCGGCGTCGATCTCGGGGGCGATTCGCGCGCAGAGCGATGCGATGAGCCGCGACTACGTCACCTCGGGAATCGTTCCGCGCAGCGAGGACGTACTCGAGCAGCTGGTCACCGCGATCGTGGACGCGAGCAACGGGCGTGTCGGGCCGGCCGTCTGAGGCCTCGACCGTCGCCGCGACATTCGCGACGCGCGCGGGTGGCTGCGCGCAGGGGGTGCGCGATGTCGGATGCCTGGGGCATCATGATCGTGCGACATCTCCGCCGCACCGACATCTCCGTCGCATCGACATCCGGGAGCATCCATGTCCTTCCAGGCCTACCTCGACAAGGTCGAGACCCAGACCGGTCTCACTCCTCGACAGTTCATCCGGCTCGCCGAGGAGCAGGGTTTCGACGCCACGACGAAGTCGACGGTCGTCCTCACCTGGCTCAAAGAGGAGTATGGCCTGGGGCACGGTCATGCCCAGGCGATGGTGCACGTGATCCTCAAGGGTCCGAAGATCAGCGACAAGCATGTCGGCAAGGGCGGGGCGCACGGCGACGCCTCCGACACGCTCTGGCTCGACGGCAAGGACAGCAACCCGAACGCCTGACCCCCGTCCGCCGAATCGTCAGAGAAAGCGAGCAGCACCATGGCAGTACGCGTCGACCTCAACGTCTCTCTCGACGGGTTCGCGACGACCACCGATCAGACGCCGGAGAACCCGTTCGGCGATGACTGGGGCCGACTCGTGGCGGCCTACACCGCGACGCGCACCTTCCGCGCGCGGGTGTTCGGCGATGACTCGGGCGCGGGGACGACCGGCGTCGACGAGAAGTACGCGCACGCCTATTTCGAGGGCATCGGCGCGGAGATCATGGGCGCGGGGATGTTCGGGTTGCACCAGCATCCCGACGATCCCGAATGGCAGGGGTGGTGGGGCGACGCTCCGCCGTTCGAGGTGCCGGTGTTCGTGCTGACGCACCGGTCACGCGACTCGATCGAGTTCGCGAACGGCACGGTCTTCCATTTCGTCGAGGCGGCCCCCGCGGAGGTCCTGCGGCGAGCCGTGGAGGCGGCGGGCGACGCCGACGTGCGCATCGGCGGTGGGGTGGACGTGGTGCGGCAGTTCCTGCAGGCGGGGCTGGTCGACCGGGTGCACCTCGCGGTCAACCCGCTCGTGATCGGCAGCGGGGAGCGCATCTGGGACGGACTGCGCGGCATCGAGAACGACTATGCGCTGCACACGGAGGTGGCCGAGAGCGGTGTCGCTCACCTCACCTTCCGCCGCGACTGAGGGCGGGCGCACCGGCGCACATCGCCGCCCCCAGTAGGATTCCGAGCGTGGCAGCATCCTCGAAGCGCAAGAGCACCCCCGCCCGCGTGAGCGGCAATCCCGCGAAGCGGGCGAGTGGCGACCCGGCCCGGCGACCCGTCATCGAGGCGGGCCCGGTCACGATCGGCGACTGGATCGGCGCCGCGCGTCTGCGCACCCTGCCGCTCGCCGTGGCCCCCGTCGTGATCGGCACCGGCGCCGCGCGCAGCACGGGACCGGAGTTCCACTGGGTGATCGCTCTGGCGTGCCTGGCGGTCGCCGTGCTGCTGCAGATCGGCGTGAACTTCGCGAACGACTACAGCGACGGCATCCGCGGCACCGACGCCGTGCGTGTGGGTCCCGCGCGTCTCACCGCATCGGGTCGCGTGACGCCGCGCACCGTGCTCGTGATCGCACTCGTGTTCTTCGCCCTCGCCGCCGCCGTGGGCATCGCGATCGTCGTGCGCACCGAGCAGTGGTGGATGCTGGCGATCGGCGCGGCCTGCATCATCGCCGCCTGGTTCTACACGGGAGGCAAGCGCCCGTACGGGTACAACGCTCTCGGCGAGGTCTTCGTCTTCATCTTCTTCGGGCTCGTCGCGACCCTCGGCACCACCTGGGTGCAGGTGTTCGCGCTGCCGCAGCAGGCCTGGCTCGGCGCCGTCGCCGCCGGTCTGTTCGCCTGCGCCGTGCTGCTCGCCAACAACCTGCGCGACATCGACCAGGACCGCCTGGTCGGCAAGAGAACCCTCACCGTGCTGATCGGCGCGCCGGCCACCCGGGTGCTGTTCACGCTGTTCGTGCTGGTGCCGTTCGGCATCCTCGTCGTCATCGCGCTGCTGTATCCGATCGCGTGGATCGGACTGCTCGCCCTGCTCGCGGGGCTGCCGGCGATCCTGATCGTCTGGACGTACCGTCAGCCGAAGGAACTGGTCATCGCCCTCGCCCTGACGTCGCTGACCGCGCTGCTGTACGCGGGCGCCCTGTTCTGGGCGCTCGCCGGCTGACTCGGCCGCATCCCCACAGCGGGGGAGTGCGCGCGGTGGCGTGCGCGAGGGAAGAGTGCGCGCGCCCGGGGGACAGGCGGGTCAGTCCTCGCGGCGGGTGATGCCGCCGTCGATCGCGGCGTCCTCGGCATCCGCATCGGCCTGTTCGGCGGCGCCACGGCTGTCGCGTCGCGCCACGATGCGCGCCGATGCGTCGGTGAGAGGTGCGCGCAGGAAGAGCATCGAGATGCTCACCCCGATCAGGGCGGCGAAGATCGCGGCGAGCCACCAGTACTCCCGGAAGATCGGGAAGAAGAACCACATGATCGCGAGCGGCACGAGGAATGCCAGCAGTCGGAGCACGGTGTAGACGAGGAAGGGTGCGCGGTTCTTCACCCGGCCAGTCTACGTTCGCGACCTGAGGCGTCGCCTGTCAGCTCCCGATCCCCAGGTCTCGCAGGGGGATGCCGCGGATCACGCGTCTCCACGGGTGCTCGCCGAGCGACCACAGCAGCGCCGCGTCGACATCGAGAGCGAGGTCCTCGCATCCGACGGGGAGCGGTGTCGGGTCGCGCACCAGCCCCTCGCGCGGGCCGGACCACAGCGTGCCGGGGTGCATCAGGTCGGACTGCGACACGAGGTGCCGGTCTCCCCAGCGCACGGCGCCCTGCATGTGGCGGATGCCGGGCGAGAAGCGGGTCTGCTCGTGGAACGAGTCCTCGTCGGTCGCCGGCACGGTGAACTCGGCGATCCTGCCGGTGTCGTCCCTGCTGTATTCGCCGATCAGCACCCGGCGCAGCGGCGTGCCGTCGTCGTCGAACACGCGCCCGAGGTACGAGCAGCGCAGCTCGATCGGGTGCACGCGGGTTCGCACGGCGACGAGCGCCGTGCCGCGGAGCCCGTAGCGGGACGCGCCCGCGAGGCGGCGTGCGTCGGCACCGCGCACCCGGCGGATGCGCGCGAGATCGAACTCCCAGATCCCGCGTCCGGTGGCGGCGACGAACAGCCGGTCGTCGAACCATGCGAGCCCGCCGGCATGGATGGCTGCGGGCTGCAGCACGCCGTCCTCCTCGACGGCCAGCAGCACGTCGAGGTGCCGTGAGCGGTCGAGGTCGATGAACGCGACGCGGGAGGCGAGGTGATGGCCGTCGAGCTGCTGACGGAACCAGCTCACCGCGAGCGTGCGTCGGCCGTGCCAGATCCCGAGGTCGATGCCCTGCGGATACCAGCGTCGGGTCCACGACCGGGCGCTCAACCAGTGCAGCTCGACCGCGCCGCGGCGCTTCTGCCGCACCGGACGCCAGGTCGTTCCGAAGGGCCAGAGCATGCTCCCATCGTCGTGCATCACCGGGCGAGGGGGCGAATCCGACACCCGACGCACCTGACGGCCTCTGACGTCACCGCGCGTTCACCCCCGCGTCCCCGACCGGCAACGAACGCCTGAGATCATGCCGGGATCGCCGACCCGGGAGTCCCGTGCGCACACCGCTCGTCACCGTCATCCTGCCCGCCAAAGATGCCGGCGCCTTCATCGGCACGACTCTCGAGACCCTGACCCGTCAGTTCGACGACCCGGGGGCGCTCAAGCTCGTCGCCATCGACGACGGCTCTCGCGACGACACCGGCATCCTGATGCGGCACTATGCGGAACGGTTCCCGCACGCGACGGTGCTCGTGAACGCGCGACCCCGGGGTCTCGCGAGCGCTCGCAATCAGGGACTCGAGCACGTCGAGGGCGACGCCTTCTGCTTCCTCGACGGGGACGACTGGATGCAGCCGCAGCGACTGTCGGTGCTGACCCGCCGTCTGCACGAACTGGACTGCGATGTCCTGCGCACCGATCACGTCACCGTCAGGGACGGCGTGCGCACGCTGGCGACGGCGCCCTACCCGTGGCGGGAGAGGGTGGTCTCACCGCGGGACGCGATCCTGCCCGATGACCAGCCGACCATGGTGGACTATCCGTTCGCGTGGGCGGGCATCCTGCATCGGCGGGTGCTCGACGACGGTCTCGCCGGCTTCACCCCTGGGCTCTTCACCGCCGAGGACCGCCCGTGGATCTGGCGCCTGCACCTGCAGGCCCACTCGTTCGCCGTGGTCGATGCCCCCGCCCTGCTCTATCGCCGCGGGGTGTCGACGTCGCTCACCCAGGTGCGCGATCGTCGCCAGCTCGACTTCGTGCGAGCGATGGAGGAGGTGCTCCAGCTCGTCGAGGCCGATCGCGAGGCCGAGCGCTTGCTGCCCAAGGCCGTGTGGAGTGTGCTGGCGCTGAGCTCGCGACACCTCGTGCGGTCCCGGCGGATGACCCCGGGACTGCGTGCCGAGATGCGCACGGCGGTCAGGGGGCTGCTCGCGAAGCTGCCGGACGCCGAGGCCGCGGCCGTGCTCGCACGCCTCGACGGACCGCGACGGCGGGTGCTCGCACCCCACCTGCGGGCAGTCGGGAGGGCGGCATGACGCAGCTCTTCGCCCTGCACAGCGCGTACGGCCTCGCCACGGTGGCGGCGGCGCTCGACGGCGGACTGCTCGGCGCGCACGGCGAGCGCATCCTCGTGCCCTTCGTCTCGTCACGTGTGCCGGAGACGTCGGTGGGGATCCTCGCCGACCCGGCCCTCGCCACCCTGCGGGACCGCTTCGATCGGGTCGAGGATCTCGACACGCTGCTCGGCCCCCTGCATCCGAGCGGGTGGCAGCCGGACGCCGCCGACCTGCCGCTGCTGCGCCGATTGCTGACGCGGGCCTGGCGGCTCGCCGACGACGACCTCGAGGTGTTCGTGCAGAGCCCGCAGGTCGCCCCGGCGCACACGCTCATGCTGCTGTTCCCGCACGCGCGGCTCAGGGTCGTCGGCGACGGCCTGATGACGTATTCGCCGATGCGCATCCGCCTCCCGCACACGGTGACGGCGCGGATCGGGGCCGTCGTGTACGCCGACGTCGTGCCCGGAGTGACGCCGCTCGTCGGGGGGACCGCGGCCGTGCCCGTGCCCGTCGCGCCCGATCTCCTGCGCGCGGCTCTCGCAGAGACCGCCGAGGACGTCGACGACACGGCGGAGCTCGTCGATGCCCTCGGCGGGGAATCGACCACGCTCGTGCTCGGACAGTACCTCTCGGCGCTGGGGCTGCTGAGCGAGCGCGAGGAGGTCGCCGCCCAGCGCGCGATGATCGACCGCGCGGCGCAGGATCGCCCCCTCCACATCGTGTTCAAGCCGCACCCCGCGGCTCCGCCTCGGCGCAACGACGCCCTGCGCGATCGGGCTGGAGTGCACGGCATCGACTTCCGCGAGTACCACGGTGCGCTCGCCGCGGAGGCGTTGGCGGAGCGCATCGACGCCGGGGTCGTCGTCGCCGGGTTCTCGACCGCGCTGCCGACCGTGCGTGCGCTGTTCGGACGGGACATCGACGCGGTGGGCACCGCCGAGGTGCTCGCACGGCTGACCCCGTACGAGAACAGCAACCGCGTTCCCGCGACGATCGTCGATGCGCTCACCCGCCCGGACTCGCCCTACCGCGACCCCGAACGGATGCAGCTGCTGGTCGACGCGGTCGGCTACGTCATGCAGCCCCTCGTCGCCGCTCATCTGCGTGGTCGTGCCGAGACGCTGCTGGGGAGCATCCACCCCGCCGATCGCGAGCGGTACTTCACCGCGGACCGGCTGGCCGAACTGCGTCTCCCCGGAGCCCCGACCGAGACGATGGTGCGGCGGATGCTGCGGCCCGCGGGAGGCGTGGGTCGCGCCGAGCAGGTCAGGCTCACCGTGCGGGGTGCGGGTCGACGCGTCGGTCGGGCCTGGCGCGTGCTCCGGGGGCGGTGACCGGAATGACCACGACGAGGAGGAGGACGGCGATGACGAACGGGACGGCGACGACGATGACCGACGCGACGAAGACCGACGCGACGATGACCGACGCGAAGACGACGGACGCGACGACGCCGGATACGGGTGATCGCGGACGGGTGGTCGCGATCATCCCGGCGCGCGGCGGGTCGAAGGGGGTTCCGCGCAAGAACCTCAGAAGGGTCGGGGGGATGCCGTTGGTCGAGCGCGCCGTGCGCAGCGCTCTCGCGGTCCCCGACATCGATCTCGTCGTCGTCTCGACCGACGACGACGAGATCGCCGCGGTCAGCCGTGCCGCCGGCGCGCGCGTCGTGCGTCGTCCGGCCGCGCTCTCGGGCGACACCGCCTCGTCGGAGAGCGCGATCCTGCACGCGCTCGAAGACCTCGAGGCCGCCGGTGAGCGCATCGACGTCGTGGCCTTCCTGCAGGCCACGTCGCCGTTCATCCCGACCGGCGCGCTCGCCGCCGCCGTCCGCGAGGTCGGCGACGGTCGGGCGGACAGCGTGTTCGCCGCACACGAGACCTACGGATTCCTCTGGGGGCGCAGCGGCACGAGTTCCGATGCGGCGGTCGCACTCAACCACGACGCCGCGCACCGACCGCGTCGTCAGGATCGGGAGCCGCACTACCTCGAGACGGGCGCGTTCTACGTGTTCCGCGCGGAGGGCTTCCGGGCGGCGGAGCACCGCTTCTTCGGTCGCATCCGCATCGCCGAGGTGCCGGAATGGACGGCGATCGAGATCGACGACGAGCAGCAGCTGCGGATCGCGCGAGCGCTCGCCGCGCTGCACGAGACGCCGGAGCGGATCCCGGTCAAGGCCGTGGTCACCGACTTCGACGGGGTGCACACCGATGACACCGCGAGCGTCGACGCCGACGGTGTCGAGCGGGTGCGGGTGAGCCGCGAGGACGGCATGGGGGTCTCGCTGCTCCGGCGGGCCGGTATCCCGATGCTGATCCTGTCGACCGAGGTCAATCCGGTGGTGCGGGCGCGCGCCGAGAAGCTCCGCGTTCCGGTGATGCACGGCATCGACGACAAGGAGTCGGCGCTGCGCGGCTGGGCGGCGGACGCCGGCATCCCGCTCGCCGAGATCGCCTACCTCGGCAACGACGTCAACGACCTTCCGGCTCTGCGCATCGTGGGGTGGCCGATCGCCGTGGCGAATGCGCATCCGCTCGTGCTCGAAGCGGCCAGAGTCGTGCTCCGTCGCCGCGGCGGACACGGCGCCGTCCGCGAGCTGATCGAACGGGTGTTGCCGGGCTGACCGCTGCCGGTAACCGCGTGGTCGTGCGGCGTTCACCCCCGGAGCGTACTCAGGGAGGACGGCATCTCGACGACCGGAGGAACCATGACTGTCAGCATCGGCTCACGCGTGATCGGCGGCGGCCACCCCGCCTATCTGATCGCCGAGATCGGCCTGAACCACAACGGCGACGTCGACATCGCCAAGCGCCTGATCGACGTGGCGGCGAAGGCCGGTGCCGACGCCGTGAAGTTCCAGAAGCGCACACCCGAGATATCCACCCCCGAGCACATGCGCGACGTGCCGCGCGAGACGCCGTGGGGGACCATGAGCTACCTCGACTACCGCCGACGCGTCGAGTTCGGGCGTGACGAGTACGTCGCGATCGGCGACCACGCCACGATGCTCGGCCTCGACTGGTTCGCGTCCCCGTGGGACGTGCCGAGCGTCGACTTCCTCGAGGATCTGCACGTCGTGGCCCACAAGGTGGCCTCCGCGAGCCTCACCGACACCGAGCTGCTCGTCGCGCTGCGCGAGACGGGCAAGCCGATCATCCTCTCGACGGGCATGTCGACGATCGAGCAGATCGATCGCGCACTCGCCACGCTCGGCACGGACCGGGTCGTGCTGATGCACGCCACCTCGACGTATCCGCTGGAGCCCGAGGAGGCCAACCTCCGCGCGATCGCCTCGCTGCGCGACCGTTACCCCGGCATCCCCGTGGGGTACTCGGGTCACGAGCGCGGACTGCAGATCTCTCTCGCCGCCGTGGCGATCGGCGCCGTCGCGGTCGAACGGCACATCACGCTCGATCGCACGATGTGGGGTTCCGACCACGCCGCCTCGCTCGAGCCGACGGGGCTCGAGCACCTCGTGCGCGACATCCGGGTGATCGAGACGGCCCTCGGCGACGGCGTGAAGCGGGTGTTCGACAGCGAGCGCGCGCCGATGGCGAAGCTCCGTCGCATCTCCGCATGAGCGGATCGGGCATGAGCGGATCGGGCGCGAGCGGATCGGGCGCGCTCCGGGTCGTCGCGATCGCCGATGCCGACTCGTTCGTGAAGTGGTCGGCGTCGCTGCTCGGCGGCGTGCCCGGCATCCGTCCGCATCTGCTTCTCGTGCAGACGCCCCTGACGGCCAGCGTCGCGCAGCAGCGCACGGCCCTGGCCGGAACCGGGATGCTGCCCGAGAACGTCACTCGGGTGGCCTTCGCGCAGGCCGCGGGGTGGCTCGAGGGGCAGCGCCCCGACGTCGTCCTGCTCGCCGGGCGCGGACCGTTCGTAAGGCTCATGGGCCGGGTCGTCGACGTGCTCTCCCGTCGCCCGGTCGTCGTCACGGGCCTACCAGGCATGGCGATCCCCGCTCAGCGGGGAGCGCTGGAGTACCGCCGTCACAGCGACCTCCTCGTGGTGCACTCGCACCGGGAGGAGCGGGCCTTCGCCGACCTGGGACATCGGATCGGCGTGCAGGTGCCGACGGCGCTCGCCACGCTGCCGTTCGCACGCTCGAGGTCGCGGATGCTCGCGAGCGACCCGGCCAGGGTGCGCGCTGCGGTCGCCGACTCCGACCGTCACTCCCGCACTCTCGTCGCCGAGCGACCCGTGCCGCAGGGTCAGGCCCGCCCGGTGCGGCCGCCGGCGACCGACCTCGTGTTCGCGGCGCAGGCCCTGGTCCCCGTCTCCCGCGAGCAGAGAGACGAGATCGCGGCGACACTGGTGCGCGCGGCCGAGGCCGATCCGACCCGCCGTGTGGTGCTCAAGCTGCGCTCGCGGCCGGGCGAGGCCGAGACGCACCTCGAGAACGCCCCGTACCTCGACCTGCTGCCGACGCGGCTGCCTCCCAACCTGGCGATCTCGTACTCGTCGATGGCCCAGGCGCTGTCGACGGCGGCGGGGCTCGTGACCGTGAGCTCGACCGCGGCGATCGAGGCCGTCGCCCTGGGGATCCCGGTCATCGCCCTGGATTCGTTCGGGGTCAGCAAGAGCCTGCTGAACACGGTGTTCGTCGGCAGCGGTCTGCTCGGCGGGCGCAACGAGGTCGTGGCCGGTCGGTTCCGGCATCCGCATCCCGACTGGCTGCGCGACAACTACTTCCACCCGTCCTCGGAATCCGCGTGGTGGTCGCACGTCGAGCATCTGGCCGCGCTGCGGTGCGCCGGAGCGCTGCCCGCGCGCCGGGTGACCGCCGCTCGCGGCGGACGGATGCACGAGGCATGGCACCGCGCGAGCGTTCTCGGCTCCGAGGATCGCACGCTCAGCGGCGCGGCTGCTCTCGCGATCGGAGTGCCCGCCACCGCAGCGCTGGCCGCCCTGCGCCGCGGTCGCGCGCCGGTGGGCGGCGGCACCTGGGCGGACGCGTCGACGGACTTCACGCTCGAACCGAACCCGTTCCAGGACTCGATCCGGCGCTGAGCGCCGATCTACCTCTGGGCTGAGGTGCGGCCGATGATCGAGGGCGGGTTCGGGTCATCCCACCGCTGGAAGGTCTGCACTCCCCAGAACACGGCGAACAGGATCAGGGCGACCGCTTCGCCGACGAGGACGATCGGAGTCTCACCGAACGTCTGTCGGAAGAGAAGCGCCACGACGAGCAGCACGAGGTCGGCGATCAGCAGCCCCGAGATCCAGCGGTAGAGCGATCGTTGGCGAGGAGTGGGCGCACTCTCGCCCGGTTCGAGGGGGCCTCCCGCATGGAGGATCGGGACCGCCGAGAACACCCCGAAGAACAGCAGGGTCACGGCGAAGTGGATGCTGTGCACGGGCCAGAAGTTGAATGGAAAGGACTCGTTCAACGCAGGGGCGAATGCGAGGGCGACGACGACGACGGCGGTGGTGACCGCGATGATCGACACCAGTCGGGCCGAGCGATCCGGGGTGCGGGTGCGGTGGCGGATCACCGCCGTCGCGACGACCACGGCCACGACCACGACCGCATAGACGGCGATCCCCGCTTTGGCGGTGCCGATGTCCTCCGCCGGAATGCAGTCCACCGTGATCGGGCAGGGCAGGTGACCGACCGCACGAGGATCGGCGAGGCCCGTCGGAACGATCGCGATGAGGGGCGCGAACACCGCGCAGACATCGAGGAGAGTCGTGGCACGGCTCCGTCCGGAGAGCGCGAGGAGCACGACGGATGCCGCGAAGAGCGCTCCCACGAAGACATCGCGCCCGGGAGTGTAGAAGGCATGACTGATCGAGGCGAGCGGCTGCCATCCGAACACCAGCGGCTCCCACATCACGACGATGCTCTGCAGTGCGACACTGACGAGCAGCGTGAAGACGATGAGCACCAGGGCGAGACGCAGGTAACGGTGGGTCTTCTGCGGGGTCGTCGCGGGGGGAACTGCGGCTGCCATGAGGCGACCGTACACCGCTGCCCCCTCGTGGCCGCGCCTCCTGCCCGCGTCGTCGATCGCGAGCTCCGGCGTCCCGTGGGTGATATTCCGGGCTACCGCGTAATGATCCCTGATCGCGCGCATCTCTACAGGGGGAGGGCCCTCTGCGGCTTTTCCCCCGGCGCTCTGCCGGGAGGCCGCAGCCTTTCCTGGCTCCGGCGGGGGAAGGCGCGGGGGCGCCTTCCCCCTTTTCTGTTCCGGCCGCTTCTGCGCCGCGCGGGTGCACTTGTGCGGTGGGGAGCGTCGCCGGACGACGCGCTGCGTCATGATCCGACGCACTCTGTCAACCCCCGCAACGATTCTCGCCATCGGCGACGGGGCCGGGTAGCGTCGTCATCATCGCGGCGATCCGGGCGGTCCCGGGCCTCAGCTCATACCTGACGGCGTGGCGGGTTCGACTCCCGCCGTCGCGTCCACTTCGAGGCATGCGTGCCTCTCACGGATCACTCGTGCCAGGCACTCGCGCGGTCAGAGGCCGAGCGCATCCAGCCGTTCCTCGAAACGCACCTGCACGTCCTCGGGCTCGGCGCCTTCGCTCTCCGCCCAGGTCGCATCGAGATCTCTGCGCACCGACTCGGGCAGAGCGGCGAACTTCGTGTCCCACGAGTCGATGGGGGTCCAGTATCCGACGACCTTGAACCGGGTCGAGGGAAGGCCGAGCTCTCTCCTGAGGTACTTGCGGGCGTCTCGCAGGGCGACGGTCTCGCCCGCGACCCAGACGTATCCTTCGTCGAGCGCGAGTCGTTCGTCGACGATCCCCCGCACCAGCTGGCCGAGAGCACTGGGGCCGTGACCGTTGCCGCCGACCACCCACGTCACGTCGGCCTCGGCGCCGAAGTCGAAGGCACCCCGATCGTGCTCCGGCGGCACCTCGACGACGATCCTGGTGCGGACGCCGGCCGGGGTGTCCACGGCGATGCGTGCGGCGGCGGGCAGTCCGGTGAGGTCGCACACGAGCACCTGCCAGATGATGCCCGCAGGCGGCGAGTAGAGCCCTGTCGGCGAGGTGAAGCCGAGCATGTGCCCCGGCTCGGCGCGCGCCGCCCACGGTCCCGCGACCCCCGACCGGTGGATCACGAAGTCGATGTCGAGTTCACCGGCATCCGGGCGCACGCCGCTGATCGTGTACGTGCGCATCGGGGACTCGGGCGCTCCCTCGGGGGTCTCCCACCAGTCGCCCGCAGGGACGGGCAGGGAGACGGCCGTCGGGTCGTCTCCGTGGGGGAAGAAGACCCGCACGTATTCGTCGCCGACGCCCGTGCTGAGGAACTCGGAGACATCGGCGCCCCCGAGCGTGACGCGGGTGAGCATCGGGGTCAGGGTGGTGGTGTGGGTGACGATGCCGCGGTGGATGTTCACGGAGTCCCTCTCTGCTCGTTCGGGGGGAGATGCTCGTTCGGGGGGAGCTGGGAGTTCGGGGAGCGATGGAGCTGCGGACCTTCCGTCTGCGCCAGCCAGAAGCGGCGATAGAGCCCGTCGGTCGCCAGCAGGTCACGGTGCGTTCCGCGTTGGGCCGCGCGCCCCTCGGCGAACACGATGATCTGCTCGGCGGTCGACACCGGCTCCAGTCGATGCGCGATCAGCACGGTCGTACGGTCCCTGCGCAGCACCCTGATCGCCGCTTCGACGGCGTCGCGGTGGTGGAGCCCGACATCGGCCGTCGCCTCATCGAGGATCACGACGGCGGGGTCCGCGAGCAGCGCCCGTGCGATGGCCAGCTGCTGGATGCGTCCCTCGTCGATCCGAGCGCCGGCATCGTCGGAGGTCAGCGAGTCGACAGCCCACTCGGCACCGACGGCGATGAGCGCGGCGACCATCTGGTCGTGGGTCGCCGCGGGAGCGACCAGGCGCAGGTTGTCGGCGATCGTGCCGCGGAACCGGTGCAGCTCCTGCGAGAGGTAGTACGGGACGGTCGTCTCGGGTTCCACGTCGACGACGCCGGATGTCGGCGGGTGATGCCCCGCGATCACACGGGCGAGGGTGCTCTTGCCCGAACCCGACGAGCCGACGAGCGCGGTGGTCGTGCCCGGCGCGATGCTCAGTGTGACGTCGCTGATGCCGCGCCCCGTCGTCGGGTATCGGTAGCCGACATCGCGCAGCTCGATCCCGACCCTCGGGCGGACGACGGGCTCGCGGTCGCCGACACCGACCGGCGCTTCTCGCGGCGTCGCCGGAGCGAGGTCGATGACGCCCACGAGCCTGGCGAGTCCGATCGCCGCGCGCTGGATGTCGTCGAGACCGAAGATGAGCTGACCCACCGGATCGAAGAGTCGATGGAACAGCAGCGCCGCAGTGGTGACCATGCCGACGGTGACCGCGTCGCCCGCGTGCAGCAGGAACCCCGTCGCGAGGATGGCACCCAGGCCGACCAGCTCTCCGCCGTTGATCCAGCGGAACAGACGGTTGCGCACGCGGACGCCCTCGACCTGCATCCGGATCGAGTCCCCCGCCCGCGTGCTGACCCGTTCGAGCGCGTGGTCCTGCTCGCCGAGAGCGGTGAGCGTCTCGATGCCCTCCACCGCCTCGAGCACGGCCTGGCTGCGTGCGGCCTCGCGCACGCGCACCTCGCGGAACACCACGCGAGAGCGACGGAGGAACGCCCGGGTGCCCAGCAGGTAGAACGGCACACTCGTGATGCCCGCGAGAGCGAGCCGGGGATCGAGCGCCGTCAAAGCGAGCACGGAGACCCCGATCGCGAACCCCGCCGACAGCAGCACCGGCACGACGTTGCCGCCCGCCTCGGCCACCGCATCGACGTCACCGGTCACCCGGGAAAGCAGGTCGGCGGTCTCGCCGTCATCGACCGTGCTCACCGGCAGGCGCATCGCCGAGGCGAACACGTCTTCGCGGAGGTCGGCCAGCACATCCTGAACCAGCCCGGCCAGCACGCGAGCCGCCCAGAGCATCGCCAGGGCGGCTCCGACGGCGCCGGCTCCCGCGCCGACGACCCATCCGGCGATGACCGCGATGCCCGCATCGTTCGAGACTGCGTCGACGATGCGACCGAGGCACGAGGGCAGCACGACCCCGAGAGCGGAGGCGACGAGGAACAGTGCGGCGGTCGCCGCCGCCCGCCCGCGGTGGCGGCGCAGCAGCGTCGTGATGACGACGCGCACCCTGGCGCCCGTCGCGATCGGCAGCAGCGGGGCCGGGGCCTCAGTCATGGGCGGCATCCGTTTCTTCGGGCGACAGGTCGATGACCCGATCGCAGGCGCCGAGGAGCACCGGCGACGTGCTGATCACGATGGTCGTCCTGTCGAGTTCGGCGAGCGCTGCGGCGATGTGCGCCTCGGTGATGACGTCGACGGCCGAGGTCGGCTCGTCGAGCACCAGCACGTCGGCGTCGGTGTGCAGTGCGCGAGCGATCCCGATGCGCTGACGCTGGCCCCCCGACAGCCGTCTGCCGGCCTCGCCGACCTGCGCGCTCCATCCGCCGGCCTCGGTGATCGTGTCGTGCAGAGCGGCGACCGCTGTCATCTCGGGTGACGGGGCGGCCGTGACTCCGTGGCCTCCCACGGCCTCGCGCAGCGTGCCGCTCGCGATGGTGTGACGGTGGGGCAGCGCGACGACGCGTCGGCGGTACTCTCGCGGATCCAGGTGCCTCGGGTCGTGCAGGGCGCCGTCGATGGCGACCGCGACGGCGTCGGGGGCGGGAGGCGTGCGAAGCCCCAGCAGACGCGAGAGCGCGCGGGCCTCGTCGCTGTCGGAGGGGCGGATGCCGAGCAGCTCGCCGCGGTGCACATCGATGTGCGGGGACCCCTCTGGGCCGGGGCGGAACGTCAGAGCGATACCCGCCTCGACGGGGCGCCGCTGCGCGGAACGGGGCGCGGCGAGCGGGACGTCGAGCAGATCGTCCGTGTCGATCATCTCGGCCAGTCGCTTCGCCGAGGCGAGCTTGTGGATCCAGTTCGAGGGGAACGATCCGGCGTACGCGAGGGATCCGCTGAGGAACTGCGCGAGACCGAGCACGGTGACGAGCTCGCCGATGCTGATCTGCCCCTCGGCGGCGAACCACGCCGACAGTCCCGCGAGCGCGGTCGTCGCCACCGCGGCGAGCACGGAGCTCACCGCGTCGTAGGCGGCGAGAGATCGCCCGGCGGTCGTCGCCGCGATCCGGCTGGCGTCACTGGCCGTGACGTATCTGCGCACCGCCTCCTCACGGGCCCCGATGCCGACGAGCACCCGGAACCCGGCCATGAAGTCGGCCGCGACGGCGCCGGCCTCCGTCGCGGCGCGCTGCTCTGCGGCGCCTCGGCGTTCGATGGGGCGTGAGACGATCCGCATCGTGACCATCATCGCGAGCGTCGAGGCGAACACCACCAGCGTCGCGATCGGCGAGATCACCAGCATGGCGAACGCGGCGCCCGCGATCGCCGCGATCGTGGCGCACTGCTGGGCGACCGACCACGCGACGCCCGCCACGCGATAGGTGTCGGAGGTGACGAAGGTCAGCGCCTCACCGGGGGTCATCGCCCGTCGGGAGAGGCGAGGGCGCAGCATCCGCGAGAGGGCGAGGTGGCGCAGCGCCTGCTCGCCGTGGCCGTAGACGCCGACCATCAGACGGGATGCGGCCTGGTAGCTCGCGGTCAGCAGGAGGAACGTGCCCAGGAGCACACCGAGCCACAGCGCGAGAGCCTCCGGGTCGGATGGCAGCACGGCGCGGTCGATCGTGGCGCCGATGATCACCGGGATCGCGGCCTCGGTGAGCGAGTGCACGATGAGCAGCGTGGTCGCGGCGGTCAGGGTGATCCCGCGTCCCTGCGAGGTGAGGGCGAGCGCGAAGAGCCGGCGGGGTGTGGTCGTCATCGCGTCCGCCGCCCCAGCGGCAGCACGAGCGGAGTGCCCGAGACCGGGTCGGTGATCACCGTGCAGGGCAGGTCGTACACGGCCTCGACGAGTTCGGCCGTGATGATCTCCCGCGGGTCTCCCTGCGCCACGATCTCGCCGTCCCGCATCGCGACGAGGTGGGTCGCGTAGCGGGCGGCGTGGTTGAGGTCGTGCAGCACCGCGACGAGGGTCGTGCCGCTGCGGTGCAGATCGGCGAACAGCTCCATGAGGTCGATCTGGTGGGCGATGTCGAGGAACGTCGTCGGCTCATCGAGCAGCAGATGCCTGGTCTGCTGTGCCAGGGCCATCGCGACCCAGACGCGCTGGCGCTGACCGCCCGAGAGCTCGTCGACGAGGCGTCGAGAGAGGTCGGTCACGCCGGTGGCGGCCATGGCCTCGGCGACGGCTCGCTCGTCGGCGCTGCTCCACGTGCGCATCGCGCTCTGATGCGGAAAACGGCCGCGCCCCACGAGATCGGCGACGGTGATGCCGTCGGGCGCGATCGACGACTGTGGGAGGAGGCCCAGCTTCTTCGCGGCATCCTTCGGCTTCAGGGAGCGCAGCTCGGCACCGTCGAGCAGCACGGTCCCTGTGCTCGGACGCAGCAGCCGGGCGAAGCCGCGCAGCAGCGTCGACTTGCCGCACGCGTTGGGGCCGATGACGATCGTGAACGAGTCATCCGGCACCTCCAGCGACAGCCCCGAGACGATCGGGGTGTCGGAATAGCTCAGTGTGATGTCGCGGGCCTGCAGCGAGGTGGTCATCGGTGGTCCTTTCAGGCGCGGCGCGCGTACTGGGCTGCCAGCAGCCAGGCGAGATAGATCCCGCCGACCGACACGGTCACCACGCCCACCGGCACGGAGACGAGCTGGGCGAGGGTGTCCGAGACGACGACGAGTGCGGCGCCCGTGAGCATCACGGGGACGGTGCCCATCGGCGTGTTCGATCGGGTGAGTCGCTGCGAGATCTGCGGGGCGGCGAGGGCGATGAACGAGATCGGACCCGCGGCGGCGGTGACGAGGGCGACCAGCGCCACCCCGAATACCATCGCGGCGAGCCTCGTGCGTCCGGGGCTCACGCCGAGGGCGGTGGCCGCGTCGTCGCCCATCTCGAGCACCGGCAGGGTGCGGTTCAGAGGCAGGGAGGCGAGGGTGACGACCGCGAAGACGATCGCGGCGGGAACCAGCTGGTCGAATCCGAGGGAGGCGAGGGAGCCGGCGCCCCAGGTCGCCGCCATCATGGCCTTCTCGACGCTGACCGAGATCAGGATCCAGGAGGTGAGCGACCCGAGTCCCGCCGAGACGCCGATACCCACGATGATCAGCCGGAACGATGACAGCGTGTTCCTGTGGGCGAGCGCGTAGACGAGCAGAGCGGTGATCAGCCCGCCGACGAGAGCGCCGACCGCCTTGAACATGTAGGTGTTCAGCTCGAGCACGACCATCATCAGAGTCACGCCGAACTGCGCGCCGACGCCGAAGCCGATGATGTCGGGGGATCCGAGCGGGTTGCGGGTGAGCGACTGGAAGATGC
This sequence comes from Microbacterium sp. ANT_H45B, assembly GCF_008369345.1. NCBI lineage: Bacteria > Bacillati > Actinomycetota > Actinomycetes > Micrococcales > Microbacteriaceae > Microbacterium > Microbacterium sp. ANT_H45B. The sequence continues at coordinate 1,038,463 of NZ_VOBK01000001.1, forward strand.
CGCCGGCCAGCGCGAGGGCCGCTCCGCAGAGCACCGCGAAGAGCACACGCGGCAGTCGCCATTCGAAGACGACCTGGCGGATGTCGGGGTCGGATGCCGGATCGACGATCGCGCGGATGACCGAGGGGAAGTCGACCTCGTAGGCGCCGATCGTCATCGACGCGAGGCCCGCCGCGATGATCACCACGACGAGGACGCCGCTGACTGCGACCGCGCGCACCGAGATGAGTGCCGCGACCCGCGAGGTCTCGATGCGGAGCAGCCGGCGACCGTGGTCGACGGGGGTGAAGTCCCGGGTCCGCCGGTCAAGAGAGGGCAGGCGTCGCTGGTCGATGCTCACAGTCCGCTCACCCGCTTGCGACGGACGAGGATGATCAAGATGGGTGCGCCGAGCAGCGCCGTGACGATGCCGACGCGCAGCTCGCCGCTGGGCAGCACGATGCGGCCGAGGACGTCGGCGAGAAGCAGGAAGGCGGGGCCGACGATCATCGAGTACGTGAGGACCCAGCGCTGATCGGGCCCGGTGAACCAGCGCACGACGTGCGGGATCATGAGGCCGACGAAGGCGATGGGGCCGGCGGCGGCGACGCTCGTGCCGGCGAGGATCGTGACGGCGACGATGACGAGCACGCGCGTGACGCGCACGCGCGCCCCGAGCGACTGCGCCAGGTCGTCGCCCAGTGCCAGGGCGTTCAGCGACCGTGCGCACAGCAGTCCGATGAGCAGGCCGGTCGCGATGAGCGGGGCCGCCCAGGCGAGCTGGTCGAGGGTGCGCCCGCCGATGGATCCGACTCCCCAGAAGCGCATGACCTGCAGCGTGCCGAGGTCGCGCAGCACGATCGCGGTCGTGAAGCCGGTGAACGCGGCGCCGAGCGCGACCCCCGCGAGTGTGAGCTTCATCGGTGTGGCGCCAGAGCGCCCGAACGAACCCAGCGCGTAGACGAGCATCGTCAGCACGAACGCGCCGAGCAGAGCGAAGGGCACGTAGGCGCCAGGGGTGGTGAGACCGAGGATGCCGACGGCGAACGTGACGGCGAACGAGGCGCCCGCGTTCACCCCGAGGATGCCGGGGTCGGCCAGCGGGTTGCGGGTGAAGGCCTGGATCAGCCCGCCGCAGACGGCGAGAGCGGCTCCGACGACGATGCCGAGCAGCGTGCGGGGCACGCGCAGCTCCCTGACCATCAGATGCAGCGGGTCGTCGTCGTCGTATACGAAGAGCGCGTGCAGGACCGTCGCCGGGTCGATCGCACGGTTTCCGATCGCCAGCGAGGCGACGGCGGCGGCGGCCAGGACGATCACCGACACGATCAGTCCCGCCGCGAGCATGCCGGTGCGGCGCGGGGAGCCGTCTGCACGACTCCCCGCGCCGGTGTTCGAGACGTCCGTGCCGTCTTCCGTCGCCAAGGACATCTCTCGGATCACTCGCCGGCGATGGTCGGCTCGCCCTGCAGTGCGGCGGCGAGGTCGTCGACGTACTTCGGCAGGATGTACTTCAGCGAGAGCACGGTCGGTGCGCTGATCGCCGATGCCTCCGCGGCGTCGGCGTAGATCACGTAGGAGCCGGCCTCGATCGGCGCCCAGCGGGAGACGACCTTGTTCTCGATCGTGTACGTGCCTTCGTCCGCGCTGCCGCCCCATGCGGCGAACAGGTCGGCCTGCACGTCGTAGAGCTTCTCGAGACTCACGCCGGTGTACCAGTTGTCGCCCTCGGCGCTCGCCAGGAAGCTGTCCATGGCCGACGTCGACGTGAAGCCGAGCGCCTCGGTGATGCGCACGCGCGGGTCGTACTCGAGGTAGACGCCGAGGTCGGTGCCGCCCTCGTTCAGGGTCAGGCCCCAGACGAACGTCTTGTCGTCGAACTCGGGGTGCTCGTCGGCGAGGGTGGTGATCATCTCCTCGGTCTCGGCGATCAGCTCTTCGGCCTTCGCGTCCTCCGACATCGCCGTGCCGATCGTGCGGGTCATGTCCTCCCACGTGCTCGGGTCCCAGGCCCGCTCGATGTAGGGCACGGTCGGCGCGATCTCGGTCAGACGCTCGTACTCGACGTCGGTGACTCCCGAGTAGAGGCTCAGGATGAGGTCGGGCTTGAGCGCCTTGATCGCCTCGTAGTTGGGGCCGTCCTCCGTGAAGGGGATGATCTCGGGCGTCTCGCCGTACTCCTCGGTGACGAAGTCCTCGAACCAGGGCTGGTAGCCGCTCTCGTCGGCGCCCCAGACCTCTTCCATGCCGACCGGGTTCGTGCCGAGGGCCGCGACGATGTCGGGGGTCATCCAGCCGAGGGTCACGATGCGCTGCGGCTTCTCGGGGATGATCGTCTCGCCGTGGGCGTGCTCGATGACCACGGCATCGCCGGATGCGGATGCGGGGGCGGATTCCGCGGTGTCGGCCGGTGTCGCGCATCCCGCGAGGGTGAGGGCTGTCGCGATGGCGGCCGCGATGAGCGCGGCACCGCGGCGGGTCTTCGGGCGCGCAGAAGCGTGCGTCATGATTCTCCTTCAGAGAGAGGGGAGGGGCGTGCCGCGTCCACGCGGCGGGAAGTTAGGTAAGCATGCCCTAACACAACGATGCTAGGACGAGGATTGCGCGCTGAGTGTCGATAGACAGACGACTTATGTCGCTGAATCGACACTCCGCGGTCATCCCGGGAGCGTCATCGCCAATACAGCTGATGAACCGGGTCGGCCTGCACGCGCGCCACATGCTGCCGGGGGGTCGTGCCGAACCGTTCTTTGAACGCCGCGGAGAACGCGCTGGTCGTGGCGTACCCGCAGCGGTGGGCGGCGGCGCCGATGGGCGTGCCGTCGACGATCAGTCGGGCGGCCAGTGTCATCCGCACCCCGGTTCGCCACCGGCCGAACGTCATGCCGACGTCGTTCTGGAAGATGCGCAGGACGGTGCGCTCGTGAAGCCCGTGGGCTCCGAACAGATCCCGCGCACTGCGGGGGTCGCCGGGGTCGGCGAGCACGGCCTGCACGAGCGATCTCACGCGTTCGTCGGCCGGCATGGGCACCTCGCCCCAGCCGTCTGCGGTCTCTGCCGACGGGTGCTGCAGCATCTCGATGAGCACCGACTGGATGCGCACCCGCAGCTCGGTGGGCATGTCGTTCACCCCGAGGTGCAGAAGCATCTCCTGCACGGCTCGCGGCACCAGCACCTGCACGATGTCGTCGATGGGGGAGAGCAGCGATGCATCGGAGATGTAGGTGTAGCACCCCGTCGAGTCGCGTTCGTGGCGGGCGGTGTGCGGCGTGCGGGCGGGGATCCACAGGCCCTGTCCGGGCGCGAGGCGCCACATGGCGTCCTGCAGCTGCACCCAGACCGTGCCGCGGTAGCACCACGCGAGCATCGCATCGGGATGGGAGTGCGGCGGTGCGAGCGGCCGGGTGTCGGTGTCCTCGCCCGTGATGACCCCCGTGCCCATCAGATACGGCTCGCGGATCGTCGACGGCTGCACCGGGCTCGCGGCCCACTCGTCCTGTCGATAGGAGTTCACTCTGTGCTCCGCGTCGGGCTCTATCGGGCGTCGCTCGCGGTGATCCGCGCCTCGACCGGGGCCCATCCGCTCTCGAGTACGCGGAACCCCGCATCGAGGATGCCGAGCTGGTCGTCGTTCTCGTTCACGAGCAGCTGCATCTGCAGCACGAAACGCGAGTACACGCGGATCTCCGGGGTCGGCGCCGTCAGTCCGAGCTCGTCCGCGATCGCATCCGCCAGGGCGTCTTCGTGCCGCAGCCACATCCTCGCCGCGTAGTCCCGCAGCGCCGGAGTGTCGTTGAGGAAGTCGAGGAAGATCCGCGTCACGTCATTGCCGTGCTCGTCGATGTTCGCGCCCACTTCGGCCGTGTAGAAGTCGCGGATCGCCTGATTGATCGTCACGCCGCCGGCGCGCTCGCGAACGGCGGAGACCAGCCGGTCGCGCTGCTCGTCGTCCTCGTCGAAGACGAGCGCCTCCTTCTGCGGGAAGTGCGCGAACACGGTGGTGGGGGAGACGTCGGCGGCGTCGGCGACCTCGCGGATGCTGACGTTGTCGAACCCGCGCTCGAGGAACATCATCGTCGCGACGTCGGAGATGTTCTTCCGGGTCGCTGCCTTCTTGCGTTCACGGCGCCCGAGCGGCTCGGTATCGGTCATGCGTCCAGGGTATCGCGCACTCGTTCCAAAACTGGCTTGACACCAAAACTGGTATTGATACAGTTACGGAGTGACTACACCTAAAATCTCGTCTGCGCGCGGCGAAAAGCGCGCGTGGTTCATGCTCGTCGTGCTGACGATGCTCACCGTCGTCGGCATGACCGTCGTGCTCCCCGTCCTGCCGTTCGTCGTGCTGCAGTACGTCTCGCACGAGGGCGATCTCGCGATCTGGGTCGGCGTGCTCGAGGCGGTCAACGGCCTGTGCGCGTTCCTGGTCGCCCCGTTCCTCGGCCGGCTGTCCGATCGCTTCGGCCGCCGTCCCGTGATCATCGGCGCCGCATTCGGCGCCGCGTTCGCCATGACCCTGTTCGGCATCGGCGGCGCCATCTGGGTGCTCGTGCTCGCCCGCGTCATCCAGGGACTCACCGCCGGCGACCTGCCCGCGCTGTTCGCGTATCTCGCCGACATCACCCCTCCCGAGAAGCGCGCTCAGCGCTTCGGTCTGCTCGGCGCGCTCTCGGGCATCGGCATGATGATCGGGCCGGCGATCGGCGGTCTGCTCGCCACCGTGAGCCTGCAGCTGCCAGTGTTCCTCACCGCCGCCGTCGGCCTGACGATCGCGATCCTCAGCATCTTCCTGCTGCCCGAGAGTCTCGCGCCCGAGAACCGCATCACGCGGATCGCTGTGCGCGACATCCAGCCGTTCGGAGTCTTCAGGGAGGCCTTCGGGCGCAGGGAGCTGCGCGGACTGATGATCGGCTTCGGCCTGCTGGCGCTGCCGTTCGGCTTCTTCGTCAACAACTTCAGCGTGCTGGCGCTGGACGCGGTCCAGTGGGGGCCGACGCAGATCGGTCTGCTCACGGCCGGCGTCGGCATCATCGACATCCTCATCCAGGGCCTGCTGCTCGGCATCCTGCTTCCTCGCATCGGCGAGCGCGGCGTGATCATCAGCGGCATCGTCGCGCAGGCGATCGGACTCACCGCCCTCGCGATCGTCGCCTCGATCTTCGCGCAGCCGTGGGTGTTCATCGTGGGTGCTCTCATGCTCGCCGCGGGGCAGGGGGCGTCGACCGCGGCGTTGGACGGTGCGATGTCGAATGCGGTCGGGGACGACGAGCAGGGATGGCTCGGTGGCGCGACGCAGTCGCTGAACGCGGCGATGGGCACGGTGGCGCCGCTGATCGCGGGCGCCCTCTACGTCACCGTGAGCCATGCCGCGCCGTACTGGCTCGGGGCTGCGCTCATGCTCGTCGCCGTGGTCGTCGTCGGCCGCGCGCACATCGTGAACACCGCGAAGCGAGAATCCGTCGACGCGGAGTCCGTCCGGCCGATCGAGCTCGCGCACGCCGACGGCTGAGATGGTGGGCAGGGACGGGCGTGGGGGAGGGATGATGGAGGCATGCCGTCATCCCACCGCCCGGGTCTGCGGGTCTCGTCGGGCCTCACCATCCCCGAGGCCGAGCTGTCGTGGCGGTTCTCGCGGTCATCCGGCCCGGGCGGTCAGGGCGTGAACACCGCCGATTCCCGCGTCGAGCTGGTGTGGGATGCGGGGGCGAGCGCATCGCTCACCCCCTACCAGCGCGAGCGACTTCTCGACCGGCTGAGCGGTCGTCTGGTGAACGGGGTGCTGACGATCGCCGCCTCAGAGCACCGGGCTCAGCTGCGCAACCGCGACGCCGCACGCGAGCGGCTCGTGGCCCTCGTCGCCGATGCTCTGCGCCCGCCCGCACCGCAGCGCCGTGCGACGAAGCCGAGTCGTGGCTCGAAGGAGCGGCGCCTGACCGCGAAGAAGCAGCGCACCGGCATCAAGAACCTGCGCAAGCCTCCGCGCGACGGGTGATCGCTGCGGTCAGTCCTTCTCGTCGCCGGTGCCGCGCACCAGCTCGAGCCCCGCTCCGGCGAACTGGCGCAGGGTCGCGTCGGGCAGGAACGCTCGGGTGAGGGCGCGGCCGATCGCGGCGAGATCGACCTCGTCGCGATACAGCAGGTACATGGTCTCGTAGCGCGGGTGGAACTTCTGCTTGAAGCGATGCAGCGAGCCGAAGCCGTACACGGGTTCGAGCGCCTCGGCCAGACGATCGCTGAGAGCCGCGATCATGCCGGCATCCGGCGGATAGTCGTGGGCGAGCGGGGCGCCCGAGAGCGACATGATCTCGGCACCCTCCTCCGAGAACTGCCGCGCGGAGGACCCGATCAGATACTCCATCACGGGGCCGAAGCCGCCCTCGCGGCGGCGCATGAGATCGAGCGTCCACCCGCGCACGGTGCCGCCTTGCCCGTACACCGGCAACCACGACAGGAACCCGTCGACGTCGCCGTTCGGCGCGAGGGCGAGAGCGAGGCGCACCTCGGGATCCTCGGCCTCATCGAGCGTGCCGAGGGTGAACCGCATCTCCGGGAGGTCCTTGTCACCGACCCACGCCTCGGAGATCGCCCGCAGCTGCTGCTGCACGCCCCACGACTCGGCCTTGAGGTGCGTCATCCGGAACGTCATCTCATCGCGGCCCGCCCGGTTCAGCGAGGTCCGCACGGAGTTCCAGCGCTTGCCGGTGAACTCCAGCCCCGGCAGGTCGACGATCGTGTCGTCGGCGACCACGATGCTCCGCCAGGTCGCGGGCACGGCTCGGCGGGTGGCATCGTCCGCGCTGAAGAAGCACGGCACGAGTCCGGCGTTCTCGGCCGCGCGGATGAAGGATGCGACGGCCCCGGCGCGGGCCTGCGCGGGGCCGATCGGATCCGCGAGCGCGAGGGCGACCCCGGCCCGACGCTGATAGGCGACCAGCCCGCCGGGGATGCGGGCGTAGCTGTTGCCCTCCCACGTCGACATCCACGACAGCGTCCCGCCGCCGTGCTCACGCAGCGCCACCTTCACCTCGTCGGCGGTGGGAGCGGGCTGCGTGCCGAGGAGCGATCTCCGCTTCGCGCGGAACGCCCGGCGCACGGCGATCAGATAGGCGAGCATGATCACCCACAGCACGGCGTTCGCGAGCGCGAGCTCCGTGTCGCCGTCCCAGCGCAGGTCGACGTCGGCCTGCGAGAACACCGTGATGAGCACGAGCACGAGGGCCCCCACCAGGATGTTGAAGAGCCCGAGCAGCATCACGAGCACCCACGCCCAGCGTCGCCCGCGGCGCAGTCCGGTGACCAGCACCACGATGACGACGAGGTCGAGCGCGAGGTCGATGAATCCGCCCGACGCGGGGTCGGTCTGACCGAACGGGCCGTCGGTGGCCACCAGGGTGGTGATGATCTCGACCGCACCGAGCACCAGCAGTGAGACGACGGCGACGAGGCGCTGCTCCCGCACCGTCGTGCGCTGGACGCGCAGGGTGCGATCGGCGAACAGGATCAGCAGCACCGCGAGCAGGTGCTCGAGGTCGGCGACCTTGCCCCAGAACAGCATGGAGATGAACACGAACCCCAGCAGGACCAGCCAGCCTCGCACCCGCCACGGCGGGCGGAAGAGTCCCACGGCCGCGGCGATGCACGCCATCGTCCCGCCGGACGCTCCGACGTCGAGCGCCTGAGCCTGCGTGGCAGCCCACGCCCAGGGCAGCTGCGAGGCGAGCAGCAGCACGAGGGCGGTCGCGAACATCGCGAACAGCTGGCCGATCCAGTAGTAGGCGAGGGCGACCCTGCTGCCCCGACGGAACTCGAGATACGCCATGCCCCAGAACCCGGAGATCGTGAAGAGGTACACCCAGGGCGCGTTGACGAAGAACGTCCCGGTCAGCGGCGTCCACCACTTGCCCTCGAGGAAGTTCGGGAGTCCGTAGGCCACGCCGTCGAACAGCGGGGTGCTCTCGAAGGGGCGCCACAGACCCTGCCAGGCCACGCCGACGATGAGGATCAGCAGCACCATCGTCAGGGTCGCCGGAATCCTCCGCACGACGGCGAGAGCGGGATGCGCGGAGGATCGCGTCTCGGTCATGCGCTCAGCGTACCGACGGTCACCGCGCGGCGGGAGCATCGGATCGGACCTGTCGCTCGCCGCCTCCACCGCCTTGAATGGAGCCATGCCCCTTTCCCTGCATCCGGTGGTCGGCCCGCCGCCCTCGCACCCGCTCCCGCACTCGCCGACCGGCAGGCGGCGTCGCGGGGCGGCGCTCGCCGCGGCCTGCGTGTCGGTGTCGCTGCTTCTGACGGCCTGCACGGCGCCGTCGCAGACGGTCTCCGTGCCGGCCCCCGAGTCCTTCACCGAGGGGCTCGAGGCCCCCTGGTCGATCGCCTTCCACGGCGAGGTCGCGCTGGTGAGCGAGCGCGACAGCGCGCGGGTGCTAGAGATCGCCGACGACGGCACAGCGCGCGAGGTGGCCGTGATCGACGGCGTCTCGGCCCGGGGCGAGGGAGGTCTGCTCGGGCTGGCCGTGCACGAACACCAGCTCTTCACCTACATCACCGCGGCGGACGGGAACCGTGTCGAGCGGCGGGAGATCCGCGGCGAGCCGGGTGACCTGTCCCTCAGCGAGCCGACGACGGTGATCGACGGCATCCCGGCCGCGGGGAATCACAACGGCGGGCGCATCGCCGTCGGGCCCGACGGGATGCTGTACGTGACCACCGGCGATGCGGGCGACCGCGACGCTGCCCAGGACCTCGACGCGCTCGCGGGCAAGATCCTGCGGCTCACGCCCGAGGGCGGGGTTCCGGCCGACAACCCCTTCGGGGGCTCTCCCGTCTACAGCTACGGCCACCGCAATCCGCAGGGCATCGCGTGGGATGCCGAGGGTGCGATGTACGCGAGCGAGTTCGGACAGGACACCTGGGACGAGCTGAACGTGATCGAGCCCGGGGTAACTACGGCTGGCCCGAGGTCGAGGGGATCGCCGGAGACGACGACTACATCGACCCCGTGCAGCAGTGGGCTCCGGACTCGGCGAGTCCGAGCGGAATCGCCGTCACCGGTTCGGACATCGTCATCGCCAACCTGCGGGGCGAACGCCTGCGGGTCGTGCCGCTCGACGACCTGAGTCGCAGCACCGAGCAGTACGTCGGCGAGTTCGGCCGCCTGCGCGACATCGTCGTCGGCGAGGGCGGCACGTTCTGGATGCTCACCAACAACACCGACGGCCGCGGGAATCCGGCGCAGGGCGACGACCGCATCCTCCGACTGGGCAGAGATTGAGCCGCGACGGCGTCCGGTGCTCTCAGGCGAACGCGTCGATGCCGGTCGCCGCCACCGACAGCGTCCACAGGCGCTCGGCGGCATCCGTGTCGATCGCCCACTCCTTCACCCCACCGGTGGTCATGTCCGTGTGATCCGCCGGGACGATGCCCTTGATCGCGCAGTCCTCGCAGTACGCGCCGCTGCGCGAGACGAGCTCCGCGGCGGTCGCCGCCCACAGACCCGTCGACGCCCCCTGCGCGGGGGTCTTGAACCGCGGGTTCGGGGTGCCGTCTTCATCGATCCAGCCGCGCGAGAGCAGTTCCTCTCGGGGGACGTGCCGCTGCAGCTCCGTCATGATGCCGCCCGGATGCACGGAGAACGCGAGGATGCCGCGGTCGGCGCCCCGACGTGCCAGCTCGACTGCGAACAGGGCGTTCGCGGACTTCGACTGCCCGTAGGCGACCCACGGGTCGTAGGGCGTCGTCTCGAAGTCGATGTCGTCGAAGCGCACCGGCGAGCGGTAGTGCCCTCCCGACGAGTACGAGACGACCCGCGCGCCGTCCGTCAGCAGATCGGCCACACCGCCCACGAGGGCGAAATGACCCAGGTGGTTGGTGCCGAACTGCGACTCGAAGCCCTGAGCGGTGTGCTCGAAGGGAGTCGCCATGATCCCGGCCACGTCGAGCACCAGATCGATGGGCCGGCCGTCGCGCCGGGCCGACTCCGTGAACGCGGCGACCGAGTCGAGATCGCCCAGATCGGCCGGGCGCACCTCGGTTCCGACGAATCCGTCGAGGGCATGTCGAGCGACGTCGGGCCGCCGCGCCGGCACGATCACGCGCACACCGGCATCCGACAGGGCGCGCACCGTCTCCAGGCCGAGCCCGGAGTACCCGCCGCTGACGATCGCCGTGCGGCCGGAGAGGTCGACGCCGGCGATCACCTCAGCCGCGGTGGAGCGGTAGCCGAACTCCGAGTCGAGGGGCTGCTGGCGGGCGATCATGTCGAGGGGATCTGTCATGAGACGACCGTACGCCTGTGCGTTCGCTGCGGGCTGTACGGTTCTCAGCCGTCGGTCGAGCGGCTCACGGCCTTCTCGATCGCCGTCTCGAGGTCGTCCCAGGTCTCCAGCACGACGGGCTCGCCGTCAACGAAGAAGCCGGGGGTGCTGCGCACTCCAAGCTGCTCGCCGTCGCTCTTGTCGGCCTGCACGCGGGCGAGGGTCGCCTGATCCGCGACCGCCGCGTCGTAGGCCGCCATGTCGAGTCCGAGGTCCTCGGCCAGCGCTCGGAACACCTCGGGCGTCTCCTGCGGCTGCTCGCCCCACTGCGACTGCGTCTCGAACAGGCGGTGGTACATGCCCTCGAAACGGTCCTGCTGCGCCGCGGCCTCGGCGGCGAGCGCGGCCTGGGTCGAGTTGATATGGCCCGGCAACGGGAAGTAGCGGACCACATAGGTGATCTGCCCGTCGTACTGCTCGCGCAGGTCTTCGACGATCGGATAGAAGGCGCCGCACGCCTCGCATTCGAAGTCGAGGAATTCGACCACGGTCACGGCATCCGCTCCTCCGTCGTCGAGCACGTGCGAGTCGGTGCGGACAGTCTGCAGCTTCTCGCCCTCGGGGGTGGTCGGCTCCGCGGCGCGCTGCGACATCGCGTAGACGATGCCGACGATCGCGAGGACGATGGCGACGGCGATGGCGATCAGGGTCGCCTTGACAGAGGTCTTCATGGGGTTCTCCAACGATTCGGATCAGGCAGGGGTCGTGCCGCGGGGCGGCCGGGGTCGCCGATGCGCGGCGTGCCTGATTCAGGTGCGGGAGAGCGAGAGCTGCGTGAGCGTGAGTGCGGGCACGTGCAGGCGGGGACCGGCGCGCGTCGGAGGGGATGCCGCGACCCTGCGGTTATGCACGAGGAGACGTGCGGCGACCCGGAATCGCACGAGCAGCAGCGCGAGCAGGATGCAGCAGAGCGCGGCGACGGCGGCCATCCCCGCGTCGGAGGACACCACGTCGGACGACACCGCGTCCGCGGCAGCGGCCATGCCGTCGTGATGACCGGATGCGGATGCCCCGGGTGCGATGCACAGGCCGGCGTGCACGTCGCCTTCGCGGTGCGACGTCGACCACGCTCCGATGACGAGCAGCAGGGCGAGGCCGAGCGCCAGGCCGACCCGGAGGATCAGCATCCGCTCGACGGGCCGGCGTCGCAGGCGCATCGACGGGGCAGACATGGTCCGCGCAGTCTAACAATCCGGCATCGGTGCGGACCGATCGCGGCGGTCCTCCGGCCTCGGCCGAGCCGCCCCGCATATGCCCGCCTAGACTGGAGGGGTGGCGAGACTGTTGATCGTAGGCGGGTTCCTGGCAGCCATCTTCTGGGTGTACAGCATCGTCGACTGCGCCGTCCAGCCGCAGACACGGCACCGCGGTGTGAGCAAGGGCATCTGGATCGCCATCGTGGCCCTCGTCCCGGTGATCGGCGGCGTCCTGTGGTTCACGCTCGGCCGTCGCCGGGCGAACGACGACGGCGGCGCGATCCGCATCGTCGCTCCCGACGATGATCCGCAGTTCCTCCGCAGCATCAGCAAGAGCGAGCAGGATGCCCGCATCCGCCGCCTCGAAGAGGAACTCGCGCGGCTCGACGACGAGACCGACGACGGCCCCGCATCGGACAGCACGGCGCCGGACACCCGTCCGTGACCTCGCCTGCTGCCATGGAGTCTCCTGCCATGGACGCGGCCGCGTCCCTCGTCGCCGAGCTCATCGGGAACGGAGTGCGCGACCTCGTGCTCTCGCCCGGCTCCCGCTCGCAGGCGCTCGCGCTCGCCGCGGTGCGCGCCGCCAACGACGGACGGCTGCGTCTGCACGTGCGCATCGACGAGCGGGTGGCGGGATTCACCGCCCTCGGGCTCGCGCGCGAGACGGGTGTGCCCGCCGCCGTCCTGTGCACCTCGGGCACCGCCGTCGCGAACCTGCTGCCCGCGACCATGGAGGCGTTCCACGCGGGCGTGCCGCTGCTGCTGCTCACCGCCGACCGCCCGCCCGAGCTCCGGGGCGTCGGTGCGAATCAGGCGACTCTCCAGCCGGGGATGTTCGCCGCCTGGGTGCGGGAGCAGATCGACGCCCCGGTGCCCGGTGATGGCGATGGCGATGGGAACTGGTCGGGGCTGGCGGCGCAGGCCGTCGAGGTCGCGATGGGGGCGGATGCCGCACACGGCCTCCCGGGTGTCGCCGGCCCCGTGCATCTGAACCTGCCCTCGCGCGAGCCGCTCTCCGGAGAGCACCAGATGGTCGAGATCACCCCGGGCGAGGCTCCGCGTCGTCCGCCGGTCGAACCGCTCGTCCTCGAGCGCGGTCCGCGCACCGTGGTCATCGCCGGTGCGGACGCGGGCCCGGATGCCGAGGAACTGGCGCACGCCGGATCCTGGCCACTCATCGCCGAGATCGTCAGCGGCGCCCGCTTCGGCCGCCAGGCCGTGCACGGCTACCGCGAGCTGCTGAGCGACGCCGAGCTCGGCGGCCGCATCGAGCGCGCGGTCGTCTTCGGGCACCCGACATTGAGTCGCGAGGTCGTGCGGATGCTGGGGCGGGCCGACATCGAGGTGATCGCCGTGCGCCGCGGTGGAGAAGACCTCGACCTCAATGGGCGCACGACGGCGACGGCCGCCGTCGCGGTGGCTCCCGGTGCGGGGGATCGCGAGTGGCTGGGCGTCTGGCTCGCGGCATCCGCAGGGCGGGCCGTCGACCTCAGCGAGCGCGCGCCCGACCAGGAGGGACTCGCCTCGGCGGACCCCGGAGCGCGTCGTGAGGCGGTCGCCGCGGAGCTCGCCGCCGTGCGGCGTCCGCTCGATCGCGAGCTCCTCGTCGACGCGGTCTGGCGTGCGACCTGGCCGCACGACCGGCTCATGTTCGGATCGTCGCGGCTCGTGCGGGTCGCCGACGCGGTGCTGGGCGGCAAGAAGGTACCGGTGCACGCCAACCGCGGTCTCGCCGGGATCGACGGCACCATCGCGACGGCGACGGGCATCGCGCTCGGCAGCCAGGCCGGCGGCGCCCCCGGCGTGACGCGTGTGCTTCTCGGAGACCTCGCCTTCCTGCACGACGCGGGTGCGCTGCTGCTGCCGCCCGATGAAGACGAACCGCGGCTGCAGGTGATCGTCGGCAACGACGGGGGAGGCACCATCTTCGACGGGCTGGAGGTCGCGGCGACGGCTGATCGGGCCGATCTCGACCGCGCCTTCTACACGCCCCACACCGTGCGTCTCGAGCACCTCGCCCTGGCCTACGGCTGGGAGTATCAGCGGATCACCACGCGCACGGCCCTCGATCAGGCGCTGACCACGCCTGCCGGTGGGCGGCAGCTGATCGAGGTTCCGCTCGCGCGCTGATCTCCCGCCACAGCCCTCGTCGGCGGTGGCAGGATGAACCCATGACAGCGCATGAGTGGGCGAAGGCCCTGCAGGTCGGCGACGGGTTCCGTCTCGCGGACGTCGATCCGCGGAGCACCCCGGGGTATCGCGGTGGCAAGGCCGACGGCAAGCGGGACCTCGCGGCGGGGCTCGACGAGCTCAACATCCTGCAGGAGCGGCTCTTCGCCGAGAGTCGCGTGGGGGTGGCCGAAGACTCCGTGCTGCTGATCCTGCAGGCGATGGACTCCGCGGGCAAGGGCGGGATCGTGCGTCATGTCGTCGGCGGCGTCGACCCCCAGGGTGTGGCGCTCACGGCGTTCAAGGCGCCGACGCCCGAGGAGCTGCAGCACGACTTCCTCTGGCGCGTCTCGACGCGGCTGCCCGAGCCCGGGTTCATCGGCGTCTTCGACCGGTCGCACTACGAGGACGTCCTGATCGGCCGCGTCCGCTCGCTCGCTCCCGCCGCCGAGATCGACCGGCGCTACGACGCGATCAACGACTTCGAGGCCGAGGTCGCCGCGTCCGGGACCCGCATCGTCAAGGTGATGCTCCACATCTCGCCCGAGGAGCAGAAGTCCCGCCTGATGGAGCGACTGGAACGGCCGGACAAGCACTGGAAGTACAACCCCGGCGACGTCGACGAGCGGCTGCTGTGGGACGACTACATGGCCGCGTATCAGGTGGCGTTCGACCGCACGTCGACCGAGGTGGCGCCATGGCACGTCATCCCCGCCGACCACAAGTGGTTCGCCCGCCTCGCGGTGCAGGAGCTGCTCCTCGACGCCCTGCAGCGGATCGCCCCGCAGTGGCCGGCCGCCGACTTCGACGTCGAGGCCGAGAAGAAGCGACTGGCTGCCAGCTGACTGCTCGCGTCGGGGCGAGGACTCAGGCGAGGGCGTCGACCAGGGGGCGGAACTTGACCCGTGTCTCCAGCAGCTCGGACTCGGGGTCGGAGCCCGCGACGATCCCGGCACCCGCATAGGCGGTGACGTCGATGCGGCCGTCGCCGGGGGAGAACTGCGCACACCGCAGCGCGATCGCCCACTCGCCGTTGCCGGCGGCGTCGACCCAGCCGACAGGTCCGGCATAGCGCCCGCGGTCGAACGGCTCGAGCTCGCGGATCGCCGCGATCGCCGCGGGCGTCGGAGTGCCCGCGACCGCCGCGGTCGGATGCAGGGCGCCCACGAGATCGAGCGACGAGCCGCCGTCGGCGAGCTCCCCCTCGACGTCGGTCGCCAGGTGGAACAGGTTCGGCAGCTTCAGCAGGAAGGGCTGCTCGCTCGCCGCGAGAGCCCGGGTGTGCGGGCGCAGCGACGCGAGCACGCTCTGCACGGCGTACTGATGCTCGTCGAGGTCCTTGGTGCTGGACGCCAGATGAGCGGATGCCACGGTGTCGGCGTCCGCATCGGCTCCGCGGCCGATGGTTCCGGCCAGCACCCGCGCCGTCACGGTTCGCTGCTGCACGGTGACGAGGGTCTCGGGGCTCGCGCCGATCAGCCCGTCGACGGCGAAGGCCCACGTGTCGGGGTATCCGGTCGACAGCGCCCGCACGAGGCGCCGCAGATCGGAACCCGCCGGGATGCTGCCGGTGAGGTCGCGCGCGAGCACGACCTTGCTGAGCTCGCCGTCCGCGATACGACCGAGCGCCTGCCGCACGGAGTCCTGATAGCCCTGCGGGCTCTGGGCGCCGGGACCCACGGTTCCCGCCCAGTGCGGGCCGTACTCCCGCGTCTCGGCGGCCTGCTCCGCAGCGTCGGCGGACGAGGAGCGGCGGATGCGGGTGAGCCAGGTGCGTCCGCTGTGACGCCCGATCACGAGCGACGGGACGATCAGCACGCTGTCGGCGGCGGAGTCCTCGTCGAACGTCAGCGCTCCGAACGCGACGGGGCCGGAGCCGGGGAGTCCGAGTTCGTCGTCGACCTCGGCATCCTGCGCGAGCTCCCGCCAGGCGTCGGCGATCGCAGCCGATCGCCGTGGCGCCGTGCCAGCCGGTACCCGGACGGTCTCGACGACCCCGGCGCCCACGGCGACGATCCCGTCTCCGCGGCGCAGCCACGCGAGGGGCCGCGCCGGGTCGGCGAAGGCCAGGAGATCCTCGACCGGATCGATCTCACGGGTCTCCACGACCAGCCTGCTGCTCACCCCTCCAGCCTAGTTCTTCGGTCAGGGGGAACGTCGGGGGCGCGGCCTACGCTGAACGCATGAGCGATGTGCGACCCGCCCCCGGTGCCGAGATGATCTTCCAATGGCGCAAGTGGGACGGCTCCCCGCACTGGCGGCACGAGTGCGTGTACCTCGGCGCCGACGAGTGGGGCGACTGGCTCGGTCAGCCGGTGGGATGGCGGAGTGCTCGTCCCGGTGCCTCGTTCGTGGCCGAGGGGCCGAACGTCACTCTCGTCCCGCGCCGGACCGACTTCGCCCTGACCGTGAATCGTGATCACCCGAAGGGTGTGCGCATCTACATCGATCTCGGATGGGACGTGCGCTGGACGGAGGATCCGCTGCTCGCCACCGGCATCGACATGGACCTCGATGTCGTGCGTGTCGAGGGGGAACGGGGCACCTGGGTCGACGATCGCGACGAGTGGGCCGAGCACAGCGCGCAGTACGGGTACCCCGCCGAGGTCATGGCACGGCTCGAAGACCTCGCGCTCGACCTGGAGCAGCAGGTGCTCGCGCGCGTCGCGCCGTTCGACGATGCCACGGCAGATCGCTGGCTCGACCGCCTCGAGGCCCTCCCCCTCGCGCCTAGACTGGACTCGTGACCTCGAACGAAGCAAACCGCGCCGATCTCGGCAAGGACCCCGCCCGCGTCAGCGGCATGTTCGACCAGGTCGCCGCGGGCTACGACCGCACGAACACCGCGATGACGGTCGGCAACGACGCGCTCTGGCGCGCGGCTGCGACGAGGGCCGTGGCACCGAAGCCGGGGGAGAAGATCCTCGACCTCGGGGCGGGCACGGCATCGTCGTCGGCGTCGCTCGCCCGCAGCGGAGCGCAGGTGGTCGCGGCCGACTTCTCGCCGGGCATGCTCGCCGAGGGGCAGCGCCGTCACGGCAGCATCCGCAATCTCTCGTTCGTGCAGGCGGATGCCACGGATCTCCCGTTCGCCGATGCGGAGTTCGATGCGGTCACGATGTCGTATGCGCTGCGCAACGTGAACGACCCGAAGAAGGCGCTCCGCGAGCTCCTCCGCGTCACCAAGCCGGGCGGTCGTCTGGTGATCAACGAGTTCTCCACGCCGCCTGGCTCGGTGTTCCGCGCCGCCTACCGCTTCTACAACTCGCAGGTGCTGCCGCGCGTGGCCCGCGTCGCCGGCACGAACGGCGACGCCTATGACTACCTGAACGAGTCGATCCGCGACTGGCCCGATCAGAAGAGGCTCGCGGCGTGGATCCGCGAGGCCGGATGGTCCGAGGTCGAGTACCGCAACCTCTCGTTCGGGATCGTCGCGCTGCACCGGGCGGTCAAGCCCGCGTGAACACCGCGCGCGGACCCGCACCCCTGACGAAGGTAGGCTGAGATCGTGACTTCGAGCCGCGTTGCCCCGGGTTCGCGACTGGCGAGCCGTCTCGGCTTCAGCGACCGTGTCTTCATCGGCACGGCCGGCCGCCGTGTCGCGCAGGCGATCGAGGAGGGCCTCGAGCGGGTCGAGACCGGCCTCGCCGACGACGTGCGCGTCGCCGATCCGCTGGCCGATGCCGCCAGCCGCTACCTCTACGAGGCCGGCGGCAAGCGCATCCGGCCGGTGCTGACGCTGCTCGCCGCGCAGCTCGGCGACGGCAACATCGACGCCGTGATCGATGTGGCCAAGGCCCTCGAGATCACCCACCTCGGCTCGCTGTACCACGACGATGTGATGGACGGCGCCGACCGCCGCCGGGGCGTGCCCGCCGCGCAGACCGTGTGGGGCAACAACATCGCCATCCTCACCGGCGACATCCTGTTCTCCCGTGCGAGCCAGCTGATGTCGCGTCTCGGTGAGCGGGCGATCCGTCTGCAGGCCGACACCTTCGAGCGGCTCGTGCTCGGCCAGATGCATGAGACCCTCGGCGCTCAGCCCGGCGACGACCCGATCGAGTTCTACCTGCAGGTGCTCGCCGACAAGACCGGCTCCCTGATCGCGGCGGCGACGCAGGGCGGCGTCATCTTCTCCAACGCCCCCTCCGCGTACGAGGAGCCGCTGCGGGTGTACGGCGAGAAGATCGGCGTCGCGTTCCAGCTGCTCGACGACGTGATCGACCTGTCCGCCAAGCCCGAGGACACGGGCAAGGTGCCCGGCACCGATCTGCGTGCCGGCGTGCCGACGATGCCCTACCTGCTGCTGAAGGCCGAGACCGACGACGCGTCGATCGACCTGGCCGCCCGCATCGACGACGGCGTCGCGCGCATCGCCGACGGCGCAGATCCGTCGATCCTCGACGGACCTCTCGCCGAGCTGCGCGACCACGTCGGAACCGACAAGACTCGCGCGCTCGCGCACTCCTGGACGAAGGATGCGATCGCCGCGCTCACCGCGCTTCCGCGCGGCACGGTGCGCGAGGCGCTCACCCGTTTCGCAGAGACCCTCGTCGAACGCTCCAGCTGAGGCGTCGCGGCCACGGCCGCGCACTCCGGACGTGACGGCATACGAAAGGACCCTTATGACCAAGCTCAGACTGGCCATCGTCGGAGCGGGCCCCGCCGGCATCTACGCCGCCGACATCCTGCTGAAGGCCGAGCGCAAATTCGACGTCTCCATCGACCTGTTCGAGCAGCTCCCCGCGCCCTACGGTCTCGTGCGTTACGGAGTGGCCCCCGATCACCCGCGCATCAAGGGCATCATCAACGCTCTGCGCGATGTGCTCGATCGCGGCGACATCCGGCTGTTCGGCAACGTCCGGTTCGGCGAGGACGTCACCATCGACGACCTGAAGAAGCACTACAACGCGGTCATCTTCGCCACCGGCGCGATCCGCGACACCGAACTCGACATCCCCGGCATCGACGCGGTCGCCTCCTACGGTGCCGCCGACTACGTCAGCTGGTTCGACGGCCACCCCGACGTCCCTCGCGAGTGGCCGCTCGATGCGGCATCCGTCGGAGTGCTGGGCAACGGCAACGTGGCCCTCGACGTCGCCCGGATGCTGGCGAAGCACGCCGAGGACCTGCTGGTCACCGAGGTCCCCGAGAACGTGTACGAGGGGCTGAAGGCCAGCGAGGTCACCGATGTCCACGTGTTCGGGCGCCGCGGCCCCGCGCAGGTCAAGTTCACCCCGCTCGAGCTCCGCGAGCTCGGCGAGCTGCGTGACGTCGACATGGTGGTCTACGACGAGGACTTCGACTACGACGAGGCCTCGAAGGACGCCGTCGCCAGCAACAAGCAGGTGATGGTCATCGACCGCGTCCTGCAGTCGTGGCGCAAGCGCGACTCCGTGAACAATGCGGGAGGCACCGCCTCGCGCCGACTGCACCTGCACTTCTGGGCGCGTCCCGTGGAGGTGCGCACGGACGAGGCCGGTCGCGTCGCCGCCCTCGTCTACGAGCGCACCCGCCCCGACGGTCAGGGCGGAGCGGTCGGAACCGGCGAGATGCGCGAGGTGCCGCTGCAGGCTCTCTACCGTGCGATCGGCTACTTCGGTTCGCCGCTGCCCGGGGTGCCTTTCGACAAGAAGCACGGCGTGATCCCGAACCGTGAGGGCCAGGTGCTCGCGAAGGACTCCAACCAGCAGATGACGGGCATCTACGCCACGGGCTGGATCAAGCGCGGCCCGGTGGGCCTGATCGGCCACACGAAGTCCGACGCGATGGAGACCGTGCGCCACATCATCAACGACCAGGGCTCCTGGTGGCATCCGGAGGACCCGTCCGAAGAGGCGATTCCTGCTCTTCTTCGGGAACGCGGCGTCAGGTGGACGGATCTCGACGGCTGGCACCGGCTCGACGAGCACGAGGTCGCCCTCGGCGCACCGCACGAGCGCGCCCGCGTCAAGGTCGTGCCGCGCGACGAGATGGTGCGCGTCTCCCGCGGCGAGTGACCGTCATCTGATCGTTGTCGGCACCTCGCGTGTCGGAGCGATGGCGTCTTTAGGCTGGACGCATGCGACTGCGCTCCTTCTTCGTGCTCGGTACGGCCGCTCTGCTTCTGATCTCCGGATGCACGGCTGAGCCGACTCCGACGCCGCGGCCGTCGGGATCGCCGTCGGCATCGGAGACCCCGACGCCGACCCCCGAGCCGATCGTCGAGCCGGAGGCCGCGTTCGACGTGACGTGCGACGACGTCGCCGACGAGATGCGAGACCTCGTGGGGGAGCCGTCCAGCCCCGTGGAGCCCGCGCTGTCTGTGGTGTCGACGATGAGCTGGATCCCCGGGCCCGCCCAGTACATGTTCCAGCGTGCGGGCGGGATCGCGTGCTCTGCGGGCGCGACCGGCGAGCAGCACTGGGAGGTGGCGCTCGTGCCGGGGGCGGAGAGCGTGGTCGCCGGAGCCACCGAGCGCGACGGGTACTTCGGGGAGAATGCCCGCTGCGAGGCTGGGATGTGCTTCTTCACGTTCCCCGAGGGCGAGGTGCTGCTCACCGCCTCGGTGCACGCCCCCGGTCTCGGCAACGCTGACGTCGAGCGCGTGGAGGAGGCGATGCGTCGTCTCGCAGCGTCTGCGTCCGCGAGCCTCCGTGAGGTCGAGTACATCCCCAGCGAGATCGTCGGCGTTCCCTGCGAGCGGTTCATCACCGAGCAGGAGGTGGCCGGCATCGTCGGTGAAGACGTCGGGCTCTTCACCGATTTCGGAGGGTGGGGGATCCCTGCCGAGGTCTACGAGTACGTGAACGGGTCTCGGATCTGCTACTACACCTCGGCGACAGGTGATCTGGGGTCGATATCGAGCCATCTCATGCTCACCACGCTCCCGGCAGGGGCATGGGCGTTCGAGAAGCTCGACGGCACACCGGTCGAGATCGAGGGAGCGGATGCGGCCAAGGCCAGCGTCGGCGAGAACGGCGAGAACATCCTCGACGTAAGGGTGGGCGCCGACTGGCTCAGGTTCATGACCTACGACAACGGTTCGGGTGCGGCGGATCCGTCTCCTCTGGCGACGGCGGCCGTGCGCAACCTGACGGTCGGGCCCACGGCTCCGCAGTAGGCGTGGACGTTCGGCTAGCCTGGCGGCATGGCTGAGTGGAGACCGGACGTCCTCGGAGACGAGTTCGAGCAGCTCACACTCGAACTCGGCGAGGACGACGAGGGGCCTGTCTCCGCGACCCTGGTGCGGTGTCTGCCCCCGGAGCAGGGCTGGTGGGATCAGGTCCGCGGGCGCCGTCGACCGCTGGAGGACGTCGACGTGCTGTACATCCACGGCTGGTCCGACTACTTCTTCCAGAAGCGCCTCGCGCGGTTCTGGACCACGCGCGGGGCGCGCTTCTTCGCGCTCGATCTGCGCAAGTACGGACGCAGCCTGCGCGACGGTCAGACGCCGGGCTACATCGCCGACCTCGCCACGTACGACGAGGACATCGGGGCCGCACTGGCGGCAATGGGGCGAGGGGCCGACGGGGCCGCCTCCTCGCGACGGCTGGTGCTCTTCGGACACTCCACCGGTGGCCTGGTCCTCAGCCTCTGGGCGTCACGGCATCCTGCCACCGCGGACGCCGTCATCCTGAACAGCCCGTGGCTCGAGTTCCAGGTCGCCTCGGTGCGCCCGCTGATCGCGACGGTGGCGGAGCTCCAGGCGCGCTGGGCGCCGAGGGAGGTCGCGCCGCAGGTCGATCTGGGTTTCTACACGCGCGCGCAGCAGGAGGTCGCCGACCCCGATGACCCGGTCGAGGTCAACCCGCTGTGGCGCCCGGCCCAGTCCATGGCCATCCATGCCGGATGGTTCCATGCGATCCTGACCGGGCACGCCGCAGTGGCGGCGGGGTTGACGATCGACGCCCCCGTCTGCGTCCTGCTGTCGTCGCGGTCCGCGCGGCCCACCCGCTGGTCCGATGACCTCACCCGTGCGGACTCCGTGCTCGTCGTGGACGACATCGCGCGGGCTGCACTGAAGCTCGGACCGTCGGTCACCGTGGAGCGCATCGAGGGAGCGCTCCACGACGTCTTCCTCTCCCGTCATGAGGCGAGAGAAGAGGCGTACGCACGCCTCGGCCGGTGGGTCGGCGGCTGGTCGTCGGCTCACTGAGCTCCGCCGGCCAGCCGACCCGCCGACCCACGGTCACACGGTGGATGTAATCAGACGTAGTGCATCTGCCTGGCGAGCTGCTCTGCGGCGTCGGCATCCGCGCGCAGCACCGCCTCGCGGAAGTCCCGGTACACCTGCACCATGCGCTCGCGATCGTCCTCGGGCACGATCCAGCCGCGGAGGTTGCGGAACAGCGCCATGCTCGCGGCGTTGGTCATCGTCTGGTGCTGCAGGTTGCGGCTGTGCTCTGTGAGGAAGGAGAAGACCGCCCAGCGCGTCCGCGAGAGCTCCTCGCCGTCATCCAGGGCGGTGTGCATCTCCCCGATCAGGTCTGCGAGATGCTCGCGATCCGGACGGCTCATCCGGGCGACCCCCATCCGCGCCCCCGCGCCCGCCAGATACCCGGCGAACTCGAGGGTCTGCTGCACCGTCTCGGGCGTCACCTCGGTGACCTCGGTGTATCTGCTCGGGTACATGATCACGAGACCGAGACGCTCGAGGCGCTGCAGTGCCTCTCGCACCGGTGTCCGTGACACGTGCAGTTCCGCGGCCACCTCGATATCGCGGATGCGGTGGCCCGGCTGCAGAACCCCCTCGATGATCTGCGTCCCGATGTGCTGGAAGACCTCCTCCGCCAGCAGCTGTTTGCTCCCTCGAGTACTCATCATCGAACTGTTGCTGGTCATGGATCGCCCCCAGTTGCTTCCCAGATCCGGGCCCCCATGATGTGCCCGGACGGCAACTACATCATGAAGTCGAGCGCGATGCCAACAATCCACAGGGTGATTTTCATCACCCTGTTCATGCGCTGCGATGCCGCTCCCTGACTGGGATCTCCGGGTCGCGGACCATGGTCGGCGGGCGCGTCAGCACCCGCCGACCACCGTCGGCCGTGACTATATATCGGAATGGGATCGCGACCGCGCGAACGATGAAGGGGGCGGATGCGTGCGCATCCGCCCCCTTCGCCGTTCGATGATCACCGGTAGTTGATGAACTGCAGGTCGAGGTCGAGATCGGCGCCCTTGAGCAGCGCGATCACGGACTGCAGATCGTCGCGGCTCTTGGACTGCACGCGCAGCTCGTCACCCTGGATCTGGCTCTTCACGCCCTTGGGGCCCTCGTCGCGGATCAGCTTGTTGATCTTCTTCGCGTTCTCCGACGAGATGCCGTCCTTGAGCGTGGAGACGATGCGGAACTCCTTGCCGCTCGCGAACGCCTCACCCGACTCGAGGCTCTTGAGCGAGATGCCGCGCTTGATGAGCTTGCTCTGGAACACGTCGAGCACGGCCTTCGCGCGCTCCTCCGTGCCGGCGATGATGAGGATCTGCTCGCCACTCCAGGTGATGGACGCGCCGGTGCCCTTGAAGTCGTAGCGCTGCTCGATCTCCTTGCGGGCCTGGTTCAGGGCGTTCTCGGCCTCCTGGTGATCCACTTTCGAGACGATGTCAAAGGAACTGTCAGCCATACGCAAAGTGTATCGATACCGCCGATATCGTGCTCTCGTGGAAGCGTTTCCACAGCGCCTCTTCTCCAGGCGGCCGGTCACGGCTTGATATCGACGTGCCTGAGCGTTGGAATTCGAGTCGATCTCGTTGCATACTGTAAGCGCTTGCAGTTCATGTAGGTCACCAGTACTCAGAGAGGCACACACCAATGAAGGTGAACAAGAGGGGCATCGTTGCCGCCGGGGTCATCGCGCTCGTTTCGACCCTTTCCCTTGCCGGATGCTCGACCGGGACCGACGGAGGCGACGCGTCCGACGGTGACTCGGGCGGAACGCTGACCGTCTGGGTCGACGCCGAGCGCGTCGACGCACTGCAGAGTGCAGCGGACTCCTACGAGGAGAAGACCGGGGTCACGGTCGAGCTCGTCGGCAAGTCCGTCGACGACATGAAGGACGACTTCATCCAGCAGGTGCCGACCGGCAAGGGTCCCGATGTGGTCATGGGCGCCCACGACTGGCTCGGCGAGCTCTCGACCAACGGCGTCGTGGCACCCCTGGAGCTCGGGGACTCGTCGGCCGACTACCTGCCGGTCGCCCTGCAGGCGGCGACATACGACGGCACGGTCTACATGCTTCCGTACGCGGTCGAGAACATCGCCGTGCTGCGCAACGCCGACATGGTCCCCGACGCGCCGACGAGCTTCGACGACATGGTCGCGAAGGGCGCCTTCGTCGTCGAGCAGGGCGCCGAGGGCAACCCGTACCACCTGTACCCGTTCCAGACGGCCTTCGGCGCTCCCGTCTTCGGCACCGACGACTCGGGCAGCTACGACTCCGCAGACCTGCAGCTCGGCAGCGCGGGCGGCACGGCCTTCGCCGAGTGGCTCGCCGCCCAGGGGGCAGCGGGCACTCTGAACACCGACATCGACGGCGAGATCGCCAAGCAGCAGTTCCTCGACGGCACCGCGGCCTTCTGGCTCACCGGTCCGTGGAACGTCGGCGCGGCCACCGACGCGGGAATCAACGTCGCCATCGACCCGATCCCGAGCCCCACCGCCGAGACCGCGTCGCCGTTCGCCGGCGTGAAGGGCTTCTTCGTCAGCTCCGAGTCCACGAACAAGGTCGCCGCGAACGACTTCCTCGTCAACTACCTCGGCACCGAAGAGGTCCAGCTCGAGCTGTTCGAGGCCGGCAACGTTCTGCCCGCTCTGACGGCGGCCGCCGACTCCGCGGCATCCGACCCGATCATCGCCGGCTTCCAGGCCGTCGGTGCAGACGCTGTCCCCATGCCCGCCATCCCCGCGATGGGATCGGTCTGGGAGTTCTGGGGCGTCGCAGAGGCGGCGATCATCAACGGCTCCGACCCGACGTCGACCTGGCAGAAGCTGGTCGACGACGTCACCGCGGCCACCGAGTAAGACACCCAGCACCATCCCTGCCGGGGCGGACACCGTCCGCCCCGGCAGCTCGACGACGGGGACGAGATGACAGAACTCGCTGAGCCCACGGCTCCCTTGAACAAGCGCCAGCGCCAGGCCGCGAAGATCGCAGACGCGGCGTCCGGTCACATCGGCTGGATGCTGGTGAAGATCCTGCTGCTGGCGGTCGTCGACGCGATCGCGCTCTACGCGGCGTTCGTGCTCTTCGGCCAGCAGGAGTGGCTGGTGCTCGGCCTCGTCGTCGCCGTCACCGTCCTCGTCAACTACATCTACTTCTCCCGCAAGCGGGTGCCGGCGAAGTACCTGACGCCGGGCATCATCTTCCTGGTGATCTTCCAGGTGTTCACGCTGCTCTACACGGGGTACATCGGCTTCACGAACTACGGCACGGGACACAACGGCACGAAGGATCAGGCGATCTCGTCGCTGCTGGCCTCCGCGCAGGAGCGGGTCGAGGACTCCGCCACGTACCCGGTCACCGTGGTCGAGCAGTTCGGCACCTACGGCCTCCTCGTCACCGATCCCGACTCCGGCGACGCTCTGCTCGGCACCTCCGAGCAGCCGTTGGAGGAGGTCGACGCGGACTTCCAGGGCGGTCAGGCCGTCGCCGTCGACGGGTGGAACACCCTTCCCCTCGCCAAGGTCTTCACTCTCTCCGCCGAGCTCGAGAAGCTGTCGGTGCCGTTCAGCGACGATCCGAACGACGGCAGCCTCCGCGCTCCCGACGGCCAGAAGGGCTACCTGTACGTCTCGACGCTCGAGTACGACGCGGACGCCGACACCATCACCGACACGACGACAGGCGCGGTCTACACCGACACCGGCGAGGGCGCCTTCACCGCCGAGGACGGCGAGGCGCTCCTGCCCGGGTGGCAGACGACGGTCGGCGTCGACAACTTCGTGCGGGCGGTCACCGACGACTCCATCCGCGGACCCCTCATCTCGGTGACGATCTGGACCTTCGTGTTCGCTCTGCTCTCGGTCGCGACCACGTTCTTCCTCGGGCTGCTGCTCGCCCTGGTCTTCAACAACACGCGGATGCGGTTCCGCAACGGCTATCGGATCATCCTGATCCTCCCGTATGCGTTCCCCGCGTTCCTCTCGGCGCTCGTCTGGGCCGGCATGATGAACGAGAGCTTCGGGTTCATCAACCAGGTCATCTTCGGGGGAGCGGAGATCCCCTGGCTCACCGATCCGACCCTCGCGAAGGTCTCCGTGCTCCTGGTGAACCTCTGGCTCGGCTTCCCCTACATGTTCCTCGTCTGCATGGGGGCGCTGCAGGGGATCCCCGAGGATGTGAACGAGGCGGCGGTGATGGACGGCGCGAACCCGTGGCAGGTCTTCCGTCGCATCAAGCTGCCGCTGCTGCTCGTGACCGTCGCACCGCTGCTGATCTCGTCGTTCGCGTTCAACTTCAACAACTTCAACCTGATCTACATGCTCACCAAGGGCGGACCGCGCTTCGACGATGTGAGCATCCCCGTCGGGCACACCGACATCCTGATCTCGATGGTCTACAAGGTGGCCTTCACCGGTCAGTCGCGTGATTACGGACTCGCCTCCGCCTTCACGATCCTGATCTTCATCGTGGTCGCGACGATCTCGATCGTCAGCTTCCGCAAGACCAAGGCCCTCGAGGAGCTGAACTGACATGAGCACCACGGACACGCGCACCGCCGCACCCGTCACGGTCGAGCGGAACCTCGGCCCCCGTCGTCGCTCGCTCGGCGCCTGGTTCGCCGACACCGGATGGCGTCACGTCGTCGCGATCATCATCAGCGCGTTCGCCCTGTTCCCGCTGCTCTATGTGGTGTCGGCGTCGCTGAATCCGCGCGGAACGCTGACCGGATCGAACCAGCTGTTCTCGGCGATCGGCATCGACAGCTACGTGCGCATCCTCAGCGACCCGCAGAATCCGTACGGCCTGTGGTTCCTGAACACCCTGGTCATCGCCGTCGTCACAGGAGCGGTGACCGTCTTCATCGGTGCACTCGCGGCCTATGCCTTCTCGCGCATGCGGTTCGCGGGCCGTCGCATCGGACTCGTCACGATCGTGGTCGTGCAGATGTTCCCGCAGCTGCTCGCGGTGGTCGCGATCTTCCTGCTCATGTCGACCCTGGGCGACTGGTTCCCGGCCATCGGCCTCAACACCCACACCGGTCTGATCCTCGTCTACCTCGGCGGCGCGCTCGGCGTGAACACCTACCTCATGTACGGCTTCTTCAACACGCTGCCCATGGAGCTCGACGAGGCTGCCCGCATCGACGGCGCAGGTCACGCGCGCATCTTCTTCACGATCATCCTGCCCCTGGTGGCTCCGATCCTCGCCGTCGTCGCGCTGCTGTCGTTCATCGGCACGGTCAACGAGTACGTGATCGCCAGCGTCATGCTCGTCGACGTCGAACAGCAGACCCTGGTGGTCGGACTCACCAAGCTCGTCGCCAACCCGCGGTACGCGGACTGGTCGGCGTTCTCGGCGGGCGCCGTGATGGCGGCGATCCCGGTCATGATCCTGTTCCTCTTCCTGCAGCGGTACATCGTCGGCGGGCTCACGGCGGGCGCGACCAAGGGCTGAGCCCTCACCGGATCCGCGGTGCGGGCGCAGGCCGGTCTCGTCGGATCCTCGTCGGCGTTGCGTCGTCGTGGGTGACGCCCGCGGTCGTACCGTGAGGTCATGGCACGAGTCTCGGGACGCAACATGGTGATCAGCTGGATCGCCGCGGTGCTGTGCACGGGCGTGATCGCCGCGCTCGTCTGGTTCGCGATCCCCCTCGTGCCGGCCATCGCCACCTTCGTCGGGGACACGCTGCGCGCCACCAACCCCTGATCACGATCGTCGGACCAGCCTGAAGGAGCAGCGCCGCACCCCGGCTCTGCGACACGTCGGCACGCCTCCGTCAGCGGGCGCGCGGGCGGCGGTAATCTCGCACTGCACACATCCGATGAGAGGCGCACCCCCATGAGTGACCCCGAGGTTCCCCAGCCCGAGCGGCCGAAGGACGTCGATGACGTCGTCGACAGCGCGAACGAGGGACTCGATGCTGCCGCCGCGGCCGGTGCGGGAGTCCCCGGTGCGTCCGCGGACGAGTCGCGGGTGCGTCCTGCCGTCGATCCCGACGTCGCCGCCTTCGAGGCAGCGGAGAACGACCATCCCGGCACCTTCTCGACCCCCGAGCTCAACGATCCGCGGTACCTGGATCCCGAGCCCGACGTGAAGACGGACGCATCGACCGCCGACGACACTGCGGCGTACGTGCCGCCCGTTGCCCCGGAGCGCTCCTCGCTCGCGGGTGACGCGTACTCGTCGAACAGCGACACCGCGACGCGCGTCGTGCCGGCCGAGCCGTCGCCCTCCGACCGCCTGCGGTCCGAGAGCGCCGTCGCAGAGACGGCGGTCGTCGAGCCCGCGGTCGTCCCCGTGCAGCAGCAGCCGATCTTCGTCCAGGCCCCTGAGGCGCCGCGAGAGCGCGGCAACCGCGGGACGGCGGGCGCGATCGGCCTGCTCGCGACCGTGGCGTTCGCCGTGCTGTACCTCGCCGCGACCCTCGGCCTCGGTGCGGTCGCCGGCGACGTCACCGCCGCCAACATCGGAGACGCCGCCCTCGCACCCCTGACCACCTGGGGCTTCTGGGTGCCCGTCGTCGTGTTCTTCCTCGGCTTCTGGCTGCTCGGTGCGTTCATCAACCGCGGGCGCTGGGGGCTGTGGGTCGTCTTCGGCATCATCGTCGGCGTGATCGCCTACGGCGGTCATATCCTCGGCGCTCTTCTCGGTGCGCCGTTCTGGCAGCTCACCGCCACCGAGGGCAACGAGCTGGTGTCGTCGCAGCTCTTCCACCCGCTCGCGATCGCGGCGTTCGTCTTCGCCCGCGAGCTGACGATCTGGTTCGGTGCGTGGGTGGCCCGCAGCGGCGCACGCAAGACCGAGCTCAACGCCGAGGCGCAGCGCGAGTACGAGCGCACGCTCGAAGCCGGCCCGACGCTCTCGCGATAGTCGCGCGCATGTCATCGCCGAACCCCCGTGGACCCGAGTCCGCGGGGGTTTCGGTCGTCTTGGCGCTGGCGCTCGCGACGATCGGCTTCTTCGCGCTGGCCGTGTTCGGCCTCGGCGCGGTCAGCATCGTGACCGACCGCGACATCATCGCGGTCCCCGGACTCGGGCAGGTGCCCGGCGTCGTCGGCATGATCGTCGCGCTGCTGGTCTTCGCGCTGTCGCTGCGGGGCGCGCTGCGCAGGACGCGCCCGTCGTTCGTGTCGGCTCCGGCCGTCGCACTCGCGACCGCGCTGGCGCATCTGGCGGCGGTGTGGGCCGGAGTGGCCGTCGCGGGCGGAGACCTGATCGTGGCGACCGTGGTCGCGGGAGACCTCGTGCGCGGAGGCGCGAGCGCCGTGCTTCTTCTGGCTGCCGCCATCGCCGCGTGGAGCGGCATCGCCCTCCGGCGCACTCGATCGGAGCGCCCTCGCTGGCCCTGGGAGCGCGACGACGAGGAGTGACGCCCCGCCGTCAGGGAGTGAATAGGCGCGGAGGGGCCGTGTGCGCCGTACGCTCTATGTGTGGAGCGCTCGTTGGAGACGCAGGTCGACCAGGCCGTCGAGGCCTGGATCCGCTGGGTGCCGCGCTGGGAGCCGGCCACCCACCGAGGCCGCGTCGCGCCCTGCCGGCGGTGCCTCGGATCCCCGATCCTCTCCGCCGCGGGGATCGGCTCGAACACGCCGCACGGCGTGCAGCACGGTCTGTCGACCCGGATCAAGACGATCGTCGATCACGCGGTCGCCGACTACACGTCGAGGAACCTGCCCATGCTGCAGCGCGAGCTCGACCAGCAGGCCGCCCGCAATCGCGCGCGCAGCTATCGACCCGCCGAGAACCTCGACCCGGAGTTCGACGGCCTCCCGCTCGACCCCGAGCCCATCGCCGGTGCTCCCTTCCTCTTCACCATCGCCGGCATGGCCGACGAGGCGATCGCCGACCTGCCGCCGCTTCCGCCGCTGAGCGATGAGGCGAAGGCGGCACTGCGGCAGGAGGTGTCGCTGGCCGACGAGTACGCGAACATGGTGGGGCGCGAGATCTGCCGCATCCTGCTGCGCCACCGCATCTACATCCAGGCAGCGATCTCGCAGCACGTCGAGCCGCAGATCGAGGCGCTCCTGGCGGAGCTCACCGAGTCGCTGGACTCGCCGTTCGACTCCGATCAGGCCTAGGCGCCGGGCAGCCGCGCTCCCGCGCAACACGGTGCGCGTCTGCGTATCCGCTGAGAGACGCGCCCGCGACTGGCGACGGCAGTGCGCCATAGGTATCGTTTTTCGATAGATACCCATTGGCGATCGATAGGCGAACCATGCAACCTCGTGTCTCCCGCGCTCTCAAGGCGCTCATCGTCCTCCTTCTCGGCCTCCTGGTCGCCAGCCAGACGCTGGTGATCCCCGCGGTCGCCCGCATCACCGCGATCCGCAACCCCGACGTCGACCAGCTGGAGGTCCCGGGGATCATCGGGGCGGTGATCTTCATCGGGCTCATCGAGGTGACGCTCGTCTGCGTCTGGTTCCTGCTCTCGCTGGTGCAGACCGATCGCATCTTCCGTGTCGAGGCGTTCCGCTACGTCGACATCATCCTCGGCGCGCTCGTCGCCGCGGGGTTGCTGATCCTCGTCTCCTATGTCGTCATCGTCGGCAGTCGCGCCGTGTCGCTGTCCCTCACGCTGCTGGCCGTGCTCGGCATCGTGGTGAGCGCGGCGCTCGCCCTGCTCGTCGTGGTGCTGCGCGGGCTCCTGCGCAAGGCGCTGGAACTCGAGCAGGATCTCTCGGAAGTCGTCTGATGCCCATCGTGATCGATCTCGACGTACAGCTCGCCATGAAGAAGATGAGCGTGCAGGACTTCGCGGATGCCATCGGGATCACCCCCGCGAACGTCGCCGTGCTCAAGAACGGCAGGGCCAAGGCCGTGCGCTTCACGACGCTCGAGGCCATCTGCCGGGTGCTGGAGTGCCAGCCGGGCGACATCCTGCGCTGGGTGCCCGAGACGGAGGAGCAGTCATGACCCCCGCGTCGCTGGAGTCCTCGTCGCCGTCGACCGATGAGCTCACCTGGGGCGAGGCCGTCGCCCGGCACCTGCTCGACCTCGGAGCGTGCCCGGTGTGTCAGGCCGAGCTGGCGGACGGATGGTGCCGCACGTGCGGTTCGGACCTGCGCGGTCCCGTCGGATCGGAACTGTGGAGCGCGTCTCTGACGGCCGCCGGTGCGATGCGAGCGAGGGATGCAGTGCTGCGGCGCATCCCGCCGGTCGCTGCCGAAGGAACCGCCGCACCGTCGGCACTCACCGCGCCGTCGCCCGCCGTATCGGCGTCGGAGCCGTCCCGTGCGCCGGCGGGCGCGGATCCCGTGGCCACCTCGACGGCCGGGTCCGCATCGCAGAGCAGCGCGACGCTGCAGTCCGTGCTCGCGACGGCGGGTGCAGGGCTCGTCGCCGTCGCCGCCGTGGTGTTCACCTATCTCAACCCGGACCTCGCCGACCGCGCCCTGCGCAGCGTGATCGTCGGGCTCATCACCCTGCTGTTCCTCGGGGGAGCGTGGCTGCTCGCCCGCCGTGGACTGCGGTTCTCGGCCGAGGCCGTCGGCGCGCTGGGGCTGGTGTTCGCCGGCCTCGACATCCACGCGGTCGCCCAGCTCGCGGCGCCGGAGGTGCATCCGTGGCTCAGCGCCGCCGTCATCACGGCTGTCGTCGCCCCGGCCGTGCGGAGCGCGGGGCGACGTCACCGCATCAGGGTCTGGCAGTGGGTGGCCGTCGTGGCGCTGACGCTGACCCCGGCGATGCTGGGCCTGGCCGGAGCGACGGCGCTCACGGCCACGGCAGGCGCACTCGGCGTGGCGTTCGCGGGCGCCGCCGCCATCGAGTTCCTGCGGCCGCCCGCACCCGAACGGGTCACCCTCGTCGGGGCGCAGGTGATCGCGACCATCGCGGCACTCGTCCTGATGTGGCGGATCGAGATCGACGACGTCTCGCTGTTCCTGCTCGTGACGAGCGGGCTGCTCGCTCTGGTCGCCTCGCACGCCCTCATCGCCGGACGTCAGGCGCTGACGCCGCTCTGGTCGTTCGTCGCCGGCGCGACGGGGGCGGCGGCGATCCTGCTCGCGGTCTATGCGATCCCCTCCGTGCGCGAGATCGACGCCGCCTGGCAGCTCGCGATCGCGCCCGCCGCGGCATCCGCGGCCCTGGTGCTCGTCGGCGCGATCCTGCCGCTGCCGCGCCGTGTGCCGCGGGGTCCCGTCGCGGGCGGAGCGCTGACCGTGTTCGCCCTGCCTGTGCTGGCGCTCCTCGCCTCGGCCGCGGTCACCGGCGCGCTCACGGTCGCCGCCTTCGTCGGCGAAGCGCCCTGGGTCGACGGCTCCG
This sequence comes from Microbacterium sp. ANT_H45B, assembly GCF_008369345.1. NCBI lineage: Bacteria > Bacillati > Actinomycetota > Actinomycetes > Micrococcales > Microbacteriaceae > Microbacterium > Microbacterium sp. ANT_H45B. The sequence goes on from NZ_VOBK01000001.1 coordinate 1,070,536, forward strand.
GAGTGGTCGGAGGGGGCACGCCCCTCGGCCTCGGCGTGGTGGGCGCCGGTCTCGGCGCCTTCCACCTCCTCGCGCGCACCCGGATCGGCATCGTGCGGCTCGCCCCCGCTGCATCCCGGCTGTCCCTCGTCGCCGTCGCCCTCGCCCTGCTCGTGCTGGGCTGCGGCGGTCTGCTCGTGCTGCCCGCGGCGATCGCCGTGCTGGCGGGGTCGGCTGTGGCCGTCGCCGCCGCGATCCGGTGGATGCCGACGCAGGTGGCGGGCAGGGGCGTGCGCGTGATCCTGGTCGTCGCCGCGCATCTCGCGCTCCTCGCGACCGTCATGGTCGCCTGGCGCGACACCGCGGCCGTACCCGGCGCGGGGGCGGCGACGCTGATCGGTCTGGTCGCCCTCGCCGGGGTGCAGCCGTCGCGATGGCGCTTCCTCTACGTCGGAGCCGGGTTCTCGTACGCACTGGTCGTCGTCGCGACAGCACTGGGGGAGGGCGGGGTCGACGGGATCGCACGGCTGTGCCTCACCGCATCCGCCGGTCTCCTGGTCGCGATCGCCACCACCTACCTGCCCCTCGTCGGCGCGCGGAGCTGGCAGGCGGTGCTCGTCGTCTCCGCGGTCCCCTTCGGGATCGGGGTGCTGCAGGTGATCGAGGAGCGCAGCGGATGGACCGCCCTGTCGACCGGGCTGATGTTCGTGCTCGCACTGACGCTGCTGCTGACCCGGCGACCGGGTCTCACCGTGCCCGTGCGCACGGCGGCTGCGGCGATGCTCGTGCCGACGCTCGCCGTGGTGGTCGTCTGTCTCGGCGCCCAGCTGCTCGACTCGAGCGGATCGCCCGTCGCCCTCCCGATCGTCGCGGTGCTCGTCGGTCTGGCGCTCCCGGCATCCACCCTCCTCCGCGATGTGCTCCGGAATCGGGGGCGTTCGGCCCTCGCCGCGGATGCCGCGCGGGTGGCGATCGAGGCATCCGCACTGCTCACCGGAATCATCGCGGTCGGTCTCTCCGTCGGGCGCGAGGCCGCCGGTCTCGGCACGACCCTGATCGTGCTCGTGGTGATCGGCCTCGGCGCCGTCGCCGCAGGACTCTTCAGCGCTCGGCGCTACGCGTGGTCCGTCGCCGGGGCGTCGTTCACCGGGGCCCTCTGGTGCGTGTGGGGGATCACCGGGGTCGACCTGTTCGAGGCCTACCTGCTCCCGCCGGCGCTGGGGGCCGCGGTCGTCGCGGTGCTCCTCACGATCCGGGGGCGGCGGGCGACCGACCTGTACTCCGCCGGCCTGCTGATCGCGCTCGGCCCGATCCTCGCGCTCATCTCTCTCGCGGAGCCCGAGACGGCAGACGGGCCGTCGCCCGTCGTCTGGCGCGTGGCGGGGCTCCTCGCGGCATCCTGGGGGCTGCTCGCCCTCGAGAAAGCGATCGGCGGAGGTCGTGCCGGGCTCCGGCGGCGCCGACTGCGGGCGCTCCGCATGCCGACGCTGGTGGCCGCGGGGCTGGCGGCGACGGCCGGGCCGATCCAGGGCATGAGGATCGGGCTGGGCGGCGATCTGCCGTCGCTGCACGGGGCGGGGCTGTTCGCGCTGTGCCTCGGGGTCAGCGCCGTCGGAGCCGCAGCCCTCGCCCTCGCCGCTTCGGGCATCCGCCGAGCGGCCGGCAGCGCGTCGGCGCTGCGGCGCACACGCTGGCTGGGCGCGCCGGCCGCGCTCGCTCTCGCCGCAGGCACCTGGTTCGCGATCGAACGCGACTGGTTCTCGATCTGGCCGATGTGGATCCTGATGATCGCCTACCTGGTCGCGACGGTGGCGGTCGCCGCCCGCACGGTTGTCGGCACGACCACCGCCCCACCGGCGTGGTTCCTGTTCGCGATCGCGTTCGTGACCGCCGTCGTGGCGTGGAGTCCGCGCGACCTGAGGGTCGAGTGGTTCTCGCTGCCGTTGGGAGCGTTCCTCCTCGTCGCCGGCGCGATCGCCCTCCGGCGGAGGCCGGATCCGCACCCCGACCCGCGGCGGGCGTCGCTCGACAGCTGGCCGGGGCGCTGGACCGGCTCGTGGGCGCTGCTCGCCCCGGGGATCGCGACGATGATGCTGGCCTCGGTCGTCTCCACGTTCACGGATCCGCTCACCTGGCGGGCGATCCTGGTCATGGTGCTGGCCCTCGCCGCCATCCTGCTCGGGTCGAGGAACCGTCTGGCGGCGCCCTTCCTGCTCGGCCTGGTCGTGCTGCCGATCGAGAACGTCTTCGTGTTCTCCGTGCAGATCGGTCGCGGCATCGAGTCGATGCCGTGGTGGATCACGCTCGCGGTCATGGGCGCGGTGCTCCTGATCATCGCGGTGACCGCCGAGCGCAGGACGGGGGAGGCTGGAACGGTCGCGGCGCGGATGCGCGATCTGCGCTGAGGGACGAGGCCGGAGCCGCCGCTCATTTGACCGCCACGTTACGCGGCATTACACTTGATCAGGTGTGTGCACGTCTCGACGTGCGTGCTGGGCGTCGGCTCCATGGCCGATCCGCCCCCACGGCATACCCACCACTGCAAAAGCCCGTCGATTCCGGCGTGCCGGTGGGTCATGATGTGAAACCCATCACGCTGTCACCGTGCAGCACTATGAGGAGAGAACGTGCCAACCATTCAGCAGTTGGTTCGCAAGGGTCGCTCGCCCAAGGTCACCAAGACCAAGGCGCCGGCGCTCAAGTCGAACCCCCAGCAGGCCGGGGTCTGCACCCGCGTCTACACCACCACCCCGAAGAAGCCGAACTCGGCGATGCGCAAGGTCGCTCGTGTGAAGCTCCGCAACGGGACCGAGGTCACCGCGTACATCCCGGGTGAGGGTCACAACCTTCAGGAGCACTCCCTGGTGCTCGTCCGCGGCGGTCGTGTCAAGGACCTCCCCGGTGTTCGTTACAAGATCGTCCGTGGCGCCCTGGACACCCAGGCCGTCAAGAACCGTAAGCAGGCTCGCAGCCGCTACGGCGCGAAGAAGGGCTGAGTCCAATGCCTCGTAAGGGTCCCGCCCCCAAGCGTCCCGTCGTCAACGACCCGGTATACGGCGCTCCGATCGTCAGCCAGCTGGTCAACAAGATCCTGGTCGACGGCAAGAAGTCGCTGGCCGAGTCGATCGTCTACAACGCCCTTAAGGGCGTCGAGGCGAAGAACGGTCAGGATGCCGTCGCCACTCTGAAGAAGGCGCTCGACAACGTGCGCCCGACTCTCGAGGTCAAGAGCCGCCGCGTCGGTGGCTCGACCTACCAGGTTCCGGTCGAGGTCAAGCCGCACCGCGCGAACACCCTCGCGCTGCGCTGGCTCGTCAGCTACGCCAAGGGCCGTCGCGAGAAGACGATGACCGAGCGTCTCCAGAACGAGATCCTCGACGCGTCGAACGGTCTCGGCGCCGCCGTCAAGCGTCGTGAAGACACGCACAAGATGGCCGAGTCGAACCGCGCGTTCGCTCACTACCGCTGGTAAACAGCTTCGCCGGCCCTCGGCCACACGCCGAGGGCCGGCACCCCCTCTTCGCAGTACGACTGCCAAAAAGATAAGGACACTCCTGTGGCACAAGACGTGCTCACCGACCTGAGCAAGGTTCGGAACATCGGCATCATGGCTCACATCGATGCTGGCAAGACCACCACGACCGAGCGCATCCTGTTCTACACGGGCGTCAACCACAAGCTGGGCGAGACCCACGACGGTGCCTCGACCACCGACTGGATGGAGCAGGAGAAGGAGCGCGGCATCACGATCACGTCTGCCGCCGTGACCTGCTACTGGAACAAGAACCAGATCAACATCATCGACACCCCCGGTCACGTGGACTTCACGGTCGAGGTGGAGCGCTCGCTCCGCGTCCTCGACGGCGCTGTCGCCGTGTTCGACGGCAAGGAGGGCGTCGAGCCCCAGTCCGAGACCGTGTGGCGTCAGGCCGACAAGTACAACGTCCCCCGCATCTGCTTCGTCAACAAGATGGACAAGCTCGGCGCGGACTTCTACTTCACCGTCGACACCATCATCAACCGCCTCGGCGCCAAGCCGCTGGTCATCCAGCTGCCGATCGGTGCGGAGAACGACTTCATCGGCGTCATCGACCTCGTCGAGATGCGTGCGCTCGTCTGGGCGGGTGACTCCAAGGGTGACGTCACCATGGGCGCTTCCTACGAGATCCAGGAGATCCCGGCCGACCTCAAGGAGAAGGCCGACGAGTACCGTCAGCAGCTCCTCGAGACCGTCGCCGAGACCGACGACGCTCTGCTCGAGAAGTTCTTCGGCGGCGAAGAGCTGACCGTCGCCGAGATCAAGGGCGCGATCCGCAAGCTCACCGTGGCTTCCGAGATCTACCCGGTGCTCTGCGGTTCGGCGTTCAAGAACCGCGGCGTGCAGCCGATGCTCGACGCGGTCGTCGACTACCTCCCGAACCCGCTCGACGTGGGCTCGATCGAGGCGCACGACCCGAAGGACTACGACACGATCATCGAGCGTCACCCCGACGCGAAGGACCCGTTCGCAGCCCTCGCGTTCAAGGTCGCGGTGCACCCGTTCTTCGGTCGCCTCACCTACGTGCGCGTCTACTCGGGTCAGCTCGACTCCGGTGCCGCGGTCATCAACTCGACCAAGGGCAAGAAGGAGCGCATCGGGAAGATCTTCCAGATGCACGCCAACAAGGAGATCCCGGTCCCCTCGGTCACGGCGGGCAACATCTACGCCGTCATCGGTCTGAAGGACACCACCACCGGTGACACCCTGACCGACCCGGCCTCGCCGGTCGTCCTCGAGTCGATGACGTTCCCCGAGCCGGTCATCGAGGTCGCCATCGAGCCGAAGACCAAGGCCGATCAGGAGAAGCTGGGTGTCGCCATCCAGAAGCTCGCTGAGGAGGACCCGACCTTCCGCACGGAGCTTAACCCCGAGACCGGTCAGACGACCATCAAGGGCATGGGCGAGCTGCACCTCGACATCCTCGTCGACCGCATGAAGCGCGAGTTCAACGTCGAGGCCAACGTCGGCAAGCCGCAGGTCGCGTACCGCGAGACGATCCGCAAGGGCGTCGAGAAGTACGACTACACGCACAAGAAGCAGACCGGTGGATCGGGGCAGTTCGCGAAGATCCAGTTCAACATCGAGCCGCTCGACCTCGACGACGAGAAGACGTACGAGTTCGTCAACGCGGTCACCGGTGGTCGCATCCCGCGTGAGTACATCGGCTCGATCGATGCCGGCTTCCAGGACGCGATGAACGTCGGCGTGCTCGCCGGCTACCCGATCGTGGGCGTCAAGGCGACCATCGTCGACGGTGCGGCCCACGACGTCGACTCCTCGGAGATGGCGTTCAAGATCGCCGGATCGATGGGTATGAAGGAAGCCCTGCGTCGTGCGAGCCCGGCGCTCCTCGAGCCGCTCATGGCGGTCGAGGTGCGTACTCCCGAGGAGTACATGGGCGACGTCATCGGTGACCTGAACTCGCGTCGTGGACAGATCCAGTCGATGGAGGACGCCGCAGGCGTCAAGGTCGTCCGGGCACACGTCCCGCTGTCCGAGATGTTCGGCTACATCGGCGACCTGCGCTCGAAGACCTCGGGCCGCGCCGTCTACTCGATGGAGTTCAACAGCTACGCTGAGGTTCCCCGCGCTGTCGCCGACGAGATCGTCCAGAAGAACAACGGCGGCGAGTGACACTTCCTGGGAGTCGGGCCCAGGCCCGACTCCCAGGTCCCCTACAACTTCACATTCCCTCTCTACTAAACTGAGAAACTAACCCGTAGAGAACCGGTCGCAATCCAGTGCCCGGTCACCTCTACACGACGTCCTGAGGAGGACCCAGTGGCTAAGGCCAAGTTCGAGCGGACCAAGCCGCACGTCAACATCGGAACGATCGGTCACGTTGACCACGGCAAGACCACGCTCTCCGCAGCGATCTCGAAGGTGCTTGCTGACAAGTTCCCGTCTGACACCAACGTGCAGCGCGACTTCGCTTCCATCGACTCGGCGCCGGAAGAGCGCCAGCGTGGTATCACCATCAACATCTCGCACATCGAGTACGAGACCCCGAAGCGCCACTACGCGCACGTCGACGCCCCCGGCCACGCCGACTACGTCAAGAACATGATCACCGGTGCTGCGCAGATGGACGGCGCGATCCTCGTGGTCGCGGCCACCGACGGCCCGATGGCTCAGACCCGTGAGCACGTTCTGCTCGCCAAGCAGGTCGGCGTGCCGTACCTGCTCGTCGCGCTGAACAAGGCCGACATGGTCGACGACGAGGAGATCCTGGAGCTCGTCGAGCTCGAGGTCTCCGAGCTGCTCGCTTCGCAGGGCTTCGCCGAGGACGCTCCTGTCGTCCGCGTCTCCGCTCTGAAGGCACTCGAGGGTGACGAGAAGTGGACCCAGTCCATCCTCGACCTCATGGAGGCCGTCGACAACAACGTCCCCGACCCCGTGCGCGACAAGGACAAGCCGTTCCTGATGCCCGTCGAGGACGTCTTCACGATCACCGGTCGTGGAACCGTCGTCACCGGCCGCGCCGAGCGTGGCACGCTGGCCATCAACTCCGAGGTCGAGATCGTCGGACTGCGTCCGACCGTCAAGACCACGGTCACGGGTATCGAGATGTTCCACAAGCAGCTCGACGAGGCATGGGCCGGCGAGAACTGCGGTCTTCTGCTCCGTGGAACCAAGCGCGAGGACGTCGAGCGCGGCCAGGTCATCGTCAAGCCGGGTTCGGTCACGCCGCACACCGACTTCGCGGGCACCGCGTACATCCTGTCCAAGGATGAGGGTGGGCGTCACAACCCGTTCTACACGAACTACCGCCCGCAGTTCTACTTCCGCACCACCGACGTCACCGGCGTCATCACGCTGCCTGAGGGCACCGAGATGGTCATGCCCGGCGACACCACCGACGTGACGGTCGAGCTGATCCAGCCGATCGCCATGGAGGAGGGCCTCGGCTTCGCCATCCGTGAGGGTGGACGCACCGTCGGCGCCGGTACGGTCACGAAGATCATCAAGTAAGCTTCTGCTTCCTGACACAGGGGTCGGACCTTCGGGTCCGGCCCCTTTGTCGTACATCCCTTTTCCGTCACCGCCGTCGCCCGATCAGGGCAGAGGAGGAACGCCGTCATGACGCAGATCCAGGTGGGTCCGCCGCCGCCGCGCAGCTACGCGCGGCTGTGGGTATCGACGCTGCTGCTGGTCGTCTATGCATCCTTCGTGCTGCTCGTCACCATGTGGCCGCAGCCCGAGCAGCTCGAGTTCGACAGCATCGCCGGGCGCGTGCTGCGCGCTCTGCACAACATCGGCGTGCCGCAGTGGTTCGGCTACGACAAGCTCGAGTTCACGGCCAACATCGGCATGTTCGTCCCTCTCGGGTTCCTGCTCGGTCTCGCCCTCGCCCGCTCGGCGTGGTGGGTGGCGATCTTCCTGCTGCCCGCGTTCTCAGGGGCCATCGAGTTCACCCAGGGCATCGCTCTCGACGAGCGGGTGTCGACGGTGCTCGACGTGCTCTCCAACACCATCGGCGGCTACCTCGGTCTGCTGCTCGCGATGATCCTGCGCGCGATGATCCACGCCAGGGACCGCACCAAGATCGAACGCGAACTGTGGGAGCGCCGCGCCGCAGCCGCCGAGCTCCAGAGGCAGAACGCGGCACGCGCGCAGGCGGCGGCCTCCTCGCACCAGGCGCCGGCGCCGGCCGCCGCCCGCATCGCCGAGCCCGACCCGGTCACCCGCGTGCTGGATGCGGATTTCTGGGAGACCGGCGACGCCCCGACCGTCCGCCTCCCGCTATGACCGGCACCTCGGCACGGCGCCCCACCGCCGACGACATAGGCTGAACATGATGAACGAGCCGACGACTCCCGCAGAAGCCTCGCCGACCGTTGCAGCGCACGCTGCGCGTACGCTGTCCACCCGCAGGATCATCCTGCTGTCCATCGCGGGCGTGCTGGTCGTGGCGCTCGTCGCCACCCTGCTTGTGTTCCGTCCCTGGGAGGGGCGTGCGGAGGCACGTCCTGCGCCGATCCCGAAGTCGCAGACGCAGGTCGAGCCGGCCCTGGGAGAATGCACGGCTCCGCCCGAGGGGGACGGTTCGTCTCCCGGATTGGCGCCCGCGGCAGCGGACGATGCCTTCGGCGGATGGGAGCAGCGGCTCAACGACACGGCGGCCACCACGCGCTTCTCCGCGTCGGAGGACGTCCGTGAGGGGCTCACGTCCCTGTCTCTGACCAGCGGCACGGGCGCGCAGCCGCCGGTCCCCGAGAGGTTCGAGCAGTCCGTCCCGGTCACCACCGGAGAGACCCTGACGGTCGCCTTCTCGAGCAAGGCCGCGACGGCCGGGAGCCAGGTGTCGATCGTCCTCGGCCCGAACGCCGTGGCCAAGCGTCTCGCCATCCCCGACGGCGCCGAGTGGGCGGATACCTCCGTCAGCTACACGGTCCCGCGCGGAATGGCGTCGCTGAGCGTGGCCATCGAGATCACGTCGCTTCAGGGCGAGGTGCTGATCGACGGGCTCACCGTGCAGCGCAACGGCACGGAACTGCTCGTCAACGGCGGTTTCGAAGACACCTCGGCCGTTCTCAGCATCGACAACGCGACTCTGCTCTTCGACGGAGCTCCCGATTCCCGGGACCTGAACGTGCGCACGCGCGTCGCCGCCGCGACGACGATCGCCTGGTGCGTGTCCGGCGGCGAGACCGAGTACGGGGGCGTGTCGACGTTCGAGGACGGGCTCGTGCAGGTTCCGGTCGAGTACAGCGATCCCGGCCTGTACACGGTGAAGATCTCCATGCACCATGCGGGTCAGCTCGTCGAGCGATCTGCGACCTTCGGGGTCGTGCCGCCGCGCAACGGGGTACCCTCGGGGATCGGCATCGCCGCTCACTTCCAGGGCGGGGTGGCGCGGATGACCAACGCGCCCGCCACGCTCGCGATGCTGGGGGCGGACAGCGTGCGGTTCGAAGTTCCCTGGCAGCGCATCGAGAAGGAACCGGGGGTGTACACCTACCCGCAGTACATCGACCAGGTGATGGGCGCGTACGAGACGGCGGGCATGTCGGTCCTGACCGTCCCCGCGTACTACAACCCCCTCTACGACCAGGGCAAGACGCCGTCCACCGATCGGGGGCTGCAGGGCTACTCGGCCTACACGGGCGCGCTCCTGTCGAAGTACCCCGCCAGCGGCGGTCTCACGGAGATCTACAACGAGTACGACCACATCTTCAACACGGGAGCGTGCGGCACGACGCCCGACTGCTACATGCGGATGCTGGTGCCGGCCGCTGCCGCAGCGAAGGCGACGAACCCCGCCGCGACGGTCTACGGCCCCTCGACGGCGGGGATGCAGGTGCGCTTCGACTGGCTCGCGCCGTTCATCGCGCAAGGGGGGCTGGATCACGTCGACGTCCTGACCTTCCACCCCTACACGCAGCCGGAAGGACCCACGCTCCTGGACTCGCAGCTGCAGGAGCTGAACGGGATGATCGCCGCCGCCAAGCCCGGCGTCGATGTGCCGATCTCCTTCACCGAGATGGGATGGGCCACGGTGGACGGGTGGGTCAGCCGCGACGAGCAGGCGGCGTACACCGCGCAGACGGCTCCGATCGCGCTCAAGGCGGGCGTCGACAGCATCTACTGGTTCACACTGGCGGACACCGGTTCCGACCGGTCGAACTACGAAGCCAGCTTCGGATTCTTCGAGACCGCGAGCACGTTCACTCCGAACACCTACCAGCCCAAGATCTCCGCGATCGCTCTCGCAGTCAGCCAGAGGATGCTCGGCGGAGCCACGTTCTCCGCGGAGGAGAACTGGGGTGAAGGGGTGAAGGCGTACACGTTCACCACCGCGGACGGGCGCACGATCACCGCCGCCTGGGCCCCGGATGCTCCGGCGTCCGTGGCGGTGGAGGACCTTCCCGACGGCAAGGTGCTCGACATGAACGGACGGCAGGTGGACGCCGAGGACTCCCTCGACATCGGGGAGGCCCCCGTGTATCTGGTTCACAACGACTGATCGCCGCTCGTCCGGACGAGAAGGCGCGCGTCGGAGCCGCTGATACGATTGGCCGCGTCTTTGTCTCTTTTTCAAGGAAGTATTGGTATGTCGCGAGTACTCATCACCGGTGGCGCCGGGTTCATCGGGTCGCGGCTGGCGGTCAGCCTCCACGAGCGTGGCGATGAGGTCATCGTGCTCGACACCTTGAGCGAGCAGGTCCACGGCCCCGACCCCGAGACCACGTCGGCCACCTATCCCGTCGCCGCGAAGGTGGCGACGGTGATCCGGGGATCGGTCACCGACAGAGACGACGTGAAGCGCGCGCTGAACGGTGTGGACGTCGTCGTCCATTTCGCGGCGGAGACCGGTACCGGTCAGTCGATGTACGAGATCGAGCGCTACGTCGACGCGAACATCCGGGGCACCGCTGTGCTGCTCGAGGCGATCGCCGAGTCGGACCACCCGGTGCGCCGTGTCGTCGTCGCGTCGTCGCGTTCGGTCTACGGCGAGGGCGCCTACGAAGACGCGACCGGCGCGGTCCGATACCCGGAGCACCGCCCCGACGAGCAGCTGTCGCGGGGTGTGTTCGACGTCGTCGGTGATGACGGTGAGCCGCTGACGTGCATCGCCACGGGCGAGGAGTCGGTTCTGCATCCGTCGTCGATCTACGGCATCACGAAGCAGGTTCAGGAGCAGCTGGTTCTGACCGCGGCGCGATCGCAGGGCATCGAGGCCGTCTCCCTCCGGTTCCAGAACGTCTACGGGCCGGGGCAGTCGCTCACGAACCCCTACACGGGGATCCTGTCGATCTTCACCTCGCTTCTGCTCGCGGGGCGGCAGATCAACGTGTTCGAAGACGGCGAGGAGTCGCGCGACTTCGTCTTCATCGACGACGTCGTGGCGGCGACGGTCGCTGCGATCGACAGCGACACCGCGGACGGGCAGGCGATCAACGTCGGGTCGGGTGAGCCGACCACCGTCCTGCGCGTCCTGCAGCTGTTGGGAGCGGCGTACGCCGTCGAACCCGACCACTACGTGAGCGGCGACTACCGTCTCGGCGACATCCGACACAACTACGCCGACCTCCGCAAGGCAGAGCGGCTGCTCGGGTTCGCGCCGCAGCTCTCGGTGGAGGAAGGGATCCGGCGTTTCGCCGAGTGGGCTCGAGATGAACAGACCGATGCGGACGCGTACAAGGGGTCTCTCGGAGAGCTCCAGGATCGCGGCCTTCTCCGTTCAGTGAACTCGTGAGGCTCGCGTTCATCACGCCCTCGTTCTTCGGGTACGAGGAATCGATCGCCCAGGCCTTTCGCGACCGCGGGGTCCAGGTAGACCGGTTCGACGAGCGGCCGAGCAACTCCGCCGTCTCGCGCGCCGTCCTGCGCGTGGCTCCGAAGCTCGCGGCACGACGTGTGCGTGCGCACTTCGACGACATCGTGCGACAGATGAGCGCGCACCGATACGATGCGCTGCTCATCATCAAGGGCGAGAATCTGCCTCCGTATGTGCTCCGTGCCTTCTCCGAGCGCAACCCGAACGCCGTGCGGATCTTCTACACGTTCGATTCCCTCGCGAACAGCGGTCGATGCGTCGACCTGTTCCCTGATCTCGATGTGCGGTACTCCTTCGACCGCGGTGATGTGGCGGCGCGGGACGACCTGCGGTACAAGTCGCTGTTCTTCGCCAGGGAGTTCGCGGAGGTCAGGGGCCGGGAGCGGGCATTCGACGCATCGTTCGTCGGCACCCTGCATTCGGATCGATACAGCTTCTACCACGGTGTGGTCCGAAGCCTTCGCCCTGAGCGCTGCTTCGCGTTCTTCTACTCCCCGGCGAGATGGTACTTCGCACTCCAGCGCGTGTTCGACCGTCGGATGCGCGGTATCGCCGCCCGCGAGGTCAGCGTCGACAAGATGCCGCGGTCGCGCGTCGCCGAGGTGTTCGGGTCGTCGCGAGCCGTCGTGGACTATCAACGCCCCGGCCAGGACGGACTCACCATGCGGACCTTCGAGGCCCTGGGCAGCGGCGCCGCGCTGATCACCGCGAACCGCGCCATCCTCGACGAGAGCTTCTACGACCCCGCGCGCATCCTCGTGGTTCCCCGCGATGCGGACTCGATAGACGGCGACGCCGTCCGAGAATGGGTCTCGACCCTCGACGACGAGTGGTCCGCGGAAGACTTCGACCAGTACGGCATCGACGCGTGGGTCGACGAGTTCCTCCGCGACGTGACCCCGGGGGGCGACGTATGAGGATCGTCATCGATGCGCTCGGCGCACCCGCGGAGTCCGGGGGTATGCGTGTGCACGCCGAGGAGCTCATCCGCACGTGGACCGAGGTGTTCCCCGCGGACGAGCTCATCGTCCTCGGGTACAGCTGGCTCGAGGACTCCTTCCGCGGCGTCGAGGGCGTGGAGGTCGTCACCGCGAAGGGCAAGGCGGCGCGGTACACCGGGCAGATCTTCTGGACCGCGCAGGTCTTCCGCCGCCGGCATGCTGACGCGCTCCTCTCGCTCTCGACGATCGTGAGTCCCTTCGTCCCCTCCGACCGCACGGCGTGCTTCATCCACGACTGGCGGCACAGGCTGAACCCGGCCGAGTTCGGACGTGCGCAGCGTCTGTACCGTCGCCTGTGGCAGCTGTCGATCCGCCGTGCCGGCACGACCTTCGCCATCTCCGAGAAGACGCGGCGGGAGACGGAGAGGTTCGCTCGGCCAGCTCGCCTCGTGGTGGCCGAGAACGGCGACGATCACGCACGCAGATGGGGCGTCGAGCGAATCGTCGATCAGGGGACTCCGACGATCCTCACCTTCGGCCATTTCGCCAGCAAGCGGCCGGAACTCGTCATCGACGCGGTGTCGGTGCTGCGACGGGGCGGTGAGGATCACCGGTTGGTGGTCCTCGGAGCCAAGGGCGACTATCGCGAGGAACTCCGGACGAAGGCCGAGGTCGAGTCGGTCTCGGATCTCGTGGAGTTCCCCGGTTTCGTCACGGACGACACCCTCCATCGGTCGGTGAGCTCGGCATCCGTCCTCGCACTCGTGTCCAGCGACGAGGGATACGGCATGCCGGTGGTCGAGGGAGCGTACTTCGGAGTGCCCACCGTCGTCACCGCGGACAGCGGTCTCGTCGAGATCCACGGAGACCGGGTTGTTCCGGCCGAGGCGACCGGAGAGTCGGTCGCCAGCGCGATCCTCAGGGCGCGGGAGTCCGGACCGGAGCGGGGAGCGGATGCGCACCCGTGGTCCGACACGGTCCGCACCGTGCGGGACTCGCTGCGCGCACGCGCGCGAACGACGATGCGAGGCGAGTGATGGCTGCACGGGGGGAGTCGGTCGCTTCGCGACGGGGCGCGGGGTTCATCGGGGAACTCGGCTGGGTGCCGACCGTGATGCTCGTGTCCGCGGCGCTCGTGCTGGTGTCCCTCGCGTTCCCCGCCGTGGCGGAAGGGCACGGGCCGTGGATCGAGGGCGTCCGCAACGTCGTGCTCTGCGTGTCCCTGGTCGGCACCGCCACCGCCTCGTACGTCGCGTGGCCGAATCGGTGGAACATCCCGGCGCACCTCCAGTTGGCCTTCTCGATTCCCGCGTACGTGGTTCCCGTGTTCGGGCTCGACTGGCTCGAACTGCCGTCGCCGGGCGTATCCGCGCTGTACTTCCGCCTCGTCGCCCTGGGCTTCGTCGCGATGACGGCGGGTGTGCTCATCGGAAGGCTCCTCGCGTCGCGGTTCGTGCGCGATCGTGGCCCCGTCGTCCGCATCCAGCGCGTGCTGCACGATGCCGAGGACCGGGTGCGGCAGCGGGTGCTCCTGGTGGTCACGGCGTGCGTGGTGATCCTCCTCGTATGCTTCCTCGTGATGGGGTTCACACCCGCCCTGGCCGCCGATCCGAACGCGGCGAAGTTCTTCAAGGGCGTGTACCACGAGCCGTACCAGGTCGTGTCCATCCCATACCGGCTCACCACCACGGTGATCCCGCTGCTGATGCCCCTCGTCGCGGTGTACGCGTGGAAGCGTCGACGGAGCGTCTACTGGGTCGTGCTGCTGGCCGTCTCCGTCGGTGTGATGCTCCTCTCGCTTCTGCGAGAGCCGGCGATCAGCGGGCTGCTGCTCGCCCTCGGAATCCTCATCGCGTTCTATCGCCGGTTCCGGATCCTCTACGCCGTCGTGCTCGTCGCCGCGTATGTGGCAGGCAGTGCGATGTACGCGGTTCTCGCCCTCCTCGGCGTCAAGCAGTACCAGTCGATGGTCCGATCGCCCGAGAGCCTGCTCACGGGCATCGCGTCCGGGGCCCCCGACATCAAGGACCAGCTGGCCTTCCTGAACGCGTGGCTGCCCGGACACGAACTGACGCTCGGCCGGACGTTCCTCGGGGGACTGCTTCCCGGGAACAACCCCTGGAACCCGTCCGTGTGGGCTCTGCAGACGCTCAATCCGAACACGCCGATCGAGGACATCCGATCGGGTGGGCTGCGGCTGCCCCCGTCCGTCTGGGGATATGTGAGCTTCGACTGGGTCGGTGCCGCGATGGTGCCGCTTCTCTCCGGTGTCATCCTCGGAGCCATGTCGTTGATCGCCGCCCGCGCGGTGAACGGGATCGGACTCGAGCAGGCGGCCATGCTGATGCTCGTCTACGTCGCCGCGATCGACGTGTTCCCGGTGTTCTACCGATTGAGCTACCTGTCGGTTCTCGCCCTGATCGTCGTGCTGCTGCTGCTCGTCCCGTGGCGCCGAACCCGGTCTCGATCGCGTCCCGCCGAACAGCCGGCGCCATGAAACGACTTCTCAGGCTCGGCGCTCCGACCGTGGGCACCGTCCTTCTGCGTCTGGCCCAGCTGACGGTGCTGCTCGCGTTCGCCAGGCTCACCGAGGGTGAGACGCAGCACTTCCTGGTGACGGGGTTCGGGGTGCTCGCGTCCTTCGCGATCATCAGCGACGCGGGCGGCGCTCCCTTTCTTCTGAGTCTGCGCCCGGAGCGGCACAGTCTGCAGACGTTCGGTCGCGTGCTCGCGCTGCAGGGAGGGTTCGCGCTTCTCGGGCCCGTGGCCTTCTTCGGGTTCGCGATCCTGATCGCCCCGGACGGCATCGCGACACCGCATTTCTTCGTTCTGATCGCCCTCTCACTGGCGCAGGCCTTCGACACCATGGCGAGGACGGCGAAGTCTCCGTGGCTCGTGCAGCGCCGGGACCACCTCTTCGCCTTCCCCGACATCCTCAACGGCCTGTTCAAGATGGCCCTGGTCGGTCTCGCGCTCCTGGTCGGGAGCGTCGACCTCGTCGCAGCGGTGATGCTCGTCTCCGCGATCGCCTTCATCGGCACGTTCCTCGTGGTGCGTCGCGGTCTCCCGGAGCAGACGGAGCGAGAGCCGAAGCTCGCGCGTCGTGTGCTCGAGATCGGCGTCACAGGCATGCTGAGCAGCGCCTACTCCCAGACGCCCATGCTCTTCGCCGCGGGGATGCTGCCTCTCGAGGTCTCCGCGGTGTTCGCGGTGACATACCGGATCGTCCAGGCGCTGGAGCTGCTCCCCGCCACCGCGACGGTCCAGCTCATCCCCCGATTCCGTTCGCTGGATGCACGCAGGGTCTGGATGCTGTTCACCGGTGTCGGTGTGATCCTCGCCGTCGTGCTCATCCTGGCGTGGCCGATCGTCACCGAGGTGTTCACGATCGAGGTGCCCCTGGAATACGTCGTCCCCATCGCTCTCGCCTTCGCCCTGAAGTGCGGCAACTACTCGGTGGTGGCCTATCTGCTCAGCTCCGAGAAAGTACGTCAGAGACTCGTCGTCACCGTCCTGACGGGTATCTTCGCGGTCATACTCGTTCCGTCGCTCATCCTGGCCGCCGGACCTCGAGGACTCGCGCTCTCCGCGCCGATCATCGAGGTCGTGTTCCTCGCCACCACCATCATCATCCTTCGCACCACGATGCGACCCCTACGCCGAAAGGGATCCGAGTGAGGATTCTCGTCATCAGTTCCGACCGCACCTCGGAGCTGAACCGCCCCGTCAACCTGGGCGATGCCATGCTGACCGACGCCCTCGTCGCCTCACTGCGAGCGAAGGGGCACGACGCCATCGCCGCCGACTTCGGCGACTCGGCACGCACGGGGGGAGAGGCGCGTCTGAGACTGTCCGGAGTGGGCGCTCTCCTGCGCGCTCTGCGCGACGTCGACGCCCTCGTGATCGGCGGAGGCACCCTGCTGCAGGATGACGCCCGCGAGATCCCGGGCGGCTGGGGCGGCCTTCCGCGGCTCTGCGCTGCCAGCAGCGTCCTCGCTCGTCTGACCCGGACCAAGGTGGCGTTCTACGGCGTCGGATGCGATCCCGTCGAGAGGGTGGGAGCCCGGACTCTGCTGCGCCTCGCGGTCAGCGGAGTGCCGGTGTGGGTGCGCGACACGCGGAGCGCCGCCCGCGTCCGCGAGACGCTGAAGGGGACGGCGATGCTCGGAGCGGATGCCAGCCTGCTGATGGGATTCGATCCTCGCGGACAGGCCGCGGATGATGCGCCCGTCGTGGTCGCGCTCAACGGAGAGCATGCACGCCACCTGACTGCCGGCCAGGTGGAGGCACTGAAGCGGTCGGGGCGTCGTCTGGTCTTCCTGAACATGTCGCAGGGCGGTTCGTTCCTGGACGCGGACTCCCTCTCCGTCGAGGCCAGGGCGGCGTTCGACGAGGTGACAGAGCCCATGGGCTGGGACGAGGCGTTCCGATTGATCCGCTCGGCGGAGTCGGTCTGGGGGTCGAGGATGCACGCGCTGTACGCGGCGATGCTCAGCGGCGTCCCGATGGTCGCCCTGTCGGCGCTCCCCAAGGTCGTCACCTTCGCGGAGGACTTCGGAATCCCCCGAGTCACCGAGACGTCCGAGATCGGGGACGTGCATCCGACCCTGGCGGACACGGCTGCTCTCGACGCTGCCGTCGCGACGGCGGACCGCACGCTCGACGACCTGCTCGTCGGTTTCGTCGGCACGGGGCGGTAACGACGCGAATGGTCTTCTCCAGCCCGACTTTCCTCTTCCTGTTCCTGCCCCTCACGATGCTGGGGTATCACCTGCTCCCCGTGCGCGGACGATCGCGCAACTGGTGGCTGCTCGCCATGAGCATCGTCTTCTACTACTGGGGAGCGGGCAGCGCGATCGGCGCGATCCTCTGGGTGTCGATCTTCAGTTTCGGCGCGGCCTGGGCGATGTGGCGCTACGCGCGTCGGCGTCATGCGACCGGCCGTGCCCCTCTGGCACGCGTGCCGCTGGCCGTGGCCCTGGCGATCGTGCTGGTCCCGCTCGTGCTGTTCAAGTACCTCCCGCAGCTGGCCATCCAGGGGGTTCCGGGGGCCGTCCACATCGCCGCGCTGACGGGGGCGGAATCCTGGATCCTCCCCCTCGGCGTCTCTTTCTTCACGTTCCACGGGATCTCCTACGTCATCGACTCGTACCGGAACGGTGCCCCTCTGACCCGGTCGTTTCCGGCATACCTCCTCTACCTCTTCGTCTTCCCGCACCAGATCGCCGGACCGATCGTGCGATATGCGGAGATCAAGGACGAGGTGGAATCCTCGCGGACGATCACCGCGAGTCGCTTCGGCTACGGGGCGACCAGGTTCGCCTGGGGGCTCGCGAAGAAGGTGCTCATCGCGGACAGCGCCGGTCAACTCGCGAACGCCATGTTCGACAGCGCCGCGTTCTCCGGCCAGCTCTCGATGCCCACCGCGTGGATCGGGGCCGTCGCCTACGCCGTCCAGATCTACTTCGACTTCAGCGGATACTCCGACATGGCCATCGGATTGGCCGCGATGTTCGGCTTCCACTTCCCGGAGAACTTCCGCAGCCCGTACACGTCGCACTCCGTGAGCGAGTTCTGGCGGCGCTGGCACATCACCCTCACCCGATGGTTCCGCGATTACGTGTACATCCCGATGGGCGGAAACCGCAAGGGCCGACTGGTCGAGTACGGCGCGCTGCTGACGGTGTTCACGCTGACGTCCATCTGGCACGGGGCGCTGGCCGGGTTCCTGGTGTGGGGCGGGCTGCAGGCCGCGGCGATGCTGTTCGAACGGGCGACGGGGCTGCGCGATTCCCGACGATTCCTGGTCGCACGCCGCATCCTCACGGCGTTCTTCGTGATCCTCGCCTGGGTGCCCTTCCGGACGACCGAACTCGATGCGACGGGGCGGATCTGGAGAGCCATGTTCACCGGCCCGACGGACTTCATCGCGCCTCAGCTCATCACGGCGATCACGCCGTTCACGCTGGCGGCGCTGCTCATCGGCCTCCTCGCGTTCTTCACCACCTCGAAGAACACCGCGTTCGAGATCCTCTTCCGTCCTTCGCTGCGCGATCAGACCGTCTCCGCGGTGCGCGGATGGGTCATCGCCGCTCCGCTGTTCGTGGTGACCATCGCGATGGTGCTCCTGAGCGATTTCAGCCCGTTCCTCTACTTCCAGTTCTAAGGAGAGCCCCATGCTCACGACCTGGCTGCGACGCAGGGCCGTACCCGTCGCCGCGGTGGGCGGAAGCCTGCTGCTTCTCTCCCTGTGGCTGGTTCCCGGCGACGTCGCCGAGAGCCAGAACCGCGCCGAGGTCGAGTTCCCGGCCGTCTCGCCCCAGGCGCTCACCGAGGCGGAGACGTTCGCGCACGTCGATCGCGCTCTGAGAGATCGACTCGGCGCTCAGGTGCCGGTCGTCCACGTCGCCGGCGCGGTATCGAACGACGTCGGGATGAGCCCGAACAGCACGACCTGGCTCGGTGAGGGGCGCGAACCCTTCTTCGCTGTCGACTTCATCTATCCGTGCCGAGGGAATCCGGCGCGGATCGACGCGGTGCATCAGCAGCTCCAGGACGACACCGCCGCCGTGCAGGGCAACGGCGCCTACATCGTCTACACCGTGGCGCCGGACAAGTCGTCGATCCGGGACGAAGAGCTCGGAGTGCTGCGCGACTCCCTCCTGAACTGCTCCGACCGCGTCCGCTCGGCCTTCGCCGGCTGGGGCGAGGCTCAGGACTTCCCGCTGATCACGCTCTGGGACCGTCTCGAGCACGCCGACTCGTCGAGACAGGGGCGCGACGACGGCGCGTACTACTTCGGTGACAGCCACTGGAACGCCGATGGCGCCGCCGTGTGGACGAGGGCGTTGCTGGAGAGGCTTGTCGACGACGGCGTGGTGTCCAGCTCGGTGCTGTCCGACCTCGACGAGACCAGCACGGCTCCGGGGGAGGTCGTGATCCCGGACCTCTTCCGCAACATGGGGCTGACTGAGACCGTGGAGCGCGTCGAGAAGCTCTACGACCGTCCGGGAGTGACGACGACGACCGACACCGTGGTGAACTCCGCGGGGACGACGCTCACGCACAAGTCGTCCACATCCGCGGAGGCGGAACTCGTCCCGGGCAAGACCCTGATTCTGGGGGATTCCTTCCTGCGCACCCACGCCGCCACGCAGCTCGCTCCGTTCTTCGCCGACGTCACCTTCGGCTCGCTGGCCGACTACGAGGATGTCGCGGACTACGACAACGTCATCGTGGAGCGCGTGCAGCGCAACGCCGTGGAGCCGGGATGGCCCGACTTCGCCGGAGTGATCGGCTGACTCCGGCGAGGCGATGCCCCGGGACGCTGCTCAGCGGCGTGTCAGGTGCCCCCCGGTAGGATCACAGCGTGACCCCTACGTCTCGACGAGCAGCGCGTGAAGCTGCGCAGAAGCAGCAAGCCGATCGCGACGCCGCGGTGCGTGACACGCACGCCGGAGAGAAGAAGCCGCGACGACGGGGCGCGCGCATCGCCTGGCTCATCGTGGCGATCGTCGTCATCGTGCTGCTGGGCCTCGCCTGCTGGGTGGCCTTCAAGGCCCTCGCCGTGAAGAACGGGCTCGAGGAGAGCCAGCAGCTCATCGGCGAGCTGCAGAACGGTGCCGACCCCAAAGAGACCGTCCAGAAGATCTCCGAGCCGGCGAGGAGCGCCGCAGCGGCGGCGTCGGATCCGGTGTGGGCCGCAGTGGAGTGGGTGCCCGTCGCCGGCGAGAACCTGCGGGGCGTTCGTCTCGCGGCCCAATCGGTCGACGTGCTGATCAACGACATCGCCATGCCGGTCCTCTCTGCCGACGCGGCCAGCGGGTCGCTCATCACCCAGATCCTCGACGTCGCGAAGGGGCAGGCGCCTCGGATCGGTCAGCTCGCCGACGAGATCGCCGAGGTGCAGAAGTCGACGGCTCTGGTCGGACCGGTGCGCAGCGGAGTTGACCAGGTGGCCGAGGTCATGGACGGGGTGGCGCCCGCCGTCGACCTGCTTCCCACTCTCCTCGGTGCAGACGGTCCGCGTAATTATCTGCTCGTCTTCCAGAACAATGCGGAGTCGCTCGCGTTGGGAGGCAGTGCCGCCTCGCAGACCCTGATCCATGTGGACAACGGCGCGATCACGATGGGGGCGCAGGGCAGCAGTCTCAGCTACCAGAACGGCGTGGCCGTCGACGTCCCCGTCGACCAGAGCGCCATCGATCTCTACTCCAGCTTCCTGGTCGATCACGTGAACACGAGCATGAGTCGGCCCGACTTCCCGACCGCCGCGAAGATCATGCGCGCGTGGTGGCAGCGGGACATCGGCGCCGACCAGATCGACGGCGTGATCTCCATCGACCCGCTCGCCCTCTCCCGGATCCTGGTCGCCACAGGACCGATCGAGCTCGTGACCGGCGACACCCTGTCGTCGGAGAACGCCGTGTCCCTCCTCCTCAACGAGGTGTACAAGCGCTGGGACAGCTACAAGTACCCGGAACTGGTCGACGGCTTCTTCGCGGCGGCCGCAGGCGCCGTCTTCGACAGGGTCGCTTCGGGGCAGTTCGACCTCAAGAACATGGCGACCGCGCTGACCGAGAGCGCCGCGCAGGGGAGCATCCTCGTCTGGAGCGAAGACCCGAAGGTGGAGGAGGCGATCCGCGGCGAGCGAGTCAGCGGCGTGCTTCCGACCGAGAACGACGAGGAGACCACCCTCGGGGTCTACTTCAACAACAGCAACGGATCGAAGATCGACTACTACACCCGCACGGCCATCACCGTGGCCGAGACGTGCGAGGCGGATTCGACGACCTTCTCGGTGAACGCCGCGCTCGCGCTGCCGATCACTCAGGAGGAGGCCGACGCGCTGCCGCGGTACATCCAGAGCATGACCTTCGGGACGACCTTCCGAGACTGGATCTACATCTACGGCCCGCCGGGGACGACGGTGTCGAACGTGGAGGTGAACGGTGAGCGCATCGACATCCTGTCGCACGGGATCGACGACCTCGGCCGGCCGACCGCGCGATTCGAGGCGTGGTTCACGCCGGGCCAGCGGGTGGACGTGACCGCGGCCTTCACGGGCTCGGGGAACTTCGGGCCCGTCGCGGTGCAGACGAACCCGATGATCAACTCCGTCGAGCCGGGAATCACCGATTCCTGCAACTGATATGCCGATGTTCCCGAAGTCACAGTGACTGGAGTAAACTGACTGCCGATTCAGTGAATTCGCTGAGAGGTCAGCGGTTCGCGCCGGAGGGACAGGGTGGTCGACATAGCTGTGGATGCGGTACCGAAGCAGTCGAAGGGCCGAACGTCGTCGGACTCTCGGCAGCAGCCGCACAAGCGCAGACGTGGCGAGTGGCCCCGTCGATACGCCAGCCGGCTCTTCTACAGCGATGTGCTGGTCCTGGCCCTCACCCTCGTCTCCGCCTGGCTCCTCTCGCGCCCGAGCATGACCGTGGCCGTGTCCTGGCCGAACGGACCCCGGATCAGCTACGTCATCGTTCTCGCGATCATCGGAGCGGCCTGGCTCGTAGGGCTCGACGCGATCGACACGCGAGATCACCACATCGTGGGCCACGGCATCCTCGAGTACCGCCGCATCGCCGACGCGACCATCGCGGTCTTCGCCTTCACCGTCGCGGTCGCCTTCTTCCTCGGCATGGAGATCTCGCGGCTACTGCTCGCGCTGATCTTCCCGGTCGGTCTCGTCCTCCTCCTCGCCTCTCGGTGGATCTGGCGGCAGTGGCTCCGCAGACGACAGCGCAAAGACGAGTACACCCATCGCGCCGTCATCATCGGGGAGCGGAGCAAGGTCAAGCACGTCGCGCAGCAGATCCGGCGCAGCAAGGACAGCGGGTACACGATCGTCGGCGTCATCACCGACGGCGTCCCCTCCGAGGGCATGCCTCAACTCGAGGTTCTCGGCGACATCCGCAGCGCCGACAAGGCGCTCGATGCGGCGAACATCGATGCACTCATCATCGTGGGATCCGACGACATGGATCCGGAGACGATGCGCCGGCTCGGCTACGCGGTCGCCGACCGGGACATCCAGATGATCATGGCGCCTGCGCTCACCGACGTCGCCGGCCCACGACTGCACTCGCGTCCCGTCGCGGGCCTGCCGCTCGTGCACGTGGACTTCCCGCGCATGGAGGGCGCCCACCGCTTCCTCAAGAGGGTGTTCGATCTCGTGGGCTCCGTGCTCCTGCTCGCGCTGTTCTCGCCGGTCTTCCTCGTCACGGCGATCGCGATCAAGATCGACGGCCCCGGTCGGATCTTCTACCACCAGGAACGCATCGGTCGCGGCGGCAGGACCTTCGGCATGCGCAAGTTCCGCTCGATGGTCGCCAACGCGGACGACCAGCTGGCCAGCCTTCTCGACCTGCAGGGTTCGAGCGAGACCCCGCTGTTCAAAGTGGCCGACGACCCGCGCATCACGAAGATCG
Source organism: Microbacterium sp. ANT_H45B (assembly GCF_008369345.1). Taxonomy (NCBI): domain Bacteria; kingdom Bacillati; phylum Actinomycetota; class Actinomycetes; order Micrococcales; family Microbacteriaceae; genus Microbacterium; species Microbacterium sp. ANT_H45B. The sequence goes on from NZ_VOBK01000001.1 coordinate 1,093,213, forward strand.
GGCGATTCCTGCGCAAGCACTCCATCGACGAGCTCCCGCAGCTGATCAACGTGTTCCGTGGCGAGATGAGCCTCGTCGGGCCCCGTCCGCAGCGTGCTGCGGAGGTCGCTCTGTACGACGACATCGCCCTGCGCCGTCTCGCGGTCAAGCCGGGTATGAGCGGTCTCTGGCAGGTGAGCGGTCGCTCCACGCTGTCGTGGGAGGAGACGATCCGTCTCGACCTCTATTACGTCGAGAACTGGTCGCTCACGCAGGATGTCGTGATCCTCTTCCGCACGATCCGTGCGGTCGTCGCTCCCGGCGCCAGCGCCCACTGACGGAGATTCCGAACGAATCCCGGCGACTGACCGGGTGCTAACGTCGTGCGAGCCATCGCCCTGGGTACATTCAAGATCATGAGATCCCCCCTTGCGACGCGTCTCGCTGCGAGTGCTCTGGCCATCGTCGTGCTCGGAGGAGCCGCGGGGTGCGCTGCGGACCCCGGTGCATCGAACCCCGTTCCCACGTCGACGGCCACGTCGGCTCCCGATCCGACGCCGACCACCGAGGCGCCGACGGCTGAGCCCACTCCGGAGCCGACCGCGTCGCCCGCTCCGGAGTACGGAGCCTTCACCTTCGAGCAGCTCGCGCAGATCTGCATCGATGCGACCGTCTCCAGCTACGCTCCCGACGTCGTCTTCGACACCCCGAACACCCGCATCGAGCAGCGGATCGTCACTCCGGAATGGCTCGTCATCGTGCCCGCCGCGACGATGGGCTACCAGGGCCAGTCCGTCTGCACGATCGGCGGAACACCTGCCGAGCATCAGCTCGAGCTCGGCTCCGGATCCATCGAGCAGCTGCCCGAAGAGCAGATCCAGAACCTGATCCGCGGCGAGAACGAGGGGGGCGATCGCTAGTGTGCGAGCCGGGGGACTCCGAGCCCTCGACGCCGCACGTCGCTCAGCCGTTCTTCTCGCGCCGAGCGATGCTGATCGGAGCCGGGGCGGCACTCGGTGCGGCAGCGATCGGGTGGGACTTCGTCTCGCCCTCCCTCTCCGCGACGGCAGCGGGCACCTATGCGCGGCCGTGCGGCGATGTCCGGATCTCCAGCACCTGGCAGGACCACAGGAACCGCAATCCGCCGTCGGGCGAGCCCGGCACCGACTACGCCGTCCCGATCGGCACGCCGGTGCGTGCAGCCGCGAACGGGGTCATCGTCGATCGCAAGGACACGACCACCACGGCGACAGGCAGATATCTCGCTCTGCGCGCCGACGACGGCAACTACATCCGCTATCTGCACCTGCGCTCCAGTGCGGTCCTTCCCGGGACGCGGGTCGTCCGCGGACAGATCATCGCGGAGTCCGGAGCCTCCGGGTTCGGCAGCGAAGGCGGCTACGGATCCCACGTCCACGTCTCCCTGTGGATCGGCGGCACGCCGCTCCAGCTGGGATTCACCAACTCAGTCGACTTCGAGAACTACGTCCAACCGGAGGATCCTGTGCCCACCCACCAATCCACGACCTACGCCTGGAACGGCATCCTCCCTCTCGCGACCTGGACGCCCATCCCCGTCTCCGCGAACTTCTTCTCTCTGGCGGAGAGCAGTTCCCTGGCGAAGGAGACCGGAGACCTCAACATCTACATCCATGCCGCCGGGGTGACGAAGGGATTCCAGATCCGTGTGATCGCGGAGTCGCTCAACGGATCCGGCGCCGTCGTGGACACCGCGGTCCAGCCGCCTCTCGAGATCCCCGCGACCGCGGACACCGGGCCGAACACGCCCACCTTCGGTGTGTACACCCTTCCGTACTTCCTCTCGGGGCGACTGCGTCTGTACTCGCAGATCCGCGCGCTCAACGCGGGCATCAAGGTGCAGCGGGTGACGGTCAAGAAGAACTACTGGCTCTCGTAGCCCGGATCGCCGAACGCCTTCCACCGCGCACCCGTTCCGTGCAGAATGTACGTGCGTCGGGCATCCGACGCAGGTGATCTCACACAAGGGGGCCCGCAATGGGTATCGAAGACACGGTCAACAAGGGCAAGGACCTGTACGAGCAGAACAAGGACAAGATCGCCGAGGCGGTCAAGAGCGAGCAGGCGGAGGACGTCAGCGACAAGGTCCTCGACGGCGTCGCCGACTTCGCCAAGAAGATCGCGCCGGGCGCGGCCGACAAGATCGACGAGATCCGCGACGCCGCCGACAAGGCCGTCGGCAACGAGTAGCGCTCTCGAGTACACGAGCGGCGGCTCCCCTCCGGGGGAGCCGCCGCTCCTCTGTATCGGGGACCAAGTATTCCGCGTGGTGGTATCGCGTTTCACTGCGTCGTGAGGTTAGACTGAATCTCGATCGCCTGGGGAACTTGCGATCAGGGATGTCGAAGGGGTTCGACATTCCGATTTCACGCGGTTGACCGCGTCAAACTGGGGATAGCGATTTTGGGGATCATCGTGCGACGTGCGCACTCTGTGCGCTCTGACGTCATCCCGCCTGCGCGGCGGTCTCATCGCCGCGCCCTCGGTCGAGGATTCCGACGTCCCTTCACGTCGGCGTCCTCGCGTTCGGTGTGCCCCCTCGCACTGAACGCCCTCCCCAAGCGGGGCGAGGCATGGGGATGCCTCGCCCCGCTCTCCTCAGCGCGCTGAGGAGGCCGTCGGCGGCGTCGATCAGAGGCGCCGGACCGGCGGCTGGGCGCGCGCTCAGGAGATGCACAGCGACCGCGACACGCCCGGGTTTGCACAAGTGAAATCGGCCGTGGCAGAATAGACAGGTTCGACATTCCGGCGCGCTCAGCGTGTACCGGATCACCATCACGGCAGTGCATAGGCGGCGCGGAAGCGCAGGGACCTAGGCCGCGGGTGGCAGGACGGCCCCGACACTCACTCCACGACGGCTCCGCCGTGTGCGGCGGGTGGGGCACATCCGCTCGCTGCGAGGCGTGCGGGATGACAGCAGAACAGTGGTGCAGCAGATCGGTTCGTGAGGGTCGTTCGAGTGCCGAGGCGCGAACAGCGCCGACGTGCGTCCAATGCCCCAGGGTCATCCGGCCCAGGACGGTAAGACGCTTAAAGAGAGTGAGCAGACAATGGCGGGACAGAAAATCCGCATTCGCCTGAAGTCGTATGACCACGAGGTCATCGACTCGTCGGCACGCAAGATCGTCGACACCGTGACCCGTGCGGGCGCGACCGTCGTCGGCCCCGTGCCGCTTCCGACCGAGAAGAACGTCGTGTGCGTCATCCGGTCGCCCCACAAGTACAAGGACAGCCGCGAGCACTTCGAGATGCGCACCCACAAGCGTCTGATCGACATCGTCGACCCGACGCCCAAGGCCGTCGACTCGCTGATGCGTCTCGACCTGCCCGCCGATGTCAACATCGAGATCAAGCTCTGAGGTCCGCCATGGTTGACATCAACTCCAAGATTTCCAAGGGCATGCTGGGCACGAAGCTCGGTATGACCCAGGTGTGGAACGAGAACGGCAAGCTCGTTCCCGTCACCGTCATCGAGCTCGCCGCGAACGTGGTCACCCAGATCCGTACCCCCGAGAAGGACGGCTACAACGCCGTGCAGATCGCCTACGGTCAGATCGACCCGCGCAAGGTGAACAAGCCCCTGACCGCCCACTTCGAGGCTGCAGGCGTCACGCCTCGCCGTCACGTCACCGAGATCCGCACCGCGGATGCCGCTGACTACTCGCTGGGCCAGGAGCTCACCGTCGACGGAACCTTCGAAGCAGGCCAGCTCGTCGACGTCGTCGGCACGAGCAAGGGCAAGGGCTTCGCCGGTGTCATGAAGCGTCACAACTTCAAGGGCGTCTCGGCGTCGCACGGTTCGCACCGCAACCACCGCAAGCCCGGCTCGATCGGCGCATCGTCGACCCCGAGCCGCGTCTTCAAGGGAATGCGCATGGCCGGCCGTATGGGTGGCGAGCGCGTGACCGTCCTCAACCTCACGGTGCACGCCGTCGACATCGAGAAGGGTCTGCTGCTCGTCAAGGGCGCCGTCCCCGGTGCTCGTGGCCGCATCGTCTACGTCCGCAACGCAGTGAAGGGTGCCTGATCATGGCTGACTCCACTCTCGCGCTTGACGTCCTCAAGGCAGACGGCAAGAAGGCTGGCTCGATCGAGCTTCCCGCCGAACTGTTCGACGCCAAGACGAACATCCCGCTCATCCACCAGGTCGTCGTCGCGCAGCTCGCGGCGGCTCGCCAGGGAACCCACTCGACCAAGCGTCGTGGTGAGGTCTCGGGTGCCGGCCGCAAGCCCTTCAAGCAGAAGGGCACGGGTAACGCTCGTCAGGGCTCCATCCGCGCGCCGCACATGACCGGTGGTGGAATCGTGCACGGCCCCAAGCCGCGCGACTACTCTCAGCGCACCCCCAAGAAGATGATCGCCGCCGCCCTCCGTGGCGCACTGAGCGATCGCTTCCGCGGGGACCGCATCCACGCCATCGAGTCCTTCGGCATCGACGGCACTCCTTCGACCAAGACCGCGGTGAACTTCCTCACCAACGTCGTCTCGTCGAAGAACGTGCTCGTCGTGATCGAGCGAAACGATGACGTGACGCTGAAGAGCATCCGCAACCTGTCGAACCTGCACGTGCTGACGTTCGACCAGCTCAACGCCTACGACGTGCTCGTCTCCGACGACATCGTCTTCACCCAGGCCGCGCTCGAGGGCTTCATCGCCTCGAAGTCCGGCGCCAACCAGGAGGTCTCCGCATGAGCGAGCAGGCATCTGTTCTCCAGACGGCCCTGAACAAGGACCCGCGCGACATCATCCTGAAGCCGGTCGTGTCCGAGAAGAGCTACGGGCTCATCGACGAGGGTAAGTACACCTTCCTCGTCGACCCCCGCGCTTCGAAGACCGAGATCAAGCTCGCCATCGAGAAGATCTTCGGCGTCAAGGTCGCAGGGGTCAACACCCTCAACCGCGTCGGCAAGGCACGCCGCACCCGCTTCGGCACGGGCAAGCGCAAGGACACCAAGCGCGCCATCGTGACCCTGAAGTCGGGCACCATCGACATCTTCACGGCAATCGGCTGATCCGGGGGATAAGGACAATCATGGCTATTCGCAAGTACAAGCCCACGACCCCGGGCCGTCGCGGCTCGTCGGTGGCTGACTTCGCCGAGATCACTCGATCGACGCCGGAGAAGTCGCTGCTGCGCCCGCTCTCGAAGACCGGTGGTCGCAACAACCAGGGACGTATCACGACCCGTCACATCGGTGGTGGCCACAAGCGCCAGTACCGCGTCATCGACTTCCGTCGCAATGACAAGGACGGCGTGGACGCCAAGGTCGCTCACATCGAGTACGACCCCAACCGCACGGCACGCATCGCGCTGCTGCACTACTTCGACGGCGAGAAGCGCTACATCCTCGCGCCGGCGAAGCTGAAGCAGGGCGACGTCATCGAGTCGGGTGCAGGTGCCGACATCAAGCCGGGCAACAACCTCCCGCTGAAGAACATCCCGACGGGTACCGTCATCCACGCGATCGAGCTCCGTCCCGGTGGCGGCGCGAAGATGGCACGTTCGGCCGGTGCATCCGTCCGTCTCGTCGCCAAGGATGGCAACTTCGCCCAGCTGCGTCTGCCCTCGGGCGAGATCCGCAACGTCGATGCGCGCTGCCGCGCGACCATCGGCGAGGTCGGCAACGCCGAGCAGTCGAACATCAACTGGGGTAAGGCCGGCCGCATGCGCTGGAAGGGCGTCCGCCCGACCGTCCGTGGTGTCGCGATGAACCCGGTCGACCACCCGCACGGTGGTGGTGAGGGCAAGACGTCCGGTGGACGTCACCCCGTCTCCCCGTGGGGCCAGGCTGAGGGTCGCACCCGTCATGCCAACAAGGAAAGCGACAAGTACATCGTGCGTCGTCGTAACGCCGGCAAGAAGCGTAAGTAGGAGTAAGAGAAGATGCCTCGCAGTCTTAAGAAGGGCCCCTTCGTCGACGATCACCTGCTTCGCAAGGTGGTCGTGCAGAACGAAGCCGGCACCAAGAACGTCATCAAGACCTGGTCTCGCCGGTCCATGATCATCCCGGCCATGCTGGGTCACACGATCGCGGTCCACGACGGTCGCAAGCACATCCCCGTGTTTGTCTCCGAGACCATGGTCGGTCACAAGCTGGGCGAGTTCGCGCCCACCCGCACCTTCCGCGGCCACGAGAAGGACGACAAGAAGGGACGGCGTCGCTGATGGTCGAATCGATCGCACGCGTGCGACACATCCGTGTGACCCCTCAGAAGGCTCGTCGTGTCGTCGCGCTCATCAAGGGCAAGCAGGCTCAGGAGGCTCTCGCCATCCTGAAGTTCGCGCAGCAGAGCGCCAGTGAGCCGATCTACAAGCTTGTCGCGTCGGCCATGGCCAACGCGCAGGTGAAGGCGGATCGCGACGGAGAGTTCCTCGACGAGCAGGACCTGTACGTGGCTAACGCGTACGTCGACGAGGGCACGACGCTCAAGCGTTTCCAGCCCCGTGCACAGGGTCGCGCTTTCCAGATCAAGAAGCGCACGAGCCACATCACGGTCGTGCTCTCGACGCCCGAGGCGGCTCCGGCCGTCAAGGGCGACAGCAACAAGAAGGCGAGCAAGTAATGGGACAGAAGGTAAACCCGTACGGCTTCCGTCTCGGTATCACCACGGACCACGTGTCGCGCTGGTTCTCGGACTCGACGAAGGCCGGTCAGCGTTACGCCGACTACGTCGCCGAGGACATCAAGATCCGCAACCTGCTGAAGACGCAGCTCGACCGCGCCGGTGTCTCGAACATCGAGATCGAGCGCACCCGTGACCGCGTCCGCGTCGACATCCACACCGCCCGTCCGGGCATCGTGATCGGTCGTCGTGGAGCCGAGGCCGAGCGCATCCGTGGCGACCTCGAGAAGCTCTCGGGCAAGCAGATCCAGCTGAACATCCTCGAGGTCAAGAACCCCGAGGCCGATGCTCAGCTCGTCGCACAGGGCATCGCCGAGCAGCTCTCTGCTCGTGTGGCGTTCCGTCGTGCGATGCGCAAGGGTCTCCAGGGCGCGCAGCGCGCTGGCGCCAAGGGCATCCGCATCCAGGTCTCCGGCCGTCTCGGCGGCGCCGAGATGAGCCGTTCGGAGTTCTACCGCGAGGGTCGTGTGCCGCTGCACACGCTGCGCGCGAACATCGACTATGGCTTCTACGAGGCCAAGACCACCTTCGGCCGCATCGGCGTGAAGGTCTGGATCTACAAGGGCGACCTGACGGCGAAGGAGCTCGCTCGCGAGCAGGCCAACGCTCCCAAGGCTCGTCGTGATGACCGTGGTGGCGACCGTCGTCGTGCACCGCGCAACGAGGCACCCGTCGCAGAAGGAGCGTCTGCCTGATGCTTATTCCCCGCAAGGTCAAGTTCCGTAAGCAGCACCACCCCGGCCGCAGTGGCCAGGCGACCGGTGGCACGAAGGTCTCCTTCGGCGAGTACGGCATCCAGGCGCTCACGCCTGCCTACGTGACGAACCGTCAGATCGAGTCCGCTCGTATCGCGGTCACGCGTCACATCAAGCGTGGCGGCAAGGTGTGGATCAACATCTACCCCGACCGTCCCCTCACGAAGAAGCCTGCCGAGACCCGAATGGGTTCCGGTAAGGGTTCGCCGGAGTGGTGGGTCGCCAACGTCAAGCCGGGTCGCGTCCTCTTCGAGGTCGCCGGTGTGAGCGAGGAACTCGCTCGCGAGGCACTGACCCGTGCAATTCACAAGCTGCCGTTGAAGGCACGCATCATCAAGCGCGAGGAGGGCGACGCGTAATGGCGATCGGCACCAAGGAGCTCGCTCCGGCAGAGCTCGACACGTTCGAAGACCAGCGCCTCGTCGAGGAGCTGCGTAAGGCCAAGGAGGAGCTGTTCAACCTCCGTTTCCAGTCGGCCACCGGCCAGCTGGAGAGCCACGGCCGCATCCGCGCGGTCAAGCGCGACATCGCGCGCCTGTACACCGTGATCCGCGAACGCGAGCTGGGCATCCGTGCGACGCCCGCTCCGGTCGAGGCTCCGGCCAAGAAGGCGACCAAGTCGAAGGCGAAGAAGGCGGACTCCGCCGACGACGCCGTGAAGGAAGAGGCTGAGTGATGGCCACCAAGAAGGAAGCGACTGTGGAGACGCAGGCCGCAGGGCACGAGTCGGCTGCACACGACGTGCGCGACTCCGCGGCTCGCGGTTACCGCAAGACCCGTCGCGGCTACGTCGTCAGCGACAAGATGGACAAGACCATCGTGGTCGAGGTCGAGGACCGCGTGAAGCACCCGCTTTACGGCAAGGTCATCCGCCGCACCTCGAAGGTCAAGGCGCACGATGAGGCGAACTCCGCCGGCATCGGCGACCTCGTCCTGATCAACGAGACCCGCCCGCTGAGCGCCACGAAGCGCTGGCGTCTGGTGGAGATTCTGGAGAAGGCCAAGTGATCCAGCAGGAATCGCGCCTCAAGGTCGCCGACAACACCGGCGCCAAGGAGCTGCTCACGATTCGCGTGCTCGGCGGCTCGAAGCGTCGTTACGCCGGTCTCGGCGACACGATCGTCGCGACCGTCAAGGACGCGATCCCGGGCGGAAACGTCAAGAAGGGCGATGTGGTCAAGGCCGTCATCGTCCGCACGGTCAAGTCCACGCGCCGTCCCGACGGCTCGTACATCAAGTTCGACGAGAACGCCGCCGTCATCCTGAAGAACGACGGGGAGCCTCGCGGCACCCGTATCTTCGGACCGGTCGGTCGCGAGCTTCGTGACAAGAAGTTCATGAAGATCGTCTCGCTGGCGCCGGAGGTTATTTAAGTCATGGCGAAGATCAAGAAGGGTGACCTGGTTCAGGTCATCACCGGAGCGACGCAGGAGCGTGGCGGAGATCGCGGCAAGCAGGGCAAGGTCCTCGAGATCCTGTCCGACAAGAACCGCGTCATCGTCGAAGGCGTGAACTACGTCACCAAGCACACGCGCGTCGGACAGACGCAGCGTGGCACCAAGACGGGCGGTCTCGAGACTGTCGAGGCGTCCATCCACATCTCGAACGTCGCACTCGTCGACCCTTCGACCAAGAAGCCGACCAAGGTCGGCCACCGGGTCGAGGAGCAGACCAAGGACGGCGTCAAGCGCACCGTCCGCGTGCGGTACGCGAAGAAGTCAGGTAAGGACCTCTGATGGCAACCACCGACGCTGCGGTGGCTGGCAAGATCCAGCCCCGCCTGAAGGCGAAGTACAACTCCGAGATCAAGAAGGCCCTGCAGGAGGAGTTCGGCTACGCGAACGTCATGCAGATCCCCGGACTGGTCAAGGTCGTCGTGAACACCGGTGTCGGCGAGGCAGCTCGCGACAGCAAGGTGATCGATGGCGCGGTCGAGGATCTCACCAAGATCACCGGCCAGAAGCCCATCGTGACCAAGGCTCGCAAGTCGATCGCGCAGTTCAAGCTGCGTGAGGGACAGGCGATCGGCGCGCACGTCACCCTCCGCGGTGACCGCGCGTGGGAGTTCATCGACCGTCTCGTCTCGCTCGCTCTGCCCCGCATCCGCGACTTCCGCGGTCTCTCGGGCAAGCAGTTCGACGGCAACGGCAACTACACCTTCGGTCTCCAGGAGCAGAGCGTGTTCCACGAGATCGATCAGGACAAGATCGACCGGGTTCGCGGTTTCGACATCACCGTCGTCACCACCGCGAAGACGGACGATGAAGGTCGCGCGCTTCTGCGTCACCTCGGCTTCCCCTTCCGCACGGAAGACGCCAAGGCGTAAGCAGGTTTCGGGCGGGGCGCACAGCGCCCCGCCCGATCCCGTACAATTGAAGATTGCGTGTCATCGCAGGCCGTCTGTCGTGTAACAGCAGCCGGAACCTCATGAACAAAGGAAAACAACAATGACAATGACAGACCCGGTCGCAGATCTGCTGACCCGTCTGCGCAACGCGAACTCGGCGCATCACGATTCCGTGACCCTGCCGTCGAGCAAGCTCAAGACGCACATCGCCGAGATCCTCCAGCAGGAGGGCTACATCGCCGGATGGGAGACGACTGACGCACGCGTCGGCTCGAACCTCACCCTCCAGCTGAAGTACGGCCCCAACCGCGAGCGGTCGATCGCGGGCATCAAGCGCGTGTCGAAGCCCGGCCTCCGCGTGTACGCGAAGTCCACCGAGCTGCCCCGTGTCCTCGGCGGCCTCGGCGTGGCCATCCTGTCCACCTCCTCCGGTCTTCTCACCGACCGTCAGGCAGAGCAGAAGGGCGTGGGCGGAGAAGTTCTCGCCTACGTGTGGTAATCGAAAATGTCGCGTATTGGACGACTTCCCATCGACGTTCCCGCGGGCGTGACCATCTCGGTCGACGGCCGTGAGGTCGCGGTGAAGGGCCCCAAGGGTGAGCTCACCCTGACGGTCGCCAAGCCCATCGAGGTCGCGGTCGAGGAGAACCAGGTTCTGGTCTCCCGTCCCGACGACGAGCGCGAGTCGCGGTCGCTTCACGGCCTGACCCGCACGCTCATCAACAACAACATCATCGGCGTGACCCAGGGCTACACCAAGGGTCTCGAGGTCGTCGGAACCGGTTACCGCGTGGCGCAGAAGGGCAGCTCGGTCGAGTTCGCCCTCGGCTTCTCGCACCCGGTCCTCATCGACCCGCCCGCCGGCATCACGCTCACGGTCGAGGGCAACAACAAGCTCACCGTCAGCGGAATCGACAAGCAGGCTGTCGGCGAGGCAGCTGCGAACATCCGCAAGATCCGCAAGCCCGAGCCGTACAAGGGCAAGGGCGTGCGCTACGCCGGCGAGATCGTGCGTCGCAAGGCCGGAAAGAGTGGTAAGTAACCATGGCTCTCAAGTCAAAGTCTGACGCCCGCGCGCGTCGTCACGCCCGCCTTCGCAAGAAGGTCGTCGGCACCGAGGTGCGTCCGCGCCTCGTCGTCAACCGTTCGGCTCGCCACGTCTTCGTGCAGCTTGTCGACGACAGCAAGGGTCACACCGTCGCGTCGGCTTCGACGCTCGAGACCGACCTGCGCTCGCTCGAGGGTGACAAGACCGCCAAGGCCCGCAAGGTCGGCGAGCTTCTCGCCGAGCGCGCGAAGGCCGCTGGCGTTTCCGAGGCAGTGTTCGACCGTGGCGGCAACCGCTACGCCGGTCGTGTCGCCGCCATCGCCGACGGCGCCCGCGAAGGGGGTCTGGCACTGTGAGTGACAACAAGGAGAACGAAGTGACCGAAACGGCTGCTGCCGCTCCCGAGACGGCTCCTGTCGTCTCTGAGACGGCCGCCGGCACGACCCAGGCCGAGCCTGCCCGCGAGGGCCGCCGCGGTGGCGGTCGCGATCGCAACCAGGGTGGCGGTCGTGACCGCAACTCGCGCGACCGCGGCGACAACCAGTTCCTGGAGCGCGTCGTCACCATCAACCGCGTCTCGAAGGTCGTGAAGGGTGGTCGTCGCTTCAGCTTCACCGCTCTCGTGGTCGTCGGCGACGGCAACGGCCTGGTCGGCGTCGGCTACGGCAAGGCTCGTGAGGTCCCTCTGGCCATCCAGAAGGGCATCGAAGAGGCCAAGCGCAACTTCTTCCGCGTTCCGCGCGTCGGAAGCACCATCCCGCACCCCGTGCAGGGTGAGGCCGCAGCAGGCGTCGTCCTGCTCCGTCCGGCCGCTGCCGGTACCGGTGTCATCGCCGGTGGTCCGGTCCGCGCCGTGCTCGAGTGCGCCGGTATCCACGACGTGCTGTCGAAGTCGCTCGGTTCGTCGAACACGATCAACATCGTGCACGCCACGGTGACGGCCCTGAAGCAGCTCGAGGAGCCCCGTGCGGTCGCCGCACGTCGTGGCCTCGAGTTCGACCAGGTCGCACCCGCGCGTCTCGTCCGTGCGGAGGCTGACGCCATCGCCGCACAGAAGGTAGGTGCCTGATGGCTGCGCGCCTGAAGGTCACGCAGGTCAAGTCCAAGGTGAGCGAGAAGCAGAACCAGCGTGACACGCTGCGCAGCCTCGGTCTGAAGCGCATCGGTGACAGCACCGTGCGCCCCGACGACGCGCAGACGCGCGGTTACGTCAAGACCGTCGCCCACCTCGTCAAGGTTGAGGAGATCGACTAATGGCTGAGAAGAACGAAGCCGAAGGCGCCGAGAAGGCCCCGAAGAAGGCTGCCGCTCCCAAGGCCGCAGCCGCCAAGAAGCCCGCAGCCAAGAAGGCACCGGCCAAGGCGTCCGACGCCAAGGCCGACGCCGTCTCGAAGCCGGCTGCCAAGAAGGCTGCGCCGAAGAAGGATGCTCCGGCATCCCGCCCCGGCGTGCTGAAGGTCCACCACCTGCGTCCGGTCCCCGGATCCAACACCGCGAAGACCCGTGTCGGTCGCGGTGAGGGCTCCAAGGGTAAGACGGCGGGTCGCGGTACCAAGGGCACCAAGGCTCGCAACACCGTTCGCGTCGGCTTCGAGGGTGGGCAGATGCCTCTGCACATGCGCACCCCGAAGCTGCGCGGGTTCAAGAACCCGTTCCGCGTGGAGTACCAGGTCGTGAACCTGGAGAAGCTCGCGGAGCTGTACCCCTCCGGTGGCGATGTCACCATCAGCGACCTGGTCGCCAAGGGTGCCGTTCGCAAGAACGAGAAGGTCAAGGTTCTCGGAGACGGCGACATCGCCGTCAAGCTCACCGTCGCGGTCGACAAGGTCTCGGGTTCTGCCGAGCAGAAGATCGTGGCAGCAGGCGGATCCGTCAAGTAACCACTTCATAAGAGGGGTCGGAGATTCTCCGGCCCCTCTTATGGGTTAGCCTGTTCTTTCAGCCGTCCCTCAGGGACGGCAACCTTTTCAGGAGGAACGTCCTTGTTTAGCGCCATCGCGCGGATCTTCCGCACGCCCGACCTGCGTCGGAAGATCGGTTTCACCCTCGCCATCGTCGCCATCTACCGACTTGGCTCGAATGTCCCTGCTCCGTTCGTGAACTTCCCGAACGTCGAGGAGTGCCTCGCGCAGAACTCGGGCACCGAAGGACTCCTCGGGCTGGTCAACCTCTTCTCCGGCGGGGCGCTCCTCCAGCTGTCGATCTTCGCGCTCGGCGTCATGCCGTACATCACCGCGACGATCATCACGCAGCTCCTCCGGGTCGTCATCCCTCACTTCGAGGCACTGCACAAAGAAGGCCAGGCCGGCCAGGCCCGCCTGACGCAGTACACGCGGTACCTCACCATCGCCCTCGCGCTGCTGCAGTCCACGACCCTCGTCACCGTCGCCCGCAGCGGACAGCTGTTCGGCACCACCGACGTCGCCGCCTGCCAGAACCTGCTCACCAACGACGTGTGGTGGGCGCAGCTGCTCATCATCATGGCGATGACGGCCGGTACCGGGCTCATCATGTGGTTCGCGGAGCTCGTCACCGAGCGCGGCATCGGCAACGGCATGTCCCTGCTGATCTTCACCTCGATCGCCGCGACCTTCCCCGGGGCCATGTGGCTCATCTGGGAGAGCAAGGGCTTCGAGGTCTTCCTTCTGGTGCTCCTGGTCGGAATCATCGTGATGGCGCTGGTCGTGTTCGTCGAGCAGTCGCAGCGGCGCATCCCCGTGCAGTACGCGAAGCGCATGGTCGGACGCCGCACCTACGGCGGCACCAACACGTACATCCCGATCAAGGTCAACATGGCCGGTGTGATCCCCGTGATCTTCGCCTCGTCGCTGCTGTACATCCCGGCGCTCATCGCCCAGTTCAACACCCCGCAGGACGGCTCGGAGCCGGCCGCGTGGGTCACCTGGATCAGCGCCAACTTCACCACGGGAAACCACCCGGTGTACATGGCCGCGTACTTCCTGCTGATCATCGGATTCACGTACTTCTACGTCGCGATCACCTTCAACCCCGTCGAGGTCGCCGACAACATGAAGAAGTACGGCGGGTTCATCCCCGGTATCCGCGCAGGTCGTCCGACCGCCGAGTACCTCGACTACGTGCTCACGCGCATCACGCTGCCCGGCTCGATCTACCTCGGTCTGATCGCGCTGATCCCGCTCATCGCCCTCGCCACCGTCGGCGCCAACCAGAACTTCCCGTTCGGTGGCGCATCGATCCTCATCATCGTGGGTGTCGGTCTTGAGACGGTCAAGCAGATCGATGCGCAGCTGCAGCAGCGTCACTACGAAGGGCTCCTCCGATGACGGCATCCGCTCGTCTCCTGATCGTCGGCCCCCAGGGGTCCGGCAAGGGCACGCAGGGCGTGCGCATCGCCGAGTCGTACGGGATCCCGGTCGTCTCGACCGGAGACATCTTCCGCGCGAACATCAAGGAGGGGACGCCGCTGGGCCAGCAGGTCACGGCGGTCCTCGACAAGGGCGACCTGGTTCCCGACGAGCTCACCAGCGAGATCGTGCGCGATCGTCTCTCTCAGGATGACGCGGCCGACGGCTTCCTCCTCGACGGGTATCCGCGCAACAGTGCGCAGGTCGCGCACCTCGACGCGTTCCTCGCCGGACGCGGCGAGTCGCTCGACGCGGTGATCCTGCTCGACGTGTCGCGCGACGAGAGCATCCAGCGACTCAAGCTCCGCGCGGCGGAGCAGGGCCGTTCGGACGACACCGACGAGGCGATCGCCCACCGTCTCGACATCTACGAGCACGAGACGGCGCCGATCCTCGAGGTCTACGGCCCCCGCGGCATCGTCGACCGGATCGACGGCATCGGATCCCTCGACGAGATCACCGAGCGCATCTTCGCCGCGCTGGCTGCGCGCGGTCTCCGCCTCGCGGCCTGATCGCCTGCGATGTTCCGCAAGTCGATCTACAAGAACGCCGCGCAGCTGCGCGCGATGGTCGAACCCGGCCTCATCACGGCGGCGGCACTCGACGCCGTGCGCCCGCTGATCCGGCCGGGTGTCACCACGCTCGAGCTCGACGCCGAGGCGAACCGGGTGATCCTCGCCCGCGGTGCGGAGTCGAACTTCCAGCTCGTGCGCGGCTACCGGCACACGACCTGCATCTCCGTGAACGACGAGGTCGTGCACGGCATCCCCGGCGAGCGGATCCTGCAGGCGGGCGACATCGTCTCGATCGACTGCGGAGCGCAGTACCAGGGCTGGAACGGCGACAGCGCGATCACGGTCGTCGTCCCCGATGACAGCCGTCCCGAGCTGGTCGCTCAGCGTCTCGAGCTGTCCCGGGTCACCGAGGGCTCGATGTGGGCCGGTATCGCCGCGATGGCGTCCGCTTCGCATCTGGGCGACATCGGCGCCGCGATCCAGGGATTCATCGAGGCACAGGGGCCGTCAGCGGTCTCCGGCGAGACCTACGGGATACTCCGCGAGTACGTCGGGCACGGCATCGGCCGCAAGATGCATGAAGCGCCGAGCGTCTTCAACTACCGCACGCCGGATCCCGGCGCAGAGGTCAAGCCGGGACTGGTGCTCGCGATCGAGCCGATGGTCACTGCGGGCAGCGACGAGACGTTCGTCGAGGACGACGACTGGACCGTGTCGACCGTCGACGGCACCGATGGCTCGCACTGGGAGCACAGCGTCGCGCTGCATGACGGGGGCATCTGGGTGCTCACCGCCGCAGACGGGGGAGCGGCGGGACTCGCCGCCTTCGGCGTGACGCCCACTCCCATCCCCTGACACCCGGTACTGCGGCCTGAGCGATGATCGTCGTGCAGAGCATCATCACAACGCGCGCATAGGTTTCTCCGGGCACAATGGGTGTATGGGTGCGCATGCACCCGAGGATTTCAGGCCGAGCCCGCAGCGGGCGGGCCTCGACAGAAACGGAAGATCCATGGCAGCTGCGAAGAGCAACACCAACTGGTTCGTGATCGGCGTCTCGGCGGCAGTGGTGGTCGTGCTGGCCGTCCTCGCCCTCGTCGTGGTGAACCTCAACAACCAGGCGACCGCGCCGGGGCCGACCCCCGAGGCCAACGACACCTTCAATTCCGACACGGGCGCCATCTCCTTCGGAGACGGCAAGGACACCGTGTCGGTCTTCGTGGACTTCCAGTGCCCCATCTGCAAGACCTTCGAAGATCAGTACGGCGCGGCTCTCGAAGAAGCGGCTGCTGATGGCCGAATCACTCTCGAGTACCACCCGATCGCGATCCTCGACCGCTACTCGCAGGGCACGGAGTACTCATCGCGTTCGGCAGGCGCCGCCGTGTGCGTTGCGGAGTCGAACCCGGAGCTCTACCTCGACTACGCCAAGACTCTCTTCGACAATCAGCCGGCTGAGAACTCCGCGGGGTTGACCACGCAGCAGCTCGCCGACTACGCCACGCAGGTAGGGGCGGACAAGGCCGCATCGTGCATCACGGACGAGACCTACCGCAAGTTCGGCGTCTCCCAGGCCAAGAGCAATGAGATCTCGGGAACCCCGACGGTGATGGTGAACGACAAGCGTCTGAACCTCCAAGACCCGACCGACTTCAAGACGTTCACCGATCTGGTCAGCTGACCGTCGGTCGGAAGTCGAGGCGAAGGCGCATCCATTTGCCGGATGCGCCTTCATCGGATAACATAGATCCTTGGTGCTTTGCGCCTTGATTCGGCGTGTCTGAATCGGCGCGAGAACCGCAATCCAACCACCCACCGCAGATCGACCGGTCTGCAGAAGCGTCAGCGAGGCTATGGCTAAGAAAGACGGTGTCATCGAGATCGAGGGCGTGATCTCCGAGGCTCTTCCCAACGCGATGTTCCGCGTTGAACTGAGCAACGGACACAAGGTCCTGGCAACGATCTCGGGCAAGATGCGGCAGAACTACATCCGTATCATCCCCGAGGACCGCGTGGTCGTGGAGCTCAGCCCCTACGACCTCACCCGCGGCCGTATCGTCTACCGCTACCGCTGATCGGTCGAGAAGTAACGGCCTGCCCCAGCTCGGGGCGGTACGAAGACAGCGAACAGGAAACATCATGAAGGTCAACCCCAGCGTCAAGCCGATCTGCGATCACTGCAAGGTGATCCGTCGTCACGGCCGCGTCATGGTGATCTGCAAGAGCAACCCGCGCCACAAGCAGCGCCAGGGCTGACCCTCGTCGGCATCGCCGACAGGGATCTTCGGATCGACTCACAACTCAACACACACCGGCAGGATCAGATCCTCCGTCAGGCTCAGGAGCCGGCGGAGGGGACACCTCGGGGCAGAGGCCCGAGCACCGATCCTGCTCCACACCTCTAAGAAACCCAGGAGAACCGCATGGCACGTCTTGCCGGCGTTGACATCCCGCGCGACAAGCGCGTGGTGATCGCCCTTACCTACATCTACGGCGTCGGCCGTACCCGCTCGGTCGAGATCCTCAAGGCGACGGACATCGATGAGAGCATCCGCGTGAAGGACCTCAGCGACGACCAGCTGATCGCCCTCCGCGACCACATCGAAGGAACCTACAAGGTGGAGGGTGACCTGCGCCGCGAGGTCGCCGCAGACATCCGCCGCAAGGTCGAGATCGGCTCCTACGAGGGCATCCGCCACCGTCGTGGCCTCCCGGTCCGTGGTCAGCGCACCAAGACCAACGCCCGTACCCGCAAGGGCCCGAAGCGCACCGTCGCAGGCAAGAAGAAGGCCCGCTAAGCGCGGCCCCAGGGACTAGGAGAACACTTTCATGGCTGCACCCAAGGCCGCCGCGCGCAAGCCGCGCCGCAAGGAAAAGAAGAACATCGCACTGGGCCACGCCCACATCAAGTCGACGTTCAACAACACGATCGTCTCGATCACCGACCCGTCCGGAGCTGTCATCAGCTGGGCATCGTCGGGTGGCGTGGGCTTCAAGGGCTCGCGCAAGTCGACCCCCTACGCCGCAGGAATGGCTGCCGAGTCGGCCGCCCGCCAGGCGCAGGAGCACGGCGTCAAGAAGGTCGACGTCTTCGTCAAGGGACCGGGCTCGGGTCGCGAGACCGCGATCCGTTCGCTGACGGCCGCCGGCCTCGAGGTCGGTTCGATCCAGGACGTCACCCCGCAGGCGCACAACGGTTGCCGCCCGCCGAAGCGTCGCCGCGTCTGATCCGGCTCGTCGAGCCGCCCGCGCCTTCGGGCCCGGGCGGCTCGACGCCCGCCCCGCGGGCATCGACTCACACAACTCAAGACCTCACCCCACCACATGTCATATAGCGGTCATGTGATCGAAAGGAACACAGAGTGCTTATTGCACAGCGTCCGACACTCACCGAGGAAAAGATCGTCGAGAACCGGAGCCGGTTCATCATCGAGCCCCTGGAGCCCGGCTTCGGATACACGATCGGCAACGCGCTGCGTCGCAGCCTGCTGTCGTCGATCCCCGGCGCCGCGGTCACCAGCGTTCGCATCGACGGCGTGCTGCACGAGTTCAGCACCATCCCCGGCGTGAAGGAGGATGTCACCGAGATCATCCTCAACATCAAGCAGCTCGTCGTCTCCTCGGAGCGCGACGAGCCCATCACCGCGTACCTGCGCAAGACCGGTTCGGGCGAAGTCACCGCCGCCGACATCTCGGCTCCGGCCGGTGTCGAGATCCAGAACCCCGAGCTCGTCATCGCGACTCTCAACGAGACCGCGAAGTTCGAGCTCGAGCTCACGATCGAGCGTGGACGTGGCTACGTCTCCGCGACGCAGAACCGCAACGAGTACGCCGAGGCCGGTCAGATCCCGATCGACTCGATCTACTCGCCGGTGCTCAAGGTCAGCTACCGCGTCGACGCCACCCGTGCGGGTGAGCGCACCGACTTCGACAAGCTCGTCCTCGACGTCGAGACCAAGTCCGCCATCAGCCCCCGCGACGCCGTCGCGTCGGCTGCGAAGACGCTCACCGAGCTGTTCGGTCTCGCTCGCGAGCTGAACGTCGAGGCAGAGGGAATCGAGATCGGCCCGGCACCGGTGGAGGCAGTGAACTCCAGCGAGCTGTCGATGCCGATCGAGGACCTCGACCTCTCGGTCCGCTCGTACAACTGCCTGAAGCGTGAAGGCATCAACACTGTTTCCGAGCTCGTCGCCCTCTCGGAGACGCAGCTCATGAACATCCGCAATTTCGGCCAGAAGTCGGTCGACGAGGTGCGCGACAAGCTCATCTCGCTCGGTCTGTCGCTCAAGGATTCGGTGCCCGGTTTCGACGGCGCCCACTTCTACGGCGGCAGCGAAGACGAGTCCTTCTGATACCCGACCCTTCTGACCAGGAGTTAGACGATTATGCCCAAGCCCACTAAGGGTCCCCGCCTCGGAGGCGGCCCCGCACACGAGCGCCTGCTGCTTGCCAACCTCGCGGCTGCTCTGTACACCCACAAGTCGATCAAGACGACCGAGACCAAGGCCAAGCGCCTTCGTCCGCTCGCCGAGCGCCTGATCACCTTCGCCAAGCGCGGAGACCTGCACGCTCGTCGTCGCGTTCTCTCGGTCATCGGCGACAAGAGCGTCGTGCACACTCTCTTCACCGAGATCGCACCGCTCGTCGCAGACCGTGAGGGTGGCTACACCCGCATCACGAAGGTCGGCAACCGCAAGGGCGACAACGCTCCCATGGCCGTGATCGAGCTCGTCCTCGAGCCCGTCACCCCCAAGGCGAAGTCGACCAAGAAGTCCGCCAAGGCTGAGAAGCCCGCCGAGGTCGTCGAGGAGGCTCCCGTCGAGGAGGCTCCCGTCGAGGAGGCTCCCGCTGACGAGGCCGGCGCCGAGTCGCAGGCCGAGGGCGAGTCCGCCGAGGCCACTGCCGAGGACGCCAAGAAGTCCGAGTAAGCATCTCGCACGAAGAAGCCCGCCGCCCCGAGAGGGACGGCGGGCTTCTTCGCGTTCGGGGTGGGGGTCAGACCCTGGCGCGCAGGTCCTTGCGCAGGATCTTGCCGGATGCCGACTTGGGGATCGCGTCGATGAATTCCACCTGCCTGACCTTCTCGTGCGGCGCGACGTGGGCGGCGACATGGGCCATCACGGCATCCGCATCGAGCTCCGCGCCCTGCTGTACGACGACGAACGCCTTCGGCACCTCCTGACCGTCGTCGTCGAAGGCGCCGATCACGGCGGCGTCGGCGATGGCGGGATGCTCGAGCAGCACCGCCTCGAGCACCGCGGGCGCCACCTGGTAGCCCTTGTACTTGATGAGCTCCTTCAGTCGGTCGACGATCCGGAAGACGCCGTCGTGGGTGACCGTGGCCACGTCGCCGGTGTGCAGCCACCCGTCGGCATCCAGCATCTCGGCCGTCGCGTCCGGGCGGTTGAGGTAGCCCTTCATCACCTGCGGTCCGCGGATCAGGATCTCGCCGGGCTCGCTCACACCGTCGGTGGGGGCGTCGATGTCGCTCCCGTCTTCCGCGAGCAGCCTGGCCTCGGTGTTCGCGAGCAGCATCCCGACGGAGGACCGGTCGATCTCCGGGCGGTCATACGGGATGGCATGGGTCACGGGACTCGTCTCGGTCATGCCGTACCCCTGGCAGACGACGCAGTCGAGACGCTCGGCCACCGCGGCCGCGAGCGTGCCGTCGAGAGGCGCCGCTCCCGAGAACACGACCCTGATCGCCGAGGTGTCGAACTGGTCGACCAGCGGATGCTTGGCCAGGGCGACGGCGATGGGCGGGGCGATGAACACCCAGTTCGTGCGGTGCTCCTGAACGACACGGAGGAACTCGCCCAGATCGAACTTCGGCATCGTGACCAGCGCGGCCCGCTGGCGCAGGGCGAAGTTCAGCAGCACGGTCATTCCGTAGATGTGGAAGAACGGGAGCACCGCGAGAACCCGATCGCCGTCGCCGACGGAGATCGTGGTGCGGCACTGGCTCACATTCGCGATGAGGTTGCGGTGCGTGAGCATCACACCCTTGGGCCTGCCGGTGGTGCCGGAGGAATAGGGGAGGACTGCGAGGTGCGTGGCCGGGTCGAAGTCGACCTCCGGGGCGGACCTGCCCTCTCCGAGCAGAGCGGGCAGCGAGGGGTGCCCGTCGGCCCCGTCGAGGACGATCACATGGTCGTCGTCGAAGCCCAGCGCGGCAGCCGCGGCCTTCGCGCCCGCAAGCAGAGGCGACACGGTGATGACCCACGAGGCGTCGGCATCCGTGAGCTGGTTGGCGATCTCGTCGGACGTGTAGAGGGAGTTGATCGTCGTCGCGGTGGCTCCCGCGCGCAGGATGCCGTGGAAGATCGTCGCGAACGCCGGGATGTTGGGGCACAGCACTCCCACCACGGTGCCCACCCCGACGCCGCGTGCGGCGAGGGCCCCTGCGAACAGGTCGATCTGCGCGATCAGCTGGCGGTAGGTCGTGGTGGCCCCGCTGACCCCGTCGACGAGGGCGACGGCGTCGAGGCGATCCTCCGCCACGTCGCCGAACAGGAACTCGTGGATCGAGACGTCGGGGATCTCGATATCGGGATAGGAACTGCGCACCATGAGATCTCCTTCGATCCGGGGAGGCGACGACGTCGTCTGGTGCGATCCAGTGTCGCACAACTCGGCACCCGGTCCCAGTGGCGCGTACAAGAGTCGGAGCAGGGCGGACCCGAGAGTAGGCTGATGCGGTGACTGATGCAGAGACCCGACACAGAGGGCCTCGTGCCTATACGGCGTTCATCGGGATCGGCCTCCTCGCGGGCCTCCTCTCCGGCCTGTTCGGGGTGGGCGGCGGCACGGTCATCGTCCCGCTGCTCGTGCTGTTCCTGCACTTCAATCAGCGACTCGGTGCCGGGACCTCGCTCGCCGCCATCGTCCCGACCGCGACGGTCGGCGTCATCTCCTACGCGCTCAACGACTCGGTCGCCTGGATCCCCGCGCTGATCCTCGCCGCGGGAGCGGTGGTCGGAGCCCAGATCGGCACCCGATTGCTGCCGCGGATCTCGCAGACCGTGCTGCGATGGTTCTTCGTCGGCTTCCTCGTGGTCGTGATCGTCAGCCTGTTCCTGGTGATCCCGTCTCGGGACGCCGAGTTCGAGCTGCACCTGCTCACCGGCATCGCCCTCGTCGCGGTCGGTGTGTGCACCGGCATCCTCGCCGGGCTCATCGGCGTCGGCGGCGGGATCGTCGTGGTGCCGATCCTCATGCTCGCCTTCGGCACCAGCGACCTCGTGGCCAAGGGGACCTCGCTGCTGATGATGATCCCCACCGCGATCTCGGGGACCATCGGCAACCTCCGCAATCGCAACGTGGATCTGACCGCCGCGGCGATCGTCGGCATCTCGGCCTGCACGACGACGGCGCTCGGGGCGTGGCTGGCGACGCTCATCGACCCGCTCCTCGGCAACATGCTGTTCGCGGCATACCTCGTCTTCATCGCCGTGCAGATGGCGATCAAGGCGATCAAGGGGCACCGGAAGGGCGACTGAGGGCGGCGACGTCGCATGCCCTCGGTAGGATCGAGGGGTGGCAGTGAATCAAGAACTGGTCGGTCGTGAGTTCCCTCCGACACCCCCGTACCTCGTCGGTCGTGAGAAGGTGCGCGAGTTCGCACGCGCCGTCTTCGCCGACGCCCCGATGCACCTCGACGTCGAGGCGGCACGCGCCGCCGGGTTCGCCGACGTCGTGGCCCCGCCGACCTTCGCCATGGTCATCCAGGACCTCACTCTGCAGCAGCTTCTCGGGGAGCCCGATTCCGGGATCGTCCTGGCGCGCACCATCCATGCCGAGCAGCGGTTCGCCTACACACGACCGATCGTCGCGGGAGACGAGCTCACCGGCCGGCTGAGCGTCACCGGAATCCGCATGATGGGCGGCAACGCGATGATCACCAGCGCCGCCGAGATCACCGATGCCGACGGCGCGCACGTGGTCACCGCGACCAGCGTGCTGCTGGTCGGCGCCGAAGAAGGAGCACAGTGATGCCGTTCGCCGTCGGAGACGTCGTCGCAGAGCGCACCGTCCACCTCACCCGCGAGTCCCTCGTCCGTTATGCCGGCGCCTCCGGAGACTTCAACCCGATCCACTACCGCGACGACATCGCCGCCTCGGTCGGGCTCCCCGGCGTCCTCGCCCACGGCATGCTCACGATGGGCATCGCCTCGTCCGTGGTCGTCGCCGCGCTCGAGCCCGGCACCGAGATCCTCGACTACGGAGTGCGCTTCACCAAACCCGTCGTCGTCGATCCGGCCGCGGGTGCCGACCTGCACGTGGTGGCCACGGTGGGTGCGGTCGACGAGTCCTCGACCCGCATCGACCTCAAGGTCACGTTCGACGAGACCACCGTGCTGGTCAAGGCGCAGCTGCGCGTCGCCTCCTGATGGGCGACGGCGTGGTGCGTGAGCGGGAGCCCCTGGCGCTCTCGACCCTGACGACCCTGCGCACCGGAGGCGCGCCGGAGCGGATGCTGGAGGCTGCGACGACCGACGAGCTCGTCGCGGCGCTGCGAGACGTGTGGTCGCGCGGCGATGACTGGTTCGTCCTCGGTGGCGGCTCCAACCTCTTCATCGGCGACGAGCCGTTCGAGGGCACCGTCATCCGCATCCTCACTCAGGGCATCGAGGAGCTCCCGTCGCCGCACGCCGGACGCATCCGGCTGCGTGTGCAGGCCGGGCACGGCTGGGACGCCCTGGTCGCCTACGCGGTCGAGCACGGCTATGCAGGCCTCGAGGCCATGAGCGGCATCCCCGGCACGGTGGGCGCATCGCCGGTGCAGAACATCGGCGCATACGGACAGGAGATCCAGGAGACCTTGGTCGAGGTCGAACTGATCGACGAGGCGACGGGCGAGATCTCCGTGGTTCCCGCGTCCGAACTCGGGCTCGGATTCCGCACCTCCGTCCTCAAGCATCACTACGGGGGAGTGTCGCGGCGTCGCGCCGTCATCCTCTCGGTGACCGTCGATCTCGTGGTCGCCCAGGAGCGGGTCGTGCAGGGCGCGCAGCTGCGCCGGGCGCTGGGGTTGGATTCCGACGCGCCCGTGCCGCTGACCTGGGTGCGCGAGCGCATCCTCGCCACCCGCGCGTCCAAGGGGATGCTGCTCGACGATGCCGACCCCGACACGCACGGCGTCGGCTCGTTCTTCCAGAATGCGATCGTGCCCGAGGCGGTGGCGCGCGCGCTGCCCCCCGAGTGCCCGCGGTGGCCGGTGACGCCCGATCTCGACACGGTGACGGTGATCCCGCTCGCGCTGTACGACGGGTACGTTCCGCCGGTCAAGCCCGAGACTCCCGACGTCAAGGTGAGCGCCGCGTGGCTGATCGAGCAGGCAGGCATCCGCAAGGGCTTCGCGCTGCCGAGGTCGCGGGCCTCCGTGTCGACCAAGCATGCGCTCGCCCTCACCAACCGGGGCGGTGCGACAGCCGCCGAGGTGTCGGAGCTCGCACGGTTCATCCAGAGCCGGGTGCACGCGGAGTTCGGGCTCGTGCTGCAGCCCGAACCGGTGCTGCTCGGCGTGGAACTGTAGTCACACCCGGCCGTCCGCGACCGATCGACTGACAACGTCGACGGTTCGCCGTACACTCGCGGCATGAGCGGACTGATCCCGTACCTGATGTTCCCCGGCAACGCCGCTGAGGCGTTGGAGCACTACCGCGCCGTCTTCGGCGGGGAGCTGCAGCTCGTCGACTATGCGCAGGCGGGTCGCCACGACGGCCCGGGAGACGCGGTCGCGCACGGGCAGCTGTCCGGTCCGGTCGAGGTGGCCGGGGCCGATGCCGGGGCCGACGACGACGCCGTGCAGATGAGTGGGATGTTCCTCTCGCTGCTCGGCACCGCCGACGCGTCGACCCTCACCGGCTGGTTCGACCGCCTGTCGAACGGCGGCCGCGTCATCGACCCGTTGCAGAAGAGACCCTGGGGCGACTACGACGGCACGCTCGTCGACCGGTACGGCATCCGCTGGCTCATCGGATTCCGCGACGAGGACTGACCTCCGTGCCGCGCGGCCGCCGGCGTCAGGAGAACAGCCGCTGCAGGCGCTGCACGCCTTCGAGGAGCTGGTCGTCACCAAGCGCGTACGACATGCGGATGTACCCCGACGGGCCGAAGGCCTCGCCCGGGACCACGGCGACCTCGGCCTGCTCGAGGATGAGGTCGGCGAGCTCGAGCGACGTGGTCGGCGTCACGCCGCCCCAGGTGCGGCCGAGAAGGCCCTGCACGTCGGGGTAGACGTAGAAGGCGCCCAGGGGGTTCGGCACGACGAGGCCCTCGATCTTCGACAGCTCCGAGACGATCAGGCGGCGACGGCGGTCGAACGCCTCACGGAACTGCTCGGCCTCGGTCTGCGGTCCGTTGAGGGCCGCGATGGCCGCCTTCTGGGCGACGTTGTTCACGTTGCTCGTCAGGTGCGACTGCAGGTTGCCGGCGATCTTGATGGCGTCGGCGGGCCCGACCATCCAGCCCACGCGCCAGCCGGTCATCGCATACGTCTTCGCGACGCCGTTGACGAGGATCGTCTGGCCGGCGACCTCGGGCACGGCCTCGACGACCGAAGTCGCCGTGACGCCCTCGTAGGTCAGGTTCTGGTAGATCTCATCGCTGATGATCCAGATGCCGTGCTCGAGCGCCCACTCGCCGATCGCCCTGGTCTCCTCGGCGGTGTAGACCGATCCCGTGGGGTTCGACGGTGAGACGAACACGAGGGCGGTGGTGCGCGCCGTGCGCGCGGCCTCGAGCTGCTCGACGGTGACCTTGTACTCCTGGTCGGCGCCGGCGAACACCTCGACCGGGGTGCCGTCGGCGAGGCGGATGGCCTCGGGGTAAGTGGTCCAGTACGGCGCGGGCAGCAGCACCTCGTCGCCGGGGTTCACGACCGCCTGGAATGCCTGGTAAACGGACTGCTTGCCGCCGTTGGTCACGATGACCTGGCTCGGCGAGACCTCGAGGCCGGAGTCGCGCAGCGTCTTCGCAGCGATCGCCTCGCGGAGCGCGGGCAGGCCGGGAGCCGGGGTGTACCGGTAGCTCGCCGGGTCGGCGAGGGCCTCGGCCGCGGCGTCGACGATGAACTGCGGGGTCGCGAAGTCGGGCTCGCCCGCCGCGTAGGAGATGATCGCCTTGCCGTCGGCCTTGAGGGCCTTGGCCTTGGCGTCGACCTTGAGGGTCGCCGATTCGGCGATGGCGGACAGCTTGCGGGAGAGAGGAGCGCGTTCGGTCACGACTACGAGCGTACTCGGATGACGCGTCGCACCGCCGGGTGGGTCGTCATCAAGAATCCGTGTTCTTGCGCGCCACGCTCGGACACGCGTTCCCGCGGGCACCGCTCAGGCGGTCGTGAACCCGTGAGCTCGCGCGACGGCATCCAGGGTGATGCGTCCACCCTGCACGTTCAGGCCCTTCGCCAGCGAGGCGTCCGCGGATGCTGCCGCCTCCCAGCCCTTGCCGGCGATCGCCGAGACGTAGGGCAGGGTCGCGTTGGTCAGAGCGCGGGTCGCGGTCTCGGGCACGGCACCCGGCATGTTGGCGACGCAGTAGTAGATCGAGTCGTGCACTGCGAAGGTGGGGTCATCGTGCGTGGTCGGGCGCGAGCCCTCGAAGCATCCGCCCTGATCGATCGCGATGTCGACGAGCACCGAGCCCGGCTTCATCGCCGCCACCATGTCGTCGGTGACGAGCTTGGGCGCCGCTGCGCCGGGGATCAGCACCGAGCCGATCACGAGGTCGGCGGTCGCCAGCTCCTCGGCGATGTCGTAACGGCTGGAGGCGCGGGTCTGCAGCGCGCCGCCGTAGCGGTGCTCGAGCTCGCGGAGCCGGGGGAGGGAGATGTCGATCACGGTGACCGTGGAGCCCAGTCCCAGTGCGTTCGCGGCGGCGTGCTCGCCGGCGACGCCTCCGCCGATCACGACCGTCTTGGCGCGGGGCGTGCCGGCGATGCCGCCCATCAGCACGCCGCGCCCTCCGGCGGAGCGCATCAGCGAGTACGACCCCATCGTCACGGAGAGCCGGCCGGCGATCTCGCTCATGGGCACGAGCAGCGGCAGGCTGCGGTCGGGCAGTTGCACGGTCTCGTAGGCGACGGCGGTGGTGCCCGCATCGACCAGCGCGGTCGTCAGGGCGCGGTCGGCGGCGAGGTGGAGATAGGTGAAGAGCGTGAGGTCGGGACGCAGGAAGCCGTACTCCTGCGCGATGGGCTCCTTCACCTTGATCAGCAGGTCGGCCTCGCCCCAGGCCTCGTCCGCCGTCGCGACGATCTCGGCACCCGCGGCGCGGTAGGCCTCGTCGGAGATGCCCGACCCGACACCCGCCCCGGACTGCACCAGCACCCGATGGCCTTCGTGCACCAGACGGTCGGTGCCCGCGGGGGTGAGAGCGGTGCGGTTCTCGTTGTTCTTGACCTCGGTCGGTACGCCGATCTTCATCGATCCTCCAGGTGCGGTGTGGGTGCACCCAGAATCGCAGAAACGTCGATCCGACGACAGAATCACTGAAGAAGATTCGCATCGAGACGAATTCCTGCATAATCGTTCGCATGGAGACCTCTGCGGAGCCCCCTCGTCCGAACACTCTTCGGGCCCCCGCGCTCGACGCCGTCGATGCGCGCATCGTCACGCTGCTGAGTGCGGACGGGCGGATGACGAACGCCGAGCTCGCCGGGCACCTCGGCGTCGCCCCCTCGACGGCCCACTCACGGCTGCGCGCACTGGTCGATCGAGGGGTCATCACCGGCTTCCACGCCAGTGTGGACGAGCGGATGCTGGGCGCCGGCCTGCAGGCCGTGATCGGCGTCACGCTGCGACCGAGCGGGCGGCGCGAGAGCATCGTGGAGTTCGCCGATCGGGTGCGGGTGCTTCCCCAGGTGATCCAGGTGTTCTTCCTCGGCGGGGATGACGACTTCCTGCTGCACATCGCCGTCGCCGATTCCTCCGAGATGCGCGAGTTCGTGCTCGAGCACCTCTCGGCGCAGAGCAGCGTCGCATCCACGCGCACCAGCATCGTGTTCGACTACCACCGCAACTCCGTCGCCGCCTCGTTCCGCTGAGCCGGAGCATCGGGGCGAGGCCGGTGGCGACCGCCTCGGTCAGGAGCCGAACGCGGCGGGGAGGGCGCAGTAGTCGGCGAACCTCCGGGTCGGATGCTCGGGATCGGTGACATCCACCAGGGCGGAGGCGATGGTGTGCGGCTGCTCGTCGCCCGCGAGCTGCCAGAGGGTGAAGTTCCACATGCCGCGAGCCTCGGGGCCCAGTAGCGCGGCGGGTCCCGAGACGATCAGGACGGCGCCCGCGGTGTCGTTCGCGCGGAACGGCGAGATGACGACGTCGCGCAGTGCGGGGGAGTCGACGTCGTCGCTGTGCACGCGCTCGACCGACTGCCCGGCGGCGGTGAGGGCGGCGGCGAGGTCGTCGGCGGCCCGGCGGGAGCGCCCGGCATCCGCACCGGCGACGGCCAGAAGTCGGGTGCCGCGGGGGTAGAGGTGCAGGAACTCCGCGGCGATGTCGGTCCAGGCGTCGGTCATGTCCTCAGGCTACGCCCGCGTGGACGACTGAGGTCTCAGCCGTACATCAGGATGAAGGTGACGAAGGACAGTACGTGCAGGACGATGCCGAAGGACGCGAGGGTGCGGAGGCCGGTGCACTGCGGAATGCCGATGGCCAGCAGCAGCGCGAGCACGCCCACCAGGCTCCAGATCCAGGAGGTCCAGACGAAGAGCACCGGGAGGAAGAGCGCATAGCCGCCGCCGGCGAGGAGCGCGAGGACGACAAGCAGCAGTGCGAGGATCCAGGTCCCGAATGAGAGCCAGGCGGTCACCAATGCGCCGAAGTACCGTCCTCCCCGCGGCGGTGCGTGCGGCGTGGGCACCGGACGGCGCGTCGCCGGGGGTGGAGCGAACGGCGAGGAGGCGGGCCGGGACTCGGAGGCGTCGCTCATCGACACAGCGTGGCACAGCGGGCATACGGATGTCGGCATGAATCGCGCACGACCGCTCCCGTCGCGCCTTGCGTCTCGCGGCTGAACCGGTCGACGCGGAGGCGCGACGGGAGGGCGGTGTCAGTCCTCGACCAGGAACCGCGAGTAGGCGCCGAGGGTGAGGAACGCGGGGAAGTCCTCCTTCAGCGCGACGTCGCGGAATACCGACGCCGCATCGTCGAAGCGGTCGCCGTCGGTGCGGTCGACGGTGTCGAGCACCTCGCCGATCAGACCCTCCACGTACTCGGCCGTGATCGGCGTGCCGTCCTCGGTCGTGCGGTCCTGGTGAATCCACTGCCACACCTGCGAGCGGCTGATCTCGGCGGTCGCCGCGTCCTCCATCAGGTTGTCGATGGCCACGGCGCCGAGGCCGCGCACCCACGCTTCGAGATATCGGATCGCCACCGAGACGTTGTCGCGCACGCCCTGACCGGTGATCGGCCGTCCGATGTGCAGATCGAGCAGCTGCGCCGCCGTCACCGAGACCTCGGGGCGCGAGCGGTCGATCTGGTTCGTCCCGTCGCCGAGCACGGCATCGAATTCGGCCTGAGCGGTCGGGATCAGGTCGGGGTGCGCCACCCAGGTGCCGTCGAAGCCGTCCCCGGCCTCGCGGCGCTTGTCGGCCGTGACCTTCTCGATCGCCCGAGCCGTCACCTCGGGGTCGCGCCGGTTCGGGATGAAGGCGCTCATGCCGCCGATCGCGTAGGCGCCCCGCTTGTGGCAGGTCTGCACGAGCAGTTCGGTGTAGGCCCGCATGAAGGGCACCGTCATCGTGACCTCGCTGCGGTCGGGGAGCACGAAGCGGGCGCCGCGACCACGGTAGTTCTTGATGATCGAGAAGATGTAGTCCCAGCGACCCGCGTTCAACCCCGCGCAGTGATCGCGCAGTTCGTAGAGGATCTCGTCCATCTCGAACGCCGCGGGCAGCGTCTCGATGAGCACTGTCGCACGGATGGTCCCGTGCGGGATCCCCACGTACTCCTCGCTGAACGAGAAAACGTCGTCCCACAGCTTCGCCTCCTCGCTCGATTCCAGCTTCGCGAGGTAGAAGTACGGCCCGCGACCGTTCGCGATCAGCTCCTCCGCGTTGTGCAGGAAGTACAGACCGAAGTCGACGAGCGACCCGGATGCCGCGGTGCGGCGCCCCGCGCGGTCGATGAACTGCAGGTGCTTCTCGGGGAGGTGCCAGCCGCGGGGACGCATCACGATCGTGGGCGTGCGCTCCGCGGTGACGCGGTACTCCTTGCCCTCCGGCGACGTGAACGACAGCGCGCCGCGGATGGCGTCGCGCAGCGAGAGCTGTCCCTCGATGACGTTCCGCCAGGTGGGGCTCGTGGCATCCTCCTGGTCGGCCAACCAGACTCGGGCTCCCGAGTTCAAGGCGTTGATCGTCATCTTCGGATCCGTCGGCCCGGTGATCTCGACGCGGCGGTCCTCGAGCCCGGGACCTGCTCCCGCCACCCGCCACCCCGCGTCGTCGCGGATGTGCCTGGTGTCGTCGCGGAACCGCGGGTCGTGCCCGGTGCCGATCTCGAAGTGCCGTCGCAGGCGGTCGGCGAGCCGGTCGTGGCGGCGCGACGCGAAGCGGTGGTGCAGCTCGGTGAGGAAGGCGATGGCCTCGGGGGTGAGGATCTCGTCGTAGTGCTCTCGCAGCGGCCCCGTCACGGTGATCGCGGGACCCTGCTGGGTGGTCTGGATCGGAGCGGTGGTCGGGGGAGCGGTGGGAGTGGTCATGGTCGTGGTCCTATTCATCGGGTGGCCCTTGGTCTCGTCACATCCGGTTCCTGAGCGAGCGGAGCGAGACGAAGGGCGCGAAGGGCGGGAAGGGTGGGAAGGGTGGTCGCCCCTCGTCTCATCGCTGCGCTCCTCGCTCAGGAACCGCGGAGCGAGACGAAGGGCGCGGTGTTCAGTGGAACTGCGCGGTCTCGGTGGAGCCGGCGAGCGCGAGGGTCGCGCTGTCGGGGTTGAGTGCGGTCGAGATCACGTCGAAGTAACCGGTTCCCGCCTCGCGCTGGTGCTTGGTGGCGGTGTAGCCGTTCGCCTCGTCGGCGAACTCGGCTTCCTGCAGTTCGACGTAGGCGCTCATGGCGCGTTCGGCGTAGCCGCGGGCGAGATCGAACATGGAGTGGTTCAGGGCGTGGAAGCCGGCGAGGGTGATGAACTGGAAGCGGTACCCCAGTTCGGCCAGCTCCTGCTGGAACGTCGAGATCTCGGCGTCGGAGAGATGACGCTTCCAATTGAAGCTCGGTGAGCAGTTGTAGGCGAGCAGCTTGCCCGGGTGCCTGGCGTGGATCGCCGCGGCGAACTCGCGCGCCAGCTCGATGTCGGGCTCCCCGGTCTCCACCCAGAGCAGGTCGGCGTAGGGCGCGAAGGCGAGGCCGCGGCTGATGACCGACTCGATGCCGGGGCGGATGCGGTAGAAGCCCTCGGCGGTGCGCTCGCCGGTGGTGAACCGCTGGTCCCGCTCGTCGACGTCGCTGGTGAGCAGATCGGCGGCGAGAGCATCCGTCCTGGCGATGATGACCGTCGGCACGCCGGCGACGTCCGCGGCGAGGCGGGCCGCGTTGAGCGTGCGGATGTGCTGCTGTGTGGGGACGAGGACCTTGCCGCCCAGGTGCCCGCACTTCTTCTCGCTCGCCAGCTGGTCCTCCCAGTGGATGGCGGCGGCGCCGGCCTGGATCAGCGACTGCGCGAGTTCGTAGGCGTTCAGCGGACCGCCGAAGCCGGCTTCGGCGTCGGCGACGATCGGCGCGAGCCAGTCCCGGGTGATCTCGCCTTCGGCGTGCTCCAGCTGGTCCTGACGGATCAGCGCGTTGTTGATGCGGCGGACCACGGCAGGCACAGAGTTCGCGGGGTAGAGCGACTGGTCGGGGTACGTCTGCCCGGCGAGGTTGCCGTCGGCCGCGACCTGCCA
The DNA here is from genome assembly GCF_008369345.1 of Microbacterium sp. ANT_H45B. NCBI lineage: Bacteria > Bacillati > Actinomycetota > Actinomycetes > Micrococcales > Microbacteriaceae > Microbacterium > Microbacterium sp. ANT_H45B. The sequence continues at coordinate 1,124,791 of NZ_VOBK01000001.1, forward strand.
GCCCGAGAGGTAGATCGCCTTGAGGCCCGCCCGCACCTGCTGCACGGCCTGCCCGCCGGTGTAGGCACCGAGCGCCCGCACGTAGTCCTCGGTGTGCAGCAGGTTCCAGAGGTTCTCGGCCCCGCGGTGGGCGAGGGTGGAGTTCTCGCGGACCGACCCGCGGACGCGGATGACGTCGTCGGCCGAGTACGTGCGCTCGACGCCGTCCCAGCGAGGATCCGTCTCCCAGATCTCCTGCAGCTCGGCGGCCGTCTGAACCTGGTCGCCGGCGCGAAGACCCGCGGGGCGGGGTGTGTGATTCTGAGCGGTGTTCGTCATGGTGTCTCCTCCGTGGGATGCCCGGACAGTGAAGCCGGGTGGCGTGTTCCCACTGTGTGTGAAGAAGTCCCGCTCCACTGACCGATCCCGGTGTGAAGATCGCTCGAAATTCTGTTTCTGTGACAGAATCGGCCCCATGAGCACCTCCACGGTCGAAGAAGACGCCGACGCCCTCACGATCGGACGCCGCATCCGTCAGCTGCGCACGGCGCGCGGGATGACCCTGGACGACCTCGCCGCGGCCGTCGATCGTGCCCCGAGCCAGCTGTCGATGATCGAGACCGGCAAGCGGGAGCCGAAGCTCACGCAGCTGCAGGCGATCGCGCGGGCACTCGGTGTCACGATCGACGCGCTGCTCGAGGGAGAGCCGCTCGACGAGCGCAGCGCGATCGAGATCGCCCTCGAACGGGCCATGAAGGGGCAGACGTTCCAGGCGCTCGGGATCGAGCCGTTCCGCATCGCCAAGAGCATGCCGACGGATGCTCTCAAGGCGCTGCTGGCTCTGCACGGCGAGATCGATCGGCTCAAGGACGAGCGGGCGGCCACACCGGAGGAGGCCAGGCGTGCGAACGTCGAGCTCCGTCATCTGATGCGCAGGCAGGACAACCACTTCGCCGACCTCGAGGCGAAGGCGGCGGAGCTCCTCGCCGCGGTGCGCCACCCCGGCGGTCCGCTCACCCAGCGGACCGCATCGGAGATCGCCGCGCATCTCGGCTTCACGCTGCACTATGCCCCCGACCTTCCGCAGACGACGAGGAGCGTCGCCGATCTCGCCCACGGGCGGCTGTACCTGTCGAGCAGCGTGCCGGCCAAGGGCGACGCGAGGACGGCCGTGCTGCAGGCGCTCTCGAGTCGCATCCTCGGACACTCCGAGCCCCGCAGCTACGCGGAGTTCCTCCGCCAGCGCGTCGAGACCAACTACCTCACCGGCGCGCTGCTGATCCCGGAGGCGCACGTGGTGCCGGCGCTGCGGGAGGCGAAGACGCGCAGGGCGATCTCGATCGAGGATCTGCGCGACGCGTACTCGGTCTCGTACGAGACGGCGGCGCATCGCTTCACGAACCTCGCGACCCGCCACCTCGACATCCCCGTGCACTTCCTCAAGGTGCACGAGTCCGGCACCATCACGAAGGCGTACGAGAACGACGACGTGAACTTCCCGACCGATCGGCTCGGCGCGATCGAGGGGCAGATGTGCTGCCGTCGCTGGACCAGTCGCGTGGTCTTCGACGAGGACGACCGCTTCAATCCGTACTACCAGTACACCGACACCGGCAACGGCACCTACTGGTGCACGGCCAGGGTGGAGGCGTCGAGCGAGGGACTGCACTCGGTCAGCGTGGGCGTGCGCTTCGATGACACGAAGTGGTTCGTCGGGCGGGACACCCCGCACCGGGGCGTGTCGAAGCACTCGGTGGAGGTCTGCTGTCGCAGGGCTCCCGCCGAGCTCGAGGGGCGGTGGCGCGAGAACTCGTGGCCCAACGTGAAGACGCCGCGCACGCTGCTCGCGACCCTGCCCACGGGGTCGTTCCCCGGCGTCGACACCACCGACGTGTACGAGTTCCTCGAGGCGCACGCGCCCCGCTGAGGCCGGTCAGTCGGTGAGACGGTTTCGCGCCGCGGCGCGCCAGGATTCAAGATGCGGCGGAAGGCCGACGATGAGCGTCTGCCAGAAGAGGTCGTCGTTCATGGAGCGACAGCCGGAGTGCGCGGCGATGTTTCGCATCGTGATGAGTGCGAGTCTGACCTCGTCGGCGACGTTGCCCAGATGCGCCTCGAACTCCTCGGTTTCGAACAGCGCCGCGGCGCGGATGACCGCCATCGACCCAGAGGCGTACGCGGGTGAGTCTCGAACGAAAGCCTCTCGCCCGCCCGAGACCGCGTGGTCGAGAAGCGTCGAGATGGCGTCGAGGCTGTCGTTCACTTTGATGAGCGAGATCTCGGCTGCCGTGGCGCCGTCGCCCGCGCGGGGAACACGGGTGAACGAGTGTCCGTGCGGCCGGCTCTGATCGCTCATAGCGGCACGAGGGTGGTGTCGTCGAGGAAAGCGGGGCGTGCGGCGTCGTCCACCACGATGTCCACCGGGAACCCGGTGAGAGCCTCGACCTCGTTCTGGAACAGCGCGACATCGAAGTAGCTGCGGTCCGCGTCCACGCGTGCCAAGAGATCGATGTCGGAGGTGAAGTGGTCGGTGCCTCGCGCGACGGAGCCGAAGACGCGGATGTCTCGAATACCGCGTCGGACACCTGCGGCGACGATCGCTGCCGCCGTCTCTTCCAGCGGGAGGCTCGGCCGATAGTCGGCAGCGCTCAACAGCCGCTCCAGCGCATCGGGCCCCACAGCACGACGCCCGGCTTCGATGGCCGCGATGTTCGGCTGGCTCATCCGCGCCGCTCGCGCGAGTTGAGCCTGAGTCATCTGCCGATCTGCTCGTGCCGCGGCGACGAGGGCCGCGCTGCGCTGAGGGTCGAAACGGTGAGCCATGAGATACCTCCGTGATATAGCGTACGGGCATCTCTCTGCTCGGGGAAGGCGCTCTCAGCGGGAGGGGGTTGAGTGAACACCGAACACGTGTTAGGTTTTCGCAGATCGACGCGCTGCGATCGGCGGCGCCGTTCTCGACGAGGAGACACGATGAAGCGATGGATGAGCGCAGTGGCGACGGCCGGACTGGTCGTCTCGGGATTGGCACTCGCGGGCCCGGCGGTCGCCGGCGGCGGTCCGGCGGGCGGGGGCGGCAGGCCGGGGACGCACGAGCTCGAGCGTTGGGCGACCGACACCTGGCGGTCACTCGATGCGATGACCGACGAGCAGACGGGCCTGCCGTCCGACAACGTCACCGGTGATCTGCAGACCCCGGGGGAGTACACCTCTCCGACCAACATCGGCGGATACCTGTGGTCGACCGTGACCGCGCGCGACCTGGGCATCATCGACGATGCCGAGGCGCACTCCCGCCTGTCGACGACCCTCGACACGCTCGCTGGCCTCGAACGCAACGACGCGAGCGGCATGTTCTACAACTGGTACTCGCCCACCACGGGAGAGAAGCTGACGACGTGGCCCGACTCGGGTGACACCGTGTACCCGTTCCTCAGTACCGTCGACAACGGATGGCTCGCCGCCTCGCTGCGCATCGTCCGCGAAGCGGATCCCGCCCTCGCGGGGCAGGCCGATGCCCTCTACGACTCGATGGACTTCGCATCGTTCTTCGACCCCGCAGGCGCCGCCGGTCTCCCGGCCGGCACGAATCGCGGCGGCTTCTGGGATGCCCCGCCGCCGGACTGCAGCGTCGAGGCGCCCATGTACAACGGCTCGGGGGCGACGGCGTTCTACACCTGCCATCACTACGACACCACCGTCAGCGAGAGTCGCATCGCGACCTACCTCGGCATCGCCAACGGGCAGATCCCCGCGACCGCGCTGTACGGCACCCACCGCACGATGCCTCCCGGATGCGACTGGGCCTGGCAGGAGCAGCTGCCGCAGGGCGAGTACCGCGCCTACGACGGCGTCGAGGTCTGGGAGGGTGCCTACTCCTACGACGGGATGTCGTTCGTCCCGAGCTGGGGCGGCAGCATGTTCGAGTCGCTGATGCCCGACCTGCTCGTGCCCGAGACGAAGTGGGGGCCGAAGTCCTGGAAGCTCAACCACCCCATCACGGTCGCCGTGCAGAAGCAGCACGGGCTCGATGAGGCCGGATACGGATACTGGGGCTTCTCGCCCGCGAGCGATCCGTTCGGCGGATACGCGGAGTACGGCGTGGACATCGCCGGCATGCGGTCGGACGGCTACACCTCGGACGCCGAGAAGACCGACGTCGACGTCGACCGGCCGGGATGTGCGGAGGGCACGAATCCCGCGCCGGAGTTCGGCGACGGGGTCGTGACCCCGCACGCGGCATTCCTCGCCCTGCCCTATGACCGCAAGGGCGCGCTGCGCAACCTCGAGGGCATCGAGAAGGACCTCGGCGCCTACGGGCCCGGCGGGTTCTACGACGCCGTCGCCGTGAAGAGCGGTACGGTCGCCGAACGCTATCTGTCGCTGGACCAGTCGATGATCATGGCCGCGATCGGCAACGAGCTCACGAAAGATACACTCAAGGACTACTTTGTGGACCGCGAGATGGAGCAGCGCCTGCGGCCCGCGATGAGACAGCAGGTATTCGGCTCGTCATGGGGAGCGGGGCACGGCCACCACGGCTGAGCCCGCCTCGCCGCGCGGGAGGACACGGAGTGGGCGATGAGCACGGATGAGCGGTCGGCAGCGGCACGAAGGCCCCGTGGTCCGTACGCCACGGGGCAGGCTCGCCGACAGGCCATCGTCGACGAAGCGCTCGCCGTGTTCTCCCGCACGGGATTCCACGGTGGATCCCTGCGGGAGATCGCGAAGCGGGTCGGCGTGACGCCGGCGGGGCTGCTGCACCACTTCGCCGACAAGGAGGAGCTGTTCGCCGAGGTGCTGCGTCAGCGCGATGAGAAGGTGCGGGCGGCCGCGGGCGACCCGGCGGAGCACACGCTGATCGAGCAGGCCAAGAGGGTCGTGGCCCACAACCGGACCTCGCGCGGTCTGACGTCGCTGTACGCGATCATCTCGGCGGAGGCCACCGACCCCGACCACCCCTCGCACGTCGACTTCGCGGCCCGCTACCGTGACCGTGCCGCCGACGCCGAGCAGATCCTCCGCCGCGGGCAGGTCGACGGCGAGGTGCGCGACGACATCGATCCCGCCCGTGCGGCGCGACTGATCAGCGCGGTGATGGACGGCATCCAGCTGCAGTGGCTCCTCGACGACTCCGTCGACATGGTCCTGCTCTTCGAGGAGTTCGTCGCGGGCTATCTGACTCCCGCTGCGGCGCCGACCGGCTGAGAGCGTCGTCAGTCCCTGGCGGTCTGCAGGAGCGCCCACAGCTCGGCGCGCGCCGGGAACGACGACAGGTCGAACCCCAGCAGCACGCCCGCCTGGGTGATGCGGGAGCGCAGAGTGTGCCGGTGCACGCCGAGCACCGCGGCCGCGGCCTCGCTCTTCGCATCGTGCTCCAGCCAGATGCGCACCGAGGTCTCCAGTTCGCCGCCGGTCCTGGTGTCGTGGTCGCGGAGAGCTGCGAGACGGGACTCGGCCACCAGACGCGCCTCGTCGGTCGCGAGTGCGCTGAGGATGCTGGAGCCCACCGTGTCGGCGTAGGCGAAGACGCCCGGACCCTGTTGTTGCCGGAGTGCTGCGAGGGCCTGGGCATGCGCGCGGGAGAAGGCGTCGTAGGACTCCGAGCCCGACGCGCCGATGCGCACGCCGAAGCGGGTGGCCACCTCGTCGAGCAGAGACGCGTCCGCGGCGGAGAGGCAGAGGACGACGCCGTCCGCCGATTCCGCGAGGAAGCTCGCCGTGCCGTGCTCGCTGCGCCGCCGCTCCCACCAGTCCGTCAGGGGGCCGGCCGGTCCGTCCGCGGCGACGGCGACGATCACCGGAGCCGCGGGCATGCTGCCGAGCACCCGGCGGGCGAGCGCGGCGTCGTCGCCGAGCAGCGAGCCCAGCAGCTGCGAGTGCAACCGGCGGCGGCTGCGGGCCAGCTGATCGCTCTGCTCGAGGGCGAGACCCGCCATCGCGATCACCGATGTCACGACGGTGCGCGCCTCGGCGTCGAGAGCATCGACGGCGAGGGCGATGACGCCCCGCAGGTGCCCGCCGCGCCCGACCGTGAAGAGCGTGAAGGTGCGCTCGTCGATGGTGAGCGACTGCCCGGTCTCCAGTCCGCGCGCGAGCACCTCGGTGGCGCGGACGCCGAGCGGGGCGAGCGCCTCCGACGGCAGGGCCGAGGGGGGATGCGAGAGCTGCAGCGCGCCGGAGGCGTCGTACATCCCGACCCAGACGCCGAGCCGGCGGCCGAGTTCCGCGACCGTCGCATCCAGGCCGCGGGGGCGGAGCGCCGCCAGGGCGAGCGCGCGCTGCGTGTCGAGTGCCCAGGACCTGCGGGCGTACGCCTGAGCGGCGATCGCCTCGGAGTGCGCGCGGGCGACGGCGATGAACGGCGTGCGGTAGGGCACCTCGAACAGCGGGATGCCTCGGCGCGCGCATTCTACGACGAGCTCGTCGGGCACCCCGGCGCGGTGCACGTCGGAACCGAAACCCAGGCCGAGCACGCCGCGATCGGAGAGCCGGTCGACGTAGACGTCGAGGTCGGCATCGGCATCGAACTGCGTGCCGGTGGTCAGCAGCGCGAGATCCTCGGCGAGGAACGGCGTCGGGTCGGCGAGGTCGGAACTGTGCACCCAGCGCAGCGGGCGGTCCAGTGCGCCGGCCGGCAGCAGGTCCTCCCGGGAGACGAGACGCAGCCCCAGATCGGTGCGAGCGAGCAGGGCGCGCAGCGTCGGCTGCTCGGTCGCATCCATGCCGATGACCTCCTGCCCGTCGCGCCGAACTGTACGGCGCGGCGATGATCCTGATCAGATTGTACAGTCCGGCGAATGCAGGGGCCCCCACCGCGGTCGTACGCTCGCCCACATGGCACTCCTCGACACCGCAGCAGTCGCAGTTCCCCTCGGCGGCCCCGACCTCCCCCAGGAGCGTCGACTCGTGACCGACCTCCCCGGCCCCCGGTCGGCCGAGATCCTCGCCCGCAAGGCCGACGCCGTCGCCGCCGGTGTCGGGCACACCGTTCCCGTCGCGGCCGTCGCGGCCGGCGGTGGCGTGGTCGTCGACGCCGACGGCAACTCCCTGATCGACCTCGGCTCCGGCATCGCCGTGACCACGGTCGGCAACGCGCACCCGAAGGTCGCCGCGGCCGTCGCCGCGCAGGCCGCGCAGTTCACGCACACCTGCTTCATGATCTCGCCCTACGAGTCGTACATCGGCGTCGCCGAGGCGCTCAACCGGCTCACCCCCGGCGACTTCGCCAAGAAGAGTGCTCTGTTCAACTCCGGCGCCGAAGCCGTCGAGAACGCGATCAAGATCGCGCGCAAGCACACCGGTCGCCAGGCGGTCGTCGCGTTCGACCACGGCTACCACGGCCGCACCAACCTCACGATGGCCCTGACCGCGAAGTCGATGCCGTACAAGAGCGGCTTCGGACCGTTCGCCCCCGAGGTCTACCGCGCGCCGATGTCGTACCCCTTCCGCGACGGGCTCGAGGGCGGCGAGGCGGCCTCCCGCGTCATCCTGCAGCTCGAGAAGCAGATCGGCGCCGACAACCTGGCGGCCGTGATCATCGAGCCCATCCAGGGCGAGGGCGGCTTCATCGTCCCCGCCGACGGGTTCCTCCCCGCGATCGCGTCGTGGTGTCGTGCCAACGGCGTCGTCTTCATCGCCGACGAGGTGCAGACCGGCTTCGCGCGCACCGGCCACATGTTCGCCAGCGAGATCTTCGGCATCGAGCCCGACCTCATCACCACCGCCAAGGGCATCGCCGGCGGCCTGCCCCTCGCCGCCGTCACCGGCCGCGCCGAGATCATGGACGCCTCGCACTCCGGCGGCCTCGGCGGCACCTACGGCGGCAACCCGATCGCCTGCGCCGCGGCGCTCGCCGCGATCGACGTCTTCGAGAACGACGGCCTGATCGAGCGCGCGCGAGAGATCGGCGAGATCCTCACGCGGCGCCTCGGCGAGATGCAGGAGAAGGATGCCCGCATCGGAGACATCCGCGGACACGGCGCCATGATCGCCGCCGAGTTCGTCGATCCCGAGACGAAGGCGCCCGACGCCGCGCTCACCGCGGCCGTCGCCAAGGCCTGCGTCGCGCAGGGGGTCATCGTCCTCACCTGCGGCACCTATGGCAATGTCATCCGCTTCCTCCCTCCGCTCGCCATCGGCGACGACCTGCTGAACGAGGGTCTCGACGTGGTCGCCGCCGCACTCGCCCAGGCCTGACATGTCGGCGGAATCGGAATCGCAGTGGGACCGGCCCGTCTCTCCTGAGACGTCGGCCGGTTTCGCCGGGGCGAACCCGCGCACGAAGAAGCTGCGGTCCCGTCACGTCACGATGATCACCCTCGGGGGGATCATCGGCGCGAGCCTCTTCGTCGGATCCGGCAACGTCATCCGCACGGTCGGACCGGCCGCCGTGGTGTCCTACCTCATCGGCGGACTGCTCGTGTTCCTCGCGATGCGCATGCTCGGCGAGATGGCGGCCTCGCGCCCGGCCATCGGGTCCTTCATGGAGTACGCCCGAGTCGGCCTGGGCAACTGGGCCGCCTACCTGGTGGGGTGGCTGTACTGGTACTTCTGGGTCGGAGTGCTCGCCTACGAGGCGGTGCTCGGCGGCGAGACCCTGGCGGGCTGGTTCCCGGTCGTCCCGTCGTGGGCATGGTCGCTGGTCCTGATCGCGATCTTCGTCGGCACGAACGTCATCTCGGTCCGCACGTTCGGCGAGGTCGAGTTCTGGCTCGCCAGCATCAAGGTGCTCGCCATCGTCGTGTTCCTCGGCGCCGGTCTGCTGTTCGCCTTCGGCCTCTGGCCGAACTCCGAGGTCTCGGTCTCGAACCTGTGGGAGCACGGGGGCTTCGCCCCGAACGGCTTCGGCGTCGCATTCACCGGAGTCGCGCTCGTGATCTTCTCGTACTTCGGCACCGAGATCGCCGTGATGGCATCCGCCGAGTCCGAGAACCCGGCCAAGGGCATCCGTCAGGCGACGAGCACGATCATCTGGCGGATCCTGCTCTTCTTCGTCGGATCGGTGCTCATCATCGTCACGGTGGTGCCCTGGGACGAGCTCCCCGTGCCGACCGACGTGGCCACCGCCCCGTTCACGTACGCGCTCGAGCAGTTCGGCATCCCCGGCGCGAGCATCATCATGCAGCTCGTCATCTTCACCGCGGTCATCTCGGTGCTGAACTCGGGTCTCTACTCGGCATCCCGCATGTTCTCGGCGCTCGCCGAGCAGGGTTTCGCGCCGCGCGTCGTGGCGAAGAAGTCGAGAAGCGGCGTGCCGGTGATGGCACTGCTCGCCTCGACGATCGGCGGGCTGATCGCCACGCTGGTGAACTTCTTCACGCCGGGGTCGGGGATCTTCGACTTCATCATGAACTCCGCCGGACTCGTCGCGCTGTTCGTCTACGTCTTCATCGCGCTGACCCAGTGGCGCCTGCGGCAGCGGATGACGTCGGAGGAGGTCGCGAACCTCACGCTCAAGATGTGGCTGCACCCGTGGCTGAACTTCCTGCTGATCGCGTGCATCGCCGCGGTGGTCGTCGTGATGCTCACGACCGAGGGCGGGCGCACCCAGGTGTGGACGAGCCTGATCGCCACCGGCGTCCTCGTTCTCTTCTGGCCGCTCGTGCGCCGAAATCTCGCGAAGCGCCCCGCGGTGCCGACCACCACGACTCCGGGAAGCGACGCCGTCGCGACCTGAACACCCGTCCGGTCGCGATCCATATCGGGGGATGTGGGATCGCGACCGGCACGACACTTTCCAACGAAGGAGAAGCAGATGGCTGAGATCACTCGTGACGTGCTGATCGTCGGCGCCGGAGCCGCAGGGCTCACGGCGGCGAACGACCTGCGCAAGGCCGGCCTGTCGGTCGCCGTGCTGGAGGCCCGCGACCGGGTGGGCGGACGGCTGTGGACCGACGTCGTCGACGGCGCCATGCTCGAGCTCGGCGGCCAGTGGGTCTCGCCGGATCAGGACGCGCTCAAGGACACGATCGAGGAGCTCGGTCTCGAGACCTACAGCCGCTATCGCGAGGGCGACAGCGTCTACGTCGGACCCGACGGACAGGTGCACCGTTTCACCGGCGAGATGTTCCCGGTGTCGGCGGCGACCGAGGCGGTCATCGCCGAGATCACGTCGCAGCTGGACGCGATGGTCGCCGAGATCGACCCCGACCAGCCGTGGGCGCACCCCCGCGCCGCGGAGTGGGACTCGGTGACGTGGGACGCCTGGCTGCGCGCGCAGACCGACGACGACGAGGCTGTGCTGAACCTCGCGTTCGCCACGGGCTCGGCGATGCTCACCAAGCCGACGCACTCGTTCTCGCTGCTGCAGTCGCTGCACATGGCCGCCTCGGCAGGGTCGTACTCGAACCTCGTCGATGCCGACTTCATCCTCGACCAGCGCGTGGTCGGCGGACTGCAGAAGGTGCCGCTGCTGCTCGCCGAGCGCCTGGGCGACGACGTCCTCCTGAACCAGCCCGTGCGCTCGCTCGAGTGGAGCGATGACGGCGTCACGGCGACGACCGACGAGCTCACCGTGCGCGCCCGCTTCGCGATCCTCGCGCACGCTCCCGTGCTCTACAGCCGCATCGCCTTCGTGCCGCCGCTGCCGCGTCGCCAGCACCAGCTGCACCAGCACCTCTCGATGGGCTTCGTCATCAAGGTGCACGCCGTCTACGACCGCCCGTTCTGGCGCGAGCAGGGCCTGAGCGGCACCGCCTTCAGCCCGTACGAGCTCGCCCACGAGGCGTACGACAACACCAATCACGGTGACGAGCGCGGCACCCTGGTCGGCTTCGTCAGCGACCAGAACGCCGACGACCTCTTCGCGCTGTCGGCCGAGGAGCGCAAGGAGCGCATCCTCGCCTCGCTGTCGCACTACTACGGACCCGAGGCCGAGAACCCCGTTGTCTACTACGAGAGCGACTGGGGCACCGAGGAGTGGACGCGCGGGGCATACGCCGCCAGCTTCGACATGGGCGGCCTGCACCGCTACGGAGCGGATCTGCGCACCGCCGTCGGCCCGATCCACTTCGCCTGCAGCGACATGGCGGGCGCCGGATTCCAGCACGTCGACGGCGCCATCCGCATGGGGCACCTCGTCGCGTCGACCATCGTCGAGTCCCGCAGGGCAGCCGGCGACCAGGCCGAGGTCGGCTGATGCCCGGCGCGGTCGTCGTGGGGTACACGGCGACGGACGCGGGTGCGGATGCCGCGGCTCTCGGCGCGCGGCTCGCCCGCAGTCTCGGGGCTGTCCTGCATCTCGTGATCGTGCTGCCCTCCGAGGGCACGCGCAGCGCGGCGGTCCCGCCGGAGCGCGCGTACGAGGACCACATCCGCCGCCAGGCGAAGGAGTGGCTCGAAGATGCGGTCGTGCGCCTGCCGCAGGAGCTGACCCGCACGGGGCACGTGCGGTTCGGGGAATCCTTCGCCGAAGGGCTGATCGCCGCGGGTGAGGAGTTCGACGCCCGCATCATCGTGGTCGGCACGGCCAACGGCAGCATCTTCGGACGCCACCGCCTCGGCAGTGTGGCGTCGGAGTTGCTGCACTCGTCGACCATCCCGGTCGCGCTGGCCCCCGCGGGCACCGCCGAGGAGGACGATCATGTGCTGCCGCGCGTCACCGTCGCGGTCGGCACCCGCCCCGGCGCCGACAACCTGCTCGACGAGGCGGCGGCGATCGCCACCACGTCGCGAGTCGGTCTCCGCCTGGTCTCCCTCGTCCCGTTCGACGTCCCACCCGGACTCGACACCGGTGCCATCCGCCTGGTGGGCACCGAGCACGGCCGCGACGTGCTCACGGTCGCCAAGGGGCTGCTGCCCGAGGACCTGCCCGCCGACGTCGAGGAGGCCCCCGGCGACACGGTCGAGGATGCGGTGTCGAACCTGTCCTGGCTCCCCGGCGAGGTCGTCCTGGTCGGCTCCAGCCGCCTGGCGCAGCCGCGCCGCCTGTTCCTCGGCTCGACCGCGGCGAAGATGCTGCACGAGCTCCCCGTCCCGATGATCGTCGTCCCGCGCACCCGCGCCGAAGCAGGAGTCCGCTGATGAGCAGCTCGAACCGGGCGACGGAGCCCGAATCCGGTGTGACGACCGGAATCTCGCAGAAGGGCCTCAGCGCGGGGTCCGTCGGCGTGCTCGGCGCCGTGGTCATCGGCGTCTCGACGATCGCCCCCGCCTACACGCTGACCGCCTCGCTCGGCCCGACGGTCGCGGTCGTGGGCACCCAGGTGCCGGCCATCATCCTCGTCGGTTTCATCCCGATGCTGCTGACGGCGTTCGGCTATCGCGAACTGAACCGGATGATGCCCGACTCCGGCACCTCGTTCACGTGGGGCGTGCGCGCCTTCGGCCCGTGGATCGGCTGGATGACCGGATGGGGACTCATCGCCGCCACCGTCATCGTGCTGTCGAACCTGGCGGGCATCGCGGTCGAGTTCCTCTTCCTCCTCATCGCGCAGCTCTCCGGCAACCCCGGGATCGCCGACCTCGCGTTCAACCCCGTCATCAACGTCGTGGTCTGTCTGCTCTTCATGCTGGGCGCGACCCTCGTGTCGTACCGCGACATGCAGACGACCCAGAAGTTCCAGTACATCCTCGTCGGCTTCCAGGTGCTCGTGCTCGTCGTGTTCGCGACCGTCGCGATCATCAAGGCGGTCTCGGGCGATGCGCCCGAACCCACCGCGTTCTCGTGGTCGTGGTTCAATCCGTTCGAGGTCCCCTCCTTCAGCGCCTTCGCCGCGGGCCTGTCGCTGTCGATCTTCATCTTCTGGGGCTGGGACGTCGTGCTCACCATGAACGAGGAGACGAAGGACCCCGCCAAGACCCCCGGCCGCGCCGCGATGGTCACCGTCTTTGTCGTGGTGAGCCTCTACCTGCTGCTCGCGATCGGCCTGATCATGTTCGCGGGAGTCGGCTCGGGCGCGTACGGTCTCGCGAACGAGGACATCTCCGCGAACGTCTTCTTCGCCCTCTCCGACCCGATCCTCGGGCCCCTCGCCTTCCTCGTCTCGCTCGCCGTGCTGTCGAGCTCGGCGGCATCGCTGCAGTCCACCGCGGTCGGCCCCGCCCGCACGCTGCTGGCGATGGGGCACTACGGAGCGCTGCCGAAGAAGTTCGCACGGGTGAGCCCGCGCTTCTTCACCCCCGGCTACTCCACGATCGTCTCGGCCGTCGTCGCCTCGGTCTTCTACGCCGTGATGCGCCTGGTGAGCGAGAACGTCCTCACCGACACGATCCTCTCGCTCGGCATGATGATCTGCTTCTACTACGGCCTCACGGCGTTCGCGTGCGTCTGGTACTTCCGGCGCCAGTGGTTCGACTCGGCCAGGAGCTTCTTCTTCACGTTCCTGTTCCCGCTTGTCGGCGGCGCCATCCTCGCGGTGCTGTTCGTGACGACCCTCATCGACTCGATGGATCCGGCCTACGGCAGCGGATCCAACATCGGCGGCCTCGGGCTCGTCTTCGTGCTCGGTGTCGGCATCATCGTGATCGGCATCGTGGTCATGATCTGGCAGTCCATCCGTCGCCCGGCGTTCTTCCGCGGCGAGACCCTCGGCGTCGACGCGCCGCCGAGCGCTCGCCGCCGCTGACCCTTCCTCCCGTTCCCATAGAAAGAGATTCCCATGAGCACTCAGACAGAGCAGGCGCTGCTCGACAGCATCCCCACCGGCCTCTTCATCGGCGGCGAGTGGGTCGAGGGCAGCACCGGCAAGACCTTCGACGTGCAGGACCCGGCCACCGGCGCGGTCATCCGCACGATCGCCGATGCGACGCCCGAAGACGGCATCCGCGCGTTGGATGCGGCCGTCGCCGCGCAGGACTCGTGGGCGGCCACGGCGCCGCGCACCCGCAGCGAGATCCTGCGCAAGGCATTCGACCTCGTGCAGGAGCACAAGGAGGACCTCGCGCTGCTGATGACTCTCGAGATGGGCAAGCCGCTCGCCGAGGCCCGCGGCGAGGTCGGATACGGTGGCGAGTTCCTCCGGTGGTTCAGCGAGGAGGCGGTGCGCATCAGCGGCCGCTACGGCATCAACCCCGAGGGCACCGGACACATGGTGGTCTCGCAGCGTCCCGTCGGCCCGTCGTTCTTCGTCACGCCGTGGAACTTCCCGTTCGCGATGGCGACGCGCAAGATCGCCCCGGCGCTGGCCGCCGGCTGCACGGTCGTGATCAAGCCCCCGGCACTGACCCCGCTGACCACGATCTTCTTCACTTCGCTGCTCGAGAAAGCGGGACTTCCGAAGGGCGTCGTGAACGTCGTGCAGACCTCGAAGTCCTCGGCACTGTCTGCTCCGATCATCGCGGACCCGCGGCTGCGCAAGCTCTCGTTCACCGGCTCGACCGAGGTGGGCCGCAAGCTCATCGCCCAGGCCGCCGAGGGCGTGCTGCGTGTGTCGATGGAGCTCGGCGGCAACGCCCCGTTCGTGGTGTTCGACGACGCGGACCTCGACAAGGCCGTCGACGGCGCGCTCGCGGCGAAGTTCCGCAGCATCGGTCAGGCCTGCACCGCCGCCAACCGCTTCATCGTGCACCAGGACGTCGCCGACGAGTTCGCGCGCAAGGTCACCGAGCGCGTGAACGCGATGAAGATCGGCCGCGGCACGGAAGAGGGCGTCGCGATCGGACCGCTCATCGACGCGGATGCCGTCGCGAAGGCCGGCGAGCTCGTCGACGACGCGGTGAACCGCGGTGCGACGCTGCTGGCCGGCGGCAAGGCCGTCGAGGGCACCGGCACCTTCTACGAGCCCACCGTGCTCACCGACGTGGTCGCCGGATCCGCGATCCTCCGCGAGGAGATCTTCGGGCCGGTGCTCGCGATCGCGACCTTCGAGACCGAGGACGATGCCGTGCGCCTCGCGAACGACACCGAATACGGACTCGTCTCGTACGTGTTCACCGAGAACCTGCAGCGCGGCCAGCGGATGATCGACCGGCTCGAGACCGGCATGATGGGTCTCAACGTGGGTGTGGTGTCGAACGCCGCGGCCCCCTTCGGCGGCGTCAAGCAGTCGGGCGTCGGCCGCGAGGGCGGCCTCGAAGGCATCCACGAGTACCTGTCCACCAAGTACACGCTGATCCCGGTCTCCTGACCGCTCGGCCCAGAGGAGGATGAACACATGACCGACTACACCGTCATCAACCCCGCCACCGGAGAGACGCTGGCGTCTTTCGACACGTTCACGGACGCGCAGATCGAGGAGGCGGTCGCCGCCGCCGACGCGGCGCACCGCGACTGGTCCCGGTCCTCGACCGTCGCCGAGCGCGCCGAGATGCTGCGCCGCGCGGCCGCTCTGCACCGCGAGCGTCGCGAGGAGCTCGCCGACGTCTTCGTGCGCGAGATGGGCAAGCCCCGTGAGGCCGCGCTCGGAGAGGTCGACTTCGCGGCCGATATCGCCGAGTACTACGCCGACCAGGCCGAGGCCATCATGGCCGACCAGCCGATCGCGATCCTCGGTGACGGCTCGGCCATCGTGCGTCGCTCGTCGCTCGGGCCGCTCATCGGCATCATGCCGTGGAACTTCCCGGCGTACCAGATCGTGCGTTTCGCGGCGCCGAACCTGATCGTGGGCAACACGATCCTGCTCAAGCCCGCGCCGCAGTGCCCCGAGTCGTCGACCGCCATCGAGGCGATCTACCACGACGCCGGATTCCCGAACGGGGCGTACCAGAACGTCCTCGCGACGAACGACCAGATCGCCGACATGATCGCCGACCCGCGCGTGCAGGGCGTCTCTCTCACGGGGTCGGAGCGTGCCGGTGCCGCCGTCGCCGAGATCGCCGGACGCAACCTGAAGAAGGTCGCGCTGGAGCTCGGCGGCTCCGACCCGTTCATCGTGCTCTCCACCGACGACCTCGACGCCACGGTGCAGGCCGGCGTCGACGCACGTCTCGACAACAACGGCCAGGCGTGCAACGGCGCCAAGCGGTTCATCATCGTCGACGACCTCTACGACTCGTTTGTCGAGAAGTTCACGGCGGCGATGGCGTCGGTGACGGCGACCGATCCGACGCTCGATGACACGGTGCTCGGCCCCGTCTCGTCGGAGGCCGCGGCGGAGAACCTGCAGAAGCAGATCGATCAGGCCGTCGAGCAGGGCGCGACGCTGCTGACCGGCGGCACCAGGGACGGCGCGTTCTTCGCGCCGACCGTGCTCGCCGACGTCACGCCCGAGATGAACGTCTACCGCGAGGAGCTCTTCGGCCCCGCGGCGGTCGTGTACCGGGTCGCAGACGAGGACGCGGCCGTCGCCCTGGCGAACGACACGACCTTCGGCCTCGGATCGTACGTCTTCACGACGGATGCCGAGCAGGCCGAGCGCGTCGCCGACAGCATCGAGGCGGGCATGGTCTACGTGAACCTCGTGCTCGCCGACAGCCCCGAGCTGCCCTTCGGCGGCATCAAGCGCAGCGGCACCTCGCGGGAGCTGGGCCACCTCGCCGCCGACGAGTTCGTCAACAAGAAGCTCATCCGCATCGGCTGAGCACCGGCCCGTCGTCTCGCCGCGCGGTTCCTGAGCGCAGCGACGAGACGAAGGGCCGCCCCGATCCAGGCCGTGCACACGGCGGCGGGCGTAGGTTGGAATCATGGCAACCGTCGCAGCGAACATCGTCAAGACCCTCCGCGCCAACGGGATCGACCGTGTCTACGGTCTCCCGGGTGATTCCCTCAACGGCTTCACCGACGCCCTCCGCAAGGACGGCGGGATCCGATGGGTGCACGTGCGCCACGAGGAGTCCGCGGCGTTCGCGGCGGCGGCGGATGCGGCGCTCACCGGCGACCTCGCCGTGGTGGCAGGTTCCTGCGGGCCGGGCAACCTGCACCTGATCAACGGCCTCTACGACGCCAACCGCTCGCGGGTCCCGGTGCTGGCGATCGCGGCCCACATCCCGACCACCGAGATCGGTACCGGATACTTCCAGGAGACCCACCCGCAGGAGCTCTTCCGTGAGTGCAGCGTCTACGTCGAGTACGTCGCCGATCCTTCGCAGATGCCGCGACTGCTCGAGATCGCCATGCGCGCGGCGATCGAGCAGCGGGGTGTCGCGGTGCTGGTGATCCCTGGTGATGTGGCCCTCTCCGAGATCGCCGACGATCGTGCGGTCGTCATCGAACGCACTCATCCGGTCGTCGTGCCCCGCGCCGACGAGCTCGAGCGGGCGGCGACCCTGCTCAACGCGTCGAAGAAGACCACCATCCTCGCGGGTGCCGGCGTCGAGGGTGCACACGACGAGGTCGTCGCGCTGGCCGACCGTCTGGGTGCTCCGATCGTGCACGCCCTGCGTGGCAAGGAGTTCATCGAGTACGACAACCCCTTCGACGTGGGGATGACGGGACTGCTCGGCTTCGCCTCCGGCTATCGCGCGATGGAGGCCGCCGACACGCTGCTGGTGCTGGGAAGCGACTTCCCATACGAGCAGTTCTATCCCGAGCACGCCACGACGATCCAGGTCGACATCCGCGGATCACAGCTGGGCAAGCGGCATCCGCTCGATCTCGGCCTGGTCGGCGACGTCGGCGCGACCGTCTCGGCGCTGCTGCCGCGCCTCGCCGAGAAGAGCGATCGCGGCCACCTCGACGACGCGACGGCGCACTACCGCAAGACCAGGGCGAAGCTCGACGACCTCGCCACGCCGACGAAGGCGGGGCGTCCGATCCACCCGCAGTACCTCGCCCGGCTGCTCGACGAGCAGGCCGCGGATGACGCGATCTTCACGGCCGATGTCGGCTCGCCCACCGTGTGGGCCGCGCGCTACCTGTCGATGACCGAGAACCGTCGACTGATCGGATCGTTCACGCACGGCTCGATGGCGAACGCATTGCTGCACGGGATCGGCGCCCAGGTGTCGCATCCCGACCGTCAGGTGGTCGCTCTCGCCGGCGACGGCGGACTGGCGATGATGCTGGGCGAGCTGCTCACCCTCACGCAGAACCGACTGCCGGTGAAGACGATCGTGGTCAACAACTCGTCGCTGAACTTCGTCGAGCTCGAGATGAAGGCGGCCGGGTTCGTGACCTACGGCACCGATCTCACCAACCCGAGCTTCGCGGCGATCGCCGAGGCCATGGGCATCTTCGCGCGTCGCGTCGAGAACAGCGAGGACCTGCCCGAGGCCGTGCGCGAGGTGCTCGCCCACGACGGCCCCGCACTGCTCGACGTCGTGACCGAGCGGCAGGAGCTGTCCATGCCGCCGGCGATCGAGGCCGAGCAGGTCAAGGGATTCGCCCTGTATGCCATCCGCACGGTCATGTCCGGCCGGGGCGACGAGCTGCTGGACCTCGCCAGGGCGAACTGGCGGCAGCTCCTCTGAGCTCGGCCGGCCCGCGTCGGCCGGGAGGAGCGCCGGCCCCCGTGTGCGTCAGCTGTCGAGCAGGCCCCGCACCTCTTCGGCCTCGGCGTGGCGTCCGAGCGTCTCCAGCGCGGTGCCCAGCTCCAGAGCGGCGACCTCGCGCAGCGCGGGCACGCCGTCGGCGTGTTCGATCGCGCTGCGATAGATCGGCACGGCGTCGCCGGGGCGCTCGTCCGACACGAGCAGCCGTGCCGCGAACAGCTCCGATCCTCCCGCCGCGCCGAGGTCCCCGACCGCGGCGAACCCGTCCGCCGCGGTGAGTGCTGCGGCGACGGCCTCGTCCGTGCGCCCGAACTGCGCGAGCACGCGACCGCGGGAGTCGGTGACATCGGCGAGCAGCCATCCGGCGTCATGCTCCCGGGCGAGGGCGGCGACCTCGTCGAGCAGCGAGAAGGCCCGCTCGTCCTGACGGGCTCCGTACGCCTGGCCGAGGTTGTGCAGCACGTCGGCGAGTGTGCCGACCGCCTCGGGGGCCTGCCGTGCGAGTGCGGATGCCGTTTCGAGCGCCTCGATCGCCTCGTCGTGCTCGTCGAACCTGGCGAGGATCTTCGCGCGCTCGGTCAGCGCCACGGCCTGCTCGGCGTGCTCGTCGTCCTGGCCGAAGAGCTCGGCGGCGTAGCCGAAGGCGCCGACGGCCTGTCCGTACTCTCCCGATGCCGCCAGCGCACGAGCGAGCAGGGACGCCGTCATCGCACGTGACGCGGCCGGCACCTCGGTCTGCTCCTCGCGCTCCAGCACCTGGGCGAACAGCTCCGCGGCGACCGCGGCATCACCGGCCGAGAGCATGGCGCGTGCGAGGCGGAAGTCGGCGCCGGCCTGATCGCCGCCCTCCTGCGCGACGAGCCGCGAGGTCACGCGGTAACGGGAGACCGCCTTCTCGGCGTCCCCCGCGTCTTCCCACAGTGCGCCGGCGAGCAGATGCGCGGCGGCCAGCGCCGTGGTCGCGCCGAGCCCGGCGAGCAGGCGGCACGCCTCGTCGGCATCCGCCGCGCCCTCGACGAACGCGTCGCTGCCGCCGCGCACCCTGGCCCGTGTCTGCAGCGCCTGCGCCCGGTGGCCGATGCTGAGGTCGTCCTGTGCGAGGAAGCGGTCGAGCACGGCCGACGCGTTCTCGATGTCACCCGCGTGCAGCATCGCCGCGATGGCCACCAGTGTCGTGGTGTTCGCGAGCCGCACGTCGCCGGCCTCGACGAAAGCCCTCGCGGCGATCTCCGCCATGTCGAGAGCCGCCGCGGGCTCCTCGGACTGCAGGTGAAGCGAAGCCCGGCTGAAGGCGAGGTCGCCGCGCGACCACGCGGGCAGGGATGCCGACTGGGCGAGCGCGTCTTCGAGGGCGGCCACGGCGTCGGGCGTGGTCGCGCCGAACGTCGCGAGGCCGAGCCGCTGTTCGAGCTCGGCCTGCGCGTCGAGTCCGGCCGCCCGCAGAGCGTCGACGCGCTCCGGGAGAATCTCGGCCGCCTCGGCTTCGCGGTCCAGGGCGACGAGGATCCCGAGCTGCATCGACAGGAGCTGCGCGATCTTCGCGGGATCCTCGACGCCCATCGCGTGCGGCAGCGCCTGGAGCGTCTCGTGCTCGGCGCCGAACTGGGCGAGCTGCATGGCGCGGTCGAACCAGGCGTCCGGATCCGCCGGAGCGGCGGCGTCGGGAGCGGTGGAGAAGACATCGGAGCGGATCGGCACGTCGTAGTGCTCGCTCGACAGGGCGCGCGTCCTGGCGAGGCTGCGCGCGTGGCCGTCGGTTCCGTCACGCCGGTCGAACTCCGCGCCGAGGCGTTCCGCCGCCGCCCACGATGCCGCGGCGAGCTCGTCGGCATGCCAGGCGCCTTCGTGGGCGCCGAAGAACTCGACGAGCGCGGGGGAGTCCGCACCCCGCACCGGGGTGTCGCCGTGTCCGGCCGCGGTCACCCGATCGAGTGCGAAGGCGAAGGCCCCCAGCGCCACGACGTGCGCGTCGACGTTGAGGCCGTCGTGGCCCAGCCACGAGATATGACGCTCGACCTGGGCGAGCGCGCGAGCCTCGTTGCCGGTGAGCGCCGAGAACACGATGTTGTTGGCCACGATGCGCAGGTTGTCGGGGTTGTCCTTGGCGAGGCGGTAGCTGCGCAGATGGGCGCTCCTCGCCTCGTCCAGCCGCCCGGCGCGCAGATACGGCACGAGTACGCGGGAGAGCGCGTGCTCGGGTTCCTCACCGCAGGAGAATCCACCCTCCAGCATCTCCTCGACCAGACGGATGGCCTGGTCCTCACGGCCCGTCTCGGCGAAGAATCCGGCGAACTGGCTGCGTCCGCAGGCGTCGCAATGGCTGTGGTCATCGCGGGGTGTGGCCTCCAGCTGCACGCGCAGCGCCTCGGCGTCGTCGATGCGGCCGGCCTCCCAGGCGTCCTCGAAACGCGCCGTCAGCACGCCGCTGAGCCCGAGTCCGCCCGCCCGGTAGTGCGCCTCCATGTCGTCCAGCACGGCCGCGATCTGCTCGGCGGAGAACGCCGGCGACGAGCGCAGCGACGAGGCCATCCACTTGAACTGCCACATCAGGTCGGCGCCGCCGTACTCGAGATCGGCGGGGAAGCGCTGCGGGTCCGCGTCGTGCCGGGCCAGGCACCAGGCGAACGAGTTCAGCATCACATCCGTCGCGCCGTTCATGTTGGCCGACGCGGTCTGCCGCATCCGCGCCTGGTACTCGAGTCGTTCGTCGCCGATCTCGATGGCGAGCGCCACCGCTTCGGCGACGAGGGCCTGCTCGGCCGGGCCCCAGGGGGTGCGGTCGATCTCCTCGACGAGCTGCGTGAAGCGCGTGCGCGAGCGTTTCATGGTGAGTCCTTCGGGCTGTGGTGGGCGGGTCAGAACGCGTCGTCGAACGGCAGCGAGTCCTCTTCGAGGCCGGCCGAGAGGGCGACCAGGTCGGTGAGGGCTGTCGTCATGAGGGCGCGGTCGGAGTCGGAGAGCGGATGGTGTCCGGACAGCAGGGCCTGGATGTAGAGCAGCTGCACGGTACGGGCGAACACCGCGTCGTCGGCGACGCGCACCAGGGCCCGCACCACGCGGTTCGACCAGTTCAGACACAGGCGGGCGCGGAGATCCTCGGGCCCGCTCGCCGCGGCGGTCGCGTCGATGCGATCGAGCACCCCGCCCCACAGCGATCCGGTGATCCCTCGTGTGCGACCGCGATCGATGCGGCGCAGCACCTCGGGGTCGGCGACGTAGAGCGCGGCGAGCTCGGGCTGGTCGACGGAGCGCACCGTGACCGAGCAGTCGGAGGCGCTCAGCACCGCGCTCGCCCTCTCCTCGAGGGCGAGCGCGGCGTCGCGGTCGTCCAGGGGAGGGGGATCGAGGCGGTCGAGTTCCCCGGTCACGTCGACGACCTCGACGGTGACCTGGGGATAGAGGTCGGGCAGCATGCGCACGATGTCGGAGTCGTAGAGGTAGCCGCCGTTGACCAGGACCTCGGATGTCGGTGAGATGCCCGCGACCTGACGGAACTCGTCGACCGACGGGGCGACGCGCACGTGCGGGTACCGCTCGACCAGATCGCCGATGCGCATCGTGCCGTGCGTGGTCTCGAGGGTCAGCCACCGGGTGATGAACCGCGCGAGCTCCTCGTCGTGGCGGACGAGCGACTTCAGCCCCACCTCGTGGATCGCCACGAACTGCGCGAGCCGGTGGGGTTCGCGCAGCCCGAGCTCGAGGACCCAGCGACGGATGCCGGCGCCGAGGTGCTCTCGCACGCGCTCGAGGGCAGCGTCGTCGACGAGGGACTCGCGGCTCGCGGTCGGCGACAGGCCGGTGGAGTCGACGACCGCGCGGACGAAGAACGCCCATTCCGGCAGCACGTCGTCGACGCGCTCGCCGAGCAGCATCCGACCCAGATACATGCGCGTCGCCTGGCGTGCGCCCGGAGGCGGGGCGAACGGCAGCACGTAGGCGAGTCCGCGCGTGCCGGTCGCCGGCTCGTGCAGCTCGATCGCGTCGAAGGGGGCGGCGCCGAGGAGGTCGCGCCCGTACCGCACGGCCTGCTCGATGTCGTCCGCGGCATCGAGGAACGGCGCGGGGCGGGTGATGTCGATGTCGCCGGTCGGTGAGTCCACCGTGACCCGCACGGGCAGGAACTCGGCGAACGCCGTCGCCAGCTCGCGCACCGCGGCGGGGCGCAGCAGGTCGTCGGCGTCGAACCGCGCCGACAGGTGCACGCTGGTGCCGATGGGCAGATCGTCGTCGATCTCGACGACGCGGAAGGTGCCGTCCGCGTTGCCGGTCCATTCGACCGCCGAGCCTCCGCGTGCGCTGCGCGAGCGGATCACGATGGTGTCGGCGACCATGAAGCAGCTGAGCAGCCCGATGCCGAACTGGCCGAGGTAGTCGCTGCGCGGGAGGTCGAAGATGTCGCGTTTCGAGCTGCGCCCCACGGTGGCCAGCAGATCCGCGACCTCGTCGATGGTGAGACCGATCCCGTCGTCCCGCAGCACGAACTCGCCGGAGGCGTCGGTGAGCGGGGTGATCCGGATGTGACCGCCCGCACCGTCGACCTCTCGGCGCGCCGTGACGGCATCCCGCGCGTTCTGCAGGAGCTCGCGCAGATAGACGCGTGGGCTCGAGTAGATGTGCCGGCTCAGAAGGTCGACGACCCCGCGCAGGTCCACCTGGAACTGCTGCACGTCAGCACTCACCGCATCGCCTCCTGTCGCGTCCGCTCGCCGAGCCTAACAACAACGGCACGTCGGGGTCCGGTTCGGCCGCAGCCGAAGGATGCCGTATGCTTGACGAGCAGTTGTTGTCTGCATTCTTTCGCCGTGCCCGGTCCTCCGGTCAGGTCAAGGATGGCAGGATGAAGATGACACCCCGAGACCATCCGGTCTCTAGGGCGGTAGCTCAATTGGCAGAGCAGCGGTCTCCAAAACCGCAGGTTGCAGGTTCGATTCCTGTCCGCCCTGCGCGTCAGCACACGCTGACACACGAAAGGTACATTCAGGATGGATCAGGACGAACCGCGCGGCGAGGTCGTCGCGTCCGGCGCCACCCGCGAGAAGAAGCGTGGACTCGTGGGCTTCTTCGCGGGCATCGCCCTGTTCTTCCGTCAGGTCATCGCCGAACTGCGCAAGGTCGTCACCCCGACCCGCAAGGAACTGGTCAAGTTCACCGCAGTGGTGCTCGTCTTCGTCTTGATCGTCATGGGCATCGTCTACGGACTCGACACCCTGTTCGCCTGGGTGACGCACGTGGTGTTCGGGGTTCCGGGCGCCTGACGCCCTCGCGGCCCTGGCCGCAGTGATTGGAAAGAAACAACGTGGCTGAACGATATTCCGACGACGCCGACTGGGCGACCGCTGCCGAGCAGTCCAGCGAGGAGGACGAGGCCCAGGAGGGCAACGTCCTCGCCGCTGAGGAGAACTCGGTCACCCCGGCCGAGCACGTCGCGCTGCACGTCGAGGACGTCGACGCCGAGCCCGACACGCAGGACGACACCGACATCGAAATCGACGACCCGGAGGCGGACGCGATCGTGAACGACGCTCTCAACCTGGACGAGGCGGCAGAGGCTGAGGCCGCCGCCGAGGTCCTGAACGAATCCGTGGCGGACGAGACCGCCGAGCTCGAGGCCGCCGAGGCCGATGAGGTCACCCCCTACGACGGTCCCGACGTGAACGGCGAGGACGACCGTCCTGCGGCGGACGCGGACGAGGATGACGACGACGCCGAGGAAGACCCGTACGAGGCGTTCCGCCTCGACCTGCGGATGCTGCCGGGCAAGTGGTACGTCATCCACTCGTACGCCGGATTCGAGCGCAAGGTCAAGGCGAACATCGAGCAGCGCAAGTCGACGCTCGAGGTCGAGGACGAGATCTACCAGATCGAGGTCCCGATGGAGGACGTCGTCGAGATCAAGAACGGCCAGCGCAAGATGGTCACCCGCGTGCGCATCCCGGGCTACGTGCTCGTGCGCATGGAGCTCACGGAGGACACCTGGTCCGTCGTGCGGCACACCCCGGGCGTCACCGGCTTCGTGGGCAACGCCCACAACCCGACTCCGCTGCGCTTCGAAGAGGCCTTCAACATGCTGAAGTCCCTCGTCGAGGTCAAGGACGTCCCCACGGCCAAGAACATCGCGTCGAAGGGCGGCGTCGCCGTCGCTCGTCCGCTGCCGGCCGAGGTCGACTTCGAGGTCGGCGAGACCATCACGATCAAGGAGGGCTCGTTCGCGGGTCTGCCCGGTTCGATCAGCGAGATCAAGCCCGAGAGCGGAAAGCTCACCGTGCTCGTGTCGCTCTTCGAGCGTGAGACCCCGGTCGAGCTGTCGTTCGACCAGGTCACGAAGATGATCTGACACACGTCGCACGAGAACGGCCGTCCCGCTTCGGGGCGGCCGTTCTCGCATGCGGGGTCACTTCTGCATCCGCGATTCTGTGCGGGGCCACTTCCGCATCCGTGATTCCGTCCGGGGACACTTCCGCATCCGGAACGGGCTGTTCCGCTGCGTTATCGACCCCGCTCGGCATCCGGCACGTCGATGAGGCGGCGTCCCGCGGACAGAATCCGTGCGGGGTCAGTTCTGCATCCGTCATTCCGGGCGGGGTCAGTTCCGCATCCGTGATTCTGTGCGGGGCCACTTCCGCATCCGGAACGGGCTGTTTCGCTGCGTTATCGACCCCGCTCGGCATCCGGCACCTCGATGAGGCGGCATCCCGCGGGCAGAATCCGTGCGGGGTCACTTCTGCATCCGTGATTCCGGCGGGGTCACCTAAGCATCCGTGATTCCGTCCGGGGTCACTTCCGCATCCCGAACCGGCTGTTCCGCTGCGTTATCGACCCCGCTAGGCATCCGGTACGTCGATGGGGCGGCATCCCGCGGACAGAATCCGTGCGGGGCCAGTTCTGCATCCGGGATTCGGTGCGGGGCCACTTCTGCATCCGGAACGGGCTGCTCCGCTGCGTTATCGACCCCGCTCGGCGTCCCGTGCCGCCGAAAGGCGTGCGTCGTCGGCATGTCCCCGGATCGGGTAGACTTACCTGGTTTGTGTGCCGCTTCGGCGTGCGCGCGAACCCCACCGCTGTCCGGAACCGCCGGATCGCGGGAGAAACGGATGCCGAGGCATCCGATTCGATGAAAGGAAAGAGAATGGCACCGAAGAAGAAGGTGACCGGCCTGATCAAGCTTCAGATCAAGGCCGGCGCTGCCAACCCGGCGCCGCCGATCGGCCCCGCGCTCGGTCAGCATGGCGTCAACATCATGGAGTTCTGCAAGGCGTACAACGCCGCGACCGAGTCGCAGCGCGGCAACGTCATCCCCGTCGAGATCACCGTCTACGAGGACCGCAGCTTCACGTTCATCCTGAAGACCCCGCCGGCGGCGGAGCTCATCAAGAAGGCCGCGGGCGTCCCCAAGGGCTCCGCGACCCCGCACACCGTCAAGGTCGCGAAGATCACCAAGGAGCAGGTCCGCGAGATCGCCGAGACCAAGCAGGCCGATCTGAACGCGAACGACATCGAGGCTGCCTCGAAGATCATCGCCGGCACCGCCCGTTCCATGGGCATCACGGTCGAGGGCTGAGGAGAATAATCATGGCTACCAAGTCCAAGGCTTACAAGGCTGCCGCCGAGAAGATCGAGGCAGACCGTTTCTACACCCCCTCCGAGGCCGTCGCTCTGGCCAAGGAGACCGGCTCGTCGAAGTTCGATTCGACCGTCGAGGTCGCGCTGAAGCTCTCGGTCGACCCCCGCAAGGCGGACCAGATGGTGCGTGGCACCGTCATCCTGCCGCACGGAACCGGTAAGACCGCCCGCGTCATCGTCTTCGCCACCGGCCCCGCGGCCGAGGCAGCGATCGCCGCAGGTGCCGATGAGGTCGGCGGCGCCGAGCTCATCGAGAAGGTCGCCGGCGGATGGACCGCGTTCGACGCGGCCGTCTCCACCCCTGAGCTCATGGGCCAGGTCGGTCGTCTCGGAAAGGTGCTGGGCCCGCGCGGCCTGATGCCGAACCCGAAGACCGGCACCGTGACCCCCAACGCTGCCAAGGCAGTCGAGGAGATCAAGGGCGGAAAGATCGAGTTCCGCGTCGACAAGCACGCCAACGTGCACTTCGTCGTCGGCAAGTCCTCGTTCACCGCTGAGCAGCTCGACGAGAACATCGGCGCAGCGCTCGAGGAGATCGTGCGTCTGAAGCCGTCGAGCTCGAAGGGCCGCTACATCCAGAAGGGCGCCGTGTCGACCACGTTCGGCCCCGGCATCCCGCTGGACGTCAACGCCATCTGAGTGTGACATCGGAAAGGCCCCCGCCGTGTGCGGGGGCCTTTTCGCATTCTCCCGGCGCGACATCCGACGACATCCGATGCGCGATGCGACCCGGATGCCGCGTACTGTGGGGGAGTTCCGCGCCACAGCACCGCGCCTCATCGCACCCCAGGAGGGTACCCATGTCCCGTCGCCTCATCGCCGTCACTGCACTGGTCGTCGCCGCCACCGCACTCACCGCATGCAGCGGCACAGCCTCCCCCGAGAGCACCTCGACATCAGGGGGAGCCGGGTCCGACCTCGGCCTCATCACCGACGGCACCCTCACGGTCGCGACCGAGGGCACGTACCGCCCCTTCAGCTTCCACGACGACGGCGGCACGGGAGACCTCACCGGCTTCGACGTCGAGATCATCCAGGCCGTGGCCGACAAGCTGGGACTCGAAGTCGAGTTCCAGGAGACCCAGTGGGACGCGATCTTCGCGGGCCTCGATGCGGGGCGCTTCGACGTCATCGCGAACCAGGTCACCGTCAACGACGACCGCACGGCGAAGTATCTCTTCAGCACTCCCTACACCGTGTCGCCCGGAGTCATCGTCGTCGCGGAGGACGACGACTCGATCTCCTCGTTCGACGACCTCGAGGGCAAGACCACCGCGCAGTCGCTCACCAGCAACTGGAAAGACCTGGCCACCGAGTCCGGTGCCACGGTCGAGGGCGTCGAAGGCTGGGCGCAGGCCGTCGAGCTGCTGCGCCAGGGTCGCGTCGACGCGACTATCAACGACAAGCTCACCTTCCTCGACTACGAGAAGACCACCAGCGACTCGGGTCTGAAGATCGCCGCCGAGACCGACGAAGCCGGCGAGCAGGCGTTCGTGTTCACCAAGGACAAGACCGCGCTCGTCGACGCGATCGACACCGCTCTCGACGAGCTGCGTGCCGACGGAACCCTGGCCGAGATCAGCGACAAGTACTTCGGCGAAGACGTCACCCAGTAACCCATGGACAACCCCTGGCAGCTGTTCCTCGACTCGCTCGGGCCCATCGCCCTCGCGGGTGTGACGGTCACGGTTCCGCTCGCGCTGGTCTCCTTCGCGCTCGGCCTCGTGATCGCGGTCGGCATCGCGCTGATGAGGATCTCGGTGAACCCGGTGCTCTCGGGCATCGCGAGGTTCTACATCTCGGTCATCCGCGGGACGCCGATGATCGTTCAGCTGTTCGTGATCTTCTACGGCCTCGGGTCGATCGGTCTGAAGATCGACCCGTGGCCGAGCGCGATCATCGCTCTGTCGCTCAACGTCGGCGGCTACGGGGCGGAGGTCGTCCGCGCGGCGATCCTCTCGGTCCCCAAGGGGCAGTGGGAAGCCGCGTACACGGTGGGCATGAACCGCACGCGCACGCTGACCCGCGTCATCCTGCCGCAGGCCGCTCGGGTATCGGTGCCGCCGCTGTCGAACACGTTCATCTCGCTGGTCAAGGACACCTCGCTGGCATCTCTGATCCTGGTGACCGAGCTGTTCAAGGTGGCCCAGCAGATCGCCTCGGCGACCCTGGAGTTCATGGTGCTGTACCTCGCCGCGGCGCTGGTGTACTGGGTGCTCTGCCTGATCCTCTCGTTCGGGCAGAGCGCACTGGAGAGGAGACTCGACCGCAATGTCGCTCACTGACCCTCCGCACTCGCCGGATCCGATGCCCGACGATGTGTCCTCCCCGGCGCCGGGCCCGACGGCCGACGCGCTGCTGACGGCTCGAGACCTGCGCAAGAGCTTCGGCGAAAACGAGGTGCTCCGCGGCATCGACCTGACTCTGCACCGCGGCGAGGTCGTGGTGCTGATCGGACCTAGCGGGTCGGGCAAGACGACCGTGCTGCGTGCGCTGAACGGGCTCGAGACTCCCGACTCCGGCACCATCGTGGTCGCGGGCGGCCCCGACATCGACTTCTCCCCGGCAGCCGCCGTCGCACCGCGAGTGCGGGCACGCAGGCGACTCGCGCTGCGCGACCGGTCGGCGATGGTCTTCCAGCACCACAATCTGTTCCCGCATCTGACGGTGCTCGAGAACGTCATCGAGGGGCCGTGGCGGGTGCAGCGTCGGCCGAAGGCCGAGGCGATCGCCGACGCGCGTGCACTGCTCGCGAGGGTGGGGCTCGCCGACAAGGAGGATGCGCACCCGCATCAGCTCTCGGGCGGGCAGCAGCAACGTGTCGGTATCGTGCGGGCGCTCGCCCTGCGGCCCGACCTGCTCCTCTTCGATGAGCCCACCAGCGCGCTCGACCCGGAGCTCGTTGGTGAGGTGCTGCTGGTGATCAAGGAGCTCGCCGACGAGGGGTGGAGCATGGTGGTCGTGACCCATGAGCTGAGCTTCGCGCGTGAGGCCGCCGACCGCGTCCTCTTCATGGATGCCGGGGCTGTGGTCGAGTCGGGAACCCCGGCCGAGATCTTCGGCGCACCGCAGCACGAGCGCACCCAGCGCTTCCTCGCGCGCATCCTGCGTCCCCTCGACGGCGCCTGAGGGCGGGGGCGTCGGTCAGGCGGCGATGGCGGGAAGCACGAGGCTGATCGCGAGTGCGATCATCACGACGGCGATCAGCGCGTCGAGCACCCGCCATGACCGCTTGGTGCGCAGCCATCGGCCGAGGTAGCGCGCACCGAAGCCGAGGGCGGTGAACCACAGCACGCTCGCCGCGATCGCCCCTGCGGCGAACAGCCACCGCTGCTCGCCGTGCGTCGCCGCGATGGAGCCGAGCATCAGCACCGTGTCGAGGTAGACGTGCGGGTTGAGCCAGGTGAGTGCGAGCACGGTGAGGACCACGGAGGCGAGGCCTGTGCGCCCGCCGGTGCCGGCATCCGCGGTCCGAGGGCGTGCGCCACCCTCGACCGTGTCGACGCGCAGCTGCCCGCCGCCCCGCCATGCACGGCGCGCGGCGAGCAGGCCGTAAACCAGCAGGAACAGCGCACCGGCCCATCGGGCGGCGACGACGAGCCAGGGCGCCGACGAGATGAGGAAGCCGAGCCCGGCGACCCCGGCGGCGATCAGCAGGGCGTCGGAGAGCGCGCAGATGACGACCACGGCCACGACGTGCTCGCCTCGCATGCCCTGTCGCAGCACGAAGACGTTCTGGGCGCCGATGGCGATGATCAGGGACAGGCCGAGGCCGAGACCCGAGAGGACGGAGAGCATGCCTCAAAGGTAAGGACCGCTGCACATGAGCACCAGCGAGGATTTCTACCGAACCATTAGCATGGCTGATGTGAAGATCGATCCCGAACTCGCCGCCACCGTGGCCGCCGTCGCCGACGAGGGCACGCTCGATGCGGCATCCCGCGTCCTCCGGATCACCCCGTCTGCGGTGAGTCAGCGCCTCAAGGCCCTCGAAGAGCAGCTGGGCAGAGTGCTGCTGGTGCGCACGAAGCCCGCCCGCCTCACCGAGGCGGGCGAGGCGGTGGTCCGGCTCGCCCGTCAGATGGCACTTCTCGAGCACGATGCGCTCGCCGGTCTCGGGCTGCAGAGCGAGGATGCGCCCCGCGCGCGCATCCCGCTCGCCGTGAACGCCGATTCGCTGGCGACCTGGTTCCTGCCGCCGCTCGCCCGGCTCTCCGCCGTCCACGACCTCGACTTCGACCTGCACCGCGACGATCAGAACTTCACGGCGCGGCTGCTCGAGTCGGGCGCGGTGATGGCCGCTGTCACGAGCGAGGCGACCCCGGTCGCCGGCTGCTCGGTCTCGCCCCTGGGGGTGCTCGAGTACCACGCGATGGGGGAGCCCGCGTTCGTGCGGCGCTGGTTCCCCGACGGGGTGACCGCGCAGGCTCTCGCCGCGACCCCGTTCGTCGACTTCGATCGCCGCGACGCGCTGCAGCATGAGTGGCTCGCGGCGCAGGGGGTCGATCAGCAGGGGGTGCCGCGGCACTATGTGCCCGCATCGCACGACTACGCGCTCGCCGTGCGGCTGGGGCTCGGCTGGGGAATGGTCCCGGTGCTGCAGCAGGGTGACGGCCTCGTTCCCCTCGGTGGCCCCCCGCTGCGGGTCACGCTGTTCTGGCAGCAGTGGAATCTGCGCTCCTCCCTGCTCGACACGATCGCCGCCGACATCGCCGCGGAGGCGCGGCGCGTGCTGTCGCGCTGAGGTCCGATCCGCAGACGACGACGCGCAACCATCCGACCGGTAGCTAAGACGCGTAGACGTTTTTATCTCAAAATGGGCACAAGTCGTACAGCTATGCGACTTCAGGGCTTGCTTTCCCGCATTACGTGGACAAAACTGTCCAGTACCGAACCGCGGATGCGCCCACAGTGGGCATCCCCAGAGCATCCGCGGTTCTCGGTTCCTGAGGGGGAGACACATGGTTCAGAAGGACACGACACGGAAAGTGCGGGCCGTTCTGGCCGGCGGGTTGGTGCTCGGCGTGGGAATCGGGGTGACACTCGCCGCCTGGAACGATTCGGAGTTCGCGTCGGGGACCTTCACCGCCGGATCCTTCAATCTCGAGGGCTCGACGACGAGCGCCACGACCGCGTATGCCAGTCACAACGTGGACAACGGCGACACCGCGGCCTCGCTGGTGTTCCAGCTCCCGGCCGTCGCCTCGTCGATGGCGCCGGGTGATGTGGTCTACGCCCCGTTCTGGGTGCGTCTCGACAGCACGACGACGAACAGCGCGACGCTCCTGCCCACGGGGGTCACCGCCGGGGCGGGCGGCAACACCGCGAACCTCGCCTACACCGTGACGGCCATCGCGCCGGGTGCGACCTGCGGGGCGGCGGCGACGGGAACGCTCGTCGCGTCGGGTGCCACCCTCGCCGCACAGACCGGCGCGACCTCGGTGCCGCTGACCAAGGGGTCGGCGGCAGGCACCGCGGGGACGCCGGTGCAGCTGTGCTTCGCCGTCACGGCCGGATCCGGCCTCACCCAGGGCGCTGCGGCGACCGCGACATGGAAGTTCACGGCGACCTCGACCGCCAACTGATCATGGCCGGCACCCGCAGATCCATGCGGGAGGGAAGGCTGTCGCGGTCCCGCCGGATCCGGGCCGTCCTCGCGGGCGGGCTGGTGTTCGGCGTCGGCGCGACGATGACCCTCGCGGCATGGAACGACTCCGAATACAGCAGTGCGACCTTCACCGCGGGCCGCTTCGACATCGTCGGGGCCGTGGACGGCGCGACGTTCAGCAGTCATCCGACGAGCACTCCGATCGGTTCAACGGCCGCACTGGCCTTCAGCGCCCCCTTCGGTGCGATGGTCCCGGGCACCACGGTCTACGCGCTGTTCAGCGTGAAGACCGCCAACCCGTCGGTGACAGGCTCGCTGCAGCTGAGCGTGGCATCGACGGCGGGGACCGGGCTCGGTCCCTACCTGCGCTATGGGGTGCGCACGATCTCGGGAACCACGTGCAATGCCACGACGTATCCGGCCGGCACCGCGGTGGTCGCCGACAATTCGACGATGTCCACCGCGGGCACCGGAACCCAGACGGTCGCCGCCAACGGCGGATCGACGGTCAACTACTGCATCGCGGTGACCCTCCCCTCCGGCGCCGACAACGGAGCGCAGGGGCTCACGGCGATCCAGACCTGGCAGATCCTCGGGACGGCGTCCTGACCGGGCGCCGCAGAAGCGGAGGGACGGCATGAGCGCACCGGCGACGAGACGAGGCCTCCGCGAGCAGGGGGCGGAGCGATTCGCTGTGCCGGATGCGGCCGGGAGCGAGGCGCGGCGTCGGGGTGCGATGTCCCGGGCCGGGCGTCTCGTCGTCGACGTGCTGCTGTGGGCGGCCGCGATCGCCGGGACGATCTGCATGGTGCTGGTGGTCCTCGCACTCACCGCGCAGATCACGCTGATCATGTTCCGCACCGGGTCGATGTCGCCGACCATCCCCGCAGGTTCCGTGGCCGTCGTGCAGCAGGTCCCGGCATCCGAGATCGCCGTAGGTGACGTCGTGACGGTCGATCGCCCCGGTGACCTGCCCGTCACCCACCGGGTCACATCCGTCGCCCCGGGCGAGAGCGGTGAGCAGCGAGTCCTCACGATGCGCGGTGACGCGAACGCGGCCGACGACCCCTACTCCTACACCGTGGAGTCGGTGCGCGTGGTGCTGTTCTCCGTTCCGGGAATCGCCACCGTGATCGTGGCACTCGGCGATCCGGTGGTGCTCGGAGGGCTCACGATCGCGGCGACCGCGCTGGTGGTCTGGGCGTTCTGGCCGCGCCGCGCACGAGGTGCCACGGGGGTCGACTCATGATCAGCAGGGCAGGAGTCAAGGCTGCCGTCATCGCGAGCGCGGTCGCCGCCGGCGTGATGCTCGTCGCGCCGACCGCCGCCTGGGCCGCGCCCTCGACCCAGATCGTGCAGGGGGAGGTGCTCACGCTCGTGTCGGTCGCCGACTGGGACGCCGCGTCGAGTCTGCGCCCTGGACAGCCCGTCCGGTGGGATGTCACCGTCAGCGCGGACGCCCCCGAGCCCGGAACCGTGCGCGTGGGCATCAGCGCCACCGGCGATGCCGGCCTCGTCCTCGACGCCGCCCTGTGCACGCACGCCTGGACCGCGGGAGGATGCCCCGGCGGAGAGACGGTCGTGCGGTCGGCCTGGCCGATCCCCCGAGACGGCTCCGAGATCTCGCTCGTCGAGATGTCCGACAGCGACGCGGCGCATCTGCGTCTGTCGATCGCTCTCGCCGATGAGCAGCCCGGCAGCACCGAGGTGCGCGTGCACGCGCAGGGCGCGGGGGAGTCGGCGACCGTGGGGCCCGGCGGGGGACTGGCGGCCACGGGCCCGTCGCCGGTGGCTCCCTGGGCGGTGGGCGGCGCGCTCGTGCTGCTGACTGTCGGGTGGGCGCTCGCCGCGGCCGCGCGTGCGCGTGCGGCCGCCCAGGGCGGCGGATCGTGAGCGCGCGCGGGCGGCGACGGATGCTCGGCGGAGTCGCCGGCGCCCTGCTGCTGATCGGGGTCGGCCTCACGCCACCCGCACAGGTGACGGACGCGGCCTTCACCGATCGCGAGTACTCCAGCGCGACGTTCGGCGCCTTCACCGTTCCGGCGCCGACGATCACCTCGTGCACCACGGTGAACAACGGCCTCGGGATCTTCCAGAGCGTGACGCTCGTATGGGCTTCTCCCTACCCCGCCACGGGGGTGAGTCTGACCCTGACGCAGGGGGCGACGACCGCCACGGTCCCCGCCGCGAACATCACGACCACAGGTCCGGTGTCGGGTTCCTACACCCATACGGCGCTGCTCACTCAGGGACTGCTGTCGAGTCTGCTGACGAATCTGCTGGGCAGCACCACGACGATGACGGCGCGCAACCTGCTCGCCGGCACGACCTGGGTGTCGGCCGGGGCGAGTCGACAGCTCGCGGTCGGTGCGCTGGGCGTCGGGTCCAGCTGCACCTGAGGCGCACGAGCGCCAGGATGCTCGTGCGGGAGGGGCGTCAGTCGGCGAGCGCCAGCGCGCGGAAGGCGTCGCGCTCGCGCAGGTGCTCACGACGGCTGGCGGCGGCGGCCGCCGCGGCTTCGGCGATCCGGGGCGGCACCTGCATGCCGGTGGTCCGTCGGTAGAGCTCGTCGATGAGGTCGGTGGCGAGACCGACGAGCTTCGCGATCTCGCGGTCGTCGCGGTCGATCCAGACGCACCGCGGCTCGTCGTGGATCGGAGCGAAGTCGACGTGCTCCTCCCAGACGAAGAGCGTGCGCTCGGCGCCGAGCACGTGCTGCTGCCACCAGATCTGGCGCAGGTACGTGCGGGGGATGCCGCGGAAGGCCTTGTTGGTCGTCTTGATCTCGGCGAGCTCGATGCGGCCGTCGGCATCGACGGCGATGCCGTCGGGGGTCGCCAGGTGGCGGTGCTCGACCTCGGCGCGGAACAGGGCCGACGAGGGGAGGATGCCGTGCGTCGCCGCCACCCACGCGGCGATCTCGGGCTCTCGGCGTCGGCCGTGATCGGTGTAGGCGTTGCCGCCGAAGCGGGGACCTCCGCCGAGCTTGGAGTCGGCAGCGCGGGTGATCGAACGTTCGCTGGTGAGCCCTGCGACATCCGTCGCGGTGATGCCGCGCGAGCGGGCTCGCATCCAGGCCACACGGTCACGGGAATCCGCGACGATGCGTGCGCGGAGTTCGGGAGTCACCTCTCGACCCTAACCCCGCCCGGGGACTCTGCGTCCCTTCACACGCCGCTCCGCCGCAGGTGCGGTGGTCAGGCGGGGGTGGGCCAGTCGGCGGGGCCGGACGACCCCGCCGGGTACTCGTCGAGCGGCACCTCGTCGCGCCGCCACGCGTCGAGGATGGGGGCGACGATCCGCCAGCACTCCTCGGCGGCGTCGCCGCGGACGGCGAGCAGCGGGTCGCCGTCGAGGACTCCCGACAGCACCTCGGCATAGGCCTTGAGAGCGCCCTCGCCGAGTTCGGCCGACAGGGCGGCGCGCTCCAGCTCGAACGGGTCGTCCGCGGCGTTGAGATTCAGCTCGAGGGAGATCCGATCGGGGCCGAGCGAGAATCGCAGCACCGCTCCGTCGGACGAACCGGTGAGCCCGGTCGGCAGATGCCGCACGGGCCGGAAGCGCACGACGATCTCGGTCGCCGGCGTGCCGAGTGCCTTGCCGGATCGCAGCCGGAACGGCGTTCCCGCCCAGCGGGCGTTGCGCACCTCGAAGGTCGCCTCTGCCAGAGTCTCCGTGCGGCGGTCGGCATCCACCCCCGGTTCGTCGACGTAGGAGGGCTTCTGCGCACCGCCGACCGATCCCGCGGTGTACCGGGCCCGACGCGAGGAGGCCACCGGGTCGTCGTCCCACACGGTGGTGGCGCGGAGGACGGCGCTCGTCGCGGCGCGGAAGTCGACCTCGTCGAGCGTGGCGGGCTCCTCCATAGCGAGCACCGCGAGCACCTGCAGGAGGTGACTCTGGATCATGTCGACCAGCGCGCCGGCCGCGTCGTAGTAGCCGGCGCGCCCCTCGAGCGCGAGCGCCTCGTCGTACACGATGTCGACGGATGCGATGCTGTCGGCCGACCACAGCGGCTCCAGGATGCGGTTCGCGAAGCGCGCACCGAGCAGGTTGAGCGTGGTCGAGCGTCCGAGGAAGTGGTCGACCCGATAGATCTGTCCCTCGGGGACCAGGGCGGTGAGGGTGCGGTTGAGGGCGCGGGCACTCGCCTCATCGGTGCCGAAGGGCTTCTCCATGACGAGCATCGCCCCCTCCGGCAGCATCTCGGAGGTGAGGGCGCCGATGGAGGCCTCGGCCACCGACGGCGGCACGGCGAAGTAGAGGGCGACCTGTCCGGTGCAGCCCTCGAGCAGCGCGCGCAGGTCATCCGCCTCGGTGATGTCGGTGCGTACGTAGGTCACGTCGACGCGGGAAGCGGCGTCTGCGGCATCCATCGAGGCGAAGGCCTTCTTCACCACCGTCTCGAGGTCGGCGTCGGTCCAGTCCGCGCGGTCGGCCCCCACGATGCGCACCGCACGGGACGGCTCCCGCGTCAGCAGTTGCCCCAGTGCGGGAAGGAGGAGCCGGGAGGTGAGGTCGCCCCCGGCACCGAAGATCACGAGCGTCGTCGCAGCGGCCATGGTCCCACCGTAACCGGTCCGACCCACAGACTGTCGTGCCAGAATCGGGCGATGCCCGCTCCCATCGAGGACTATGCCCTGCTCAGCGACTGCCGCACCGGCGCGCTCGTCTCGCGCGAGGGCAGCATCGACTGGCTCTGTCTGCCCCGGTTCGACGCCCCCTCGCTGTTCGGGGCGCTGCTGGGCGAGCCGCGCAACGGATGCTGGGGCCTGCGCCCCACCGAGGCGACGGCCACCTCGCAGCGTCACTACGTCTCGGACACGTTCCTCCTCGTGACCCGGTGGGAGACGGCCGACGGCGTCGCCGAGGTGCAGGAGTTCATGCCCCTGCATCCGACGCGCAGCGACGTGGTGCGACGGATCGTCGGCATCGCAGGTCGGGTCGAGTTCGCCACCGAGCTCCGGCTGCACTTCGACTATTCGCGTCGGCTGCCCTGGGTGCGGCAGGTGGGATCGGTCGAGGACCCCGCGCTCCACGCGACCGCGGGACCGGAGGCGGTGATCGTCCGCGGGGTGCGTCTCGTCGCCGAGGATCATGTGCACAGGGCGACGTTCACGGTCGCGGCCGACGAGGTCGTCGACCTCACGCTCAGCTGGTTCCCCTCGCACGAGCATCCGCCGAAGCCGCTCGATGTCGACGAGGCGATGGCCGCCACGCGGTCCTGGTGGCAGGGATGGGCGAGCGGCATCGAGCACGAGGGTCCTTATCGCGACGAGGTCGTCCGCTCGCTGCTCGTGCTGCGGGCGCTGACGAACAAGGACACCGGGGGCATCGTCGCCGCGGCCACCACATCGCTTCCCGAGGAGTTCGGCGGCGCGCGCAACTGGGACTACCGCTTCGTCTGGCTGCGGGATGCCGCGCTGACGCTCGAGGCCCTCATCGCGCACGGGTTCCTCACCGAGGCGCACCACTGGCGGCGATGGCTGTTGCGCGCTGTCGCGGGGGAGCCGAGCGAGGTGCAGATCATGTACGGGATCGCCGGGGAGAGGGACCTCGTCGAGCGCGAGCTGTCGAGCCTGCCCGGATACGACGGCGCGGCGCCGGTGCGCATCGGCAACGGCGCGGTCGACCAGTACCAGGGCGATGTGATCGGCGAGGTGCTGGTCGCGCTCGAGTGTGCGCGGATCGCGGGTCTCGAGGAGGGCGACTTCTCGTGGCCGCTGCAGCGCGCCCTCATCGAGCAGGTGATCGCCTCGATCTCGCGCCGCGACAACGGCATCTGGGAGATCCGCGGCGAACCGCAGTGGTTCACCCATTCCCGGGTCATGATGTGGGCGGCTCTCGACCGCGGCGTCCGCGCCGTGCAGGAGCAGGGCCTCACCGGTGATGCCGGTCGGTGGGCCGAGGTTCGCGACGGCCTGCGTCGCGAGATCGACGAGCGCGGAGTGGATGCCGAGCACGGGTACTTCACGCAGCATTACGGGTCCACCGAGGTCGACGCGTCCCTGCTCGTGCTGCCGCAGGTCGGGTACTGCGCGCCGGACGACCCGCGGATGCTGCGCACCGTGGAGCAGATCGAGAGCACGCTGCTCACCGACGGGTTCGTCCGCCGCTACCGCACCGAATCGGGTGTCGACGGGCTGGAAGGGGGAGAGCATCCCTTCATCGCCTGCAGCTTCTGGCTCGTCGAGCAGTACGCGAGCAGCGATCGCCCGGGCGACGCCCGAGACCTCATGGAGCGGCTGATCGCGATGGCGAACGATCTCGGTCTGCTGTCGGAGGAGTACGACGTCGCGAATGCGCGGCAGGCGGGCAACACTCCGCAGGCGCTCTCCCATCTGAGCCTCATCCGTGCGGCGGATGCCCTCGCCGGGCACGGCGGGCGTTCCGCCCATCGTCGGTGATCCTCCTGATTTGGGGAGGCGGCGGGGGTGGGGTACAGTGGGATCAACCGAAGACCGCTGGTCATCGTCGAGCGTGTGAACGCGAGTCGATCGAAGCTCTGCTCAGCAGGGGCCCGCGCAGGACACGAACTTCTCAAAGCTCCGTGCGCTTGCGCCGGAGCTTTTCTGTTGCATGCGGTCGGAGTCGGCGCCCCACCACCGTGCGGCGCCTCGTACACACCAAGGAGTGACCATGGCGCAGAAGGATGCATCGGTCGCCGAGCTCACGAAGTCATTCGAGAACTCGTCCGCCGTTCTGCTGACCGAGTACCGCGGTCTGACGGTTGCCCAGCTCAAGGAGCTGCGCAACAGCATCCGTCAGGACGCTGAGTACGCCGTGGTGAAGAACACGCTGACCAAGATCGCCGCCAACAAGGCTGGCATCACCGCGCTGGACGACGACCTCAAGGGTCCGTCGGCCGTCGCGTTCGTGCACGGTGACTTCGTCGCCACTGCCAAGGCTCTTCGTGACTTCGCCAAGGCCAACCCGCTTCTCGTGATCAAGGCCGGCATCTTCGAGGGCAACGCCCTCTCTGCCGACGAGGTCAACAAGTACGCCGCGCTCGAGAGCCGTGAGGCTCTGCTGGCGAAGGCTGCGGGCATGATGAAGGCGACGATGGGCAAGGCTGCCGCGACCATCGACGCGCTTCGCGAAAAGCTGGAGACCGCAGAGGCCGCGTAAGCGTCCGGCGATCTCGTCTACAAACCCCATCTATCTAGGAGATACATCATGGCTAAGCTCACCACTGAGGAGCTGCTCGAGCAGTTCGCCGGCCTGACCCTCGTCGAGCTCAACGACTTCGTGAAGGCGTTCGAGGAGAAGTTCGAGGTCACCGCTGCTGCACCCGTCGCCGTTGCCGGCGCTGGTGGAGGGGCCGCAGAAGAGGTCGAGGAGAAGGATTCCTTCGACGTCATCCTCGAGTCTGCCGGCGACAAGAAGATCCAGGTCATCAAGACCGTCCGCGAGCTCACCTCGCTCGGTCTCGGCGAGGCCAAGGCCGTCGTCGACGGTGCTCCCAAGGCCGTGCTCGAGGGC
This sequence comes from Microbacterium sp. ANT_H45B, assembly GCF_008369345.1. Classification (NCBI taxonomy): domain Bacteria; kingdom Bacillati; phylum Actinomycetota; class Actinomycetes; order Micrococcales; family Microbacteriaceae; genus Microbacterium; species Microbacterium sp. ANT_H45B. The sequence goes on from NZ_VOBK01000001.1 coordinate 1,163,789, forward strand.
GCGAACAAGGAAGCAGCCGAGAAGGCCAAGGAGGCCCTCGAGGCCGCCGGCGCCACCGTCACCCTCAAGTAATCCGCTCCGGGTCGCGGCTTCTGCGCCGCGACCCGGATGGACGCTTCACGAAAGCCCCGGGTCGCCCCGGGGCTTTCGTGCGTCCGGGGCGTGCGCCTCAGCGTCGGCTGGCGGTGGAGCTGCGCACGACCAGGGCGGATGCCGTCACGGTGCGTTCCCGGGGCGCATCCGGATGATCGATCTGCCTCTGCAGCAGCCGCACCGCCTCGTGCCCCTGCTCGCGGGGGGACTGCTTGATGGTGGTGAGGGCGAACATCTCGGCGTGCTGGTGGTCGTCGACGCCGACGATGCTGAGCTCTGTGGGTACCGCGATGCCCAGGCGCCGCGCGCCGATCATGGCCCCGATCGCGGTCTCGTCGCACACCCCCACGATCGCGGTCGGGCGTCCCCGACGGTCGCCGAGCAGCTCGACGGCGGCCGCGTACCCGCCGGGCATGGTCGGCGGTGAATCCGCGATCCGCGCGATCGACTCGAGGCCGGCGGCGGCCAGGGCCTCGAGATACCCCTCGACGCGCTGGGCGTCGCCGAAGCTCAGGTCGTCGGATTCGCTCGCGCCGCCGACGAAGGCGATGTCGGAGTGTCCCAGCTCGATCAGGTGCTCGGTGGCGATGCGTGCCGCGCCCACATCGTCGATCGACACGGCACTGGACCCCTCGCTGTAGGGGCCGACGCTGACGAGCGGGCGGTCCGATCGGCGCAGGCGGTCGAGTTCATGGGCGCTCGGCTGGATGCCGACAGCGATGATGCCGTCGAAGCGGCGCCCCGGCAGCACGGAGTCGAAGAGCCGCTCCCTGGTCGCGGTGCCCTCCGGCATCCCGTACAGGGCGAGCTCGTAGTCGAGCGCGAACAGCGACTCCTGGATGCCGGCGAGCAGCTCGGAGAAGAACCAGCGATCGACCGGCGGGGTGATCACGCCCACGGTCTGCGTGCGCCCGGTGGCGAGGCTGGTCGCCGAGGGGTGCGCGACGTAGGCGAGTGCGGCGGCGGCCTCGGCGACCCGGCGGCGCGTATCGTCCGACACGTAGCCGCGGCCGCTGAGCGCGCGACTGGCCGTCGCCTTCGATACGCCCGCACGCGCCGCGACGTCCGCGATCGTGCTCATGTGGTCCTCCTCGACCATGCGGCGGCCATCGGCCCCTCCGCCGCCGTTGTCAGCGTAACGGCTGACCTCATAAAAGGGAACCGGTTCCAGCTCGCTGTGGAGGGAGCGCTCCCACGCGAGTCTCCGCGTGCGGGCGAAAGGTTGCGAGCTTGTGATGTTCTCGTGTTGTGTCCGGTTGTCGCGCCCCGGTAGGTTGGCCTGGAATCGGTTCCCGATTCCGCGCCAGGGGCGGCGCGGAATCAGCTCGGGACCGTGAAACTCGAAGAGGAGAATTCACATGGGTCTGTCACAGCGTTCTCGGCGTTACGCGCCAATCGCTCTGCTCGGAGTCGCAGGCATCGCGCTCGCCGGTTGTGGTGCTCCCGGCGGTGCGGCCGGCGGTGGCGGAGGGGGCGGCGGTGACAACACCGTCACCATCTACGGAACGATCGTCGAGGGTGAGGCGGAACTCCTCGCGCAGTCGTGGGCGGACTTCGAGAAGGAGAACGACATCACGATCAAGTACGAGGGAAGCCAGGACTTCGAGACGCAGCTCGGCACCCGCGCACAGGGCGGGAACCCGCCGGACATCGCGATCTTCCCGCAGCCGGGTCTGTTCGCGGACTACGCGTCGCGCGACCTGCTGAAGCCGGCTCCGGATGCCGTCAAGAAGAACGCCGAAGAGGGGTGGACCCAGGGCTGGATCGACTTCGGCACCTACGACGGCACCTTCTACGGCGCTCCGCTGATGGCGAGCGTCAAGGGATGGATCTGGTACTCGCCCACCAAGTTCGCCGAGTGGGGCGTCGAAGAGCCCACGACCTGGGACGAGCTGATGACGCTCACCCAGACGATCAAGGAGAAGAGCGGCGGGGCACCGTGGTGCGCCGGCTTCGAGTCGGGCGTCGCGACCGGCTGGCCTGGCACCGACTGGATCGAAGACCTCGTGCTCCGCAACGCGGGCCCCGACGTCTACGACCAGTGGGTCAAGAACGAGATCCCGTTCACCGACCCGCAGATCAAGGACGCCTTCGACACGGCCGGCGAGATCCTGCTCAACCCGGAGTACGTCAACGCCAGCTTCGGTGACGTGCGTTCGATCAACTCGACCGCCTTCGGCGACGTGGCGGGCAAGGTCGCCAGCGGCGAGTGCGCGCTGACCCACCAGGCGTCGTTCCTCTCGGGCTTCTTCCCCGAGGGCACCAACTTCGCCGAGGACGGCGACGTCTGGGCGTTCCTGACGCCGAGCTCGAGCCCGGACGAGACGCTCATCACCGGTGGTGGCGAGATCGTCGGAGCGTTCAGCGACGACGAGGCGACGCAGAAGGTGCTGGAGTACCTGTCGAGCCCCGAGTGGGCGGACAGCCGCCTCGCTCTCGGCGGTGTGACCTCGGCCAACAAGGGCGTCAACCTCGACGTGGTCGAGGACCCGATCCTGCAGGAGTCGATCAAGCTCCTCCAGGACGACTCGGTGACGTTCCGCTTCGACGGATCCGACCAGATGCCGGGTGCGGTCGGTTCGGGAACGTTCTGGAAGGGGATCGTGGCCTGGGTCAACGGCACCTCCACGGATGAGGTCCTGACGCAGATCCAGACCGGCTGGCCCTCCAGCTGATCGGATGAGGAGGGCCGCCCCGAGGGGCGGCCCTCCTTCTCACACCCGGCCTGAGCGGTGTCGCTCGGGCCGCTCGATCTGCTCCGTCTCTGCAAAGGGGAATCCGTGAACGCGACTGTGTTCTTCCAATGGATCGGCACGTTGCCGCCGATCCTCCAGGCCGTCGCCGTGGTCATCGCCTTCGCGGTGGTCGTGGTGGTCATCCTGCTTCTCGTCGACATCGCCCCCCGAAAGGGCGCGCTCTACACCGGCATCCGCCTCGCGATGTGCCTGCTCATCCCGCTCGCGGTGATGTTCTTCTTCAACTCCTACTACTGGGCGATGGGAGTCGCCGTCGCCGTCGGTGCACTGTTCTTCTTCCTCGACTACCGCTCCCGCGACGGCGCGGGATACCTGATCCAGCTCGTCGCGTTCATGGCACCGGCGATGCTGCTGCTGCTGGCGGGCCTGATCCTCCCGTCGATCCAGACGGTCTACGCGTCGTTCTGGAACTCGACGGGCAGTGACTTCGTCGGCTTCTCGAACTACCTCTGGATCTTCACCCAGTCCGACGGCGTCTCGTCGGTCGTCAACACGATCGTCTGGGTGCTGCTCGTCCCGACCCTCTCCACCCTCATCGGCCTCGCATACGCCGTCTTCATCGACAAGACCCGCGGCGAGAAGGTCTACAAGCTGCTGGTGTTCATGCCGATGGCGATCTCGTTCGTCGGTGCCAGCATCATCTGGCGCTTCGTCTACGCCTACCGCGGCGGCGAGTTCGAGCAGATCGGTCTCCTCAACCAGATCCTGGTCTGGTTCGGCGGCGAGCCGCAGCAGTTCCTGCTGAACGGGCCCTGGAACAACCTCGCTCTCATCGTGGTGCTGATCTGGGTGCAGACCGGTTTCGCGATGGTCGTGCTGTCGGCCTCCATCAAGGGCGTGCCGCAGGAGCTGCTCGAAGCGGCCGAGCTCGACGGCGCGAACGCCTGGGAGCGCTTCTGGTCGGTCACGATCCCGTCGATCCGACCGGCACTCATCGTCGTGCTGACCACGATCTCGATCGCCTCGCTGAAGGTCTTCGACATCGTGCGCACCATGACCGGTGGAAACTACGGCACGTCGGTGCTCGCGAACGAGATGTACACCCAGTTCTCGAAGTTCGAGGCGGGACGCAGCGCTGCGCTCTCCGTCATCCTGTTCATCCTGGTGCTGCCGATCGTCATCTACAACGCGCGCCAGATCAAGAAGCAGCGGGAGATCCGATGACCGACACCGTGAAGTCAGAGACCCCCGCCAGCACGAGGGCGATCACCACCGGGGGCAGGTTCGAAGCCTCGGCCGGACGAGCGCGCAAGCGTCTCAGCCGACCCTGGGCGACCGTCGCATCGATCGTCATCGCCGTCCTCTGGACGATCCCGACGGTCGGCCTGTTCATCTCGTCGTTCCGCGAACGCGAGGCGATCGAGACGACCGGCTGGTGGACCTTCTTCACCAACCCGCAGCTGACCCTGGACAACTACGCGGCCGTGCTGCAGTCCGGCACCACCCAGCTGACGATCCTGGAGTCCTTCTTCAACTCGATCGTGATCACGATCCCGGCCACGATCATCCCGCTGATGATCGCGGCCATGGCGGCGTACGCCTTCTCGTGGATCGAGTTCAAGGGACGCAACGCGCTGTTCATCTTCGTGTTCGCCCTCCAGATCGTGCCGATCCAGATGGCGCTGGTCCCGCTGCTGTCGTCGTTCTCGCGGGGCATCAACCTCTTCGGGGTGCAGGTGACGCTGGGGCTCGATGTCGCGGGCGGGTATGCGCAGGTCTGGTTCGCCCACACCATGTTCGCGCTGCCCCTGGCGATCTACCTGCTGCACAACTTCATGTCGGAGATCCCGGGCGAGATCATCGAGGCCGCGCGCGTCGACGGTGCATCGCGCGGGCAGATCTTCTTCCGCGTGGTGCTGCCGCTCACGATGCCGGCGATCGCGTCGGTCGCGATCTTCCAGTTCCTCTGGGTCTGGAACGACCTGATCGTCGCCCTGGTGTTCGCCGACGGCGCCGCCTCGCCGATCACGAAGGTGCTCGCCGAGATCACCGGTCGCGGCGAGGGCTGGTACCTGCTCACCGCCGGGGCGTTCGTGTCGATCATCGTTCCGCTGATCGTATTCTTCTCGCTGCAGCGGTTCTTCGTCCGCGGACTCCTGGCCGGGTCCACGAAGGGCTGATCCGGCAGGTTACGGAAGCGGATGACACGATGCCGCGATCGGGTGACATACAGTCCCGGTCGCGGCATCGTCGCACGTACGCTGTGAACATGAAGTACGCAGACTCCATCGTCGACCTCGTCGGCGACACGCCCCTCGTGAAGCTCCGGCATGTCACCGAGGGCGTGGAGTGCACCGTGCTCGTGAAGCTCGAGTACCTGAACCCGGGAGGGTCGGCGAAGGACCGCATCGCCTCGCGCATCATCGACGCGGCCGAGGCCTCGGGAGAGCTGAAGCCCGGCGGCACGATCGTCGAGCCGACGAGCGGCAACACCGGCGTGGGCCTCGCCCTCGTGGCGCAGCAGCGCGGCTACACCTGCGTCTTCGTGCTGCCCGACAAGGTCGGCGAGGACAAGATCGACGTGCTGCGCGCTTACGGCGCGCAGGTCGTCGTCACCCCCACGTCGGTCGCCGCCGACAGCCCGGAGTCGTATTACAGCGTGAGCGATCGACTCGCCCGCGAGATCCCCGGCGCCTTCAAGCCCAATCAGTACGAGAACCCGAACGGCCCCCGCAGCCACTATGAGACCACCGGTCCCGAGATCTGGCGCGACACCGACGGGCGGATCACGCACTTCGTCGCCGGCGTCGGCACCGGGGGCACCATCACCGGCACCGGCCGCTACCTGCGCGAGGTGTCGGACGACCGCGTGCGCATCGTGGGCATCGACCCCGAGGGCAGCGTGTACAGCGGGGGGACGGGACGCCCGTACCTGGTCGAGGGCGTGGGCGAGGACATCTGGCCCGGCGCCTACGATCCGAGCGTGCCCCATGAGATCGTTGCGGTCGGCGACGCCGAATCATTCGCGATGACCCGGCGGCTCGCCCGCGAGGAGGGGATCCTCGTCGGAGGATCCAGCGGGATGGCCGTCGTCGGAGCGCTGCGGATCGCACGCGAGCTGCCGGCCGACGCGATCATGGTGGTGCTGCTGCCCGACGGCGGGCGCGGCTACCTCGGCAAGATCTTCAACGACGGCTGGATGCGGTCGTACGGCTTCAGCGAGGTGGAGGAGGGGGAGACCGTCGCCGACGTGCTGGCGACCCGTTCCTCCCGGCGCGGCGAGGGGATCCCCGACCTCGTGCACGCGCATCCCACCGACACGGTGCTCGAGGCCATCGGCATGATGACCGAGTACGACGTGTCGCAGCTCGTGGTGCTGAGCGCCGAGCCGCCCGTCATGATGGGCGAGGTCGTCGGCACGGTCGACGAGAAGGGGCTGCTCGACCTGCTGTTCCGCGGAGACGCGAAGCCGGCCGACGCGGTCGGCCAGCACGTGGGGGAGAGGCTGCCGCTCATCGGCATCCACGCGCCCCTCGCGCAGGCGCGTGCCGCACTCGCCGATGTCGACGCGCTGCTGGTGACCGCCGACGGCAAGCCCCACACCGTGCTCACCCGCCAGGATCTGCTCTCGTACATCTCGCGGTGAGTCGCGGGCGACCCCGGGCGTAACAGGAGCGGATGCCGTCACCCGGCCGGACGTAGGGTGGAGGGCATGTCAGAGCATGCCTTCGCCACCCGAGCCATCCACGCAGGTCAGGCGCCCGACCCCACCACCGGGTCGATCATCCCGCCCATCTACCAGGCCTCCACCCATGTGCAGGACGGCATCGGCGGGTTCCGCGGCGGCTACGAGTACAACCGTGCGGGCAACCCCACCCGCTCATCGCTCGAGACGCAGCTCGCCGCCCTCGAGGGCGGAACGACCGCGCTGTCGTTCGCGTCGGGGCTCGCGGCCGAGGACGCGCTGCTGCGCGGCATCCTCAGGCCCGGGGACCACGTCGTTCTCGGCAACGACGTCTACGGCGGCACATATCGCCTGTTCGCGCGGGTGTTCGCGAACTGGGGCGTCGAGACGACGACGGTGGAGTTGTCCGATGCCGATGAGCTGCGTGCGGCGATCCGCCCGGAGACGAAGATCGTCTGGGTCGAGACGCCCAGCAACCCGCTGCTCAAGATCGTCGACATCGCGGCCGTCTCCGAGATCGCGCACGCGGCCGGTGCGATCGCCGTCGTCGACAACACCTTCGCCTCGCCGGCGCTGCAGCAGCCGCTCTCCCTCGGTGCGGATCTGGTCGTGCACTCCACCACGAAGTATCTCGGCGGGCATTCCGACGTCCTCGGCGGAGCGGTGGTGTTCGGCGACGACCGCTTCGTCGAGCAGGTCACGTTCCAGCAGTTCGCCGTCGGCGCCGTGTCGGCGCCCTTCGACGCCTGGCTCACGACGCGCGGCATCAAGACGCTCGCGGTGCGCGTGCGACAGCACTCCGAGAACGCGCAGGCGATCGCCGAGTGGGCGACCGGACGCCCGGAGTTCTCGACCGTCTACTACCCGGGACTCGACTCGCACCCCGGCCATGACATCGCGGCGGCCCAGATGAGCCGGTTCGGCGGGATGCTGTCGCTCGGCCTCTCGGCCGGAGCCGGCGCGGCGAAAGCGTTCGCCGAGTCGACCGAGCTCTTCCAGCTCGCGGAATCGCTCGGCGGCGTCGAGTCGCTGATCGGCTATCCGCCGGACATGACGCACGCCTCGGTGCGCGGCACCGCTCTCGCCGTGCCGGAGAACGTCGTCAGGCTGTCGGTGGGGATCGAAGGCGTCGACGACCTCATCGCCGACCTCGAGCAGGGGCTCGCCCGACTCTGAGGTCGACCGGTCGGCGGGACGCGCCTCCCCACATCTGCAGGTCCCGAAGACGGATGCAGGCGGGAACCCCCGGGGTTTTCGTCCTGCATCCGTCTTCTCGGCATGCGGATGCGCGCGAGCGGGGAGGTAGCATGGAGGCTCGCCCGGATCGAATCGATTCGAGATTCCTCGACCATCCGACCGTGCTGCGACTCGATCCCCTCCCCTCGACATCCCGGAAGGACCGTCGTGCCCGACGCTCCACGCACAGACTCCATTCCCACGACGCCCGACGTCGAGCGGACGGCCACCGGTAGCATCCGCGTCCCGTCCGCCACCGGCGCGATCCGCACGCTGGGCTCGAATCCCGCCACCGCGCCGATCATGCTGCACCCCGGCGACTCGCTCTCGAACGGCCGTCGCGCGCTGTACATCGTGCTGCTCGGCGCACTCACCGCTCTCGGTCCGTTCACGATCGACCTGTACCTGCCGGCGTTCCCCGTGCTCGAGCAGGATTTCGAGACCACCGCGGCGGCGATCCAGCTCACCCTCACCGGGACGATGATCGGCTTCGCGCTCGGTCAGCTCGTGGTCGGACCGCTGAGCGACAAGGTCGGTCGGCGGGTGCCTCTGATCGCCGTGACGGCGTTGCACGTGCTCGCGAGCGCCGCAGCCGCCTACGCCCCCACTCTTCCGCTGCTCAGCGGCGCCCGCGTGCTGATGGGCGTGGGTGCCGCGGCCGGCGGCGTCGTCGCCATGGCGATCGTGCGCGACCTGTTCGGCGGGCGTCGTCTGGTCGTGATGCTCTCGCGGCTCGCCCTCGTCTCGGGGGTCGCCCCGGTCGCCGCGCCGCTGATCGGCTCGTGGCTGCTCACGCTCATGCCCTGGCGCGGGATCTTCGTCGTGCTCGCGCTCTACGGCGTGGTCATGCTCGTCTCGACCGCGCTGTTCGTGCCCGAGACGCTGCCGGCCGCCCGGCGTCAGGAGAAGGGCGGCGCCACGGTGCTGCAGCGCTACCGCTCGGTGTTCTCCGACCGCGTCTTCATCGGCGTGCTCATCATCGGCGGCATGACCTTCTCGGGTCTGTTCTCGTACCTGTCCGCGTCGCCGTTCCTGTTCCAGCAGACGCACGGTCTCGACGCGCAGCAGTACGGGCTCCTCTTCGCGGTGAACTCGCTGGGCGTCGTCGCCGGTGTGCAGACCGCCTCGCGGCTCGCCGCGCGGTTCGGTCCGCAGTGGGTGATGGCCTACTCGACCGCCGTGCTGCTGATCGCAGGCGCGGCGATCATCGTCACCGACCAGCTCGGCCTCGGGCTGTGGGGCACCGTCGTCCCGCTCTTCGTCTTCATGACCGCCTGCGGATTCACCTTCCCGAACGTGCAGGTGCTGGCCCTCGACCGACACGGCAAGGCGGCGGGCACCGCGGCCTCGGTTATCGGGGCCACCAACTTCGGCGTCGCGGGGCTCATCTCCCCGATCGTGGGGTGGATCTCGCAGGGCGCGGGGATCACCGCCACCACGATGGCCTCGGTCATGGTCGGCTGCGCGGCGATCGGCGTGCTGTCGCTGTGGCTCATCGTGCGTCCGCGCACCGTGGGGATGCTCGCCCCCTGACCGCTCGGCGCCAGACGACTCGGCCCAGCGTCCCGAACGCCCAGGCTCCGACCGGCAGAATGGTCGGATGAGAACACGTGCGCTGCTGTGGTGGGGAATCGGGATGCTCGCTGCGGCGACGCTCCTCGGGGCGGCCATCGTCTTCGGGTACACCGAGCCGCCCGGGTTCGACGTCTGGTGGAACCGGGAGGTCGTCGAGAACCGCGCCGACTGGATGCTGTCGTTCGCCCTGACCCTCGATCACATCGGCGGCGGCTGGGTGGCGATCCTCGTCGTGCCGCTGCTCGTGATCCTCGCGCTGCTCATCGCGCGGCGATGGCAGGCGGCCGTCTTCGCCGCCATCGCCTTCCTCGCGAGCGCGGGAGCCGTGCAGCTGCTCAAGCAGCTCTTCGGTCGCGCGCGCCCGGAGGACATGATCGTCGCGAGCGACTTCGGGTCCTTCCCGTCGGGGCACACCGCGAACGCGGCGACGATCGCCGTGGTGCTCTGGCTGGTGTTCCCGCGTCTGTGGACGGCGATCCTCGGCATCGCCTGGATCGTCCTGATGGCGATCTCGCGCACGCTGCTGTCGGTGCACTGGGCGACCGACACGCTGGGCGGAGCGCTGCTCGGGGCCGGTGTCGTCCTGGTGCTCGGCGCGCTGCTCCTGCCGTGGGTGCGGCGGGACTCGCGGCGGGAGCCGGCACCCGCGCCGATAGGCTGAGCGCACACCCCATCTCATCGAGGAGCCGTCGTGTCCCGCATCCGTCCGTACCGTCCGTCCGATCGCGCCGCACTGTACGAGATCTGCACGAGGACCGCGGACGCCGGCGCCGACGCCACGGGCGTCCTCTCGGACGACGCGCTGTGGGGTGACCTCTTCGCCGTGCCCTACGTGGAGCGGCATCCGGATCTCGCGTGGGTGGTCGAGGCCGACGACGGCCGGGCGATCGGGTACATCGTCGCGACCGACGACACCGAGGCGTTCGCGACCTGGTTCCGTGACGAGTGGTGGCCGGCCCTGCAGGGGCGCTACCCCCGCGCCGAGACTCCGACGACCCGCGAGGAGCGGATGATCGAGCACGGCTACACCCAGGCGCCCGGACGCGACGCCCACTCCGCGGAGTACCCCGCGCACCTGCACATCGACCTGCTTCCGGAGACGCAGGGGCAGGGACTCGGTCGGCAGCTGATCCGGACCCTGTTCGCCGAGCTCACCCGGCGCGGGGTGCGCGGACTGCACCTGGGCATGGACCCGAACAACACCGGCGCCGCGGCGTTCTACGAGCGCCTCGGCATGACGCCGTTGCCGGCGGAGCCCGGCGGCCAGAGCTACGGTGTGCGCTTCTGACCCGACCGCGGCGTGGCGGGGCGGTGACGGCGGGACTCCGATCCTCGCTGGCGCTCGGTTCTCCCCGAATCCCACGGTGCTCGATAAAAAGATCAAGGGCCCCCGCTGGCGCGGAGACCCTTGATCTTTTTGGCGGTGACGGCGGGACTCCGGTGCTCGCTGCGCTCGCTCCTCCCCGAATCCCCAACGCTCGATAAAAAGCACGAAGGGCCCCCGCTGGCGCGGAGACCCTTCGTGCTTTTTGGCGGTGACGGCGGGATTCGAACCCGCGGTTGCTTGCACAACACACGCTTTCCAAGCGTGCTCCTTCGGCCGCTCGGACACGTCACCAGGAACAACCTGAACAGTCTAGCCGATCGGATGGAGGGGCCATGACCAGGCGGGGGCGGAGGGGACGCCCACGCCTGGTCGCGGTTCGGATGTACCGGAATGCGATCGTGCGAGCCGTTGCATCCGGGCTACGCGGTTCCTATCCTCGAATGAGGACGTTATGCTGTCAGGCGTACGTGTCAGTTCATGGAAGGACCTCGATGACGACCGTCGGTTCGACACCCCTGATCAGCAGCTCTGTACGCTCCGCGATGCGGGCGGCGCATGCGCGAGCCCTCGCGGAGATGGGGGCGCGCGGTCTCGGTCGCGTCAGATTCGGGTGGCGGGATCGCTCCATCGGCTCGGTCGTCGAGCACGCCGGGGCGCAGGTGTGGCTGCGGGTGGTCCGCTCCCGTCGTGCGCAGGCGGGCGGCGATTGGTGGACCGGCAATGTCGACGCGTCGACGCTCGTCGGCATCCCCAAGCCCAGGGTGCTCGACGTACGGGCCTGGGAGGATGCCTCCCTCGTCTACCGAGCAGAGCTCATGAGCCTGCTGCCGGGCCGGGCCTGCGCATCGACGGCGGTGCTCGAGCGGGTGCCGCGGCTGGGTGACTCGTGGTGGGAGGCGCTCGTCCAGAGCCTCGGCACGGTGTCACAAGCGACGACGGAGCGCAGAGTGCTCGACCCAGAGACCGTGCAGCGCCGCGTCTCGGTGTTCTTCGGCATCGATCTCGACGTCGACCCGAGCGCCTGGGTGCCCGGGCACGGAGACCTGCATTGGAACAACCTGCACTGCGATCCGTTCGCCATCGCCGACTGGGAGGCGTGGGGGCTCGCACCTCGGGGATACGACGCGGCGTTCCTGCTGGGGCATTCGCTCGGTGTGCCGCGCATCGCCGAACGGATCTCCCGCCTCTTCCGCGCCGACCTCGAGTCCGAGGGCGGTGTCGTCTCGCAGCTGTACGTGATGACGAGGCTGCTCGCCCGCGCCGACGCCGGAGAGAACGTCGCACTGGTCCCGGCCGTGCACCGCCATGTCGGCCGGCTGCTGGGTGCCAGGGCCCCGCTGCGCACGACGTAGGATCTCTGGGTGGCAACCCCCAAGATCGTCCTCTTCTACGTCTTCACCCCGATCGCCGACCCCGAGGCGATCCGGGTGTGGCAGCGAGACCTCGGAGAGGCGCTGGGGCTGCGCGGTCGACTGCTGATATCGAAGGACGGGGTCAACGGCACCCTCGGCGGCGACGTACGCGTGCTCAAGCGCTGGGCGCGGTCGTTCCGCTCGTACGCGCCGTTCGCCGACACCGACATCAAGTGGAGCGACGGCACCGGCGTCGATGCCGACGGGCGCAGCATCGACTTCCCGAAACTGAGCGTCAAGGTGCGCGAGGAGATCGTCTCGTTCGGGGCTCCGGGCGAGCTGCGGGTCGACGAGCACGGCGTCGTGGGCGGCGGTCAGCGCCTCACTCCCGACGAGCTGCACGAGCTGGTCGAGCGCCGCGGCGACGACGTCGTCTTCTTCGACGGGCGCAACGCGCTGGAAGCCCAGATCGGACGATTCCGCGGGGCCGTGGTGCCTGACACCGAGACCACCCGCGACTTCGTCCAGCTGCTCGACTCGGGCGCGTACGACGACCTCAAAGGCAAGCCGGTCGTCACCTACTGCACGGGCGGGATCCGCTGCGAGGTGCTCTCGAGTCTGATGACCGCACGGGGCTTCGGAGAGGTGTACCAGCTCGAGGGCGGCATCGTCCGCTACGGGGAGCAGTACGGCGACGACGGACTGTGGGACGGATCCCTCTACGTCTTCGACAAGCGCGGGTCGGTGGACTTCTCGCCCCACGCCGCCGTCATCGGCCAGTGCGTCGGATGCGGCGCGGCCACCAAGCGCACGGCCAACTGCCCCGATGCGTCATGCCGCACCCAGTTCGTCGTCTGCGAGGACTGCGACTCCGTGCGCTGCGAGCGCCACGCCGCCTGACCGCGTCAGGGCGTCAGCAGCGCCGGGTCGACGCGACCGCCGATGAACAGCGAACGCGGCGCCAGGAATGCGCGCACGCGCGCACCCCGGTCGACACTGTGCCGCAGACCTGCCAGCACCGTGTCGAGGGCGGCGCCGAGGGCGGTGTCGAGATCGTGCGCGGTCCGCGACGACGCACGGGCGTAGTTCGCCCGCTCGACCGCGGCGACGATCGTGCGCATCGCCTCGGCATCCACCCGGTCATCCCGGATGAGGTCATCGCCGCGCACCCGCGGAGTCTCCGCATCCGACAGCGGCAGATGCAGATCCTCCAGGGTGGCGCGCAGTTCCGCCCACGCGGCCGCCGCGTCGCCGCGTCGAGCACGCCCGCGACGTGAGGCGCGGACCGCGAGGCGGATCAGAGCCGGAAGCAGCAGCGCCACCAGCACGGCGAGCGTCGTGAGCAGCACCGGGGTGGGGTCCAGGGTGCGCAGCTGCGAGGTCGCGCCGGAGTTGTCCCCGGCATCCTGGCGCTCGATGTCGGGTCCCGAGCTGGTCTGCGCTGTCGGAGCGGTCGTCGGTGCGGGGGTCGCCGCCTCCAGAGAGCCGCCGCCCGTCGTGGCCGCCGCCGTGAACGCCGTGGGCACACCCAGCGAGGCGGTCGGCTCGAAAGGCACCCATCCGATGCCAGGGAAACGCACCTCGGGCCAGGAGTGCAGCTGATCGCTGGACACCGAATACACGGACTCGTCGCCGCGCTTCGTCTCGGTGAGCACACCGGGCAGGTACCCCACGACGATGCGCACGTCCATGTCGAGGCTCTCGGCCATCAGCGCGAACGCTCCGGCGAAGTGGATGCAGTACCCGGAGCGCACGTCGAGGAACTGCTCGACCGCGTCGGCGCCCGTGCCGTCGAAACCCTCGTCGACCGGCGTCTCGAGGGAGTAGGTGAACTCGCTGCGGAACCAGGACTGCAGATCGATCAGGCGGTCGTAGTCGTTGGTCGCACCGGCGGTGACCTCGGCGGCGGTCTCACTGACCGCCTCGGGGATCTCGAACGGCTCGTTCTCCGGGTCCGTCGCCGCCTCGGCGGCGGGGATCGCGCGGATCTGCTCGAGCGTGGGAGAGACCTCGACCGAGCGCACCGTGTAGTCGCTGCCGACCGCATCCGCGGTGCGCGAGGCGAGGGTGCGATTGTCCGGACTCACCCTCCAGGACGCGGGGAGGCCCTGCACGTCGGTGGCGGGGTAGGGGACCGGCAGCCAGGCGCTCGACATGCGGATGACGCGGATCGACGTGTTCTTGTCGGTGGTCTCGATGTCGTCGGTCCACTCCGCAGGCCCGAATCCCTCGTCCTGGGACTGCAGGCCGCCGCGGTCCGGCTCCCACACGCGTCCGTCGAACTCGGAGAGGGTCGTGAGCCGGAGATAGGGCGCGGTGTCGGCCGTGGTCGCGACCGTCAGCACCTCGACCGGATTCGGCTGGCGCAGGTCGTCGCCGAGGCGCAGCGAGGCGTCGACGGTGACGCCGGCACCGGTACCCGCGAGACTCGCGGACACCGGGAGCAGGGGGGCCACCACGACGGTCACCGCGAGCGCGGCGACGCCCACGACCATCCCGACCGCCACGGAGGAGCGTCGAGGGGACTCCGGGTCCTGGGTTCCCGAATACCGGAGCAGAGCGAGGATCAGGATGGCCAGGGCGATGAACCACACGATGTCCACGCCGCCGAGGGTGACGATCATCGGAACCGCTCCGACGACGGCGGTCAGGAGCCCGGCGAGCACGGCTCCACGTTGCGCGACGAGCTGGTCGAGCAGCACGGCGACGAGGGCGAAGCCGGCACCCATCATGGCCTCGAGGCCGGGCGACGCCGCGATCGGGGCGGCCCCGTACACGATCTCCTCCCAGGCGGCGGAGGCGAGCGTCTGGAACACGAAGACCGTCGAATCCGTCGGGATGACCCCGAGGACGGCGGTGTCACCGGCGACCACCAGCACGATGAGCCCGGCGGCGACCACCACCTGCACGCCGATCGTGGTGAGATCGCGGACCCAGGACGCACGTCTGCGCATCGAGGTGCGCACGACCATCCCCGTGAGGGCGATCGCGACGATGAGCAGGAGGACAGTGGACGCCCAGGCGCCCGGCTCGATGACAGAGGTGAACGGCCACAACGCGACGAGCGCGGCCGCCGCCGCGAGGACGGACGGCAGCACGGTGCCCGCGGGGAGCTCGTGCTCGCGACGCCACGGCAGCCGGGTCGAGCGCCGCGACCTGCGTTCAGTCCGCGACATCTGCGACCTTCCGCGGACCGGCGTGGCTCGGTGCGGTGCGCTCGGGGAGGGCATCCGCCCATGCCTCGGCGATGTCGTCCGAGAGCTCCGCGAAGCGCCAGCCGTGCTGTCCGGCTGCCTCCGCCGCGCCGGGGAGGGCACCCGTGGCGAACAGCAGGGGCGCGGCGGCGCCGGAGGGGCGCAGGAGCGCCGCATCCTCCTCGTCCAGCTCGCCGGTGATGTACACGAGAGGGCCGGGAGGCGTGCCTCCGACGAGGGCCGCGATGTCCCGCGCGTCCCCGCGCGGAGCGACCAGCGCGAGGGAGACGAGCAGGCCGTCGCGGTCGTCCTCATGTCCGCGCAGGGTGCCGAGGAGCGTGCCGCCGCTGTCGATCACGTCGACGCCGTACCCCTCCTGCTCCAGATGCACGGCGACGGAGGCGCACATCGACACCGCCGCCTCGAAGGCGGGGTCCGCCGCATCTCCCGGCCGTGCCCAGCGCCCCGCGCTGCGGTCGAGGACGACGAGCGCGTCCGGGCTCGATTCCTCCTCCTCCTGCCGCACCATCAGCTGCCCCCGATGCGCGGTCGCGCGCCAGTGGATACGACGCATCGAGTCGCCGGGGATGTACCGACGCGGCGAGAGGTTGTCGCTGCCCTGGCCGAGCCTGCTCGACGAGGTCTGCGCCGTGCCGCCGGCGGCGCCCACCTTGACCGCGAGCGGGGCGAGAGCGAACACCTCGGGGACGACCGTCACGCTGCGGGTCTCACCGAAGGCCTGCTCGCGCTGGGCGAGTCCGAAGGGATCCACCGTGCGCAGCACGAAGGGGCCGACCGGCCACACGCCTCGGCGCACGCCGGTGATCGCATAGCCGAGCTGACCGGCCTCGGGCGGGTACTCGCCCGCGGCGTCGCCCGTCACCGCATCGGGCAGGACGTCTCGCCACAGTCCTCGCGGCACGCGCATCGCACGCAGCGAGACGCGCACGGTGACGCGCGAGGTCTCGGAGACGGTCAGCAGGTCGGTGGAGACCTGCCGTGCCACCGAACCGGAGCGACGGGGCAGTCGTACCGCGAGCACCGAGAACGCGGTCACGGCGAGGAAGAGCACGCCGACGTACAGGAGGATCTGCGCGCCGACCAGGTTGGCGGCGATCAGGCATCCGAGGCCGGCGAGGAGCGCGGCCGTACCCCGCAGCGTGAGCGTTCGACGACGAGGCATGGCGGCGGGGATCAGGAGCGGGCGGCCACGGGCACGCGCACCCGCTCGACGATCTGACGCAGCGCCGCCTCGACCGGCTGGGCACCGGCACGCTGCGCTCCGCGGGCCGGGAGCAGACGGTGTGCGAACACCGGGAGCAGGAGCGCGGTGACGTCGTCGGGGATCACGAAGTCGCGGCCGTCGAGGGCCGCCCACACCTTCGCGGCCCTGATCAGCTGCAGTGTCGCTCGTGGGCTCGCCCCCAGATGCAGGTTCGGGTCTGATCGTGTCGCCTGAGCGAGGGCCACCGTGTACTCCTCGAGCGCCGGCGCGACATGCACCGACCGCGCCCACGCGATCAGACCCGAGATCGACGCGGCGTCGGCGACGGGGGTGATCGATGCGAGGGGGTTCACGACGTCGCGCTGACGCAGCATCAGGGCCTCGGCCGCGGCATCCGGATACCCCATCGAGATGCGCATCATGAAACGATCCCGCTGAGCCTCGGGGAGCGCGTACGTGCCCTCCATCTCGAGGGGGTTCTGGGTCGCCACCACGAGGAACGGGTCGGGCAGCATGTGGGTCGACCCGTCGACCGTCACCTGTCCCTCCTCCATCGCCTCGAGCAGTGCGGACTGGGTCTTGGGGGAGGAGCGGTTGATCTCGTCGGCGATCACGATGTGCGCGAACACCGCGCCGCGCTTGAACTCGAATTCCCGATCGACGGGGTTGTAGACGCTGACCCCGGTCACATCTCCCGGCAGCAGGTCGGGGGTGAACTGGATGCGGCGGACGGTCGCATCGACGCTCGCGGCCAGAGCACGCGCCAGCATGGTCTTGCCGACGCCGGGGACGTCTTCGATCAGCAGATGGCCCTGGGCGAGCAGGCAGACGAGGGCGCTGCGCACGGCATCGGGCTTGCCGTCGATCACCCGTCCGACCGAACCGAGGATGGCAGTCGTCTGCGCGGCGAACTGCTCGGCGTCGGCGACGGCCGGGGTCAGGGGCGGATTCTCTGGCATGCGTTCCCTCTCGCGTGGGCGCTGCGGTGCGCGTGAACCGATCGTAACCCGGCTCCCTTCGGATGGGGTGACAACGGTCGCCGCATCCGAAGGGCGCGACGTCGATGATCGGCCGGTCTGTCGTAGAGGGGGTCCGCGCATCGGCTAGACTCGTCCACGGCTCTCCGCGTGGCGGCATCCAGGCCAATTCCCCCAGGGCGGAAACGCAGCAAGGGTAACCGGGCTCTGCTGGGTGCGCGGAGGGCCGCTTTCTTTTTGTCAGCGTCCTCCGGGGCAGTCCTGCCAGGATCGTGACGTGACAGGGCCAGACGTGATCAGAACCGCCGACTCTCCGCGCTCCCGCGCACTCGGTCGTTTCGCATCGCCCGTTCTGCTGGTCGCAGCCATGTGGCTCATCCAAGCCGCCGATGCCGTGCTCCCCGGATCCTTCACCGGCTTCGGCCTCCGTTCGTGGGATCTCACCGGCCTCGGCGGTATCGTCGTCGGTCCTCTCCTGCACGCGGACTGGGCACACCTGATCGGCAACACCGTGCCGCTGCTGGTGCTCGGCTGTCTCGTCGCCGTCGAGGGCGCACGGCGATTCTGGGCGGTGACCGCGTTCGCCGCGGTGATCGGCGGCCTCGGCACCTGGATCCTGAACGCGCCGGGGGCGCTCACCGTCGGCGCCTCCGGTCTCGTCTTCGGGTACTTCGGCTACACGATCATGCGGGTGTTCGCGCCCGGTCGGGTCTCGCACCGAGTGCTGTACGCGGTGATCGCGATCATCGTGATCGGACTGTACGGAGGATCGATGCTCGCCGGCGTCGTCGGCGTGCGCGAGGGCATCTCCTGGCAGGCGCACCTGTTCGGTGCCGTCGGCGGCGGGCTCGCCGCTCTCGTCGGTCGGCGGCCGGTGCCGAGGGCGCGCGCGGGCGGAGTCCGGGGCGGATGAGCGGCACCGGGGGAGGGCGCCGTCCGACGGCGCGTCGGCGCACAGGATCTCGGGTCGGGACAGGATCACGGGCCGGCGGAGGGTCTCGCGCCGGCGCGGCGAAGCGCCGTGGGCCGTCTGCGCGGGCCCGCTCGCGCCGCAGGCGGATGTCGCCGCGCCGTCGTGCGCAGCGCAGGATCAGGCGGATGCGGCTGCTGCGGCGCATCGCGTGGTCGTCGGCCGCCGTCCTCGCGGTGGCGCTCGCCGCGGTGCTGATCCCTCTGGGCCTCGCCCACGAGAAGCCGACCGCGATCTGCGTGGACGATCCGCGCACGTTCCCCGCCTCGGGGATCGAGGGGTGGCAGGGCGAGCAGCTCGAGAACGCCGCGACGATCATGCAGACGGCCACCGCGCTCGGGTTCGGCCGTGACGGGCAGATCCTCGGGGTGATGACGGCCATGGGCGAGAGCAGCCTGCACAACATCGACTACGGCGATTGGGAGACGCGGGGATTCACGAACCCCGACGGCAGCCGCACGACCAGCATCGGACTGTTCCAGCAGCAGGAGTGGTGGGGACCCCCCGAAGCGCGGATGGACCCGGCGACCGCCGCGACGCTGTTCTACGAGCGGCTGGCGCGGGTCGCGGACTGGCCCTCGATGCCCCGCTCGCACGCCATCCACCGGGTCCAGATCAACACCGACCGCGACTACTACTCCCGGTATGAGTCCGACGCGGTGTCCGTGGTCGACGCCCTCTCCGGCCACTGCTGAGAGGCGTCGCAGACCCAGCCCCGCCATAGCAGCGTGCGCCTAAGGTGGGACTGTGGCGCAGAGCATCTACATCACCTCGGCCGAAGGCCATACCGGCAAGTCCACCATCGCCCTCGGCGTGCTCGATGCGCTCATGCGCGTCACGCCGCGGGTCGGGGTCTTCCGCCCGATCGCACGTTCCGTGACCGAACGCGACGACGTGCTCGAGCTCCTGCTCGCCCACGACGGCGTGCAGCTCGACTACGAGGACTGCATCGGGGTCACCTACGACGACGTCCGCGACGACCCGGATCGTGCGCTCTCGAGCATCGTCGCCCGGTTCAAGGCGGTCGAGGCCCAGTGCGATGCCGTCGTGATCATCGGCAGCGACTACACCGACGTGGCCAGCCCCGCCGAGCTCGGATACAACGCCAGGATCGCCGCGAACCTCGCAGCCCCCGTCCTGCTCGTGCTGAGCGGCCGTGACCAGCGGCGTCAGGCCGAGCAGCTCGGGACCACCACCGCCCGCACGCCGGCCGCGGTGGGCCAGATCGCCGCGCTCGCGCTCTCCGAACTCGACGTCGAGCGTGCCGAGCTCTTCGCCGTGGCCGTGAACCGGGCCGATCCCGGCGCCCTCGAGGCCATCGAAGACGCCGTCGCCGCGGTGCGGCCGGAGAAGACCACCCCCGTGTGGGCGATCCCCGAGGACCGCGCCCTCGTGGCGCCGTCGATCGACGGCATCCTGACGGCCGTCGACGGCCGTCTCATCAAGGGAGACCCCGACCGGCTCGCTCGCGAGGCGCTGACGATCGTCGTCGCCGGGATGTCGATGGTCAACGTGCTCCCGCGGCTGACCGAGGAGTCGGTCGTCGTGATCCCGGCCGACCGCACCGAGGTGCTGCTGGCGACGTTGCTCGCCGACGCCTCGGGGACGTTCCCGCGGGTCGCCGGCATCATCCTGAACGGACCGTTCCCCCTGCCGGAGCCGATCGTGCAGCTGCTCGACGGCTTCACCTCGACCGTGCCGATCATCGCGACGGATCTCGGCACCTACGACACCGCGGTGCGGGTGATGGGAGCACGGGGGCGCATCTCACCGGAGTCGCGCGGCCGCTACGACCGTGCGCTCGGGCTCTTCCAGACCCACGTCGACATCACCGAGCTCACCACGCAGCTCGGTCTCGCAGAGTCGCGGGTCGTGACGCCGTTGATGTTCGAATACGGCCTCATCGAACGGGCGAGGGCCGACAGGCGGCGAATCGTGCTGCCCGAGGGCGACGACGACCGGATCCTCCGCGCCGCGGCGACCCTGCTGGCACGCGAGGTGGCCGATCTCACCATCCTCGGCGAGGAGTCGGCCGTGCGCGCGCGTGCGACCGAGCTCGGAGTCGACATCTCCGGTGCGCAGGTGATCAGCCCCACGGATCCTGAGATGGTGGAGAGGTTTGCGACCGAGTACGCCAGGCTCCGTGCGCACAAGGGGATCACTCTCGCCCAGGCCGCCGACACCGTCACCGACGTGTCGTACTTCGGCACGATGATGGTGCACCTCGGCCTCGCCGACGGCATGGTCTCGGGTGCGGCCCACACCACCGCGCACACGATCCGCCCGTCGTTCGAGATCATCAAGACGAAGCCGGGCGTCACCGTCGTCTCCAGCGTCTTCCTCATGGCGCTCGCCGACCGGGTGCTCGTCTACGGCGACTGCGCCGTCATCCCCGATCCGACCAGCGAGCAGCTCGCCGACATCGCGATCTCGTCGGCGGCCACCGCGCAGCAGTTCGGGATCGAGCCGCGCATCGCGATGCTGTCGTACTCGACGGGCGAGTCGGGGTCGGGCGCCGATGTCGACAAGGTGCGCGCCGCGACGGCACTCGTGCACGAGAGGGCACCCGAACTGCTCGTCGAGGGTCCTATCCAGTACGACGCGGCGGCCGACGCCGCGGTCGCGAAGGCGAAGCTGCCCGACTCCGCCGTCGCCGGCCGCGCCACCGTCTTCGTGTTCCCCGACCTCAACACGGGCAACAACACCTACAAGGCCGTGCAGCGCTCCGCCGGCGCCGTGGCCATCGGGCCGGTGCTGCAGGGACTCAACAAGCCCATCAACGACCTCTCCCGTGGGGCGCTGGTCGACGACATCGTCAACACCGTGGCGATCACGGCGATCCAGGCGCAGGCCGAAGGAGCGACGGCATGAGTGCCATCCTCGTGATCAACAGCGGCTCCTCGTCGTTGAAGTACAGCCTCATCGACATCGAGGACGAGACCGAGCTCGCCGCCGGTCTGATCGAGCGGATCGGTCAGGATGCCAGTGCGATCCGGCACACCGTGCGGCCCGCCGCCGGTGCGGGGGCCGCGACCACGATGCTCGACGCGACGTACGACTCCGAGCAGCAGCTCGCCGATCACGATGCCGCGTTCGCGGTGATGTTGGAGCAGTTCGCCGCGCACGGTCCGCTCCTCGACGAGCATCCGCCGGTCGCCGTCGGGCACCGCGTCGTGCACGGCGGCGCGCGGTTCTACGCGCCGACGCTCGTCACCCCGAACGTCGAGGAGCAGATCGAGGAGCTCGCGGTCCTCGCTCCGCTGCACAACCCGGCGAACCTGGCCGGGATCGTCGCGGCGAAGGCGGTCTTCTCCGACGTGCCGCACGTCGCGGTCTTCGACACCGCGTTCCACCAGACGCTCCCGCCCGCCGCGTACACCTACGCGATCGACGCCGAGCTCGCCGCCGCGCATCGGGTGCGACGCTACGGATTCCACGGGACCAGCCACCAGTTCGTGAGCGAATCGGCCGCCGCGTTCCTCGGCCGCGATCTCGGCACTCTCCGCCAGCTCGTCTTCCACCTCGGGAACGGCGCCTCGGTCACGGCCGTCGACGGCGGGCGGTCGGTCGAGACCTCGATGGGCCTGACCCCGCTGGAGGGCCTGGTCATGGGCACGCGCTCGGGCGACCTCGACCCTGCCGCCCTCGTGCACCTCTCGCGTCGCGCCGGGTATTCGATCGACGATCTCGACGCGCTGCTCAACAAGCGCAGCGGTCTGCAGGGGCTCGCCGGACGCAGCGACATGCGTGACATCCTCGCCGGTCGCGAGAGCGGCGACCAGGCGGCGACGCTCGCGTTCGACGTCTACATCCACCGCCTGCGCGCCTACGCCGGGGCCTACATCGCCCAGCTTGGCGGCGTCGACGTCATCTCGTTCACCGCGGGCGTCGGCGAGAACGCCGCGGCGGTCCGCGCCGAGGCGATGGCGACCCTCGGATTCGCGGGCGTCGTCATCGACGCCGGACGCAATGCCGCGCGTGAACGCGGCATCCGTCGGATCTCCGCCGACACCTCCTCGGTGGCGGTGCTGGTCGTCCCGACGAACGAGGAGCTGGAGATCGCCAGACAGACCTCGCGCCTGCTCTGACCCATCCGATCCCGGGGGTGTGCGGCGGCGCCGTGCCGCACTACGCTTGCACAGTGGCACGGAGAGGTGCCGGTACCCCTCACCCGTTCCCCACGGAGGCTCCTGTGCCCGAAGCCCTGCCCGATCTGCTCCGCGCCGACGGCGTCCTGTTCGACCTCGACGGCGTGCTGACCCCCACCGCCGAGGTGCACATGCGCGCCTGGAAGGCGGTGTTCGACGAGGTGTTCGAGCGCCTGTCGCTGACCCCCGAGTACTCGGATGCCGACTACTTCGACTACGTCGACGGCAAGAAGCGCTATGACGGGGTGGCGAGCCTGATGCGCAGCCGCAACGTCGAGATCCCCTGGGGCGCCGTCGACGATCCGCCCGAGGCCGAGACCATCTGCGGCATCGGCAATCGCAAGAACGCCGCCTTCGCCGCCTCCTTGCGCGCCGAGGGCATCGCTCCGTTCCCCGGCTCGCTCGCGGTCGTCGAGAAGCTCGCCGCCGCCGGCGTGCCGCTGGGCGTCGTCTCGAGCTCGAAGAACGCCGAGGAGGTGCTGGCCGCCGCCGGCATCCGCTCGTTCTTCCGCATCGTCGTCGACGGGGTCGTCGCCGAACGCGATGACCTCGCCTCCAAGCCCGCCGCCGACATGTTCCGCGCCGGCGCGATCGCCCTGGGCGTCGACCCGGCGCGCAGCGTCGCCGTCGAGGATGCGACCTCGGGCGCGGCGTCCGCCGCCGCCGCCGGATTCGCCGACGTCGTGGGCGTGGATCGCGGCGCGGGGGCCGAGGCCCTGCGTGCCGCAGGAGCCACCGTCGTGGTCGAGGACCTCGACGCGTTCCTCGCCGACGCCACGCACGAACCCGCACAGACCACCGCACACCAGGCCGCCCCTTCCGGCACCGAGGAGACCGCATGATCGCCCGCGACCGCTTCCCCGTCGACCCCTGGCGGCTCATCGAGACGCGCTACTCCGAGGACGGCGTGGGGGAGACCCTCTTCGGCGTCGGGAACGGCTACCTCGGTCTGCGCGGCAATCACATCGAGGGACGCGGAGCACACGAGCACGGCACCTTCATCAACGGGCTCCACGAGACCTGGCCGATCCGCCACGCCGAGCAGGCCTACGGGTTCGCGGAGGTCGGGCAGACGATCGTCAACGCACCGGATGCCAAGGTCATGCGCGTCTACGTCGACGATGAGCCGATCTCGTTCGACGAGGCGGACGTGCGCGAGTACCGGCGCACGCTCGACATGCGCACCGGCGTGCTCGAGCGCGTCGTGGTCTGGGAGACGCCCTCGGGGAAGCGCGTGCGGATGCGCGACGAGCGCATCGTCAGCTTCGAAGAGCGTCACCTGGCGGTGCTGCGCCTCGAGGTCGTCGTCGAGAACGCCGACGCCCCGGTCACCGTCAGCTGCCAGATGATCAACCGTCAGGACGGGGCGGGCGTCTACGCGGGCACCCCGAATGAGGCGAAGAGCGGGTTCGACCCGCGCAAGTCCGAGAAGATCGCCGAGCGCGTGCTCGAGCCGGCGGAGTACTGGCAGGACGGCCTGCGCTCGGCGCTGTCGTACTCGGTCTCGGCGTCGGGGATGACCGTCGCGGTCGTCGCCGACCACATCATCGAGACCGAGAACGACTACACCTCGCGCACCCTCATCGAGGCGGACATCTCGAAGAACGTGTTCCGCGTGCAGGCCAAGGCGGGCGTGCCCATCACGGTCACCAAGCTCGTGAGCTACCACACGTCCCGCGGTGTCCCCCCGCGCGAGCTCGTCGACCGCTGCCGTCGCTCGCTCGACCGGGTCGCGTTCGAGGGCGTGCAGGCGCAGTTCGACCGCCAGGCCGAATGGCTGGCGGCCTTCTGGGAGCGGAGCGACGTGCAGATCGGCGGGCACGACGACATCCAGCAGGCGACCCGGTGGTGCCTGCTGCAGCTCGCCCAGGCCTCCGCGCGCGCCGACGGCACCGGTGTGCCGGCCAAGGGCGTCTCGGGATCGGGCTACAGCGGCCACTACTTCTGGGACACCGAGATCTACGTCCTGCCGTTCCTCACCTACACGTCGCCCCAGTGGGCCAGGAACGCCCTGCGCGCCAGGGCGCTCATGCTCCCCGCGGCACGCCGCAGGGCCTCGCAGCTGAACGAGGCCGGCGCACTGTTCCCGTGGCGCACCATCAACGGCGAGGAGGCATCGGCCTACTACGCCGCGGGCACCGCGCAGTACCACATCAACGCCGACGTCAGCTTCGCGCTGGGCAAGTACGTCCGCGCGACCGGCGACGAGGACTTCCTGCGCCGTGAGGGCATCGACATCGCGATCGAGACGGCGCGACTGTGGGCGACGCTCGGGTTCTGGCGCACGTCGCGCCTCGTCGCCGACCCGAGCGACGACGGCGTCGAGACCTTCCACATCCACGGGGTCACGGGCCCCGACGAGTACACGACCGTCGTGAACGACAACCTGTACACGAACGTCATGGCCCGCTACAACCTGCGCTATGCGGCGCGGGTCGTGCGGGAAGCGCGCGAGGCGAACGGCGAGGAGTTCGCCAGGGTCGTCGAGCGCACGGGCCTCGCCGAGGGTGAGGCGGAGGGATGGGAGCGCGCCGCCGACGCGATGTTCATCCCGTTCAGCGAGACGCTCGGCATCCACCCGCAGGATTCCCTCTTCCTCGAGCGCGAGGTCTGGGATCTCGCGCACACGCCGCCCGAGCAGCGGCCCCTGCTGCTGCACTTCCACCCGCTGGTCATCTACCGGTTCCAGGTGCTCAAGCAGGCGGATGTCGTGCTGGCGCTCTTCCTGCAGGGCAACCACTTCACGCCCGAGGAGAAGAAGGCGGACTTCGACTACTACGACCCGCTGACCACGGGTGACTCGACGCTGTCGGCGGTCGTGCAGTCGATCCTCGCTGCAGAGGTCGGCTACCAGGATCTCGCCCTGCAGTACTTCCGGCAGTCGCTCTTCGTCGATCTGCACGACCTGCACCACAACGCGGCGGACGGCGTGCACGTGGCCTCCGCCGGAGGTGTGTGGACGGCGCTCGTGTGCGGCTTCGGCGGTATGCGCGACTACGCGGGCGAACTCAGCTTCGATCCGCGCCTTCCCGCCGACTGGCCGTCGCTGTCGTATCCGCTGCAGTGGCAGGGGTCGACGCTCCAGATCACTCTGACCACCGACGAGCTGCGCGTGCACGTGGGCTCCGGGGGTCCGGTCTCTTTCACCGTGCGTGAGGTCGCCTACACCGCCACCTCCGACGAGGACGTCGTCGTGCCGCTGGCCGACCAGGGTCCGCGCATCGAGGGGCGCCCGTCGCTGCGTCAGTTCGCGGACGCGCTTCGCGACGACGGCACCCTGATCTCGGCATCCGTGCCGGTGATCACGACCGTCATCCCGGTGATCGAGCCGATCGACTGACCTCGCCGATCAGGGGGGGTCGCGGTGACGTCTGTCGCGCCGCGGCCCCGATCGGCGGGCGGGCCTGCCTGAACGTCCGTGGCACGCCGTAGGCTGGTGTGGTGACCACAGCCCTCTACCGCCGCTACCGCCCCGAGTCGTTCGGCGAGATGATCGGGCAGTCCCAGGTGACCGAACCGCTGATGACCGCCCTGCGAGGCGACAGGGTCGGCCACGCGTATCTGTTCTCCGGACCGCGCGGATGCGGCAAGACGACCTCCGCCCGCATCCTCGCCCGGTGCCTGAACTGCGCCGAGGGCCCCACCGATGTCCCCTGCGGCACGTGCCCGAGCTGCGTCGAGCTGTCGCGTGCGGGTGGCGGATCGCTCGACGTGGTCGAGATCGACGCGGCCAGCCACAACGGTGTCGACGACGCCCGTGATCTGCGCGAGCGGGCGACCTTCGCCCCCAGCCGCGACCGCTACAAGATCTTCATCCTCGACGAGGCGCACATGGTGACGCCGCAGGGATTCAACGCGCTGCTGAAGCTCGTCGAAGAGCCGCCGGAGCACGTCAAGTTCATCTTCGCGACCACGGAGCCCGAGAAGGTGCTCGGCACGATCCGCTCGCGCACGCACCACTACCCCTTCCGGCTGGTGCCGCCGGCGGCGATGCTCGAGTACGTCGAGAAGCTCTGCACCGAAGAGGGCGTCGTCGCCGAGCGCGGCGTGCTGCCGCTGGTGGTCCGCGCCGGCGGCGGATCCCCGCGAGACACCCTCTCGCTGCTCGACCAGCTGATCGCCGGCTCCGATTCCCCGGCCGGTTCAGAGACCGTCACCGTGGCGTACGAGCGGGCCGTGGCGCTGCTCGGATACACCCATGCGGCATTGCTCGACGAGATCGTCGACGCTCTGGCCGCCGCCGACGCCGCTGCCGCCTTCCCGGCGATCGACCGCGTCGTGCAGACGGGTCAGGACCCGCGTCGGTTCGTCGACGATCTGCTCGAACGACTCCGCGACCTCATCGTGATCGCGGCGGTCGGGGCCGGCGCCTCCTCGGTGCTGCGCGGACTCGCCGAAGACGATCTCACGCGCATGCGTGCGCAGGCCGAGTCCTTCGGCTCCGCACGACTGTCGCGCACGGCAGACGTCGTCAGCGCTGCCCTCGACGACATGTCCGGCGCGACATCGCCCCGACTCCACCTCGAGCTGATGGTCGCGCGCGTGCTCGCCGCGGCGACAGCTGTCGCCGCACCGGCGACGCCGGCGACTGCCGGCGCTGCGAGCGCGCCCGCACGGCAGACGCCGTCGGCGACGGAGCAGGCGAAGCCGTCTGTGACCGAGCAGGCGAAGCCGTCTGTGACGGAGCAGGCGAAGCCGTCTGTGACCGAGCAGGCGAAGCCGTCTGTGACCGATCGGGGAGGGGCGGCCGTGGCCGAGGCCACTCCTTTGTCGGATGCCGGCGATGGCACGGCAGGCGCCGCCACGCCCGAGTCCGAATCGCCCGAGTCCGAGTCGCCCGAGCCCGAGTCGCCCGCGGCCGACACGACCGCGGCTCCGGCGCCGGCCTCTGTCGCATCCGCGCCCGCTGCCGCACCGGCCGGTCCGGTGAGCTTCGAGGACCTCACCGCGGCCTGGCCCGCGATCCTCAAGCGGCTCGAAGACGTCAGCCGCACCTCGTGGCTCCTGGCCACCGCCGTGCAGCCTTTGGCCTTCGTAGCCGAGACCGAGGTGCTCACGCTCGGCTTCGCCAGTCAGCACGACGTCGCCAAGTTCAAGGGGACGACACCGGGATCCGGGCCCTCCGACCATCTGCGGAGCGCGATCGAACAGCAGCTCGGGGTGCGCGTCAAGTACTTGCCCGCGCCGATGCCGGCCGGTGGTGCACCCCGTCAGCCCGCGACTCCCGCCGCCGGCCGCCCGAGCGCCGACGCCCCCGCATCGGAGCCTGCGTCAGCGCGCCCACCGCGCACTCAGACACCGGCCGCCTCGACGGGCCCCGTGACGGAGTGGGCGGTGGCCGCTATTCCGGCATCCGTCGATGCTGCTCCGGCCGCGCCCGCAGCGCGGACGTCGACGGCAGTGGCCGCTCCGGTCGCGCCCGCAGAGCAGATCGAGGCCGTCGCCCCGGTCGACCCCGCCATCCCCGCCACCCCGGCCTCCCCGATGTCAGGCAGCACGGCGCCGTCGGTCGACGGACCGGCCCCGAGCGACGAACCGCCCTATCCGGTCGACGAGGAGCCGCCGTACTTCGATGACGAGCCGCCGTACGATCCGTCGTACGAGCCCGCACCGAGCGGCCCCACCCCGGCGCGGGCGCAGAACTCCGCGCCGGCGTCTCCGCGGTCGGCGACCGCATCCGACGCTCCCGTGCAGGTCACGGGGTCGCCGGTGCGCACGGTCGCGGCGGCCGCACCAGCCCCGGTCATCACCGAACGTGCCCCCGGCGGGGGAGTCCAGCGCTACGGTGAGGCCGTGATCCGCCAGGTGCTCGGCGCGACATTCGTGCGCGAAGAGCCCTACGAGCCCCCGACGAGGTTCTCCTGATGTATGACGGAATCGTTCAGGAACTGATCGACGAGTTCGGCCGGCTCCCCGGAATCGGACCCAAGTCGGCGCAGCGCATCGCCTTCCACATCCTGCAGACGCCGACCTTCGACGTCGCTCGGCTCTCCGAGCTGCTGGTCGAGATCCGCGTGCGCGTCCGGTTCTGCGAGATCTGCGGCAACGTCGCGGAGCAGGAGCGCTGCACGATCTGCCGCGATCCTCGTCGCAACCCGGCGCTGATCTGCGTCGTCGAAGACGCGAAGGACGTCGCCGCCATCGAGCGCACACGCGAATTCCGAGGTCTGTACCACGTGCTCGGCGGCGCGATCAGTCCGATCGCCGGCATCGGGCCCGATGATCTGCGCATCGCTCAGCTCATGACGCGTCTCGCCGACGGCACCGTGCAGGAGGTCATCCTCGCCACGAACCCCAACCTCGAAGGCGAGGCGACGGCCAGCTACCTGAGCCGCCTGCTCACCACGATGGAGATCACCGTGTCGCGCCTCGCCTCCGGACTCCCGGTCGGCGGCGACCTCGAGTACGCCGACGAGGTCACCCTCGGCCGTGCGTTCGAGGGACGGCGCGTGCTGTGACCCCGCAGGGCGGGTTCACCCGCCGCGGGTGGCTGCTCTTCGCAGCGATGGCCCTGCTGTGGGGTGTGCCTTACCTCTTCATCAGCATCGCGGTCGAGTCGCTCTCGCCGCCGGCGATCGTCGCGGGGCGCACACTCATCGCCGCGCTGATCCTGCTCCCGTTCGCCCTGCGCGGGGGCGCATTGCGCACGGCGCTCAGGCACTGGCCCTGGGTCCTCCTGTTCGGCGCCGTCGAGATGGCCGGGCCGTTCGTGCTGCTCGGCCACGCCGAGATGACCCTGCCCTCGGGGATGACCGGCCTGCTCGTGGCGACCGTGCCGCTGTTCGCCGCGCTCATCGCCCTCGGCGGGGGAGACCGCGGTGTGCTGCGCCCTACCCGCGCGATCGGCCTCCTCGTGGGTTTCGTCGGGGTGGCGATCGTCGTCGCAGGGCCGGGGCTCTTCGGCGGCCAGGTCAGCCTGCTCGCCGCCGGCGAGGTGCTCCTCGTGGCGGTCCTCTACGCCATCGCTCCGTTCATCATCGCGCGCAAGCTCAGCGACGTCCCCTCCCTCGGCACCATCACGCTCTCCCTGCTCATGATCGGCGTGATCTACCTGCCGATCGGAATCCTCACCCAGCATCGGATGCCGACGCTGCCCTCGCTCGCGGCGCTCCTCGCGCTGGCCGTCATCTGCACGGCGGTCGCCTTCCTGGCCTTCTTCGCGCTCATCCACGAGGTGGGACCCGTGCGGGCGCCGCTGTTCACCTACGTCAATCCGGTGGTGGCGATCCTTCTGGGAGCGCTCGTGCTGGCCGAGCCGTTGACGCCGGGTCTGCTGATCGGCTTCCCCCTCATCATCGCCGGATGCTGGCTCGCGGCCACCGGCGGTCGCCTGCGTGCATCGAAAGCGGTGCCGCCGGCATCCGTCGCTCCCGATCTCACCCCCGCTCCGCTCCCGCCCGCTCCCTGATCCGTCCGGCTCCCGGTTCGGCCGCGCCCGTCACATGCGCGGCGGGGCATGTGCGCCGATCGTAGAATGGGCGTGGGCGGATCCGCCCGACATCCCCGGGAGTGAACGTGGCCCTCATCGTGCAGAAGTACGGCGGCTCATCCGTCGCCGACGCAGAGAGCATCAAGCGCGTCGCCAAGCGCATCGTCGACACGCGTCGCGCAGGGCATGACGTCGTCGTCGCGGTGAGCGCGATGGGCGACACCACGGACGAGCTTCTCGACCTCGCGAACGAGGTGGCCCCGATCCCCGCGCCTCGCGAACTCGACATGCTGCTCTCCAGCGGCGAGCGGATCTCGATGGCGCTGCTGGCCATGGCGATCCATTCGATGGGCTTCGAGGCGCGCTCCTTCACGGGCAGCCAGGCCGGTATGATCACCGACTCGCAGCACGGAGCGGCCCGCATCGTCGATGTCACTCCGGTGCGACTGCGCGAGGCGCTCGACGAGGGCGCGATCGTCATCGTCGCGGGCTTCCAGGGATTCAACCGCGACACGCGAGACATCACCACGCTCGGCCGCGGCGGCTCCGACACGACCGCAGTCGCGCTCGCCGCGGCGCTCTCCGCCGACGTCTGCGAGATCTACAGCGATGTCGACGGCATCTTCACGGCCGACCCGCGGGTCATCCCGAAGGCACAGAAGCTCGACCACATCGGCAGCGAGGAGATGCTCGAGCTCGCGGCCAACGGCGCCAAGGTGCTCTACATCCGCGCCGTCGAGTACGCACGCCGTCACGGCGTCCTGATCCACGCCCGGTCGACGTTCTCGTCGTCCGAGGGCACATACGTTCTGGGCGAGGGTATGAAGAACCCTCGCGAAGCCGAGGGAGCAGCACCCATGGAAGAACCGATCGTCGCCGGCGTCGCCACCGATTTCGGCCAGGCCAAGATCACCGTCTCGGGTGTTCCCGACGTTCCGGGCAAGGCGGCGGAGATCTTCAAGATCGTGGCCAAGTCGGGTGCCAACGTCGACATGATCGTGCAGAACGTGTCTGCCACCGGACGCACGGACATCTCCTTCACGGTGCCGAAGGCGGATTCGGCGGGGGCGCTCAAGGCACTCGCCGGAGAGCAGACCGAGGTCGGATTCCAGAACCTCGTGCACGACGACCAGATCGGCAAGCTGTCGGTCGTCGGTGCGGGCATGCGCACGCACTCCGGTGTCTCGGCGACCCTGTTCGAGGCGCTGTCTGCGGGCGGCATCAACATCGAGATGATCTCGACCTCCGAGATCCGCATCTCGGTCGTGCTGCGCGACACCGACCTCGCCGAGGCGGCGCGCACCGTGCACACCGCGTACGGTCTCGACGGCGACGCCGAGGCGACCGTCCACGCCGGCACCGGCCGCTGACCCACGCCGGCCCCGCCGCCGGCCGGTCCCGCCGGCCGGCCGGTCCTCGGCTCGCGGGCGGCACGGTAGACTCACCGAAACCCTGACATCGGCGCCAGGCGCGGCATCCGCATCCCGACGTCGCGCCCGAAGCCTCGACTGCTGCACTGCACGACGCCAAGGAACATCATGACCCGCATCTCCGACTCAGGACTCTCCGTCGCCATCGTGGGCGCCACCGGCCAGGTGGGCACCGTGATGCGCGAGATTCTCGCCGAGCGGTCCTTCCCGATCCGTGAGCTGCGTCTGTTCTCCTCGTCGCGCTCCGCGGGCACTGCCATCGAGTTCGGCGGCGCGACGGTCATCGTCGAAGACGTCGAGACGGCCGATGCCGCGGGCATCGACATCGCCCTCTTCTCGGCGGGTGCGACCGCCAGCCGCGCGTACGCCCCGCGGTTCGCCGAGGCCGGAGCCGTCGTCGTCGACAACTCCAGCGCCTGGCGCAACGACCCCGAGGTGCCGCTGGTGGTCAGCGAGGTCAACCCGCACGCGATCGACGAGCGCCCGCGCGGCATCATCGCCAACCCGAACTGCACGACCATGGCGGCGATGCCCGTGCTCAAGGCGCTGCACGCCGAGGCCGGTCTCGAGCGGCTCATCGTCTCGACGTACCAGGCGGTCTCCGGTTCCGGTCTCGCCGGAGCCCAGGAGCTGCTCGGTCAGGTCGAGGGCGTCCTCGCCCAGGGCGACACGCTGCGCCTCGTCCACGACGGGTCGTCGATCGACTTCCCGGAGCCCGAGAAGTACGTCGCCCCGATCGCCTTCGATGTGATCCCCTTCGCGGGCAACCTCGTCGACGACGGGCAGAACGAGACGGATGAGGAGAAGAAGCTCCGCAACGAGAGCCGCAAGATCCTCGAGCTCCCGGACCTCCGCGTCGCGGGCACCTGCGTGCGCGTCCCCGTCTTCACCGGCCACTCGCTGTCGATCAACGTCGAGTTCGCCCGCGACATCACGCCGCAGCGCGCCGCCGAGGTGCTCTCCGCCGCTCCCGGAGTCGTCCTCGACGAGGTGCCGACGCCGCTGCAGGCCGCGGGCAAGGACCCGAGCTTCGTCGGACGCATCCGTGCCGACCAGTCCGCTCCCGAGAACAAGGGGCTCGTGCTGTTCATCAGCAACGACAACCTGCGCAAGGGCGCGGCGCTCAACGCCGTGCAGATCGCCGAGATCCTCGCCGAGCGCCTGGCGGTCATAGCCTGACGGCATCTCCGCCATACGGATCCGGTCTCACCGGACCGGTCCGTATGGTCTGCCGTGCCCCGACCGCGAACTAGACTGTCGTGGTGACCGAAACCGTCGATGTCGTCTTGATCGGTGGTGGCATCATGAGCGCCACCCTGGGTACCCTCCTGCATGAGCTGCAGCCGGATTGGAAGATCGTCGCGTTCGAGCGACTCTCCGACGTGGCGCAGGAGTCGTCGAACCCGTGGAACAACGCGGGAACGGGGCACGCGGCCCTGTGCGAGCTGAACTACATGCCGCAGCAGAAGGGCGCGCCGCTCGACCCGGCGAAGGCCGTCTCGATCAACGAGCAGTTCCAGCAGAGCCGCCAGTTCTGGTCGTCGCTCGTCGACCGGGGAGTCCTCGACGCCCCGTCGACGTTCATCAACGCCACGCCGCACATGACGTTCGTGCGCGGCGAGAAGGACGTCAAGTATCTCAAGGACCGCTACGAGGTCCTCAAGAAGCAGCCGCTGTTCGACGGCATCGAATACAGCGAGGACTCCCGCGTCATCAACAAGTGGGCGCCGCTGCTCATGCAGAAGCGTCGCAAGGGCGAGCCCTTCGCCGCGACGCGCGTGCCCGCCGGCACCGATGTCGACTTCGGTGCGCTGACGCATCAGCTCTTCGACCACCTCACGGACTCCGGCGTCGCGTTGCGGACCAATCACGAGGTCAAGGGCCTGAAGAAGCAGAAGGACGGCACCTGGCTCATCAACTACCGCACGACCATCGGACGCACGCCGAATCAGATCAAGGCGCGGTTCGTGTTCGTGGGTGCCGGTGGCTGGGCGCTCAAGCTCCTGCAGCGCTCGGGCATCCCCGAGATCAAGGGGTATGGCGTCTTCCCGATCGGCGGTCAGTTCCTCAAGACCTCGAACCCGAAGATCGTCGCCCAGCACAAGGCGAAGGTCTACTCGCAGGCATCCGTCGGCGCGCCGCCCATGTCGGTGCCGCACCTGGACACCCGCGTGGTCGACGGCGAAGCGTCGCTGATGTTCGGCCCGTTCGCCACCTTCAGCCCCAAGTTCCTGAAGAACGGCTCGATGCTCGACATCGTGTCGCAGGTGCGCCCGCACAATCTCATCCCGATGCTGCAGGTCGCGGTCAAGAATCCGGATCTGATCACCTACCTCGTCGGCGAGCTGCTGAAGAACCACTCCAAGAAGGTCGACAGCCTCCGCACGTTCATGCCGACGGCAGAAGACGAGGACTGGACGCTCATCGACGCCGGGCAGCGTGCGCAGGTCATGAAGAAGGATCCCAAGAAGGGCGGGATCCTGCAGTTCGGGACGGAGGTCGTCGCGGCGGCCGACGGGTCGATCGCGGGGCTTCTCGGTGCCTCTCCCGGTGCATCCACCGCTGTGCCGATCATGCTCGATCTGCTCAAGAGGTGCTTCCCCGAGGAGTACCCCGGATGGGAATCCGAGCTGCGCGCACTCATCCCCACCTTCGGCGAGCAGCTGAACAAGAATGCCGCACTGGCCGAGAAGTCCCTCACCACCACGGCGTCGACCCTCGGCATCAACGAGTAGCGCGCCGGTGGCGAAGCTCTACTTCCGCTACGGGGCGATGAATTCGGGCAAGTCCACCTCGCTGCTCCAGGCCGCCTACAACTACGAGGAGCGCGGACAGCACGTGCTGCTCGCGAAGCCCGCGGTCGACACCAAGGGTGCGTCCGAGATCGCGAGCCGTCTCGGCGTGACTCGCGAGGTCGACTATCTGATCGCCCCGGACGCTGACGTCCGCGCGCTCTTCGACGCCCACCGCGAGCGGGTGCGGGGGGAGTCGGGCGCCGACGTCGCGTGTCTGCTCATCGATGAGGCGCAGTTCCTCACGGGCGAGCAGGTCGACGATCTGTTCCGCATCGCGATCGAGGACCGCATCCCGGTCATCGCCTACGGCATCCGCAACGACTTCCTCACCCACGCGTTCCCCGGGTCCGCGCGGCTGCTCGCCGTCGCGCACTCCCTGGAGGAGCTGAAGACGATCTGCCGCTGCGGCCGCAAGGCCGTGTTCAACGGGCGCGTCATCGGCGGACGCTTCGTCTTCGACGGCGACCAGGTCGCGATCGACGAGGGGGCCGACGGCTCCACCGCTCCCGAAGTGACCACCTACGAGTCGCTGTGCGGGGCCTGCTACCTCCAGGAGTCCGGCGGGCGTCTGGGCTGAGCCCGCCCGCGTCCCTCGTTCACGATTCCGCATGAACGGTGGCTGAGCCGTGCCCATCGGCCGGTTTCGGCCGCGAGTGCGACGACCGTGCTGAGTCGTGAACCGTGATTGCGTGGTCTGACCACACGCGCTACTGTGGTCAGACCACACTGAGCGCGCCGACGAACGGCGCCACGGACGCGAACGACGAGGAGAGCGGATGCCGCAGCAGCCCGCCCGCGCCTGGCGCCTCGTGCTCGAACACGTGGAGCGCGACCTGCTCGACGGCCGTCTCGGACCCGGCGACCGGCTCGCGTCCGAGCGCGATCTCTCCGCCGACCTCGGTGTCGGCCGCTCCAGCGTGCGCGAAGCCCTGCGCGTGCTCGAGGTCATGGGCCTCATCCGCACCTCGACCGGCTCCGGCCCGCAGGCGGGAGCCATCGTCATCGCGACCCCGACGGGCGGCATGTCCACGCTGCTGCGCCTCCAGGTCGCCGCTCAGGGGTTCCCTCTCGTCGACGTCGTGCAGACCCGTCTGGTGCTCGAGAGCGCGGTCGCCGCCGCACTCGCCGCGCAGGACGCTCCCGACCTCGACGCCGCGCATCGCATGCTCGACGCGATGGATGCCGACGACCTGACCCCCGCCGAGTTCCTGGCGCTCGATGCGCAGCTGCATCTCGCCCTCGCGGAGTCGAGCGGCAACACCGTCGTCGCCGCGATCATGGCGGGGTTGCGCACCGCGATCGAGTCGTACGTCCAGCAGGGCGCGGCAGCCATCACGGACTGGGAGGCGATGGCGACCGTGCTCCGTGCCGAGCATCGCGCGATCATCGCGGCCATCACCGAGGGCGACGCGGCCGCCGCGCAGTCGACGGTGCACGCGCACATCACCGGCTACTACACCGCAGCGGGCCTCACCCGCACCACCCGCACCACCGACTGAGAGAAGACGACATGGTCCAGCGCCAGGTTCCCAATCCCGCGGAGCTCCTCGAGCTGATGAAGTTCAAGAAGCCCGAGTTCAACGGCAAGAAGCGCCGACTGGACTCCGCTCTGACGATCGACGACCTGCGGACCATCGCGAAGCGGCGCACCCCGAAGGCCGCGTTCGACTACACGGACGGCGCGGCCGAGGGCGAGCTCTCACTCACGCGCGCGCGTCAGGCCTTCCAGGATGTCGAGTTCCACCCGGGCATCCTCCGCCCGGCACCGACCGTCGACACGAGCGTCGAGATCCTCGGCGGCCCGTCGGCGCTGCCGTTCGGCATCGCCCCCACCGGTTTCACGCGCCTCATGCAGACCGAGGGAGAGGTCGCGGGAGCCGGTGCGGCCGCTGCGGCCGGCATCCCGTTCACGCTGTCGACGCTGGGCACGACATCGATCGAGGGGGTCAGAGAGGCCAACCCCCACGGACGCAACTGGTTCCAGCTGTACGTCATGCGCGACAGGGAGATCTCGTACGAGCTCGCCCGTCGGGCGGCGGCCGCGGGGTTCGACACGCTGCAGTTCACGGTCGACACCCCCGTCGCCGGTGCGCGGCTGCGCGACAAGCGCAACGGCTTCAGCATCCCGCCGCAGCTGACTCTCGGGACGATCGTGAACGCGATCCCGCGGCCGTGGTGGTGGTACGACTTCCTCACGACGCCCAAGCTCGAGTTCGCGTCGCTGAGCACCACCGGCGGCACCGTCGGCGAGCTGCTCGATGCCGCGATGGATCCGACGATCAGCTACGACGACCTCGCCGTGATCCGGGACATCTGGCCCGGCAAGATCGTCATCAAGGGCGTGCAGAACGTCGAGGACTCGGTACGGCTGCGCGACGAGGGCGTCGACGGGATCGTGCTCTCCAACCACGGAGGGCGCCAGCTCGACCGTGCGCCCATCCCGTTCCATCTGCTGCCCGAGGTCCGCAGGGCCGTCGGCGACGAGTTCACGGTCATGGTCGACACCGGCATCATGAACGGCGCGGACATCGTCGCCGCCGTCGCGCTCGGCGCGGACTTCACCCTCATCGGCCGGGCGTACCTCTACGGGCTGATGGCAGGGGGTCGCGCCGGCGTCGACCGGACGATCCAGATCCTGCGTACCGAGATCGAGCGCACCATGCGCCTGCTCGGCGTCGCCTCCCTCGCCGAGCTCGAGCCCGCGCACGTCACCCAGCTCACGCGCCTCGTGCCGGTCAGCCGCGCCGCGGCCGCCGTCGAGGTGCGCTGACGCCCGAAGGCCGCGCACAGGATGCCGTGCTCACGACGACACGTCGGAGCACGGCATCCGCGTCTCAGAGGGTTGTGAGCAGCTCGTCGAGCCTGTCGGCCGTGTCTTCCCAGCCGTGCACGGCGACCGAAGGCACACCGATCGCGAGCACCGGGTAGTCGTTGCCGCCCTCGTCGAGGCGGTCGCCGTAGAACAGCATCGAGGCGAGGGGGATGCTGGTGCGTGCAGCGAGCTGCCGCATCCCGAAGGCCTTGTCGATGCCGGCCAGGGTGACGTCGATCGACGTCGAGCCTCCCGAGCGCACCTCGAGATCGGGCAGGCGCACCGCGACGGCATCGCGCAGCGCGGCACGCTTGGCTCCCGACGGATCCCAGTCGCGCTTCGCCTCGTGCGGGGCCTTCTGACCGAGTGCGGAGAACGTGATCTGCGAGCCTCGGTCTTCGAGGATCTCGCCCCACGGCTCGGCCTCCCAGAGCCCAAGCCGCTCGGCCTCCTCGCGCAGCGCGGCGAGGGCGGCGGACTTCTGCTCCGCGCTCAGATCGTGCGCGTAGACGGGCGAGAAGTCCGTACCGTCGAAGCGCAGATAGCGGGTGCCGCAGGTCGGCAGCAGGTGCAGCCGATCCGCTGCCACCGGATCCAGAGCGCCGAGCCGGGCGATGATCTGAGAGCGGAACTGCGCCTCGTTGCCGCC
This sequence comes from Microbacterium sp. ANT_H45B, assembly GCF_008369345.1. Lineage (NCBI taxonomy): Bacteria > Bacillati > Actinomycetota > Actinomycetes > Micrococcales > Microbacteriaceae > Microbacterium > Microbacterium sp. ANT_H45B. The sequence goes on from NZ_VOBK01000001.1 coordinate 1,201,382, forward strand.
CGAGATGACGGCGACCTCGACCTTCTCGAGCAGGGAGCGAAGCAGGGCGGCGATGCGCGGATCGATCGGTCCCTTGGACGGGGCGAGGGTGTCGTCGAGATCGAAGGCCACGAGAGCAGGCGAAGTCATGATGCTTCCAGACTAAAGGGCGAGACGGGGGTTCTGTCGCCGGAGCGGGACGCGGCGGGTTCAGCGCTCCGGATACGCGGAAGGCCGCCCCTGAGGGCGGCCTTCCGGTGTTGATGGTCGGGGTGACAGGATTTGAACCTGCGACCTCTTCGTCCCGAACGAAGCGCGCTACCAAGCTGCGCCACACCCCGTTTGCAACCCTCCGAGTCTACAGCGAAATGCCCGCTGCGCCGAATCGAGGGCTCAGATCGTGGCTCTCACGATCGAGAGCAGAAGCGCCGTCACGCCGAGCAGTGCATTTGCGCACAGCACGATCGTCCGCGTGGATCGGTTCGGGATCGTCATCGCCAGCGCGGACAGAGTGGCGGGCCACACGCTGACCGTCGCGCAGATCAGCGCGGTGGCGAAGCCGCCCACAGAGGTCAGCAGCTCGATCCTCCCGCCGCTCGCCCCGAGGGTGAACGACCATCCGACGAACGCAATCCACGAGATCGAGAGCACAGACATCGAGACGGCGAGAGCGAACACGGCCCCGCGCGGCACGAGGCGCGAGAACACGGGCACTGCGCCCACGACCGGCAGGAGAAGGGTCAGCGCGAACACCGCGGCGAGGGGGAGTGGCGCATCGGGGTGCACCCCCACGGGCGACGTCGTCCACGCCAACACCGGCGTGATGAGCGCGAGACTGATGATGACCGGGATGCCGACGTACGCCGCTCCGAGAACAGCCCGCACGCTCCGGCCGGCGGTCGCATTCGTGGTCATGAGACTTCACCTTCTCGCAAGGGTGAACGCTTCGTTCACATTCGGTCGAGCAACGCCGAGGGGAACGCGCGCCCGACCGCAGCTGCTTCCGCAATTGGCCTCATGCGCGTCACCTCGCATGAGCGGTCTCAGTCGCGACGAGCGGTGAGGGTCAGCAGTGTCGCCTCGGGGCGGCAGGCGAAGCGCACGGGCGCATAGATCGAGTGACCGCAGCCGGCGCTGACGTTGAGGGGCACCGTGCGCCCGCCCTGCGTCCAGGTGCTCAGCCCCTTGGCCTGCTTGAGCGGGATGTCGCAGTTCGCCACGAGGGCCCCGATGCCGGGCAGGCACACCTGTCCGCCGTGCGTGTGGCCGCCGAAGATCGCGTCGGCGCCCAGCTCGATGAAGCGGTTCATCACGCGCTGGTAGGGCGCATGGGTCACGCCGAGCACCGACGTGCCGTCGTCTCGCGGTCCCAGGTCGGCGATCGCGGCGGGGAGATCCTCGAGTCGGTCCCACTGGCGGTGCGCGTCGCTCACCCCGAAGAAGTCGATCCTGTCGCCGGCGACGGTGAGCCGCGCGGCCGTGTTGTTGAGATCCGTCCAGCCCAGGTCGTCCGTGAAGAACGCGTCCATGGCGTCCGTGTCGAGGAACGTCGGCTCGTGGTGGCGCTGCGAGGGGCCGGCGAAGTAGCGCAACGGGTTGCGCGGAGACGGCCCGTTCACGTCGTTGGAGCCGTGCACGAACACGCCGGGGACGCCGGCGAACGGCTCGAACGCCCGACGGATGCCGTCGAGGCCGTCCCGGTGACCGAGGTTGTCGCCGGTGTTGATGACGAGATCGGGCTCCAGCTGCGCGAGCGACGCCAGCCAGTCCTGTTTGCGATGCTGCCACGGCGCCATGTGCGCATCCGAGATGTGCAGCACGCGCAGCGGGGCCGAGCCGGGCGCCAGAGCGGATGCCGTCGCCTCCCGCACCGTGAAGAGGTAGCGCTCGATCCCGATGCCCCATACGGCGGCCGCAGCACCAGCGGCCCCCACCGCGCCGAGCGCGATGAGGGCCGGGTGTGCCGTGCGACGAGGGGTCACCGGCAGGTGACCGAGATCGCCGTGGACCTGTTGGCCGAGGTGTTCGCCGCGGGATCGGTGCTCGAGACCACGGAGTTCGGGGGATTGCAGGAGCTGTCGAACGAGATCGACGAGAACCCTGCGCCGAAGAGCGCGCTCTGCGCGGCGGACTTGGACTGCCCGGTGATGTCGGGCACAGTGACGCCCTGTCCGTTGCTCGGAGAGATCGTGATCGTCGCACCGCTCGGCGCCTGGCCGGACGGATCCTGGGCGACGACGACATCACCGGCGGGACCGTCGACGGGCTCACCGACGGCGACCGAGAATCCGGCGGCCTCGATGATCGACGTCGCCTCGCCCACGGACTTGCCGACGACGTTGGGCACGTCGGTCAGCACCTGGCGGACCAGCTTGTCGTCGGGGCGCGGGAAGGGATCGGCGGGGTAGACGGCGTCGGCCGCACCCTGGATCGCTCTGGCGAGGCCGTAGCGGATGTCGCCGAGCCGTGTGCCCTCGCCGTTGCGGAAGCTGTTCAGCGGCTCGCGACCGTCGATGTTGCCCACCCAGACGGCGGTCGTCACCTTCGTGCTCGACTCGACGAGCATGGTGTGCTCCTTCTCGGCCGTACCGGTCTTGCCGATCAGCTGGGTTCCGTCGCCGGGGTTCGCCCTGACGCCGGTGCCGTTGCCCTCCATCACGCCGCGCAGCGCGTACGCCGCGGTGGCCGCGACCTCGGGGGTGAGCTGCTGCGAGCACTTCTCCTGCGGAGGCGTGATCTCCGCGCCGTCCGGGCCGATGACGCGATCGATCACCCGCGGCTCGCAGAAGATGCCGTTGTTCGCGACCGTCGCATAGGCGCCTGCGATCTGCAGCGGTGCCACGCTCTTCGAACCGAGCACAGTGGGGAACGGGTCGTTCGGTGCGACGTTCACGTTGGTGCCGCCGACGGTGATGTCGTCGCCATTGCCGTAGTGCACGCCGAGACGCTTGGCGACCTCGTTGATCTTGCAGAGGTCGAGCTGCTGGGCCATGGCCAGGAAGCCGGTGTTCAGCGACTGCGCGGTGAACTGGCGCACACTTCCGACGTTTCCGCCGGAGTTGCCGAAGTTGTTGATCTTGGCCGAGTTCGTGACCCGATCGCCGCACCTGGTGAAGGGGCTGAATGTCTTGAGACGCCCGTCGAGAACCTGATTGACCGAGTGTCCGGACTCGAGCCACGCCAGAAGCGTGAAGAGCTTGTACGTCGATCCGGTCTCGAAGCCGTAGGTCGAGCCGCCGTGCTGCTTGTCGGCGGCGAACACCTGCGAGGTCTCGCCGGCCGCGAGATTCGCCTCGGACGTCTCGTTGAACACTGTGTTCTGCGCCATGGCGAGGACGCGACCGGTGGTCGCCTCGATCGAGACGCCGGTGCCGCCGACCAGGATGCCGGGCATGGCCTGGGGGACCTGGGCCTTCACGGCGTCGATCGCGGTCTGCTGCACGCGGAGGTCGAGCGACGTGTAGATCTGCATGCCGCCGCGGCGCAGGTTCGCCTTGCGCTCCGCCTCGGTGTCGCCGAAGGCCGGATCGTTCTCGATGACCTCCTTGACGTACTGGCAGAAGTAGGCGTTGTCGCCGGCCGCCCCGCATCCCTGCTGCGGCTCGCTCAGCGCCGGAGTCACGGGAGTGGCCACGGCCTCGTCGTGAGCGGCCTGAGTGATCTTCTTGTCCGCGAGCAGGCGGTTCAGGACGTAGTCCCGGCGCTCCTTGGTCTCCTGGTACCCGTCGGCTTCGCCGTTGTGGGCGACGCCCGCGTCATCCGTCCAGATGCCCTCGGGGCGATCGATGCGGAACCGGTTCGGCTCCTGCACCATACCGGCGATGGTGGCAGCCTGCACGAGCGTGAGGTTGGCCGCGCTCGTCGAGAAGTAGCGGTTCGCGGCGGCCTCGATGCCGTAGATGGTGCCGCCGAAGTTCGCGATGTTGAGGTAGCCGAGCAGGATCTGGTTCTTCGAGTACTCCTTCTCGATCTGCAGGGCGAAGCGCATCTCCTGCAGCTTGCGCTCGACACCCTCGCCGCCCTTGGCGACCGCGGCGTCGAGGAAGCACTGCTCGACCTGGGCGGAGTAGTCCTCCGCCGCGGTGTCGACGTTCTGCTCGCACTCCTGCACTTGGACGTTCTTCACGTACTGCTGCGTGATCGTCGACGCGCCTCGATCGGTGGTTCCGGCGACGTTCCCGACGGCGGCCTTCACGGTCGCGCCGAGGTTGATGCCGCCGTGGGTATAGAAGTTCTTGTCCTCGCTGGAGAGGATCGCGTCGTACATCACGGGCGCGATCTGGTCGTATGCGACGGGCACGCGCTTCTGCTCATAGAACGACGCGAGGGCGACGGGGTTGCCGTCGAGGCCCGTGGCGTAGATCGTCGACTGCTGCATCGGTGCATCGACCTGGAGGTTCTCGGGCAGGTCCTCGAAGATGTTGAGGGCCTGCGATCCGGCGATGCCGGTCATGGCGAGAACAGGGGTGACGCTGGCCGCGACGAGGAGGCCGGCGACGGCGCTGAGTCCGACGAGTCCGAGGACTCCTCCGAGCGCACCCTTCACCGTGCGATTCTTTTGAGGCATACGCTTGATCGTAGGGGAGTTCCCTGAATACCGCCTTTGACGCATCCGCGCGCGCGGATGCGTCCAGACAGGAGTGCCATGACCACCTGGGAGTATCTGACCACCCCGCTGCTGATCCACAACACGGCGGCGATCCTCAACAACTGGGGCAAGCAGGGCTGGGAGCTCGTCCAGGTGATCCAGGGACCCGAAGGCGGGCTCGTCGCCTACTTCAAGCGCCCGGTCACCGCGGAGGGCTCCGGCAACGCCGGCCTCGCGGCCGCCGCCGAGGCATCGCGTCAGTTCGAGGGGGGTGCGGCGTGAGCGTCTCCGCCCGTCTCGCCGAACTCGGCATCGAACTGCCGGTCGTCGCTGCGCCCGTCGCGGCCTACGTACCCGCGGTCGTGCACGCCGGACTCGTCTACACCTCCGGTCAGCTGCCCTTCTCCGATGGCGCGCTCCCGGCGACGGGCAAGGTCGGTGCGGAGGTCTCCGCGGAGGATGCCAACGCGTATGCGCGCACCTGCGCACTCAACGCCCTCGCGGCGGCGGCGGATGCGGCGGGCGGTGTCGACCGGATCGCCGGCGTGCTGCGTGTCGGCGGCTTCGTGGCCTCCACCCCCGACTTCTCCGGTCAGCCCGGAGTGATCAACGGGGCGAGCCTGGTGCTCGGCGAGATCTTCGGCGACGCCGGTCGCCACGCCCGTGCGGCGGTGGGCGTTCCCGTGCTGCCGCTGGACAGCCCCGTCGAGGTCGAGGTCACCTTCATCCTCGCCTGAGCCGCGTCATGCGGAACGCCCCCTCCCGATCTCGGAAGGGGGCGTTCTGCGTGTGGCGTTTTCCGTGCGGTGCCGTGACCCGTCGCGGCCTACTTGACCTGCGCCGAGATGATGCTCATCACCGCGGTGTCGGCGAGGGTCGTCGTGTCGCCGACCTCGCGCCCCTCGGCCACATCGCGCAGCAGTCGTCGCATGATCTTGCCGGAGCGGGTCTTGGGCAGTTCGCCGACGATGTAGACGTCGCGCGGTCGGGCGATCGCGCCGATCTGCTCGCCCACCCACACCCGCAGCTGCTGGGCGAGGCCGGCGGGATCGTGTGCCGAGAGGTAGCTCTCCTTGATGATCACGAACGCCACGACGGCCTGTCCCGTCGTCTCGTCGGAGGCACCCACCACCGCGGCTTCGGCGGTGGCCTCGTGCGCCACGAGCGACGACTCGATCTCGGCGGTCGAGAGACGATGGCCCGAGACGTTCATCACGTCGTCCACGCGACCGAGGAGCCACAGGTCGCCGTCGGCGTCCAGCCGGGCGCCGTCGCCGGCGAAGTAGAAGCCCTGCTTCTCGAACTTCTCCCAGTACGTCTCGCGGTAGCGCTCGGGATCCCCCCAGATGCCTCGCAGCATGCTGGGCCACGGCTCGGTCACCACGAGCAGGCCGCCGTTGCCGGGGCCCACCTCGACACCCGATTCGTCGACCACGTCGATCGAGATGCCCGGCAGCGGTACCTGGGCGGAGCCCGGCTTCGTGGACGTGACGCCGGGGAGGGCCGAGACCATGATCGCTCCGGTCTCGGTCTGCCACCACGTGTCGACGATGGGCGTCGTGCCCGCACCGATCACATCGCGGTACCAGATCCACGCCTCGGGGTTGATCGGCTCGCCCACCGAGCCGAGCAGGCGCAGCGACGACAGGTCGAACCCGGCCGGCACGCTGCGGCCGATCTTCATGAACGAGCGGATGGCCGTCGGCGCCGTGTAGAAGATGGAGACCCGGTACTTCTCGATGATCTCCCACCACCGGCCGGGGTGCGGCGCGTCGGGTGTGCCCTCGTAGATCACCTGGGTGGCGCCGTTGGCGAGCGGTCCGTACGTGACGTAGCTGTGCCCGGTGATCCAGCCGATGTCGGCGGTGCACCAGTACACGTCCGTCTCGGGATGCAGGTCGAAGACGTACTTGTGCGAGTAGGCGGCCTGGGTGAGGTAGCCGCCCGAGGTGTGCAGGATGCCCTTCGGCTTCCCGGTCGTGCCGGACGTGTAGAGGATGAACAGCGGGTTCTCGGCGGGGAAGGCCAGCGCGGTGTGCTCGGCGGATGCGGCCGGCACCACGTCGTGCCACCAGAGGTCGCGACCCTCGTGCCACTCGACCTCGTTCTCTCCTCGGCGCACGACGAGGACGTGCTCGACCGTCTGCTGCTCGCCCTCGCCGCGGTCGGCCAGCGCCTGATCGACCGCGGGCTTCAGCGCGGACACGCGTCCCTTGCGGTATCCGCCGTCTGCGGTGATCACGAGCTTCGCCCCGGCGTCGTCGATGCGCGAGCGGAGGCTGTCGGCGCTGAAGCCGCCGAAGACGACCGAGTGGATGGCGCCGACCCTGGCGACCGCGAGCATCGAGGCGACGGCCTCGGGGATCATCGGCAGGTAGATCGCGACGCGGTCGCCGTGACCGACCCCGAGGCCCTCGAGCACATTCGCGACCCGCTTGACCTCCTCGGTCAGCTCCGCGTAGGTGATCGAGCGCGAGTCGCCGGGCTCGCCCTCCCAGTGCAGGGCGACGCGGTCGCCGTTGCCGGCCTCGACATGACGATCGAGGCAGTTGTAGGCGACGTTCAGTTCGCCGTCGTCGAACCACTTCGCGAACGGGGGAGTCGACCAGTCGAGCACCTGCGTGAACGGCGTGTGCCAATCGAGGAGGTCCCGCGACTGCTCGCCCCAGAACGCCTCGCGGTCGTTCGCGGCGCTCTCGTAGAGGGCCGGGGACGAGACGGACTGCGCGACGAACTCGTCGGACGGCGGGAATCGACGGGTCTCGTCGAGTAGGTGATCGATCTGACTGCTCATCGGCAGGCGCTCCTTTGCGGCACGGCAGGTCATGCGGGCGAGATCGCAGCGAGGGCGATCAGGTCACGGCGAATCTAGTCTCGGCCGCGGACAGCCAATACTGCCGAAAGTAGGTACCCGACCTGGTTTTGTCAGGACGGTGGCTTTGCGTACACTCGACCGCAGCCGAATTCTCATTCTGGCCTTGGCGTGCCCGACTCCCCCTTCGAGGCACGCCCTGGGCGACACCTCATTCCCCCCGTGAGGTGTCGCCCATCTCGTTCCTGGGAGCGCTTCCATCGCGATCGAGGGGGTCGCTCCATCGGCCGCATGATCTCTGCACGGATGCGCGCGCCGATCGGTTGCCCACAGGCCCTGCGCCGTCGCCGCTCATCGACGCGCGGGAGTCGTGGGCGCGGCCTAGTTTCGGGGCATGTCCGCTCCTTTCGTTCTCCGGCCACGTGTCGCGGCAGCCTCTGCCGACACGGCCTCCGCGCGCTTCCGTTCCTCGGTCGAGGTCGACCCCGTGTTCGGGGCGCTCGCTCCGTTCTGCGTCGACGACGAGGTCACCGACATCTTCGTGAACGGTTCGTCCGGGCTGTTCGTCGACCGCGGCCGCGGCACCGAGGCGGTGGAGGGGTGGAGCATGTCCGAACGCGAGGTGCGGGATCTCGCCGTCGCCCTCGTGGCCAGCGGAGGACGTCACCTCGACGACCAGGCGCCGTGCGTCGACGTGCGACTGGAATCCGGCATCCGTGTGCATGCGGTGCTGGCTCCGGTCGCCACGTCGGGGACGGCGCTGTCGATCCGCGTGCCCCGGGTGCGTGCCGCCGACCTCGAGGCGCTGTCCGCGCTCGGGACGTTCGTCGAGGGTCAGCTCGCCTGGTTGCGGCGCCTGGTCGGGGCGCGGGCGAACATCCTCATCACCGGGGGCACCGGCACCGGAAAGACGACGCTGCTGGCAGCCCTGCTGGCCGCCGCGCCGGCCGACGAGCGCATCGTGACGATCGAGGACGTGGCGGAACTGCGGCTGACGCATCCGCATCATGTGGCCCTGGAGGCACGACAGCCGAACCTCGAGGGCGCGGGCGGCATCAGCCTGGCCCGTCTCGTGCGGGAGTCGCTGCGGATGCGGCCCGATCGGCTGGTCGTCGGCGAGTGCCGAGGCGAAGAGGTGCGGGAGCTGCTGACGGCTCTCAACACGGGGCATGACGGCGGAGCGGGCACGCTGCATGCCAGCGGCCTGCACGACGTACCCGCCCGGCTCGAGGCGCTCGGCGCCCTCGCGGCGATGGACACCTCCGCCCTGGCGCGTCAGGTGGTGAGTGCGTTCACCGTCGTGCTCCACCTCGACCGCTCACCGGCGGGACAGCGCCGCATCGCCCAGGCCGGCACCTTCATCCTGGTGGGGGAGCGCCTGGGTATCGAGGAGGTGCACCCGTGGTGATCGCGCACCGCCGACCGACGCCCGAGAGAGGCGCCGACGCGGCGACGTGCGTGCAGACTCTCGCCGTGCTGCTGCAGGCGGGCGCCATGCCCGCTGCGGCGTGGCGCCACCTCGCGTCGATCGGCGATCCGCATGCCGCGGCCGTGGCGGCTCGGATCGACGACGGTGTGGCTCTCGTCTCCGCGATCGAAGCGGAGGGCGGCCCCTGGCGTGACCTCGCCGCCGCCTGGGAGATCGCCACGACCGTCGGCGCACCGCTCGCCGAGGTGCTGCGCATGATCGCCGAGACGCTCAGAGACGCCGCCTCAGCGGCCGACGACGTGCGCATCGCTCTCGCGGAGCCCGCGGGCACGGCACGGCTCCTGCTGTGGCTGCCGTTCGCCGGGCTGCTCCTCGGATTCGCGCTCGGGTTCGACACGGTGGGAGTGATCTTCGGGACGCCGGCCGGCGCCGTCTGCGTGATCGCCGGACTCCTGCTCGTGCTCGCGGCGCGCTCGTGGACACGTCGCCTGCTGCGGCGGGCACGCCCCGAGCCCGGCACTCCGGGAATGCAGGCGGAACTCGTCGCGGTCGCGCTCGCCGGAGGCGCGTCGATCCCGCGGGCACTGCGCCTCGTCGCCGAGAGCCCCGTGTCGCGACGCGACGGCGGGGAGGCGCGGATCGGCTCGGTGCTCGAGCTCTCGCAGACGGCCGGCGTGCCCGCGGGGGAGCTGCTGCGTGCGGCCGCCGCCCAGGAACGCCATGCCTCGCGGATCGAGGGTCGCCTGCGTGCGGCCGCGCTCTCGACGAAGCTCCTGATCCCACTCGGCGTCTGCACCCTGCCGGCGTTCCTGCTGCTCGGGGTCGCTCCCCTGCTGCTGAGCGTGCTCTCCTCGACCCCGCTGCCGCTGTGACGGCCGCGCACCACGGATGCCTCGCGCATCCCACCCAGAGAAAGAAGGAACACATGAACACCCTCCCTCCGCTGACCCGCTCGCGTGCTGCGACGCTCTTCGGCGACGACACGGGCGCGGCCACCGCCGAGTACGCGATCACGACCATGGCCGCCGTCGCCTTCGCGGGACTGCTCGTGGTCATCATGAGGTCCGACGAGGTGCGCGGCATCCTCACCGATCTCATCCGCCGGGCTCTCACGGTCTCGTGAGAGCGCCCATCCGCGCGCGTCGACGCCGGCATCGGTGCGGGAGCGAGGACGAGCGCGGGTCCGTCGCGGCCGAGCTCGCTCTCGCGCTCCCCGCCGTCGTCCTCGTGCTCGTGCTCGGAGTCGGGGCGCTGGGAGCGGCGGCGCACCAGGTCGCCCTCCAGGACGCGGCGGCGGATGCGGCACGTCTGCTCGGACGCGGGGAGGACGAGCGCGCGGCGGCGCACGCGGTGGCGTCGGCGCTGCCCGGAGCCGCGATGTCGACCACGGCGACCGGCGACCTCGTGTGCGTGACGACACGGATCGAGGTCGGCATCGGCGGCTTCCTCCGCTGGGGTCTGCGCGCGCACAGCTGCGCTCTGGACGGTGGACGATGAGTCGATCCGCCTCGAGAAGAGTCGCCTGATGGCGGGCTCGGCCCTCGCCGCGGGTGTGCTGGCGGTGGCCGCGGCCCTCTCGCTGGGGCTGGCCGCGGTCGGGGGCGCGACGGTGACGGCGCAGCGCGCAGCGGGAGCGGCCGATGCCGCCGCGCTCGCCGCCGCGGACGCGGTGAGCGGAGCGATCCCCGCCTCGGAGGCTCCCTGCGATCTCGCGAGCAGGGTCGCGACGGCGGCCGGAGCGACCCTCACGGACTGCTCGGTGGTCGGGTACGTGGCGACCGTGCAGGTGAAGGCGGCGTACGCTGGACTCGCTGCCGTCTCCCGAGCCCGAGCCGGGCCACCCGACGGAACCTGACGGCCGCACGAAGCACTTTCCCGCGCGAACGCAGGCGACCACTGGGACCAACCCATCACGGTGGTGTGTATGGTGTGCTTCGAAGAAAGGATGCTCCCTTGGCTGAAGGCAAGAAGCTCGTCATCGTCGAGTCCCCGACGAAGATGCGGTCGATTCAGGGGTACCTCGGCGACGGCTATGAGGTCCTCAGCTCGGTCGGGCACATCCGCGACCTCGCAGACAAGAAGGACATCCCCGCCTCGGACAAGCAGGCGTACGGGAAGTACTCGATCGACGTCGACAACGACTTCGATCCCTACTACGTCGTCTCCGATCGCAAGACCAAGACCGTCGCCGAACTCAAGCGCGCGCTCAAGAGCGCCGACGAGCTCCTGCTCGCCACTGATGAGGACCGCGAGGGCGAGGCCATCGCCTGGCACCTGCTCGAGACGCTCAAGCCCAAGGTCCCCGTCAAGCGCATGGTCTTCCACGAGATCACGAAGGACGCCATCCAGGCGGCCATCGGCAACACCCGCGAACTCGACACCGACCTCGTCGACGCCCAGGAGACCCGCCGCATCCTCGACCGTCTCTACGGGTGGGACGTCTCGCCCGTGCTCTGGTACAAGGTCAAGACCGGCCTGTCGGCCGGACGCGTGCAGTCCGCGGCCACGAGGATGATCGTGGAGCGCGAGCGCGAGCGCATGGCGTTCGTGTCTGCCGAGTACTGGGACGTCGAGGCCGTCGCGACCTCGAGCGCCGGGTTCACGGTGCGTCTCGTCCGCGTCGACGGCGGCCAGCTCGCCCGCGGCACCGACTTCGACGACACGGGCGCGCTGAAGAAGGCCGTCGTCATCCTCGACGAGAAGAAGGCGGCAGCCCTCGCGCTGGCCGTCGACTCGGCGGGATCCGGCACGGTCACCAAGGTCGAGGCGAAGCCCGGAACCCGCAGCCCGTACGCCCCGTTCACCACCTCGACGATGCAGCAGGAGGCAGGGCGCAAGCTCTCGATGAGCGCGAAGCAGGCGATGAGCGTCGCCCAGCGGCTCTACGAAAAGGGCTACATCACCTATATGCGAACCGACTCCGTGGCGCTGAGCACGCAGGCGGTGCAGGCCGCCCGCAGCCAGGCCGTCGCGCTGTACGGCGACACCGCCGTGCCGCTCAAGCCGCGCGTGTACAAGTCGAAGAGCAAGAACGCGCAGGAGGCGCACGAGGCCATCCGTCCCTCGGGCGAGAACTTCCGCACCCCCAAGTCCGTCGCCTCCGAGCTCGACCGCGAGGAGCACCGCCTCTACGACCTCATCTGGAAGCGGACCGTCGCGAGCCAGATGGCCGATGCGAAGTACGAGACGACGACAGTCACGATCCTCGTGGATGCGGCCGGGCAGAAGGCCGAGTTCACGGCATCCGGAACCGTCTACACCTTCAAGGGCTTCCTCGACGCGTACGAAGAGGGGCGCGACGAGAAGCGCAACTCCCAGGATCGTTCCGACGACCAGTCGCTCCCCGTGGTCGCGGTCGGCGACGAGCTCACGATGTCGGATGCCGAGGCCAAGGGGCACCGCACCACTCCCAAGCCGCGATTCACCGAGGCCTCGCTGGTCAAGGCTCTCGAGGAGCACGGCATCGGCCGACCGTCCACGTTCGCGAGCATCATCGGGACCGTGATCGACCGGGGCTACGCGACCAAGCGAGGCCAGGCGCTCGTCCCGACCTGGCTCGCCTTCAGTGTCGTCCGACTGCTCGAGGAGCACTTCGCGCACCTGATCGACTACGACTTCACGGCATCGCTCGAAGACGATCTCGACGCGATCGCCCGCGGCGAGCAGAAGCGCGTCGAGTGGCTGCGCTCCTTCTACTTCGGATCCGATTCGCACGTCGGCCTCCGCCAGGTCGTCGACAACCTGGGTGAGATCGACGCGCGGGCGCTGAATTCCACGCCGATCACCGAGAACGCGACTCTGCGCTTCGGCAAGTACGGGCCGTACCTCGAGGTCGCCAACCCCGAGGCGCCCGACGAGAAGCCGCGCATCGTGAACGTCCCCGAAGACCTCGCGCCCGACGAGCTGACCGCGGCGAAGGCGCAGGAGCTCATCGACGCGCCCGTCGCCGGCGACCGTGTGCTGGGCGTCAATCCGGAGAACGGCAAGATCGTCGTCGTCAAGGACGGCCGGTTCGGGCCCTACGTGCAGGAGAACGACCCGGTGTCCGAGGACGCCGCGGTCGACGAGGCCACCGGCGAGGTCGTCGAGGAGAAGCCCAAGCCGAAGCGCGGGGCGAAGAAAGAGGCCGAGCCGAAGCCGCGCACCGGCTCGCTGTTCCGTTCGATGTCGGTCGACACCATCGACCTCGACACCGCGCTCCAGCTTCTGAGCCTGCCGCGAGTGGTCGGGGCCGACCCCGAGACCGGCGACGAGATCACCGCGCAGAACGGACGCTACGGTCCCTACCTGAAGAAGGGGACCGACTCTCGCTCGCTGGACAGCGAATCGCAGATCTTCGACGTCACGCTCGAGAAGGCGCTGGAGATCTACGCGCAGCCGAAGTACGGCGCAGGATCCCGTCGAGCCTCCAGCGCGCTCGCGGAGTTCGAGGCGGACCCGGTGAGCAACAAGCCGATCCGCATCCGCGACGGTCGCTTCGGTGCGTACGTGACCGACGGCGAGACGAACGTGACGATCCCCCGCGGTCAGAAGCCCGAGGACATCACCTTCGAGATCGCCGTGCAGATGCTCGCCGACAAGCGCGCCAAGGGCCCGGCCCCGAAGCGCGGCGCAGCGAAGAAGGCGCCGGCCAAGAAGGCTCCGGCCAAGAAGCCCGCGGCCAAGAAGCCCGCCGCGAAGAAGCCTGCCGCCAAGAAGGCTCCGGCCAAGGCGTCGGCGACGGATGCAGAGAAGGCCGCTGCGCGCTCCGCCGCAGCCAAGAAGGCGGCGGCGACGCGTGCCGCGAACGCGGCGAAGCGTCGTACTGAGTGAGCGGAGCGAGTCGAAGTGAAGGCCGGTTCGTGACGTCGGGGTCCGGCGTCTGGATCACTCTCGAGGGCGGCGACGGGTCGGGCAAGACGACTCAGTCGAACCTCCTCGCGGACTGGCTGACGGATGCGGGACGCACTGTGGTGCGCACCCGTGAGCCCGGCGGCTCCGAAGTCGGCCAGCTGATCCGCGACATCGTGCTGCACCACCGCGGTGACATCGCACCGCGCGCCGAGGCTCTGCTCTACGCCGCCGACCGCGCACACCATGTCGCCACGGTCGTGAGGCCGGCTCTCGCCCGCGGTGAGGTCGTGCTGCAGGATCGCTATCTCGATTCGTCGGTCGCCTACCAGGGTGCGGGCCGTGTGCTCGACGGCGACGAGATCCGCGACCTCTCGCTGTGGGCAGCCGAAGGCGCCCTGCCCGATCTCACCGTGCTGCTCGACCTCGACCCCGAATCGGCGCGGGTACGTCTCGACTCCGCCGACAAGCCGTTCGATCGGCTCGAGGCCGAGAAGACCGAGTTCCACGCCCGCGTGCGCGATTCCTATCTCGCCCTGGCCGAGGCCGAGCCCGAGCGCTTCCTCGTTCTCGACGCCTCCGCATCGCCCGAGGCCATCGCAGCGCACATCCGTGACCGCGTGGCGACTCTCCTCGGCTGAGCAGCCCGACCGCGGAGCGACGTCCTCGGCGGTGCGACCTCGACAGCGGTGCCGCGCACGTCGGTGCTCCCGATTAGGCTGAGGGCATGCCTCAGACCATCGCCGCCCCGTTTCCGTGGGCGGACGTCTGGGGGCAGGACGCCGCTGTCGAGACGCTGCGCCACGCGGCCGCCGATCCGACGGCGCTCTCGCACGCCTGGCTCATCACCGGTCCGCCCGGGTCCGGGCGATCGACTCTCGCGCATGCGTTCGCCGCGGCGCTGATCGCCGACCGTCCCGACGACGAGGCGGCGATGCGCCAGGTCCTCGCCGGCACGCACCCCGACGTCACCGCACTGCGCACCGACAAGGTGATCATCACGATCGCCGAAGCCCGCGCCCTCGTCGAGCGTTCGTATTTCGCCCCGTCTGCCGGCCGCTACCGCGTGATCATCGTCGAAGACGCCGACCGCATGGTCGAACGCACGTCCAACGTGCTGCTGAAGGCGCTCGAGGAGCCCCCCGAAGACACGGTGTGGATCCTGTGCGCACCCAGCGAGGCCGATCTGCTCCCCACGATCCGCTCGCGGGTCCGTTCGCTGCGACTGCGAGAGCCCGATGTCGCCGACGTCGCGCGTCTGATCACGCTCCGGACGGGCGCCGACGAGGCCGTCGCCGAACAGGCCGCCCGGCACGCGCAGCGACACATCGGGATGGCGCAGCGACTCGCCACCGACGAGGCCGCGCGACGCCGACGCGACGACACGCTGAGATCGGTTCTGGGCGTTCGCGGGGTCAACGACGCCGTCGAGGTGGCCGGTCGCATCATCCAGGCGGCGAACGACGACGCGAAGACCCTCACGGCCGAGCGCGACGCGAGTGAGCGCGCGAGCCTCCTCCGCACCGTCGGCATCGCCGAGGGGCAGGCGGTGCCGCCGGCGCTGCGCACGCAGATCTCCGCGCTCGAAGACGACCAGAAGAAGCGCGCCACGCGCAGCCTGCGCGACGGGATCGACCGTGTGCTCACAGATCTGCAGTCGCTCTTCCGCGACGTCGTGATGCTGCAGTTCGGGCGGGGCGACGACCTGATCAACCGCGAGCTCCGTGAAGAACTCGAGGCGCTCGCCGCCGCCTGGCCCGAGACCCGTACTCTTGTCGTACTCGAACACCTAGCCGATACCCGCCAGTCGCTGGAGCGCAACGTCGCACCGCTTCTCGCCCTCGAGAGCTTGCTCGTGACTGTCACGAGTGGGAGGACACCGTGAACACCAGACCGACTTCCCGCCTGCGCCGCACCGTCGCGGTGATCGCCGGCCTCGCCGCCGCATCCGTCGCCCTCTCGGGGTGCCTGTACTCGATGATCCCCGAGCAGGCCGAGCCGAAGCCCTCGACCACCAAGTCCCCCGACACCGAGGGCGTCGCCGCAGATCTGATGTCCTTCTACGGGCAGACTCTCTCGTGGAGCGAATGCGGCACGGGCTTCGACTGCACCGACGTGACCGCGCCTCTGGACTGGGAGAACCCGGGCGACGGCGAGATCACGCTGTCGGTGGTGCGCCACCAGGCGACCGGTACCGCGCAGGGTTCCCTGCTCACCAACCCCGGTGGCCCCGGCGCCAGCGGTGTGGAGCTCATCCGCGACAGCCTCGACTTCGCCGTCGGCTCCGACCTGATCGAGAACTACGACGTGATCGGCTTCGACCCGCGCGGCGTCGGTCAGTCCACGGCGGTCACCTGCTTCGACGCGTCCGAGATGGACGACTACCTCTACACGATCCCCACGGCGAAGCGCGGCAGTGCGGAGTGGGAGGCCGAACTGCTCGCGGGGCACAAGAAGTTCGCCGAGGCGTGCGAGGCGAACAGCGGCGGGATCCTGCCGTACATCACGACCATCAACGCGGCGCGCGACATGGACCTGATCCGCGCAGTGCTGGGCGACACGCAGCTCAACTACCTCGGGTACTCCTACGGCACGTTCCTCGGAGCGACCTACGCGAGCCTCTACCCCGACAAGGCGGGACGCCTCGTTCTCGACGGGGCCATCGATCCCGCGGTCTCCGGCCTCGAGGTCGGCGCGACGCAGGCGCTCGGATTCGAATCGGCGCTGCGTGCGTACATGCAGGACTGCCTGGATTCGGGGGAGTGCCCGTTCGCCGGCACCGTCGACGAGGCGATGGCTGACCTCGGCGCGCTGCTCGCGAGCGTCGACGCGTCGCCGCTCAAGAACGGCGACGGGCGCCTGCTCGGCGCCGATTCGCTGATGACCGGCATCATCGCCGCGCTCTACTCGTCCGACAGCTGGTCGTACCTCACCCAGGCCTTCGACGAGGCGCTGCAGGGCGACCCGACGACCGCATTCTTCCTGGCGGACTTCTACAACGGACGCGAGAACGGCAGCTACCTCGACAACTCCAGCGAGGCATTCCGCGCCTACAACTGCATGGACTACCCGGTCGAAGACGACCCGAGCGCCGAGGCGGCGACGACCGCGAAGATCGCCGAGGGTGCGCCGACGATCGCTCCGTATTGGAACGGACCCGATTCGTGCGCCGTGTGGCCGTACCCACCGACCGGCACCCGGGGCGAGATCACCGCCGAGGGCGCAGGCCCGATCGTCGTGGTCGGTACGACCAACGACCCGGCCACCCCGTACGAGTGGTCGGAGTCGCTCGCCGACCAGCTCCAGGAGGGCGTGCTCATCACCCGTGTGGGCGAGGGGCACACCGGATACAACAAGGGCAACGCCTGCGTGGACGACGCGGTCGAGGCATTCCTCCTCGACGATGTGGTGCCCGAGGACGGACTGCGCTGCGAGTGACTCGACGTCGATTCGCGGTGCGGGTCCGGAACGGGTAATATCGATGATCGCGCCGCTTTAGCTCAGTCGGCAGAGCATCTCACTCGTAATGAGAAGGTCGTCAGTTCGATTCTGACAAGCGGCTCCAGCAGGCCCCGTGATCTGAAAAGATCACGGGGCCTTTTGGTTTCCGGTGAGCCGTCGTCGGATGGCGCGTACGCTCGGAGCATGGGCAGAGCGCTTCTGATCGTCGACATCCAGAACGACTTCACCGAGGGCGGCGCGCTCGCCGTCGCGGGTGGGGATGCCGTGGCATCCGCCGTCTCCGCCTTCCTGGAGGCTCACGCGGCGGAGTACGACGTGATCGTCGCCTCGCGCGACTGGCACGACGCGCACGGCGACAACGGCGGTCATTTCGCCGAGAGCCCCGACTTCGTCGACACCTGGCCTCCGCACTGCGTCGAAGGCTCGGACGGGGCCGAGTACGACCCGCTGCTGGTGACGGATGCCGTCACCCACCATGTCCGCAAGGGGCAGGGCGAGCCGGCGTACTCGATGTTCGAGGGGACGACCGAGGCGGGAGAGACCGCCGCCGGGATTCTGGCCGATGCGGGCGTACTCGTCGCGGACGTCGTGGGGATCGCCACCGATCACTGCGTCCGAGCCTCCGCCCTCGATGCGATCGCGCACGGTGTGCAGGTGCGGATCCTCACCGACCTGATCGCCGGCGTCGCGGCGGAGCCGAGCGCCGCGGCCCTCGCCGAGCTCGCCCACGCCGGGGCGGTCCTGACGGAGAGCGCCGCGGAATGACTCGCAGCGCGCTGCTGCTGAGGGCGGTGAACGTGTCGGGCCGCAACCTCGTGCCGATGGCACGGCTGCGCGAGGTGCTCACCCCCGAGCTCGGAGAAGTCTCGACCTACATCGCGAGCGGCAACATCCTGTGCGAGCAGCCTGACGACCCGACGGCCGCCCGCGCGAGGGTCCGTGCGCTGATCGCCGCGGAGTTCGGTGTCGACACTCCGGTGATCCTGCGCACCCACGACGCGCTCGCCCGCGCGATGGAGGCTCACCCCTTCGCCGATGCATCCGAGAAGCTGCTGCATGCGATGTTCCTCGAGGGGCCGGCATCCCCGGAGGCGGTCGAGACGTTGGAGCAGCGTCTCGTGCCGGGGGAGCGGATCTCCCTGATCGGCGAGGACCTGTGGATCGCCTACAGCGAGGGCGGGGTGCACAGCACCAAGCTCACCAAGGCCGTCCTTGACCGGGCGCTCGGCGTCGCCGGCACGGCTCGCAACCTCCGCACCGTCAGGAAGCTGGTCGAGCTGACCGCGTGAGCGCGTCTTCAGTCCGAGGTCTCCCTGCTCAGGGCGAGGGGCGGGCGGTGCGGATCCGTCTGCAGGTCCACGCGGTGCACGCCGCATCCGACGCAGCGGACGTAGACGACCGTGCCCTCGCTGGTGGTGTGGCGGGAGTCGACGGCCCAGGCGTGCTCATGCGGGGGAGCGGTCGGGCGGGGGATCGGAAGTGTGTGCAGAGAGGTCATGCGTCCAGCGTGATGTAATGTCCTTATGCATCTCAACCCTTACGGCGAGTACGCGGTGCTGCTGGCCGCGTCGCTCGCAGACGACTTTCCCGACGATCGTGCCGGCATCGAGGAAAGAACGCTCGAGAGGGGCATGACGATGACGTTCCCGCCCGCACGCGATGATCACGAGCGTGTCCGCGAGGTCGTCGACGACTGGCTGCAGATCGTCGACGAACGCGACCCCGCCGCGCGAGCCGAGGTGCTCAACGCGCAGATGGCGAAGGCAGCGGCCTATCCCCGCCTCACGAATCATGACGGGGAGGGCTGGCACCTGCACTACCGGGACGACGTGCAGTCGCTGCCGTACGTGCTCCGGGCGATCTTCGCGGTCGGCACGTCGCTGCACCTCGTCACCCGCGGCATGGATCGCCTCGGGCGATGCGAGGCCTCGCCCTGCACGAACGTCGTCGTCGACGTCACCCGGAACGGCAGGCAGCGGTTCTGCTCGGTGCGCTGCGCGAACAGAGCGGCGGTCCGGCGTCACAGGGCGCGCGCTGGCGCCTGACACCGGACCGCCGGAGGATGATCAGATCAGATCAGATCAGATCAGATCACGCCGTCTGCTCGGCGTGCCGCCCTTCGGCGACCTCTTCGATCAGCTTCGCGTTGAAGGCGGGCAGGTCGTCGGGTGTCCGGCTCGAGACGAGACCCTCGTCGACCACGACCTCCTCGTCGACCCAGGTGGCACCGGCGTTGCGCAGATCGGTGGCCAGGCTCGGGTAGCTCGTGAGGGTGCGTCCGTCGACGACTCCCGCTTCGATCAGGATCCATGCGCCGTGGCAGATGACGGCGACCGGCTTGTGCTGCTCGAAGAACGAGCGGGCCAGGTCGATGGAGGCCTTGTCGAGGCGCAGCTGGTCGGCGTTCACGACGCCTCCCGGGAGCACGAGCGCGTCGAACTCGTCGGCCTTCGCGGTGTCGGAGGTCAGGTCGACGTGCTGCACATGTCCGTTCTTCCCGGTGATCTGCAGCCCCTCGGGGGCGATGAGCGTGGCGCTCGCGCCCTCGCCCTGCACCGCTTCCCACGGACTGGTCAGCTCGCTGTCCTCGAATCCGTCGGTGGCCAGGAATGCCACTCGGCTGTCGGTGAGAGTCGCCATGATGCGTCCTTTCGTGGAGGTCGATGTCCCGGATGGGATACCTCGACACTCTCGTAGGACGCCGGCCCCGTGAAGGGGGTGGCCGGATCGTCGGTGCGGTGATAACGGTGGGCCCCGTGGGGCTCGAACCCACGACCCGCGGATTAAAAGTCCGATGCTCTGCCAACTGAGCTAGAGGCCCGCATGACCAGTCTATTGCGCAAAGAAGGAGCCGCTGACGACGTGTCGCCAGCGGCTCCTTCTCCGTCTCGTCGTCCTCCCCCTGAGTGACGAGACGGTTCACCGAGTGTGCCTCGGTGTTTCTCTGCCTTACGCGGCCGGGGGCATCAGCACCGAGTCGATGAGGTACACGGTGGCGTTGGCGGTCTTGACTCCACCGCAGATGACGTTGGCGTCGTTGACCATGATCGAGTCGCCGCTGCCGGTGACCTCGAGGTCGGCGCCGTTGACCGTGGCGTGGGTGCCATCGATGTCAGCCGGAGCGATCTGGCCGGGGACCACGTGGTACGTCAGGATCGAGCTCAGCGTGGCGCTGTCGGTCTTGAGTGCCTCGATGGTGGCGGGGTCGATCTTGGCGAAAGCGTCGTCCACGGGGGCGAAGACGGTGAACTCGTCACCGTTCAGGGTGTCGACGAGGTTGACGTCGGGGTTGAGCTGTCCGCTGACTGCGGCAACCAGCGTCTTGAGCAGCGGGTTGTTGGATGCAGCGGTCGCAACCGGGTCCAGGGACATGCCCTCGACCGATCCGGCGCCGTCCGGCACTGCCTCTGCGTATGCGGCGCAACCGGGGCCGACGAGGTCCGCGGCCGGGTCCATCGTCTCGGGGGCCGTGGTCTCGGAGGACTCCGGAGCCATCGACTCCGACGGCTCGTCGCTGCTGGTGGTTCCGCCCATGGAACATGCGGAGAGCAGGAATGCGCTCGCAAGGCCGAGGGTGATCGCTGCGGTGACCTTCTTCTTGGTGCTGAACATCTCAAGCTCCTTCAGAACATTTGCCACGGCCTCTCCGTGGCGTTGACAGTCGTTCGGAGCCCCGTCGGGATCGGATGGGAGAAACGCAGAAGTTTTTTTCCGGGCGCCGGATTCAATCCGATTCCCGCTCTGTGGCGAACAGCTCTCGACGACATGTCCTTAAGAGGACTCGTTTACGTCACTTTCGGGTGGCGGTTGCAGGGGAAAGCGGGGTGAATGCGGCATGCTGGTAGAGATGGTCATCGATGGAATGGACGTACCCGAAGAAGGTGCGCCGCGGGATGCTGTCGCCGACCTGCTCGTACGTATCGGTGGCGGCGATCAGCGCGCGTTCGCCGAGCTCTACGACGCTCTGTCCTCTCGCGCGTTCGGCCTGATCCTGCGGGTCCTGGTGAACCGTTCGCAGAGCGAAGAGGTGCTGCAGGAGGTCTTCCTCGAGATCTGGCAATCCGCTTCGAAGTTCGCTCCGAACAAGGGGCAGGGAAGAACCTGGGTGATGACGATCGCGCACCGTCGTGCGGTCGACCGGGTACGGGCATCCCAGTCCAGCGCGGACCGGGATGTGCGGGCCGGGTTCAGGGATATCGGAGTCGCACACGACAGTGTGTCGGAGACGGTCGAACTGGGCATCGAGAGCGAGAAGGTCCACCACGCGCTCGCAGCTCTTCCCGAGGCGCAGCGCGAAGCACTCGTTCTGGCCTACTACGGCGGATACAGTCAAAATGAAGTTGCAGTGCTCGTCGGAGCACCGCTGGGGACGATCAAGACACGGATGCGGGACGGACTCTCGCGTCTCCGGACAGCCATGGGGGTGACAGCATGAACGAACAGGAATTCGCGGAACTCGCGGCAGGAGCGGCACTCGACGCGCTGTCGCCGGACGACCAGCAGCGCTACCACGCCGCTCTCGTCGCGAACCCGCAGTGGCAGGCGATCGCGGACGACGACGTCGACACGGCCGGCATGCTCGCATCCGGTGCGGCCCCGGTGGTACCGGGCCCCGGAATCAGGGCTGCGCTGCTCGCACGCATCGCCGAGACGCCCCAGGACGGCCGGGTCATCGTGTCCGGCTCCGTTCCGGACGTCCTCCCCGAGTCGAACTCAGCCGACACGAAGGACTCAGCCGACACGAAGGACTCAGCCGATGCCGAGGACTCCTCGTCGGTCGCCGGGCTCGAGTCCGACGGCCTCGAGCCCGGCGACCCGCGTGCTGCGGCGTCTCCGAAGGCTCCGCCGCACCGTCTCCGCATCCTCTTCACGCTGGCCGCGTGCCTCGCGCTCCTGGTCGGAGTGGGCATCGGCGCAGTGGCCGTCAACGACTACCTGAACCGCCCCGCGAGCGTCATCGCTCTGCAGGACATCCAGGCGGCCGGTGACGCGCAGCAGGCGAGTGTTCCGCTGGAGGGCGGCGGCACGGCCACCGCACACTGGTCGGCGTCGCTCGGCACATCGGTGCTGGTCACCGACGGCATCCCGTCCCTCGCGGATGGAGAGACCTACGAGCTCTGGTACGTCCGTGGCGACACACCCGTCTCCGCAGGCGTGTTCGACGCCGACAGCGGCGAGGCGACGGCCGTTCTCGCCGGCGACATGCACGCCGGCGACGTGATCGCGGTCACCGTTGAGCAGGCCGGCGGCTCGCCGTCGGGTTCGCCGACGACGGACCCCGTCGTCGTCATCCCCACGGCCTGACCCGCGTCGATCGCGCGTACCCTGGACTGATGCCTGAGCAGTTCTCCCGTCCCGTGCGCCGACCTTCGAGCGCCTTCGACAACATCGTCGGGGCGCACGACCCTGCGGAGGAGACGCGGATCGCGCATGCGACCGCATCCGCTCTCCTGACGCGTGTGCGCGCGGACGAGAGCGGAGTGAGCGCCGACAGGCTCGTCGCCTTCACCGCGGAGCACGGCATCGACGAGATCGCGGAGCTGTGGTCGAAGGCGCCCGCACGGACGCTGCCCGGCGCGCTGTGGCGGCTCTATCTGCTGCAGCTCGCGATCCACAGCGATCCGCACACGGCAGCGCTGCTGTACGAGAGAGGGCGGGTGGAACTCGCCTCCGTCGACGCGATCGTCGCGGGCGCCCCCGTTCCCGCGAACCCCGACGAGATCGTCGCCCTGATCGACACCATTCTGCGGGGAGCGTTCCGGGGCGACTTCGCCGTCGCTCTCGATCGCGCGGCGTCGTTCTGCCGGGTGCACGCCTCCGGCGCCACGCACACCGCGGACGATTACGAGCTCACCGAGCCGTCGCGAGCGAGCGAACTGACCACGCGCGCGCTGCGGCTGAGCAGCTACGCCCAGGACCTCACGGCCGCCGCGACGCTCTGGCGATCGGACGCACTGGTCTGAGGTCTCCCTGGCGCATCGCCGGGGGAAGGATAAGACCGGGCCGCAAGAACGCCTCTCGGCGGAAGGCCGCTCGCAGCGGCAAAAATTGGAGCCCGGGGTTATGCGGCCCGGCCATTCCAGTGTAACAAGATCGCTGCGGGTCTATTCCCGGGGCTCTAGGCTCGGACCATGACCCGGCGCTTCGCTCTGATGATCGACCCCGCAGCATCCGACGTCGTCCGCGCGGACTTCGCCGACACGTTCACCCTCGTCGATGCGGCGGCGCCTGCGCTGAGCGTGGGCGAGCTGAGCACGCAGCGCGGAGACGGGGTCTTCGAGTCGATCGGCGTGATCGACGGGCACGCCCAGGAGGTCGTGCCGCATCTGGAGCGGCTCGCGCACTCCGCGGCACTGTGCGATCTGCCCCTCCCGAACCACGCGCAGTGGCGCCAGGCCATCGAGCGCGCCGCGGAGCACTGCGAGGCGGGCGAGTACGTCATCAAGCTCATCCTCAGCCGGGGAGTGGAGCACGGCCCGACTCCGACCGCGTGGGTGACGGCGGCACCGGCATCGGACTTCTCCGAGGTGCGCGAGCGGGGCGTCCGCGTGGTGACGCTCGACCGCGGGTATGACCTCGATGTCGCCGCGAATGCGCCCTGGCTGCTGCTCGGTGCCAAGACCCTCTCGTATGCCGTCAATATGGCCGCACTGCGCGAGGCGCACCGGCGGGGCGCCGACGACGCGATCTTCCTGTCGCGCGACGGCTTCGTGCTGGAGGCGCCGACCGCGTCGCTGATCCTGCGCCTGGGCGATCGCTTCGTGACGCCCGCGCCGAACGGCGGCATCCTGCACGGCACGACGCAGCTCAGCGTCTACGAGTATCTGGCTGATCGCGGCCTCGCCGCGGAGTATGCGCGGGTCCCGGCCTCCGACCTGCCTCGTGCGGATGCCGCGTGGCTCGTCTCGAGCGTGCGCCTGGCCGCTCCGATCACCGCCGTCGACGGCGTCGAGCTGCCGGTCGACCACGATCTCACCGCCGACCTCAACCGCTACCTGCTCTCGCCGCGCGACTGAGCCGTTCGCGGGCTGCAGCAGGCGCTCATCGCGCCCATTGCGGGCACGGCTGCGGCCCCACGACGACGACGCGCCGTGGGGCCATAAGGCCGCACGGCGCGTCGAGCCTCCTGCTTCGACGTCGTGCCCGCGAGACGCGGACCGGACGGTGGAGAACCCTGGAGGAGAGGGCGGGGGAGCGGGTTATCCGAAGCGTCCCGAGACGTAGTCCTCGGTGGCCTGCACGGAGGGCGTCGTGAACATGGTGCGGGTGTCGTCGTACTCGATGAGCTTGCCGGGCTTGCCGGTGCCGGCGATGTTGAAGAACGCCGTCTTGTCGGAGACGCGGCTCGCCTGCTGCATGTTGTGCGTCACGATCACGACCGTGTACTGGGTCTTGATCTCGGCGATCAGCTCCTCGATCGCGAAGGTCGAGATCGGGTCGAGGGCCGAGCACGGCTCATCCATGAGGATCACGTCGGGCGAGACCGCGATCGCGCGCGCGATGCACAGACGCTGCTGCTGTCCGCCGGAGAGTCCCGATCCCGGGCGGTCGAGACGGTCCTTGACCTCGTTCCACAGGTTCGCGCCGCGCAGCGACTTCTCGACGAGGGCGTCCTGATCGCTCTTCGCCATGCGCGTGTTGTTCAGCTTCACGCCGGCGAGCACGTTCTCCTTGATCGACATGGTCGGGAAGGGGTTCGGACGCTGGAAGACCATGCCGACCTGGCGACGCACCAGCACGGGGTCGACGCCGGTGCCGTAGAGGTTCTTGCCGTCGATCAGCACCTCGCCCTCGACGCGTGCGCCGGGGATGACCTCGTGCATGCGGTTGAGGGTGCGGAGGAAGGTGGACTTGCCGCACCCGGACGGGCCGATGAACGCCGTCACGGTGTTGGGCTTGATGTCGATGCTGACGCCTTCGACAGCGAGGAAGTCGCTGTAGTAGACGTTGAGGTCGTTGACTTCGATGCTCTTGGACACGGGAGATCCTTCTTGTTCAGTCAGTCAGTCGGGTGTGTCGGCTCAGCGGCCGTTGATCTTGGGTGCGAACACCTTGGCGATGATGCGAGCCAGCAGGTTCAGCACCATCACGATGACGATGAGGGTGAGAGCCGCAGCCCACGCCCGATCGAGGTAGGCGTCGACGGGGATGCCGGGGTACTTCGCCTGCATGTACGAGAACACCGGCAGAGTCGCCATCTGGCCGCTGAACATGTTGAGGTTCATACCCTGCACGATGCCGACGGTGAGCAGCAGCGGCGCCGTCTCGCCGATGACGCGGGAGATGGCCAGCATCACGCTGGTGAGGATGCCGGCGATCGCGGTCGGCAGCACGACCTTGATGATCGTCAGCCACTTCGGCACGCCGAGGGCGTAGGCGGCCTCGCGCAGCTCGTTCGGGACGATGCGGAGCAGCTCTTCCGATCCGCGCACCACGACGGGGATCATCAGCACCGACAGCGCGAGCGAGCCCATGATGCCCATCCGGGTTCCCGGGCCGACGATCAGGGAGAACACCGAGTAGATGAACAGACCGGCGACGATCGACGGGATGCCGGTCATGACATCGACGAGGAAGGTGATGCCGCGGGCGAGCTTGCGTCCTTCGCCGTACTCGACCAGGTAGATCGAGGTCATCAGGCCGATCGGCACCGAGATCACGGTCGCACCGAGGGTGATCAGGAGCGTTCCCCAGATGGCGTGCACGGCGCCGCCGCCCTCGCCGACGATGTTGCGCATCGAGAAGCTGAAGAATTCGCCGTCGAAGCGCATCAGGCCGTTGACGACCACGGTGTACAGCAGCGAGATGAGGGGGAGCAGCGCGACCACGAAAGCGCCGGAGACCAGCGCGGTCATGAGGCGGTCGATCGCGTGGCGGCGGCTCTCGACGACGGTCGAGATCACCATGATCAGCGCCATGTAGAAGATCAGGCCGACGACGAGGGTGAGCGCGATGTTGAAGTCGGCCGGGTCGTTGCCCACGTTGACGAACGCGAAGATCGTCGCGGACACGACGAACGCGACCAGCAGCAGCGCCCACGGCGCCCACTTCGGCAGGTGCCCGGCCGACGTGCTGTGGGTGGGAGCGGCCACCGAGGAGGGCGAGGGGGTGAGTGTGGTGGTCATGTCAGTTGGCTCCCGAGAACTCGGCACGGCGCGAGACGATCCAGCGGGCGACGAAGTTGACCGCGAAGGTGACGATGAAGAGGATCAGACCCGCGGCGATGAGCGTGTTGACGCCCTCGTCGTGGGCTTCGGGGAACCGCAGGGCGATGATCGCGGGGATCGTCGTCGGGTTCTCCGGGTTGATCAGGTTGAACGTGATGATGCCGAGGGGGGAGAGCACGAGCGTCACGGCCATGGTCTCGCCCAGCGCACGGCCGAGGCCGAGCATCGCTCCCGACACCATGCCGCTGCGGGCGAAGGGCAGCACGGCCATCCTGACCATCTCCCAGCGCGTCGCGCCGAGGGCCAGGGCGGCCTCCTCGTGGAGCTTGGGTGTCTGCAGGAAGACCTCGCGGCAGATGGCGGTCATGATGGGCAGGATCATCACGGCGAGGACGAGGGATGCCGTGAGGATCGTCTTGCCGGTGCCCGAGGGCGTTCCGCTGAAGATCGGGATCCACCCGAGGTGCTCGTTCAGCCACTTGTAGAAGGGCACGAGCATCGGGGCGAAGGTGAGCGCGCCCCAGAGGCCGAACACGACCGACGGCACAGCGGCCAGCAGGTCGATGATGTAGCCGAGGAAGCCGGCGAGCCTGCGGGGGGCGTAATGCGAGATGAAGAGCGCGATGCCGATGGCGATCGGAGCGGCGATGACGAGGGCGATGAGGCTCGACCACAGCGTGCCGAAGACGAACGGCCAGACCCAGGAGAGGAACGACTGGCCCGCGAGGATGTGATTGTCCGACGTGTCCGCCGACAGAGCGGGGATCGACTGCACGATCAGGAACAGCGCCACCGCGGCGAGGGTGACGAGGATGATGATCCCGGCGGCCAGCGCGGTGCCCGAGAAGACCAGGTCACCCCGTCGGCGCAGCGTATGGGGTGTGCCGGGTGAACGGGTGGTATCGGGACCCGTTGTGGTTGTGGTCATCGGAGCGACTCCAGGCTCTGAGGGACTTTCAGGGTTTTCATGCGGGTGCCCCCGGGTGTCGGTCGAGTCCTCTCGACCGACACCCGGGGGCGTCGGACCGGAGCTCAGCCGTGGGCTGAGCCGTCGGTCACTTCGTGACGATCGCGTCGATCGCGGTGCTGATCTGGTCGCGCAGGCTGTCCGAGATCGGCGCGCTGCCGGCAGCCTCGGCGGCTGCATCCTGACCCTCGGCCGAGGAGACGTACTCGAAGTACGCCTTCACGAGGCCGGCGGTCTCGGCGTCGTCGTAGTCGACGCAGCCGATGAGGTACGAGACGAGCGCGATCGGGTACGAGCCGGCGGGTGCGGCGGCCGGGTCGACGGCGAACGCGAGGTCGTGGTCCGAGCGGCCCTCCTCGAGCGGCGATGCCTCGACGAGCGCTGCGGCGGCGTCTGCCGAGTAGGGGACGTAGTCGCCCTCGACCTCGACGGCCACCTGGCCGAGCTCCGAGGTGCGCGACGCGTCAGCGAAGCCGATGTAGCCGGAGCCGTTGGTGATCGCGTCGACGACTCCCGAGGTGCCGTCTCCGGCCTCGCCCGTCTGAAGCGGCCACTCGTCGCTGGCCTCGTAGGTCCACACGTCGGGGGCGACGGCGCTGAGGTACTTGGTGAAGGTCTCCTGGGTGCCCGAGGGGTCCGAGCGGTGCACGGTGACGATCGCCTGGTCGGGAAGGTCGACGCCCTCGTTCTGCGAGGCGATGGCCGGGTCGTTCCACTGGGTGATCGTGCCGGCGAAGATCTTGGCGATGGTCTCGCCGTCGAGGTTCAGCTCGTCGATTCCGTCGAGGTTGAAGGCCACGGCGACGGGGGAGATGTAGACCGGGATCTCGACGATCTCGTCGGATGCGCAGGAGCCGAAGCCGCCCTTGGCGATCTCGTCGGCGTTGAACGCGCGGTCGGAGCCGATGAAGTTGGAGGAGCCGGCGATGAAGTTCTCACGGCCGGTTCCCGAGCCCGTCGCGGTGTAGTTCACCGTGGTGTCGGGGTTGGCGGTCTGGAACGCGGCGACCCAGGACTGCTGGGCGGCCTCCTGCGAGGAGGCGCCGGTGGCCTCGATGGTGCCGGAGAGGGTGGAGTCGGTGGGGGCGTCGGTGGAGCCGCCGGTGCCGCCTTCGTTCGCGGCACAGCCGGCGAGTGCGAGAGCGGCGACGGCGCCGATGGCGCCGATACGTGCGATTCGGGAGATCTTCACTGTGGATCCTTCGATCTTGGAGGGGTGGGGCCCGGTGCAGGGCACACAGTGACGCTAGGTGCGGCGGTTAACGAGACTCTCCCGCACAGGTGAACGGAAGGTGAACGGCGGTCGACTCTCTGGGGCCGGATACCGCGCCCATCCGCGGAATCCCGCCGGAGTCGGGGTCAGACCTTGGGGATGTGCGTCTCGATCGCGATGATCCCGGAGCCCGGATTCGTCGCCGAGAGGTGCACGACCGAGAAGGCGGCGGGCTCGAGGGCGGCGGCGCTGCTCACGTACGATCCGCGGATGGTGCCGGTGGCGAGCGCGAGCTCGGTGAGGATGCCGGGGAGCACCGGTCCGTGGCTGCACAGCACCGCGGGCTTTCCCGAGCGGACGCGGCGGCCGACCACGGAGCGGAGGTCGTCGCGACCCTCCTCCCAGGCATCCTGACTGATCGCCTCGGTCTTGACCTTCTTGCGGTCGAGGGCGGCGGCCAGCGGGGTGACGGTCTGCACGCACCGCACCGCGTCGCTGGTCACGATCCTTCGCACGCCGAAGGCGCGCAGCGGTCCGACGATCGAGGACGCCTGGTGCTGGCCGCGCTCCGTCAGCGGACGCGCGGCATCCGCCCCGTCCCAGTCCGAACGGGACAGCGCCTTCGCATGACGCAGTGCGATCACGGGGAAGGTGCGCAGGACGCCGTCATCGACGAGATTCGCGAAGAAATCGAGGATCTCGAGGTCGACCGGGTAGCTCAGACGGGCACGTGCCTTCTTGATGCTGACCCACTCGAGGGCGGCGATCTCGCGATTGGGCACGAAGGTGGAGGCGCGGATGGCCTCGGCCGTGGCCTCGGCCGCCCAGTAGTGCACGACCTTCTGCTTCTTCGACGGCAGGTGATAGCGGCTGACCCCGACCGGGACGCCGAGGGACACCCGGATGCCGGTCTCCTCGTGCACTTCGCGCACGGCGGTCTCCGCGAGCATCTCGCCCGGGTCGACCTTGCCCTTGGGCAGAGTGATGTCCCGGTACTTCGTGCGGTGGATGAGCAGGATCCGCAGTTTGCCGTCGATCAGGCGCCAGACGACGGCGCCGGCCGCGTAGACGGCCTTGTCCGTCCACTTCGACCCCGCCGCCTGGGCCGTCGACTGTGAGCTCATCGGACCGACCGTGCGCGACGGCGTCGCTGGATCAACCCCATGGTCTTGTCCTGCAGGTCGACGAGCGGCGTGCCGTCGGCATTCTCGGAGTGCCGCGTCCAGACCCCCTCGGCTCCCAGGTGCCACGAGGTGGTGCCAGGGTCCATGGCCAGGTCGAAGAAGTCGAGCAGGTCCTTGAGGTGGCCGGGGTCGGTGACCCGCACCAGCGCCTCGACGCGTCGGTCGAGGTTGCGGTGCATCATGTCGGCGCTGCCGATGTACACCTGCGGGTCGCCGTCGTTGTGGAACGCGAAGATCCGGGAGTGCTCGAGGTAACGGCCGAGGATGCTGCGCACGGTGATGTTGTCGCTGATGCCCTCGAGGTCGGTGCGCAGGCTGCAGATGCCGCGCACCCAGACGTCGACCTTCACTCCGGAGGCGCTCGCGCGGTACAGCGCGTCGATGATCTCTTCGTCGACCATCGAGTTGACCTTGATGCGGATGCTCGCGGGCCTTCCGCTCTCGGCGTTCCGGCGCTCGTGATCGATCTGGCGCACGAGGCCCTTGCGCAGGTGCAGCGGGGCGACGAGCAGGCGCTTGAACTTCTTCTCGATCGCGTAGCCGCTGAGCTCGTTGAAGAGGCGGGTCAGGTCCTTGCCCACCTGCGCGTCGGTGGTGAAGAGCCCGAAGTCCTCGTAGATGCGGCTCGTCTTCGGGTTGTAGTTGCCGGTGCCGATGTGCGAGTAGTGGCGCAGCACGCCCTCCTCCTCGCGGATCACGAGGGCGAGCTTGCAGTGGGTCTTCAGCCCGACGAGCCCGTACACGACGTGCACACCGGCCTTCTCGAGCTTGCGCGCCCAGACGATGTTGTTGGCCTCGTCGAAGCGGGCCTTGACCTCGACCAGGGCGAGCACCTGCTTGCCGGCCTCGGCGGCATCGATCAGGGCCTCGACGATCGGGCTGTCACCGGAGGTGCGGTAGAGCGTCTGCTTGATCGCGAGCACGTGCGGGTCGCGTGCCGCCTGCTCGAGGAACGACACGACGCTCGTCGTGAACGACTCGTACGGGTGATGCACCAGCACGTCGGACTTGCGGATGGCCTTGAAGATGTCGGCGCGCGTGTTGCTGCCCGTGGGCTGGAACGCGACCGCGGTGGTGGGCAGGTGAGGCGGGTAGCGCAGGTCGGGGCGATCGATCCGCGACAGGTCGAACAGGCCGCGGAGGTCGAGCGGCCCCGGGAGACGGTAGATCTCCTTGTCCGTGATGTCGAGCTCGCGGACAAGGAGGTCCATCGTGACCTCGTCCATGTCGTCCGTGATCTCGAGCCGGATCGGCGGTCCGAACCGGCGCCGCAGCAGCTCGGCTTCGAGGGCCTGGATGAGGTTCTCGCTCTCATCCTCCTCGATCTCCACGTCCTCGTTGCGGGTGAGTCGGAACGCGTGGTGGTCGAGCACCTCCATGCCGGGGAACAGGTCGCCGAGGTGGTTCGCGATGAGTTCCTCGAGAGTGAGGAAGCGCTTGATCTCGCTCGTGCCCGGCACCTCGACGAAGCGCGGCAGCATCGGCGGCACCTTCAGGCGGGCGAACTCCTGGCGCCCCGTGCGGGCGTTGCGGATGCGGATGGCGAGGTTGAGCGACAGCCCGGAGATGTAGGGGAAGGGGTGGGCGGGGTCGACGGCGAGCGGCATCAGGACGGGGAACACCTGGGCGCCGAAATACTCGCTGAGCTTGCCCCGCTCCTCGTCCGTGAGCTCGGACCACACGGTGATCTCGATGCCGGACTCGGCCAGCGCCGGTCGCACCAGGGAGTTCCACGCGTCCGCGTGGCGCAGCTGCAGGGCATGCGCCTCGCGGGCGATGTCGGCCAGCGCGTCGGCGGGCGAGCGCCCGATGTTCGTCGGCACGGCGAGACCGGTGACGATGCGGCGCTTGAGCCCCGCGACGCGCACCATGAAGAACTCGTCGAGGTTGCTCGCGAAGATCGCCAGGAAGTTGGCCCGCTCGAGTTCGGGGAGCGACGGATCCTCGGCGAGCTCCAGGACGCGCTGGTTGAACGCGAGCCAGCTCAGCTCGCGATCGAGGTAGCGGTGGTCGGGAAGCAGCGCATCCGGAGCCTCGGTCGCATCGAAGTCGTCATCTTCAGCGTCACCGAGACCAGCGTCGGCGAGAGCGGGATCGATCATGGGGTACATCTAAGCACCGTGAGGTGACGCGCGCGTGAACGGGCACGCCAGGGTCACACCGTGGCGGCGACCGTCTCGTCGTCGTGGACGTTGAACCGGTACCCCACGTTGCGCACGGTGCCGATGATCTGCTCCTGGTCGCCGAGCTTGGCGCGCAGCCGGCGCACGTGCACGTCGACCGTGCGGGTGCCGCCGAAGTAGTCGTAGCCCCAGACCTCGCTGAGCAGCTGCTCGCGCGTGAACACCCGTGACGGGTGCGTGGCGAGGAAGTGCAGCAGCTGGAACTCCTTGTACGTGAGATCCAGCGGGCGCCCCCGCAGCTTCGCCGAGTACGACTGCTCGTCGATCGTGACGCCGGAGGCCTGCACGCGCGTGGGCTCGGCGACCTCGTCGCGGCGGGCGAGAGCGAGGCGCACGCGGGCGTCGGTCTCGGCCGGTCCCGCGGTGGAGAGCAGCACGTCATCGATGCCCCACTCCCCGGACAGGGCGCTCATGCCGCCCTCGGTGACGACCAGCAGCAGCGGAGCATCCTGGCCCGTCGCGCGCAGCAGCCGACACAGCGACTTGGCTCCGACGAGGTCGAGACGGCCGTCGACGATCACGATGTCGTAGTCGGGAGCGTTCACCAGCTGGGCCGGCTCGGCCGGGATCTGACGCACGCGGTGGCTGAGAAGCTCGAGCGCGGGCAGGACCAGTTCCGACACCGGAGCATTGGTCAACACCAGGACCTGGGCCACACGCACTCCTTCCGGACGGCGGGGTACGCCGTGACGCCATGATACCGGGCGCGGATGGGTGACAATGGAGGTATGTCGGATCCTGCGCTCGCACCGCGTAACGCTTTCGTCGGTGTGCTCACCGTCTGGGCGGTCGCCGTCGTCGCGTCCATCGGGGTGGGCGTCTTCGTCTCGTCGGAATGGCGCGTGCCCTGGCTGATCGTGGCGTTCGGGGGCATCGTCCTGCTCTCCTTCGCCACGCAGCTCTGGTACGGGCGCACGCAGGGGTTCATCCTCCGGGTGGGCGGGAGCACGATCGGGGCGCTGCTGCTGATGGGCGTGATCTCCATCGGGTTCGGGCTGGCGTCGCTGGTCACCTGACGCGTCGCGAGACACCCGTCCGCACGGAGGGTAAAGTGGGCGTCATGGATCTCCTGGCGCTCGAACTCTTCTTCATCGGCCTGCTCGGCCTGGCGAGCCTCGCGATCGTGTTCGTCTCGGTCGTCGTGCTGCGCAACCTCTTCCGCGGTCAGCGCTGAGCGTCGTGCTCGAGCTGCCCACCGATCTCCCCGCCGACCTCGCGCCGCTCTCGTGGCTCCTCGGCGTCTGGGAGGGCACCGGTGTCATCGACTATCCCGTCGGCGACGAACGCCTGCAGGGCGAGTTCACCCATCGGGTGAGCTTCAGCCACGACGGCGGGGCCTTCCTCAACTACTCGGCGACCGCCGTCCTCGCCGGCGATGACGGTGCCGAGTCGATCCCCCTCGTCGCCGAGACCGGATTCTGGCGCCTCTCCCGCCCCGCGACCGACGCCGACGCCGGACCCGCGCTGCTGCCCCCGCTCGCTGCGACCGTGACCCGCGGGGTCGACGACGTCGAGGCCCTCCGCGCTCCCTCGGGCGGCTTCCCCATCGAGGTGTCGATCGCGCACGCCGACGGGATGCTGGAGCTCTACCTCGGCGAGATCGCCGGGCCGCGCATCGACATCGCCTCCGACGCGATCGTCCGCGGCGCCGGCGCAAAAGAATACGGCGCCGCGACACGCATGTACGGGCTCGTCGACAACCATCTGCTGTGGGCGTGGGACATCGCCGCCCTCGGAACCACGATGCGCTCGCACGCCTCGGCCCGTCTGGCGAAGGTCTGACATGACCGGTTTCGCCGACATCCCCGGTGCCGTCGCCGACGAGACGGGGATCTCCCATTTCGGCGACGCATTCCGCGAGCAGCGCCGACTCGCCGCCGGTGCGGCGGTGGCGCCGCTCGACGATCGCACGGTCATCGAGGTCGCCGGCCCCGAGCGTCTGAGCTGGCTCGACTCGATCACCTCGCAGGCGGTCGGACGACTCTCGGCGGGCGAGAGCACCGAGCTGCTGGTGCTCGACCCTCAGGGGAGGGTGGAGCATGCGGCCGGGGTGGTGGACGACGGATCGTCGACCTGGCTCATCGCGGATGCCGGCGATGCCGACGCCCTCGCGACCTGGCTGACGCGCATGAAGTTCCGCACGCAGGCCACCGTGACCGTGCGCCCCGACCTCGCCCTGCTGGGCTTCGTCGACGGCGGAGCCGCTGCCGAGCTGGCGCTCGCCGCGGCATCCGCTCCGTCGGGCGTTCCGCTCGTCTGGGTGGATCCGTGGCAGGCCGTGAGCGCCGGCGGGCATCAGTACGCCGAGATCGCCGAGCACCCCGGGGCGGCGCTCGCCTGGCGGGTGGCGATCCTCGAGCGGGAGAGCTCCGACGCCCTCGCGACGACGCTCGCCGCCGACCAGCTCGCGGGACTCCTCGCCGCTGAGGCGCTGCGCGTCGCCGCGTGGCGCCCGCGCTGGTCCGCCGAGGTCGATGAGAGGTCGCTGCCGCACGAGTCCGATTGGATCCGCACGGCCGTGCACCTGAACAAGGGCTGCTACCGGGGACAGGAGACGGTGGCGAAGGTGCACAACCTCGGCCACCCGCCGCGTCGCCTCGCCGCGCTGCACCTCGACGGCAGCGAGGCGGTCCTGCCCGCGGTCGGAGACCCGGTGTTCGCCGGCGACGACGAGGTCGGTCAGGTGACCTCGGTCGCGCGACACCACGAAGACGGTCCCATCGCCCTCGCGATCCTGTCGCGCCGCACGCCGGTCGGCGATCTCGTGGTGCGGTCCGACGGCGTCGACGTGGCGGCGACCCAGCAGGTCATCGTCCCCGCGGACGCGGGCGCCACCGCCGACATCCCTCGTCTGACGCGTCTGTCACGACGCCCGAGCGCACCCGATCCGCGCCAGGCGGGCTGAGCGCCGGTCAGTCGAGCGGCGCCACCGCGTCCCAGGGCAGCGTGAGCTCGCCCAGGCGCCAGCGGCTCCTGCCGCCGAGCACGGGCCAGCCCTGCGCGCGCAGGGCCCCGACGGCGGCGAGGAACCGCTGAGTCGCCCCGAACGTCGACAGCGGCGACGCGCGCGCCCACTCGCGATCGAGATCGACGAGCAGGGCGTGCACCCGCTCGCCAGGGACATTGCGATGGATCAGCGCCTTGGGAAGCCGTTCCGCGACGATGCTCGGATGCTCGAGGTCGGCCAGGCGCAGCGAGATCGTGAACCGCTGCGGTGCTCGCGTCGGGTCCACGTCGATCCAGCTCGACACGCGACCGATCTCGTCGCAGGTGCCCTCGACCAGCAGCCCACCGAGTGAGAGACGCGCGGCCATCGTGCGCCAGGCGCTCGCCACATCGCCCTCGTCGTACTGCCGCAGCACGTTCATGGCGCGGATCACGGCGGGGCGGCGTCCGGCCGGGAGCGGGACCTCGAAGCCGCCGCGGGCGAAGGACACCCGCAGGCCGGGGGAGAACGGGGTGCGGCCGGCGTGCACCTCGGCGAGCTGCCGGGTCGCGGTCTGCACGCGCGCGGGATCGATCTCGAGGCCGCGCACCTCGGCATCCGGGCGCACGCGCTGCAGTCGGGTCGCGAGCTCGAACGCGGTGACGCCGCTCGCCCCGTAGCCCAGATCGACGACGAGCGGATCCTCGGCTCGTCGGAAGGCGGTGCTCGCCGCGATCCAGCGGTCGTTCCGCCGGAGCCGGTTCGTCCCGGTGGTGCCGCGGGTCGGCCGACCGAGAGGAGATGACGCCATGCGTCAATCCTCCCAGGGCGCGGGCGTGTACGCGTGGCGCTGCGCCGATAAACTGATGCCATGACTTCGAAGCGCACCCTGATCCTGCTCCGTCACGGCCGGAGCGAGTGGAACGAACTGAACCTCTTCACCGGCTGGGTGGACGTCCGACTCAACGCGCAGGGCGAGAAGGAGGCGAAGCGCGGTGGTGAGCTGCTCGCCGAGGCCGGTCTCCTGCCCGATGTCCTGCACACCTCGCTGCTCAGCCGTGCCATCCAGACCGCGAACATCGCACTGGACGCCGCCGACCGCCTGTGGATCCCGGTCACGCGCTCGTGGAGGCTGAACGAGCGTCACTACGGCGCGCTGCAGGGCAAGGACAAGGCGCAGACCCTCGAGGAGTTCGGTCCCGAGCAGTTCCAGCTGTGGCGCCGGTCGTTCGACGTGCCGCCGCCCGTGCTCGACGACGACAGCGAGTTCAGCCAGGTGCACGACGCGCGCTACGCCGGCATCGACGGCGAGGTGCCTCGCACCGAGTCGCTCAAGCTCGTCATCGACCGCCTGCTGCCGTACTGGGAGAGCGCGATCGTTCCCGACCTCGAGGCAGGCAAGACGGTTCTCGTCACGGCGCACGGCAACTCGCTCCGCGGACTCGTGAAGCACCTCGAGGGCATCAGCGACGACGACATCGCCGAGCTGAACATCCCCACCGGCATCCCGCTCGTGTACGAGCTCGACGAGAACAACGTCCCGACCGGGCCCGGCCGCTACCTCGACCCCGAGGCCGCTGCGGCCGGTGCGGCGGCGGTCGCCGCCCAGGGCAAGAAGTGACCCGGGGCGAGAAGTAACGCGCGACCGCGGATACACCGAGGGGGCGGATGCAGTCGGCATCCGCCCCCTCGGTGTATCCGCGCCGGCTCAGGCGTGCCCGAGCTCCCGCTGCTGCTCGATCGCGAGGGCGATGTCCTCTTCTTCGATGCGCCAGTCTCCGGTCGCGAGGTAGATGACCTTCTTGGCGACGGCGACCGCATGGTCGGCGAAGCGCTCGTGGTAGCGGCTGGCGAGCGTGGCGTCGACGGTCGCGGTGGCCTCGCCCTTCCAGTTGTCGCTGAGCACCTTCTCGAACACGCTCGCGTGCAGCTCGTCGATGTCGTCGTCGGTGTTGCGGATGGTGTCGGCGAGCTTCAGGTCCTGCGTGCGCAGCAGCTCGGAGAGCGTGCGGGAGATCTCGACGTCCAGCTCGCCCATCTTCGTGAAGGTGCCCTTGAGGCCCTTCGGGATCGCGCGCTCGGGGAAGCGGAGACGCGCGAGCTGCGCGATGTGCTCCGACATGTCGCCCATGCGCTCGAGTGAGGCGCTGACGCGCAGCGCCGTGACGACCACGCGGAGGTCGCGGGCGACCGGCTGCTGGCGGGCGAGGATCTCGATGGCCTGCTCGTCGAGGGCGACGGCGAGCTCATCGATCTTGGCGTCGTCGGCGATGACCTCTTCGGCCAGCTCGACGTCGCTCGTGGCGAACGAGCGGGTCGCCTTGTCG
Organism: Microbacterium sp. ANT_H45B; assembly: GCF_008369345.1. Classification (NCBI taxonomy): domain Bacteria; kingdom Bacillati; phylum Actinomycetota; class Actinomycetes; order Micrococcales; family Microbacteriaceae; genus Microbacterium; species Microbacterium sp. ANT_H45B. Next base: position 1,238,449 of record NZ_VOBK01000001.1, read on the forward strand.
ATCGAGACCGTGACGAGGTCGGCGATCTCCACGAGCTGGGACTGCAGATCCTCGAGGGACTGATGGAAGACTTCGCGCATGTCGGCGCAACCTTTCGTTCGGGTCTCGGCTGTGGTGTCAACGCGAGACGGCTGGGTCGTCCGCGCGGGGAGAGCACAGCGCTCCCGCACAGGCCCGAAAGCGATTGTCTGCTCCGAAGGTTAACGAACGGTGCCCAGCACGTGAATAGTACTTCTCGCCTTGTGGTCAGCGCGGGCGAACCCGCCGAATAGCGGGTGAACGCCCTCTACGCTGAGGGTATGACCCTGCCGCAGATCGCGCTGCTCGCACTGGCCGTCGGCCTCGCGATCGGTGTCGGACTCTCCCTCCTCGTGGCGTGGGCGTACCGCGCGAGGGCCCGGGTCGCCGATGAGTCCTCGCTGGTCGTCCCCGACGGCGTCACCGCGGTGCTGGGCAGCATGGACGACGCGGCCTGCGTGGTCGACTCCTCGGGTCTCGTCCTCGCGGCCTCCAGGGCGGCGTCGCGCTTCGGCATCGAGGTCGGTGCTCCTCTCGAGAACCCCGAGCTGCGCCAGCTCGTGCGGGGCGGACGCGCCGAGGGCGGATCCGCCTCCGAGTCGCTGCGCCTCACCCGCGGCGGTCTGAGCCTCGATCCGCGGCTGGTGTCGGCCCGCGCGAGTGTGATCAGTCCGCGGATGACGCTGTTGATCATCCGCGACGTCACCGAGCAGGAACGCCTCGACCAGATGCGCAGGGACTTCGTCGCCAACACCAGCCACGAGCTGAAGACCCCGGTGGGTGCGGTCACGCTGCTCGCCGAGGCGATCGAGTCGGCGGCGGACGATCCGGCGCAGGTGCGTCACTTCGCCTCCCGCATCTCCGCCGAGGCCTCGCGGCTCGGTCAGCTCACCGGACGCATCATGAGCCTGTCCCGCCTGCAGGCCGAGGACGCCCTCTCCGACGTGCGGCCGGTCGCGATCGACGAGGTGCTCGCCACCGCGCTCGAGGCGCACGTCGTGCAGGCGGACTCCGCGGGCGTGGAGATCGCGCGAGGCGGCGACCGCGGCGTCTGGGTGCGCGGTGACTCCCAGATCCTCATCGAGGCCTTCGGGAACCTCATCGCGAACGCCATCGCCTACTCGCCGAAGGGCTCCAGGGTCGGCATCGGCGTGAAGGTCGACGACGGCGTCGTCGAGATCGCGGTGTCCGACCAGGGCATCGGCATCGCCGAGGGCGACCGCGAGCGGATCTTCGAGCGGTTCTACCGCGCCGACGAGGCGCGCTCGCGACGCACCGGCGGCACGGGCCTGGGGCTCGCGATCGTCAAGCACGCGACCCAGCGACACGGCGGCGAGGTGCGGCTGTGGTCGCGACCGGGCCGAGGGTCGACCTTCACCATCCGGCTGCCGAGGATCGATGCTCCCCCGAGGATCGACACGGACAAGAAGAACAAGAAGAAGCGCGAGCGCAAGGCGGCCAAGGCCGCGGCCCGCGTCCGAAACGGAGAGCACGCATGACACGCATCCTTCTCGTCGAAGACGAGCCCGATCTCGCCGACCCGCTGGCGTACCTGCTGCGCCGCGAAGGGTACGAGGTGGAGATCGCCGAGGACGGCCCCGGCGCGCTCACGGCGTTCCGCGAGCGCGGCGCCGACGTGGTGCTGCTCGACCTGATGCTCCCGGGGATGCCGGGAACCGAGGTGTGCCGCCAGATCCGCACGACCTCGGCGGTGCCGATCATCATGGTCACGGCCAAGGACTCGGAGGTCGACATCGTCGTCGGGCTGGAGCTCGGCGCCGACGACTACGTCACCAAGCCCTACTCGTCGCGCGAGCTGCTGGCCAGGATGCGGGCGGTGCTGCGCCGCGTCGTGCAGGCCGACAGCGAGCTCGACGAGCGTGTGCTCGACGGCGGTCGCGTCTCGCTCGACATCGACCGGCACACGGTCTCGGTCGCCGGCGCGCAGATCAACATGCCCCTGAAGGAGTTCGAGCTGCTCGAGGTGCTGATGCGCAACTCCGGGCGCGTGCTCACCCGCGGGCAGCTGATCGACCGCGTGTGGGGCAGCGACTACTTCGGAGACACCAAGACGCTCGACGTGCACATCAAGCGCATCCGGTCGCGCATCGAGGAGAACCCCGGCGAGCCGGTGATGCTGGTCACCGTCCGTGGTCTCGGATACCGCTTCGAAGGCTGACCCGCGCGCAGACCGCACAGACGGAAGAGGCCGGCACCCCCGCGGGGGTGCCGGCCTCTTCCGTCAGCGTGGGGGTGCGATCACTCCGCGGGCGCCGGGGCTGCGGTGTCGGTCGGGACCGGCGTCGGCGTGGGCGTCGCCTCGGCCTCGTCGGGGACGAGGTCGGAGTAGTAGGGCAGGGTGCCGTCGAGGACCGGGATGGCCGTCTTGGTGCCGGCGCCGTCACCCGACTGGAAGTGGACCTCGATGGTCGACCCGGGCTTGGCATCGAGATCCTCGATGCGCAGCGGCTCTTCGCCGGCGCCGTAGCTGAGGGTCTTGCCTGCGGGCACCGTGACGGTCAGGGGGTCGAGGTCGCCGACGGTGATCGTCAGCGTCGCCTTCTCGGAGGAGGGGTTCACGACGGCGCCGATGAAGTTGCCCACCGTGCCGTCTTCCGACGCGACGATGAAGGCGTTGCGGACATCGATCGGTCCGTCGGAGTCGAAGACGTTGACGCCGTCGGACGCGGAGTACTCGATCTTCGTCGCCTGCGGCGAGATGAACGTGCATCCGGTGGCGCCCAGAAGGACGAGGGCGCTGATGGCGGCAGACGCAACAAGGCGCGATTTCACGGGTCCTCCTGAGGTCCGACGGGATATCCGCATCCATTCTATGCGTATGCGGGGGACGGTCCGAGGACGCAGGGGCGCGAACCTTAGCGCATATTCCCTGTGGTATCCTTGAGGTTGCCGAAAGGACAATTTTTTATGCTTTTTGAGGTTGGCGAGACTGTCGTCTATCCGCACCATGGCGCTGCGACCATCATCGAGGTCAAGGAGCGCATCATCAAGGGTGAGGCGAAGAAATACCTGAAGCTCAACGTCACCCAGGGGGACCTCATCATCGAGGTGCCCGCTGAGAACGTCGATCTGGTCGGGGTCCGTGATGTGATCGGCCGTGAAGGCCTCGATCACGTGTTCGAGGTGCTGCGCGCCCCGTTCACCGAGGAGCCCACGAACTGGTCGCGTCGTTACAAGGCGAACCTCGAGAAACTCGCCTCCGGCGATGTCATCAAGGTGAGCGAGGTCGTGCGCGACCTGTGGCGTCGGGATCAGGACCGCGGACTGTCGGCGGGAGAGAAGCGGATGCTGGCCAAGGCGCGTCAGATCCTCATCTCCGAGCTGGCTCTGGCGGAGAAGACCGACGAGGACAAGGCGAGCGCACTGCTCGACGAGGTCCTCGCTTCCTGAGAGATTCGAGAGAGGGCGGATGCTTCGGCATCCGCCTTTTTTCGTGCGCGCCGGTAACGTGAACCCGGTGAGCATGCTTCCCGTCCCAGACACCGCGATCCTCGTCGTCGCCGCCGGTTCCGGCACCCGGCTGGATGCCGGAGCGCCCAAGGCGTTCGTCGGCATCGACACGCACACGATCCTGCGGCATGCGCTCGAGGGCGTCTTCGCCGCCGCCCCGGCGCAGGTGATCGTCGTCGCGCCCGCCGGGTTCGAGGGCGACGCCGAGACGGAGCTGCGCGCGGCGGCGGGCGACCGGATCGAGCTCGGACGCGTCGTCACGGGCGGCGACACCCGTCAGCGGTCCGTGGCCGCAGGGCTGGAGGCGCTGTGGGGCGATGTCACGCGGGTGCTCGTGCATGACGCCGCTCGTGCGTTGACCCCGCCCGAGGTGATCGACGCCGTGGCGGCGGCGGTCGACGGCGAGACGGGGATCATCCCCGCCCTCCCGGTCGTCGACACCCTGAAGCGGGTCGACGGCGACACGATCATCGCGCCCGTCGATCGCGCGGAGCTGGCCGCCGCGCAGACACCGCAGGGCTTTCCCCGTGCGCTGCTCGAAGCCGCGTACGCGGCGGCCGCGGCATCCGGCATCGACTACACCGACGACGCGGCCCTCTTCGCCGCGGCCGGCCATCTCGTGCGGCGGATCCCCGGGTCGGCGCGGAGCTTCAAGATCACGACGCCGGACGACCTGGAGCGTGCCCGCCACCTGCTCGCCGCTGTCGGAGCGGTGCCCTCCGCGGCCGCGCCGTCGGTCCGGTCGTCGGGGCCGTCCGCAGGACCCAGGGTGGGCCTCGGAACCGACGTGCACGGGTTCGGGGGAGAGGGTGTGCTGTGGCTGGCCGGTCTCGAGTGGCCGGGGGAGCCGGCGCTCTCCGGCCACTCGGACGGCGATGCGGTCGCCCACGCGATCGTGGACGCGCTGTTGGGTGCGGCAGGCCTCGGCGACATCGGCGAGCACTTCGGCACCGCGCATCCCGAGTACGCGGGCGCCCACGCCGAGGTCTTCCTCGCGCGCACCCGGGAGATCCTCGCGGAGGCCGGCTTCGCGATCGGCAACGTGTCGGCCCAGTTCCAGAGCAACCGTCCCCGCTTCAGCGGCCGACGGGAGGAGGCCGAGCGCGTGCTGTCGGACGCCCTCGGAGGCGCTCCGGTCGCGGTCACCGCCACCACCACCGACGGCCTGGGCTTCCCCGGCCGTGGCGAAGGGGTCGCGGTCACCGCGGTCGCCATCATCCACCCGGTCTGACGACGCAGCGTCCGGATGCCGGGAATGCCCCGGCCCGCCGGCCCGTTGGGGCACACAGCAGCGTGCGGCGGTCGCATGCGCAGAAGGAGATGTCATGAGGATCCTGGTCATCGGAGCCACCGGACAGGTCGGTCGTACCGCGGTCGACGCACTCGAGGGGCACGAGGTCGTCTCCGCCTCCCGCAGCGGTGAGCCGGCGGTCGACATCACCGACCTGGCGTCGATCGAGCGGCTCTTCGCCGCGGTCGGGCAGGTCGATGCCGTGATCGTCGCCGTCGGAGAGGTCCCGTTCGCTCCGCTGGGCGATCTGCGACGCGACGACCACGAGTCGGCGTTCCGCGGCAAGGTGCTGTCGCAGCTCGATGTCGTCCGCATCGGCACGCCGTTCGTGCGCGACGGCGGCTCGATCACACTGACCTCCGGCATCCTCGCCCGGGAGCCGATCGCGACCGGAGCGGCCGCCTCGATGGCGAACGGCGCCGTCGAGTCGTTCGTGCGCGCGGCCGCGACCGAGCTGCCGCGCGGCATCCGCATCAACGCCGTGAGCCCGTCGGTGCTGGAGGATGCGCCGGCGTATCACTCCTCGTTCCCCGGATTCGTGCCCGTGTCTTCGTATCGCGTCGGCCAGGCCTTCGCGAAGAGCGTGCTCGGGGTGCAGACCGGACGTGTCCTCGCGGTCGACTGACTGCGGGAACGACCGACCTCCCCGAGGCGCCGCGCAACCGCCCAGTCTTCGGATTCCGCCGCCCGGTAAGCTTGTGCGGTGACACTCCGCCTCTACGACACCCGCGCACAGCAGCTGCGCGACTTCGTGCCTCTCGATTCCGAGAACATCACGATGTACGTCTGCGGACCCACGGTGCAGTCCGGTCCGCACATCGGTCATGTCAGGGCGGCGCTCAGCTTCGATCTGCTGCGGCGTTGGCTGGCGCATCGCTACGGGCGCGTGACCTTCGTGCGCAACGTCACCGACATCGACGACAAGGTGCTGGCGAACGCGACGGGCGCCGAGCCCTGGTGGGCGCTGGCGTACCGGATGGAGCAGGAGTTCACAGCGGCATATGCCGGTGTCGGCATCCTCGCACCGACCTACGAACCTCGCGCGACGGCCTCGATTCCGCAGATGCAGGAGCTCATCGCGACCCTCATCGAACGCGGCCACGCGTACCCGGCGCCGGACGGTTCGGGCGACGTCTACTTCGACGTGCGTTCGTGGCCGTCGTACGGCGAGCTCACCAACCAGTCCGTCGATGCCATGGAGGCCGCCGAGGACGCGGACCCCCGGGGCAAGCGCAATCCGCAGGACTTCGCACTGTGGAAGGGCGCGAAGGCCGACGAACAGGCGGATGCGACCTGGCAGTCGCCCTGGGGCGCGGGGCGTCCCGGCTGGCACATCGAGTGCTCCGCGATGTCGAAGCGCTATCTCGGACCGGAGTTCGACATCCACGGCGGTGGCCTCGATCTGCGGTTCCCGCATCACGAGAACGAGCTCGCCCAGTCGACGGCCGCGGGCGACGGCTTCGCGCAGTACTGGGTGCACAACGGCCTGGTGACCGTCGGTGGACAGAAGATGTCCAAGTCGCTGGGCAACTTCACGCTCGCCGCCGAGGTGCTCGACGCCCACGATCCTCTCGTGGTGCGGTATGCGCTCGCCGCCGCGCACTACCGCTCCAGCCTCGACCTCACCGAGTCGTCGTGGACCGAGGCCGAGGCGGCGCTGGGGCGCATCCGGACCTTCCTCGACCGGGGGCAGCGCCTGGCGAAGCCGGGGTGGTCCCAGGCGAAAGAGGGGCTGCCGACGGAGTTCTGGGACGCCATGAACGACGACCTCGCCGTCCCCCGCGCTCTCGCGGCGATCCACAGCAGCATCCGTTCGGGCAACGCGCTGCTGGATGACGGGAAGATCGACGAGGCCAGGCAGGACGTGATGGACGTCATCGCGATGACGAACATCCTCGGTCTCAATCCGCACGCCTCCGCGTGGAGCGAGAGCGGCGACGGTGCCACGGCATCCGCTCTCGACGCGCTCGTGCAGACGATGATCACCCAGCGCGCGCAGGCGCGCGCTGACAAGGACTGGGCCGCGGCCGATCGCATCCGTGATGCGATCGCCGCTGCTGGAATCACGCTGGAGGACTCTCCGGCCGGAACTCATTGGAGTATCGATGGCTAAGCCACAGCGCCCCGGCGCGAACAAGGGAAACAAGAAGGGCCCCACCAAGGGCACCGGTGGAATGGGACGCAAGTCCCTCGAGGGTCGTGGACCGACCCCGAAGGCCGAGGACCGCGCCTGGCACCCCGCCGGCAAGCGCAAGGCCGCGGCCGAGCGCTACGCGGCGTCCGGTGGCAAGGGCAAGCCGGGCCAGCGTCAGACGTCCGGCGGCAACCCGAACCGCTCGGCGCGCGCCAAGGACAACACGACCGAAGTCGAGGTCGTCACCGGCCGCAACTCCGTGCTCGAGGCCCTGCGTGCGAAGATCCCGGCGTCGGCGTTCTACATCGCCCAGCGCGTCGAGATGGACGACCGCGTCAAGGAGATGCTGTCGATCGCCACGAACCGGGGCATCCCGGTGCTCGAGGTGACGCGTCAGGAGCTCGACCGCATGGCCGGGTTCGACGGCGTGCACCAGGGCGTGGCCGTCAAGGTGCCGCCGTACGAGTACGCGCATCCGCAGGACCTCCTCGAGGCCGTCATCGACAGGGGCGAGGTTCCGCTGTTCGTCGCCCTCGACGGCATCACCGACCCGCGCAACCTCGGTGCGATCATCCGCTCCACCGGCGCATTCGGCGGCCACGGCATCATCCTGCCGCAGCGTCGCTCGGCTGGCGTGAACTCCGCGGCCTGGAAGACCAGCGCCGGTGCGGCGGCCCGGGTGCCGGTGGCCCTCGCCACCAACCTCACGACACAGCTCAAGGAGTTCAAGAAGCAGGGCGTGTTCGTGCTCGGCCTCGACGGCGACGGCGACGTGCTGCTGCCCGAGCTGCAGCTGGCCGATCGCCCCGTCGTGATCGTCACGGGCTCCGAGGGCAAGGGGCTCTCGCGCCTCGTCGCCGAGACGTGCGACCAGATCGTGTCGATCCCGATCTCGGCGGTGACCGAGTCGCTCAACGCCGGCATCGCGACGTCCGTCGCGCTGTACCAGGTGTCGACCATCCGCAACGCGAAGAAGTAGGGGAGAAGCACATGGCTCGCATCGTCGTCCTCGGAGGAACCGGCTACGCCGGACGCCACATCGTCGCGGAGGCGGTGAGCCGCGGTCACGAGGTCATCGCGATCTCCCGCTCCACCCCGTCCGACGCGGTCGAGGGAGCCTCGTACGTGCAGGGCTCCGCCCTCGAGAAGGGGGCGCTCGCGAGCGCCGTCGACGGCGCGGATGCCGTGGTCTCGGCCCTCTCTCCGCGCGGCGACATGACCGACCGGGTGCTCGACGCGCTGCGCGTCGTCATCGCCGAGCTCGACGGTGCGCGAACGCGTCTGGGCGTCGTGGGCGGTGCCGGCGGCAGCCTCGTCGCCCCCGGCGGACCCCGCCTGTTCGACCTCGACTTTCCCGAGGAGTACAAGCACGAGGCCCAGGTCGGCATCGACTCGCTCGCACTGCTCGAGAGCACCGACGAGTCCCTGGACTGGTTCTTCGTGCACCCCGCCGAGGTCTTCGGGCCGTGGGCCGAGGGGGAGCGCACCGGTCACTACCGTGACGGCGGCGATGTGATCGTGCGGGACGACGAGGGCACGTCCTTCATCTCGGGCGCCGACTTCGCCGTCGCGGTGGTCGACGAGATCGAGCGCCCGGCGCACCGCCGCGGGCGCTTCACCGTCGGGTACTGATCCCGCGGGCGAGCGCGCTCAGACGAGGTCGCGCCAGTCGACCTCGTCGTCGGCGACCGCGGTCGCTCCCGTGATCACCGGCAGACCCATCGTCTCGGTGGGCGGACCCATGATCGTCGCCTCGTCGCGCCGGTGGCGCAGCACCTCGTTGATGTAGCTCGTGAGCACCTCGGCGAGGGGGACCGACCGGCCCTGCGCCTGCGACAGGTACCACCGGTGCTCGAGCACCTGGTGGAACACCTCGGCCGGTTCGAGCTTGGCGCGCAGCTCGTAGGGGATCGCCCGCACCACGGGCTCGAACACGCGCGTCAGCCATTCGTGGGCGTACATCTCCTCGTCCGCCCACTGCTTGGTCGAACGGGCGCGGAACTCGTCGAGGTCGTTGAGCAGGCGTCGGGCCTGGTTCTCCTCGACGTCGAGTCCGGTCAGGCGGATGAGGCGCCGCTGATGGTGTCCGGCATCGACGACCTTCGGCTGGATCTCGACGACCGTGCCGTCGGAGGTCGTCGACATCGACATCTCGTCGATGTCGAACCCGAGCGCGTTCAGGCGCTCCACGCGCTCGGTGATGCGCCAGGTCTCGGCGGCGGCGAAGGACTCCTGGGCGGTGAGCTCGGCCCACAGCGAGCGGTACGACGACACGATGCCGTCGGCGATCGCGACCGCATCGACGCCGTGCTCGAGGCGTCCGCCCGCGGCGAGGTCCATGATCTCGCCGGCGATGTTCGTGCGCGCGAGGTCGAGGTCGTAGGCGCGCTGGCCGTCGGTCAGGCCCTCCTCGTGCAGCTCGCCCGTCTCGGCATCGACGAGGTACGCCGCGTAGGCACCCGCGTCACGGCGGAACAGGGTGTTCGACAGCGAGACGTCGCCCCAGTAGAAGCCGACGTTGTGCAGACGCACCAGCAGCACGGCGAGGGCGTCGACCAGGCGGTCAGCGGTGTCGGGGCGCAGCACCCGGGTGAACAGCGCGCGGTACGGCATCGAGAAGCGCAGGTGCGAGGTGACGAGGGCGGCGGGAAGCGGGTCTCCCGACGCATCCGTCCGGCCTGCGATGACCGCGACCCTGTCGACGCACGGGACGTCGAGGCGGGCGAGATTGCCGAGCATCTCGTACTCGCGTCTCGCCATCTCATCCGTCGTCTCCTTGACGGCGACGACACGTCCCGACAGATCCGCGAACCGCACCAGATGGCGGGAGAGTCCCTTGGGGAGGGACACGATCTGCTCCGACGGCCATCTGGCCAGGGTCGTCGACCAGGGCAGCGCGAGCAACGCGGGGTCGACGGAGCTGGCGGTGATCCGCAGCGCATCCTGCATGGGACTCCAGACGAGGGGGGAAATCAGAAGCGGCGCGGGCGACCGAAGTCAGCCCGCGCCGCGTCCGTGGATCCGATCAGGCGGAGACGATCGGCTTGTCGTTCAGGCGGACACCCGACTCGATGTCGAACGCGTGCACGTGGCCCGCGTTCGCGGCGAGGGTGACGGTCTCTCCTGCGTTCGGGTGGCTGCGACCGTCGACGCGAGCGACGAGGTCGGCGCGCTTGCCGTTGATCTCGGTGTGGCCGTAGAGGTATCCGTCGGCGCCGAGCTCCTCGACCAGGTCGACGACGACCGAGAGGCCCTTGCCGTCGGCCGGGCCGACCGTGATGTCCTCGGGGCGGACGCCCACCGTGACCTGCGAGCCGTTGGCGCGGCCGACCGTGTCGCGGTCGAGCGGGACGACCTCGGTGCCGAAGCGGATGCCGCCCTCAGCGAGGTCGGCCGAGAACAGGTTCATGGCGGGGGAGCCGATGAAGCCGGCGACGAAGACGTTCTCGGGCTTCTCGTACAGGTCGCGCGGCGAACCGACCTGCTGGAGCAGTCCGTCCTTCAGCACGGCGATGCGGTCGCCCATCGTGAGCGCCTCGGTCTGGTCGTGCGTCACGTAGACCGTGGTGACGCCGAGGCGACGCTGCAGCGACGCGATCTGCGTACGCGTCTGGACGCGGAGCTTGGCGTCGAGGTTCGACAGCGGCTCGTCCATGAGGAAGACCTGGGGCTGACGCACGATCGCGCGACCCATCGCGACACGCTGACGCTGACCACCCGAGAGGGCCTTCGGCTTGCGGGTCAGGTACTCCTCGAGGTCGAGGAGCTTCGCGGCCTCGAGGACGCGGGTGGCGCGCTCCTCCTTGCCGACGCCGGCGATCTTGAGCGCGAAGCCCATGTTCTCGGCGACGGTCATGTGCGGGTACAACGCGTAGTTCTGGAACACCATCGCGATGTCGCGGTCCTTCGGCGGGACGTCGGTGACGTCGCGGTCGCCGATGAGGATGCGGCCGGCGTTGACCTCTTCGAGGCCGGCGAGCATACGCAGCGAGGTGGACTTTCCGCAGCCGGAGGGGCCGACGAGGACGAGGAACTCGCCGTCAGCGACCTCGAGGTTGAGCTTGTCGACAGCCGGGCGGGTTCCGCCCGGGTAGAGGCGGGTGGCCTCGTCGAAAGTCACAGATGCCATTGTGTTTCTCCTTCACCGGCAGGTACGTGCCGGACGATCCGTAGTGATAGAGCGGTGGAGAACTCCACCGTGACCCCTCATCGGGTCGGGATCAGTATGGCAGACCGGCGTCCATCTGGGTATTTCTCAGCCTGGCTGGTTAGCATCGATCTCGGCCGCCTACCGCGGCGTTCGCCGCCCGAGTGGCGTCCGGGCCACCCTGCCCCCCTGAGACTGTCTAGAGGAACGATGTCGAGCGACGAGACGCCGAACGTCCCCAGCCCTCGCAATTCGCGTGAGGCCGTGCGGGAGAAGGCACAGAAGGTGCACGCCCAGCAGTCGAGGGCGCGCGTGATGCGACGGATCATCCTCGGTGCCGTCGCCGTGGTCGCCGTGGGTGCCATCGGCACCGCGATCACCCTCGCGGTGTCGGCGCAGGTCTCGAAGCCGCAGCTGACGCCCGCCGGGATGGACCACGACGGCATCCTCGTCTCCGACATCAGTGCGACCGCCGCCTCGGCAGAGGCATCCGCCGCTCCGGACCCGGATGACACCGGTGCCGGTGGCGAGACCGCCCCTGCCCCCGCCCCCGCGCCGACGACCTCGAGCACGGTCGACATCCACATCTACGTCGACTACCTCTCTCCGGATGCCGGCGAGTTCGAGCAGGCCAACGCCCGCCAGCTCGTGAACTGGATCTCCGAGGGCGCCGCCACCGTCACCTACCACCCGGTCGCGTTGCTGACCGCGAGCTCGAACGGCACGAAGTACTCGCTGCGCTCCGCGGCCGCCGCGGCCTGCGTCGCCACGCACTCGCCTGCGCAGTTCTACGCCTTCAATCACGACCTGCTCGACGACCAGCCCGAGGTGAACACCGACGGGTTCTCCGACGCGCAGCTCGCCGACATCGCCGGCGCGGTCGGATCCGACAACGTGAAGAGCGTCCGCTCCTGCATCGAGGACCAGGACTACGTGACCTGGGCCAAGGAGGCCACGTCACGCGCTCTCGAGGGTCCGCTCGTCGGATCGGACGATCTGGTGCTCACTGCGGCGCCGATGATCGTGGTCAACGGCGAGGCCTATGTGGGGGCTCTCGACGACCCGAGCGAGTTCTCGCAGTTCGTGCTGACCGTCGCCAGCGACGCCTACTACGCGACCGAGACCCCGTCGACGTCTCCCACCGCGACCCCGACGCCCACCGAGACCACGGAACCTGCTCCCACCGAGACTCCCGCGTCGTAGGTCGTCGCTGATCACCGTCCCTCGCTAAGCTGGGGGACGCCCGCCGACTTGGCGCAATTGGTAGCGCACCGTACTTGTAATACGGGGGTTGCAGGTTCGAGTCCTGTAGTCGGCACCATCTCCGGGGAGCTTCGGGAAATACTGCGCGCAGCGCGCGGGTTGTCCCGGGTATGACCCGTATCGGAAACAGTGACCTCGACGTCTTCCCCCTCTCGCTCGGCGGCAACGTGTTCGGCTGGACCGCCGACCGCGACGCCTCGTTCGCCGTGCTCGACGCGTTCGTCGACGGGGGAGGCGACTTCATCGACACCGCCGACGCGTACAGCGCGTGGGTGCCGGGCAACTCGGGCGGCGAGAGCGAGACGATCATCGGCGAGTGGCTGGCCTCTCGCAAGCCCGAGGGCGTGGTCGTCGCCACCAAGGTGAGCCAGCACCCGGAGTTCCCGGGACTCGCGGCCTCGAACGTCCGCAGGGCCGCCGAAGCATCGCTGGGCCGCCTCGGGGTCGACACGATCGACCTCTACTACGCGCATTTCGACGACGAGAAGGTTCCGCTGGAGGAGACCGTCGGCGCCTTCGGGCAGCTCGTCGCCGACGGCCTCGTGCGCAACGTCGCCGTCTCGAACTACAGTGCCGAGCGCATCCGCGAGTGGGTCGACATCGCGCGCCGGACGGGCGTCGCCCTGCCCGTCGCCGTGCAGCCGCACTACAACCTCGTGCACCGCAACGACGTCGAGGAGACGATCATCCCGGTCGCCCAGGAGTTCGGACTCGGCCTGGTGCCGTACTACTCGCTCGCGAGCGGCTTCCTGACCGGCAAGTACCGGTCGGCCGACATCGAGGGTCAGACCTCGCCGCGGGCATCCGGTGCGGCCAAGTACGCGACCGAGGCGGGGCTGAAGGTGATCGACGCCCTCGAGGAGATCGGTGCCGCCCACGACGCATCGATCGCCGCGACCGCGCTCGCCTGGCTGCGGGCGCAGCCCACGGTCGTGGCCCCGATCGCCAGCGCGCGCACCGTCGAGCAGGTGCCCGACCTCCTTGCCGGTGCGCGACTCGAGCTGACGAGCGACGAGGTCGCAGCCCTCGACCGGGTCTCGGCCTGGACGCCGACCGCCTCCTGACATCCGCCTGCCCGCACCGACGGGCGGCCCCGGCGCCCTGTCTCCCGACGCTCAGTCGGAAGGCAGGGCGCCGTCGTCGGTGAGGCCGAGGCGGTGGGCGAGGATCACCAGGTGGATGCGGTCGCGCGCGTCGAGCTTCGCGAGGATCCGGCCCACGTGGGTCTTCACCGTCGACTCGCTGACGTACAGGGTCTGGGCGATCTCCGCGTTGGTGAGACCTCGCGCGATCTCGAGGAACACGTCGCGCTCGCGGTCGGTGAGCTCGGCGAGGGCATTGTCGCGTGATGCGGTCGATGAGGGCGCGGCGGTGGATGACGTGTCGGTGGACGACGCGCTGGCGGACGATGCGGTCTCGGACGCCTCCAGGGTCGGCGCGACGTGCTCCAGCAGCATCCGGGTCACCCGCGGTGCGAGCACGGCATCGCCGCGATGCACCGCGCGGACGGCGGCGATCATCTCGTGACGCTGCGCATCCTTCAGCAGGAATCCGCTCGCGCCCGCGCGGATCGCGCCGAACGCGTACTCGTCGAGATCGAAGGTGGTGAGCACGAGCACGCGGGTGTCGGGGTGGTCGCGCACGATCGCCTCGGTGGCGGCGATGCCGTCGAGCCCCGGCATGCGGATGTCCATCAGCACGAGGTCCGGACGGAGCGCCGCCGCCTGCGCGATCGCGGCATGGCCGTCTGCGGCCTCGCCGACCACGACCAGGTCCTCCTCGGCGTCGAGCACCATGCGGAACCCCAGTCTGATGAGCTGCTGATCGTCGACGAGGAGGATCGAGATCGGAGGGGTCATGGCAGATCCTTCGGTTCGAGTGCGACGGGGTCGGGGGAGTGGGCGGGAAGCTCGGCACGGAGCAGCCATCGGCCCCCGCCCACCGCCTGCGAGGTGATCTCTCCTCCGGCGTGCGCGGCACGCTCGGCGAGTCCGCGCAGCCCGAAACCGGAGGGGCGGTCGGAGGAGTCGACGGCCGCGGTCACACCGTCGTTGACGATCTCCACCGTCACGCTCCCGGGCGCATGGATCAGTCGCACCGAGATCGACGTCGCGCCCGGCGCGTGCCGCATGGCGTTCGTGACGCCCTCCTGCACGATGCGGCCGACCGCGTGGGCGACCGCCGGCGGGAGCTCGCCGCCGCCGCTGACCGAGAGCGTCACGGGGTAGCCGGCGCGCTGCGCCTGGGCAACGGTCTCCTGGGGCGGTGTCGGCGCCAGGGGTGCGAGCGGGAGGGGGGAGTCGTCGGCGCGGAGGACGCCGAGCATCGCACGCATCTCGGTGAGCGCGCTCCTGGCCGTCTCCGCCGACGCCGATGCCGCGGCCTTGGCCTGTGCGGCATCGGGAGTCGCGGCCGCGCCCTCCGACAGGGCGACGATCACGGTGAGCGAATGCGAGACGATGTCGTGCATCTCGCGGGCGATGCGTGCGCGTTCGTCGGCCGCAGCGAGCTGGGCCTGCTGATCGCGTTCCACGAGCAGCTGACGCGATCGGTCGATCACCGCGGCGAGGTAGCGCTTGCGACCGCCGACATTGACCCCGAGCAGGGTGCCGATCAGGCCGAGCACGAGAGATCCCACGACGGCGTTCATCGCGATCTGCAGGGTGATCATGCCCGTGAGCACGAGGATGCCGGATACGGCCGCGAGCGAGGCGAGTCCGAGTCCCAGGCCGACCCATGCTGCTTTCGACGACCGGTACACCGCGAGCGAGTAGCTGGTCACGAGCAGCAGCGGCGACCCGATCGGCTGGAGGGCGAAGAGGAACGCCGTCTCGAGCGCGAATGCCGCGATGAACGGCACCCACGGCCGACGCCGGCGCCACAGCAGCGTCGCACAGACGGCGACGACGCCGACGGGCACCGCGATCGAGACGCCGAGAGCGAGCGGAATCGGCAGGTCGCGGGTGATGATGCCGACCGGGACGATCGAGAGCAGCGCGCACACGACGACGATCAGGATGTCGGCGAGCACCGGATGCCGGGCCCAGAACCGCCGCAGCACCCCGGGGGGACGCGGCAGCCGCAGCGCCTCGTCCTCACGGACCGAGGTGCTGCGGCTGCGCGGTCTGCTCACCGGGCGACTCTACGCGGGTGCGGCGCGGGGCGTCGGCTCACGCGTCGCGGGTGCGCAGCACGGTCCAGGCGGCGAGCATCCCCGCGACGACCCATGCGGCCAGCGTCAGATACGCGACCGGGCCTTCGAGGGCGGCGTTCTCCGGCAGGATGGCGCTCTGCGCCGCCGCTACGGGCAGGTAGTTCGAGGCATCCGTCACCCAGGCCCAGGCCTCGCCCGCCACGGCGAAGAAGCTCGCGACGATCGGCAGCACGAACAGCACTCCGACGGTGGCGGCGATCGCACCGGCGCCCGAACGCAGGAGGAAGCCGAACGCGACGCCGATCAGTGCGAACACCGACATGGCCAGCGACGAGACGACGATGGGCAGGATCGACGCGGCGGGGTCGGACCAGTCGATGCTCTGATCACGAGACGCGACGACGACCGACACCGCGACGGCGGCGGCGCCGAAGATCACCAGCGACGACACGAACATGAACACGCCGACGACGACGGCCTTGGCGGCCAGCATCGATCCGCGCTTCGGGTTCGCGGCCAGGGTCGACCGGATCATGCCGGTCGAGTACTCCCCGGTCACCGAGATCGCACCGAGGATGCCGGCGAGTAGCATCGTGAACTGGATCGGCATGACGACGGCCTGGATCGGCTCGAATCCCGGTAGGTCGATCGCCTGCGCGATGAGCACGGCGATGCCGATCGTGAGCAGGGCCGCGATGCCGATCGACCACCAGGTGGAGCGGAGCGTGGAGAGCTTGATCCACTCTCCGCGGATCGCCCGCACGAACGTGAGGCGGTGTGCGGACTCGACGCGCCGGGTGACGGGCGGGGCTGCCTGAACGGTCATGAGATCTCCTTGGTGCGGTACTCGACCGATTCGCCGGTGAGGGCGAGGTAGGCGTCTTCGAGCGAGCCCGTGGTCGGGGTGAGTTCGTGCAGGGGGATGCCGCGCTCCGCCGCGAGATCGCCGATGCGTGCGGCGGGCAGACCGACGATGTCGAGCACGTCGGGAGCGGCGCTCACGATCTCGACCGACGGGCCGCCGACGGCCGCTGCCAGATCGGTGGCGCGGGGGGTGCGGACCCGCACCGTGTTGGTCGTCCAGGCGCGCACCAGCTCCTCGAGCGGCGCATCGGCGAGCACCTTGCCCCGGCCCATCACGATCACGTGATCGGCGGTCTGCGCCATCTCGCTCATCAGGTGGCTGGAGAGCAGCACCGTGCGGCCCTCCGATGCCGCGTGGCGCACGAACTGGCGTACCCAGCGCACACCTTCGGGGTCGAGACCGTTCACCGGCTCGTCGAGGATGAGCGTGTGCGGGTCGCCGAGCAGCGCCGAGGCGATCCCGAGCCGCTGGCCCATGCCGAGCGAGAACTTGCCCGCGCGCTTGCGGGAGACGGGAGCGATGCCGGCGAGGTCGATGACCTCGTCGACGCGGGATGTGGGGATGCCGTGGGTGGCCGCCATCGCCCGCAGGTGATCGCGGGCACTGCGGCCGGTGTGCACGGCCTTCGCGTCGAGCAGCACGCCCACCTCGGTGAGCGGGGCCCGCAGCTTGCGGTACTCGCGTCCTGCGACGGTCGCGGTGCCCGAGGTCGGCCGGTCGAGGCCGACGATCAAGCGCATCGTCGTGGACTTCCCGGCGCCGTTCGGACCGAGGAACCCGGTGACCGTTCCCGGCTGCACCGTGAACGACACGTCCTGGACGGCGGTCTTGTCTCCGAATCTCTTCGTGAGGCCTTCTGCTGTGATCATGTCGTCGACGCTACCGAGCGCGACAGGGGGTGCGCGTCCTCCCGGGGTACCGATCCGTCGGCGAGCAGGGTCATCCTCACGGAGGATGCGGCCGTCAGGGGGCGGGCCTGCCGAAGAGCTGCGGATCGACGGGGCGCTGAGCCCTCGGGAGCTTCTCGACCACCAGCAGGTACGACTCGGTGACGAGCTCTCGCACCAGTTCCTCCTCGAGCGAACCGCCGCCGGCGACCAGCGTGATCCAGTGCTTCTTGTTCATGTGGTACCCGGGGACGATGTCCGCGAACGACTCTCGCAGAGCGACGGCGTCTTCGGGGTGGGACTTGAGCGTGACCCGCCCTGTGCCGTCGAGGGGCGCCAGCAGGAAGACCCTCCCTCGGACCTTGTAGACGTCCCACTCGGGGCCGAACGGGTTCTCACGCACGGAACCCGGCAGTTCGTCGGCGCGGGCCGCGGCGACGGCGATCAGCTGTGCGGGGTCCATGGCTCAGAACAGCCGATCCGTGCCTTTGTCGTCGCGGCGGGGTGCGACCCGCACCCGATGGTCGAGGGAGGCCGCGGCGAGCAGCGCCTCATCGAGGATCTCACCGCCCGGCTCAGCGGTGAGCCAGTCACCGCTCAGGGAGGCGGGGATCAGCAGCGGCATCCGGTCGTGCACATCGGCGAGATGATCGGGGGCGGGGCGCATCACGATCGAGTAGCAGGTGAACGACCGGCCGTCGGCCGTGCGCCCCTGCTGGGTCACCGCTGCCATGCCGAAGAGCGCGCCGTCGTCGAGCCCGAACTCGTGCCACACCCGTTCGGGCTTCTTCATCTCGTACCAGCTGGTCGCAGGCACCAGGGCTCGGTTCCTGAGGCCGCCCGGTCGCTCGCGCAGCCGCTCGGACCGGGTGTTGATGGAGGGGAACTTGGAGGGCTCGCCGCCGACGAGGAATCCCCACCACCCCGGTTCGAGGGTGGGAGCGCCCTCGGAGGGGACGACGATCGGGTTCAGATTGCGCAGGTTGCGGCCGGTCGGGCGCACCGTCTCCTGAGCGTTCTCCTCCGCCCACCCGCGGAGCCCGTCGAGCACAGCCTCGTCGGCGGCCGTCAGGAGCTCGGTGTCGGTGAATCGCGGATCCAGTCCATAACTCGCGCACATGCCGCCAGGGTACGCCCGGGCGCCGACATCCGGGTCGCGCGTCCGTTCCCGTCGATCCGCCCTCGGCTAGGGTCGACGGGTGACTCCGACCCGCAGCCTCCCCGCGCCCGTCGCACTCGGAGGAGCGGTGGCGATCGGCATCATGACGGCCGTCCAGGCGCGCATCAACGGCGTGCTCGGCCTTCGCCTCGACGACGGCATCGTCGCAGGGCTCATCTCGTTCGCCGTCGGTCTCGCCGCACTGATCGCCGTGATCGTCTGCATCCCGGCCGCACGACGGGGAGCGGGACGCCTGCGCGTCGGGATCCGCGACCGCACGATCCCGTTCTGGATGCTCCTCGGCGGGGCATGCGGAGCGCTGACCGTGTCGACGCAGGGGATCACCGCCGGGGTGCTCGGGGTCTCTCTGTTCACGGTGGGGGTGGTCGCGGGCCAGACGCTGCACGGCCTCGTGCTGGATCGCATCGGCTTCGGACCCGCCGGCGTCGTCGCCGTCACGCCAGGGCGCGTGGTCGGCGGACTGCTCGCGCTCGCCGCCGTGGGCATCTCGCTCAGCGGAGACGTGCTCGCCACGGCGCCGCTGTGGATGCTCCTGCTGCCCTTCGCCGCGGGGGTGGGCATCGCCTGGCAGGCCGCGACCAACGGCCGACTGGCGCAGCGGGTGCAGTCGCCGATCGCCGCGACGCTGATGAGCTTCGTCGCCGGCACGATCGCCCTGCTCGTCGCCGCCGGGATCAGCATCGCGTTCAGAGGGGTCCCGGCGGCGCCGCCCGCGGAGCCGTGGCTGTACCTGGGAGGATTCCTCGGTTCGGCTTACATCCTGCTGGGGGCGTTCATCGTCGCGCACACGGGGGTGCTGCTGATGGGATTGGGTTCGGTGCTCGGTCAGCTCACGGCCTCGGTGGTCATCGACCTGGTCTGGCCCGCGGCGTCGGGCCCCGCGCTCTGGCAGCTCATCGCCATGGTCGTCGTCGCCGTGGCGTCGGTCGTGGCCGCGCTGCCGCGACGACGACGGCGCTGAACTACGTCGTCGTGCTCTTCTCTTTCTTCGTGCTCTTGGGCATGCGGGTCACGAGAGCACGCGCATCGACCGGTTTGCGGCGGCCGGGCTTCTTGCCCGCGGGCTTGCCGCCGACGTAGAGCCAGCCGAGGAGCTCCTCGTTCTTGCCCACGCCGTGGGCCTTCGCGACCGCCTTGGAGCGCGTGTAGCGGCCGGTGCGCCAGAGCACCCCGTAGCCGGCCTCGTCGAGGAGCAGGCTCAGCACGTGCGCCACACCCGAGGCGACGGCCTCCTGCTCCCACCGCGGCACCTTCTCGCTCTTGCGGTAGCTGGCCACCACGGCGATCAGCAGCGGCGCGCGGAGCGGCTTCGACGACGGCGACCTGTCGCCCTCGGCCTTCGAGATCGCCGCGCCGAGGGTCTCGCGGTCGGCGCCGCGCAGCTCGATGAGCCGCCATGGACGCAGCGAGGAGTGGTCGGCGACGCGACCGGCGGCGGAGACGAGCCGCAGCAGCTCGTCGCGCGAGGGGGCCTCGTCGGTGACCTTCGACCAGGACTGCCGGGCGCGGACGGCGTCGAGCGCGCTCACGATGCGTCGGGAGTGAAGTTCAGGGCGATCGAGTTCATGCAGTAGCGGTCACCGGTCGGCGTGCCGAAGCCGTCGGGGAACACATGCCCGAGGTGCGAGCCGCAGTTCGCGCAGCGCACCTCGGTGCGCACCATGCCCAGAGTGGTGTCCTCGATGAGCTCCACCGCGTCGGGGCGGATCGACTCGTAGAAGCTCGGCCACCCGCATCCGGAGTCGAACTTGGTTCCGCTCTTGAACAGCTCGGCGTTGCAGGCGCCGCACGTGTAGAGGCCCGCGCGGCCCTCGTCGAGCAGCTCGCCCGTCCATGCGCGCTCGGTCGCTGCTCCACGCAGTACGGCGTACTGCTCCTCGCCGAGCTCGGTGCGCCACTCTTCTTCGGTCTTGTCCACGCTGTACGACATCGGTCCTCCTGGGGTCTGCTCCATTCTCTCGTGTTCCGCACCCCGTGGCGCCACGCGAGAATGGGAACATGACGGATGCCGTGCAGCTGCGCTATGCGCGCTTCGCCGAACAGGAGGCGCCGGGGCGCAGCGAGCTGTACGCCGAATGGGCGCACAGCGTCGCCGTGGATGCCGGGCTCGCGGCTATCCTCGCGCGCATCCCGGAGAACCGCCGGCAACCGCCGCTGGTGTTCGCGGTGACCCGAATGCTCGGCAGCGGCCTCGTGGGTCCCGAGGCGTGGCGCGACTTCGTGATCGCGCACGCCGACGCCGTCGTCGCCGAGTGCACCGCACGCCGGCTGCAGACGAACGAACCGCTCCGTCTCGCGCCGCTCCTTCCCGTGCTCACCGAGATCCAGGGCCCGATCGCCCTTCTCGAGGTGGGCGCGTCGGCCGGGCTCTGTCTGTACCCCGATCGCTACTCGTACCGCGTGGTCGACGCGCAGGGAGACCTGCGGGTCGCGCTGGATCCCGAGGACGGCCCGTCGACGGTCGTGCTGCAGAGCACGGTGGACGGGGCGCTCCCCGCTCTGGCGATGCCCGACATCGTCTGGCGTGCCGGGATCGATCTCGCACCCCTCGACGCCCGCGAGGACCTCGACCGGCGCTGGCTGCAGGGACTCGTGTGGCCGGGGGAGCAGGGCAGGGCCGAGCGGGTCGACGCCGCGCTGGACATCGCGGCCGCCGACCCGCCGCTGCTCGTCGCGGGTGATGCGGCCGTGCGCATAGACGCGCTCGCCGCGGACGCACCGCGCGACGCCACCCTGGTGATCACCACGCCCGGCGTGCTGGTGCACATCCCGCGTGACGCGCGCACGGAGCTGATCGCGCGCATCCGCGCGCTCGAGGCGCGCTGGATCACGATCGACCCGCCGGGACTCCTCGACGTGTGGGAGCCCGCCGTCGACGCGGCGGACTGGTCCGGATTCGTCGTCGCCCTCGACGGACGGGTCCGGGCGGCGGCCGATCCGCTCGGCCGATGGTGGGAGTGGCGTGCAGGCGGGGGCGCCTCGGCGACCTAATCTGGTCCCATGCTGGGAGAGCTGAGTGAGCGGGATCGGGCGATCCTCGCGTTGGAGACCGCGTGGCCGCGACACGGCGGCGCGAAGGAGGAGACGATCCGCACCCAGCTGGGCATGAGCGCGGCGCGCTACTACCAGCTCCTCGGTCGGCTGATCGACTCGGATGCGGCCCTGGAGTACGATCCGATGCTCGTGCGCCGCCTGCGGCGGATCCGCGATTCGCGCTCCTTCCGGCGGGCGAGCAGGGCCCCCGGATTCGTCGGCTGACCGCTCCGGATCTCCGTGTCGCGGCGCCACGATGCGGCGTCGCGCGCGTGTGCCGTTAGCATCGAGGGGTGTCAAAGCCCTCGCGAGATCGATTCGACGATGTCCCCCGCTCGTCCGGACGTGTCGGAGCGCATCGCGCCGAAGCGCCGGGGATGAACGGCTGGGTCGTCCTGCTGTGGTCCTTCGTGGCGGCGCTCGTGCTCATCATCGGCGGCATCTTCGGCTCGCTCCTGGTGATGGGACGCATCAGCATCTTCCCCGAGGCGGTGCCGACCTCCACGCCCACTCCCGTCGAGACCGGCGTCGTCGACGTCGCCTACTCCGTCATGATCCTCAACGCCTCGCCCGATGACGGGCTCGACGATCAGATGCGCGAACTGCTGATCAACACCGGCTGGGCGGCCGACATCGTCTTCGCGACCGACAGCGCGAGCCAGGACTTCGCGACGACGACCGTCTATTACGTCGCCGACGGCGACGAGCTCGCCGCCATCGGACTCGCGAACCTCATCGGCGGCGCCGCGGTCGAGCAGAGCGATTTCTACGCCGATCTCAACGACACGGGCGGATCTCAGCTCACGGTCGTCATCGGGGTGGACCGTTCCTCGGCGGCGCCCGAGACCCCCGCCGAGACCCCCGCTCCGTAGAGCTCGGATCCGTCCCTCCGCGCGGCTTGCACTCGATGGGGTCGAGTGCCAGAATGGCGTTAGCACTCTCTCACTCTGAGTGCTAAAACCCAACGTCTACGTCCAGGAGGGACGAAAAAACTCATGGCAAAGATCATTGCTTTCGATGAGGAGGCCCGCCGCGGCCTCGAGCGCGGCCTCAACATCCTCGCCGACGCGGTCAAGGTGACCCTCGGCCCGCGCGGTCGCAACGTCGTCCTCGAGAAGAAGTGGGGCGCCCCCACGATCACCAACGACGGCGTCTCCATCGCCAAGGAGATCGAGCTCGACGACCCGTACGAGAAGATCGGTGCGGAGCTCGTCAAGGAGGTCGCCAAGAAGACCGACGACGTCGCGGGTGACGGAACCACCACCGCCACGGTGCTCGCCCAGGCGCTCGTCCGCGAGGGCCTGCGCAACGTCGCCGCCGGCGCCGACCCGATCTCGCTCAAGCGCGGTATCGAGAAGGCCGTCGCCGCGATCACCGCGGAGCTCCTCGCCAGCGCGAAGGAGATCGACTCCAAGGAGCAGATCGCCGCCACCGCGTCGATCTCCGCCGCCGACCCCGCGATCGGCGAGCTCATCGCCGAGGCGATCGACAAGGTCGGCAAGGAGGGTGTCGTCACCGTCGAGGAGTCGCAGACCTTCGGCACCGAGCTCGAGCTCACCGAGGGTATGCGCTTCGACAAGGGCTACCTGAACCCGTACTTCGTGACGGACCCGGAGCGCCAGGAGGCGGTCTTCGAAGACGCCTACATCCTCATCGCGAACCAGAAGATCTCGAACATCAAGGACCTTCTGCCCATCGTCGACAAGGTGATCCAGGACGGCAAGGAGCTCGTCATCATCGCCGAGGACGTCGAGGGAGAGGCTCTCGCCACCCTCGTCCTGAACAAGCTCAAGGGCATCTTCAAGTCGGTCGCCGTCAAGGCTCCCGGCTTCGGCGACCGTCGCAAGGCGCAGCTGCAGGACATCGCGATCCTCACCGGTGCGCAGGTCATCACCGAAGAGGTCGGCCTCAAGCTCGAGAACGCCACGCTCGACCTGCTGGGTCGCGCTCGCAAGGTCATCGTCACCAAGGACGAGACCACCATCGTCGAGGGCGCCGGAGAGGCAGACCAGATCGAGGGTCGCGTCACGCAGATCCGTCGTGAGATCGACAACACCGACAGCGACTACGACCGCGAGAAGCTGCAGGAGCGTCTCGCGAAGCTCGCCGGTGGCGTCGCCGTCATCAAGGCCGGAGCTGCGACCGAGGTCGAGCTCAAGGAGCGCAAGCACCGCATCGAGGACGCCGTGCGCAACGCGAAGGCAGCCGTCGAGGAGGGCATCGTCCCCGGTGGTGGCGTCGCGCTGATCCAGTCGGGCACCAAGGCGCTCGCCGGTCTGTCGCTCTCGGGCGACGAGGCGACCGGTGCGAACATCGTTCGCGTCGCGATCGAGGCCCCGCTGAAGCAGATCGCGCTGAACGCGGGCCTCGAGCCCGGTGTCGTCGCGAACAAGGTCTCCGAGCTCGAGGCGGGCTTCGGCCTGAACGCCGCGACCGGCGAGTACGTCGACCTGTTCGCAGCCGGCATCATCGACCCTGCCAAGGTGACCCGTTCGGCGCTGCAGAACGCCGCATCGATCGCGGCACTCTTCCTCACCACCGAGGTCGTCGTGGCCGACAAGCCCGAGAAGTCCCCCGCTCCCATGGGTGACCCGTCGGGTGGCATGGACTTCTGATCCATCCGCACTGACAGAGACGCCCCGACCTCACGGTCGGGGCGTTTCTGCGTGACGGGGGTGCGACCCACGACCGCCGGGGTGGTCGGATCTCAGCGGAACAGGCTGGCCGAGTACTGGTCGGCGTCCGCATACTGTGTGGCGGCGCTGCCGAGCGAATGACCGATCGACTCGAGCGCCTGCTCGACGTGCAGCTGCGCGCCGCGCCACTGATCGGCGCAGGACTGGAAGGCCGCTGACGCGGTGCCGACCCAGCTGGTCTGCAGCTGGGAGAGCTGCGACATCAGCACGGCGGACTCGCTCTGCACCCGCTGCATGGTGGCCATGGCGGCGCTCTGGGCCGCACCTACGGCTTCGGTGTCGACGGTGAAGACGGACATGGGAACTCCTCTCGTTGGGTCTCCGACGATAGGTGTGTTCGCGAGCCGGGCACGGGCCTGCGCGGGGCTGCCCACGTGCGCGGTGCAGAAGATGGCCCAGCGCCGCTCCGTGCAGGAGAGTCGCGCCCCGCTCAGAGGTCGAGGGGCTCGAGGGGCTGCGTGTCCTCCAGCAGGTGGGCCGGGGTGGCACGGGAGGGGGCGAGCGGCAGGGTGACGGTGAACGTCGCGCCGCCGCCGGGGGTCTCCGACACCGACACGCTGCCGTGCAGCGCCTTGACGATCGACGAGACGATGGCGAGACCGAGACCCGAGCCGCCGGTCTCGCGTGCCCGCGACGTGTCGGCGCGCCAGAACCGCTCGAAGATCTGCTCGCGGATCTGCGGGGGGATGCCCTCGCCGTGATCGACGATCGAGATGCTGCCGGTGCCGCGCACGCGGTCGGCATCGACGACCAGCTCGATCGGGCTCTCTTCGGGCGAGAAGCGGCGCGCGTTGCCCAGCAGGTTGGTCACCACCTGACGGACCTTGTTCTCCTCGCCGAGGACGATCGGGGGCGTACGGACGGGGATGTCCGCCGCCTCCGTGAAGTCGATCCCCGGCACCTCGACGCTCGCGGCACGCGGACGTCGGCGCAGGCGGGCGAGCGTGCCGCGGGAGAGCCCGCGCGGCGTCGGCAGGGGCGGGGGCGTCACGGGGGTGGAGCGCGTGGTCACGTCGATCAACGGCGCTTCGACGGTGCGGTCCACGACCGTCACGGTGCGCGCCGGTGCGGCGGCTCGCAGGTCGAGGGCGGCATCCCGGGCGATGGGGCGGAGATCGAGCGGCTCGATCTCGGGCTCGCGCTCCTCGTCGAGGCGTGCGAGAGCGAGGAGATCCTCGACGAGCACGCCCATCCGGATCGCCTCCTTCTCGATCCGCTCCATGGCACGAGCGGTGTCCTCTTCGCCGGTGATCGCGCCCATCCGGTACAGCTCGGCATAGCCGCGCACGCTCACCAGCGGCGTGCGCAGCTCATGGCTGGCGTCGCCGATGAAGCGGCGCATGTGGCGCACGGTGCGGTCGCGCTGCGCGAGAGACCCGTCGACGCGGTCGAGCATGGTGTTGATCGCGCTGTTCAGGCGTCCGACCTCGGTCGTGGGTTCGAGGTCGGTGAGGCGTTGGCTGAAGTCGCCGGCGGCGATCGACATGGCCGTCGACTCCACCTGCCCCAGTCGGCGGAAGGTCAGGGTGACCAGCCCGCGGGTGAGCAGAGCGGCGAGGAAGATCGTCACGAACGCGACCGTGATGTAGATGCCGAAGTACTGACCGATGATGCGGTCCGCGTACTCGAGCGGCATGGCGACGATCTGGATCCTCAGCGACCCGTCGCCCTCGCCGGGCACGCGCGCGACGGCGGCGCGATAGCTCGCCCCCTTCGTGCCCTCCAGCGTGAAGCGCGTGTCCTCGTTGGCCTGCACATCGAGGGGGGAGTACGACGAGGGGAACAGCGGAGCGCCGTTCGCGGAGCTGGAGCTTCCCGTCGTGATCTGCAGCACGCCCTCGGCGTCGTATATCGCGACGAAGAAGTCGCGGGGGGAGTCACTGGGCGTGTAGACCGTCCTGCCGTCTTCGACGCTGACCTCGAAGTACCGGTTCGCGAGATCGGCGGACACGAGCGCGGGCAGCTGCGAGTCGATGTTGTCGACCAGCGAGTTGCGCAGGATCGGGACGGTGCCGATACCCGCGGCCAGCAGGCCCAGCGCGAGCACCGCGACGGTGACACCGGTGACCTTGGCCCGCAGGCTGATCGACCGCCACCAGCGGGTGATCGCATCGGGCTTGTGCGCCATGCGGTCGGTCCTCCCTGGAAGCGGATGCGGTGCGGCGTCAGCGGATGACGCGGAGCGGGACTACTTGCCGACCTTGAGCATGTAGCCGAACCCGCGCTTGGTCTGGATGACGGACTCCTCGGTGTACGGGTCGATCTTGCGGCGGAGGTAGGAGATGTAGCTCTCCACGATCCCCGCATCGCCGTTGAAGTCGTACTCCCAGACGTGGTCGAGGATCTGGGCCTTCGACAGCACGCGATTCGGGTTCAGCATCAGATAGCGCAGCAGCTTGAATTCGGTCGGGCTGAGCTCGATCGACTCCTTGCCGACGTGCACGTCGTGAGTGTCCTGATCCATCGACAGCTCTCCGGCGCGGATGATCGACTCCTCGTCGGCCTGCATCGTGCGGCGGAGGATCGCCTGCGCGCGCGCGACGATCTCGTCGAGGCTGAACGGCTTGGTGACGTAGTCGTCTCCGCCGGCGTTGAGGCCCTCGATCTTGTCGTCCGTGCCGTCCTTGGCGGTGAGGAACAGGATGGGTGCGGTGAAGCCGGCGCCACGCAGACGCTTCGTCACGCTGAACCCGTTCATGTCGGGGAGCATGACGTCGAGGATGATCAGGTCGGGCTCCTCCTCCAGTACGGCGGAGATGGTGGCGGCGCCGTTGGCGACCGTCTTCACCTGGAACCCGGCGAAGCTGAGACCTGTGGAGAGCAGGTCGCGGATGTTGGGCTCGTCGTCGACGACCAGGATGCGCGCATCAGTCATGACCCCATTATGGTGACTTCCGCCATGCGGATGCTGACTATCCGTCGGAGCGGCGCTTTCGCCCACCGCGTACCCGGCCGCCCTGACGGGCGCAGCGGGGGTCACGCGGCGATCGCGTCGGCATCCATGATCGTGTAGCTGTAGCCCTGTTCGGCGAGGAACCGCTGCCGGTTCTGGGCGTAGTCCTGGTCGATCGTGTCGCGGGCCACGAGCGTGTAGAAGCTCGCGGTGTGCCCGGACTGCTTCGGGCGCAGAAGACGACCGAGGCGCTGCGCCTCCTCCTGCCGGGACCCGAAGGACCCCGACACCTGGATGGCGACGGATGCCTCGGGCAGATCGATCGAGAAGTTCGCGACCTTCGAGACGACCAGCAGCGAGATCTCACCCTCGCGGAAGGCGCGGTAGAGCTCCTCGCGCTCGTCGACGGGGGTGGCTCCGGTGATCTGCGGGGCGTTCAGCGCCTGGGACAGCGAGTCGAGCTGGTCGAGGTACTGGCCGATCACCAGGATCCGTTCCCCGTCGTGCTTCGCGATGAGCTCGCGCACGGCATCGATCTTCGCCGGTGCCGAGGCCGCGAGGCGGTAGCGCTCGTCGTCGGTCGCCGCCGCGTACTCGAGCCGGTCGTCCGGCGGCAGATCCACGCGCACCTCGTAGCAGGCGGCGGGGGAGATGAACCCCTGGGCCTCGATCTGCTTCCACGGAGCGTCGAAGCGCTTGGGCCCGATCAGACTGAAGACGTCGCCCTCCCTGCCGTCCTCGCGCACGAGTGTGGCGGTCAGACCGATGCGTCGACGCGCCTGCAGATCGGCGGTGAGCTTGAACACCGGTGCGGGGAGCAGGTGCACCTCGTCGTACACGATGAGTCCCCAGTCCAGGGCGTCCAGCAGCGCGAGATGGGCGTACTCGCCCTTCCGCTTCGCCGTGAGGATCTGGTAGGTCGCGATCGTCACCGGCTTGACCTCCTTGGCCTGGCCGGAGTACTCGCCGATCTCCTCGGGCGTGAGACTGGTGCGCTTGAGCAGTTCGTCGCGCCACTGGCGCGCCGAGACCGTGTTGGTGACGAGGATGAGCGTGGTGGTCTTCGTGGCGGCCATCGCCCCCGCGCCGACGATCGTCTTTCCCGCGCCGCAGGGCAGCACCACGACGCCGGAGCCGTCCTTCGAGAACGCGTCGACCGCATCCTGCTGGTAGGGACGGATCGCCCAGCCGTCTTCGGCGAGCTCGATCTCATGCGGGGTTCCCGGGGTGTACCCGGCGAGGTCCTCGGCGGGCCAGCCGATCTTGAGCAGCTCCTGCTTGATCTGGCCGCGTGCCCACGCGTCGACCACGAAGGTGTCGGGGGAGGGATGCCCGATCAGCAGCGGCTGGATGCGCTTGTTGTTCGCCACCTGGGCGAGCACCGCGGGATCGGAGGAGCGGAGGATGAGGACGCCCTCGTCGTCGCGCTCGATGACCAGTCGGCCGTACCGGCCCACGGTCTCGCGCAGATCCACGGCGACGGACGGCGGCACGGGGAACCGCGACCAGCGGTCGAGCGTCGCGAGCATGTCCTCGGCGGTGTGGCCGGCGGCGCGCGCGTTCCAGAGCCCGAGGCGGGTGATCCGGTACGTGTGGATGTGCTCGGGCGCGCGCTCGAGCTCGGCGAAGATCGCCAGCTCGTGGCGGGCGCTCTCGGCATCCGAGTGGGCGACTTCGAGCAGCACGGTGCGATCGCTCTGGACGATCAGGGGGCCATCAGACATAGCTGTCCAGTTTACTGCTCGATGATCGTGGCGGCTCGGATGCTCGACACCGGCAGGGTGCGCTCGACGTCCGCCGCACGGTCCCTGCCGCGCAGGCGACCACCGCCGAGTCCCGTCGCCTCGAGCACGAGGTCTCGTGTCGAGCCGTCCGGCATGCCGACGCTCACCCGCAGCACCGCCCGCGCGCGCACTGCCGCATCGAGTTCGCGGTCGAGCCATGCGGCATCCGCATCCGGTCCCTCGTGCGATCGGAGCGCCTGGAGGAGGGGGCCGTAGTCCGGTGTCGTCGGGGCCGGCGCCGGCGGTGCTGGATGGCGTTCTCCGGTGATCGCCGTGCCGGCTTCATCGACGAGGGTCGCCGGGTAACGGGCATCCGTCAGTGCCCAGTAGACGGTGTCGCGCCCGACGCGCGTGGAGAGGGACGCGCCCTCGCGCGTCAGGGCGAGCGCGCGGAGACCCTGGTCGACCGACATGGCCTCGATGAGGTGCTGATCGCTGCTGTCGATGCGCGTCCTGCCGGTACCCGGCTCGACCGAGACCCGCACGAGACCGTGTCTCTGCGCGGTCTGGGTCACGAGGTAGCGGAGCGGCTGCGGGATCCCCGTGAGCGAGAGAGACTCGAGGAACTCGAGGATCGTCTGCTCCGTCTCGCCGAGCACGAGCGCGTGGGCGATCGACTCCGGGGTGAACCGATACGTCGACGCCTGCGCCGCCGACTCGCGTGTCGCCAGGGTGCGCAGGCGCACATCCAGCGCCGGTGCGAGCGGACCGGGGGAGATGGCGCTCAGATCGTTCTGGAGGAAGATGCGATCCACCTCGGCCGGCAGCAGCGCGGTGAGAGCGCTCGCGTCGATGTCGCCCCCGTTCCGCAGCGCCGTCGCCCAGGCGGTCTCGCCGTCGTCGTCGGTGAGCAGGCCGAGAAGGCGGGCGCGCTGGAGGAGCGCGCTGCTGCGCTCCGGCCAGGCGGCGTCCCAGGGCTGCGCCAGGGGCCACGATGCGGCGGGCGACCAGCCCCCGCGTTCGGTGCGCACGCCGCGCGGCAGCGAGTCGCGGAATCCGCGTACGAGCGTGCTCCAGCGATCTCCGACCGAGGAGCGCAGCCACGCCTCGGCCGCCGTCGTGATCCGCAGCTGTCGGTCGACCTGGACGACGAGCGCCGCGTCCGTCACGATCGCGATGAGGGCGTCGATCGATTCGGGCGCCATGCCCGCGTCGCTCAGCATCCGCTTCTCGCCGGCGCTGATGGTGCCCCCGGCGAGCAGGGCGAACGGTCGGTCGCGGGCCAGCAGGAGGATGTCGGCGAGTGCCGACACCGTGGTGAATGCCCGCTCGGCGGCGTGGGCGGTGGCGGCCTCGTCAGCGGTGCGCGGCTCGACCGCGTCGACGGGCTCCGGCACGGTGCGCTCGGCCACGGCAGCCGAGACCGGAGGGAAGGGTGAACCGTCCGGGCGGAGCAGCGCGAGCGCTCGCAGCGTGTCGGCCGACGGCCCGCTCACCCGCGCGTCGTCGGATGTCGCGGCGGCGAGCAGGTCGGCGGCTTCCGAGTGCGTCAGCGCGGGAAGGACGCGGGTCACCGAGGCTGTGTCGAGGAGGGCCTCCGCGGCGTCGAAGAAGTCCTGCCATCCCGCGTCCGGTCGCACACGCCGCGCGGCGAAGAGGGTGGCGAGCTCCGCGTCGCTCGCCGCGGAGAGCCATTCGGCCAGCGGGCGTGCGTGCGTGCTCATGCCGGAGTCCTCAGGGCCGCGACGTCGCGCGACCCTTGCGGATGAAGCTCATGACGAGCAGCGCGATGATCATCAGGAAGGCGGCGGGAAGGCCCCAATACGGGATCGCGGCGACGAACGGCCAGGCTCCCGCTCCGAAGTCCTCCTGCTGCATCCCGACGGCGGTGCCGATGATGATCGCGAAGAAGCAGATGATCGAGGCCGCCGCGAGTCCGAGCGCCGTGAACGCGAGAATGCGATCCACGCGGCGAACGGGAGGCTCGAGGTCGGGACTCTGGGTGCTCATCCCTCTGAGCCTAGTCGCTGCGCGACCGCGCGGTTCCGCCCCGTGACCTACGGATTCCCTGCCGGGCGACCGGTAGGCTGGTGGTGGTCGCATCCACGCGTCCGATCCCAGCTCCACACCGACTCAGCGAGGTTTCTCCCATGCCCACCGGCAAGGTCAGGTTCTACGACGAAGACAAGGGTTTCGGCTTCATCGCCGCCGATGACGGCCAGGACGTCTTCCTGCACGCCTCGGCCATGCCGGCCGGCGCTGCGGTCAAGGCGGGGACGCGTGTCGAGTTCGGCGTCGCCGACGGCAAGCGCGGACTGCAGGCGCTGTCCGTGCGGGTGCTGGAAGCACCCCCGAGCCTCGCGAAGGCCAAGCGCAAGCCGGCCGACGACATGGCGATCATCGTCGAGGATCTCGTGAAGCTCCTCGACGGGATGGGCGGCGACCTGCGTCGCGGCCGTTACCCCTCGTCCGCCCACGGCCGCAAGATCGCGGCCGTCCTGCGCAAGGTAGCCGATGACCTCGAAGCCTGAGCCGGACGAGCGTCTTCTCGGCGCTCACGATCTCGCCCTGTCCGCACTGCACGAGATCACCCCGGCGTCGACCGTCGGCCCTGCCGCCGACTATCGGGCGGAGGACGACGGATCCGTGTCGCTGCGCTTCCAGAACCGCATGCCCGGCTACCCCGGGTGGTACTGGACGGTCACGGTCGCGCGCGTCGAGGACGCGGAGCCGACGGTGCTCGAGCTCGAGCTGCTGCCGGGCGACGGTGCGCTGCTCGCTCCGGAGTGGGTGCCGTGGGCCGAGCGTCTCGCCGACTACCGTGCGCATCAGGTCGAGCTCGCCGCGCAGGCGGCCGCGACCGAAGAGGGCGATGCGCTCGCCGTCGCCGACGAGGACGCCTCCGAGGGCGATGAGCGGGAAGACGACGAGCTCGAGGACGATGAGCTCGACGACGACGACGACGACGACGACGACGATGACGACGACGACGATGACGACCTCGATGACGATGACGATGACGATGACGACGACGACGATGACGATGATGACGACCTCGACGAGGATGACCTCGCGGCGGTGCCGCGCGAGTTGCACGCGGGTGATCTCGACGGGGTCGATATCGACGAACTCGACGACTCCGCCGCGGACGACGAGTCGGACGACGACGAGTCCGAGGATGACGACGAGTCCGAGGAGTCCGAGGACGACGATTCCGATCCCGACGCCGATGAGGATGCCTCAGACGACGAGGAGTGACCTCCGGGAATGAGAAAGGGCCGCGTGCGAACGCGGCCCTTTCTCATCCCCCCGGGTGTCAGGCGCTCTGCTGCGCGAGGACGTGGTCGAGGCAGCGGGTGAGCTGACGGACGTCGTCCGGCTCGATCGAGACGAACGTCGCGACCCTGAGCTGGTTGCGGCCGAGTTTGCGGTACGGCTCGGTGTCGACGATCCCGTTGGCGCGCAATGTCTTGGCGACGGCGGCGGCGTCGACGCTGTCGTCGAAGTCGATCGTCACGACGACGGGAGAACGATGCGCGGCCTCCGCCACGAACGGCGTCGCGACAGCGGAGGATGCGGCCCAGTCGTAGAGGATGCCGGAGGATTCGGCCGTGCGTGCACCGGCCCAGGCGAGCCCTCCGTTCGACAGGATCCAGCTCAGCTGGCTGTCGAGCAGGTGCAGGGTCGTCAGCGCGGGCGTGTTCAGCGTCTGATTGAGGCGGGAGTTGTCGAGCGCGTTCTTCAGGCTGAGGAACTCGGGGATGTAGCGATCCGAAGCGGCGATGCGCTCGATGCGATCGATCGCCGCGGGCGAGACCGCGGCGAACCACAGTCCTCCGTCGGAGCCGAGGTTCTTCTGGGGGGCGAAGTAGTAGACGTCTGCCTGAGCGAGGTCGAAATCGATCCCGCCGGCGGCGCTCGTCGCATCGATCACCGTCAGCGCCCCCTCGGCGACGACGCGGTCGATCGGAGCGGAGACGCCGGTCGAGGTCTCGTTGTGCGGCCAGGCGTAGACGTCGACGCCGTCGACGATCTCGGCGGCCGTGCGGGAGCCCGGCTCGGCCTTGCGCACGTCCGGCGCGGCGAGCCACGGTGCGGCGGCGGCCGCGGCGAACTTGCCGCCGAACTCGCCGAACACCAGGTTCTGGCTGCGGTGCTCGATCAGGCCGAAGGCCGCGGCGTCCCAGAACGCCGTCGATCCGCCGTTGCCGACGATGATCTCGTAGCCGTCGGGGAGCGTGAAGAGCGCGGCGAGGTTCTCGCGGACGCTGCCGACGAGGTTCTTCACCGGTGCCTGGCGGTGCGAGGTGCCGAGCAGTGTCGGCCCCGCGGCGAGCAGCGCATCGAGCTGCTCGGTACGCACCTTCGAGGGGCCGCATCCGAAGCGGCCGTCAGCGGGCAGGAGGTCTCGGGGAATCTCGATCGCCATGCGTCGATTCTAGGGCGTGCCCGCGCCGTCGCCTCGCCGCGTGACGCCCCGATGTCCGCTCGGGAATGTAGGCTTGCCTAAGAAGACCCGGAGGGCCACATGACGGACTTGATCGACACCACGGAGATGTACCTCCGCACCATCCTCGAACTCGAGGAGGAGAACATCGTGCCGCTGCGCGCGCGCATCTCCGAGCGTCTCGGGCACTCGGGTCCGACCGTCTCGCAGACGGTCGGGCGCATGGAGCGCGACGGGCTCGTCGTGGTCTCGGAGGATCGCAGGCTGGAGCTCACCGACGCCGGGCGCCGCAAGGCGGTCGACGTCATGCGCAAGCACCGGCTCGCCGAGCGACTGCTGTCCGACGTCATCGGCCTCGATTGGGCTTACGTGCATGAAGAGGCCTGCCGCTGGGAGCACGTCATGAGCGAGCAGGTCGAGCGTCGACTCGTCGAGCTTCTCGGGCACCCCACCGAATCGCCGTACGGCAACCCGATCCCCGGTCTCGACCAGCTGGGCGACACCCCCGCCCGCACTTTCGACGAGGGCGTCATCGGGCTCGTGCAGAAGCTGAACGCCGCCGGTGCGCCGATCGAGGGCACGGTGCGGCGCCTCGCCGAGCCCGCGCAGGTCGACCCCGAGCTGCTCGAACAGCTCCGCGATGCGGGCGTCATGCCCGGCGCCAAGGGCGACTACCGCTTCAACGAGGGCTATGTGCTCATCCAGATGGAGGGCAAGGACGACGGCCTGGAGCTCCCCGTCGAGCTCGCCTCGCACATCTTCCTCGTCGGTGACCCGCTCTGATCCTCATCCTCCCGGTGTCGGATCCGCGTGATTCCGCCGCCCCGGTGATTGCCAGCTTCACGGGGTGACAGGATCGTTATCTTCCGGTAACCTCGGACGAGTCGTCGAAGAAGCCCGCTGACGACACCCGAGAGGATCCGCCTTCCAGGCTCGTCGACCTCTCGGTCAGACCGCACAAAGTACCCGAGATACGTTCGTGCCACGAGAGCAGAGTGCCGACGAGCCAGCGCCGACAGGCGTGCAGGCGCAGGAGGATTTAGTTTTGGCCACAGACATCGAAACGCCCGCGAAGACAACCGAAGATCGAGCAGTCGCCCGCCGCACCGGCGGCCGGGTGGACGCACGCAAGGTCGTCAAGCCCCTGCGTTCGATCGCCATCTTCGGGGCAGTGGGTGCTCTCGTTGCCGCTGTGGCGCTCCCCGCGTACGCCGCCTCCAAGCCGATCGAGGCTTCGGCGACCGTCCAGCAGATGGCCGCGGTCGACGCGCAGTCCCTGGTCGTCGCCTCGGACGCCACCGCGTCGTCGCTCGGACGGGGAACCTTCACGGCCACCACCCCTGACGAGATCGAGAAGAAGAAGGCGGAGGAGGCCGCAGCCGCACGGGCCGCAGCCGCCGCCTCGACCGCGTCGACGTCGGGCTCCGGAAACTACGACATCGGGAACTACTCCCTCGTGTCGCCCGGCTCCGGCGAGGTGCGCTACCCGCTTCCGCAGGGCTCCTACAACGTGAGCCGCACCGTCGGCGGCGCCCACCAGGGCGCGGACATGCTGGCTCCTGCGGGCACCCCGATCTATGCGGCCGCCGCCGGAGTCGTGCGTGCCTCGGCCGAGAGCATCGGCGGCTACGGCGTGGCCGTCATGCTCGACAGCGTCGTGGGCGGCCAGCGCGTGCAGACCACCTACGGGCACATGACCTACGGCTCGCGCCAGGTGCAGGCCGGCGAGACCGTCGTCGCCGGGCAGCTGATCGGATTCGTCGGAAGCACCGGGCGATCCACCGCGAACCACCTGCACTTCGAGGTGTGGGTCAACGGCGGTCTCATGGAGCCCATCGCCTGGCTCGGCGCGAACGCCGGCTGACCCCGGTCGTCTCGCCCTTCCGCGCGTCGTCACGGACACGCCTCTGAGCGTTCACCCCGGGTTCGACCCCGGTGTCCGCGGGATGGGTTAGCCTGAACCCGTTGTCGCATAGGCGGGAGAGGCAGATGGAGCGAATACCGAGCATCCGAACCATGGATGCCCTCGGTCGTCACGTCCTCCTGCATCGTCCGCAGGGACGTAACGGTCTTGCTGTGTGCAAAAGGCGCTGTCTGTAGACAGCGCCTTTTCTCATCCCTGCGAACGCTTCCGCCCTGCGCGGCTTCGTGTGAGTCGAGAGTGCCGGGAAGCCGTCCCGGCGGATCGAGAGGATGACGATGCGCACACTGGTACTGAACGCAGGATACGAACCGCTCGCGATCGTGTCGTTCAAGAGAGCACTGGTCCTGGTCATGAACGACAAGGCCACCGTGATCGAACGCGTGGAGGGCGACCCGGTCTGGGGCAGCCACGGCGTCTACGATCGCCCGGCCGTCATCATCCTCTCCCGGTACGTGCGCATCCCGTCCAGCAGGCGCGTGCCCGTCACCCGCCGCGGTGTGCTCCGTCGGGACAACCACCGCTGCGGCTACTGCGGCAAAGCGGCGTCGACGATCGATCACGTGATGCCCCGATCCCGTGGGGGCGCCGACTCCTGGGAGAACCTCGTCGCCTGCTGTCTCCGATGCAACAACATCAAGAGCGACCGCACACCGCAGGAGATGCGGTGGGAGCTGCGCTTCGCTCCCCGGCCTCCCCACGGCTCCGCCTGGACCGTCCGCGGCACCGAGCGAGGCGACCCCCGATGGGAGCCGTATCTGGCTCTGGCCGCCTGAGCGAGGGCGGGGGTTCCTCTAGAATGGAATCCTCGCCCCCGTAGCTCAGCAGGATAGAGCAGCCCTCTCCTAAAGGGCAGGTCGCTGGTTCGAATCCAGTCGAGGGCACCCTTCTCGCTCACTGCTCGCGCGTCCGCTCAGGGATGCGGCTCTCATCACCGCGTCGAAGTTCGCGTCCAGAACCGACGCAGCCCGCCCTGCGGTCCAGCGGGTGCCGTGGGCATCGCGATACTCGAGCAGCGTGAGAGCATCCGCCGTGCTTCCCGCTCCGAGGCTCGTCTGATGAAGCGAGAGGACCTCGAGGGTGATGCCTGAGTCGACGAGAGCGGACACGAGGCTCTCGACGGGCCCGGCGCCGACCCCTCGATGGGTGCGCTCTGCCGAGTCCGACCGCAGAGTGACGTGCACCGGGGAGCCGTCCAGCCGATAGTTCGTCAGCGTCGGCACATCGCTCGCAGGTGCAGACAGGTAGGTGTGCGCGAACAGGGCCCACAGGTCCGTCGCCGTCAGCTCATCGCCGACACTGTCGGCATGCGCCTGAACCGTCTTCGCGAACTCGATCTGGAGTCGCCGTGGCAGCTCGATCCCGAACTCCTTCTCGAGCAGATAGGCGATACCGCCCTTGCCCGATTGCGAGTTGACCCTGATGACAGCGTCGTAGTTGCGACCGAGGTCGGCGGGGTCGATCGGCAGGTAGGGGACGAGCCACCGTTGTTCGCGAGCATCCGCGCCTGAGGCGCCGGCGCGGGAGCGATGCTCGGCGAGCCCCTTCCGGATCGCATCCTGATGGGTGCCGCTGAACGCGGTGTGCACGAGGTCGCCGACGTAGGGATGCCGTGGATGCACCTCGATGCCGTTGCAGTGCTCGACGGTGCGTCGGATCTCGTCGATGTCCGAGAAGTCGATCATCGGATCCACTCCCTGCGCGTGAAGATTGAGGGCGAGGGTCGCGAGGTCGACGTTGCCGGTGCGCTCGCCGTTGCCGAAGACGCATCCTTCCACACGCTCCGCCCCCGCGAGCACCGCGAGCTCGGCGCAGGCGACCCCGGTGCCGCGGTCGTTGTGAGGGTGGACGGAGAGGATCACTCCTTCTCTCCTGGCGAGGTTGCGGTGCATGTACTCGATCTGGTCGGCGTACACGTTCGGCGTCGCGACTTCGACGGTCGCGGGCAGGTTCAGGATCACCGGGCGCTCGGGTGTCGCATCCCAGAGCGTGGTCACGGCGTCGCACAGGTCGAGCACGTAGTCGGGTTCGGTGAGGTTGAAGACCTCGGGCGAGAACTGGAAGCGCACATCGGGGAGTCCGTCGGTGAGATCGAGCACATCCTGCCCCGCTCTCAGGATCAGGTCCTTCAGCTCGGTGCGGGTGCGACCGAGCACGGTGTCCCGCCAGGTGGGGGCGGTGGCCGTGTAGACGTGGATGACGACCGGGTTGCGGATGCCGCGTACCGACTCCACCGTGCGTTCGATCAGATCACGACGCGCAGCGGTGAAGACGACGATGGTGACGTCGTCCGGGGCGAGGTCCGACGAGGCGAGGAGCCTGACGAAGTCGTAGTCCGTCTGCGAGGCGGAGGGGTAGCCGACCTCGATCTCCTTGTAGCCCATCGTGACGAGGAGCTCGAAGAAGCGCCGTTTGCGCGCCGGATCCATGGGCTCGGCGAGCGCCTGGTTGCCGTCGCGGAGGTCCACCGGCACCCACAGCGGCGCGGCCGTCAGCTGGGCGGTCGGCCACTCGCGGTCGACGAGCGGCACGGTGACGCGGTCGAACACCGAGGCGTAGCGATGCGACGGCATCTGGGACCGGCGTTGGCGGTTCCATGACGGCGACGAGTCCGGCACCGGGCCGGCGGGGGTGGAGAGGGTGGGGAACAGTATGGACATCGGGAACTCCTCGGTGCGGGGGTGTGATGACCGGCGGCGCCGTGCACCCCACGACGGGGAGCCGGTCGGCTAGGTCCCGTCGTGGCGCAGAAGGAGGAGGTCGAGCGTCATGCACTCACCGTAGCAACTCCTCAGACAAGTTGACAAGTTAGGATCGACGCATGACTCGGATCGAACGCACGCCTCTTGCCGACCAGGCGTCGGACATCCTGATGGCGCGCATCGGCTCGGGAGAGTGGCAACTCGGACAGAAGCTCCCGGGGGAGACCACGCTCGCCGCGCAGCTGGGTGTCGGACGTTCGACGATCCGCGAGGCCATCCGTCAGCTGGCAGGACGGGGAATGCTGGCGACGCGTCAGGGGTCGGGAGTGTTCGTCACCGCGCTCGAGGCGCCCGGGGACTGGGATGCCGTGCTCCGCCGTGCCGACATCGTCGCGGTCATCGAGGCGCGCACGGCGATCGAGACCGAGGCTGCCGCTCTCGCTGCGTCGCGCCGCACGGCATCCGATCTCCGGCTCATCCGTCGAGCGCTCGTCGGTCGCCGAGCCCACCCCTCGGGGGTCGAGGCGCATGTCGATGCCGACACCGCGTTCCATCGCAGCATCGTCGCGGCCGCCCACAACCCGATCCTGCTCGAGCTGTTCGACGGCTTCACCCCGCGTATGCGGCAGGCGATGATCGAGATGCTCCGGCTGCGTGCGGACGACGGCGGTCGGGCCGATGACGACCGCCACGCCCTGCTCGCCGACGCCGTCGCGGCGCGCGACTCCGCACGGGCGGCCGCCGAGAGCCGCACCCATCTCGTCGACCTCGCGAAGACGCTCGGCTGACGGTCGTCATCGACCTCAGTCGCGACCGCTGCGCCACAGCTTCGACGGCCACCAGATCACTCGACCGAGGTCGTACGCGAGCGCCGGCACGAGCAGCGAGCGCACCACGAACGTGTCGAGCAGCACACCGAACGCGACGATGAACGCGAGCTGCGCGAGGAACAGGATCGGGATCACCGACAACGCCGCGAAGGTCGCAGCGAGCACGAGCCCCGCCGACGTGATCACGCCGCCCGTGATCGAGAGACCGCGGAGCACGCCCTCGCGCGTGCCGTGGGCGAGCGATTCCTCCCGCACCCGCGTCATGAGGAAGATGTTGTAGTCGATGCCCAGCGCGACGAGGAACACGAAACCGTAGAGCGGAACGGCGGGATCCGCCCCGGGGAAGTCGAACACGCCGTTGAACACCAGCGCGGACACCCCCATCGCGGTGCCGAAGGACAGCACCGTGGTGATGATGAGGAGCACGGGTGCGAGGACGGATCGCAGCAGGAGCATCAGGATGACCATGATCACCACGAGGATGACGGGGATGATCAGGTTGCGGTCGTGGATCGAGGCGTCGTTCGTGTCCACCGCGGTGGCTGTGACCCCGCCGACCAGCGCATCCAGATCGTCCAGCGAGGTGCGCAGCTCCCGCACCGTCGCGGCGGCGGCGTCGGAGTCCGCCGCGTCGGTCAGGGTGCCCTGCACCAGCACGTCGCCCGCGACGACGGTCGGCTCCGGCACCGCCGTGCCGGGAGGACCGACCGCCTGCAGGCCGTCCGCGGTGACGGGGGCCGAACCGCTCGGGGAGTCGGATGCGGCGACGGTCACGCCGTCGATGCCGTCGTCGGCCAGGAGCACATCGGCCGCGTCCTGGAGATCCTCCTCGGCGACGATGACGTACACCGGGCTGCCGGATCCGCCGGGGAAGTGCTCGCCGAGAGCGACCTGGCCGTCTCGGGCCTCCGAGCTTCCCAGCACGAGGTCGGACTGCGGGACACCGCTCGCGTTGAGCTGCAGGACCCCGGCGGCGCCGGCGACGAGGACGAGGGTGGTCGCGATCCAGATCACGCGGGGGCGCCTGGTGATCAGGTGCGAGAGCCGCGCCCACAGGCCGGTCGTGCGCATGCCGTGCTCCTCGGCGACGACCTCGGGCTCGAACGCCGGACGTCGAGGCCAGAACACCGCCCGGCCGAACAGCAGCAGCAGTGCCGGCAGCAGGGTGAGCGCAGCGAGCATCGCGAACACGATGCCGATCGCGGCCACCGGGCCGAGGGTGCTGTTGGACTTGAGGTCGCTCAGCAGCAGGCACAGGAGTCCCGCGATCACTGTGCCGCCCGAGGCGGCGATCGGCTCCACCGAGCCCTTCCAGGCTGCCAGCACAGCGGCTCCCTTGTCCTGCATCACCGGCAGCTCCTCGCGGAACCTGGCGACGAACAGCAGGGCGTAGTCGGTCGCCGCGCCGATCACGAGGATGAACAGAATGCCCTGGGTCTGCCCGCTGAGCAGCAAGACCTCGAACTTGGCCAGCCACCACACGACCAGAAGTGCCACGCAGAGCGCGAAGAGGCTCGTGGAGAGCACGACGAGCGGCAGCAGGAACGAGCGGTAGACCAGCACGAGGATCACCAGTACGGCGAGCAGCGCGACGCCGAGCAGCAGCCCGTCGATGCCGGCGAATCCGGCGACGAGGTCGGCGCTGAACCCGGCTGGGCCCGTGACGTACACGGTCACCCCGGCCGGTGCGGCCTCGCGGAGCTGGGCACCGAGCGCGTCGACCGCATCCGCGAGCTCCGCGTCGCCCTCGATCGGGATGAAGGCCTGCACGGCCCGTCCGTCGTCGGAGGTGAGGGCCGGCGAGACGTCCGCGCTCACGCCCTCGGTCGAGGGCGCGTCGGCGACGGCATCCGAGATCGTCTGCAGATCGGACTCCGACAGCTCGCCGTCGCCCACGAAGACGGCGATCGCGGGGATGGCGTCGCTGTCGGTGAACGCGCCCAGCAGCTTCTGCACCTGGGTCGCGTCGGCGGATTCCGGCAGATAGCTCGTCTGATCGTTCGAGGAGACCTCGTCGACCTTGCCGAACAGCGGCCCTCCGAGTCCCGCTCCGACCAGCCAGACCAGGATCAGTGCGACGGGGAGGAGGACGCGCACCCAGGAACGCCGCCGCGAACGCTCTCGGATCGGCGGGGTCGGCGCATGCTCAGGGCTGGACATCGGTTTCCTCTCGAGGACTGTGCGGGAGAGTCGGGCAAGGTACGGCGGGGGAGTCGTTGCGGGTGCGCGTGCGGGGGTCGGGAGCGGCGGCGCTCAGGACACCCAGGCGAGGATCAGGATCATCGTCGCGAGGAACCCGGCGAAGTAGTTCAGGGTGATGAACCGGCGCCACGCGCGGTTCGTGCCGGGGGAGCTCTCGTCGGTCACCGTCCACCACGGGGCCGCGTTCACGATGTAGGGCACGGCGAGGAGAGCGCCGAGCGGGCCGGGCCACGCGGTGAACAGCATCGCGATCCCCGCGAGCGTCCACAGCGCGATCGACAGGCGGACGGTCGCACGGGCTCCGATCACCGTGGCGATCGAGCCGATTCCGCCCTCGCGGTCGGGGCCGATGTCCTGCACGGCGCCGAACGCATGCGCCGCCATCCCCCAGAGGAAGAAGGCGACCAGCACGAGCGCGACCGTCGGCGTGATCATCGCGCCCGCCAGGGTCAGCCCCACGATCGCCGGTGTGACGAAGTGCAGGCTGGAGGTCGTGGAGTCGAGGAACGGCCGCTCCTTGAAGCGCAGCCCGCGTGCGGAGTACGCGATGACCGCGAAGACGCTCACCGCCAACCAGAACCACGAGGCGGGGTTTCCCACGATCACCAGATAGACGAGGAACGGGATGTTCGTGATCGCCGCCGACCACAGCGTGGCGCGGTGGATGCGCGGTGCGAGCAGAGCGCCCTCGATACCGCCCTTGCGCGGATTCGCCAGGTCCGAGGCGTAGTCGAACACGTCGTTGATGCCGTACATGGCGAGGTTGTACGGCACCAGGAAGTACAGCGTGCCGATGATCAGCGTCAGGTCGACGTCACGCGTGCTCAGCAGGTAGGCCGCGGCGAAGGGGAAGGCGGTGTTGATCCAGCTGATGGGACGCGACGACAGGACGATCTGCGCGATGTCGCGCCCCAGAGAGCCGCGCGTGGCGGAGGTCATGAGATCTCCTCCGCATCACGGCGGCCGCGCCGGGCGCGCAGCACGGCCCACACTGCCGGGAGCAGGATGGCGCCGGCGATCGGATAGGCGAAGTCCTCCAGCGGCGCGAGGCCGATGTGCACGCCGAGCAGATGCGCGGGCGAGTAGTGGAACAGCCCGGTCGCGATCATCAGCGTGTCGAACACCGCGGTGAGGATGACGAGGGCC
Source organism: Microbacterium sp. ANT_H45B (assembly GCF_008369345.1). NCBI lineage: Bacteria > Bacillati > Actinomycetota > Actinomycetes > Micrococcales > Microbacteriaceae > Microbacterium > Microbacterium sp. ANT_H45B. Next base: position 1,280,453 of record NZ_VOBK01000001.1, read on the forward strand.
ACGAGGGTCAGGGCGATCGCCCCGAGACGTGCGCGCCGCCGGCCCGCGATCAGCGAGAGCACGATCGCGGCGATCACGGCGGCGCCGACGAACCAGGCCGAGAGCTCGAGATAGGTCACGGGCGCACCTCGCTCCGGGTCCGGGCGCGTGTCGACAGCAGCCGTACCGAGCCCGTGTGGAGGACCATGGTGCACACGACCAGGAAGAGCAGGAACACCGGCTCCTCGATCGGCAGTTCCGGTGCGAGCACGATGCCGGTCGCGACGACCGCGTCACCTCGGAAGAAGATCCCCCCGGCGATGCCGGCGATGTCCCAGATCAGGAAGAACGCGAGGCCGAGGATCGTGACGAGGGATGCCGAGACGGCGTCCTTCCAGAAGAAGAGCCGGAAGCGTCGATCGAGAAGCAGCATGCAGCCGAGGACGAGGAGCAGGACCGCGAGGTAGACGAACCCCATCACGACGCGCTCGCCGCCGGATCGGCCGTCACGGGGGCGTCCAGCGGTCCGCTGGAGTGGTCTCCGCGGATCCGCTTGAGCACGATCTCGGCACTGATCAGGCACATCGGCACGCCCACACCCGGTGCGGTCGTGGCTCCGGCGTAGTACAGTCCGGCGACGCGGCGCGATGCGTTCTGCGCGCGGAACATCGCACTCTGCGACAGGATGTGCGCGGGTCCGAGCATCCCGCCGCGCCACGAGTTGTACTCCTCGCGGAAGTCAGCGGGTCCCTTGGTCTCGCGCACGACGATGCGGTCACGCAGGTCGGGGATGCCGGCCCAGGCGGCGATCTGGTCGATCGCGGCATCCGCCGTGCGCTCGATCAGCGCGGAGCCCGCACCGTCGGATCCGCCGCCGCCCAGTGCGGTGTCGGCGGGGATCGGCACCAGCACGAAGAGGTTCTCGTGCCCCTCCGGCGCCACCGAGTCGTCGGTCGCGCTGGGGCGGCACACGTAGATGGACGCGGGGGCGGGGATGGTCGGCTCATCGCCGAAGATGGCGTCGAAGTTGGCGTCCCAGTCCTCGGTGAAGAACAGCGAGTGATGCGGGAGGTCGGGAAGCGAGCCGCGCACGCCGAGCATGACGAGCACCGCGCCCGGGCCGCTCGTGCGCCGTTGCCACCACGAGTCGGGGTAGGTCCGCAGATGGGCGGGGAGCAGCGCCGTCTCGGTGTGGTGCAGGTCGGCGCCCGACACCACGATGTCCGCCTCGACCGCGTGCGCGACGCCGTCGGCGTCGCGCCATTCGAGGCCTGTGGCCGTGGGGATCCCGGAACGGATCCCGGTCGTGATGGCCGTGACATCGGCATTGCGCACGATCCGGACCCCGGCGGACTCCGCGACGGCGGCGATCCTCTCGACGACGCGCCAGAAGCCGCCCTGCGGATAGCTCACGCCCTCATCGAGGTCGAGCGCACTCATCAGGTGGTACATCGCCGGCGCCGTGCGGGGGTCCGTGCCGAGGAACACCGCGGGATAGCCGAGCAGCTGGCGGATCACCGGATCGCGGAACCGGCGGGCGGCGAACGACTGCAGGCGCGTGCCCAGCAGCGTGAACAGACGCGGGAGCGCACGGAGCACCTCGGGGGTCATCAACCCGCGCAGCCGCGTGAACGGGTTGTAGAGGAAGTAGCGCTCGGCCATCACCCTGGCCTCGTGCGCGGAGTCGAGGTAGGCATCGAGGGCCTTCGCCGCACCCGGCTCGCGCGACTCGAACAGCCGGGACACCTCGTCGCGCCCCGCGGGAACGGTGACGGACGGAGAGGGGGAGCCGTCTGCCGACGGCTCCCGGAAGACGCGGTAGCCGGGGTCGAGCAGCGTGAGATCCAGCTGTGCTTCGGTGCTGGTGCCCATCATCGCGAAGAAGTGGTCGAACACCTCGGGCATCAGATACCACGACGGACCGGAGTCGAAACGAAAGCCGTCGCGCTCGATCGTGCCCGCGCGGCCGCCGACCCTGTCGTTCTTCTCGTAGACGGTCACCTCGTGTCCGTCGCGGGCGAGCAGCCCCGCGACGGCCAGGCCCGCGACCCCGGCGCCGACGACGGCCACCCGGCTCATCGGTCGCGCTCCAGCGATGTCACGAGCACGGCGCGCGCGGTGAGCAGGGCCTTCATCGGATCGGGCACTCTGACCCGCTTCTCGTAGAGCACGGCGGACGGGGTCCTCGCGATCCTCGTCGTCAGGGCCTCGAAGAGCGCGAGTGCGCTGCGGACGGCGGCGCGGGCGTCCTTCGGCAGGAGCGGGATCGCGCGCCGCGCGTCGGTGAGCTGCATTCTGATGGTGCGTACCCAGTCGTCTCTGTCGGCGTCGGTGAGCCGTGCCGATCCGCCGAGGTACCCCCGCTGGAGTCTGTCGGTGTCGTCGGCGAGGTCTCGCAGGAAGTTCACGTTCTGGAATGCCGCGCCGAGCCGGCGGGCGCCGTGGGTCAGGATCTCCCGTTCACGGGCGGTGCGGCGCTCGCCGCGGAGGAACACCTGCAGGCACATGAGGCCGACCACCTCGGCCGAGCCGTAGACGTAGCGGGCGTGCGCGTCGGCGTCGTACGGGGTGAAGTCCGCCTCGGCGGCGATGTCGGCACCCATCGAGTCGAAGAAGGGCTGCGTGAGGTCCTCGCCGATCCCGCAATCCCGAGCGGTCCTGGCGAAGGCGTGCAGCACGAGATCGGTGCTGTAGCCCGCCCGCATCGCACGGTGCGTCTCGGCGACGTACGACGCGAGCGCCTCCGTCTGCGCGGCGGCATCGAGTCCGGCCTGAGCGGCGACGCCGTCGACGACCTCGTCGGCGATGCGCACCATCGCGTAGATGTTGCGCACGTGCTGACGGTGCCGCTCGCCGAGCAGGCGCGTCGCAAGGCCGAAAGACGTGGAGTACGTGCGGATCACTTCGGTCGATGCGGTGTCGGCGGCGCGGCTGAATCGGCCGAGGCTCTCCTCGGGGGAGCCGTCGCGGGTCGGTGTCATACCTGTCGTCCTTCGAGGCGGGAGGCGGAGACGAGGATCGCTCGTGCCGCGTCCGAGGTGATCTGTCCGTCGCGCTCGGCCTCGCTAAGCAGTGCGTAGACGCCGTCGAGCTGCTCGCCGATCAGGCCCACCACGAACCGCTCCGCGCCGCAGCCCCGCAGCAGGTCGCGGATCGCCGTGGCGTCCTGCAGGCTCAGGTCGACCGCTCCGAATCGCGGGGCGATCTGCGGCCACGCATCGGTCGACCTCGCGAAGGCGATGATCGCGGTCTCCTTGCCCTCGCGCAGATCGGAGAAGGCGTCCTTGCCGTGGGCCCGATGATCGCCGAACACGCACAGCAGGTCGTCCTGCAGCTGGTAGGCGAGGCCCAGGCGGCGTCCGACGTCTTCGAGCGTCTGCTCCGCCGAGACGGAGGACCCGGCGAGCAGCGCGGCCGCCCGCAGGGGAAGGGAGAACGAGTACGTCGCGGTCTTGTAGACGCTCATGGCCAGGACCGTGTCGACGTCCGAGGGGATGATGCCGTGGCTCAGCGCGACGTCGGTGTGCTCGCCCGCCACGGTCTCGAGGATCGTCTGCTCCACCAGATCGAGAAGGCGGGAGCGGGCGTGCGAAGGGACATCGGCTCGGGCGAACCCCATGATGGCCGCCGAGAGCAGCAGATCTCCCATCAGGATCGCACTCGAGCGAGCCCAGTGCAGCGAGTCCTCCTCGGTCACGCCGGGGCTTCCCGCAGCGAGCGCGCCGATCAGGTTGGGTCGCCGGCGTCGCGTCAGGTCGCCGTCGATGACATCGTCGTGAAGGAGGAACGCGTAGTGCAGCAGTTCGATGTGCGCCGCGATGTCCACTGCCGCGAGGTTCGGCTCCTCACCCGCGTCGGGGGAGAGTGCGCGGTGGATGTCGAGAAGAAGCCGCGGGCGCACGAGCTTGCCGCCGAGAGCGTGATCCGCCGTCGCGCGCCACAGCGCGGCGAACTCGCGGCCGTATGCCTCCGCATTCTCGCAGTGGAAGGCGAACCGCTGTCTCAGCACCTCTTCGAGGCGGGTGCTCATGTCTTCTCGTAACGCCACCGGGGGCATGATCAGAAGACTCCGAGCTCGCGAAGCCGGGGGAGCTGCTCGGTGAGCCAGGGGCTGAAGGCGAAGGGCGCGCCGTCGACCGACCGGGCGAAGTCGGCGGGATCAACCCACGCCCACTCCGCGACCTCATCGGAGTCGGGGGAGAGTGCGCCGTCGGCGATGGCGACGTGCACGGGGCAGATCTCGTTCTCGACGATGCCGCTCGCATCCACCGCGCGGTAGCGGTAGTCCGGGAGGGCGAGGGAGATGTCGGTGATCCGAAGGCCGAGTTCGTCGAGCGCTCGCCGCCGGACGGCATCCGTCATGACCTCGTCGGGGCGGGGATGTCCGCAGAAGCTGTTGGTCCACACGCCCGGCCAGGTGCGCTTCGACAGGGCGCGGCGGGTGACGAGCAGGCGTCCTTCATGGTCGAGCACGTAGCACGAGAAGGCCAGGTGCAGGGGGGTGTCGGTCGTGTGCACCGCGTCTTTCGCGAGGACTCCGATCGCGACTCCGTCAGGGGAAAGGAGGGTGACCTCATCCATCGGGGGAACCTCCTTGATTTCGCTAGCTTAGCTAATAATCAACATAACATGAATCCAATGGTGTGTAGCATGATGTCATGCGCAACGGACCCGACGCCAGTCCCCCGGGGGACGGTGCGTCGGACGCCCTCGTGGCACGGGAAGGCGAGTTCGCCGAGAGGCTGTCGCACGCCGCGCTCTACGACGTGGATTCGAGCGATCCCCGCAGCACTCTGATCGACCGCTCGGGCGTCGATCCCGAAGATCTTCGGCAGATCGCGCAGGTCATGGGGGCCCTGGGTGAACTCAGGGATGCGGAGCAGAAGCTGTCTCTGGCGTCGCGGCGCTACATGCGTCTGAATGACACGGACATGAGAGCGCTGCATTACCTGATCGTGTCGGAGAATCGCGGGGGAACCGCGACGCCGGGCGCGATCGCCACGCATCTGGGGATCTCCACGGCATCGACCACCAAGCTGCTGGATCGGCTCGAGAAGGGTGGGCACATCCGTCGGGAGCCGCACCCGACCGACCGACGCGCGCTCGCGATCTCGATCACTCCGGAGACCCGCCGGGCGGCCATGGAGACGGTGGGGAAGCAGCAGGCGAAACGGTTCTACTCGGCTGCGCGACTGACGTCGGAGGAGCGGGATGTGGTCATCCGCTTCCTCTCCGACATGGCGCAGGAGATCGCGATCCGGGATGAGCCGTGGGCCCAGGCCGGAGTCGCGACCTCCGAGTGAGTCAGTGCGCGGCGTTGTATGCCTCGACGACCGGATTGGGAATGCGTCCCCGCTCCGACAGCGTGTAGCCGTTGTCATTCGCCCAGGCCCTGATCGCGGCGACCTCGGGATTGCGTCCCTGACGCTTTCTCGGTGCAGCGGAGCGCGTCGCCGCGGAGGACCCGGCCCGACGTCCTGCCGAGATGTACGGCTCGAGCGCCGCGCGCAATTCTTCGGCATGCGCGGTATTCAGATCGATCTCGTACGAGGTGCCATTCAGCGAGAAATGCACGGTCTCGCCTTCGCCCACCTCCAGGACCGACCCATCGATGTCATCGACCAACTGGTGCACAATTCTTCTAGCCATGTGATGACATTACCGCGAGCGGCGAATAGCTGCGCATTTATTCGTGACCGGGGTCGATCAATTTCAGCCCGACGATGCAGCCGACCAATCCCAGAAGAAGCAGGATGCGCGGCCAGGAGATATCGCTCTCTCCGGTCACCATCGCCCATACGACGGTGAGAGTGGCGCCGATGCCCACCCACACGGCGTAGGCGGTGCCGGTGGAGATCTCGCGCATGGCGAAGGCGAGGCCGACCATCGAGAGCAGCAGTCCGCCGACGAAGATGACGCTCGGCCAGAGTTTGGTGAATCCCTCGGACTTGCCGAGAGCGGTCGCCCACACGGCCTCGAGGACTCCGGACACGATCAGCACGATCCACGACATGAGTGGTCCTTTCGGACCAGTCTTTGCGCTCACCGGGTACTGGTCTGCCTCGTCCGGGGTCGGTGATCGCCGACCGTCATCCAGGCTAGCCGTGCGCGCTGGGCAGGGGCTGTGCACCGGCTGCCTGCGGCCCCACGGCCTCGGTCAGGGGAGCAGCCCCGCCCGACGTGCCTTCGTGACCGCGGCGTGCCGGGTGGATGCGTCCAGCTTCGACATCGCCGTGCCGAGGTAGGCCTTCACGGTGCCCTCGCGCAGACCCAGCTGGGTGGCGATCTCGCCGTTGGTCGCGCCGAGGGCCGCGCAGGCGAGGACGTCCGTCTCTCGTCGCGAGAGATGCACGGTCGTGATAGGGCCCGTCGTCGGGGACGCGGCATCCCCCGACAGCGTCAGCAGCCGGCGCTCCACCTGGGCGATGCGCGCGCGCAGCTCCGCGTCGTCGACCGAGGCCGCGATGCTGCGGAGCTCGGCGAAGCTCTCCCGCAGCTCTTCGCGCTGACGCGCCGGCACCGCATCGGATGCCGGGCCCGCGGCCCGCAGGCGTCGCTCCACCTCGTCGCGGATACGCAGTTCCTCCGCGACCGAATGGGCGACCTGCATCGCGGGGGCAGTGGTCACGCCCCCCACCGGCGTCCGGTCCCAGGACCCGGCGTAGAGCACTCCGCGGGGGCGTCCGTCCACGATGATCGGCAGTGCGAGCAGGGTGCGCAGCCCCTCGCCGAGCACGAAGACGTCGTAGTCGTGGGTGATCTGCCGCGACGACCCGTAGTCGTTCGTCATGCGCGGACGCAGCTCCATCATCGCCCGGCCACCCAGACCGCGTTCGGGCTTGACGCGCAGGCCGTCGAGGCTGCGGGTGCGGTTGCCGACGATGCTCGTGACGCTGACGACCCCGTCGTCGATCAGGCCGCCGAACGTCACCGGGAACCTCGTGCGCTGGGCGAGCTCGCGCACCGCCCGGGCGACGAGGTCGGTCTCGGACTCGCTCGCGGTCGATGTGCTCACGACTACCTACTTTCGGGGGTGACGGCGCTGTTCCCCGTTTCGTAGCGTCGACCCTATCATTCGCCCGGCAGGCGAGGGCGAGCCGTAGACCATGTGGCAAGGAGGCCCCATGACCGACCATCCGACGGCGGATTCCGCAGGCGCGATCGATTACATCGCGGTTGAAGAATCCCCCCGATTCCGTGAATTGAAGAAGACCCAGCGGTCGTTCATCTTCCCGCTCGCGGCATTCTTCGTGATCTGGTATTTCGTCTATGTCCTGCTCGCCGCATTCGCGATCGACTTCATGTCGCAGCGGGTGTGGGGTGATATCACCGTCGGGTTGCTGATGGGGCTCGGCCAGTTCGTCACCACATTCGCCATCACGATGGGCTATGTCGCATTCGCGAACAGGAAGCTCGATCCGATCGCGACGGAGATCCGCGAAGGTCTCGAGAAGGCGCAGGGTGACGCATGAACGCCGTGCACGCGGCGACCGCCGCTCCTACGGTCGAGAGCAACCCGATCCTCAACATCTCGATCTTCGCGGCCTTCGTGGCGGTGACGCTGTTCATCGTCATCCGCGCGAGCCGCAACAACAAGACGGCCGCCGACTACTACGCGGCCGGACGCTCGTTCACCGGCCCCCAGAACGGATTCGCGATCGCCGGCGACTACCTGTCGGCAGCGTCGTTCCTCGGCATCTGCGGGGCGATCGCGATCAACGGGTACGACGGGTTCCTGTATTCCATCGGCTTCCTCGTCGCCTGGCTCGTCGCCCTGCTGCTGGTCGCCGAGCTGATGCGCAACACCGGCAAGTTCACGATGGCCGACGTCCTCTCCTTCCGGCTCACGCAGAAGCCGGTGCGCATGGCGGCCGCGATCACGACCCTCGCGGTCTGCTTCTTCTATCTGCTGGCACAGATGGCGGGCGCCGGCGGACTGGTCTCGCTGCTGCTCGGCATCGACGGCCGCGTGGGGCAGTCGATCGTGATCGCGGTGGTCGGCGTGCTGATGATCGTGTACGTGCTCATCGGCGGCATGAAGGGCACGACCTGGGTGCAGATCGTCAAGGCGTTCCTGCTCATCGGCGGCGCCATCGCCATGACGATCTGGGTGCTCGCCATCAACGGGTTCAACCTGAACACGCTTCTCGAAGCCGCCGTCGCCAACTCCGACAAGGGCGAGGCGATCCTCGGACCTGGTCTGCAGTACGGCGCGAACCCCTGGGACTTCCTGTCTCTCGGCATGGCGCTGGTGCTGGGCACCGCGGGACTCCCGCACGTGCTGATGCGCTTCTACACGGTGCCGACGGCCAAGGAGGCGCGGCGATCGGTGGTGTGGGCCATCTGGCTGATCGGCGGGTTCTACCTGCTGACGCTGGTGCTCGGCTACGGCGCGGGTGCACTCGTCGGTGCCGATGTGATCGCGGCCGCCCCCGGTGGGCCGAACTCCGCGGCCCCGCTGCTCGCGCTCTACCTCGGTGGGCCCGTGCTCCTCGGGTTCATCTCGGCGGTCGCGTTCGCCACGATCCTCGCGGTGGTCGCGGGGCTCACGATCACGGCTGCGGCGTCCTTCGCGCACGACATCTACGCGAACGTGATCCAGAAGGGCAGGAAGGATGCCTCGGGCGCGCCGGTCGTGACCGATCCGAATGCCGAGGTGCGGGTGGCCCGTCGCACGGTCGTCGTGATCGGCATCCTCGCCATCGTGGGCGGGATCGGCGCCCAGGGGCAGAACATCGCCTTCCTCGTCGCGCTGGCGTTCGCGGTGGCGGCATCGGCCAACCTGCCCACGATCCTCTACTCGCTCTTCTGGCGTCGGTTCAACACCCGCGGTGCGGTGTGGAGCATGTACGGCGGGCTCGCGGCAGCGATCATCCTGATCGTGCTGTCGCCGGTCTTCTCCGGCTCACCCACCTCGATGATCCCCGGGATCGACATCGTGCTGTGGCCGATGAACAACCCGGGCATCGTGTCGATCCCGCTCGGGTTCTTCCTCGGCTGGCTCGGAACGATCACGAGCCGGACGAAGGAATCCCCGCAACTCGCCGCGGAGATGGAGGTGCGCTCGCTCACCGGGTTCGGTGCGGAGAAGGCGGTCGATCACTGACCGCTCCGAGCCCGCCGTCGCGCGGGTGAGCGGAACGTGGACCCCGACGGCCTACTCGTCGGGGTCCACGTCGTCGTCACCGCGCCGTCTCGAGATCGAGCAGGAAGCGCTTGCGTTCGGGATACGCGCCGTAGTGCCCCGGCGAGCCGTCGGATCGGACGACCCGGTGCACGGGGACGATGATCGAGAACGGGGTGTTGCGGCAGGCGGTGCCCACCGCCCGTGCCGCCCCCGGGTGGCCCGCGAGCGCCGCCACCTCGCCGTAGCTCATCGTCTCTCCCCACTCGATCGTCGCGATGGTCTGCAGTGCTGCGCGCGCGAACCCGTCGACCAGCCGCCAGTCCCAGGCGAGCTGCTCGTCGAAGCGCACGGCGACTCCGTCGAAGTAGTCGTCGAGCAGGGCGGAGAGATCGTCGGCGGCGCCGGGCGCCGGTTCCGGCACGGCGCCCAGACGATGCGAGACGTTCTCGAGAAGCCAGGGGACGGAGGGGTCGTCGGACTCCGAGAGGTCGAACCGGACGATGCCGTCGTCGGAGAACACCGCGAGCGCATCCCCGAACGGGGTGGGGGCGAAGTCGTAGCGGAAGGTCATGCACCCATACTGACGCCCCGGCCTTCGAGCACGCGGCCGGATCACGGGAGCGGGGGAGGCTCAGCGTTCCTCGTGAACCGGTGCAGGAGGAGTGCGGGGCTGCAGCGGTGCGCGACGACTGCGGAAATACGGTGAAACCCGCCAGGGATACAGCCTCGCGAGCGTGTCGCGCTTAGGGTGTGAGGTGTGTGGCGACGTGAAGGCAAGGCTGTGGATGACGCAGCGATCGATGCCTCGGTGACCCTGGGCACGCCCCTCGGCTCCGCACCCGTCTCCGGAATCGCGCATGCGGCGGAGGCCGCACGGACCCGACTGCGTGCCGAGGCCGCCGATCTGGGCGGCTCCTCGCCTCTGGTGAACTTCCGCGACACGGTCGAGTCGAGCATCGACATCTCCAAGGCGCATCCGGGCAGCCTGCCGCAGTTCATCACCGGGAGATCGACCCTCCTCTCCAATCTCTTCCGCGACGAGGTGGGTCTGCGCACGGCCAGGCTCGCCGCCGAGCGGATCACCGCCAAGAACACCGAGCTGCGCACGGTCCGCGGGATCGAAGCCGTGCACCTCGCGGTCGGTGTCGCGGGCTGGCGCATCGGGGGCGCGGATTTCGCCGCTCCCGTGCTGCTGCGCCCTCTGGCGATCCGGCGCCACCACTCCGACTTCGAGCTCAAGCTGCAGGGGGCGTTCGAGGTCAACCCCGAGCTCGTCCGCATCGCGCGGGAGCACTTCGGCATCACGATCGATGCCGCGGCCCTCGCGTCGCTCGCCTACGACGGCGGGATCTTCAAACCGCAGCCCGTGATCGACAGCCTCCGGGCCACGACCCGCTCGATCGACACCTTCACGGTGCTGCCCCGACTCGTCGTCTCGACGTTCGCCGATGTCGGCGGTGCGATGTCGCGTGACGGGGGCAGCCTCGACCACATCGTGCTCAACGCCCTCGCCGGCCACGTCGGCGACCGTGAGCAGGTCTCCGCACGCCGACCCGCGCCTCACCACACCGGACCGGACGACCGCGCACCGGCATCCGACAACCTGCTGCTCGATGCGGATGCCGAGCAGGAGGCCGTCCTCGCCAGGATCGCCGCCGGTCACTCGCTGACCGTGGCCACGCTTCCGGGCACGGGCGGCACCCAGACCGTGATCAACGCGCTCGGTGAGCTCGTGCGCGGCGGCAAGCGCGTGCTCGTGGTCTCCGCGCGACGATCGACCCTCGACGGCGTGCGTCATCGCCTCGCTGGCATCGGCCTCGACAGCCTCGCGGTGTCGCCGGCGAGCGTCCGCCGTGATCTCGTGCGGGCGATCGGCCGCAACGAGAAGGCCACGGCGCCGAAGGTGAGCGACGTCGACGACGCGCTCGTGCGACTGCGCACGGTTTTGCGCGACTACCGTCATGCGCTCACCGCCCCGGTGGCGGGCACGGGCTCATCGGTGCTCGACGCCACGCGTCACCTGACCAAGCTGGCCTCGCTCCCGACGCCGCCCTCGACGACCGCGCGTCTGAGCACCGAGACGCTGCGCACGCTGGCCGACGACCGCTCGGCGGCGGCATCCGCTCTCGCGCAGGCAGCGCGTCTCGGAGAGTTCCGCTTCGGCCCCGACGACTCCCCGTGGTACGGCGTGACCTTCTCGAGCACGGAGGCCGCACGATCGGCTCATCAGCTCGCCGGTCGCCTGCACGCCGACAGCGTTCCGGCGCTCCTGGAGCGCGGCTACGCGCTGATCTCGCAGACGCACATGCGCCCGTTCTCGACGATCGACGAGCTGGGGGAGTACCTGCGACTGCTGCAGGGGATCCGCGACTCCCTCGATCGGTTCAGCCCGACCGTGTTCGAGCGACCGCTGGGCGAGCTCATCCAGGCCCACGGGTCCCGGCGGGATGCTCCCAACATGTCCGGAGCGAACCGCCGCCGACTCCGTCGCCTCGCCAAGGAGTACGTGCGCCCAGGGGTGCATGTCACCGAGATGCACGACTCCCTGCTCCGCATCCAGGCACAGCGCACCCAGTGGCAGCGCTGCGTCGAGGCGGGCGTCGCCCCCGAGGTCCCGCTCGGACTCGCCGACGTGTACTCCGCGTGGCAGCGCGTGACGGCGGAGCTCGCCGAGCTCGACGTGGCGCTCGGACGCCGCGAGCCGCTGGCGACGCTTCCGGTCGCGCGTCTGGTGCGCACCCTCGCCGGTCTCGCGGCGAAGTCCGACGTGTTCGACAACCTCGTCGAGCGGGCGCAGCTGCGCGACCGTCTCGCCGATCTCGGGCTCGAGCCGCTGCTGGCCGAGCTCTCGGTGCGCCACGTCGCCGAGGCGCGCGTGGGAGACGAGCTCGAGTTCGCGTGGTGGCAGACACTCCTCGAGCGCGCGCTGCAGGACGACCGCGCGCTGCTCGGCGCCAACACGGCCGTGGTCGACAGGCTCGAGCGCGACTTCCGTCTCGTCGACGAGGCGCATGCCGCCATGGCGGGCCCGCTGCTGGCCTGGCAGCTGGCGAACCAGTGGAAGATCGCGATCGTCGACGAGCCCCAGGAATCGCAGAACCTGCGGCGGGCGCTGAAGCAGCCCGCGACGACGACCGCTGAGATCGTGAGCTCCGCGCCGACTCTGGTCGATGTGCTCGCGCCGGTCTGGATCTCCTCGCCCTATCTGGTCCCGCAGATCCCGGACTCCGTCGACTTCGACGCCGTGCTGCTCGTCGACGCCGCCGCGATCAACCTCGCCGAGGCCGCCCCGGCGATCCGCAGGGCCCGTCAGGTGGTCGCCTTCGGCGACCCCGTCACCCAGCTCCCGACCCCGTTCCACGTCGCGGTCGATCCGGGCGACGAATGGGAGCACGAGGTTCCCTTCGACTCCGTCTCGGCCTTCGAGCGTCTGTCCGAGCTGCTGCCTGTCATGACGCTGACCCGCAGCTATCGCGCGGGTGGCGAAGACCTCGCCGAGCTCATCAACGACGCGTTCTACGGGGGAGAGATCGTCTCGCTGCCCTGGGCCGGGTCCTATCTCGGTCGCGGCAGCCTCACCGTGGACTACGTGGAGGGCGGCACCGGTGCGCCCGACCCGATCTCCGGTGCTGTCGAGAGTCCCGAGGCCGAGGTCGCCCGCGTGGTCACCCTGGTCGTCGAGCATGCCGTGCACCGTCCGGATGAATCGCTCATGGTCGTCACGGCCAGCCGTCGGCATGCCGAGCGCGTGCGCGCGGCGGTCACGTCGGCGTTCGCCGGTCGCTCCGACGTCGCGGACTTCGTCGGTCGCGACACCGCCGAGCCCTTCTCCGTGCTCACTCTCGAGGAGTCGGTCGCCGAGAGCCGCGATCGGGTGATCTTCTCGCTCGGATTCGGACTCACCAAGCACGGCCGCGTGCTGAGCGACTTCGGCGACCTCTCCACTCCCGACGGTGAACGACTGCTCACCGTCGGTATGACGCGGGCCCGACGATCCATGGTCATCGTCTCGTCGATCCGCCCCTCGTCGTTCGACGACGGCCGACTCGAGCACGGAGCCGCCACGCTGATGTCGATCCTCGGGGGACTCGCCGCCCGAGGCAGGGACGCCCGCCTGGAGGATCTCGCGGATCCGCTCACGTTGGCGCTCGCCAGGGAGCTGCGCCGTCTGGGCGCCGCGGTCGACGTGGACTATCGCGGGCTGCTGCCGCTCGTGGCCCAGTACGGCGGCAAGGCCGTGGTCATCGAGCCCGATCCGGAGTCCCGCGGCGAGTCGCTGCGCGAGACCCTGCGTCTGCGCCCGCACGTCCTGCGCCGCCTCGGCTGGCACTACGTGCGCGTGCACGCCTTCGACCTCTACAGCGACCCGGTGACCGCAGCCGCACGGATCGGCGAGGTGCTGGGCATCTCGGCATCCGCCGCACGAGCCGAGAACGACACGCAGCCGATCGATCTCATCGATCCGCAGCATGACTGACGAGCGCGAGCCCGTCCCCGCACGGCAGCAGGTCGTGCGGGTGCCGGGATCTCGCCGCGCGAGGCTCACCCCCGTCGACGGCACCGACACCGATCCTGAGGGATCCGCGGTCGGGGCGGCGCAGTCCCCGGCCTTCGTCGCGCGCCGGGTGCGTGGCGATGCGCGACCCGCCGGTCCGAACGACGATCGTCTGATGCAGGACGTTCCCCCGCACTACTGACCCGCGCGTAATCCGCGCGTCACGCAGGGAATACGACGACGCGCACGGCCCGGAGGGACCGTGCGCGTCGTGATGCGTCGAGTCTAAGCTGCGTCGAGTCTCAGCTGCGAGGAGTCTCAGCTGCGAGGATTGCGAGCGAGCAGGTCGCGGATCTCCACGAGCAGCTCGGCCTCGGTGGCCGCGGCCGGCTCCTCCTGCGGCTCTTCGGCCGGAGTGCCCTTGCGCGCTTCGACGTGCGCCTTGAAGGTGTTCATCGGCAGCACGAAGACGAAGTACACGACGAGGGCGACCGAGAGGAAGCTGATGACCGCCGAGATCAGGTCGCCGAGCGGGAAGGTCACGGTGTCGCCGTAGATGCTCGTCAGCTGCGGGCCGAACTGGCCCGTCGCATCCGCCTTGAAGAAGAGGGAGACGAGCGGGGTGATGATGCTGTTGACCACGGCGGTGACGATCGCCGTGAATGCGGTGCCGATGACGACGGCGACGGCGAGATCGATGACGTTGCCGCGCAGGATGAAGTCTTTGAAGCCCTTGAGCATGATGTGCCCCTCAGTGATCGATGTCAGGAAGTGGTGGACGTCGTCGCGGGCGCCGGAGCGGTGCTCGCTTTCGACTCGGACTTCGATGATGCCGGGGCGGAGGACGAAGCACCAGACCCGGCGCGCGAGTCGGTCCGATAGAACCCGGATCCGTTGAACGTCACACCGATCGATCCGTACTGCTTGCGCAGCTCTCCGCCGCATTCGGGGCAGACGGTCAGGGCGTCGTCGGAGAAGCTCTGCACGGCGTCGAAGGCGTGGCCGCAGGAGCGGCAGGCATAGGCATAGGTCGGCATGGCGATCCTCGAGGGTCAGTGTCGCTGCTGCGACAGGAGAAGGGTCTGCGTGGGGGTGACGACGCCGGTGACCGGCTGATCATGCACCTCTCGGGGCAGGAGATCGAGTACCTCGGAATCATAGATGACCGCGTAGACGGGCGGGCACCTCTCCATCGAGCCGATGGTCTTGTCGAAGTATCCGCGGCCCCACCCCATCCGCATACCGCCGCGATCCACGGCTGCTGCGGGGATGATCATGAGGTCGACGTCGTTGACGGCGATGGGTCCGAGGACCTCGCCGGTCGGCTCCGGCAGACCGAAGAGCCCCTCGACCACCTCGTCGTCCTCGGTGGCGACGGCCCAGTCCAGCAGGCCGTCCGCGCGGGTGATGGGGAGGAGCACGCGGATGCCGCGACGGACGGCACCGGTGACGAACTCCCTGGTCCCCGGCTCGGTCGTCGAGGACAGGAAGCACGAGATCGATCGCGCACCGAGCGTCTCGACGAGGTCGTCCAGACGCTGCGCGATCGCGGATGCCGCGGTCTCGCGCTGTGCGTCGCTCAACAGCTGGCGTCGTTCGCGGAGCTCGGCGCGCAGTGCGCGCTTCTGGTGCTCGACGTCGGTGGACATGCCTCCGAGTCTACGGCGGCATCCCCGCTAGGCTGTCAGGATGGGTACACAGAAGATGAAGGCTGTCATTCCCGCCGCCGGACTGGGGACACGATTCCTTCCCGCGACGAAGGCGATGCCGAAGGAGATGCTGCCTGTCGTCGACAAGCCGGCCATCCAGTACGTCGTCGAAGAGGCCGCGAGTGCCGGCATCGACGACATCCTCGTGATCATCGGGCGCAACAAGAACGCCATCTCCAACCACTTCGACTCGGTTCCCGAGCTCGAGGTGAAGCTCATGGAGAAGGGCGACACGGGGCGCCTCGCCAGGGTCGTGCAGTCGAGCGATCTCGCCGACATCCACTTCGTCCGTCAGGGCGAGCCGAAGGGCCTCGGTCACGCAGTGCTGCGCGCGCGCACCCACGTCGGCGACAGCTCGTTCGCCGTGCTCCTCGGCGACGACCTCATCGATGAGCGCGATCCGCTGCTCACCGCGATGATCGCCGAGCACGAGCGCAGCGGTGCCGCGGTGATCGCCCTCATGGAGGTCGACCCCGCCAACATCCACATGTACGGCGCCGCCGCCGTCGAGCCGCTCGAAGGATCGGATGCCGTGCGCGTCACCGGCCTCGTCGAGAAGCCCGCACAGGAGGACGCCCCCTCGAACCTCGCGATCATCGGCCGCTACGTGCTGCCGGCGTCGATCTTCGAGGTGCTCGAGCGCACGGAGCCGGGCAAGGGCGGCGAGATCCAGCTGACGGACGCTCTGCAGGAGCTCGCCACGCGCCCCGAAGGACCCGGCGTCGTCGGCGTGGTCTTCCGCGGCCGACGCTACGACACCGGCGACCGGGTCGACTACATCAAGGCGATCGTCCAGCTCGCCTCGGACCGCGAGGACCTCGGCCCCGAGCTGCGGCCGTGGCTCAAGGAGTTCGCGGAACGCCTCTAGGCGTCATCGCGGCGTGGGGAGCGCTCGGATGGATCAGGCGACGGGGATGCGGCATGGTCCCATCGAGCTGCGCCTCGTGCGCCCTCGCGATGCCAGGACGCTTCAGCACGAGCTGCTGAGCAACAGATCCTGGCTGCAGCCGTGGGAGGCGACGGTGCCGTACGGTGCCGTCTCCTTCGACATGAGGCTCAGCATCCGCCGGCTCCTGCAGCAGTACCGCGACGGGTCCGGCTATCCGTTCGTCATGGAGTACGACGGCGAGATCGCCGGCCAGCTCAACGTGTGGGGAGTGGCACGCGGATCTCTGTGCTCGGCGACGATCGGCTACTGGGTCAGCGAGCGCTTCGCGGGCAAGGGCATCACGCCCACCGCTGTCGCCCTGGCAACCGATGCCTGCTTCACCGAGTTCGCGCTGCACCGCATGGAGATCTGCATCCGTCCGGAGAATGCCGCGAGCCTGCGCATCGTCCAGAAGCTCGGCTTCCGTTATGAGGGACTGCGCCGCAGGTACATCCACATCGACGGGGACTGGCGCGACCACTACGCCTTCTCGCTGACCCGCGAAGACGTGCCGCAGGGAGTGCTGGCGCGATGGCTGCGTGGAGAGGTCCCACCGGACGCCGCGACCATCCCTCCCTCCGACCGACTCGCGATCTGACTCAGGCCCCTGAACTCGTCGCGACACACGCCCCGCCTGAGGGCTCCGAGCAACGATCTTCCCGTACCGTTGTCGACATGGACGGGCCGGTGCTGAGCGGGGGAGTGATCGTGCTCGTCGCTGTGCTCCTGTGGATGCTCTATCTGCTGCCCTCCTGGCGGGGACGTTTCCAGTACGACGCCGCCGAGCGCAACGCCGTTCGACTGAACCAGGCGCTCCGGGTGCTCGCGGAGACCAGCGAGACGCCCACGGAGGTCCGCCTCGAACTCAATGCCAGAACGGCGCTGGCGCAGCAGAAGCTCGCGAAGCGACTGCAGTCCGAGAAGGAAGCCGGCGAACTCGCCCTGCTCCGTGAAGAGCTGGCCGCCACGAAGGCGGATCCTGCCGTGCGGCAGGCTCGCGCCCGTCGGCGGGTGCGGTTGACCGCGACGTCCGCGGTGCTGCTCGGGTTCACCCTGGTCGGGCTCGGGGTCTGGCAGCTGCTGACCGTGCAGGCACCGCTGCTGATCTGGGTCGGATCTGTGCTGGTGATCGTGTCGGGCATCGCCCTGCAGCGCATGTCCTCGGTCGCGGCGCGCGCGGCACGTCGTGCGGTGCGGGTCGAGGCGAAGCCGGTGGAGCGGGTTGCGCCGGCGCTGCATGATCAGGGCCGTGCGACCTGGACACCGCGTCCGCTGCCCGAGCCCCTCGTCTCCGTGACGGGGTCTCGCGCTCAGGTGGCACGCGCCGAGATGGATGCACAGGAGGGGCGTCGCTCCGCGGCCCGCCTCGCCGAACTCCGCGCCCGCGCAGAGGAGATGGCACCGCCCACCCCCGTGCAGATGCCGGCCGCAGCGTCGCCCTTCGCCCGGATGGGCTACGTCGACGACGCGGAGATCGAAGCGCACGTCCGCGACCTCCTCGCCAAGCGCGCAGCCGGATGATGCGCGACGCGAGTGGCGCGGCGAGCGTGATAGCGTAGAACACGTAAGGGCCTATGGCGCAGTTGGTAGCGCGCCTCGTTCGCATCGAGGAGGTCAGGGGTTCGAATCCCCTTAGGTCCACCACAGTGATCAGCCGGAACACGGGAATCGTCCCGAGGGTCCGGATGGATCATCACGAAGAAAGCCACCGGTTCCCCGGTGGCTTTCTTCGTGTGGGTGCGTGCAGCAGATCCCTCCCGTGTGACACCGCCTGGGTTGCGCACCCCCGCTCGGGCGGGGGAGTCGTCACGGCTTCGGCAGCCGGCTGCTGCGCCCCCACTCCGCGGGAATACGGGCGACACGCCCGGCGGGCGCCCATGATTTGCCGGAACCCCGCATCCCGCGTAACTTATTACTTGTTCGCCCCACAGGGAAGCGGAGAGGCCGAGAGCCTTACCCCCCTCAAGCGGAGAACCACCTCCACTCGATCAGCTCCTCGGAGAAGATCGCAGACACACTTCTGTCTGACCTGGAGCGTCCACCTCGGACAAGCGGTCGATTTGACAGCGAGTCCGAAACGGATAAGCTAGTGAAGTTGCCTCGGCGGCCTTGAGCCCCGAGCTGCAGATCTGGTTCTGATCATCACGGTGTGTCGAATTGACAGCCTGAATGACACAGATAAGATAGAGAAGTTGCCCTTCGGGCCTGGTTGTGATGACTGGGTCGTGGGAGCATCCGATCCTTGAGAACTCAACAGCGTGCACTTGTCAAATGCCAAATTATCCTCGTCTAGCTTCGGCTGGGTGAGAATTCCTTTGGATCAAAGACCAACTCCTTTCGGGGGTTGGCATTCGGATGAAGTCAGCAATGAATTTGTCTCTTTGGTCAGCATCAAACTCGCTGCGTCACCGTTTTCCCGGTGGGGTATGCATTTCTTTTTTACGGAGAGTTTGATCCTGGCTCAGG